>NZ_CP104067.1:2511666-3767500 GCF_026651875.1 Alicyclobacillus fastidiosus | reverse complement strand
GAGGTACTTGGCGTTATTGACATGTCCATTGACATCGATTTCCGTACAGCGAACAGGTGTCGTGATCTGTGTAACAGTCATTGTGAATCCTCGCCTCCGGTTGGAATCCATTACGGATACATTGTACCAGTCAGGGAAGTGTAATCGTATGAAGCTCTGGATGGAGGAGTGGTGAATGTGCACGGAAGTCGCCCGATGTGGATGCTGATGCCAATGGCCGCCATATTGGCCAGTTTTGCGCTACCCGTACCTCTCTCGCAGGCGGAGACGAAAGCAGCTGATGTAAAGCAAAAGGAGCTTGAGCCCCTGTACGAGGAGTATGCGGATGAATACGATGTGCCTTGGACGCTACTCGCAGCCATTGACCGTTACGCCGAGTTGACAAAGACGAAGGCGGAGCACGCTGAGGCGCCATATTATGGATACGCGTTTCGTCCTTATACGTGGTCGGGCATTGCCAACCCGAACCCGATCGACATTTCGCCAGTGACCATCGACATGTTTTCAGGCATTGGGCGGGATTCCGATGGGGATCAATTGGCCGTACCGTGGGATGAGGCGGATAGAATTCAGGCATTGGGGTACTGGGTTCACGAGGAGACAATCGAGGACGACGACGACCAGGAACTGGCTATCTGGAATTTATTCCAAGACCCGGTCGCAATGGATAGAGTGTTCGCGTTCTCCAAGATTTTCGAGACGTTCGGACTCGAGGCAAACGGACACAGTTTCCCAGTCTCCAAGCGCTACAACTATTCGGTAAAGCACAGTTTTGGCGCTGGACGAAGCTGGGGAGGTAGGCGCGTCCACGAGGGCGTTGATATTTTTGCGGACTACGGAACGCCCGTTTTGGCCTGCAGCTACGGCTACGTCGAACTGAAGGGGTGGAACCGGTATGGCGGCTGGCGAGTCGGCATTCGCGACGCAAACAATATTTACTATTATTACGCGCATTTATCTTCATATTCCAAAGGATTGCAACAAGGCGATCTCGTCCGACCAGGCCAAGTTATCGGCTACGTCGGGAGCACAGGCTACGGACCGCCGGGCACATCGGGAAAATTCCCGCCACATCTACACTTTGGCATTTATAAAGACACGGGCTCGCACGAGTGGGCGTTTAGCCCATCGGGGTATTTGATACAGTGGCAGAGGCAAAAACAGACCATCTGGAATCCCGAACAATCATCGACAGGTTCGCACAACAGTTGATTGTTATCGACAAAAAAACCTACAATGATACGGAGTGTGTTATTGTGGGAGGGGCTCAGTAGACGATGCAAAGGAATCGAAGTTGGTCACAAGGTACGCAAGCCTGACGAAGTGCGTGAGCGCATGCGTACCTTCTTTTTGCGCGTTCTGATATGGTCCCTAAGAGGGAGTGAGATGGAATAGTGGATGGGAAACCCGCGCGGCTTTCGCGAACGGTCATGACAGATTTGGTTTTGCCGCCGGACACAAATCACTATGGCACAATTTTTGGCGGCAGAGTGATGGCGTATGTGGATAAAATCGCAGGGATTGCGGCCATGCGGCACGCCCGCAAACCAGTTGTTACCGTCTCGAGTGACAGCCTCGATTTTTTGGCCCCGATCAAGGTCGGTGAGGCGATTTATCTCGAGGCGTTCGTCACGTACACGCACACTACGTCGATGGAGATTTACGTCAAGATCCAATCAGAAGATCTGATGACTGGAGAAGTGCGAATGACCGCCTCGTCCTATCTCACCTTTGTGGCGGTAGACGAACACGGGAACAAGACGGAAGTGCCCCCTGTGATTCCGGAGACCGAGGAAGAGCGCATGCATTTCGACACGGCACCTGAGCGTAGAAGATTGCGCATCGAAAGAAAGCTAGAGAGAGAGCGCCGCTTGTCACGCACGCAGCGGTAGCACATGCGAAAATAGGGACGGAACACGACATTATTCAGGTGTACAGGAGTTGAAGTTATGCAAGATCAGGCGCACCTTGTCGCAGACGGTGCAGACGGAAGCAAACCGTTTGCTGCTCGCATTGCGAAATGGTGTACATATTTACTCATCGCTTTTCCGATTGTGGATTACACGTTAAGACTGTCCTTCTTGCACGCTATCGGCTCGATTTGGGACAAGGTCGTACTGCTGATTCTCGCGCTCGTCGCATTGAACCGATACATCCGTGGGCATCGGCCCGCCGGGTTTGCTTGGGCCAAGTTTGCGGGCTGGTACATCCTGTACTGTTTCGCATTGATGCTCATCGGGCTCGGCCATCCGTCGGTGGCGTTCGACGGGTTTCGGATGGATATCTACTACATCGTGTTTGGGCTCTTGTTGCCATTCGTCGTCGATCCCGCCGACGTCCCCAAGTTCCTCTACGCCGGGGCGGCAGTGGGCATTTTGCTGGGCGTTCACGGCGTCATTCAGTACGTCATGGCCCCGCAGATTCCGAGCGGTTGGGTGGACGTCACGGAGCATGTTCGCACGCGTGTGTTCTCCGTGTTGAAGTCTCCAAATGAACTCGGCGTGACGATGGAGATGATGATTCCGATCATCTACGGCCTGTGCATTTGGGAAAAGAATCGAACGCGCAAATGGGTGTACGGCCTAGGCGGCTTGTTCTGTCTTTTGACCCTCCTGTTCACAGGTACGCGCGGGGCTTGGTTGGGGTTGGGCGTCGCGCTCTTGGTCGTCGCGATCGCCTTTGAGCGCAGGCTCCTCATCGTGCTCGTCGTGCTCGGCGTGGCAGGGTTCTTCTTGCCGCCCATCCATCACCGCGTGATGGATCTGTTCAACCCGGTTTACATGATCAAGTCGTCTCAGGGTGGCCGTATTATTCGTTGGCAGACGGCGTTTGACACCATGTCTGGCAACCCGCTCTTCGGCGCCGGACTCGGCCATTATGGGGGCGCTGTGGCATCGACTCAAGGGTATTCCATATACTCAGACAACTACTACGCGAAAGTGCTCGGTGAGTCGGGACTTATCGGGCTGGTGTTGTTCGTGTCGATGCACGTCGCGATTATACGCGAGATGATGGTGACCGTCGTCAAGCGTGCGAAGGGTCGCGAACGCTATTTGGCCTTGGGTGGATTCGCAGGGGTTCTGGCAGTTCTCGTGCACAACATCGTCGAGAACGTATTCGAATACGCCCCGTCCATCATGCTGTATTTTGTCATGGTGGGGCTGTTCCTGCTTTGGGGACGCAGCTTGGAGAATCGGGAGGGACAGCATGAAGAATAACCTTCTGAGACACGTCCTTCACGTGATTGGCTACATCGTTTGGGCGGTGCTGGTGAACGCGCTCGCCGTTTGGATCATTGGGCCGCTCGTCGAAGATCTCGCCATCTTCGGTGTCGTGGCGGCGGTCATCCTCATCATCCTGTGGTTGACAAGCCTTTACCCAAGGTATCGTCGACGCTTTGTGACGTTTACCCTGTTTAGTTTGATGCTCGGTCAAGGGCTCTCTGCATTGGCGTTCAGCAGCGTCTCGAAGACGCTAGTGGTGAGTGTCGTGATGTGTGTCGGGCTGTTTATCGCAGCCATTTGGTTTGGAAAAATTCGCTTTTTCCCACTCTTGTTCGGCACCATCGCGGTGATTTTGGCAAACGCGTGGTTGCCATTCGCCGATTGGCCGTTTTTGACGCAATTCCGGATTGTGCAGCACAGTCGCTTGCACATTGACCCGCACGACCTCGACGCGGCTCCGTTTGACGTAATCCACACGCCGACGGGTGACGCGTTGTTGACGGTCAGTCAGTACATCCCGTCAAAGGCGCTGCTTCAGCAACTCGTACAGACTGCGACCGACACGCCTGACGCGCTGCAAAACGTTTTGCAGACCGCACAAGGTGAATATCGCTTTGTCGAGATCAAGCGGGTGGGTAACCGCATCGAGCAGGTACCAGCGTCCGCTGCAGATCTCGCACAGGCTCATCCGTTGAACCTCATCAAGTCGTTCTTCCCGTTCCAGCTCGCGCATTGGTACGTGGCGAACGGCGAGTTGTCCGAATACCTGTCACCGTACTTGACCAGCAATCAGGCCGTGGAAACAGCCGTCAACTCGGCTTCCTACGCGACGTCGATGCAGGCGCTGAGCAACCAAGGAGTGCAGGACGAGCTTTCCAACTGGCAGTCCGCTCTAGCGCAGCTGGGTGTGAAGGCAAACCCGAGCGGCTGGCGGATTGAGGCCGAAAAATTGACCGGATCGTATCAGGGCAAGGCGCTCTCTGTTCCGGTTACTGCGACGAGCGTGGTCGGCGAAGGCCACTTTACGTCGACGTCCGCAAATCAGTTGCTCCTCGTGGGGAACAACGATCTTCAAGTGTTCGATCTCGACGCGCAGAAAGTTATCACGACCTACCGCGGAACTTCGGCCAACCCGGTTCCGAATGACGTCGTCATCGGGCCGCTCTCGCACGGTGGACGAGATGCGATTATGGTCAACGCGGCGCCGGCGTACATTCTCACGGTGAGTTCGTCTGGCACCTGGCAACAGGTCTATACGGCGACGAGCAATTCGTTCCGGTTTGAGACCGTGCTAGATACCAGCAACGGGCCGACGCAAATTATTACGGACGACCCATCAAAGATTCGCAACGCCCCGACGCGCTACTTCTCGTCGTACCACTTCGTGCCGGGAAGTGCGGGCAAAGAGGGCCAACTGGAGCGCAACTGGCGCGTGTTCAGGACCAATGTTGTCAACGTGACGCCCATCACCTTGACAAACGGGGGTGGCGAGGACCTGGCGGTGGCGATTTACGGCAGTGGCGAGTACTTGATTTTGCACAAGACGAACGTGCCGGTCTTGCCAATTTCGGCGGGGCTGTTCTGTGTCATCGTGATTGCCGGATGGGTTAACAGGATTCGCCTGCGGAAGGGAGGTGGTCAGGCATGAGTCGACGCGTAATAGGGTTTGGAACGATTGTCGCCATGCTCGCCCTCGCTGGATTGACAGGGTGCACGCCGGCGGTCCAGGCACCTTCCTCTGGCGCTGCGACGGCGCAGACGGTGATTCACCAAAATGTGTCCTGGAATCCGTTGTCCGCGGCGGTCGACAAGAGTACCACCGCGACGATGTACAAGCTGGAGTCCGATGTTGAATTGAAGAACGGAAGTATGCACACGAGCTACACGGTGTATGGCACCGTCAATCTGCCGGACAGGGCGTCCATCAGTATTCACGAGAACAACTTCAACATCAGCTTTTATCAGCAGGGGCAGGTGGCGTACGCCGACGAGGCGAATTCGTGGACGCACGCCCAGCCGATCTCAAGTCTCGGTTCGTACGGAAGCTACCAGCGGCTGATCCAGGATGCAGCGGCGAAAAAAGTGTCCTTGACGCAGCTCAACCGCACGTTTGTCGTCGATGAGTATTGCAATGTGTATCGTTTCACGATGCCAAATCAGTCCGTACAACTCCCTGGATTCCTTGAGCAGGTGTCCGGGGCGAAGAGCCAGTCAATCGGTGCCAATGAGCCCATTGAATACACGTTCTATGTCGGGCAGAAGACAGGCTACGTCCGGGAGGTCCAAACCGATTCGGTCAATCCAGTCGATCAGCTGGGACCAGTCGCCACAGACACCACGACGACGTTTTTCGACATCGACGAGCCAAAAGTCGCAACGGTGCAAGTACCCCAAACTTTGGTAACTCAGTTAGAAGGTAGTGCCCAGTAGTTGCGGAATTTTTGCTTTGCGCGTAAAATAGTTTACGTAACCAGTCGCTGAGTTCCGATTTGGGAGCGGAGGAACCATTGTATTGGGGTGAATCGCAGCGTGTGCGTAGGGTCGCCTACACCCGAACCCGTCAGCTAACTCCGTAAGCGTTGTAGGGTTTTGTTTGCTTGTCCAAAGAGGGACTTGGCTGAGATTGAAAAATTTCGGTCAAGGAGTTGGTCCGTATGATTGCAAAACCAGAACTGCCAGATTACATGCGTGACATGGAGATCAAGCATGCGTTGAAGCACTTGGCTCCCCGCAAGTCTGGAAAAGCAACGAATGGGACGGATGAGATGAGGTCTCGTCCCACGGAAGAACGTTAACTGACGCCAATATGTACTGGGGGCTGTCCCAATGGTCATCGTGGGTGACCGGGGATGGCCCCTTTCCATTTCCTCGAGCCCAGTTCGTCGGAATCAATTTGGAGAACTCTTGTTCAATTACCTCTTGGCATCATGGGCAATTTTGTGCTACACTACTTCGGGTAATTACAGTGGTCCTCTGCCGGTTATGTTCGGGTATGAACACTTGTGTGAAGGGAGGTCTGGCCATGAATTTACTACGTTCAGTGGTCGAAGACCAAATCCGTACGGATATTCCGGACTTCCGTCCTGGTGATACTGTACGCGTGCACGTAAAAGTGCGCGAGGGTCAGCGCGAACGTATTCAGGTTTTCGAAGGCGTCGTCATTCGCCGTCGCGGATCTGGTATTAGCGCAACCTACACCGTCCGTAAGATTTCTTACGGCGTGGGTGTAGAGCGTACGTTCCCGTTGCACTCGCCGAAGATCGACAAGATTGAGGTAACTCGTCACGGTAAGGTTCGTCGTGCGAAGTTGCACTATCTGCGCGGTCGTTCCGGTAAAGCGGCTCGTATTAAGGAAATTCGCCGATAACATCAGGGACAATCGATTAAAATACGGAGGGGGCAACCCCTCCGTATTTTATATGTCCACAGTTGGAAATGCTTTCAAGCACAGCGATGATATAAATTAGAGGAGGTGGATGCCGTTGACCGTCCAATGGTACCCAGGACATATGGCGAAAGCGCGACGGATTATGGAGAGTCGCATCAAACAGGTGGACGCCGTGATCGAGCTGGTAGATGCGCGTCTACCGATATCTAGCCGCAATCCCATCCTGGAACAAATGTCGACCCGGAAGCCGAGTATCATCGTGATGACCCGAGATGATTTGGCGGATCCAGAGGGCACACAGGCCTGGTGCGAGTATTTCGCCGAGCATGACATCATCGCAGTTCCGGCCAACGTCCTTTCCGGTGAGGGTTTGGGCAAGGTGAAGGACGCTCTGTACCGGGTAACGAGTGAGAAGGTGAATCGGGACAAGCAGCGAGGGCTCAAACGCACGATTATTCGCGCGATGATCGTCGGAATCCCGAATGTCGGCAAATCGTCCTTTATCAACAAGACGGCCCGTAGGTCCGTCGCCAAAACCGGAAACCAACCAGGGGTGACGAGACAGGAACAGTGGGTGAAGATGGGCGATATCGAATTGCTCGACACCCCCGGCGTTCTGTGGCCAAAAATCGATACGCCGGAGCAAGGATTACGCCTCGCCATCAGCGGTGCCATCAAGGAGCAGATCTTCGACATGGAAGAAGCTGCTGCCTATTTCGTCGTGTACGCGACACAACGTTATCCACAGCGCTTGAAAGAACGGTATAAGCTCACGGAACTGCCGCTTCTATCATGGTCCGACATTCAAACGGTATGGCCCGAAGTGGCACCTGTCTTTGAAGCCATCGGTAGAAATCGGGGGATGCTGGCGCGAGGTGCTGAAGTCGACGTGAATCGCGTGTCGAGAATGCTCGTCAAAGAAGTTCAGGACGGCATGTTGGGACGGCTTACGCTCGAATGGCCGGACACAGTGACGCTTTGATGATTTAAGCCAGAAAGACGGGTAAGGACTTCGGTTGTAGCGCCATCACGATTGGCGGAATCGAATCCGCTGTACGTCTGTTTATGTACCTTCTATACATACGTCGAGTGGGATGGGTGCTCCATCTCACTTGTTGTCATTGTCGTCTGTGCTCTTCCCTAATTGGTATACATTTTTACAAGACGGTCCTGTTCATCTAGGCCTGTCGCATGTAGACTGAAGTAAATTACTCGGAGGTGGGCTCATGCGTCAATCCAAACAGGCTCTAACCGCGGTGCAGCTTCGGCACCGTTTTGACGGTGCCATGGCGGGAACGAGTCTGTATGCAGGTGTGGACGAGGTCGGCCGTGGTTGTCTCGCAGGACCGGTTGTGGCGGCTGCAGTCATCCCTCCACGAGACGTCGAACGCTGGGCGCCCGTCGATGATTCGAAGCGCTTGTCAGAGCGCAAACGCGATGAGTTGGCAGCCATGATTGTGGAAACGGCCGTAGCGGTTGGTATTGGGGTGGCAGACGTGAAGGAAGTAGATAAGCTCAATGTCCTTCGCGCGACACAACTGGCTATGGGACGAGCAGTCGCCCATCTAGCGGAGCATGTAGAAATTTTGTTGGTCGATGGGATATATGCGGCAAACAGCCCCGTGCCGTCATTGCCGATTGTTCGGGGTGACCATCGCTCCTTGGTCATCGGTGCGGCTTCCATCGTCGCCAAGGTGCATCGTGATACATATATGAAGGAACTACACTTGCTCTACCCGGACTATGGGTTTGCTGCGAATGTAGGCTATGGAACCAAGGAACACCTCGAGGCGTTAGACCGATTGGGCCCTACGGAGCACCACCGAATGAGCTTTGCGCCCGTGCGCGATGCACGTACCATACAGACGAGGTTGGTATTGAATGGATAGTCCAATCACACGGATTACGTCGGCGGATCAACTTTCCAAACTCAATCGACTAGACCCCGTGACGCGGGGGGTCGGGGGTGGCGTAGATACGCCGTCGACCGGTTCGGAGAAAGTACAGACACCGGTTTCGTCGACTCGCGGTGTCGATGACCAGATGTTTGCACTTGAGCAACACGTGCCCTTGGCAATCCTCCAAAATCCGCAACTGCAGAAGGCGGAGTGGGCATGGAAACTGCTTGTCATGCAGCAACTCACGGCTTCTTTCTCAGCGCTGAATGACGATACAGAACGCGGTACACTTAGCGTCGGGTCGCGGCAGACGGAACAAGCTGGGTCATCCAACGGCGACGGACAAGCGGACGTCTCACGAGGATTCGCTGAAAGTGCGCTGCATTCCCCAGCTGTCGGTTCGGCAACCTCGCTCGGCATGGAACGGGCGGAGGTCGCAGTGCGGAAATTGTGGGAATTGCTCGCTGACACGGCGGCCCAGTCGGATAAGCTTGGTGAGTCGGTTGATTTAAATTTTAAAACCGATCCGCCGCTGCTGCCGTTTGCTTCGATGAACAGGGAGACCATTGCCTTAGCCGAAAACAAGCACGATGCGAGCCGTCTGCAGGCGTGGGTCCTGCAGGACCGCATGTTGGCAGGCGTCTTGGACAATCCGTACGAGCGAATGGGCGGAGGGGTTTTCTTCCCAACGTCGCACGTGCAGTCGCAAGACCCACCTTATCAGGCGGTCAAATGGAAAGCGCATCGGCAGACGCGAATCGGTGCTGCTGGCAAGCTAATTCATCGTATCAGGTTGGAGATGGAGGTACAGGGGCGTCCTTTAACCTGTATTGTCACTGCACAACGCCCACAGCTGTTTGTTCACTTCGTGAGCGATGACACACGCCTTCTTTCCCACCTCAAGCGTGGCGAGGAGGTCGTGTCGCAACCGCTTCGCGCGTGTGGATGGGAGCTCATTGGCTGGACGGCTGGTCAAGGTGTGCACGGGGAGGATGTAGATCGATGACGACGAGGCGAGCGGTCGCACTGCGCTATGAACGTCAACGGGAAGAAGCGCCGCGCATCGTCGCGAAGGGTGCTGGGGATGTGGCTGAAGCCATTATACGGTCTGCGTCCAGCAACGATGTTCCTGTAATGGAGAATCAGCAACTTGTTGATGCCCTAATTGGGCTGGAAGTAGATAGCGTCATCCCTGCCGAGATGTACCAGGCGGTCGCAGAGGTGTTGTCGTATGTCTACCAATTCGGACGAAAGCCCAAATAGTGTTGGCCGCAAAGGTGAGGATATCGCATGTGAATATTTGAGTCGATGTCTTGGGTGGTCGGTTGTTGACCGCAACTTCAAAACGAGATCTGGGGAATTGGATATTGTCGCATATACACCGGGGAGGTATGTGTTTGTCGAGGTGAAAACGAGACGAACACACCGTTTTGGAGTGCCCGTGGAAGCGGTCACGCCAACCAAAGTCGCCCGGTTGGTGCAACAGATACACTACTACAGTCGAGCCCATTCAATCGACCTCGACCGCTTTGAAGTCTGCCTTGACGTCGTAGGGCTCACTTTGCACCAAGGTGTACTGGCTTGTGTCCAACATGTTAGAATTCTGCCTTAACACAGGCAGGGAGAGTTGCATGCCTAGGGCGTTTTCTCGTAGAAAGCGCGTTTCCCCTGTGCACAAGTCAACTGTACCCAACCTTCGTTCTGCTCGCGTCAATTGTCGCCCACGCGAGTCATGAGCCCCTGCCCAATTCCGGACCCTGGCACCCCGGCAATACAATCACATCGCCAATAAAAAGTTCCGTATATCCCGTCTGGAATCATTCTTCCAAATCCCATCCCGCTTGTCTCGCAAGGTTGTGGCGGAAATGATTGTTCAGTGAGAAATCAGCGTAGCCGCTTTACACTTTGCGCCGATTCAAGTGGGTCCTTCGGCGCAGGCGCGGATGGAGCAGGCCCCTTTTACGGTTCGCGTCTGTTGGGCGGCTCCATCGCGGCGCTCGAGCTTTACAAGTCGGTTTGTGAAGGTTCCTCCGGGATTCGAATGGCGGTCTTTAATTCATCCATCATCGCTGGCGCAGCAGGTGAGTTTTCCCGCTCTTGATGTTCTGTCTGATCTATCGTCGAGGCTATTGGGAGGGCGTCTCGTTGATGGGTCACTTTTCTATTCACTCGGGACTTCATCCATATCACGCTCCTTTCAAATTAGCATTCGATTAATGTCTGCGTGTTACTAATCCAATTTTCTCCTACTTGCGGGGTGCAGACGAGTGTGGACGCCGCGCGGCGATAGGAGTGTCAGCGTTTCACGGTTCGACCAAAAACCAGTGCAAGTGTTAGTTTCCGGATTGACAGTGATGTGGATGCGGCGGATGATGAATACAATGACTACAGTGCAGGAGAGGTAAGTTGTACGCTGCAAACCGTTGGGTTGTATGAAGCTGTCATCAAGTCGCAACCGCATCATTGAAGAAAAGGGTGGCATAGGTGCTCGACTTTTCAGATATTCAAATTGAGGACGTCGTGATTCATTGGGTTGGAAACAAGGGTCGCGACGAGGGGATATTCACCTCTCGTTCAGTGACATCCGTGAAAGAGGAGGACGTAAAGGCATTGCTTGCGACCTACTTGTTAGAGCCGTTCGCCAAGACGCGCGTGATGAGTCGGTTCGTACACACTTCGGACCTGCGATTCAACGAAGTGTACAACTATGTTTCACAAATCTTTTCGCAACCGGACACCCTACTGGAACAGTCAATCAACCTGGTACGGCACCTGTATGAGTGTTCCACTCACCCACGTATCAAGGGTGGTGAGTTCTACATGGTCTATTTAAAAGGCGTGAAGCTTGATGGTGAAATTGGCAGTGCCATTGGGATATATCGCACGGAGAACAAGGAGACCTATCTGAAAGTCGTCGAGCGGGAGGGAGGATACGGCGTGGAGGCGGATCGGGGAATCAACATTCACGCCCTCGATAAAGGCTGCCTCGTGTTGGATACCGAGCGTGAAAATGGCTATCGATTGTTCACGGTCGACGCACACGGAAGGGCCGCGAATGAGGCCCGATATTGGCGGGAGGATTTTCTATCCGTCGATTTTGTGCCGGACGAGGGAACCATTACAGGGCAGGTCCTCGACATGTTGACGGGGTTTTTGAAGGAGGGCGTTCCCGCTCAGGACGCTATCAAACCGGCGGAGCTTCGCGCCAATACTGTCCAATTCTTCGAGCAAAACGACCAGTTTGAAACCGCGCGCTTCGAGTCGGAAGTGTTGAAGGAGCCAGAGACGATCGAATCATTTCGCGCCTACCGAGGTGAATATGAATCGTCCACTCAGATGGAGGCACCACCGGAGGCGTTCACCATCTCTAAGGAGTCCGTGAAGGCTGCCAAACGCAGAATGCGAAGCGTAATCAAGTTGGATACGTCGTTCACCATTTACCTTCGCAACTTGCAATCGGAAGTTCTGGAGAGGATTGAGCGAGGCGAGGATGCAGGTAAGGGCTTGAATTATTACAAATTTTATTTTAAAGAAGAAAGTTAGGGCAAAGGAAGTATGTTACAACACAGGAGTAGCTGTTCAGACGCTTTTCGTCACTCGTATGTTTGATGACTGACGAATGCTCCAACGACCCACGCGTGGTGTCCGGATCCCGATTTTTCGGCGGAGGTGTTCCGTGTGAATATTCAGTATACGGTTGTAAAAGTTCCATCTTGTTTCGGAGCATCCGCCTCATACAAGTTTTTTCGACACACGGAAGGGAGCGACAGGCTCGCTGTCTTGTTTCCTGGACACGGGTATACGCTCGACGCACCCGTCATGTGGTACGTGGCGAGGGCGGCGCTCGAGGCTGGATATGACGTATTGGGCGTAGAGTATGGCTTTCAGGCAAATCGTGCGGCGGTTCAGGCGGATAAAATTCCAACGGTCGCCCGCGAAGTCGCGACGGGATTGGAACGGTGTTTGGAGGGCGTTTCCTATGGACGGTACGTCTTTGTCGCAAAAAGTCTAGGTACGGATGTTGCACGACTGACTTCCTCCACCGTCTCATTTCCGGTAGAGGGATACATTTTTTTGACGCCACTACCAAGAACCGTTCCGTTTATCGAGTCGTCCGGCAGCATGCTCGTCCTCGTGGGCGGATATGATCCACTCTTCACGGATTCGGATATCAGCCGTATTTCCGCACTTTCCCACGTTACGCTTCAGGTGTTTCCGGAGGCCGACCACGGGCTTGAGATCGATGGTAATGTGACGCAATCCTTGGTCACCCTGCAAGAGACGACAGAACTGTGCCGAGACTTTCTCAAGTCGCTGTGAAGGGCGGTGATATGATTGAACTCGCGAGTGGAATTGTTGGATTGCGGGATACAGTAGAACGGGGTCCATTCATGTGAGGGACTGCCGTGGAATTCGGAAAAAGGGGAAAGCGATTGAAGAACAAACAGTGGTTTTTTATTCTTGCACTATTTCTTGTTTCCTTAAATTTGAGGCCCGCCATTACGTCCATCGGGCCTTTGCTCACGCAAATTCAGGCAGACCTTTCGATGAATGCGTTGACCGCCAGTTTAATCACGGCGATTCCCGTGTTTTGTATGGGCATCTTCGCGCCGTTGGCGGGGATACTTTCGAGTAGACTCGGCATTGATTGGTCGATTCTATTGTGCATCTGTCTGGTGGGACTGGCCACGGCAGCGAGATTCGTCGTCCATACGTCTGTCATCCTCCTCGTATCTGCCTTCTTAGTCGGGGTTGGGGTGGCAATTATTGGTCCTCTCCTGTCTGGCTTCATCAAGCACCACTTTCCGGAGCAGGCGCCCACGATGATCGGCATCTATTCTGTGGGCATCGGCGTCGGCGCGACATTGAGTGCTGGACTGGCTATTCCGTTTGCAACGTCTTTTCATTCGTGGAAAAGTGCGCTCGGCATCTGGGCACTGTTGGCCGTGGTCGGGTTCTTCATCTGGCTGCCGATTCTTCGGGGGAGTCGGCCACAGGAGGCTGAGGGTCCTGCGACGAAGCGACGGTTGCCCTGGGACAGTGGTCGAGCGTGGGTCTTGCTCATCGCCTTCGGCCTTCAGTCGGGCATTTACTACTCGGTCACCACGTGGTTGTCGCCAAAGACGGAGGAGTTGGGCTACAGCCAAGCCGCAGCCGGTATCGTGTTAACGACATTCTCCGTGATTCAGATGTGTTGCAGCTTAGTCATACCAATGCTGGTCAATCGAAGTCGAAGCCGTAAGCCATGGCTTGTTGGCTCAGGCGTACTGACGCTTTTAGGCCTGACGCTTTGCGCCTTTTGGACTTCCCCTGTGAGCCCCTGGTTTGCCGCAGCAGTGTTAGGGGTAGGTCTCGGCGGTCTATTTCCGATTTTGCTCATTTTACCACTGGACGAAACGCGGACTGCCGACGAGGCAAGTCGTTGGACCGCGATGATGCAATGTGGGGGCTATATCATGTCGGGTATCGTGCCGATGCTGGCAGGTGCTATCAAGGACTCCCTCGGCAGTTATCGATATTCGTTTATGGCGCTGATGATTTTGGCAATTTGTCTCGTGGTCACATCTGTGTTCTTAAATAAGCGAGAGGAGCAATTGGACGCAGAGGCATATTCGGGGTGATACGTAAATGCCTCGCGAACGACTGACGTGTCGCTACACTGTAGAGTGCGGGAGCTTGGTGTCTGGAATCGTTAAGAATATCATCGCTCCCGCCCTGGTCTATGGTGTTATCGTCGTCGTGTTTACGTTTGTTTTCTACCGCTCATCAAACTCACCCAGGGATGACCATCACTCGTAACCAAGGAAAACGCCATATCCCCACATGCCCCCATCCGCAGATTCCAGCGGTCATCGTCATTCCAAACTTTTACTTCGCAAAGCAGACTACGAGCCCTTCGCTGGGCTAGACACACTTGAATTCACACCGAATCCAACAAAAGCACAGATGAAAGTTTGTGCGTGCACGAAACAAAACACACCTGGTGGTCGTCTTGTAGGGTGTCAGAAGGGATGTGGGTTCACGTCATGGCTTGGCTTACGCCCGACGAGGCCGCTCTGTCGTTGTTTGACGAATACGCCGACAAAATCTATGAATTTGCGAAATACAGTCTGGGGAATCAGAGCGATGCGGAGGACCTGGTTCAGGAAGTGTTCCTTCGCGTCTATCGAACATGGAGCAAGCGTCCCGCAGACAACCCTAGTGCTTGGGTGTGGACGATAGCAAGGAATTGCGTGCGAGATGTGTATCGCCGGAGAGCGCGCCATAAGGAGCAGCCTACCGACGATTTGGAAACTTGGACACATTGCGCAAGAGGGCCGGATACCTTGGTCGAAGTCGAAGACCTATTCCGAGCGCTCACGCAGTCGGAGAGGCAGGTCGTCTACTTGCGCCTCATTGATGATCAGTCAACGGAAGCAGCGGCAGAGATCTTGAATTGGAGCAGTGCAAAGGTCAGAGTAACGCTGCATCGTGCGGTGAAGAAACTGCGCGTGATGCTTTCTGGTGACACGGCCGGCGCCGTGTCTCAATCCAAAGAGAGGAGGAGTTCTAGGTGAACTATGACGATATCGAGCAGGCGCTGCAGTCTGGAAAACGGGCGACGCTTATGGCGGACAGAAAAGCGATTCTCCGTAAGCGGCTGGCCGAGTGCATAGCGGCGGAAGAGAGCGGCTATCGTTATCCATCACGGCGTCGGCGTCTTCGGCCGTATGCGTATTCAATTGTCGGCGTGGTCATCGCCGCCTGCGTGGTAAGTGCCATTGTCTTTACCCCGAAAGCAGGAATGAACGAGCGTTCGAGTTCGACTATGGCGACTTCAGAAAGCACCGCCGCCGTCGGATCGACGCCTGCTGCGCCGACAGAGTCTGCCGCGAGCGCGGGGAGTACAGCCGCCGGGCTAAAACATACATCCGTCGCCTCGACGTCGATTTCGGATGTTTCGATTTCTCGGATTCAGCTCACTTCACGCGGTGGCGGTTGGGCAATCAGCAGCAGAGGGAGGCTGTTGCATACGACGGATGGTACCGTCATGTGGAAGGATGTTACGCCGGAAGGCGTCACACTGCCGACAGGGGTGTACAAATCGTTTGGACCGTATACCACGTATGATTTTCATGAACGAAACGTAGCGAGTTTCTCGACGAGTGCGGAGCCAGGGATGATTTATTCCACGCAGAACGGCGGGGTCACGTGGAATCATGTTCTACTGCCTATCAGCGAAGGGGAACGCGTTCAACAAATTCAATTTGTCGATGCGCAAGACGGATTTGCTGTCGTTCAGGCAGCTGGCCAAGACGATGGAACGTTCCGGCTGTATCGGACGATGGATGGTGGGAAATCGTGGAATGTGGTGTATGCGAGCAGCGACGGCGCGCATGTGAAATCGAACGTGAATACACATCAACCGGGTGCTCTCGAGATGGTCAATCGTTCCACGGGATACCGGATGAGTTCACAGGTTCCGGGTGAAGGCCCCGACTGGTTTAAGACGACGGATGGCGGGGGCACCTGGCTGGCCTGGAAGCCAAACGTCCCCACACCGAGTGAGCTCGTGGATGCCAGTGGGGCGTTTGACGTGTTGCCTCAATTTTTTGGACAGAACGGCATTTGGACAATCGAGTATCGTACGGCAGCGGCCACTTACTTAGAAGTCTATCATACGGACGATGGCGGAGAGACCTGGACGTCCACGCCCCCACTCAGGCTTCCAAGCTTTGAGGCGACGACCGACGTGTACTTTGCCACCCCGACTTCAGGTTGGATAGTGGGCCGTGTGAGCCATCGATTAGAACGAACCACAGACGGTGGACGGACGTGGACGGACATCCCTACCTCGCAGGATTTGACGAATGTGTTGGACCTGACGTTCCGCGACAGCTTGAATGGCTACGCGACGATTGCGACATCAGATGGGGGCCCACAAACGCTCATCCGCACCACGGACGGGGGGCGACATTGGGTCGTCGCGCATGAGAAGCTGCAACAGGATAAAGAGTGACAGTGGGTCACGTTCGTCCGTAGTTGCGTTACGCCGTTCCAAAGTGCTTCAGTCGGCGGGCCCACCGATCCGCCATCCGTTGCACCGTATACAAAAAGGCACCGCACGACGCGGTGCCTGCGAAACGATTCAGTCGAGCGGTTTGAGATTGGCGACAATCTCGGCGCGACGCGGCTCGAGGAATGGGGCGAGCACAATTTTCTCACCGAGTGATTCCGGGTCTTCATCGACCGCAAACCCCGGCTCATCGGTGGCGATTTCGAATAGAATTCCGTTTGGCTCTCTGAAATAGAGGCTGCAGAACCAGTATCGATCGACCTCGCCACTGTTCGGAATGCGATAGGACTGTATTCGCTGAATCCACTCGTGATACTCCGTTTCGTTGGGCGTGCGGAAAGCGACGTGGTGAACGCCGCCTGCCCCTAGTTGCGCCACGGGCAATTCGGGTTGCACTGCGACGTGCAACTCTGCATGGGGGCCACCAGGTCCCATTTCGTACACGTAGACGGTGTGCTTCGCGTTTTCTGGATGAGCGTACTGGCGCACCTGGCGCATCGACATCACAGTGGTCAACACCATGTCGGTGTATCGCAACTCTGGAACGCTGATCATAATTGGACCCTGTCCGCGAATTTGATTCTCAGCTGGAACCACACTGCGCTCCCACGCCTCGTGTGCATCTCCCCGACCCCCGTCATCCACCAAGGCAAGTCGTTGGCCTTCCGGATCTTCGAAAAGAAGTGTGGCACGGCCGTCGATGTTCTCGATTGGATTTTGTTTTACGCCTTTGTCGCGGAGCCAGTCGGCCCACCAGCTGAGGGCGCTCTCCCCATGAACGCGCAGATACGTTCTGGTGATACTGCGGGTGCCTCGCTCTTCGCGGGGGATATCCCAATCAAAGAACGTCAAATCGTTCCCTGGAACGCCTCGTCTGTCGCCACTATAAAACAGGTGGTATGCACTAACGTCATCTTGGTTTACGCTGCGTTTGACCAGTCGCAATCCCATCACGGTTGTATAGAACTGATAATTCTCGCGAATGCGCGATGATACTGCCGTCAGATGGTGAATACCCATCAATTCCATTCTACATTGTCCCCCTCGTACACCTGACTCGAATCGCGTGCTTGTCCACGGAAACACCATACGGATATTGTCTCGCTTGGGTAAATGCCGATACGGTAGTTCGAAGTTACGAGATTCCTCGCCAAACACATATCTTCGATTCGGAGACTACAGATACACTTTAATATAAACAACTATAAAAAGTAAATTAAATATAAATTTCCTCACCATCTAGCAAAAACGAGCGGGATCGATTGTCCCGCTCTAGATGACTCGCGTAAATTTGGTAAGATGTGAAGTGTCTATAGCAGGCTCTAGTGAAAGCGGGCTGACTACGTGAACTTTTCTTCCCAGACGTTCTGGCACAGAATCGGTGAGTGGTTTGCAACGTTTCCGATCCCGATGCCAGTTTTCCTGTTGGTGCTCGTCTACATTAGCTTTTCGCTCGTCTATCCGAAAATTCGGGATAAAATCAAGGAGGGTTCTCGCGGAGAGCGAGTCTTTCGAGTTGCGCTATACTCGGTGATCATGCTACTGACTGGCTATTTTGGGCGCTCCGAAATAAAATCGAATACGGACAAGCCTTTTCATATTGGAGAAGTGGATATCCCTGCCTTTCTGGATTGGTTTGTCCTGATTGCGATTTCTTTTGCCGTGATCCAGGTGCTCATCACTTTACTTTCGATGAACGTTTATCAAGGAATTCTGCCGGACTCCCTCCAACCGGTGTCCCGCTCCAAACAACGGCTTGACAAATTGACGGTGGAGTACCAAGTGAGTCGACGATTTACGGAAGTTGCAGCAGATTGGACGAGGCTGGATATGAGAACGCTGCTCCGCGAGCTGCGTCTCAGCTATCCGGACTCTTTCACCTTTTTACAAGAGACATTGAGACTGTATCTGAATCTCGTGGCGGACGCCCTGTTGGACGACGGGATTCATATCGATTACGAGCTTCTCTCGCCGCAAGAAGTGCAGCAGGCGAGTGGGAGGTTCACCACGCTCTGTTCGGCGATGCAGGAAGTGTCGAAGGGGGCGGTTCGCGCATGGGCCAAGACGAAGGACGAGAACGACATCACGCAAGGTGAGGATTACGCATACGACCCATCAAAACCAGTATCCTTCGCGTCGCTGGTGATATCCGTGGAGGGCTTCGCGGTCGTGGTAACCGTCAGCGCCGACCAGGTGATCCCCTCAGGAGCGTTCGAAAATCTACTCCTCCTATTCCGCTCTATCGTTTCGTCGGAAGACATTTGGGACTATGAACGAGTTCATCAAGAGTATCTCGAGCGGTTCGAGACGGAGGATGCGATTGCGGAGTATTTATGGAAAACCGTTTCTGAGGATGAATCACTTGGCACTTGATCCGCTGTGCTAGAATCGAACTAGGAAGGTGGTGGCAAGACAAGCATGGCCAAGCAGGAGATATCTAGCAAGACACAACAACAGTTGTTACGGCAAGTGGTTGAGCGCAAAATGTTGGAAAAGTCCCGGAGGGCTGAGAAGGTCGAGCCGTCACCAGGGCATCGCAAGTGGATGGAGTACGCCGCGAAATAGATAATCTACGAATAATTAACCTCTCTGGGCGTTCCAGAGAGGTTTAATTTGTTATGGTCCCGACCATCCTGCTAGTAAACGTGTTGGTGGGGTGAAACAGATGTCTGAAAACGGAAAGGACCATCGTGAGTTGGGTGGAAAATTGCTGAAGAAGGCACACAAGGAATCAATCGAACGGATTCGTAAACAGCATGATCCGACGCGGCCCAACGCAAAGGATATCAAGCAGCGTGACAACTACCTTAGGTATCTTGAGAAATAAGTCCTGTTTTCCATTCTAGCAATGGTTAAAGTAGACCGATTTTCTGGAGGCCATAGGCGATACCTCCATGGTTCACATCTTTCGTCGCGAATGAGGCGTAGGATTTCACTTCATCGCGCGCATTGCCCATCGCGATCCCCATGCCGACATACGAGAGCATTTGCACGTCGTTCAAACCATCACCGAAGGCGACCACTTCCTCGGGTCCAATACCTAAATGGCGAAGCATCGCTTCTATCCCGCCGGCTTTAGACACATCGCTCGGGAACAGGTCGAGGTACAGTTTGTGGGCCCGGATAAACTTCAGTTGTGGGAACTCAACTGTGTACAGATCTTCCTCCGGCTGCTCGCAATACAAATACACCTGATAAACTTCTACCTCTTTCCATGCGGTCGGTCGATATTCTGGTTTTTTTACGATTTTGAGATAGTCAAACGATTCTTTTACGTACGGGTGATCGTCTTGTGTCGTGTAACACGCATCATCCGTTGCATATACCAGTGCGTGCCCGCGTTTGTGGGCGAGGTCACTGAGTCGTTCTAGCACATCTCGTGCGATTGGCTTCCCAAACACTCGTTTTCCCTGGTATTCTGCGTATCCACCATTGCATGTGACAAACGAATCAATACCAAACTCGTCCGCGACAAACTTGAATTGGCTTGGAGCGCGTCCCGTGGCGATGAATACGTCGATACCGTTGGCCTGCAAGCGCGCCACGGCATCTCGTGTATCATTCGGGATCTCTTTATGTTCATTTATTAATGTTCCATCTATATCGAAGAACACCGCTTTGTAAGTCATGATTACCTCCGATTGTTTAATCAGCCGCGAACCAGGAAATTCCTTGGTGTGCCGATGGAGACCAAATTTCGCAAACTCGACGGATGTTGGGGTTGAGGAGTCGAGGAATGGTCGTTATGAGTACGGATAGACGCGGGGCCACCACATAGTGTAATGCTTCTTTGCTATCAGATCAAAGGTGCGGTGTTCGTCCATCAGGCGGATCGTATAGATCTCTTACAATCGCTGACACGACGAACGCACCTGATTTGAACATTGATTGGTTGTATCTAGTCGCTAGCGTTGGTATGGCACCATAAATCTCCTATAGCTAAATAGCGGTACAACGCGCACAATTGATTCTGTTAGCCAAAGAACGGTTTCGGTCTGGCGATAGGGTGGTAATGCGTTGGGATGGCGGATTGGCCAAGTTTCTCTAGGTTGAACGGGGACGAGCTGTCTGGGGTGCGCAAAAGCTACGAGAGGAAGGCGGCGATGAGATGATGGATGGGTCGCATATGTCAGACGAGGACCGGCAGTTGCTAGCACAAGCCGTTGAACTTCTGGAATGTCAAACGTTTGCGGATAGGGCGACAGGTTGGATTGGAAGGCCTCTAGACAAGGCAGTCCGCACCATCCCGCAGAGATACCAGAGGAAGCTCGCGGACGTGGTACACTCCGCCATCGGAAAGGCGTTTGATTGGGTTCTTCTCACTGTCGACTCGTCGAAAAAGCCTAGTAAATCAAGAGATCTAGCGCACAAGTTAGCTTCTGCGGGGATTGGTGCGGCATCCGGGTTTGCTGGTGGATGGGCATTTTTAGCTGAACTTCCCGTTTACACGACGGTGTTGCTGCGAACCATCGCCGATATTGCTAGGGCCGAAGGAGAAGACTTGTCGGATCCAGCCGCACGTGTAGCCTGTATCGAGGTACTCGCACTCGATGCAGGGGCTTGGGGCGATCACGCCGGAATCAGTCAGTACTATCTACTTCGCAGGAGTGTCGCCAGCGCGGTCGCGGAAGGCGCGATGTACGCAGCGAAAAGCGCCGCCTCTGCGAGCATCGGTCAAACGTTTGCGGAACTTGGACGAGATGCCTATACACACGTGGCTGCGCAGGCGAGTAAGGAGGTCGCGGCGGCGTTGGCGACTGACGTCGGGACGGCAGCAACTGGCTTATCGACACTAAGCCAGCTGGTAAGCATTGTCTCCCGACGCTTCGGCGTAACTGTGTCGGAGGAGTTTGTCGCCGGTATGATTCCAGTGATTGGTGCACTCGGCGGGGCAACCATCAATTTTGCCTTCACGGACCATTTTCAAAGACTTGCCCACGGTCACTTCACTGTCAGGCGTTTGGAAAGAGTGTATGGTTGTGACGTGGTGGAAGCTGAGTACCACAGATTGAGATCTGGATTGTCGGATCTCGTATGCGTCCCAAATCGTAGAATGCTAAGATGAACGGGTTCACACACAGCCTTTCCTGGCTCAGACACGTATTCAAAAATTTGGATTTGCAACAATTCCTGTTTTTGCTGCTTAACGGACGGAAAACGGGTGCTAGGAGTGATGCCTTTTGCGATATGCTGCGGGTGTTTGACCGGCAATTTGGGTAAACACTCGCGTGAAATAATGAATAGATGAAAATCCACATAATTCAGAAATTTTTTTGATTGGGTGTTCGCTCTCACTGAGTAATTGCCGTGCGATAACCATACGCTCCAACTGTACGAACGTCTTGTAACTCATTCCCATGTTATCTCTGAACAATCGTGAAAGATGCCGACCAGATACATTGAGGTACGCGGCAACATCGCCTAGTGGAATTGGCCTATCCAGATTATCCCGTATGAAAGTGAGCGCTCTCTCGAGTGCGGGGTTTCTCTGTGAAGGGGAATGGACGTACGCGGGCGATTCTATCGGCCGAAAGCTGGTGGCGAACGAAACAATGAGTGCAGTGGACAAAGCACGTAACGTGTCTTGTTCGAATGTAGGAAGCGATGCGGTGCGTATGAGAGCATCCCACACAGAATTGGATACAGGTTCTTCTTCCCCGCGTATAACCACATTCTCGATGTCCGTCATGTTTTGCAATCGAGTTGCCCATAGGTTTGAGTTTCCTTTCCCTGGAGTTTCGAAGGCAACAAACGCGAGGGTTAAACCGCTGTCACTTAGGATTTGATGAATGCTATTAGGTCTGGATATAAATAGTGATCCATCGTTCAATTGGAATTCTGTTCCGTTTTCAACATATAACCCTCTTCCTTGTAAAACATAACAAACCTCAAAGAATGAGTGCTTATGCGATATGTTGCTAAAGTGCGCTTGTTCCAATCCCCAATAGTGTACGAGGATTTCAATTTCAGATAATCGGATACTTTGAAGCGTGGAATTCAGTACATTACGGACACGCTGGGTATCGATTTCTCGCATCTTTTTCACTTCCTCTATCATGACATATGTCCGATTTCTGCAAATATGTATCACCTTCCTGCAAAGACATATGAAGTCTTATAAAGCACAATAAAGGCAAGCATAAGCATTCTTAAACCAGTTTGTCTGAGGGAGGTTTTCGTAATGGAGTTTTCGAATGAAGACGTTAAATTTTACAAAGAAAATGGATATTTGTTGGTACGGGGGTTATTCAGTGTTTCCGAGGTAGAGGAGATGCGGAGTGCTATAGACGATATTCTCGATAGGGCAGCGCGTACAAAGTTTGACCGTTCTGCGACGTGGCAAGGGGATTATCTGCCGCAAGAAGAACTTAAGAAACTTGTTCTAAAAGGATTTCATGATGTCCACTATCATGACTCTGCATTTTTGAGAGCGCTAATGCATCCGAATATGCGACAGGTACTTTCCGGATTAATAGGACCAAATGTACAGCTACACCACTCGAAGATGCTCGTAAAACCACCTGAAAATGGGGCTGCGTTCCCATTGCACCAAGACCACCCGTATTTTCCGCACGAAAGGCACACGATGTTGGCGGCTAGTGTTCATTTGGACGATGCAGATATGGAAAACGGATGCCTCGGTGTCATCCCTGGGTCACATAAATTAGGGCCGATACCACACGTAGGTCAATATTATCTGAATCACCTGGAGTACCCACTGTCTAGAGCGACACCGTGTCCAGCAAAAGCAGGCGATGTGCTTTTCTTTAATTATTTGACAATTCATGGTTCTGACATAAATCGGAGCAATCGAGTGCGTAGAAACGTGCTGTTCCAATATCGTGATGCTGCGGACCCGCCAACCAAGAATGTGCATGTCAATTGGGGGCAAGGTTTGATGGTATGTGGAAAGAACCCTATATTCAAGGAGTATAAGCCGGGTAGCCCATCTGACATCGAATGATGTGCATCGGCAACCGCAGATTAAATAGAATTTTCAATATACTCAAAATCCAATATGATAGGGGATAGCGAATGTTTCCGTTTAAAACAGCTCTAAACGCTTCTACATTGTTCCCTTTTAACTTAAACATCGTAGAACAAGTGAAGATCGCCTCAGACGCTGGCTATGAGGGCATTGAACTCTGGATGAGAGACATCATGTCGTATTTAGACAACGGAGGATCTCTGCAGACCCTAAAAGCGTACATTCGCGATTCAGGAATCTCAGTGGTTAACGCTATAGCGTTCTTTCGTTGGGCTGATAAAGACGACACTCTCCGAACGCAGGGACTACTTCAAGCTCGCCGGGAAATGGAAATCCTCGCTCAGCTTGGATGCATTGCGGTCGCGGCTCCACCCTTTGGTGATTTGAAGGGTGAGTCTCTCAGTACTATCGCGGAACATTTCGCGGAATTGCACAACATGGGACTGATGATCGGAGTTGAACCTTATCTTGAATTTTGGGGCCGTGCGATACGGATTTCCAGCATCAGTGAATCCCTGTTTGTATTGATGGATAGCGGAGTGCAAAACGGTAAACTTCTGCTAGATCCATTTCATATGTACACTGGCGGCAGTGAGGTTGAACAACTGGCATATATAAATGGAGCGAGCATTGGGATCGTACACGTCAATGACTGTCCTAAGGATGCTAATCCACAGACCATTATGGACAAAGACCGAGTATTTCCTGGAGACGGAATATTTCCTTCCAAAAAATTCGCTCAATTCCTACACGGTATTGGATACAATGGATTTTTATCTCTCGAATTGTTTATTGAACAGTTTGAACATGAATCAGCACTAGAGGTTGCGACATATGGACTCCACAAGATCCAAGATGCCTATTCGATATAACACTTGAGATACATGAGGCGCAGGTATGTTTGGCACAGGAACGGTCGTTCCTTTCGCCGTATGAAGGGTTTCAAGAAAGGGCGATGAGCTGTTGGTGCCACCAAAATCACGACGTCGTAAAATCGATTATCTCCGAACCTCTTCCACTATCCGAGGGACATGAACGTATCGACCAAATTAAATGGACCAGCGGTTGATTAATCATGAGAACACAGAAACGACAAACAGCAAGGAACTCATTAAAGAGGTCTCGCTGTTTGTCGGCTCGTTCAAGGCTCTGGAATCACGATTTGTTGTAATCGAAGAACCGTCTTAAAATCGAACCCACTGACCAGATTCTGCACTTCGCCACGCAGCCTCTGTCAACCTTGAAACGCGATATCCACACTCTGCAGGTGCAGCTGCGGTATCTGTCTTTCCAAGGATGAGGTCTACAAAGTTGGCATCTGGGTTGCTGGCAGTGGGGAAGAACTCTCCGACACAGGAGACGCAGGCGCATTTAAACCTTTGGAGATAAATATCTCCCCGTTCCGATACAATGCAGACCCCTTTGTCCCGTGAATGGAAATGTCCTCCCACCAGTTCATATTGGCACTACCGACAACATTCAACGTTCCCATGGCACCTCCCTCAAAACGCACAGTGAGCGCTGAGTCGATGTCGACTTCCGTTCCTCGATTGTCGATATGTGCCAGAACCGATTCCGGATTGAGTTGTGTTAGCCAGAGGACCACATCGATCAGGTGAGAGCCCGAATCGTTTAATTGACCACCGCAAGATAATTCTTTATTCTGCCTCCACGTACCTCGAGTTCCTTCCAACCATGCCTGTGCCTGGTACGCACTTATGAAGCGAATCTCGCCAAGTTCACCATTTTCAATCAGTTGCTTTAAATACAGGTACGGCCCCTCCGTATGTCGTTGATAACCGACAACAAGGTGCCGATTCACCTTGTTGGCACACTCAATAATTTTGAGAGCATCTGCGGAGCCTGCCACAAATGGCTTTTCCATCAAGACATGCAAACCCGCATGCAAACAAGCCATGCCTTGCTCAAAATGTTGACTATGCGGTGTAACGATGATCGCCGCATCTGCCTCAACAGCATCGAGTGCATCGTTCAAATGAGTAAACACCTTGACATCAGATAGGTGGGGGAAATTTGACTTCACACTCGCGATCGATTTTTCAGATGGGTCTACCAATGCAACGATCTCTGCGTCTTTCAGATTGACTATTCTGCGAATATGAGCTTGCCCCATACCTCCGACTCCAATCATCAAAAAACGAACCTTATTCACTCGGTATCTCCCCTTCAGGAAAAATATTGGGCTAAATACGTAAATGCCTTGGTAATTCCTTTTAATTCCTGTTCAATCGAACCCCAATATCTTGCATCCTCCAGCTCCACACTGATGCAGCCCGTGTAATTTATGGTTTGTAGCCGATAAGCCAGGCGGTTCCAATCTATTTCACCATCTCCTGGAATGCAGTAACGCCACGATCCCTCGGAAAAGGCAGGAAGAGAGTCCAACCGTGCATTTAAATTCCCGTAAAGGTACTGCTGTTCTGGTAGAAGTTCGGTATCTTTCCCGTGACAGTGCACAATCCGATTCGAAAATTCGTCGAATACTCGCAGGTAATCAATGCCGAGGCGTACTAAATGCGACTAAACCGATTTCCACTAGTCGCTCTGCAGTGCGTGAAAAATCTTCCATCATCAGATGGGGTGAAAGTCGTGTTCCGATAGGTATATTCACTGATAGCTACCTCTCTTTCTGCCATGTATGCAGGGAATTGATACCCAGTATATATTTCTAGTAATTGTAAAAAATTCTTACAAATGACACATGGCTACATCTTAATAGCTCCACTCGTGATTCCTCGAACAAAGTAGCGCATTAAAAAACTGAACATTAGAACAAGTGGTATAGATGACAACACAAAAGCCGCTAACTGAATGTTAAAATCGTTCTCCTGAGGAGCGAGGGGCGGAGCATGGAAATTAACGATGGCCACCGCCAATGTTTGATGGTCTCCACTCAATACCAGGGATGGGAGCACAAAGTCGCTCCATATACCGATGATATTCATTAAAGCGAGTGTGACTAAGATCGGTACAGATAATGGTATGACGATACTTCGGAAAACCCTGAAATATCCAGCTCCATCTATACTAGCTGAGTCGAATAGCTCTTGAGGGAGGGACTGAAAGAAGGATCTTAATATGAAAATGGCAAATGCTTGCCCACCGGCAACGTAGGGCACCGTCACCTCTGTAATTAAAATTGGGGACGCAGTTCATTTCACATCCCCGGTAAACAATAACTCTTAATACTTAGACAAATTAACGTGGTTTTGGATTATATACTCATGAAATCCCTGAGACACTGCCTGTTCATACTGCTGTTGCGCCTGAGAGAAAGTGATATTACCGCTGACATACTCCTGGAAAATGCCTCTTACTTGGTTGTATTCTTGAAAAGTAAAGAACTCTCCGCCATCCTCCTGGTACCAGGGTTGTTGGATAGCATCAGATACCGATTTCAATGCCGGGACTGGCTGAGTTCCTTTAAATGTGGAGACAAAGCTTCCGAGTTAATAGCCGCTTGGGCATTGTTCGGTACCGAGATATGGAGCCAAGCCAAACATGCTTGAAATTTCGCCGAAGTCATTGTCTGGTGATTTTCAAATTCTTTAGCCAAGTCTTCCATCTCATAAAGTTTCGTCGATCCTGGGGTTAACTTGACACCGGGTGCCGCAGGAGTATATGCCTGTGCAAAAAAAGTAATGTCGCCTTTATAGGATAATTTAGGTATACCTCCTTGCAGTGTTGCTTCCTGCGGGTTGTTTGACGACTGTGACACCGTGTTTGAACACCACACCCGACAATACCTACAAGAACACTGAGAGATGCTAAGTATGTCCCCACTCTTAAAACGCTGCGTCTCATTGTGCCCCT
The DNA here is from genome assembly GCF_026651875.1 of Alicyclobacillus fastidiosus. Classification (GTDB taxonomy): domain Bacteria; phylum Bacillota; class Bacilli; order Alicyclobacillales; family Alicyclobacillaceae; genus Alicyclobacillus; species Alicyclobacillus fastidiosus. The sequence continues at coordinate 3,740,112 of NZ_CP104067.1, read as the reverse complement.
CCTCTAATAATGCGGTGTAGATTGTTCCAGAAGCGATTTCTGTGAAGCGCTTACATCTATTGCTCGAGTATATTAACCTAATGAAATAGCGGCAATTTTAATATCGGACATATATAGTACAAATATCAGACAACGATGATTTCCGAATTCAGAGGCCTTGCATTTCGGCGTCGCGTCGGGAAGACAGCTGAATATCCGTGGGCCTTGGGAGGAATGTCTATGCACATCAAACAGATTGTCGTCGCTGGTCGGTTAAACGATGAACTCGAGCAAATACTCTCTACACAGCGTGAGAAGACTTTCACATACGTCACTGACGACACGTTGACGCAAGAGTTGTTGGACAGTTCTGACGCGTTTGTCGGATTCAGGCTGGTACCGGGGCTCGACTACCATCGATTGAAGTGGATCCACTGTCTCGGTGCGGGAGTGGATGGCGTGATCAAGTACCTTCCAGGCGATGCAGATACGTTGCTCACGCGGACGACTGGGCCATTCGGTGAGAAAATCGCGGAGTACTGCTTGAGTTACATGTTGCGTGACCTGCAGCATCATAACGCGTTCCAAAGGCGACAAGAGAGTCGAACTTGGCAAGCGCTGGTGCCGGGGAACCTGGCTGGACAACGGGTTGTGGTGCTGGGGACGGGTGCCATCGGAAGCAGGGTGGCACAGGTTCTATCGTTTCTCGGAGCCAGCGTCGCGGGCATCTCGCGGCGAGGGGAGCAGGATGTGCACTTTACCCGGGTTTGGCGTATGGACGAGGTTTACAAACGGGCTATCCATTCTCCACTCTCCTGTGTGGACTGGATCGTGAATACGCTGCCGTTGACACCCGCCACACGACATGTGTTTGATGACCAGTTCTTCGCAGCGTGCAAAGGGGCGGCCTTTATCAATGTTGGCCGTGGAGAAAGTGTGGACAATGAGGCGTTGTTGAGGGCCCTTGATGCGGGGAGGATTCGATGTGCGATTCTCGACGTTTTTGACCAAGAGCCTCTACCGGCCGACTCGCCTCTGTGGCAGCGTCGAGACATACTTATCACGCCTCATATCTCGGCTGTCACCACGGCCCAGGAGGCAGCCGACTGTCTACTGTCTACGTTGGCGGAGCTCGAGCGAGGGAGTGCGCAGTTGAGCAACCGAGTCGATTTTGGAGCGGGATATTGAGCAGTCAAGAGGACCGTTCCTATTTTTTAGTTGCATAGCTTATAATTAGCTATGCAACTTGATTGGGGAGTGCAGGAAAGGGGTAGTGACATGGACTACAACCCATTACATGATTCACTAGGGTTTATGATCAGCCAAACCTATCGCAAAGTCGCCAATTTTACGATGTTACACTTCAAACCTTATGGCGTTACGACGGAACAGTGGGTGGTTCTTCTGACGTTAGCTCGCCACGAGGGCATTACGCAAACCCAATTGGCAGATTTGACGAAAAAGGACAAAACTACAATCACTCGGATTCTCGACAGCTTAGAGCGCAAGGCGTTGGTGGAACGTCGCAAAGACGCTGGTGACAGGCGTGCAATTCAGGCGTTTGTCACAGACGAAGGAAAGCGCCTGGCGAATGAGCTGGCAGATGTTGAGCGAAACGCGATAGACCTTTTGTTTGGCTCGTATACGGCGCAGGAGAAGGAACAGCTCAAAGCGGCACTCCTCGCTGTACAGAGATGTGTCGATGCACAGACCCGGGCGAGCACCCGCGAACCATCGTAAGTATCGTTTCGTGATTTGCGGGGGCACGTGTAAGCGGAATAGGGGACAATTAGAGAGACATGGAGAGGAAAACAAGGTGAAGCAAACAGACGAACATCTCGGTGGAAGTACAACGGGGGAAACTGGAGAAGCCGGGCTGCGAACGGGCAGGGAGCTACCGCCACCGCCAACTCGAGCGGGGATTCGTGGCGCATTTCAGATACGAACGGTGCCGTACCCATGGCGACGCGCCACACGCGCGGCCATCAGCATGGGCCTCACTGTGACGGTCGGTGCGCTCGTCGGAAACTTGAGTTGGGCACTGATCACGAGTATGGGGGCATTTACGGCCATTTACGCGGGAGCTGAACCATATGCGCAGCGCGCCGTGAAGTGTGCGTCGGTGGCCGTTGGCCTTTCCCTGGCACTGGGCATTGGTACGCTATTGGCAGGGAGCGTGTGGGGGATCGCGATTGCCTTGTGCGTCGTTTGTGCTGGGGCGACTTTTTTCTGTGGTGCGTGGCGCGTGCCAGTTCCATCCGCATACTTTTTCATCCTGGTGGGCGCGGTCGGGACCGGAATGCCTGTCGAGCCCGCCGCTGCCCCGTTCCGAGCGGCGCTCGTCCTGCTTGGTGGGGCGATTGCCTGGCTTGTGAGCATGGCTGGTTGGGTGGTGAACGCACACGGCCCAGAAACGCGAGCGGTCGGGTCGGCTTTTCGGTCGGTAGCCGATTTCTTGGCATCGGTCGGCACCCCATCCAACGACGCCATGCGGCATCAAGCCACTATCGCACTTCGTGATGCCCTAGAGGCGGTGACGGGTGGTGAATTGCGCTGGCGCCGGACGAAAGAAGCGTATCGACTGTACCTGCTCGTTCAGGAGGCAAATGCGTTATTTTTGTGCGGGATTCAGTTAACCCTGGAAAACCGGCCAGTCAGTCCACTTCTCGCACAGGCTGTGCGAACCTTGGGGGCACGCGTAGGGAGGACCGAGGAATCAGCCCCGATAGAAATCCCGACAATCACTTATGACACGGAAGTCCGCCGTCGGATGGCAAAGCACCTGGAAGCCGCTGTCGGGATAGCAGTAGGGAGCACACCCATTCCCGACGGAGGCGAAGTGCCCGAAGGAAGATCTTTGGGCAACGAGCTGCGGGGTGCATTTCGTAAGGAATCGCTCGTGCGGCCCGCCACAATGCGTATCGGGGTTGCCGTGGTGGTTTCGACGTTGGTCGCTTGGGCCCTTGGGAATCCCCGCCCGTACTGGGTTCCACTGACGTGTGCGTGTGTGTTACAAGGTGCGACCATGGTCGCGAGTGTCCATCGCACAGTCCAGCGGGCACTCGGGACGACTGTTGGTGTACTGATAGCGGGTGGGATCTTGGCCTTGAAGCCGCCGCTCGTCCTCGTCGTCGCGGCGATTGTGGTTTTACAGTTGATTGTCGAGTTGCTGATTGTGCGAAACTACGGCCTGGCCGTCGTCTTCATCACCCCGTTGCCGATCTTGCTGATTGAACTAGGTCACGCACAAATGAGTGTGGCGGCGCTGATAGAAGCTCGTTTCTTCGACACGATGGTGGGGTGTGCCTTGGGGCTGTTAGCGAGTTTGCTCTTGTGGCGGCGCGCTTCATCGTCGCGCGTGCGCCCGGTCATCGCGCAAGTGATCTATGCAGTTGACGACGTATTGCGATCCTGTGCGAGACCTGGCGTCAAGCCGCCGCGAGAAGTCTCATTGTCCCGCCGCGCCGCCCTACAGGCCGCGCTTATCAACTTGAGGCTCGTCTACGACAGTGCCATCAATGAGTTGCCGAACAACGGGATTGCACTCGAATCCCTTTGGCCCGTCGTCGTTTCCACCCAAAGACTTGGTTATCTCGCGCTGGCGATGACCGGCGTGCGTGGGGAACGGCCTCAGGTGTCGGACGCCGAGAGAGCAACATTAGCTCACTTAGTGCGCTCAGCAGAAACAGGCCGTCCGCCGATTCAAAACGTACCCAGTTCAGCTGCACAAACCGCATTTGGCGAAGAGATCGCTTCGTTGCGGGATGGATTGGTGACCGCCGCGACAGCCTTGTAGTTACGGTGTTCCAGGATTTGTATGGCAGTCGTCGTTACCGGGACTTGTTCAAGTAACGACGACTCAGTTCTCGGAACCATTCCTCGTCTTTTAAATCGAGTGACAAGTCGATGAGTGCTTGAACGTCGTTCGGTTTTAACGTGGGTTCTTCTGGTATGGCCATCGAAGCAGGGCACGTGTAATGCTTGCCTGTCGATGGGACAAAGATGACATAGGATTGTTTTTCAGGTACGTTTTTCACAATAAACCCAAGTAACGCTTGATGTTGAAATAAGAATGAGACCCAGTCCCCGAACTGTAATTTTGCTACATCCATACGATCTCCCTCTTGTTACCCCGTGTATCGCTCACGGCTCCGACTTTTATCCAGTAAACGTTTCTGTAGAACGCTCGGTCACGGACAAAATGGAAAGTCGTATCCGCAATTGGGGTTCTAGGCCTCTGATATGGTTGGTGATACCCTGCCGACGCGTTCAACGTACATGTAGAAAGGGTCGTTAGAACGGGTGCTGTTTAACAGCATTTGCGCACGGGTGATGAATTCGCCTGTTGTCCTCACACAGTACGCGCTTGCCCGCACCCTGTCCTACACGTTTCCATACCTTGTATCGTAATTCATTCATTCCGAAATGAGGAGGTTGTCGCATGGGTACCTTCGGGGCATACACACGTTGGGCAGACTGACCAGGTCCTTTTGTGGTCACATAGCTTGCGTGCCTTATCAATGAAAAAATGGCAGGTCCTGGCCTATTGACGGAAAAGATTGGGCTGGTATCCTTTTTTGTGAGTTAAACAATTTTTTCAATCATTTCTACGACCTTTCAGCGATCTTTTGAAAGCGCTTGTTCTGTTTCTGCAGAGTCCGAGTTTTAGCACTGGGCGGTCGTTGGGTGATCATTTTCTTTAATCTGCCCGCCACAGGAAATTCAAAAGCACGTATGGTCGATAACCTACGATTGAGGGCGGAGAGTACGTTCATGGATAATCGCTACTTTGCTTTTGTGTCCCGTTCCAGACGATGGACCGAACTTGTTCGTGGTAGCCAATTGTTTCAGGAAGCGACGGAAGCGCTCGCAGAAATCGTCGGAGTGGATACGGGGTTTATTCTGTACCAAAAGCAGCTCTTTCTCAATGCATCTGAACCTCTACGAGTGCATGGGGCGTGGGGTGCGTTAAAGGACCACTTGCGAGAACTAGGAAGCAACCGTTCAGAGCAGGTGTTGGCGCAAATTCAGGAGTTTTGTCATGCAACCCCTCCTGGGTGGTCGAGAGTCGAGCACCTTTGCAGTTCCATCCAAGCTTTATGTGAGGATTGTGGGATCTACCATATTGGCATTTGGCCGTTACATATAGAACAAAAACAAGTGGGAGTTGTGGTACTCGGTTCGTCGCAGCCCGCTCTTCCACCGCACTGGAACGATATGTGTATCTGTATCCAGCAGATTGAAATCGTGCTGGAGGTCCTGTACGCCCGACGCTTTACGGAGATGAATCGACAGCAATTTCAGTCTTTAGTGGAGAACAACCCTGATATCATCTATCAAACCGACGTCTCCGGCAACCTAGTCTACGCCAACCAGTCATTTCAGGCGATCACTGGGTATTGCCCAGAAGACTTGAATTCAGCAGCGAGTCGTCGGGCGCTCGTGGTGTCAGAACATACGGAGAAAGCTGCCGCCCATCAGGCAAAGGTACTTGCAGGTAGTTCCCAATCGTATGAAATCGCCATTCACAATCGAGAGGGGCGGCGGGTACACTTGAGCATCAACAGTGTCCCTGTGGTGGTTGAGGGCGCCGTTACAGGTGTCTTTTCGATTGCCAAGGATTTGACAGGGCATATCGAGGCTCAACGAGAGCTCAGTGCGGCGAAAGGTCTATACGAATCGTTTATCAGCAGCAGCGCGGACGGCATCGCGGTCATCGACCGGGATGGACGATATCTGCGTGTTAACACGGCCTTCGAACAGATGTACGGCTGCGCAAAAGCCGATCTAATTGGTCAGTATCGCCCCTTTTACTTGGATTGTCCCGAATGGGCCATGTGGGTTCGCTCGGCTCTGCAAGGGGAGACCGTCCATACCGAGACGGGGAGAATCGGAAAAGATGGACAGTGGACAGACATCAGTGTGGCCGTGTCTCCTGTGATTGACAACGAGGGGGACGTCGTTGCTGTCTCGACGATTTCCCGCGATATTACGGAGCGCAAGCGAGCGGAGATGGCGTTGATGGAGGCGGAAACGAAATATCGCACCATCGTCGAAGAGTCTCTGGTCGGCGTATATATCATTGAGGACCACATATATCGTTTTGTGAATCCGAGGATGGCCGAGATTTTTGGATACGCCGAGCACGAGATGATCGGCCTGTGGGCGTGGGATCTCGTTACACCTGAACACCTAGAGTTATGTAGAGAGAATGTTCGAAAGCGCCTCGATGGAGAAGTCGATAGTATGCGCTATCAGATGAAGGGGCTGCGCAAAGACGGGACAGTCATCGACATAGAGGTGCACGGCACTCGGACGAGTTTTCATGGAAAACCCGTGATTATCGGGACACTGCTCGATATCACCGAGCGAACGGAGTCGGAAGAGCTCATTCGCAAAGCGGACAAGCTGGCGGTGGTCGGGCAGCTTGCCGCTGGCGTCGCGCACGAGATTCGGAATCCGCTCACGGCGTTGAAGGGGTTCGTGCAACTCCTGGCCGAACAGAGCCAAAATGAGCATTACTGCTATATCATGTTGTCAGAGTTAAACCGGATCAACCGGATCATCGATGAATTGTTACTGGCCGCCAAGCCGAGCCAACCGACGTTTGAGCGCAAGAACGTGTCAGACGTACTCAACGACGTGCTTAGCCTGATGAGTACGCAGTGCGTGATGAAAAATGTCACAGTGTCGCCGGTGATTCACCAGCAAGTCCCGGCTATCCACTGCGACTCCAATCAGATGAAGCAAGTCTTTCTAAACGTGGTGAAGAACGCCGTCGAGGCGGTGCCGGTCGGCGGAGCCATTCAAGTATACGTGCTTTTACAGGGCTGTGACCACGTGTTGATTCGCATCGTCGACAATGGGCCTGGAATCCCCGAAGATAGGCTTCCAAAACTTGGGGAGCCGTTTTATACAAACAAGGACACCGGAACGGGTCTGGGTTTGATGGTAAGTTATCGTATCGTTGAGACGCACCGCGGGACCATGAAAATCCACAGCGACGAAGGCTCGGGAACCACGGTCGACATCGTTCTACCCATCGATCAGGAAAGCCCGCCGATGGAGGCTCCCCTGTTTTAGTCAAACGTTAGATTCAACTTGGGGATTTTGATGCAGAGCTTCCCGTTCGTGAACACTGCGCTCGCAAACGCCTCGTCGACGGCCGTCGGCAGTGCGATGGTTCGATAGGGGTGGTCCCCGCCCTGCTGGTGTGGCTTAAGGTATAGATGAACGGCGTGAGGTGAGACGATCACGTAGACGTCGTCGAGTTTCTCCATACCAGGTAACGCGGCGTGAATGGTGATATCGGTTTCCGTTTCTCGCAGGTCGATGTCATTCGCTCCCAGAGTTTCGTTGAAATGAAATGAAGGCGGGACACCATGTGAATTCGGTATCGGTTCTTCGCCATGAGAAGGGATTGGCATGTGTGACACCCCCGGTTTGTCTACTCACCGCATATCATGTCCGAAAGCGCCGGGTAGATACCAAATGCCAGTTGACAGGCGCCGAGAAGCGTGGCCATACCTCATGCCGACATCATGAGGTATGGCCATTTGTGATGTTAAGCCTTGTACTGGTAAATTCCACGGCCCACCCGTACGATTTGTCCGTTCGACTTGTTGATGATACTGCTCATTTTTACCGACGGATTACTGCCCCATTGGACGTCTTGGGTCAATGTACGCAGTTCATCGGATTTGACTGGACGCCCGATCTCTCGCAGCGTGTGCACGACCAGCTCAACTTCCTGGGCGACGCGTCCAGTTTGAGTGTTCGTACTCGCGCTCGACTCACTTGCGTGGTCTACCGTATCTGACTTCGCATCCGCTGATTGCTCATCCACTTCGCTAGGGCGAGCAGGAATCTCGTTATCTACTTCAGGCGCTTCCGACAGGACACTCACGGCCGGCAAGGGCGTATCGTCAGAGGTTTCGTTCGCATGTTCCGTTTCAACCACCGACACCTCGGGCGCACCTGCGTGCGAGGATGATTGCGCAGAGGATTGCGCAAACGATTCGATCTGGGTTGCAAGACTTCTGGTGATGCGTTCGATATCCGTGACAGCTTGCTGGAGTAAGTCTCTCATCTGCCGTTCCACTGCGCGTTCCACGATGTCTGGGAGGGCCTTTGCAATAGCCGCTTCCACGGCCGATGAGAAAATCGTCGAGAACGTTTGTAGTCCTTCTTGCGTAAACGTCGCAGCGACGTTGTCGACATTCTGCTGGTAGCGCGGTGCACCTTGTGGAGCGCGTGGATTGCGGTTGTTTCGTCGGTCATTGGGTTTCATATTTGGATTGCCGGGCTCTTTCGTCGGATCGATAAACGGTGATTGATTTACTCGAGGTGGTTGGCCTTGAGTCCACGTCATATCTGCACAACTCCCTATTTAGATTGAAATCGCCACTTTGATAAAGTGAGTGATAAACTCTCTCGAAGCCGCTCAACGGGTACACTCAGTATATAGATTTGCTCACATGAAGGATGTCGAAACTAGTAGTCGGCGCAAAGATTCTATTGGCTATCTGTAGGAACAGATGTTTTGCACGTAACATGAGCGTAAAGCAACGCTGGATCGGAACGCGTTACGTGCCGAATTTCCGTTGAGGCGATGTGAGATTGGTACCTTAACAGCTAATTTAACCCTACTCGTGCAGGAAGTGCAACCTGCTTTAGGATTAGATGGCCTTGGGACGTGATCTGAATGCGAAAAGGGGGCTGTGGTTTCTGTAGTGTATGCAATGTGATGTCATTTTGAACCCGCCCTGCGGCCGCTATTCAAATCATTGCACCATAGTTGCCGTTGCGTCGAATTTCGGAAGCCAGCACGCTGTTGAGCTGTTGATCGATGTCGAAACGTGCCCTAAATCGTCGCACGGAGGGATAAAATATAATTTTCTGAGAAATATAGTTGAGCCACTCTGTGTGGTAGAGCATCTTGAATCTCCTATTTGCGAGTAGTTTTAGACCGCGGTGGCAGATATTCACGCTTCGGATAATGCAGACACGTTGGTGCATAAACATTTAGAGGGTTGAGAATATCAACATCCGGTCAAACTGGTATAGAGAACGCATTTTCTTGATTAAGGTCACAGTGTAGGCGAGGGGATCGTATGTTTCGACGCGTAGAGGCGGAGCTCACACATGCTTTGCAAGTGTTGACGGACATTCAGGTCGCATTGAGTGAAGCGTGCATCGTGACCATCATCGACCAAGATGGGCGATTGATGTATGTGAATGATAAGTATTGCAAAATCACAGGATTTGTTAGTGAAGAGGTTCTCGGACAGTCTTATCAGACACTTATCGACGGGGAATTGAAGCCTGACATCGAGCGCGAGATGTATACGGCGCTATCGAACGGACGAGTGTGGAGCGGTGAAATTCAGAGCCGTAGCAAAAAAGGTGATCAACTGTGGGTGCAATCCACTGTTGTACCCTTTCTGAACGATCAAGGAAAACCGCACCAATTTATTTCCGTGAGCACGGATATCACCGATAGGAAGCGTGCGGAGGAGGCGCAGCGCGAGCGCGAACAACAGCTCTACACGCTGATCAACGCCATGCCTGACGTCGTATTGTTCAAGGACGACAAGGGTCGATGGCTAGAGGCAAACGAAACCGCGCTACAACTCTTTTCAATAGAAAAAAAGTCCTGGTACGGCAAGACGATGACTGAGATCATGGGGACTAGCTGTGCAGCCACGACCCTCGTTCATGAAGACGACACGTTGGTTTGGGAACACGGTGCACCGATACGCGAAGAAGCTAGTTATACGCCTATCGATTCACGTCCTCGCACGTTTGACACCATCACAATACCCATCTATCGGACGAATGGAGGTCGGCACCGCGTACTCGTGATTGGACGCGATATCACGGAGCGCAAACAACATGAACAGGAAGTCAAAACCCTAAAAGAAGAATTTGAATCCATTTTTAATTGCTCTGCCGACGCCATTTGCCTGTTCGATCTCAACGGAGTACTGTTGCGGACGAATCAGGCGTTCGAGGCGATGTATGGCTGGTCGGGACGCGAGTGTGGCGGCCGCTTTTTGCCGCTTTCAGAATGGAACGACGAGGTCCGTGAATGGCTGCAGTCCGTTTGCCAATCCGGATGTCAAATCTCTCGTGAAACCGCGCGTAGGCGCAGGGATGGCGAGTCAATCGACGTGAGTGTCACATTGTCCCCAATCCGCAATGCAGATGGAGATATCGTCGCTGTTTCAACCATCGAACGGGACATCACGGAGCGGGTTCGGACCAGTGAACTCCTGCTGCAATCGGAAAAACTCTCGGTCGCCGGGCAATTGGCCGCCGGAATCGCTCACGAACTGCGAAATCCAATGACGGTTTTGCGCGGATTTACGCAGATCATCCAAAACAATCCGGAAAAGACGTATCAATACACGGATGTGATGTTACACGAGTTTGATCGGGTCAATTCCATTGTCGAAGAACTATTGACCCTTGCCAAACCACAGGCTGTCAAATACGAAAACAAAGATATTGTGAAAATGCTCGAACACGTCGCCTTGCTCCTGGAGACGCAGGCGGTCCTTCGAAATATTCGGTTGGTCCGGCGCTTTAGCGCCAAGGAACTCGTCATTCCGTGTGTGGAGCACCGGATCAAACAGGTGTTTATGAACATCCTGAAAAACGCCATTGAGGCCAGTGATGACAACGGGGAGATCGAAATCTACGTGGATCAAGTCGGCGACTCTGCAGAGCTTCGATTTGTCGATCACGGCTGTGGTATCCCGTCGGACCAGTTGCGCAAACTTGGGGAGCCGTTTCATACCACGAAGCCTCACGGCACGGGATTGGGTTTGCTGGTTACACATCGAATCATTTCTGAGCACAAGGGCAGCGTGAGCATCAAGAGTGAAGTCAACTCCGGAACCGAGGTTCGGATCGCCATGCCGGTGCCCAGTGTGACTGTGAAGCAAGCGCAGTCGTTTTAAAGGTGTTCGAGTACCTATTGCAAATCTCACCGAGGGTGGTAAATTGAGGGTGAGCGTGACCGGCCGTCGGTTGGGTGACCGTCGGGATAGCTCTATTTTTCGCGCTCGTCGTAACCGGATTGTGATCTAAAGAGATGGAATGCCACCCTCTGCGGGTGGTTTTGTTTATACGCGGTCTCTCATAGACCGCCGTGGTACGAAAGATTGTGATGTCCCTTTAATCCGGTACGGTGGATGAAGGAGACTATCGACGCGAGGTACTCAGACGTATGACGTGGAAACAACGTAAGCAAGCTGTGACCGTTGCTGTGGCCGGTCGTTTGCGGAGCGATGTTACATGAACGAAAGCTTAGGCAAAAATGACGCATCCCCGCCCCTCACACAGCGAGGACATCGCGGCATTTGGCTGGCGTTGCGACTCGTTGCCCAGTTCTCGCTGGTTGTGTACTATACGAATTTTCCCGAGCTGCCGTGGCAGAGAGCGGTGCTTGCGATTGGTACAGTCGCGCTCGTGGGAACCAATCTGATCTTGATCGCGTGGCGCGACGACAGGGTTTGGCGACGAGTAGAACGCACCTTTATCCTCGTGGAGTGTGGGGTCATTTCGCTGTTTAGCGCGGTTCTCCTCACCTGGACTCCACTTGGCCCCGCGGTGTTGATGGCGCTCCCGACTTTGCTTACGTACACCTCCCTGTATCGTATCGACAGGTGGCAGTGGTTGATCAGTTGTGTTCCCTTTGTCGAGATGGTGTGGATGATTCACCTGGACGTCCATTGGCGGGTTGCCGGGCAGTTCGGCGACGCACCCGTGGCTTGGTGGTTCGTCGTTTGTCTATATGCCATCATCATTTTGATTGGTACTGCATTTGCTTTTTTGCTGCAGATCCAGACGCGTGAACGGCAGCAGTTGCTGCAGGCGGTGACACAGGTACAAGAACAGGCGAAGCGACTGGAAATCGTGAACCATCAACTGAATGATTATGCGGACAAGGTATATCACTTAGCTACTGCCGAAGAGCGAAACCGCATCGCTGGCGAAATCCACGACTCGGTCGCGCATCGATTGACGGCACTCTTTGTTCAACTACAAGCGGCCAGAAGGATTTGGACGCAGGATGCAGACCGGGAAACCAGCCTGGAAAATCTGGTCGTCTGCGAAGCGCTGGCACGAGAAGCACTTGACGAGGTTCGTACGTCCGTACGCTCCATTCGGCGCACGGAGGCTGACGAGGGCATTACTTCGCTGCGCCGCTTGGCACTGCAATTTACCAAGTTGACGAGTATGCAAACTAGCTTCCAGGTCGATGCCGCCTTGGACTCGCTTCCGGCTGAGGTGCTGGCCGTCTTATATCGCGTCGTTCAGGAGGCGCTGACCAATGCGCAGCGCCACGGACGAGCCACACGTGTGCATATGGATTTGCGCAAGGCCGGGAGCGGCGTTGAGTTGGTGGTCGTGGATAACGGCAAAGGCAGTGCTGAGCTCGTCTTTGGTTTCGGACTTTCTTCCATGCAGCAACGCCTGCAGCAATACGGTGGGGACATCGTTGTCGAATCCGACCCAGGCGTTGGCTTTCGACTCGTGGCGCAGTTGCCGACTTGGAAAGGGGCATTCGGGTGATACGCGTTTTGATTGTCGATGATCAACGGTTGATGCGGGAAGGTTTGCGAACGCTTCTCGAATTAGAGGATGGAATTTTCGTGGTCGGCGTGGCGAGCGACGGTAGCGAGGTCATCGAGGCGTTAGTTCACCAACCCGACGTAATTTTAATGGATATCCGGATGCCACACGTCGATGGCATTACAGCGACCCGCGAAGTGTTACTTCGACAGCCGCACATCAAGGTGCTGATGCTGACGACGTACGACGACCGGGCAGATGTCGTCGGTGCGCTTTCCGCCGGGGCAGTCGGGTACCTCCTCAAGGACATGCCGGCAGAATCCATCGCACAAGGCATTCGCGAAGCCGTGCGCGGCGGGGCGATTTTACCACCGACTATCGCCAAGACGTTTCTGGCGGCTGTTCATCAGCAAGGGGGCGCAGTGGAACCAGGGGCGTCGGTTCCCGAGCCGGATAAGACAGCTTTATTGACCGACAGAGAAACGCAAGTACTCAACTGCCTCGCGCAAGGTATGTCGAACCGCGAGATCGGTCAATACCTGCACGTCACGGAAGGGACGGTGAAAAATCACGTCAGTAATCTGATCGCCAAGTTGAGTTTGCGGGATCGGACACAAGTCGCTCTGTATGCAGTCCGGCATGGCTACGGTCGACTTCCGTAAACTCATCGAGACCCGGACATTTCTGTACCCCCATGACTTTTGTCATGCCCATCCTCGAGGAGGCGGCCAAATAGCCGTCTTTTTTTCTATCCTTTAGCACATGTGTCCTCCTTGTGAGCGCGTTAAGCTAGTGCTAAGAGCTGAAGAACGAGGAGGCACGGACACATGTTGGAAGTCAGTCACTTATCCAAACGCTTTGGCAGCAAATCGGCTGTCAAAAATGTCAGCTTCCAGGTCAACCAGGGGGATTCATTTGGCCTGCTCGGTCCTAATGGGGCTGGGAAGTCGACGACCATCTCCATGATCACGGGGCTCGTCTCGCCGGATGAAGGGGAGATCTCCATCGATGGCAAGACTATGCGCAAACATCCCAAGTATTTGAAACGGCGGATCGGCCTGGTCCCCCAAACCATCGCTTTGTACGGGATGCTGAACGCCCGCGAAAATCTCGAATTTTGGGGAACAGTATACGGGATATCTGGGGCCAAACTGAAAGACAACGTAGCGTGGTGCCTGAAGGTTGCGGGTTTGGAGGAAAACAGCAAACAACTCGTAAAAAAGTATTCAGGTGGTATGCAGCGGAGGCTGAACATCGCGGTTGGCATGATTCATCGTCCGGAAATCTTGATCATGGACGAACCGACGGTTGGTATCGACCCCCAATCGCGCAACCACATTCTTGAAACTGTCAAGGATTTGAGTATTACCGTCATCTACACCAGTCACTACATGGAGGAAGTTCAGTTTCTCTGTGAGCGCTTAGCCATTATGGACCACGGTCAGGTCATCGCGTACGGCGACCTGGACGACGTGAGGCACTTGGCCGGAACGTTGGCGACCATCACGATGGAGGTGCACGGGGAACTCAAACCGGTTATTTCAGAGTTGCAGCAGGACCTCACGCTCAAACAGGTGCAAGTGAATGGAAACACGCTCGTCCTGCAGAGCACAAATGCGGCGACAGCCGTGAGCAAGGCGGTCATGGTCATGAGTCGCCACGGCATCCAACCTGTGAAAATCGACGTCGAAGAGCCCAACCTCGAAACCGCATTTCTGCACTTGACCGGTCGGCAATTGCGCGACGGACAGGATGGTGTCAGCCCATGACCACCCGACTCGCAATGAAGATGGCGGAGGTGAATTTGCTGGGGTTATGGCGAGATAGGAAGGCGATGGTCATGTTGTTCGCCATGCCCATCCTCATCACAGCGGTTTTGAGCTTCGCGTTGGGCGGGATCTTCGGCAGCAATCCCACCATTCCCGCATTTCCGGTTGCCGTCTACAACCAGGATACCGGGAGCATGGGAAAACAGCTGGTCGGCGAGCTCGCGAAACAGACGGGGCAAATCGAGGTGCACCAAGTGCCAAGTCTGTCGGCCGCGAGACTCGATACGACTTCGAACAAAGCCAACGTGGTTGTTTGGATACCGGCGGACTATTCAGAGCGCATTGAGCGAGGGCACGTGGCCACGGTACACGTGGAATCGAGTGGGGGCCACGAAACGGAGCGTTCCGTCGTCGAAAGCATCGTTCAATCCTATGGGCAATCTGTCGCGAATGCCATGTACGTTTCACATGCGCTGCCCAGGAGCGAGGCGACAGTGCCAAGCGCCCAAATTCAGCCCGTCTCCTCGGGTCTCCAACCGGTGACGACAGGCGCGTACTACGCCGTCGGCATGATGGTGATGTTTATGCTCACTTATGCTATCAACCGCGCAGGCGCGATGGTTCGCGATAAGCAAGGCGACCTGTACCGGCGGATGATGGCGTCTCCCGCCTCGCGTACGCGATTGCCAGTGGGCACTTGGTGTCTAATTTTGTGATTCTCGTCCTCTACGGAGCGAGTCTACTCCTATGTTTCCGATTTGTGCTCAACATTCATCTGGGGCCAGTCTATCAGGTCGCCATGATTCTCATTGCGTATGCCGTTGCACTAGCTGGCATTTCAGTGGCCGTCGGAAGCTGGGTCGACAATCTGAGGGTCATGGACTCCCTCGGTCAAATTGGCGGGCAAATCGCCGCTATCTTGGGTGGCAGTTTTTATCCGATATACGGATTTCCGCAACTGATGCAGCTGGTTGGACGCATCTTGCCAAATGGGCAGGTGCTTACGGCGATGGTCAACTGCGTGATGGGCATCCAGACCAGTGCCCTGCTCGTTCCCATCGTCTATCTAGTGTGTTTAGGCGTCGTCTTTGGGTTTGTCGGAAGCCTTCGCTATGGACGCATGCTGGAGAGGGGAGGCGTGGCAGGATGAACGCGTGTCTCGCTATCCTCAAGCGAACGCTCCTGGAGCTCATGCGCAGCCGCGGGAACGTCATTTGGATGTTGATGCTGCCAGTTGTATTTACGTTCGTGTTCGGTGTGCTCCCGTACTCACAGGGCGACTCCAAGCTGAATGTATCGGTCATCGATCACGACAACACCCCCGTGTCTCGCGGCTTCATTCAGGAGATGGAGCACAGTGGGAGCGATTCTGTTCAGGTGATTTCAGAACGCGAGGCGTCTGATGACCTGCGCAATTTTAAGACGGATGTCGTGATTGCCTTCCCATCCGGCTTGGCAGCAGAGGCGATATCGCATCAACCGCTCACCATCCAAAGTGTCGTCTCTCCCAACATCGGGCAAAACAATTCTGTTTCCTCGGCGTCCGACTTGCAAAACCAGCTTCGTCAGTGGGCGCTCGCAGGGCAAGTTGCCCTCGTTCAGGCACAGGGGAGCAGGCAATTGGACGTGCAGCAGAAGGAGCGCGCATTTGTACTGGGCATGCGACAGGCAAACGACATCCATCCGGCCGTTGCGACGACCGTGGAAACGTTGAGTGGTGGTCGATTGCAAGCCGATCCGCTGGGCGACAGGGAGCGGTCCGTCCTCGGCTTTGCCGTGATGTTCATCATTTTTGTCCTGTTTGGATCTACTGGCAACATCCTTCAAGAAAAAGTGCGCGGAACCTGGTCGCGCCTAAAGACGACTCCGTCCAGTAGAACGAGTGTCTTGACTGGTTACGGGTTATCCTTGTTCGTCGTTGGCTGGGTACAATATCTGATCATGATCTTGACCGGGCGTCTCTTGTTCCACGTTCGTATCCCGTTTAACGGGTGGATGGCCATCACGGTGTCCTTGTACATCTTCGCCATTACCGGTTTGGCTCTGTGTGTGTCGGGCCTTGTCAAAACGCAGGAACAGCATATGACGGCGGGCGGGTTCATCGCCTCGATTTCGAGCATGATAGCGGGGACTTACTGGCCGTTGGACCTAGAGCCCACGTGGATGCAGCACATCGCCTGGTTCATGCCGCAAAGCTGGGCACTGAGCGCTTTCCAAACCGCTGCGCACAGCGGTGTTACGTTCTCCGCAATTCTCTGGCCGCTCACGGTCTTGGCCGGCTTCGCGATCGTCTTCTTCAGTGTCGGCATGGTCCAGCTCCGGTACTCGTAACAGGGGCCGAACACACAGCCTCAGGAAGTACAGGGAACCAAACGGTTCCTGTGCTTCCCTGATTGCATTTCACGCGTTTTCCGGCGAGTTTGGATCAACGATTCATTTAGTGCTATATTAAATTTGCCCTTATAACTTACTTTATGTAAACAAATTATTTGCGGTTTGCGTTTGAGTGAATGCCGGCACATGTTCCCCACTTGCCGTGCCCGCACTTCAAAAGCCGCTGTCGAATCGCTGGGAGTACATAGATTCTTGTGGTAAAGCGCACTTTACAAAGATGATTCGTGGGTGATGTTTTCATTTTTTACGCGCGAAGACGAGGTATCCTCGGCGCGGAAGTGTTAGAATCGTTTTTGGAGTGGCTTCCATTGTTTACGTAATGTCTGGTTCCAGGGCCAGCAGTATCAGAAGGGTTCCGCTAGGACCCGAAGTAGGGGGATTCTTATGTTGAAGCTCGATTTGACGTACACCAACGGCTTCTTAGGAGAGGAAGAGATCTCGAACGCCCAGTCTGCGGTCAACGCTCTGCACGATGACTTACAACAGAAACGCACGCCTGGTGCAGACTTTCTAGGATGGCTGGATTTAGCGTCGAGGACGTTGCAAGAAGGTGTTGCGGACATTCTTGAGACGGCCAAGGAAATCCGTGAAAAGGCGGATGCTCTCGTAGTCGTTGGCATCGGCGGTTCGTATCTTGGAGCGCGAGCTGCTTACGAGTGGGTCAAGCCGGAGTACTACAACCAGCTGTCCAAGGAACAACGCGGCGGCCCAGAGATCTATTTTCTTGGGAACCACATTTCCGCGGATGCGGTATCCGACTTGTTGACGGTGCTCAAAGGGAAGCAGGTATATGTCAACGTCATCTCCAAGTCGGGGACGACCACGGAGCCTGCCATTGGCTTTCGCCTGATTCGTCAGTGGCTGATTGAACAGTACGGCGAACAAGAGACAAAACGCCGCATTGTCGCAACCACAGACGCTTCCAAGGGCGCACTGCGCAAGCTTGCCACCGACGAAGGGTACAAAACGTATGTCATTCCAGATGACGTAGGTGGTCGCTACTCGGTTCTGACCCCGGTTGGACTGTTGCCACTCGCCGCAATTGGCGTCGATATTGAGAAGCTGCTTCAAGGCGCAGCGGATGCTGAAAAGGAATTTGGCTCTGCATCGCTCTCCGAGAACGCGGCGTACAAATATGCTGTATTGAGAAATGCGCTGTACCGTAAAGGGTATGTGACCGAGATCTTCGCGCACTTTGAACCGGCGCTGCACTACTTCGCCGAATGGTGGAAGCAGTTGTACGGGGAGAGTGAGGGCAAGGACCAAAAAGGTGTGTTTCCAGCGTCGGTCGGGTACACCACTGACCTTCACTCCATGGGACAATTCGTTCAAGAGGGTTACCGCAACCTGTTCGAGACGTTTGTTCACATCGAAAATGGAACGCACAATGTCGATGTCCCGTCGGCGCAAAACATGGAGGATGGCCTTGAGTACCTCGCCGGCAAGTCGCTGGTATGGGTGAACGACAAGGCGCGGTTGGCTACCCAAAGTGCACACGCCGAAGGCGGTGTGCCAAACGTCCTCATCCAAGTGCCAGATAGGTCCGAGTACACGCTTGGCCAACTGTTCTACTTCTTTGAGCGAGCTTGTGCGATGAGTGGACTGTTGATGGGCGTGAACCCATTCAACCAGCCAGGTGTGGAGAATTACAAAACAAAGATGTTCCAACTCTTGGGTAAACCAGGATATCAAAAGTAAGTTAACTCTCTTTAGGAGGAATTTTACATGAGAATTTTTGTCGATACCGCGAATTTTGAAGAGATTAAAAAAGCTTACGATATGGGCATTCTCGCTGGTGTGACCACCAACCCATCTTTGATTGCAAAGGAAACGGGCGTTCGTTACGAGGATCGGATTCGCGAAATCGTTGAATACTGCAAGGGCGTCGAATCCATCAGTGCCGAAGTCTTCGGAGAAACCGCCGAAGAGATGGTCAAAGAAGGTCTCGCTTTCCACGAGATCGCGCCGAATGTGACTGTAAAACTCCCAATGACGCCTGATGGTTTGAGAGCTTGCCGCATTCTTACGGACAAGGGCATCATGACCAACGTCACATTGGTGTTCACAGCAGCACAGGCTCTCCTCGCAGGACGCGCCGGTGCTACATATGTTTCTCCGTTCATCGGCCGCTTGGAGGATGTAGCGAAGGGCAGCGGTGTCGAGCTGATTGGTAAAATCGCTGCGATTTTCCGCGAGCACGACATCAAAACCAACATCTTGGCTGCTTCGATTCGCAGCGTCGATCACGTCGAGGATGCGGCACTCGCTGGCGCAAACGTCGGTACGATGCCTTACAAAGTCATCGAGGCCCTGACCAAGCACCCAAAAACGGCAGAAGGTCTCGCTTCGTTCGCAGCAGATACGGAAAAGTACAAGTCCAACCTGAAGTAAACACCCCAAGGCGCCTTCGGGCGCCTTTTTTGATTTTTGTTCCCTAAAATCCTTCCGTGGTATCCGCTCTGTGATGAGCGATGCATCTTTCGTAAGCACCCTGTTGAGAACCATCTCCATGAAAACTCCAAAGTATCTCCAACTCATCTCTTGATTTGACCAGGTATAATTCAAAATGTCTCCGTCTAGTCGTGACCAGGTTCTGTGACTGGTGCACGGAGCTCATCCGTAAGACGCGAGTTGTGCGTCCTATCGTATGGCGTGTGTGGTACATTAGTTGTTGTTGGGCGATAACCAAAACATTTAATATCTAGGGAATGGTGTTCTATAGATGTGTTGGTATCGTCGGAGTGAGATTGGAAATGGCGCGTTGCAGAATCGGCAACGCGATGATAGATTACGGTAAATTCCGATTGGATGTATTCGCAAATCACTGATGAAGTAGGTGAGTGGTGGAAATGAATCTGTCTTCATACCAACCCCAAACATGGTCGACGAACGCGGATCAGGGAAGGAGATCACAGCGACAGAGACCACGGAAACCACAGAAGCCGCAAAAGCCACGGAAGCTGTCTTTTCGTTGGGTCGTGTTTCTTGTGTCGTGCTTCGTTTATTTTCTCGTTTCGACGTCACTGTGGATTTTTCATGGGCCGTTCCCGTCGGTTCGCAATTACGTGATTGATACGGTCGATGAAACGAGACACGGCTATCTCTTGCGGCCACTTTCTCTCTTTACGCTACCGGAATCGGTGATCAAAGCGCACGCTTTGGCGAACGGGGGAATGGTATCGCAGACCATCCCAATCAGCCAGATTCAAACGCAGAATTTTGATAACCATAGTGGTTCTATTCAAACTTACACGTATCAGGGACAGACTTACACCGCACACATTATGGTGATAAGCGATCCGCAGCGAATCAGGGTGGAAACGACCAAATACCTTGGCAAACAAGGTGAGACGGTTCAACAGATGGTCGCGGATGCCGGAGCGGTAGCGGGGATCAACGGCGGAGCGTTCTCCGATAACAACCAACAGGGAACCGGTGCGAATCCGCTCGGGATCACCATTAGCAATGGCAAAGTGATCACTGGAGCCAACTCCCATCAACGCTACGCGGAAATTGCGTTCACGCAGGGTGGACAACTGATCGCTGGCGACTACTCGCTCGCGGATCTTCAGCAGGAGGGCGTTCGCGAAGCACTCAGTTTTGGCCCAGTTTTGGTCATGAATGGGAAACCGGTCCAAACTGCAGATCAGGGGTACAATCCGCGATCGGCGATTGGTCAGACCAGCGACGGTAAGGTGATTCTCATTGTGACAGACGGCCGTGGTCAATTTGGGCACCTGGGTGCCTCGCTTGCCGACATGACGGCTCTGATGCTGAAGTACAACGCCGTGATTGCGGCTGATCTCGACGGTGGGTCGTCGACGACCATGGTTTACAACAATCAGTTGGTCAACACGCCAGTTGATTTGACAGGGGCACGCAGTGTCGCCACTTCATTCGTGGTCATGCCAGAAAGCGGGGGGCAGTAAGCATGGCTGGCAAACGGAGCTTGTTTCGACTATTTCTATGGTTTGTCGTCGCGCTGTCTGGATTGCAGATTTGCTTCTTGTGGCACTACAACTCCTTGTTTAATGCGCAGAACGCAGACGCGGCCAACGAAATTCAACAGATGGCCGATCAGTCGTCGAAATTGTCCCCAGAATCGACCCATATAGTGCAACAACTGAAGCAGAACTATCAGGGGGTTACGGTCTCACCGAATGGACAATACGCGACGTATGTAGAGAGTAATTCCGATGGATCGTACGTTTTGCACGTGGAAGACTTGCCATCTGGCAAGCAGGTGAGTGAGGCGACGAACTTGTACCCCGTGCAGTACGTGAGTTGGCTGGGCGAAGAGGAATTGTTTGTGGGTGAGCAAAAGGCACCAGGTGACTTGGAACTGAACACCGTATACGTGTCAAATGGAGACCAGGCCAATCAGACGGCTGCAAGTGTGCCGCAATTTTCGTCGCTCGCTCCAGACGCGGTGATCTCGAAAGTCGCATATAGTACGCAAACCAATGACGTATTCGTCTTGATCACGTCGAGTGGGTCGAGTGCGCTCTACCACATCGGTACGATGGAAAACGTACAAAGCGTTCCATTCAGTGATGGATACATCAAGAATATCGCGATGTCGCCAACCGGCAAGGATTTGTACGTCGAATCGCGCAGCGATGGAACTTGGAACATCTTCCGTCTCGATCAGTCCAGTACGGACAATGCAGACAGTCCGGAGTACTTGGCGACCCCTCAGTTGGCACAGGCGGACGCAGCGCTCATCACGGTCTCGGGGAACTCGTTATACTATGGGAAAATCAATGCGGATGGGCTGGTTACTTCCGTTTATCGCGAGAACGGAAACGGAAGTTCGGCCCTCGTGAAAGAGTTGTCCAGCGCGCAGTTGGCAGGGGATTTGGCGGTTGATTCGAGTGGGAACGTGCTCGTGAACCCGATTAGCACCAGCAGTGTTTCCATCTGAGAGCTGTCCTGCGTGGGATCTCACTCTGCTTGATGTCGCTTGATTCTGTCGATATGATATCGTCTCTGCGCGGATTTCAGGGTGAGGAGCACGTGCGTGATATGTCAATCCTAATGGCGTTACAGCGGTTCTTTCGGGTCCAGGGTGCGTGGAAGTTACTAGCCGCGATGCTCGTGTACGGTTGCGGCACGGGGATATTAAACCCGATGAACGCAATTTATCTGAAGGATGGCGTCCACCTCGTCAAGTTCCAGATCTCCGCAGTGGTGGCTATCGCGTTGGTTGTCAATGTCGTGATCACGTTTTTTAGTGGGCTCTGGAGCGACAAGATGGCACATCGAAAAATACTCCCGGTTGTCGCGTCAGCCGTAAGTGTCTTCGGTCTCATCGGGTACGATCACGCCAGCGGGTTCGCAAGCGCCGTGACGTTTTATATTCTATCGACCGCCCCGTCAGGGGCCATCATCGGCCAGTTGTACGCGATGGCGAGGAGCCATTTGGCTCTTGAAGCGCCGGACATCGCAGAAATCGGGATCGTCTGGCTGCGGACCTTACTCAGTGTAGGTTTCTTCATCGGACTTTACCTAGGTACGGCTTTGTATACGTGGGTGACATTTCACGGGGTCATCCTCGGCAACCTAGTCTGTTACGCGTTGATGTTCTTCTTGTTTCTCCTCTACCGGGAGCGACGAGGGCCAGTCATCGCCAAGCGCCTTCCGGAAGAAGGGGTGCAATGGGTCGTACTCATCGCGATTTTGTCGCTGTTGTGCGCAGATGCCATTCGCGGGTTGTACCTTCCCTTGATGGTCGACTCGCTGTTTAAGAACCCCGCGTTAGTGGCTCGTCTATGGAGCGTACAGGTCGTTTTTGAGTTCATCTGGATGACCGTCGCCGGGATGGCGGCGAGACGATTTGGGGACTTGCGCGTGGTATCCGTAGGTGCGGCATGCGCCCTAGTGACCTATTGCGTATACGCGTTTCACCCGTCGCTCCCTTTGCTCTTTGTAGTGCAACCCATCTACTCTTTTTTCGTGTCGGTGATCATGATTGTGGCGATGGGGATGATTCAACGTATGTTTTTGAGCAGGGCGGGGTTTGGCAGCTCATTGTATTTCGTCCTAAGTCAGTCTGCCGCGCTCATTGGATACCTAGTTCCGAATCTCATCTCGGGGTTCTCCCCGCATATTTTCTATATTCCGTCCATGCTTATGGTGGTATCGGTCACGTTATGTATTGGACAGATTTACAAAAATTCACGAACCGGGACGGCAAGTTCATCGGTTCACGAGGTCAGCTGAGCAGATGGTCACAAAATTGACATACCATCTC
The DNA here is from genome assembly GCF_026651875.1 of Alicyclobacillus fastidiosus. Lineage (GTDB taxonomy): Bacteria > Bacillota > Bacilli > Alicyclobacillales > Alicyclobacillaceae > Alicyclobacillus > Alicyclobacillus fastidiosus. The sequence continues at coordinate 3,717,135 of NZ_CP104067.1, read as the reverse complement.
CACGTAAATCCCACAACTAGGGCGTACCATGAAAATTGCAAGACAGTCTCCGTTCCGACAGCATCGTTCCGTCTTGCTGTCTATTTTGTGTTGAACACCGTCAGGCGCGAAGGACTTGCGTGATAGATAGGCAGATAGGGAGCTTCCAATCGCCTGAATGGGAGGTACCATGAATTGAAAGATGCAAGGAAATCGTCCGTCAAAAGGAAATCGTCCGTCAAATCGAAGAAAAGGCGGCCGCTGAAAACACTTGTCGGGATTATCGTAACTCTATTTTTTATCGGAGTTGCTGCCGGTGCGATCGGATATTTCGCCTTGTTGCGCATGACGCCGATTTCGCTGAGTAAATTGACCGCTACCCCGCAGGCAACCGTGGTCTACGATAAGACCGGTGCGGTCTATGAGAAAATCGGGACGACGCCGACCACGTTGACCTACAGCCAAATTCCAAAGAATCTTCAAGATGCCTTGGTGGCGACCGAGGATCATAATTTCTGGACGGGGTCCAGTGTCGACCTCAAAAGCATCTTTCGCTCCGTCTTGGTCGATATTCTCACCAACGGTGCCAATCAGGGTGCGAGTACCATCGAGGACCAATTGGCGAAAATTGTGTTCCTGAACGACAACAAGACGCTGACGTACAAATTGAAGGAAATTGGTATGGGCATTCATATCGATCAGTACTTCACGAAGCAAGAGATTCTCACGATGTACTTGAATAAAGTCTTCTTGGGCGAAAACACGGTCGGCGTCCAACAGGCTGCGATGCGGTATTTTGGCGTTGACCTGAGTCAAAATCCCAATAGCCTGACGTTGGACCAAGCGGCGCTCCTAGCAGGGTTGCCTCAAGCCCCATCGGCATATGACCCGTTAAAAAACCCGAAAGCCGCCCTGGCGAGGAGAAACCAAGTCCTCGAGAATATGGTGAAGTACGGGTACATTACGGAGGCTGCCGCACAGGTTGCAGAAAAGGCGCCGCTCGGGGTTCAGTATCACTCACTACCAGATTCTACGTGGGACACGCATCCGTTGTTCACAAACTTCCTGTTTGATTATGCGTCGAAACAGGGGATTTCGGCACAGCAGTTGCTCGAGGGTGGCTTGAAGGTCTACACCACCATCGATCCCAACGTTCAGCAGGCAGTGGACGACGTCTTTTGGAGCGGCGACTACGATAGCGACTTTCCCGGACAAGTCGAAGGCGCGGCCGTATTCGTCGACCCAAAAACTGGCGGGATTCTAGGTGCCGCTGGCTCGCGTAAAGAGGGCTACGCGCCATTAGGTACGGACCGTATCTACAGCGACAGCTCACCGGGATCGTCGATTAAGCCGATCATGGAGTATGCGCCGGCCATTCAGTCGGGTAATTGGGGCCCATCCTCGATTCTGGACAACCAACCGCAGGACTTCGGGGGCGGTTATGAACCGCAGAACTGGGAAGGGGTCAGCGGACCTGCCCAAGTCACCTTGCAGTACGCGCTGCAGTGGTCACAGAACGTCGCTTCCGTCTGGCTTTTGCAACAGATAGGATTGCAAACGGGCACCAGCTTCGCAGAGAAGGACGGGATTCAATTAACTGCGCAGGACAAACAACATCTCGGGGTCGCGATTGGCGGAATGCAGTACGGCGTGAATCCGCTCGAGATGGCTCAAGCGTATGAGGCATTCGACGACCAGGGAGTTCAGATGAAAGCTCACCTGATCACGAATATTGTGAACCAGGCAGGCCAGACGATATATCAGTTTCACCCCCAAGCGACCACAGTCATGAGCGCACAGACCGCGTCTATTATGACGTCGCTCATGGAGGACGTCGTCAATGCCGGAACGGGGACTGCGGCGCAAGTGCCGGGCTGGGGTGTCGCGGGCAAGACGGGTACGGTTCAATACGATTCCGGGCTCAACGGCAGTGAGCCGAACTGGATTCGCGATGCCTGGTTCGACGGCTACACGCCGAACATGGTGGGATCCATCCACATCGGATACGATGTTTCCACACCACAGAACCACATGACGATGTCCCCACTTGATCCGTCGGCGAATGCCGCGAAGATCTTTGGAGATATCGTTCGGCTGGCCGAAGCGAACACCGCTCCGGAACAGTTCAGTCAACCGACTTACACGTCCTCGCAGCAAACTGGGGAGGCGGCGGTGAACAATACGTCTGTCGCCAACGCGACGAGCACGAGCAACACTTCAGCGAACACGAGCTCGAACAGCACCAGTGTGACGCCAGGGGTGTCCAACAATTCGAGTACGGGCAACGATACGTCGCAGATGACGACGGGAAATTCTTCGGATCAGTCGTCAGGAAATTCGACTAGCCCGGGTTCACCATCAGAAACCGGCACGGGTACGTCAGGTGCAGGTACGTCAGGTGCAGGTACATCGGGCACAGGTACGTCGGGTGCAGGTACGTCCGGAACAGGTTCGCCTGGCACCGGTACGCCTGGCACCGGTACGTCCGGTACAGGAACAGGTTCGTCTGGGGGATCGACGCAGCCGGGTCAACCGTCAACGGGTACCTCCAACCCATCCACCTCCGGTGCAGGTACGACGGCCGGCAGTAGCTCAGGAAACCCCACAGGGCAACCGTGACGTACATGTGGAATTAGAAGATACGAGCATCCTGAAACAAAACCACAGGTGTTCTGAGCCGGCCGCAGATTTGAACGGCCATCTGCGTATTGACTGTTCTCCTGCTTTTGACTTGAAGAAACACGTGGCATGGGTCACGCAAGGGAAATGGATAACCATTCATTTTCCTCGTGTGACCCATGTGTCGCTCTCGGCCAGTTGCGTATGATGAGGTCAACCAATTCGCTTGTCGGATCGGTTGACCTCTTTGGTTGTAAGAGGTGTATTTGCAGTTACCGGGTCGAACGTCGGGGCAGGTGGATCTTAGAATCCTTGCGCTAAAAAAGTTCGTCTATCTTTTGTAAACAACACGAGGAGGTCAGCAATGTGAAATCATACAGTAAAGGAGATTTGGGGACCACAGAACATTGCGAATGCAGTTTTACCCACTGTTCATCTGCAACCATAACAGCCTTGGTACAATAAGTAGACCCCAGATGTGTCTCCAATAGGAAGGGCCCGTGAGCAATAGGCATGGTCAGGGGTGGGGGGAGACATCTCGGAGAAGTGTTCCACTTCAAGCATCATGGCGATATACAGCACGGGGCTATACATGCCATGATACTTCGGTTACGAGACAGAGTTTTGGCTTGTTGATGCCAACACTCATGCCGCAAAACACACTTGATTTGCTGTCCTCCAAGGTGTCTCATTCTCCACAGTGTAAAGGGATTCGCCAGTGATATCTTCGTCTAGTATCTCCACAGGTGGGACCGATTCGAATGCCCCGGCGCGGATTTTCTCCTCGTTCGAACCAGCTAAGGATTTCCCCGGTTGCGCAAGAGAACGGCTTCTTCCACATCCGCCTTGCGGGCGGTATGCCGGCCGTCGAGCGCCGCGATGGTGCGCGCGATGCCAAGCGTCTGTTGGTTCACGCGCCGTACCTCATTTGGATCTTTACCTTAAAAACTTGAGTCCAGCTGAGTGTGTCTGGAACTTAACTTTTGCAGAGGGATCGATTTGATCCCGGACGGGAATACTGCCAAGATCGAGACCGAACAAACGAACATTTATGGTATACGAGGAGGTTCATCTGAGTTACCGCAGCTTCTACGATTGCATCCACAGACTTGAGGGTGTCGTCACTGGGAGACCAGGTCTTTTGTAAGCTGGATTCCAACCCGGCTCATCTTGTTTGTAAAAGTCCGGGAAGTTGGCAGAACCGACAAATGTGTAGCTGGATTTATCGGTGTGCAACGAAATGACTTTGGCATGTAGTTTTGCTCCGCATATAATTACACTTGCGCAATAGACGAGAGCCGTTTGAGGAGTTCGCTAGGTTTATTTCGGGAAAACTCATCAGATAAATAGAGTCGTACCTTATCTATTGTCAGGTTGTTTTTATCAACCAATTTTTCGATCCAGCCCACACCGGTAAGCTCCAGGAAAGCTGAAGCAATGTTTATTGAACTTATGTCTGAAATTTCTTCCAAAAACGATAGCGCATTTCTCGTATCCCATTCCAAATGAATCATTATACTTTGCCTCCTTTACCTGTTCGTATTGTAAAATATGTATTGTTAAAGAACGATTTACTAACGCCTCATCCGTCGATATTTGTTTTCCGAGACTGATGGTTTCCAACATAACAGGTGGTGGAGAAAATGTCCTTGGTTGGTGGTGTTGACTGCGGAACCGAGAGAACTGTAAGTACGATCGCGTGGCTAGATACAGAAACGAAGGCTTTCCAATTAGACGCCTATATTCCGAGCGTTGTTACACCACTGCCCACCTATCCGAGTAAAGACGTATCTTGTGTTGGGTTTGACTGTCCACAAGGGTTGCCTATTATCGGTCAAAAGACACGCTTAGCCGACCGACAGGCAAATACACCAACTCGAAGTTTACCGCAAACACGACACGATCTGCTGAATAACCATGTTCTGTATCGAGGCTTAATCCAGCTCGGAGTATCGGTTTTTTGGAATGTTTTTGAAAACGAACAGGCAGTAATTTATGGATTGAATGCGATTGACGCGCCACCTTCATACAACAAGCCATTGATATTTGAGACTTATCCTAGATTTGCGTTAGATACTTTATTTGGATTGAAATCGAGCATCAAATATATCCCATCAAAACGAAAAACTCCGATTGAGTACATCGACTTGGTTTGGCACCGAATTCAAAGATTGGGGTACACATGTTCATCGATCATTCGACCTACGGTAGATCAAGTTGACTCGATGCTTTGTGCAATTGCAGCTGAAGATGTCGTTCGTGGGAGTTGTGTCAAGGTAGGGCGTGAGCCTTTTATTGATACCGAAGATCGAATTATTCGCGAAGGATTCATAGCGGTCCCAGGTCGTCGACAAGAGCGATGGATCTGAGTCCAGTTCAACATCATGACCAGTAATCTTGTCGGTCCCCAAGACTTCTGTTTATGAATTACTTGGATGTATGGCATCACGATTTACTTTGGGTCGTTGCAAACAGGACGTAGTGTATGTATAAAGATGAGTAAAGAACATGAGTCCTTCGGAAGTGGTCCACGATCGAGTCCTGTACTTATCCTCATTTACCCGTATACCTAATCCGATTTATATAGAAGGAAAACAACAATTATTTGTGTAGGTGGAATGTCCTTTTAACCAGAAGAAGCGGCTTGGCCGCTTCTTCTGGTTAATGATGATTTTGGACTACGAGTTTGCAAAGGCGATAAAACACATGAAGGGGCATTCTTTGTCGAGCACGATTGATCGCTGCGGAGCTAATAGCGATGTTACGAGGATAATACCCGTTTTCGGGAATGATTCGATCCACTTGCCAAGCATAGATCGGGTCATCCCGCCAATTGGCTTCTGCGTGAAGCTCGAGTCCCGTTTGGTAGCACATGCACATAGGCCTCTTGAACAACCGATAAAAGCGCCTTCTCAGCTTTTCTCCTGGGTTCCAGAATACTGGGGAAGTAACTCCCTCTACGAAGCTTAGGAATCTGTAGATCAATCGTTCCAACACGAGTGTCCCACTCTCTATCACGGTGTCCATTTCGACTATTACTACGCTTGTTAGTACGCTCGTAGCGTTCAGCACCGATAAGCGAGCTGACCTCAGCATCCATCACTGCCTGCGTAAGGACTCTCAGACCCTCCTTCAAAAAGTCCACATCACCATCTTCTAATCCGATCTTGCGAATCAACTCCAAAAGTGCGATCTTATCCGTATAAGCCATCGATGTGCCTCCTCTACTGATTGCTCGTCACTTTTAGTAGATTGCACTCGATGGCTTTTTCGTCAAGATCTAACCACTGAATTTACACCACTACTTGAGACTCTAACGATTTGTTGGGAGTTAAAGCATGCTGAGCGGTCTCATCAGCGTGGTGAAAAAATCGATCTTTGCGGTAACGAGAACTTTTGGAGCTTCGCTGCATCAATCTGGCAGATAGGTCACTGCCGTGACAGAGTAATCGAATGCAGGACTCTACATGTCCCGACACATCCATAGGCACATGCGTGTTACGAGCGTTGTACTTACAAACCGTGAATTCCAGATCCAACATTAATGAGGCTCAGATAAAAGGTGTGTACTGATAGAGACCTCTACCTACACGTTGAATCTGCCCCTCAGATGCTTGTATGAGACTGTTTATTTTTACAGACGGATTGCTTCCCCATTTAACTTCAGGTGCAAGAGACCGTAATTCAGTAGTCCGAAGTGGACGTCCAGCCTCTTTTAAAACTTTCAGCAGAATTTCGAGTTCTTCGTCTGTTTGTCGCCGAGCTGGTTTTGACTGAACAGGATTTGCAGTGACCACCTGGTTATGGCTGGTCTCTTGAGTTTGATCGCCCTCAATGTCCGTATGAGAGTGCGTTCCGACGACTTGCGTTGCATTATAAGCCTGAGTCATTACACTAGTTAACAATGGTTGGAGCTCGTTGCGAATTTGGTCGAGTATTTCGCTCATTTTCCGTTCGATCGAGCGCTCTACAATCTCTGGTAGAGCTTTGGCGATTGCAGCTTCTACAAATGAGGAGAATATTTGGGAAAACGTCTGAAGACCTTCTTGCGTGAACGTAGCCGCAACATTGCTCTGCTGGGGACGTGATGCTCGTCCAGCGTCGGACGTGGGTGCCTGCCGTTGATTAGGGTTATGACCTTGTCGGTAATTTCCCTCTCTCTTTGGGTCTACATAGGGTGATTGATTCCCCCGAGGTGGTTGACCATGGGTCCAACTCATGTATCTAGCTCCTTGTTGTATTCAATACTAATCGACTTTTATGCAGTATAGCCATAAATAATATAAATTAGAAGGTTTGTATGTTTGTAGTGGGGTTGTGAAGATCCAAGCGGAGGAAAGCAAAACTGCAGGCTGTAACAAGAAGTGCATCCAGCCGCATAGTCATAGAAACCCGACGAAAGCGACAAGAGGTTAGTCGAGCCTCGTGTTGTGTGGCGAAGATTGTGGAACGCGTGAAGAACGTGGATGGGGAGCGTCGAAAAGCCCCTCGGTATAAGGACGTGCACAGGGTGAAGAACGTCGGAAAGCCGTATGCGGGAAAACCGCCCATACGGTTTGATGATGGGGGACTGGTGATCGAGTCCTCTACTCTACAGTTCCATCTTATCACTGTCGTAATGGGTGACCTAAAGTCTAACGTATGTAAAACGGAAGGCATAGAAACTCAGAAAGACAGTCTGAATCTTTTAGGTTTACGCTGCTCTTTTATATTAATGAGCGTTTTGCAGATTTCTAAGCCCTTGCGGGGCAAGGGATAACAAGACATAAAAAAGGACTTCACCCCAACATCGAGAAAATTTCAAGTGACGAAACAAGAAACCTCGACAGGAGGAAAGTCCACTTGTATCTTCTCGAAAAGTCTCTGTTTTCCTTTGAAGAGTGGCTGGAAATCGAACCCAGTGAGCGATTGGAGCTGTTCTTTTCCGCACTGGATTTGCAACCATATGCCGCAAAGTTGAGGAATTCGTCACCCCAGGGTGCAAAACCTATCAATCGTGAAGCAATTTTACGAGCGTTACTGGCTGCGCCGCTTGAGGGCATTTCGACTTTTTCTCGGCTACACAAGCGCTTGGGAACCGACTTGCAGTTTAGATACCAATGCGGTTTCCGGTTAGATGAACCAGCCCCATCGATTGCCACATTCAGTCGAGTTTTCATGACAGTTGTGGATAGAGGCCTTGCTAAGGAACTCTTCATTGACCTGGTCAGCCAATGTAAAGAGTCCGGTATTGTTGATGGGAGTCACATTGCTATCGACAGTACGGCGATTGGTGCCTATGAGAAAAAGCAGCCAAAATCACGGAGTAAAGGTTCGGGTAATGCCAATTGGGGTGCCAAGTTCGACACGTTCGGTAATAAACTCACATGGTTCGGATACAAAATTCATCTTGCTGTAGATACCGCTAGTGAACTACCGATTTCCTTAGAGGTCACACCTGCTCATGTGTATGACGGAGAAATGGCGATGCCATTGATAAAAGACGTTGTTGAGAACTACGGCTGGAAAGTTAAGTTCGTCATGATGGACGCCGGATATGACCAGGTGAAGAACTATGAAGTCGCTCGCAGCTATGGTGCACAGGCAATCATAGCATTGAACCGAAGAGGTGAAAAAGAGCCACCTGCTGGGATAGCGTCCAACGGAACACCTTGTTGCTCCATGGGTTATGACATGGTCTACTGGGACGCTGATGGTGATCGGCTAAAGTTCCGTTGCCCTCACGTTCTGGGCAAGGTGAATTGCCCTCTCGGGGCAGCAGCTTGCTCTGATTCCAACTATGGAATGGTTATCAAGAAGAACATCAATGAAGATATTCGTCGCTACTCGAATCCACACCGAAACACACGCGGTTGGACAGAGTTGTACGACGAACGAACTTCGACTGAACGCTGTAACTCAAGACTTAAGGAGAATCTCACGGCAAACGATGTTCACGTTCGTGGTATCCAAAAAGTCACGACACATGTTTATCTCAATGTCATAGTTTTGCTAGCATCTGCACTTGCGACGAGAAGGGCAGCTAGCACGCAAACAGTAGCCTAATGTCCGTACTGATGATAATACCTGCATAAGTGCATTGCAAAAAATGTAAAGGTAAGTCCCTAATTCGCTTGTCGTTTCTTTTTACTCCATCAAAAAACTTCATTCTGCAAAACGCTCAATTATTCAATAATTCAAAAATCTAAGCTTTGAAGTTAAAATTTTTAATGATTATCCTTTTTGGCAGTTTGCCTTTCTTGTACGTAGGGGGTGAGTTCAAGAATGCTTGTACACAGTTGTCAGCGGTCTTTTTAGAGGAGAAAGTCCTAATCGAAAACGAGGCTTGGCTAACGGAAAAAACTTGTTCAGCCTTTCCTTATATTACATGCTAGATGTATTCAGACGCAGTAGAGAAGTAGTTTATGGGGTGAGAATAAATGATTAGTGTTCGTGAAGCTGTAGCAAACGAAATGGATTTCATTCGGAACCAACGAGTCGAAGCGTACGAAGAGCATTCGAAAAGTATTCCTGAAGGACATTGGAAATTGCTGAAGCAAGCAATATCATCTGATTCCGATGTATCTGTTGGTGTAGAAGTTTTGGTGGCTGAGTTCGATGGCGAGATCGTGGGCAGTGTCGTTTTGTGCCCTGAAAATACAGATGCCTACAAGGGGCTCGCAGACATGTCTGAGTTTCCTGAGATAAGGATGCTGGCAGTTGCGCAAAGCGCACGAAACCGAGGTGTCGCTTCGGCATTAATTGCTGAATGCATACGCCGAGCCAAGGTCAAAGGCTCCAAATCGATTGGTCTACATACCGCCGATTTCATGAAAAATGCCATCAGATTATATGAGCGCATCGGATTTGAACGAATACCGCAATTAGATTTTGAACCGGCTAATGACGGTATCATAGTCAAAGCGTATCGATTGTCTATCGCATAACCCGAATGGCATTCTTATATGAGTATCTTACTTTAATGATTGGAGAATAACCAATGCCTACACACAACGATAAGTGGTCTGGGAACGCCTATCTTGACTACAATACTATCGCGTTAAAGTTAGACGCTATGGCGAACGACGTCCGAGGTGGACAGTTTGATGCAATTGTGATTCTTTTGCGTGGGGGAACGTTTGTGGGGATGCACATGGCGTTTCTGACGGGACTCCCTGTACACTTTATCCGTTACTATCGTCCTAATGCCAGCGTGGAGTGGGTTGGTCCTGCACCGGAACCCAAAACCAAGCTTCTTCTTTGTGAAGATTCAGCGGGTAAAGGCAAGACTTTGCTGAACTGTCGCAACTTCTTATTAAGCCAAGGCTACACGGTTTCGACACTTGTAGTTTGCAAAATGCCATTCGCCGCAACGACACCAGAGTATAGTTGTTTTGATTGGACCAACGATGATCTCCAAGTCTTGTTTCCATGGAATCGTTATCGGATTAACGGAGAGAGTAGGGCAGATGCACTACCTGATCATGAATACGAACGAACTGCTTGGGATATGGACGGAGTTTTCTTAAATGACATTGAACGGAATGTATACGATGAGGATATCGAAGCTGCACTGATACAGCGCGATAATACTCCTCTCGCAGAGTATGCGCCACAGGTTTCATCAAAGGATATCGTGATTACATCTCGTCCAGAAATAGACAGAGAACGTACAGAGACGTGGTTAAGGCAATTTGGAATAGATGTATCAGTTGTTCTTCGAGATGAAGGTGAGTTAGACGCAAGTCCGGAATTTAAGGCGCAATGGAAGGGCAGAAAGGCACTGGAACTAGGATATACACATTTTGTAGAGAGTAGCGCTGAGCAGGCATTGTATATAGCATCGATGTATCCCGAGTTGCGTGTTACGTGGTTTAATCGAGGGAAAAGTACTATACCTGAATCCGTGACGTGGATTTTCAAGAGGACGACAAAAATCGCGTGAAATCAAGTAAAATGGCGCTATCAGATGGACGAATCTACCTCACCTACTTGGTGGTGCCTTCATGCGTTTTGTGATCGAAGAGTCAGATGAAATATTGACATCCCATTCTGGACTTGCTCTGGTTGGACTGCTCCTTGGCAAGACTCAACTATCCGCACGTCTCAATGCCCTCCCTGTCCCAGGGCGCGCGTATACGGAAATTTCGAATCAAGATGTTGCCTACGCCTACCTGGGCCTCTTGTGTCAGGGGAAGAGCGACTTTGACCACATTGAGCCGTTGCGTCAGGACGAGTTCTTCCCTGAAGCGCTGACCATTTCCAATGTACCGTCGAGTCCAACACTACGCCAACGCCTGGATCTCGTAGCACCCGAAGAAAAATGTGACTGGCAATCGGTTATCCTCGAAGAATCAGCTGACCTATTGAGCAAGGTGGGCGTGTACCTTGCACCCATTGTACTGGGGGATGGGCATCGTGAATATCTACCGCTTGACATTGATGTATCCCCATTTGACAACTCAGGAACCAAGAAGGAGGGCGTGTCTCGTACCTATAAAGGGTGCGACGGATACGCGCCGATTTTCGCTTACTTAGGACAGGAAGGATACGCCGTTCACGTAGAGTTCCGAACGGGAAGTACACATTGTCAAAAGGGGACCGCCGCGTTTCTGGCTCAGAGTATCCGCTATGCTCAACGAATTTCGGACAAGCGCCTACTCGTACGCTTAGATGCGGGAAATGACAGCGTAGAAAACTTAGTCGTATGCAGGGCCGACGAAACCTCGGCCGACTTTATCGTGAAGAAGAACCTACGTAAGGAGAACCCGAATGCGTGGTTGCTGACGGCTGAGCAACACGGTACCTACACAGAGCCCCGTGCAGGGAAGAAGGTGTACAGAGGGTCCATCCTGTCTCCAATGAAGGGATTAGAAAAACCGGTCCGGATGGTGTTTGAAGTGATTGAACGCACGATCCAGAGCGACGGTCAAGCATTACTCATCCCGAGCATTGAGGTAAACGTCTACGTCACGAGCTTGCCAGAGGCTCCAGAGGTGATCATCGACCTGTATCATGCACATGGAACGATGGAGCAATTTCATAGCGAGATCAAGACAGATTTAGATTTGGAACGGTTGCCCTCGGGGAAGTTTGCAACGAACGACCTTGTCTTGCATTTTGGTGTACTGGCATATAACCTGTTGCGCATCATCGGACAGGAGAGCCTGAGAGAGCAGGATGCACCGATTCGGAAGAAAGCAGAGAGGCGACGCATACGCACCGTGATCCAGAATCTCATCACGCTTGCGGCGAAAATGACGAGACACGCGAGGCAGACACGGCTACGATTCGGACGAGGTAACCGGTGGTTGCCCGTGTTTAGGCGACTATACGAAGCATTTGGATGAAGAAGGGAAAGAGCGTCCGATGTATCCACATGTGAATGCATCCCTGAAACGAAGGGGTTATTCACCTGTGGACAAATTCACAGACTCCTCTCTTCTGCAAAAATGAACCACTCTGTTGACTGCTCGCCGACGCTTGGAGTCATGTTCAAAACTACCTTGACCAGTCTCTACAGACGTCACGGATTCAGGCTATAATTAGAGCCGACCAATATAACATAACTCCCCTAAACCACGCTAATGCTAAAACTGCTCTAAATGAGATTTAAAATAAAAGCCCGGGGTCTTCCCTGGGCGATCAGATGCTAATGAGTATTACTTCGGTACCAATCTCGTCCATTATATTTTCCCACGTTAAGCGACCTTCAATCGTACGGTCAGTCTTAATTTTCCTTGCTGAGACAAGTTATCAAAGTTCTGGTGTCTTGATGCAATGATAATTGTAGTTTTCGACGAACTCTGTCTGTAACACCCCGGTTTTTTCATGAACCAAGGCTTTATAGAAGAAGTGAGCAGTTAATGATTCTCCATTGTGATTACGGAACAATCAATGTGCGTTGAATTGGCAGTGTCGGTTTTTTGTCTACGGGTTTTCCCTCGCTCACTTGTAGATTTTACACATGATCAAACTCCATAGTGGATGTACACTTGAAACGTAAGCTTGTAGTTAAACAGTGCGTGCAGTATGTACGTAATGGGTGACCTTGAACCGACCTACCGCAGGACGAAAGCACTGATTATTCTTAAATTAGCGGGGCGATGTTCTAATCGGCATCGCTCCTTCTTCAGCTAACGAGTTTAGCGCAATAAGGGTGGATAAGTGTTATTAGCATCGATGTCATAAATCTGTTTAAAAAAGGCTACCCAGCGGCAGCCCTTGTATTGTGATTTGAGTATGATGGCGACATTCGCTTTTTTAAGCTTCATGGATAGCTGTAGGCTATCTCTCCGGAAAAAATGTCAAGCAAATTTGCTCCAAAAACGATTCAGACGAATACCCACGCACATCTCTTTGAAACACATATGAATCACTTCTTAATGCCATCAGTAACATATCAGCCTTAAACACAGTGTTCGGTTCGGTATGCTCGTCTGTTTTCATCTCGTTGAGCAGTTGAACGACAATTTCGTGCAGATTGAACTGAAAATGACTACCCGCTAGTGCTCCCTCTTCAACACCTGTCAGCAACTGAAGTTTTTTATCGCGAAAACGCATAAATAGACTGAGTACCCCTTTTAACCGCTGACGCGGTGGGGCGGTCTGATGCTGTTTCAAGTACACGTCAATGTCCTCGAAAAGCAGAACGATGTTGTCTTTAATTAAATCCAGACATAACTCACTTTTGTTTTTATAACGTCGATAAAGAGTTCCCGAGCCTTCCATCGCAATTTGGTTCATACTGACCTGCTCAACACCGTGTTGTTCAAAAAGCTTTATTGCCGCATCCAATATCCGCTGACGATTTTCAGCAGCATCGCGGCGTTCTGCTCGACCCTTCTTTTGTCCCGTGCTCTTCACGATATCCAGTCCCTACATCAGATTTTCGAACCTAATTGACAAGTGGAGACTTCCCCGTTTAAAATCATGTGGAGAATTCCCCGCTTATTATAAATCAATCCGAAGGAGTGTAAAACACACATGAACAAACCGGCACTACTCGTTATGGACATGCAGAATGGAATCGTAGCCCGTTTTCAAGACAATCCGGAAATGTTACGCGCAGTTCAAAAAGCGGCGGAAACGGCTCGGCAATACAACATCCCAGTCGTTTTCGTACGAGTCGCTTTTAATGAAGGATACCCAGAGGTAAGTGCAAGAAACAAGGCTTTCTCACAAATTGCTCAATTTGGTGGTATGACCGTATCGGATCATGCGACGCAAATCCACGAGTCCGTGCGCCCGACGAATGGTGAACCGATCGTTACGAAATATCGGGTTAGCGCCTTCGCTGGAAGCAATTTGGAAGTTATCCTTCGCGCCAAACAAATTGACACTTTAATTTTAACGGGAATTGCCACGAGTGGAGTCGTGCTGTCGACGTTGCGCGAAGCGGCAGACAAGGATTTTGCAATCAAAGTACTTTCGGACGCATGCGCTGATGCTGATCCTGAAGTTCATCGCGTGCTCATGGAAAAGGTGTTCCCTCGGCAGGCGGATGTGTTGACTGTCGATAATTGGATCGACGACTTGTCTTTAAATACGCAAGAAACAGTTTAAGGAGTGAAGCAAATTATGCCAAGTGGTAACCCCTTCTCTTGGAGGTTCGTAGCACCGCTGTACATGGGGTCCACGCTCAACCCAATCAATAGCTCGATGATCGCCACTGCACTAGTGCCGATTGCTGCATTTATGCATGTTTCAGCGGCTCAAACCACAATACTCGTGACGGTTCTCTATCTAGCGAGTTCGATTGCTCAGCCTACTGCCGGAAAGCTTTCAGAAGAATTTGGTCCCCGTCGGGTATTTCTTGCGGGAATCCTTATGGTACTTTTGGGAGGTTTGCTGGGAGGTTTTGGACGTGACTCGACAATGCTGGTCGTATCACGAATTCTTATCGGCATTGGAACTTCCACTGCCTATCCATCGGCTATGCTCCTGATTCGTCGACGTGCAGAATCGTCCGGGATGTCGAAGCCGCCTGGAAACGTACTGGGCGCGCTTCAGATTGCGGGAGTTGTCACGAGCGCTGTGGGACTCCCGATTGGTGGTGTACTCGTGGATGCGTGGGGATGGCGAACAACGTTTCTAGTTAATATCCCCTTTGCACTTGTCGCGCTGGTCATGGCTACGTTTTGGATTCCGAAGGATGTAAAGATGAAGGGAACAAAGACAGTACGGGAGATCTCATCACGCATCGACATTACCGGCGTCGCTCTATTCGCTGTAACCATCGCCGCACTCATGGCATTCCTGTTCTCATTGCCTCGACCCGAGTGGAGCGTCCTCGGTCTGTCCGTTGTGTTGGGCATTTTGCTTATCTGGTGGGAGTTGCGAGCAAAACATCCTTTCATCGATGTACGTATGCTCGCCTCGAACCTAGCGCTCACTCGTACCTATGTACGGTTTGCATCTCTGATGTTGTGCCTTTATACCGTACTGTATGGCGTCACTGAGTGGATCGGTGCGGCACGCGGAACGTCCGCACTTGAAGCCGGACTTCTAATACTACCAATGAGCGTACTTTCGGCTTTGGTAGTAGGTCCAATTTCAAAACGGAACTTGGTTCGTGGACCGCTCATTGTTGCTGCGGGGTCCTGCATTGTTGCCTCCATTGGGGTACTCTTTCTCACAACGACTACGCCAATTATTTGGATTTTGCTTATCACCCTAATCTTCGGTGTCACGATGGGTACAATGTCCAGCAGTAACCAAACCGCGTTGTACATGCAGGTTTCTGCAGACCAGATTGGTACAGCTTCGGGTCTCTTCCGTACGTTCGGGTATATTGGTTCTATTGCTTCCTCCGCGTTAATCGGCATTGTTTTTCGGACGAAGGTTTCAGATAGCGGTCTGCATCACATTGCGATCATAATGATCGCGGTAAGCGTCATCGCACTGGTCATGACCAGTGCCGACCGTCGACTTAAGGTGATAAACCAAGAAGCATCAAGTGCTACATCCTGAATAACGGGGACCTATGCAACATTTGCAAACGAAAATAATTAAGAGGGTGGCTTTGTTATGCAAATTAAATGGTTTGGTCAATCTTCGTTTTTACTGACTTCAGAAGCGGGTGTGCGCATTCTGATAGACCCATTTGACCGAATGCTCGGATACAAGATGCCGAAACCAATTGAAACGGAGATCGTTGCCGTTACACATAACCATGGGGATCACAATAAAATTCAGGTGGCTACCGGCGACTATCTGCTGGTCAATGAGCCAAAAGAATATCACCGAGATGGCGTATCCATTAAGGGATTCAAGACTTACCATGACAAAGTAAACGGAAAAAAGAGAGGCGAGAACATTGTCTTCCGTTTTATCGTGGATGGTTTGACAATCTGTCATTGCGGAGATTTAGGTCATTTGTTGACAGAGGAGCAAGTCAAAGACATTGGCAACGTGGACATTCTCATGATCCCGGTTGGAGGCAAAATGACCTTAAACGGAGAGGACGGCGCAAAAGTGATGCAACAACTTAAACCCACTGTCACGATTCCCATGCATTACCGAACGAAGGCACTGTCCCTTCTTGGGGTGCTGCTATTCGATAAAGTAGATCGATTCATCGAAGCTGCGGGTCAGCGGGCGACCGAAGTGAGAATATTAGACATTAATACAGCAAGCTTGTCGCAATATTCCGGCGTTGTCGCTATGCAGTATCAGTGAAATCGTAAGATTGGTTTTGGGACGGGAACCCATAAACTGCCGCTATTAGCCCACTGCTGCCGGAGAAGAACAGAGAAAAGCGCAACATTACGAACGGCGTATCAACTACGCCGTTTTGTGTGCAATTAAACGTCCGGTTTGAAAAGCGTCTTCAAGATTTTTCCCCTCATCATTCTGGGTAAAACCTGTAAACTTGAAACGTAAGCTTACAGCTAAAAACTGCGTGCTATATGTACGGCATGGGTGACCTTATATCTACAGGGATAATTATAAATAGAGTTAATCGCTTCTCGTTGTGCTTTCCAGGCGTATGACTTCCTGTAAAAGACTTCTGCCAACATTCTATGAAAACGTACCGACGTGGAGATAGAATTGGGCGCTAGGATACGCAAGTCGTTCTTTCATAAAAATGGATGCGTATGATATGGTTTCAAACAAGTTTCGAAGGAGGGACGTGACAAGATGATGTAAGTAGTGCAATCGATGCAAATGTTGCAATGGAAACATTCCGCTTGCATTTTGTACTCTCGGGCGTGGATTCAACTATAGCCACTGGTGGCTATCAAAAGAGTTCGCCCAAGGGAAAAAAGCAGATAAATTCTTGGCGGAAAATGAAAATGCGTCGGGTTTTGATTTTTATGTTCCGAGTTCCTCTCGTTAAATTCCCTCTGACAAGCTATATGGGCAAATCATTTTCGAGTCGTGGGTGTAATAAACTAAAGGCTTTGTTTTAAGATACTGTTTCCTAGTAAACTCGTGTCCCTCTTAAAGAGGAGCGTGTTACTGTAGCTCACAGGTTTTATTGCTTTATAGGACACACGCCGCGTCGCGACTGAAGACTCCCCCATATCGTAAATTACGTTGGTTTGAGGGAGGTGAGCTTCATGATGATGCACCATGCAAGAAGGCTAGTTGGACAAAGGGTCATAGCCCGTCATGTGGATGGGACAGTGTATCATGGTGTTTTACATTCAGTGGATGGTCGGGGGATTTACCTGATGAATGCAAGGGGATTTCGTTCGGCATCTGGAGAACTGAGTACGCCAACTGTCGAACATGCAATAGCAGATGCCGATAGCAATAAAGATGTGTCGGAAGCTTTCTTCCCATTCTTCTTCCTTGCATGGGCAGCACTCGCAGGCTTAGCCGCTGCTGCCACTTATCCTTATTGGTACTATCCCTACGGGTACTATTACTGACTTGGTACGTTCCTCGTAAAGAGAGGCGGTTTTTTTGTGTCTTATAAGCGAGACTGACTTCAGACAAAAGCCGCCTCACTACTGAACGTCCAGCCATACGCTACATTGTATTTGGTTGGGATGGGAGGTGACTGGAATGTACGATGGTTGTTTTGGTGGTTACACCCGATGGGCAGTCGTTTTCTTGATTATCTTCGTGCTGTTCATCCTCCTAGTTCCTTATGGTGGCGGATACGCCTACTAAACAAGCAACTTTATCTGGTCAATTTCCATTGAAGTGGAGGTGACAAGAATGTACGATGGAGCATTCGGTATTTACACCCGATGGGCTGTTGTTTTCTTGATTATCTTTGTCCTGTTCTTCCTTCTCGTTCCGTATGGCTACGGATATGCAAAGTCCTGCGCGACAACACCCGTGTACTAATGTAACAGTAGGGACAAAATGTCCCATTCCGGGGGAGGAAAACTACAGGAAAGAGTCCGCGCAATTTGGGCGGGCTCTTTTTTAGTCCCAAGCTTTGTAGACGAACCATTCCCTCCGACATGTTCGAAGTCCAGAAAGAAGAACTCCTCGTCATCACACGAAACATGGTTCTGACGCAGTACAAGGTCCTCGATAGTGAATCACCTCTTATCGAATATCGATATTAAGGTATCACATTAATTGCAATACTTTAAGAATAGACCGGAGCGAACAGCTTGTTGAACATAAGGTGGCTTTAGTCAATAATCGAGCAACTACTTAATGCAGTTTTTCACGGTCCTTGCCTCGGTCACTTGAAGTTTTTTCCCCTGATCAATACGGATAAAACCTGTAAACTTGAAACGTAAGCTAACCGACAAACTGCGTGCGATATGTACGTAATGGGTGACCTTGAACCGACCCCTCACAGGACAAAGGAACTGATAATTCTTAAACTAACAGGCATGAATGCGCCATAGCGAGTCTACTAGATATAACTGGGAAAGTGAACTGACTTGGACTACCCGATAGGGGTATGCCTATTGAGAGGTTAATCATCCCAAGGGGAATTTAATACGAGATCGCAAAAATCGATACGCTTGAATCCGGGGAGCAAGCATGAGCACACATCTTCGTTAATATTACCGAATGTCGTTTCCGGCTTGTGTGCGAAACCTTTTAAAAATACAGGAAGAATCTTATACTTGAATCCATCACGGGGATAAGTCGCCACTACCTGTTCGCGCTCGGCTGCAGAGAGTCTGTGAAAGTTCTCACCCATTACATCATAACCAACCCCGGAATAGACGAGTGCTACTTCAGGCTCCTTATATTGGGGAATGCCGATCGTCGTGTGCAGTGCAATGGAATCCCACACAAGTTGAATCGACTGTTTTGGAACGTCGTGTAATTCGAGGAAACAACGGGCTGCGTTCGCACTATCAACTTCAAATCGTTTGTTCCGACTACGAAATCTCTTGGTCAGCCCAAGGTCGTGAAAAATTGCACCAATATAAAGCAATTCAGCATCGTATTTCAATCCGCATTTTTGACCCTGTAACGCTCCAAAGAGGTAAACGCGGTGTGAATGGTTCCAGAGTAGAGAGCTCCCGTTCTCACGTAGTATCTCTGCCGCTTCCGTACACAACTTGCTATCTGGGACATCAATACCGGAGATCTGTTTTCCCACGACACTTATTCCTCCTCTAGTGACATTTATTATTACGCTCTAACGTGTATGGAATATGCGGGACGACCAATCAATCGATCTGGACTGACCAGAAGTGATGATCTTTTTTGGTTCGGGGGATCGATGGATCTATCAAATCAGAGTAACAAAATGCCGATCTATTTGGGAATCTACTTGAACTTTTGGGGGGCATTAGCGCAAGAAGCGTTATCGAACTCTGGGCAACACAGTTCACAAGAACGAGGGACGGTGGGGGCAGGGACTCATCTTCTGCAAGCTCGTTCCTGACACGTATTTCCATGCGCATAACCCTGACAGAACCTTTAAAATCAAGACAAGTAACACATTTTAAAACTGCGTGCTATATGTACGTAATGGGTGACCTTGAACCCACATTTCACAGGAAAAAAGTACAGATTATTCTTAAATAAACAGGAGCGAATGTCTAATATCTGCATCGCTCCTTATTCAGCTAGTCATAATGAACGACACCGGCTCCGTTTCGCACATCGTGGTTTACACTGAAGTTAGGAGAACAGTGCAGATCCACATACGAAGGGAGCCGATACTATGAAGACTATCACAAAGTTTGTAGGTTTGGATGTGTCTAAGGAAAGCATCGCAGTTGCGGTAGCAGACGAGGGCCGTGGTGAACCGAGATATATCGGAATGTTCCCTCATACGGTGGAAGCTGTAAGAAGCCTGGTACATAGATTGGCTTCAGATGGCGTCGAACTGGAGTTTTGTTACGAAGCTGGGCCGACAGGCTATGGACTGTATCGACTACTGCGCGCAATGGACATGCCGTGTACCGTTGTCGCACCATCCCTCATTCCAGTTCGCCAAGGAGACCGAGTGAAGACAGACAAGCGAGATGCGTTGAGATTGGCACAGTTGTTCCGTGCTGGTGAATTGGTTGCAGTCTTTGTCCCGAATGAGGAAAACGAGTCATTACGGGATTTAGTGCGGGCACGGGAAGATGCGGTGGAAGACCGTACACGGGCAAGGCATCGGCTATCCAAGTTCCTACTCAGACACAATCGGCGTCCTGAAACTAAACTTAGTGCTTGGGGAGCTATGTATCGTCGGTGGTTGGACGGTCTAAAATGGACGGATCGTCGAGAGCAAGTGGTGTACCAGGAGTATTTGCATCATTTAGACGAGATTGAGGGACGTCTCAAACGTCTTGAGGCAGCTATACACTTGGAGGCTGTGTATGGTCAAATAAAAATGGAGGTTTCGATCATCAGAAATTCCCTGATCTAATCATTAAGAAATCCTTGCTGATGTCATCAGGAAATCCCTGATCTGATCTGGAAATTTCCCTGGTGTATCTCTCCTAATTGTGTCATTTGCTTCTTACAATCCTCTTTGTAGAAATGCGAGGAGGAGAAAGGATGACGATGAGTATGGAGCAGATTCACCGGATCAAGGAACTGCAACTCCAAGAGAAAGGAGCGTATCAGATTGCAAAGGAATTGGGGCTAGATCCCAAGACCGTTCGGAAATACATGAAGCAGGAGGACTTCTCCCCAAGGCTGCCTGTGCCAGTGTCTAAGCCATCCAAGTTGGATCCCTACAAGCCAACCATTGATGCATGGCTTCTTCAAGATGCTAAAAATCGGTACAAGCAACGTCATACGGGGAAGCGAGTATATGACCGACTCGTGAAAAAGTTTCCGGAGTTCAACTGTTCGTACCCGACCGTGAACCGATACGTGACCGCATTTCGTCAACGCCAGCACCTTAGTAAGAAGGGCTATCTTGAACTTCAGTGGCATCCTGGAGAGGCTCAGGCTGATTTTGGTGAATGTGATGTGATTGTAAACGGCGTGCGACGCGTTACGAAGTATCTGGTGGTATCTTTCCCGCATAGCAATGCAGGATTTGTTCAGTGCTTTCTCGGTGAAACTGCTGAATGCTTATGCCAAGGATTAATGGACGTCTTTTATCATATTGAGGGTGTTCCGTCACGACTTGTGATTGACAATGCCACAGCAGCCGGCAGGCGAATTGGAGAGCTAGTTCGCCTTACACAGTTGTTTAAGCGATTCCAAGCCCATTTCGGATTTGAGATTACATTCTGCAATCCGAATAGCGGTCATGAAAAAGGAAATGTGGAGAACAAGGTTGGTTACGCTCGGAGAAATTACATGGTTCCCCTACCATCCAAAGTGTCATTGCATGAGTGGAACACTGAATTATTCGAACTATGCGATTTGGATAATAGCCGCGAGCACTACAAGAAAGGAGTACCTATCTGCGAGTTGTTTGAGAAGGACAAGGAAGCCATGCGAGCACTCCCAAACGCGCCGTTTGAATCTTGCCGATATGGGCATGTAAAGACCAACGGCTATGGCAAGTTCATACTTGATGGCAAGCACACTTATTCTTCCTCGCCGCTGTATGCAGACCGGGAGATTATTGTCCGGATCGGCGCACATTTCATTGAACCACTTGATGAAGCGGGTGACGTTATCTCTCGCCACGAAAGGGAGTTCGGTACAGAGCGGACAGACACAGTCGACTGGTTAACGATGCTAGATCAATTGATTGTAAAACCAGGAGCATGGCGAAACAGCCTGATGCGTAGCCAAATGTCCTACGAGGTTCGTGATTACATGGATGAGCAGGACAGGAGTGGGTTACGGCAAGCGTTACGCCTCATGAAGGATTTGTCTAACCAATATGGCTTGGACGTTGCGGTGACTTCGATACAGGAAGCAATTGTTCGCAAACGCACACAAGGCATTGAGGTCAATGCAGCAGTTGTTGCGGCTCGGATTGCTCACTACGGTCTGGATACGCCAGGGGAGCCTGGACCCGACATGAGCCAGTATGATGTTTTACTACCCGCATTCGGAGGTGAAGTGCATGGACCGCAGTGAGATACGACTAGAAATCTCACAATACTGCCGACAATTAATCCTGAGTCAGAATGCGGTACGGTTATGCGATTTAGAAGCTACGCCAAGACAGGAGGAGTTTCTACATAAGGTGTTCCGGGAGGAATTGGAGCACCGCGAGCGTCAGCGGAGAATTCGTTTATTTCAACGAGCTGCGTTCCCTGTACGAAAAACGCTGGAGGGGTACGAATTCAGTTCACTTCGCCTGCCCTCTACCTTGTCCCTGGATGAACTGACTTCGTGTCAGTTTGTCCAGGAGAAAAAGAACCTCGTTCTGTATGGTCCTGTCGGCACTGGTAAGACACACCTTGCCATTGCCTTAGGAACGAAAGCGTGTGAGATGGGAATTGTTACGAGGTTTTTCACCGCAGCATCCCTGGTGACACGACTGAGCGAGAGCAAACGCGCTGGATCTTTAGAACGCATAATGAAGGAACTAGAAAAGGCTCAGCTTGTGGTCATTGATGAGTGGGGTTACCTTCCGATGGACCGTGAAGAGGCGCAGCTATTATTTCAAGTGGTTGCAGCTAG
This sequence comes from Alicyclobacillus fastidiosus, assembly GCF_026651875.1. GTDB lineage: Bacteria > Bacillota > Bacilli > Alicyclobacillales > Alicyclobacillaceae > Alicyclobacillus > Alicyclobacillus fastidiosus. The sequence goes on along the minus strand of NZ_CP104067.1, from coordinate 3,694,590 downwards.
TTACGAGAGACGAAGTTTGGTGATCACCACGAATCTGGAGTTCTCCAAATGGGGCGGTATTTTCACGGATGACCAGATGGCTGCTGCAATGATTGACCGTCTGGCGCACCATGGACAACTTGTTGTGTTTGAGGGAGAAAGCTACCGACTAAAACACGCATTGATGCGGCAAAAATGACCCAAACAGAACTGGAAATACACCAGGGAATTCTCGTGATAATACCAGGGGATTTTAGTTGATCACACCAGGGAAAAATCGATGATTACACCAAGGAAAAAGTGATGATAAAACCAGGGAAATCTTCTTGACAAAACACAGGAGGCAACGGAAAGCGAGAGAGCTCCAGTGATTCAGGGTAACCAACCCACGGATATCAGTGTGCCAACCGTCGACGAACCTTGCCTTCCGTCTGGGCTTTCAACCCCATCACGACACGGGGCTTGACGGTGTCGTTCATATCAACGGGGGCGAATGTCGAAGAAGGACTTGGACTCTCCGATACATAAATATACAGTATTGGTTCGGAACTGTTACTGCGTTAGCGGGCAGTAATACGCAAGATGGATATCGATGTCATCTCTCATTGTGGGGAGGATGAGGTAAATGCGATTTCTATGGAGACGTAAGAAACATCTTAAATCTAATGAACAGGAAACCAACAACCTAAAAGAGAGTGAGAACAATACACATAAGGAAACTCATTTTACTGAAGATCAAGGGGTTCCTCCCGAAGCAATTGTAACAAAACAACCCAAGCGCATTGATTATGTCCAGGATAAGAATTGGATTGATAAGGTAATTATGGATTATCAAAACCAAGGCGGATTTGATAACTTACCAGGCAAGGGTAAACCTCTTAGCATTGATCCTAACACTGACGCATTTTCGGGTATTTTAAAAAACGCAGGAGCTGTACCCCCGTGGCTAGCCTTACAACATGAAATTCGTAGTGATATTCAACGAGTAATATCTTTAATGGATTCTCAACAGAATTTTGATTTAGACACCGCGATTAAGGACATCAACGTCAAGATACACAAATTTAATGCACAGTGTCCTAGTTCATATCTTCAGAAAAGGACTATTTCCTCACATAATATAGTTAAATTATATGAGGAATGGAAGTGAAATGACCATAGAAGGGGTACCGCCAACAAAACGCGAAAAACGTACGCTAAGACAATTTATGGCTATAAAAAGCCATACTTCCGTACGCTAAGAAGTTTAGACTTTGGTTGATCAGAGAGTGTATAGGTCATGTACATCGAAATGAGGTAGACACTGTTGGGCGAATCCAGTACGAATTTAATTACTGAATCGCGGGCTCATCTGTGGAAGCACATGGACTTCATGAAACTCTGGTTCGGTCAAACAATATCGGAATTTGGCTCACAGGTCACTGGGTTAGCACTTCCACTGACCGCTGTTCTATTTTTACATGCAACAGCAAATGAGATGGGGATTCTGAAAGCACTACAAAGTGTACCGTTTCTCTTTGCGTTCTTTGCAGGAGTTTTATCTGACCGAGTTCGGCGTCGTCCGTTGCTAGTAATCGCCGATTCCGGACGTTTTGTTTTACTCAGCTTAATTCCACTTGTAGTTCTTTTCCATGGTCTAAAGATGTGGGTCCTGTTCGCAGTGGTCTTTGGCGTTGGCTGCTTGACCGTCTTGTTCGATATTTCCTATCAAAGCTATCTGCCAAGTGTCGTTACAAGTTCCGCACTCGTGGAAGGAAACAGCAAGCTAGAGACTACAAGAGCGGTCAGTGGAATTGTAGGACCTGCAATAACGGGTGTTCTGGTTCAATGGTTGACAGCACCATTTGCATTGCTTGTCGATGCAGGGTCGTACCTTGTGTCAGTATTGTCTCTCGTATCAATTCGCAGCCCAGAGACTGTACCAACATCGCCGAATGAGCAGAAAATCTGGATGCAAATCCGTGAAGGACTGACATTTGTAGTGCGGCACTCATTTTTGCGTTCAATTGTGATCACAACAGCTCTTGGTAATTTCTTTTCATTCGGTGTTACGGGAGCGGTCATGGTGTTGTTTGCCGTTCGTGGCATCGGTATGAACGCTTCATTATTGGGTGTCGTGTATGCTCTAGACGCAATTGGTGCAGCAGCCGGGGCATTCACGGGAGGACGCTTGGGTAAATCTGTGGGAGTTGGTTGGGCAATTATCATTGCTCAGATATCGTCCACCATAGGGGGATTGCTCCTACCTCTTGCACATCGTCCAGTTCTGGTGGGTTTCTCTTTTTATGTAGCCTCTGGTGTACTAATTAGTTTTGGGGCAGTCGCATACAACGTAAATCAAGTTAGTGCACGTCAAGCTATTACACCGCCTCATCTCTTAGGGCGAATGACCGCTAGTGTGCGATTTATCATATGGGGGATAATTCCGTTCGGTTCTCTCGTCGGCGGAATCTTAGGTTCACATATTGGCTTGCGATCGACACTCGCAATATCTGCGATTGGTGGGATTTTGCCCGTGTTATGGGCTGTCTTTTCGTCAATTAGATCGATGAAAAGTGTCGAGGTTTCCTCCTGACCGCTTAGCGTGCATAAGAGCAGAATCTGATGCCTAGAAATTGTCTTAGCGTACGTTTTTCGCGTTTTGTTGGCGGTACCCCTAGAATAGAGTTTTTGTAAAGGGGACTAGTTTAACAAGACCCTGTTCAACATTTGGATAAAATACAACAGAGAGTATAATTGGTCTGAAGTCTTCGCCCTTCTAACTGCGTCACTTCGACGAGCTGGTATACATCTTTATTTTTCGGCTCGTCGCGATATCAGACTCGCTATCACCTTCAGTATACGACTTTTAATTTAAGGGGCTAATTGAGCGATTTTCCGCAATCATTTCAGCCCGTGCAAAGGGATGAATCGTGTGGCGACCAACAACGGTCGCTTTTTTGTATACAATCAAAAATCATCACGAAATTTACCCATACCCAGTCGGAGAATCCGATAGAGTCTAGGAAAAGCTAATAACGATAACGAAGGTATAATTAACACTTGGAGGTATAGCTCAATGTACCAGAAAGTACTGTTATCCGGAATTGTATTAACTTGTTGTGTTGGTTTAAGCGGCTGTTCGGCTGATGCATCCATAACACCTGCAAAAACAGCAACATCCGCAACATCCCCAATAACCGCAACGACGACAAAAACAGCAACATCTTCAGCATCCGCAATAACTTGGATTCCCGAACCTGGGTCAGCCGCAAAACCGTGGGTAAATGCTATTGATTCAGCCAGATCTATGGTTTATCTCAACGAATACCTCGTTACCGATAAGCCCATAGTAGAAGCACTTATATCAGCTGCTAACAGAGGCGTGGACGTGAAAGTGATCGCAGACGCCCATCCGTACGACGACTCCAGCGCCGTAACACAGGAACGCGCAGAATTCGCAAAAACAAAAGTACAGATAAAATTATGGTCACCATCAGCGAATAGTTTCGACCATGCAAAGTACATGGTTGTGGACGGAGAAACAGCAATCGTTGGATCGGCTAACGCTGCCTATTCAGCGATGGAAGGTGGCAGTAACCTTGAGGGCGATGTCGCCGTAAACGGCGGAACGGTTCCAATTACGTTGTCCCAACTGTTCACCGCGGACTGGTCAGGGAAATCCGTGTCTTCTCCAAAATACCCATTGATTGTCTCACCTGGTTCGGAATCAGGAATCTTAAGTTTGCTTAAGCAAACAGAGGCGGTATCTGTGGCTTCAGAGGAATTAGGAAGCGACCAGGCAATACTTCAAGCGATGGAACAGAAGGGAACAGAACTTAGGTTACTCCTACCAACGTCCATATCGTCAAGTGACATGAACAATGCACGTACACTCGCGGCGCATGGCGTTCAGGTGAGAATACTCAAAAGCCCATATGTGCACGCGAAAGTCATAATATCGGACTCGAAGTTGTTTGTCGGCAGCGAAAACTTAACAACGACATCCTTGAACGAGAATCGGGAAGTTGGCATTGTTGTAGACGATGAGTCGGTGGTCAATCAAGCAACCACGTGGTTCTCGACATACTGGTCCAAGGCGACGCCACTGAATGCGATGTACAGTGCAGGTACGGAAACGAAAACGAAAACGAAAGCCAGCTCGTACCCGTATCTGTCTCTTGGATTGACGGAGAGTCAAGTGAAAGCAAAATGGGGTAATCCATCGAGCGTGAGTCATACGACGTACCACGGAGCACCGGAAACGGTCTGGCACTGCCTAGGTGGAGACGTGTGCTACTTCAATTCGAGTGGTCGTCTTGTGTATATAAAGCGTTAAGATTGCAAGGAGGATCACTTAATCGATACACCCCCAAATGGGAGTGGTTATTGTAGTGGTCACCCGACTAAAATGCTTGTTGAAACTCTTGTCAACTAACGTTCACCGAGTTACAGTGGGCGAGTGGCGAAGGGGATATAGTGGTGGTTATTCTAGCTGGAATGATTGGGGTAGGAAAGTCTACTGTTGCAGAAGCAATCGGAGAGCATTTAGGTTCACAAGTGTTCTTCGAGTCTGTTGATGATAACCGCATCCTTGAACTTTTCTACCGGGACAAGAAACGGTGGGCATTTACCCTTCAAGTATACTTTTTAAACACACGTTTCCGTTCTATCAAGGCGGCACTGAGACATAAGGATAACGTTCTTGACCGCAGTATCTACGAGGACGCCTTGTTCACCAGAATCAACTACGAGGAAGGTAACATCTCCGATGTCGAAATGGACACGTATCTTCACCTGTTGGACAACATGATGGTCGTGATTGAAGAAACCGAAAAAGGACGACCCGACCTGTTGGTGTATTTACATGGTTCGTTCGATACGATTATGCACCGTATCCGAAAACGTGGACGTGAATACGAGCAGTCACCAGAACTGGTTGATTATCTGAAACATCTGCATGCCGGATATGCCAACTGGATAAAGGAATACGATAAATCCCCCGTGTTGATTATCGACATTGACAGATACGACATTGAACGTTCAGACGACAAAGCGGCTGTCCTGCGGATGGTCGACGGCAAACTTTCCGAGTTGTCATCAGAGTTTTCGGATCCCCCAAAATAGATCGGGTGTGCGGTAAGTTTTCACAACCCAAAGACTTAAGCGATACGACAAAATAAGTGAATCCCTCAAAGGATTGCCCTGTTTACGGGTTCCTAAAGAGGAAATATCTTGATCGAATGGTTTCCGCATAGAAATTCACGGGTGCAGCACAAGTCATTTGCTGCGTTAACAGGCAGCATTAGTTGAAGATACGGAATGAAACGACGTACCTTTACGCATAAACAAATAATGGGGGTGAAAGTAATGCCAACTATCCCACTCAGAGATAGGCTTTCTCGTATTACGCTATCTTGTTTCGGATTTCCATTAACGTTACGTGAGCAGTCCAAAATGAGGTCAGAGTTGAGACATTTTACACCTCCAGGGCAATTAATCGATATTGGTTCCCGGAAAATGCACGCAATTGTTTCGGGCAAAGGTTCCTGCACAGTAATTTTAGAATCAGGTATGGGCGGTTGTGCTGTAGAGTGGTGTTTAGTACAACCCGAAGTATCAAAATTCGCAACGGTAGTTTCTTATGATAGGGCAGGGTTTGGATGGAGTGTTCAGGGACGAAAAACGGCGACTTGTAGAGATTACAATAATGATTTGCGACGAATGCTGCAGTCAATAGGCTTACAACCACCGTACGTTTTGGTAGGTCACTCCTTCGGCGGAATGAACATGCAACTTTTTGCCTCTGAATATCCGAATGAAGTTTCAGGTTTGATACTGGTCGATTCAACGCATCACGATAGGTACGTACCTGAAAGTTGGAACGAAGCGAGGCGACTTCAATACAACGAAGCGTTGAAACAGTATCGATTGGGATATTTGTTGTCACCACTTGGTGTTCCTAGAAAGAAGCGAATGCACATTGGAACACGGAGGTTACCGCCAGATCAGCAACAAGCTGTAACGGCTCTTGGATATCGTAGCAACTCATTTCAGGCGGTATATCAGGAATTTCTCGACTCAATTGAGAGTGGAATGCAACTTAAAAGTATGAATGGATTAAGAACGGATTTGCCAGTAATCGTGATTTCTGCAGGAAAACAGGATGACGATTGGAAGAGACAACAAGAAGGGTTGAAAGGACTCACGAAGAACACGAAGCAAATCGTTGTGGAGGATAGCCCTCATGCCATTCATATTCAGCGACCCGATGTAATAATTGGTGCTATTAAAAAATTGATTGATGTGAATGGTGAATCCAAGTAATGCTTCCCGGTGTCGTAATTTTGTAACTGTTTTGTCGCTAGTCATAATGAACGACACCGGCTCCGTTTCGCACATCGTGGTTTACACTGAAGTTAGGAGAACAGTGCAGATCCACATACGAAGGGAGCCGATACTATGAAGACTATCACAAAGTTTGTAGGTTTGGATGTGTCTAAGGAAAGCATCGCAGTTGCGGTAGCAGACGAGGGCCGTGGTGAACCGAGATATATCGGAATGTTCCCTCATACGGTGGAAGCTGTAAGGAGCCTGGTACATAGATTGGCTTCAGATGGCGTCGAACTGGAGTTTTGTTACGAAGCTGGGCCGACAGGCTATGGACTGTATCGACTACTGCGCGCAATGGACATGCCGTGTACCGTTGTCGCACCATCCCTCATTCCAGTTCGCCAAGGAGACCGAGTGAAGACAGACAAGCGAGATGCGTTGAGATTGGCACAGTTGTTCCGTGCTGGTGAATTGGTTGCAGTCTTTGTCCCGAATGAGGAAAACGAGTCATTACGGGATTTAGTGCGGGCACGGGAAGATGCGGTGGAAGACCGTACACGGGCAAGGCATCGGCTATCCAAGTTCCTACTCAGACACAATCGGCGTCCTGAAACTAAACTTAGTGCTTGGGGAGCTATGCATCGTCGGTGGTTGGACGGTCTCAAATGGGCGGATCGCCGAGAACAAGTGGTGTACCAGGAGTATTTGCATCCTTAGACGAGATTGAGGGACGTCTCAAACGTCTTGAGGCAGCTATACACTTGGAGGCAACGGAAAGCGAGAGAGCTCCAGTGATTCAGGCTTTGCAAACACTGAAGGGTGTTGCAGAGGTCATCGCAACCTCTTTGGTCGCTGAGGTTGGGGAGTTTCGTCGTTTCCGGAATCCAAAGCAGTTAATGGCGTATGCTGGATTGGTACCATCCGAGTATTCGAGTGGTGTATCTCGAAAGCAAGGTAGAATCACGAAGTCTGGGAATGCACATCTCAGACGGGTTCTTGGTGAGGCTGCCTGGTGTTACCGATATAAACCCGCCATTAAAGGAAAGATTCGAAAGCGGCAAGAAGGGCAGAGTCCCAAGGTACAGGACATTGCTTGGCGAGCACAGGACAGGCTTCATCGAAAGTATGTGAAGATGATATCACGAGGTAAGCATCACAATGTAGCCGTCACTTCAGTGGCAAGAGAATTGTTGGGATTTATATGGGCCATTGCTTGTGAGGCAGAGCGGCAGATGGAGACATCGACTGCAGTGTAACTTTTGTGGGATAGAACTGTAATAAAGAACGATTGTAGTTAGGGTTGAAGGTCGGGACTGAAGGCACAGGAATCCGGTACGGGGAAACCTCGTCCCCCTTTTGTGCAAGGTTCAGAACCTGACGCACGTGACTAGTCCGAGGTAGCCCCATGACGGAGGTACGAAATGTGGTAACCAACCCACGGATATCAGTGTGCCAACCGTCGACGAACCCTGCCTTCGGTCCGGGCTTTTAACCCCATCACGACACGGGGGTTGACGGTGTCGTTCATATCAAAGGGGGCATTCGTATTATGAGGTCAGCCAGTCATTTCTGGTTGACCTCTCTTTGTGTAGAGGTTTTCATTGCGGTAGCCGGGTAGAACGTTCGGGGGCGTGGGTCGATGAACACGTGAGCTAATCCGTTCACCCCCTACTTGTAGAAGCATGTTTGAGGCTGGTTGAGACATCGATCTCGTATCACAAGCGAAGCTATGCACTGCAAGATGGATAGGGGTTACCGGTATGACACATTAAAGGAGATGTTCACTTGAATCCAGTCATTGGTCTGGATGTAGCTAAAGGAGAAAGCATCGCTCAAGCATTCTTGGATAAAAGAACGCCTCATGGTAAACAGTTCACTGTCGTTCACACTCATGACGGTCTTGAAGACTTCCACGAGTTTTTACGGGAAGTCGAAGCAAAGTCAGGTCTGCAACCAACAATTATCCTTGAAGCGACTGGGCATTATCATGCACCGATCGTTCGATTCCTAGATGACCAGAATTATGTGTATATCATGGTAAATCCATTGATCGCGTACTCAGCCAAGAAATCCAGTCTGCGTAAGGTGAAGACCGACGCCGCAGACGCTTACAGCTTATGCGAGCTCTTCTACAAAGAGGATTTTGAGCCCTTCAAGAAGAGAGGACTGCAGCTCTTAAATCTACGTAGCCTAACCCGGCAACACGCTGCGATAACCCGACTATCTGTTCAGACCAAACTGCAATTCCAGGCTGTTTTGGACCACGTGTTTCCCGAATACAGAGGCGTGTTTGGCGACTTATATTCCAAAGTCTCATTACGGACATTGCTGGAATTCCCAACCGCTGACTCAGTGCTGAATGTAACGGAAGCAAAGCTGACCAAAAGAGTTTCAGAGTTATGTAAGAGTCGGTCGGAACGTTGGTCGAGAGAAAAGGCACGCGAAATCATTGCTGCCGCTACGCGTAACCCGTTCCGAAATGTTTTATTAGAGGGGTATCTGCTTAGTCTGAAGATGTACATCCAAATGATTCTTCAGTACCAAGAGCATCTATCCCACCTTGAAAAAACGATAGATGCCCTTGCCGAAGAGATTGAAGAATATAAGATTATCCAATCTATCCCCGGAGTCGGTGAAAAAATCGCTGCCACGATTATTTCAGAAATCGGAGAGATAGACCGGTTTAATCACCCAAAGAAGCTCGTCGCTTTTGCAGGCATAGATCCAAGCGTACACTCGTCTGGTAAGTTCACTGCAACCATCAATCGTATTACAAAGCGAGGTTCAAGCCGGTTACGACACAGCTTGTATTGTGCAGTCGAATGCGGCTTACGGAAAACCCGCAATAAAAGGCTTAAAACGTTCTACGACAAGAAACGTGCAGAAGGTAAACCTTACAAGCAAGCCGTGATCGCCTGCGTCAACAAACTGATTCACTGGATCTATGTGTTGCTAAAACGCAAAGAGCTTTTTGTAGATCTGAATTAACATCCAAATTAAAGATATTAAAGTAAAACCTTCCATCAAGATAAGGAAGGTTCTTTGCCCTGCTCATTTTAATCTAACACATGTACACAAATTTTTTAATCGGTAATCTTGACAAGCTATTAGCTGGATTAGTTAAACAGACCCTGTTCAACATTTGGATAAAATACAACAGAGAGTATAATTGGTCTGAAGTCTTCGCCCTTCTAACTGCGTCACTTCGACGAGCTGGTATACATCTTTTATCATGTTTGCTTTCCTTCTTTTCCACCAAGGCGAAGTATCAACCGCACCATAAGTTGTGAAAACATAAAAACTCGCAGTCATTAAAACTGAGTAGGCGTTATATAGTGGACCCGTAAAACTGGACATCGGATCGGAGGACAGTTGGGTTACACTATGGCTATGAAAAAACAGTATACGCCCGAATTCAAAGCTCAAGTCGTGAAAGAGATTCTCAAGGAAGAAAAGTCCATGGAACAGATTGCAGCGGAATACGGTGTCCATCCCGTTCAACTGAGCCAGTGGAAGAAGGTCACTATGGATAACCTCGCCAGCCTGTTCGTCGACGAGCGTAAGGCTGCCAAGGCACAGAAAGTGCAGGAACAGAAAATAGAGCGACTATATGCACAGGTCGGAAAGCTAACCACTCAACTTGAGTGGATCAAAAAAATCTGGCATCGACCCGGAGCAGAAATGAGCGCCTTGCCATGGTAGAGCGGGATAACGAGGATATCCCCTTGCGAGCCCAGGCTCAACTGTTGACTTTGAATCGTTCCAGCTTTTATTACAAGCCCGCCGAGCCTTCAGACGAAGAGGTGTGCTTCAAGCATCGGATTGACAAAATTTACACAGATTATCCGGTCTACGGCAGCCGCAGAATCACACAGCTACTGCGTCGTGAAGGCTGGGACATCAACCGCAAGCGTGTGCAACACTGCATGCGCGAGATGGGCATTGAGGGAATCCACCCCGGTCCCAATCTGAGCAAGCGAAACCTGAAACACAAGGTGTATCCGAAAGACCAATACCTGCCCATCTGGTTGGGGCGTCCCCATGTCATATAACTTCAATATCAAAGCTAACCCAACATCTAACCCAAGTGCTATGAGACTTATGACAGCCCAAGTGATATAGATTTCCAGTCGAGTCAGTCGCTTTGGCATAAACCAAACAACTAACAACACGATAATCACCTGAATGGTTGGACACCAGAACATGGGATTAATGACTCGCCGTCAGGGTATCAATTCCCCTTAGTTCATCCAATTGTTCAGTTTTTTGAACAGGAAGCGTAAAAGGGAGCTGAATAATCATATTCCTTGTTTTTTAATCCTCCAATTGAGCCAGCTACTGAAAGCGGCAATTAATCGAACGGAAGAGCGTACCCGGTTCAAGCTATATCGAATCAGTAGTGTAAATGCCTCAAGAAACAGGTTTGTAGTATGTATTCAACCCTGGATTTTCACCTTTGACGTCTGTCCAGTTTAGCGATTCCACGCATAATCAAACTTATTTTTACCTAAAATACCCAAAAACAGTTCCAACGAGGTGTCAGGTGAAAAAAGTCCGGGATATAAAGCCGTTGAAACCAAAATATCAAAGGACGTTAAACCGAGTTGAAGGCAACGATTCCCAAGGTGAGACGATGTTGAGCACCAGTCTCACGATAAACGAGCAATTGTTAAGGAACGTTTTTACCGAATGCTCTGATATTGTTTACCGATCTATAGATGTTCAAAGTTGCGTAAATTTGCTTGTTGTTTATATTGATGGTCTCGTTGATGCTAAGCATTTGGAGGAAACCATATTAAAGCCGCTTGTTTTTCAAGGACTGCCAAAAAATCAGACAGTCACAGATTTAGTAGGTTTTCTACAAAAACAGGTGATGCCACTTGGAGACACAAAGATTGTTTACACGTTACAAGATGTAGTTCAAAATGCTCTAAAAGGTGAAGTTTTGTTTCTCGTTGACGGACAAGCGCAAGTTCTAGTCGGGAGCATTAAGGGTTGGTCAAAGAGAAGTGTGGACGAACCCCAAACCGAACAAGTGATACGCGGACCACGCGAGGGGTTCATCGAAACGTTGCGAGTTAATACGAGTTTGATTCGGAGGAAAATTCGTAGCTCAAAGCTAAAAGTCGAGTCTTACACAGTTGGTAGATACACACAGACCGATGTAGCCATTTTATACATTGAGGGAGTAGCAACCGATCTCGTTTTTTAAACGAGGTTCGTGAACGCCTAAATCGGATTCAAATCGACGGAGTCTTAGAAACAGGATACATCGAGGATTTCATTGAAGACAAGCCGTATTCGCCATTTCCAACTGTGCAAAATACGGAGCGCCCGGATGTCGTCGCGGCAAGTCTGCTTGAAGGAAAAGTGGCGATTTTAGTGGATGGGACACCATTTGCGCTTATTGTACCACTGACCCTTATGTCTGCTTTAAACGCGAATGAAGACTATTATGAGCGTTCCTTTGTTTCTACCGCTATTCGATGGGTGCGGTTCGTTTTTGTACATATCGCCTTACTGTTACCTTCAATTTATGTGGCGCTTGTCTCTTATCAACAAGAAATGGTTCCAACCACATTTTTATTATCCATTGCTGCGGCTCAAGAAGCGACTCCTTTTCCGGCAATCGTTGAAGCCTTCGGAATGGAGTTTATGTTCGAGGGACTCCGAGAAGCTGGAGTTCGTTTACCAAAAGCGGTCGGTTCCGCTATCAGCATTGTGGGCGCTTTGGTGATCGGACAGGCAGCTGTTCAAGCAGGGATTGTGTCTGCTCCGATGGTGATTGTGGTAGCGACAACAGGCATCGCTACGTTTACAATTCCCCGCTTTAACGTAGGAATCGCTATCCGTCTTCTACGTTTCCCCATGCTTCTTTTGGCAGGCATGTTTGGATTTTATGGAATCACCATCGGAATGCTGGGGATTTTAGTCCATTTGACAACGCTTCGCTCCTTTGGCGTGCCGTATTTTGCACCGCTCGCGCCCCTTACTGCCCATGGTTTGAAAGATGTCTTTATAAGGGCTCCCTGGTGGGCGATGATTCGACGCCCAAATACAGCAGAATCCACGAATTCAGTTCGTGTTCCAAGTGGACAACAACCCTCCCCGAGAAGAGGAGAATAATGATGACTGGAAAGGAGAAAATCTCAACTTTTCAAGTCGCTATTTTAATCGTACCTGTCATCGTAGCAACAGAGATTTTTTCTGCTCCTGGAACTTCCGCTGAATACGCCAAGGAAGATGCGTGGATTTCTATTCTTTTGACAAGTGTAACGGGCGTTTGGTCCCTTTTTGTGATGTTGGCGTTGGCGATACGGTATCCAGGATTGACACCGATTGAATACAGCCAAGAAATTCTTGGAAAGTGGCTTGGAATATTGGTTGGATGGTATTACGTATTTGTTCTGTTCTGGTATCCAGCCACGATTTCGGATGAAATGATGAATTTTATCCGATTGTTCGCCAACCCAACAACGCCGAGAGTGGCTATTCTATTGTTATTCATCTTCGTTTGCGGTGCAGTGGTGTGGGCAGGCATTGAAGCCATTGCCAGGTGCGCGGAATTGATTGTTCCAATCAACATTATTTTCATTTTAATCACTTCGTTTTTACTGTTTGGGGACATGGAAGGAAAATACCTAAAACCAGTCTTAGGTCACGGACTGATTCCGGTTCTTCAGGGGGCTGTGGTGCCGTCTGCATGGACGGGTGAGTTTTTTATGATTGGGTTTTTGCTTCCCTTTGTTAAAAAATCAACTCAAGTACGAAGAGCAGGAGTTATTTCTTTAGGAATTGTCATGTTGCTTATGGTGTGGATTACGTTACAAAGCCTGACCGTAGATGGCGAAATCACGGGTAAAATGAACTATGCGTTTTATGCGGCGACCCGTTATGTGAGCATCGCTGATTTCTTTGAGCGAATCGACCCTGTGATTGTGGAAGCTTGGGTGTTTGGAGGATTTCTAAAAAATTCGGTGTTTTTATGGGCGCTTTGTATATCCGTTGCACAGCTTCTGGGGTATGAGAACTACCGAACATTGGTTGTACCCTTATCCTTGATGACCCTTGTTGCGTGTTTATGGTTCTATTCAAACGCTTTTGAGATGCAAGATTTTCTTAAGTATACATTCCCATCATGGGGCTTGATAAACCAAAACATCATTCCTACAATGCTCCTGATGGTCGATCTCGCACGACGCAGACGGAAGGCACAGTCGGCATGAAAAAGCTCGTACAAGGTCTCTTGATGCTGTTCCTTTGCATGATACTCACCGGGTGCTGGGATCGAAATGAGGTTAAAGATCTGGCGCTAGTGATGGCGACGGGAATCGATAAATCAGAACAAGGGGGTATCCGTGTTACGGATCAAATTGCCGTACCTTCTGCCGTGGGCGGAGGACAGTTAGGAGGAGGTTCTAAAGAACAGAAGAGTTTCGTAATTGAATCCGCAGAAGGGAAGGATATCAGTGATGCATCTCAAAAATTGCAGGATAGACTACCTCGGTTACTCTATAGCGCCCATCGACGAATCTTAATTATCGGAGAAGAGCAAGCACGCGATGGAATACAGGATATTCTTGATACGTACAGCCGCGATACACGCAATCGGCTTCGCAATTTGATTGTAGTTGCCAAGGGAGATACTGCCGAAAGCGTGTTACAGTCCAAAACGATTTTGGAACAAATACCGGGACAAGAACTCAAAAAACTACAAGATCGAGATTTTGGAACGAAAACGACCATGTTGGAGTTTCTAAATGAAATGGCGACCGAAGGAATTGTACCGATTGCAGGTGGGATTGAGAAACGAACAAGCGGGGATCAGAAATATTGGTTGTCGAGCACAGCAGTGTTTAAGCACGGGAAACTCGTTGGATATTTGGACGAGGAAGAAACTCGTGGGCTTCTTTGGGTAAAAGGAAAGATCCAACATGCGTACGTGACGGCAGATAATTTACCTAACAATAAAGGTACAGTCTCGATGTATGTGACGAGTGCATCCAGTCATATCCGTTACGCAGTAACAGGCAGGACAATTACGTTCAACATTGATCTGACAGGTCAAGGGGAGATCGTTGAGAACACAGCAAACCTCGATTTTCGTCGAGAAAAATCGCTTTCGATGGTGAACAAAGAGCTAAATAAAGCCGTGATGAGTTATGCAACAGCCTGTATTGATACTGCTCAAAAGGATCTGAAGGCAGATGTATTTGGATTAGGGGAAGAAATATACCGAAACAACCCAAGGTTGTGGCACGAAATTGGTCCCAGATGGGATGAACGTTTTCCAGATGTTAAAGTTTATGTTCATGTTCATTTAAATGCCATGGGACCCGGGACGACAGGAGGACCAATTCGGTCAGAAGGTGAGGCAGGGGGCTAACGATGTTAAAAATCGCACTGTTTCTCGTGTTAATTGCGATTGTATCGGTGAGGCAAGTCCTATCGCTTCGAAAACAGCGTCTCAAACGAGAGACATGGGGGTACATCGCTATCATGGTGCTTGTGACTATAATTGGCTCGGTGGAGATTATGGGAATAAAGTTACCGAGCCCCCTAACCCCGTTTGAAGTGCTATTCAATCCAATCGGGAAAGCGATTTTAAAGTAATAACTCCCTACAGGAACTTCATCATTCGTACCACGGATATACGGGGACCGGAACATAGACTACTTCTCTAACGAATGGCACAGGAAGTTTTTGTGACGTGGACGATTTTCGATGTCCTACTCTAAACCTGACAGGGGTAATGTCATTGTTTGACCAGGATAAATAACTTGACCAGCGCTCTCTGGCAATGTCTGAAACTTTCTCACCTCGTCGGACTCGATAATACATGGTTTCCCCTCCTCAGATCACTGATTCTCATTCCACCCTATGCAGGTATGTGCCGCTTTGCAACAAATGGTCTGGTTACGTTGCAAGGATCATCGCAGAGATCACTTTTCTTATACCCTTGTAAGAACCAAAGACAAATTACTCGCATATATCTGGGCAGCAGAATGAGTGTAATGAGGGGTAGTATTGAGGGACGAGTGATAGGACAACCCTAGTACACACGGTAACCCATTGTATCGGGACCGAGAACTGCATAATCATCCAAATCTAGAGTTGTATGAGTTCATCAGAATGAGGGATGGGAACGGAGGACTAACTCTCGTTCGGATGTCATGCATTTCCACGCGCATATCCCTGACAAATCCCTTAAAATCAAAACAATAGAGATTTTAAAACTGCGTGCTATATGTACGTAATGGGTGACCTTGAACCGACGGTTGCAAGACAAAAGCACTGATTATTCTTAAATAGCCTCTCGGCATTGGAGCGCAGAACAGTAAGATATATCGGAATGCCTTCCAAGAATCCACTGGAAAATCTGCGAGCAATGGTTTAAACCACCGTGTTCCTTGAAAAAGGGTATAACAAACAGAGCGATGACGATCCGATTTTCAAAAAGTCATCGCTGGAGATGGTATGATTGGGGTATTTTCAGGCTGACAAGAGTATCGACGATAGGTCTAGATTACTCTCTTGGTACCAAGCGTCCATGTGTTGGCACATGGCAATGCCATAGATGCGGACGGTCCACATCATGGTGCTGCGATGCTTGGCAGCTTCGAGGAGAAAATCTTCCTTTGCTCGCTTGTTGCTACGCTCGCAGGTGGTTCTGCGTTTGTAGACATCGTTCCACTCGTTGCTGTTGCGGGCGACGGGTGGGAACAAGCGAGGATTGTGTTTGGTATATGTGTGTACGCATCTTCCGTAAGGTGAATCAGAACAGGGCGTATCACAAGTCACCACACCTTTGACGACGAGTGGACAATAGTACTTTCGGCGACCGCGTGTGTAGTCGTAGCCACGATCTTTCATCTCTAGCCCCTTTTTACAAAACGGAACCCCAGTAGGGGAAAACGTGATGTCATCCTTGCGAACCCCCTTGCTCCCCGTACTGCGCAGGTTTAAATCGATAAATGGCTTTACTTTCCGTGATAGAAGGTACTGGTAGATTGGCAGTGCGTCGTGCGCGGCATCTAAAATGGCTTTGTCCCAGGTATATTCACGAAAGCGTTCGACGAACTCACGCGCACTGACTACCCAAGAGGTCGCATCATGGCGCGAAGCTCGTTGAAGTCTGGGGTAAAGTGGCAGGTCGTAAGGACTATCCGCAGCAACAAACGTGTAAAGGTGATAACCGAAGAAGTACCTGTTTCGATAACTGTCCCAGCCCATATCACAGTCGGGTTGGGAATAGATACGATAGCATCTGCATGGCTTGATACCGAGTTCACGACAGTTGCAAAGTCGTCGGCTACGAACTTGGGTAGCTGTTTGAAGCGGCATTCCATCACCTGCGATTGACAGTGCGTTCGTGTCGCCCAGTAAGCCTAGAGTGGCAGATACGGTAAGGAACTGCTGTTGAAAGAGCACAAGCAATCTGTCAAATGGCTGTGGCTTGGTGGCTGAGCGCTTTTGTAGCTGAGCCATGAGATTTGCGATTTTGCTATACGCTTTGGTTGGTGCCTTTTCTCCCTTTTTGCCACCTTTGACTTTCTTTCGATTGAGTCTGAGCTTGGGCGAAAGATTCGCGGAGGTATGAGACCACAGCCGCTTAAAGAAATGGTAGAAGGTACCGACACCAGGCGTTTTCCCGTACTCAAAGCCACTCAGGATGGCATACAGTGGGCAACGATGCAACTGATTGACCCACTCTGTAATCGATGGTTCTCCGACTTGCAACATGAGTAGATAGGAACGAAGTAAGTCGGCAGGGTCAATGGACCTTGGACCACGACACGAAAAAGCTCCTTCGAGTAAGCGAAACGTGCAAGAGAGGTCGGTAATCCAGAACTTCTTAACAAGCGACCAGTCCTTTGCGACAAAGAGAAGCGACCCATTCCCGTAGTGAATACGAAGTTGTTGCTCAACGAACGACTGATACTGCTGATGAGACCGCACCATGGGTAACATAAAGCAACCCCAATTCCGATGAGATAGAGCGGTTAAGCCCTTCTCGGCGATTGTTGGGGTGATTCTAAAAAGTCAAGTATTATTTGGCGCACAGCGTATTTTCTTTGCATGGTGGCGCTGAATTTCCAATTTTGAATTGTCAAGTGGAACTGACGAACATGGGGGCAAACGAAGATCCTCCAGGCACAGAACCGTTGAGGGTTCAGCGACAATCCAATACCGAGAGGCTATTTAAATTAGAGGGGCGATGTTCTAAATCGGCATAGCTCCTTATTGAACTCCCCCGTGGCAGGATAGCACAATATGACTGCTACCAATTGCTTTGGTAGAAAAAGTTAATGACAATCTGGTGTCAGTAGATCGATCCATGCAGAATGGAGGCAACGTTGGTGGAGAAAGAGCACTTTGGTCAGTGTGTTTGATACAAAATTCGATACGCGGGAGAGCAGACAGAAACACGCTGAATCGATACAAAGAGGGGGTAATAACTCCTTGCAGGTACCGTGGGGAGGAGACAAGAGAATGTGTAAGAGCGGCATCGCTGCCTAGTTGCCGTAACTTTGCAAAGTGGTGTTGGGGCGCCATATGACACACATTCCTCGCTCTTACACGGCGATATATCTCTTATACATGCGTCCCCGCTCCGGTTTTGGCACGCGTAAAGAAGAACAGGAAAGTAGCCAACACGATGGCTGTCGCGTATATAGTTCCTTTGGGCGGTTTCACCGTGGGTAATTGGGTCAATGCCATATGACTCAACTCCTTTTCGTCGGAGGGAAATTCTGAAAGACATTCTCCCGAAAATCAGCAAAGAATTCCTTCGCAGTTGGCGCATACGCTTCAAGAGATAGAAATCCAAAAGGTGGACCACTAATAACAAAGTTATAAATTCCTGCGCCTCCAATATAGATCCCTACGAGATGGACTTCACCAGAAATTAACAACAAGGCTGTAATGACATTTATGAAATCGATACCCACATTGGCGCTGGGGGACCCGTCAACGTTTACTGTTCGGGTATCACCAGTGATATCCCCAGTGAACGAGATACCAAATCCTGAATCTCTCGTAAGCCAAACGGCGGTCGCTGTAATCTGTCCTGAGAGTAATAGTCCGGCTAGCAAAAAATCAATCGATTTATAAACTGTCTTAGCTATCTTGTCTCGTCTGGACGAGTTTTTCCCGGATTTCATTTCGCCACCCGCTGGTCACATCGATTTTCACTCCTCAGTAGATACATAGCCATTCCCATAAACTCCACTTCGCAAGGTTGATAAAATTGTTCGAATTTCCTATAACTTAAAAGTCCGATTTCAACTACCCTGTTTCCGAAGGACCCTGTGACCGCTCTTTAGGTGGTGTACTAATTTGGACAAAGTACTTCTAGTCCACACTAGACGTCATCAACTGATTCGCCAAAAAGTCGGTTCATCTTTTGTCGCTTCAGTCATGTTCAGACCACTGGAACTGTGTCACGACTACACTTATTACATTCCAACGGGTCAGCAATTGACACTGTAAAATGTCCCTTCAGGGGTCCACCAACACATGGTCTAAATTGCTCGTAAGGCTAAAATAGGCTCATGTCGTCACCGAACTTAATAATAATTGCATAATTTCGGAATAAAAGGTTTTTATCTTTCAGGGGAGCGGTTACGGTGTCTGACGAGGTCGACTCGAAAATTAGAGGGAACAGTCAGGAGCGAGGTACAGGTAATCTCGAACCAGGAAAGCGGGTCCGTGTTCTAGTTGGACACATTTTATCCGGTTGTGAAGCCACAATCCTCGGGGTTCGAGACGAGGTTGTTTATACTGAAGTCGACCTAACATCTAATGTCGAACTTGAACTCCCGAGTTACCTAGTGGATAAACCTGATCTTCGCTTATATTATCGGTTTCACATTAGCGAGATAGAAGTACTCTAGACACATAGCGGATGCGCAGTTTAATGAGGATAGGGAAGGTTGAACAAACGGGGGACAGAGCTGGAGCAGGAACCTTGGTACAAGGACTTACAGCGATTTAGAGCAGCAGGAGAAGCAAAGATTGGCCTCTTAAAACAGAAGTACGGACTCAATCGCAGCCGATTCCGTGGACATTCGGGCACGGCGGTGTGGGTTGGGTTCGGAATTCTAACCCACAACCTAAGAAGAGCAGCCCAGGTAAGCAAATAAGTTGGCACATGGATACCAATCACCGATAACTCCTAATAGAAACACTTCATCCGAATCGGGCCGACCTGACCGCTGCAAAAATGTAGACTTTTTCAGGGGCCACTAGCTAAGCTAGGCACAACTTGTTGGTGAAAGTCCAACCCAGGTAGGGACCAAGCCAGCCCCCTCGTAGCTAGCAGGCATCTGGTGGTCAGACAACACAGTCCAAAAAAGATGGTGGGAGGAGTGACTAACCTTTTTTCAAGATGTCATGCATTTCCACGCGCACATCCCTGACAAATCCCTTAAAATCAAAACAATAGAGATTTTAAAACTGCGTGCTATATGTACGTAATGGGTGCCCTTATGTCACGAGTGATAGGACGTAATTGCTAAATGTTCAGATTTGGGTTGTGTCGAATGTTGCGGCGGAAGCGGCTTTTGTTCCAGTTGTCTATGTAAAACGCCCACTAGGGGCGTTTATTCGTTAATCTTCTCGACCCATTTGTCCGCCCATTTTTGAATTTGATCCATTGCCGGTTCAAGTTGACGACCCTTCTCTGTAAGTTCATATTCCACACGTATGGGCATTTCAGGGTACACATGCCGATCCACAATCCCCGCTGTCTCCAATTCTTTAAGACGTTCAACGAGCATTCTGTCACTTAGATGAGGAATCATCGCTGATATATCAGAGAAACGACGTTTCCCGGATAACATGACGCGAATAATGAGCCCTGTCCATCTTTTCCCTAACAACTCAAAGGCAGATTCGAATTTCGGACACAGTTTAAGGTCATCCATTGATTAAACATCTCCATTCCATTCACAATTCTTATTTTAACACATATGTTTACAAAGTGTAAGCGACTGATGTATTGTAATCTACATGGGGAATAACTCACGAAAAAGAAGTAAATAAAATTATTTGAAGGTGATACTTGTGGGTTACGGTTTGTTGATTATTCGCTTGATCGTTGGATTGTCGTTTGCTGGACATGGTACACAGAAATTGTTCGGCTGGTTTGGTGGACATGGACTGAAGGGCACGGGCGGATGGCTAGAGTCCATCGGGGTTAAACCAGGTGCTTTGCTGGCACTGGTTGCTGGATTGGCTGAACTCATCGGAGGTTTACTCTTCGCTGCAGGATTGTGGCTTCCAGTTGCAGCGGCGCTGATCGTGATAACCATGTTGGTCGCTATTTTTACGGTACACGGGAAGAATGGTTACTGGGTTACGCAAAATGGCTTTGAATACAACCTGATTCTAATTGCAATTGCGGTTGGGATCGCACTCATTGGACCTGGCGTATACGCACTTTAATCCTAGTAGGAGTGAAAAATTATGAGTCAAGGAATTTTTGGACTTCATCATATCACCGCAATGTCTGGTATGGCTCAAAAGAATGTGGACTTTTACGTGGGCGTTCTTGGGCTTCGAATGGTAAAAAAGACAGTGAATTTTGATGCACCTGATGTGTACCACTTTTATTATGGGGATACGGTAGGTAGTCCCGGAACGATTATGACATTCTTCCCATTTGGTGAAGGTCCAAGGGGAAATAGCGGAGCGGATCAGGCAACTGTCACATCATTTTCGATTCGCAAAGAGTCACTTGCATTTTGGACTGAGCGGCTAAAAGCGCATGGTATATCTTTCAGCGGTCCGGAAGAACGTTCCAATCAACGACAAGTGATCACTTTCCGCGATCCTGATGGAATTGCCCTTGAATTGGTTGCCCATGAGGGTGCAGAGTCACGCCCCGGTTGGCAAAACGGACCAGTGCCCAGTGAACATGCCATTCGGGGATTTTACGGTGTGACTATTAAAGTTAGAAATCACGAACAAACGTCTGCTTTGCTCACGGACGTTATGGGATTCCGTTTATTGGAGCAAAAAGGCGAGCGGTATCGGTACGAAGTAGGGGAAGGCGGACCTGGGACAATCATTGACGTCATTAGTCAAGAAGACGCTCGTTATGGTCGGAATTCCATTGGTACGATTCACCATATTGCATGGCGAGTGGCAAATGAAGATGAACTCCGGCGTTGGCAATCAAAGTTGATGGGGGCGGGGATGCACGTAACTGAAGTAAAAGACCGTAACTATTTCAAATCGGTTTACTTCCGTGAACCAGGCGGTGTGCTGTTTGAATTAGCTTCTGATCCACCGGGATTTGCCATCGACGAATCCGTTGAAAACTTGGGTACGGATTTAAAACTTCCGGAATGGTTTGAGCCGAATCGCTCAGCAATGGAGTCACAGTTACCACCTATTCATCTTCCAGTGATTGAGGGGAAATAAATCATGGACTTCATGCACAAATTCATTCCGTCATCGACAGGGAATAACGACACAACATTGCTTCTTTTACACGGCACAGGGGGGAGCGAAGAGGACCTTCTTCCCCTTGGACGATTTCTGGCACCGGATGCCGCAATGCTAGGCGTACGGGGTAAAGTCCTTGAAGGCGGTATGCCACGCTTCTTTCGTCGACTGTCCGAGGGAGTGTTCGATGAAGAGGATCTGATATCCCGTACTCATGAATTAGCTCGATTTATCGAAGAAGCAACTCAAACGTATTCGTTAAATCCAAAACGGATCATTGCTGTCGGGTATTCAAACGGGGCAAATATTGCGGCGAGCATGCTCTTGCTTGAGCCAAGAATTTTATCGGCTGCAATTTTGTTGAGGGCGATGGTGCCTCTTGAACCAGAGGAGATCCCGGACCTTAAAAACATACCTGTTCTTATGCAGTCAGGAAGAAATGATCCAATTGTTCCTGCAAGTAATAGTGAACGGCTAGCTGAACTGCTTAAGGAAGCGGGAGCCGAGGTTACACTGAACTGGCAGAACACTGGTCATGGGCTAGCGAACCCGGAACTTGTGGCTGCTGAGGCGTGGATTAGACAACTTGTGGTATGAGCGAGTTCAAGTCCTGCTCCCAAAGTATAGGCACGGAGGCCTTTAGAGAGCGGGACGTTACCATGTTGTCCACAAACCCCGAACGATGATGGAAAGTCGATCGTTCCACTGAAACTACAGCCGGTGAGCCGTCTAGCAGGTAACGATTATGCAACGTTGGGGAGCATTTTTTCAATCAAAAGACCGAACTAAAAGCGGGTGAAACGATGGAACTCACAGGAATACACCATGTTTCAATGTTCACAGCAAATCCGGACAGAACTACGAGTTTTATACAAAGACAATGGGTAAGTCCCCACCTAGTGATAGGATGGGGACTTTAATCTGTGCCGTTTTTGTTTGCCACGGTTATCGATCCGGTCACTTGGGTATTTTTCCTCTGATCATTCTGCATAGAACCTGTACACTTGCAACGTAAGCTCACCGATAAACTGCGTGTAATATGAACGCCGTGGGTGATCTATCTCTAGCGGTAATAGGGTATAAATACTTGAACACTCTGTAACAGACGACTCGGGAAATCGGGGCGTCTTTTTTTGATTGTTGTTCTATTAGCGACGGTTTTTTGCTGTTCTTGTTTAGCGACAGAAGGACGTGGGAAACTAATGACGCGAATTGTTTTCGTCGATGTCCATCCCAGATGTATGAAACCTTTGCAGGTAATGACCTAATGCTAACAGTGTCCACACAGTGTTGTAACTGTGATAATGAATATAAAACCCACCTGGAAGTCCTGCACCGGTTGGATAAGTATTAGTCCAATCGTATTTTTGTTCCTTGACCAAGAACCCCACGCCCTGCTCAATTGCGGGAACGAGGTGAGAATGTGCAGCTATCAATGCATCGGTCGCCCACGCAGTTTGGGATATGGTACTTCTCCCAAGTGGCACGTAAGAATGTCTGCTATCACTCAGGCAAGATTCACCCCAGCCACCATCCTCGTTTTGTTTATCCAGGAGCCACGTCACTGCACGACTAATGGATGGGTGTCCCGCATCCACTCCAGCTGCCAATAGACCTGTTAGCGCTGCCCACGTCCCGTAGATATAACAAACACCCCATCTTCCATACCAGGAACCGTTTGCTTCTTGATGCTGTAACAACCAATGAACCGCTCGTTCAACAGCCCGATGCTTGAGGGTATATCCTGCAAAATCACAAAGAAATTCGAGCGTCCTGCCAGTTAAATCAGCAGATGACGGCTCTGTTAATGTGGCTTTCGCCCCATCCACTGCTAAATTGGATAATATTCGTTTGTCCGTGTTCCGTTCAAATGCGGACCAGCCGCCATCGGAGTTTTGCATAGACACAACCCAATTTAATCCCCGATGCCAGAATCGTTGAACGCTGGAACTTGTTTTTGCTGACTTGGCTATAGCACGAAGTGCCGCCGTTGTATCATCAATATCCGGAGTGAATGTATTAATGTCCGAAAAACCCCAGCCCCCGACCTCAGTACGAGGGTTTCGCAATTGCCAATCACCAGTACGGTGATGCTGACGTGAGAGTAAAAACATTTCTGCCTTGTTTAATATATTGGAAGTGTCAAACTTTGAATTGGCTTCCAGTGCGTAGCTAATTAAAGCTGTATCCCATACGGTCGAGGTCATGTTTTGCAAATGTGCCCCCCCGGACAGTGGATATATAAGAGACTTTAACCCTTGGATAGCCTGAACGATAACTGGATGTTTTTTAGAATATCCCAAGCCAATCAGTGCATAAATCATTAAGAACGTAGCACTTGCGTAACCCATTAAAGTTCCGTCTGGCTCCAAACGGTGTACCAAGAGATGCTCTAGTCTCCGCAGAGAAACGTTCGAGAGGATTGGAACAGTACTTCCAATCTTTCTTAATCGGGATGGTTTATTCCCGGCTTCAGTGCTAGCTTCCATCAATATATCAGTTAAGTCAGGCAAATTCGGTGATCTCACAGGCGTCCTACAAGTAGCAGCAATGAGCACCGGCGCGATATGGGCGCGGGCGTAGCCAACGAAGTCAAAGAAGTTAATGGGAAACCATTTAGGCAACAAGGTACAGATTAAAGGGACCTTGTAATGTTTCCACGGAAGTTGACCAGTACATGCCAACATTGCCCTAGTAGACGTTCCGACTCGTCTCAATCCCCCGTTTTGACGAATAAACAGACAAGCTTTTTGCATCGATTCGTCATTCGCTGACCAGTGACCAGATGATAGCAGAGCATAATAGGCTTCGACTGTTGCCGATAAATTTCCTGATAACGGATCATCATGAAACAAAGACCATGTACCAGTGTCGTTCTGTAGTCCCTGAATACGTGAGGAAAGTGGGCGAATCACATCTTCGTCGTCGAGCCCTAGAGCTCTTAAGAGTATTATCATGTATGCGTCGGTCATGGGTCCACTTTCACAGCAGTATCTCCATGCGCCGTCATCTGACTGGTCTTTCTCCAATCGACATATCAATTGATGTATTTTTTGCCGTACTTGCTCCAGCATATGTTTGCCTCCAGTGCCGAAACAGACATCTGAAGTAAAGTACGTGACAAGTACCCGGAATCGTTACTGGTAAGTGCACAATTGCACTCGTCGAAGTAAACATAAAATTCTCATGTCCCGAAGATAGTCGCCTGTACAGCCAAGGTCGATAGGTGAATACGGTGTAGAGGTGTTACACAAAAGCAAGGGGAGGGGGAGGTACAAATGAGAATCGATCCACGGCTCATGTGCAGGTTTGCCTACAAATGCATGCACCCAGCTTATCGTCGTCGAATTCGTGTAATTCTCAAGTCGCATAACTATGCAGCACTGCAAGATCCGTATGTCGTTGGATGTATGATCGACAGTTTATGTGCATGTTGTGGAGACACTATTACACCTGCACAACGTGCCGCAGCCATTCGGTTCGTCATGGCTCAGAAATGTAATCCGTTGCTTGCAAGTCATCGGGCACGCATGCGAGGGATTGTATTTGGTTTCTGACCAGAATGGGGACACAAACACAAGTAGTGCTGATCGTGTAATGGGAGAGGGTGCGATTTATGTATGACGGTGCATTTGGTGGGTATACCCGTTAGGCAGTCGTATTCTTGATTATTTTTGTTCTGTTCTTCCTGCTGGTTCCAGGATAGCTCGCCAGTAAAGAGCTGCTGTACGACAACTCCGGTATATTAACAAAAACAGGAGGTTCATGTTAATGAGCACCTCCTCTCCATATGAACGAAGGGGGGACCAACATTGCGAGTGACGATGACGCATGCCAAAAGGTTAGTTGGACAAAGGGTCATAGCCCGCCATGTGAACGGCACAGCGTATCATGGTATTTTACATTCAGTGACTGACCGTGGTATCTACATGACGAATGCAAGGGGAATTCGTCCGGCATCTGCAGAAATGAGTACGGCGACTGTGGAACACGCAATAGCAGATGCCGATGGAAAAACAGATGTGTCGGAAGCTTTCTTCCCGTTCCTTTTTCTTCCTCTTGTAGCACTTGCTGGTCTAGCAGCTGCTTCTGCTTACTATCCATATGGGTATGGGTACTATCCTTATGGATACTATTACTGACTTGTAGATGTCCCGTCGTAAAGATGGCGGTTTATTGTATGTCTCATCAGGACGATTGAGTTTATCGGGCACAAGCCGCGTCACGAGTGAACGTCTATCCATACGCTACATTACTTTGGTCTAGGGGGAGGTGGTTCAGAATGTACGATGGAGCATTTGGTGGTTACACCCGATGGGCAGTGGTGTTCTTGATTATCTTTGTCCTGTTCATCCTTTTAGTTCCGTATGGCGGAGGATATGCACAGACTTGTTGACAACCACACCTGGTTACTAATGCAACAGTAGGCACGAAAAATCCCCCATGTGAGTAGGGGGTTTTTGTCAAAACTAACCGACTCAGGGTTTTGGGGTGACATATTTGGTTCAATATGGACATGTAAGACGTTGCATGGGACAATTGGTGGTCTGCCATACAAGACAAGGCAACATTCGAGGACGACTGATAGACTGTAGCAGTACCCACTTGTTCTTGCAGACGCCCCGCTACGGAACGGTATCAGGAGATGGTAATGACACTCCGCAAGCCGTTTACAGTGCCGGACATGATTCAGACGATATCACCAACGTTTCCTACTATGGTGGCGGGTACGGGAGAACAGCTGTGGCTCTTGGGTCTGTAATTGGACTTACCGCAATCGGTTTAAGTGCGATGTGGTGGTAACGATTTATTGATCTAAGTAGGGGGTGTCGAATGAAAATCTTGATGATTGTCTTTTTAATCATCTTTGTTCTACTTTCCCTGTTGATTCCTGTTTTCCGGCGTAAAACGGGGAGCATATAAAAGAAAATATATTGGTATGACCCGAAAGAAACACAACTGCATTGTGTTTCTTTTTGTGGACGGTTTTTATTGAACTATTGGGCAATTGTGCGACAGAAAAGTACCAATCTCATCATCGTCGTAATGGTGACGCAACTACCTAATAGGGAATTCATGTCTACCAGTATGGCAACCATCGTTTTTCTAATGCGAATTTAGTGACTTGAATCATTATGTTCACACCGAACTATCTCTGATGTCGGCTCGGTGGACCGATGGTCAAAGTCTCCGTGATTGACGCCACATCTTTGGCGAATTGCCGAGCGTGGATGTCGTAAGCCTGTTGGAAAACCTCTGGTGGAGTCAGCCGTAATACGTCTGAACCTTCCACCGACTCGATTTTACCGTCGTTAAAGAGCACGAGCATATGTGCTTCCTCCGTATTTGGATAATCCAGTGAAACCACCGCTTAGGTATTAAAGTAACCTGACCTGGTTTTAGGCGATAGTTGCATACCTGTAATGTATTCGGGTCAAGAATGGAAACCGTTACTTCACCCGAGATCACGTAATCCAACTCATCTGCATTCGGATGCCAATGGGGCTCTCGCATGTGCCCTTTCGTCAGATACAAATCTCCGAGTGACAACATCTGCATCAGGGGTATCTGCGAACAAGTCACTTCGTAAAGAGCACTGTGATCCCTTCGTACAGCCAGATTCTTAAATCGAAGAAAAGATTGGGACATCCCGGATACGTTACATTGGCTGCTCTCGGTATGTTCACGTTTGCAGTGTCGGAAGCACTCGTAAGATCAACACAGTCCGGCGGTCCGATTACGACCGTTTCCTTGATCGGTGACAACACACTGGCGAACTGTTTAGCGTTGATGTCGTATGCTTGTTGGAAGACCTTCGGTGGAGTTTTCCGCAACATGTCGGAACCTTCGATGATTTGACGTTTTGCACTACTAAAGACTTGGACAACGTGAACTTCATAAGATACAGCAGTAATGCAGTGCCACCAATTCATCGGGATGAATACAACCTCGCCTTGCGTCACGTGGTATGTAAGCAGGCGGTGCCGAATCGGGTCGAGCACAGAGATACTTAGGGCATGCTGAATGAACCGAAATCCCAGTAGCAGCAAGGGTTTATGGTGTTTTTTGTCGAATACAAGTGTATGGATTTTGAGCGGAACAGGCAAAAAACCGTGCACTTGGAGGAAGAACAATGTACGCGAATCATCAAGATCAACAGATACTCCCTAGCGACTTTTTTCTGCCGTTTGGTGGCCGACTGAGCGAAGATAATCGGTGGGTTCAGCTCTCCTACCTCATCCCGTGGCGACGCGTGGAACAGGAATACAGCAAACACTTCAGCAAGGATCTTCGCGGCGGGCGCGCAATGTCCGTTCGGATGGCGCTTGGCGCGCTCATCATTCAGGAACGTGAAGGTTTTTCAGATCGCCATTTGGTTCAACACATCACGGAAAATCCGTACCTGCAGTACTTCCTCGGTCTTGAGGCATACCAAGAAGAACCGCCTTTTGATCCTTCTCTTCTGACCTACTTTCGCAAGCGGCTTGGCCCTGATGCCATTAACCAAGTGAATGAGTGGATTGTGCAGGCAGCACGCCAGGAAGAAGAGAATAGAGACGACGACGGTCCCAAAGACAATCCTCCGACCTCCTCCGGGGAAGATGCAAACGCTCGTCCACAGGACGAACCTCAAGAACCACGCGCCCATCAGGGGAAGCTCATTCTGGATGCAACTTGCGCACCTGCAGATATTGCGTATCCGACAGACTTGTCGTTGCTCAACACAGCGCGTGAGAAGCTGGAGAATATCATCGATACGCTCCATGCACCACATATCGGCGACATGAAGAAGCCAAGAGACCGGCGACGTCAAGCGCGTCGGGATTACCTGAGAACGACGAAGAATCGAAAACCAAGTCGCTCTGAGATTCGTAAGGCTATCGGGCGACAGTTGCGCTATGTGGCACGGGACCTGAGATTTATTGAACAACTTGTACAACGCACACCACTCACAGCACTCTCTCGGAAACAGTACCGTGATCTCTTGGTGATTGGCGAACTGCATCACCAACAACGAGAGATGTATCGGTCTCGTAGTCATCGGGTGGACGACAGAATCGTCAGCATCGCGCAGCCAGACGTTCGACCCATTGTACGTGGGAAGGCAAAAGCGAATGTGGAATTTGGTGCAAAAGTCGCGATCAGCGTCGTGGATGGATACGCCATGATAGAGAAGACAAGTTGGGACAGCTTTAACGAAGGCACGACACTGGTCGAGTCGGTGGAACGATATGTGGAGCGCTTCGGATGCTATCCGGAAGCGATACTGGCCGACAAAATCTATCGAACGCGGGAGAATCTCAGGTACTGCAAGGAGCACGGAATCCGGTTAAGTGGTCCGAAACTCGGGAGACCACCCAAACAGACGGATCTAGCGCAAAAGAAACAGGAACACCTGGACATGGGCGAGCGCAATGCGGTGGAAGGAAAATTCGGCGAAGCCAAGAGAAACTATGGGCTTGGCTTAATTCGGGCACGGCTTCGCCAGACGAGTGAGACCGTGATCGCCCTGCAACTGCTGGTGATGAACCTGGAGAAGAAGTTGCGGCTTCTCTTTTGGCTTCTGTTCAGTGAGTTGCTAGGAGCGGATTTTGGACTGATCGGGGTCGATGGGTAAATCATTCAGCAGGCCCTACTTACCTGTCCGGAAACAACATAGTCTAACTCCGCTGCATTTGGATGCCAGTGAGGCTCTCGTATGTGTCCCTTGCTCATGAAAAGGTCGTCCAGCCCAATACGATTCAGTATCGGCAATTGATCTGAAGTCACTTGGAAAATAACATTATCCGAATCCTTTCGGAAGAACAAACTGTACTCGTAAAAGAGCCTCGGCGAGGCGGGCTTTTATTTCTTTTGCTACCCAGCTTGCGTCTAGAAGTGACCACGGATCATGTTCCACCCTTCTTGCCTCAAAGGCTTTGCATCTTACATATGCATTCACTCCGTGGTGAATTGGGCACACGGTTGGATTACGTACGGGTGTTACATCAACATAATGTAGTACTCGACTATTTGGACGCTCATTTGAGTGTTTTAATGTGTTTAAATAGCACGTCTTATTGCACGAAAGGGGGCGTTAACGACAGAAACGTCATCGAAATCCAGACAAGACAGTCCCAAAAAATTTGGGGATGGCGGGGGGAGGAGTGACTAACGTTTTCCAGATGTCATGCATTTCCACGCCCACATACCTGACAAATCCCTTAAAATCAAGACAATAGAGATTTTAAAACTGCGTGCTATATGTACGTAATGGGCGAATCCATTACCACGAAGACTCTCAGGAATTTAAGTTGAATCTGCCTGATTGCTATTGCGCACATGGGGGCAAGAGTTCAGCAAGTAGCATTTGATTATCAAGGTATTACAAAACTATAAAAGTATTCCTGCTACCGAAAGATTCTTCATCTCAGATTCATCCTGCAGTAGCAACTCCTTGACGGTAAATAAGACCTCCCGCCAACTTGAACAGTAAAGTTCGTTATGTGACTAAGGTCTGGTGTTTTGGACAGGCTGATGATAGGAAGCTCGAAGGGAGTATGCAGATGAAGGCGCAAGTAATAGAAGCAATTCCGCGAGACACGAACGGAAGTACGTTGACAAAGCTACGCGCAACTGGGAAAATCCCAGCCATTGTCTACGGTAAAGGGTTAGATCCTACACCAATTTCAGTGTCTGAAAAGGCTTTTCAGGAATTTTCAGCGCTTCGGAAGTCATTGGTTGAGCTAACGGTCGCGGGTAAAAAGGTCAATACGATCGTTCAAGATGTACAGCGTCATCCGGTGACAAAGAAGATCCTACATATCGACTTTCTGCAAGTCGATCTCAACCAACCTACTGATACAAAGGTGCCACTTCATGTGGTCGGTATTGAAGAGGTGGAACGCCGTGGCGGGGTAGTTCAACAGCAAACGCACGAGGTAGAACTTCACGCGCTTCCGCAGTCCATGCCGGAGGTCCTGACGGTAGACGTCAGCGATTTGGAAGTTGGCGAGTCCGTATCGGTGGGCACAATCAAAATCCCATCCGGCGTCGAGTTTCGCTCCGACCCAAACGAGGTAGTCGCCAGCGTTATTGCTGGGAGGCGTGCTGCAACTTCTGCCGAAACTGAGGCAGAGGTCGATGCCGATGCTGAGGATGGTGCTGGTACGGAAGCGGGTACAAAGGACTGACTGAGTCGCGCTGAGGCGCGACTTTTCCGCTAAAGCTCTGGAGACCCGGACGGGAGGACCCGCTCGTTTAGGAACGAGTTATTTCGAGTCAGGAAAATACTCTGGTTTCAAGAGTGAAAAAACAACGTACGTGACAGAGTATGGGCAAGATCGTCTGTTTACCAGGGCTACCGAAACTGAAATACGTCCATCATTCCGAGAAACCTATCAGATTGAACCACTCACCGAAGGAACTTGTCGCGTGAAGTTCATCATTGAGATCGACGGTGCTCCAAAGGTAGCGGAGTTCTTCATGAGTCAAGCGATGAAGAAAGAACGGCCGAAAACAAGTGAGCGACTAAAAGATGTCCTTGCTCGCAAGAACCGGTAACATAATTAAACTTCGAAAACTGGAATTCGACTAAGGATTAATAATGTATACGAATTTCAAACACGATAACTGAGTTGAATTGAGTGCACGCCTCCTAGGAGGCGTTTTTTGTTTAACTAGTCATAATGAACGACACCGGCTCCGTTTCGCACATCGTGGTTACACTGAGACTTGAGAGAACAGTGCAGAGCCACATACGAAAGAGCCTTACTATGAAGACTATCACAAAGTTTGTAGGTTTGGATGTATCAAAGGAAAATATCGCAGTTGCGGTAGCAGACGAAGGCCGTGGAGAACCGAGATATATCGGAATGTTCCCTCATACGGTGGAAGCTGTAAGGAGTCTAGTACATAGACTGTCTGCAGATGGTGTAGAACTGGAGTTTTGCTAAGAAGCTGGGCCGACAGGCTATGGACTGTTCGACTACTGCGCGCAATGGACATGCCGTGTACCGTTGTCGCACCATCCCTCATTCCAGTTCGCCAAGGAGACCGAGTGAAGACAGACAAGCGAGATGCGTTGAGATTGGCACAGTTGTTCCGTGCTGGTGAATTGGTTGCAGTCTTTGTCCCGAATGAGGAAAACGAGTCATTACGGGATTTAGTGCGGGCACGGGAAGATGCGGTGGAA
The DNA here is from genome assembly GCF_026651875.1 of Alicyclobacillus fastidiosus. GTDB lineage: Bacteria > Bacillota > Bacilli > Alicyclobacillales > Alicyclobacillaceae > Alicyclobacillus > Alicyclobacillus fastidiosus. The sequence continues at coordinate 3,662,672 of NZ_CP104067.1, read as the reverse complement.
GACCGTACACGGGCAAGGCATCGGCTATCCAAGTTCCTACTCAGACATAATCGGCGTCCTGAAACTAAGCTTAGTGCTTGGGGGCTATGTATCGTCGGTGGTTGGACGGTCTAAAATGGACGGATCGTCGAGAAGAAGTGGTGTACCAGGAGTATTTGCATCATTTAGACGAAATTGAGGGACGTCTCAAACGTCGAACGCTGCGTTGCATCGTATAATGCGGCATAAGTGGCGTCCATATTGCCACTTTGAAACTCAACATGGAACCCGATAGGTGTAACGCTTAGAGACTGGAACTTCGTCATCAGGATTGGGACATTACCGTAATGAGCATACTCCCAGTGAAGCAAGTACATTACAGGGAGGATTGACATGGAACCCGAAAAAGAGAAGAAAAAAACGACTTTGTCTCAACACGATGTTGCGAGAATGCAGAAGGTTGAAGCTATATACGACGTGGAAGAAGATGAAGTGAAGTCGAAGAGAGAGGTTCCGGATATGAGTGTTGGTTGGTACTCGACTCCGGTTGACCAGGATGAACCATGAGATTAACGGAAAAGACCGCCCAAAGACCGCCCATAGGCGGTCTTTAATTATGTGCTGTGGCACCATTTGCGTTAACTCATTCATCAGCCGTTTGGTGATGTGTATGGAGCTTGGCGTGCGATGGAGGAATTGTATCGCGATGGGAAGATCAGAGCCATTGGCGTCAGCAACTTTTACCCGGATCGCCTGATTGATTTGAACATCCACAACGAAGTCGTTCCCGCCGTCAACCAGGTTGAAACTTATCCGTTTTGCCAGCAAAACGAAAGTGTGAAACTCATGAAAGAACACAACATTCAGATCGAATCCTGGGGTCCTTTTGCTGAAGGTAGAAATAACATTTTTGAGAATGACGTATTGGTATCCATCGCTGCGCAGTACGACAAATCCGTGGCTCAGGTAATTTTACGTTGGTTGGCACAGCGAGGTGTCGTTGCAATTTCCAAAGTCTGTTCATAAAGAGAGAATCATCGAGAATTTCAATATCTTCGATTTTTATTTAAACCATGAGGATATGGAGAAAATCGCCACGCTAGATACGAATCAGAGCCTGTTCTTTTCGCACAGAGATCCGGAAATCGTCAAATGGATCGGAACTCGTAAATTGGATATCTAATGTTGTTCGACATAAAACGAGCGGACACCCCAACGGTGACCGCTTTTCCATTCTTGAATTACGTTGTGCTTCTTAAACTAGTCATAATGAACGACACCGGCTCCGTTTCGCACATCGTGGTTTACACTGAGACTTGAGGGCACAGTGCAGAGCCACATACGAAGGGAGCCGATACTATGAAAACTATCACAAAGTTTGTAGGTTTGGATGTATCTAAGGAAAATATCGCAGTTGCGGTAGCAGACGAAGGCCGTGGAGAACCGAGATATATCGGAATGTTCCCTCATACGGTGGAAGCTGTAAGGAGTCTAGTACATAGACTGTCTGCAGATGGTGTAAAACTGGAGTTTTGCTACGAAGCTGGGCCGACAGGCTATGGACTGTATCGACTACTGGCGCAATGGACATGCCGTGTACCGTTGTCGCACCATCCCTCATTCCGGTTCGCCAAGGAGACCGAGTAAAGACAGACAAGCGAGATGCGTTGAGATTGGCACAGTTGTTCCGTGCTGGTGAATTGGTTGCAGTCTTTGTCCCGAATGGGAAAACGAGTCATTACGGGATTTAGTGCGGGCACGGGAAGATGCGGTGGAAGACCGTACACGGGCAAGGCATCGGCTATCCAAGTTCCTACTCAGACACAATCGGCGTCCTGAAACTAAGCTTAGTGCTTGGGGGCTATGTATCGTCGGTGGTTGGACGGTCTAAAATGGACGGATCGTCGAGAAGAAGTGGTGTACCAGGAGTATTTGCATCATTTAGACGAAATTGAGGGACGTCTCAAACGTCTTGAGGCAGCTATACATTTGGAAGCAACGGAAAGCGAGAGAGCTCCAGTGATTCAGGCTTTGCAAACACTGAAGGGTGTTGCAGAGGTCATCGCAACCTCTTTGGTCGCTGAGGTTGGGGAGTTTCGTCGTTTCCGGAATCCAAAGCAGTTAATGGCATATGCCGGACTGGTACCATCCGAGTATTCGAGCGGGGTATCTCGAAATCAGGGTAGAATCACGAAGTCTGGGAACGCCCATCTCAGACGAGTTCTCGGTGAAGCTGCATGGTGTTACCGATACAAACCGGCCATTAAAGGAAAGATTCGAAAACGGCAAGAGGGACAGAGTCCCAAGGTACAGGACATTGCTTGGCGAGCACAAGACAGACTTCATCGAAAGTATATGAAGATGGTATCACGAGGAAGCATCACAATGTAGCCGTCACTTCAGTAGCTAGAGAATTGCTGGGATTTATATGGGCCATCGCATGCGAGGCAGAGCGTCAGATGGAAACATCGACTGCAGTGTAACTTTTGTGGGATAGAACTGTAATAAAGAACGATTGTAGTTAGGGTTGAAGGTCGCGACTGAAGGCACAGGAATCCGGTACGGGGAAACCTCGTTCCCCGATTGTGCAAGGTCCAGAACCTGACGCACGAAGCTAGTCCGAGGCAGTCCCATGACGGAGGTACGAATGTGGTAACCAACCCACGGATATCAGTGTGCCAACCGTCGACGAACCTTGCCTTCGGTCCGGGTTTTCAACCCCATCACGACACGGGGCTTGACGGTGTCGTTCATATCAAAGGGGGCTTATGCGACAGAAGGGATTAGTTCCTTTATTGGTATTGAAGGGCAGACATATCTGAGGCTTAAGGAGGGGGAGTTGCACCTCCACGACTGGTGGGGTCAGGAATATACGCCAGAGTCTGTTCCGCATCGAGGTCGTTAGACCAGTAACCCTTGTGTTCAAACAGTTCTTCACTAGCACTGAGAAGATTCTGGAGTTTGTCGATGAGTCCACGAATATCATATGTACGGAATGTATCATTGATCGCATTTTGTTCTTCGGTGACAGTATCAATCCAGATTTGTATACCACCGTACCAACGAACATTCGCTCGAATAAACCCATCCGAATCTCTTAATTCAGCCGCGACGGTGTTTCCATCTTTATCTCGTGTGTGCCTTCGTTGAACAATCCACATTTATTTGACCTCCGCTTCACCAACTCCAAATCTCTGTAAGTATTTGTAGTTCAGCACCGTGGCATACCTTTTGGTGATGTCTTGTGTCGTTAACGGGGTGTGACTTGAAAGAAGACGGTAATCATGTGGTGAAAACCCACCCGCTCAGAACTGCAAGCGCGAACCTACCGTGACAGGGGATGGTGGCAACGCCATTCTGTGAAGCTCACGGGACAATGTAGCCGCGAACTGAGAGAGTGAACTCGGTCCGGAGCTAGGTTAGAAGTGCATGGTGAACACCAGTGACCCCCATATAAACCGCGTCACGACAAACAAGCGAAACACTCTGACACGCTTGAGCCAAAAGGCACATAGCCGGAATTAGTGCTCCCGATTCACTAATTTGCAGTTCCAAAGGCTATCGCGGGAGTCGGGGCACCTAAACATTTCAAAAGAGGGTTACCGTAGAAACAAGGTAAGCCCCACGGGGTCTGTCAAATCTCTGACAGTAAGCGGAACGTGAGCGAAGCCGAACTCCCCAGACCTGCGGTGAAATGTCAAGGGTGAAAGTAATTGATTTATGTAAACTTATTCCTGAAAGAGAGCATACGATCCCTTGACGGTTGAATTCCATTTTCAACCACCTGGATTATAGAATATCAGTTAAAGTTTGGCGTTTGCGGACGCCGACTAAGATACCACCTTCCTTGCGTTATAGATTTGGCCTTTGCTCAGCAGTACAAAGACCAGACGCACAAATTTACGGGCTGAGAGCACAAGTCCTCGCTTGTGATGGTGCTTCGTGGCTTCACGATACTTCCTACGGCAAAATTCAGCGTACTCCTTGTTGTGTACCCGCAACGAGTTCGCTGCTTCGATGAGATAATATCGCAAATAATAATTGCCAGCCTTCGTCAATTTGGTCTCGTCGGCCCGAAAACTGCTAGATTGGTGCACAGACCAGGTGAGGCCTGCGAATTTTGCGAGAGCAGCTTGATTGTTAAAGCGCGATATGTCACCAATTTCAGCCACAATGCCAGCCGTGATGACAGGACCGATTCCAGGTATGGTATCCAATGTCTGTGGTATAGCGGCTAGGTGACGAGCAATGACCTTGTCGAGTTCCTTAAGTTGCTTCTCAAGGAACTGAATGTTGCCGAGCATCATGGACAGGGTGACGTCAATGGCATCTTCCATGTGCGGATTCAGCCGATATGAGCGCCTGGCCAACTTTCGGAGCTCCTGAGCAAGTTCATTCGGATTCCGCAAACGGTTATTGCTGCGTTCCGCAATAAACTGGGCGAGATCTTCAATTGGCTGTTCAGCAATCTCGTCCGGCGCAAGCTCAGAGAGCACGGAGGTAGCTGCCTTTCCAAATGTGTCGCTGAACGGGTTTTGTTTTCCGTCTGCCATCGATGCGAACTTCATGAAGATGATTCCGAGTGCACGATTCTTTTCCCGCGTGATGTCTTGGACCAAGTGATAACGGAAGCGCGTGAGCCGTTGCAGAGCAGCATAGCGCGGATCCTGTGGTGGCGTGGGTCTCAACCCACCGAAACGCAGCCGATCAGCAATTACCCAGGCGTCAACAGCGTCCGTCTTAGGTAGCTTGGTGTATGCCCTCTTGAACCCGTCGACCAAGGACGGATTCAGCACGTAGACCTCCATCTCCAACGACTGCAATTCATCGTTTTGTACCAGGTACTCATGTAGATGCCACCAGTACAGATTGGTCGCTTCCATACCGATTTTCAGTTGCTTGGCACCTGCGGACCGAGCGACGTCCAGAAGATTGTCCACGAAGCGCTCAGCCCCAACAAGGTCATTGCTGAACTTGGAGGATCCAGAGATTTGCTTTCCCTGATCGTTTACTGTACAGACGACGAAATTGTTTAGACCAAGATCAACACCGACATACAAGCAAATGCTCATGATGAGGTTTCACCTCCTTGATTGGTAGGGTGGGGAGTTAAGCCCTTGGGGTATCCCTGAGTCGCGAACCCATCTCTCACCCTCGCTTTATTAGAACTCACCAGTTACTCCTGGGTACACCCTTGAGCTGCTGACATCAAGGAGGAACAACTGGGGTACAGCCTGCGAGTCAAAGATCATAGATTGGCGTCGGGGAAACAGTCTGGGGAAGAAGTCCACCGGGAGGTGGCAAAGTTATGCGTGCATGGATGGACGCTCAAAAGGCTGACTCCACTGAGCAAACATTGTCTGAACAGACGAACTGGCAGGAAATCGAACGCCACGTACTCAGGTTACAGAGACAACTGGTTAACGCAGTCGAACATGGGAATCGAAAAGTTGTTCGCCACTTGAAGTGGCTTATCCGCACGAGCTACCACACAAAGCTTCTAGCCATTCGGCACCTAACACAAGAGAACCGTGGAAGACGTACAGCCGGTGTTGACGGAAAAACCTATACAACTGCAAAACAAAGACAGGAACTAAACGGGCTAATCAATATCAGAAGAAAACCGCTTCCGGTGCGACGCGTGTACATCCAAAAGAAAAACGGAAAGATGCGACCTTTAGGTATCCCTTCTATTCACGACAGGGTGTGCCAAGCCATTCACAAAATGGCTATGGAACCCGAATGGGACATACAATTCGAGCCGAACATGCACGGGTTTCGCCCGAATCGTTCAACTTGGGACGCCATTAGTCAGGTGTTTCTGGCGCTATGTCAATCTAGTTCTAGTCAATGGATTATCGAAGGGGACATCAAGGGATATTTCGATAACGTAGACCATGAAAAACTCCTTAACAAACTCGCATCCGAAGACCGCGTGTTCGTGAGGAGAATCCTAAAGGCTCCCATCATTGACCCCGAGAACGGACATATGCGCCCAGTACAAAGGGAGCACCGCAAGGCGGTATTTAATCTCCGCTTCTAGCGAATATTGCTCTGCATGGAATAGAAACAGGGCTGCGGGAAGCGTTCCGGAAGAAGTTTGGATTCGCCGAAAACACTCCGGCTTTAACATCATCACTTATGCGGATGACTTCATTGTCACGTGTAAGACAAAGGAACAAGCGGAACAGTTCATTCCGGTTATCGCCGAGTGGCTCGCTGAACACGTCGGAGTGGAACTCAGTCTCGAAAAGACGCACGTAACACCTATCGACGACGGGTTCGACTTTTTGGGGTTTAATGTTCGTAAATACAGAGGGACGCTCTTAATTAAGCCTTCCAAAGACAGCAAACTGTCAGTGCTGCGGAAAGTAAAGGAGATCCTCAACTCTAACAAATCGACCACTGTCTCAACGATCATCCGGCTACTCAACCCAGTCATTAAAGGGTGGAGCAACTATTACAGCACACAGGTGAGCAAGAAGGTCTTCTCCTACTGCGATCATAAAATCTGTGAAATGCTCTGGCATTGGGCAAAAAGAAGACATCCGAAGAAGGCATCTCAGTGGGGGTATCAGAAATACTTTGTCAGACGTCACAAAAGCTGGCTCTTCGGAAACGACAAGCAAACTCTCGCCCTGATGTCGGAATTACGTATCATCCGGCATACGAAGATACAGGGAAAACGCTCACCATATCGCCCGAGTGACGCTGAATACTTTGAAACCAGACGGATGCAACTCACTCTCAAACGGCTGAATGACTTTCAGAAGAAAGTGGTACTAAAGACCAACGGCAAATGTATTCTGTGCGGATGCGCCATATCCGCAGAACACTTCCGTCGATGGCGTATAAACGGAGAAAACAACATCTCTTTCAACCAAATTATACCTGAGCACGAAGAAACAATCGACACGGCTGAAAACGTGTTTGTAACTCATCGATGGTGCTACGACAAGCATAGCGCCTCGAATGATTACCGTTCAGACAACTGTAGGATGGCTTGAGCCGTGTGACCCGAAAGGGTCACGCACGGTTCTGAGAGGGCGAGGGCACCGCAAGGTACCTGAGCTACCCGACCAGTTGCGTATGATGAGGTCAACCAATTCGCTTGTCGGATCAGTTGACCTCTTTGGTTGTAAGAGGGGTATTTGCAGTTACCGGGTCGAACGTCGGGGCAGGTGGATCTTAGAATCCTTGCGCTAAAAAAGTTCGTCTATCTTTTGTAAACAACACGAGGAGGTCAGCAATGTGAAATCATACAGTAAATGGATAACGCCATTCATGGTATTCACTCTGGTGGGCGTTCTTGCTGGATGTGGCACAAACAATGACAATGGAGCATCGTTTGGAATGAATGGGACAAATACGACCAATACAATTAGTACAACAGATGCTAATAATACAATTGCATCACCTTCAAATACAGCGGTTACAAACAACACAGCTATGATTACAACGAATGCATCGACCCCTGTAACCAACACAACCGGAACCAAGGCGACGAATACTCAGTCTCCCGCATTGGCCTCCGTATCAATTCCATTGGCTGCAACAACAGCTCAGCCAACTATCAACATGAAGATTCCAGCAAACTGGACGAAAAGTAGAGTTGGGGCAGGCGATACCACTGGATATGCATGGGCAAACCCTGAAAACGCACAAGAACAAATTCTCGTAATGATCTCCGGTAACTTGGGCGCAGTGAAAAACTCAAAAGGTCAGTGGGACGTAACGGGTATTTTTGGAGCGGGGAAATCTGGCATAACATGGAGCAGTGTTTCATCGAATAAGCAAGATGGACAGTTCATAGATAGCACAAACTTCATTCCGTTAGTCACCGATCACACAACAAATTATACGGGCTATGGAAAAGCAATCATAGCTATGAAGCCCACGCCACAGACTGTCGCAGTGGAGATTTGGGGACCACAGAACATTGCGAATGCAGTTTTACCCACTGTTCATCTGCAACCAAAACAGCGTTGGTACAATAAGTAGACCCCAGATGTGTCTTCAATAGGAAGGGCCCGTGAGCAATAGGCATGGTTAGGGGTGGGGGGAGACATCTCGGAGAAGTGTTCCACTTCAAGCATCATGGCGATATACAGCACGGGGCTATACATGCCATGATACTTCGGTTACGAGACAGAGTTTTGGCTTGTTGATGCCAACACTCATGCCGCAAAACACACTTGATTTGCTGTCCTCCAAGGTGTCTCATTCTCCACAGTGTAAAGGGATTCGCCAGTGATATCTTCGTCTAGTATCTCCACAGGTGGGACCGATTCGAATGCCCCGGCGCGGATTTTCTCCTCGTTCGAACCAGCTAAGGATTTCCCCGGTTGCGCAAGAGAACGGCTTCTTCCACATCCGCCTTGCGGGCGGTATGCCGGCCGTCGAGCGCCGCGATGGTGCGCGCGATGCCAAGCGTCTGTTGGCTCACGCGCTCGGAGAGGAGCAGACGCTCTTTGAGTCGCGTGATGAGAGCCTCGGCGGGTGCCTCCAACCACGATGCCGCAGGCGAGCTGGGAGGTTGCGTGTGCACCCCGAGAATTCCGCGCGCGGTTTCGATGCGCCTGCGCAGTTCTTTGGCAGACGGAGTTCTGCTTTGCGATGTGGCTTTGTAGTCCTCGCGGTTTAAATAGGCGACGAGCGGAATACGATCCAACAGTGGCCCGGAACACCTCGCCCAGTAACGCCTTACATCGCTTTCCAAGCATCGGCAATCGCCGTATCCGCGCTGTACACACGGGCACGGGTTGGCCGTGGCCACCAGCAGGAAATTGGCGGGCAAGGTCGCGGTGCGGCCCGCCCGGGAGAGGTGGACGGCGCGGTTCACCAAAGGTTCTCGGAGCGCGTCCAGCGTCGCGCGCTGAAACTCGAACAGTTCATCGAGTAACAGGACGCCTTCGTGGGCGAGGGTGACTTCGCCTGGATGCGGTGGATTGCCGCCGCCAATCATACCGGCGACTGTCAGGCTGTGATGGGGGGCACGAAGTGGGGGACGGCGCGTCAACAGAGGCGGTCCATCGGCCGCCTCGGCTGCAGCGTAAGCGGCCAAGGCGGCGTGATGGTCCAGATCTGGGAGCAGGTGGACCAGATGCGTTGCCAGCATGGTCTTGCCAATGCCCGGAGGGCCGATCATCAACAGCGGATGGCGCCCGGCGGCGGCAATGGATAACAGGCGCTTTTCCTCGCCCCTGCCGATTATCCTGTCGAACGCCCCAAGCATCGAGTCGTCTTCCAGGGAAGTGGAGGTGGTCGCATGGGCCTGTGCGGCGCATGTGATGGTGTGGTGACCATCTCGCACCGCAGCAATGACGTCGCTGAGTCGCGAGCAGTGGACGGTCGGTAAAAACTGTGCCAGTTCGAGTGGCGTCTTTTGGCTTTTCGCGAGGAACAGCGCCCCCAAGTGGTCGCCCGCGAGGCGAAGTGCGAGTCCGACGGCATTCTCCACTGGGGCGAGGTCACCGGACAGTCGAAGTTCCGCGAGGAATGCAAGTGACCCGTCGTCGGCCGGGAGGATGCACGCAGCGCGAAGGATGGCGACGGCGATAGCGAGATCTAACGTCGAGCCGCGCTTGCGAAAGCTGGCCGGCGTCAGGTTGACGGTGATTCGCCCCTGCGGGAACGGCAATCCGCTGTTTCGAAAGGCGGAGCGGATTCGCAACCGGGACTCCGTGACGGCCGAATCGGGCAGGCCCACGATGGAGAAGCGCGGGAACCCGCTGTTGACGTCTGCCTCGACCCGAACGATTTCAGGGAGAAGACCTGTGTGAATGGCGGCTATGGACGTACCGAGCATCGGCGTTACTCCTCTCAACCGTTTACCGCTAGATATAGCAATAATCACCGCTCTAGGCCATAATGTAGAGAAGAATTACGCTTCTCCTGTGGATTGAGATACCGTACGAAAGCGTTCACAGGGCTTTCTTTGAACACCACCAAATGGATGAACTCGGGAGGGGAGTCTTGTGGAGAGTCCGCGTAAGCGTTCAAACCGCAATGACGCGCAGCATCGGCGTGGACAGGTCGTTGACCTGAGGGCTTATCGGAACCGCCGCGGCAGGAGCGGCAAAGCAGTTCCAGTGAGGCAACAGCGTTCGACTTTACCGTGGAATCGACATGCGTACATACGCGTGCTTTGTTACGCCATGATGGTGGCGACGGCGGTGCTGGCGCTACTCGGTCTCATCCTGACCTCCTGGCGGACGCAGTCGTTGATTTGGGCGATGTTTCTCGGCACGGTCGGACTCGGGTGCGGCCTGTGGTTGAATGCCCTGAGAGATCGGCAGGCGATGCGGTTGCTGAGCCTCCTTTCGGCGGCGTTCGCGCTCGCGTACCTGTGTGCGCTGCTTCGGCTTGTAAGCTAAAGTGTTTGTCTGCTTTATCCATTTAAGAAAAGTTGTAAATACGCATCAGGTGTTCTATGCTGATGAGGGACAATACAGCGGACGACTCGTGATTCGTCCAGTTTTTTTGTCTGCTGTAATTGAGGGTGCAAAGGAGGACATGGCACGTGAACATCCATGAGTATCAGGCGAAAGCCGTCCTGGCCCAGTTTGGCGTGCAAGTTCCGCAAGGCAAAGTGGCGTTCAGCGTAGAAGAAGCTGTCGCAGCTGGCAAGGAACTTGGCGGCAAGGCGGTCGTGAAGGCACAGATTCATGCAGGTGGCCGCGGTAAGGCTGGCGGTGTGAAGTTGGCGAGGTCGATAGAAGAGGTTGAGCAGCACGCTAGCGAGTTGCTTGGCAAGACGCTCGTGACACACCAAACAGGTCCCGAGGGCAAAGTTGTTAAGCGGTTGCTTATTGAGCAATTGACCGACATTAAAAAGGAATATTACATAGGTCTTGTGTTGGACCGTGCGCAAGGTCGCATCGTGATGATGGCTTCCCAAGAGGGTGGCGTCGAGATCGAAGAAGTGGCTGCAACGCATCCCGAAAAGATTTTCCGCGAGACGGTTGACCCCGCAGTAGGTTTGAATCCCTTCCAGGCACGCAACCTCGCCTTCAAGTTGGAACTCCCGAAAGAGGCGGTCAACAAGGCGGTTAAGTTCATGATGGCCCTCTACGAGGCATTTGTCGCGAAAGACTGCTCGATTGCGGAAATCAACCCGCTAGTGTTGACGGCTGACAACGACGTGTTGGCGCTTGATGCGAAGTTGAACTTCGACGACAACGCGCTGTTCCGGCACAAAGATATCGTCGAGCTGCGCGACAAGGACGAAGAAGACCCGAAGGAAATTGAAGCGTCGCAGTACGACCTCAGCTACATCGCGCTCGACGGAAACATCGGCTGCATGGTGAACGGTGCTGGGCTCGCGATGGCGACGATGGATACCATCAAGTATTACGGTGGCGCTCCGGCAAACTTCCTCGACGTCGGCGGCGGTGCGAACGAAGAAAAAGTGACGGCCGCATTTAAAATTATCTTGTCTGACGAAAACGTCAAAGGCATTCTCGTCAACATCTTCGGCGGCATCATGAAGTGTGACGTGATCGCAAATGGCGTCGTCAATGCCGCACGTCAATTGGGCCTGACGAAGCCGCTCGTCGTGCGTCTTGAAGGTACGAACGTGCAACAGGGCAAGGACATTTTGAATCAGTCTGGCCTCAACATCGTCGCTGCAGACTCCTTGGCTGACGCAGCGCAAAAGATCGTCGGGCTTGTGTGAGGAGGGAATACCGTGAGTATCTTAGTGAATAAGGACACGAAGGTTATTACACAGGGCATCACTGGATCGACAGGGCTGTTCCATACCAAGCAAGCCTTGGAATATGGTACCCAAATGGTCGGCGGCGTCACACCTGGTAAAGGCGGTACGACCGTTGAAGGCCTGCCAGTGTTCAACACCGTTGCTGAAGCAGTGGCTGCTACGGGCGCAAACGCATCCGTGATTTACGTTCCACCCGCATTCGCTGCAGATTCCATCATGGAAGCAGTCGATGCCGAACTCGATCTCGTCATTTGCATCACCGAAGGCATTCCGGTCCTCGACATGGTGAAGGTAAAGCGTTACATGGAAGGCCGTCACACCCGTCTCATCGGGCCAAACTGCCCGGGTGTGATCACGCCAGGCGAGTGCAAAATCGGCATCATGCCAGGATATATTCACCGCCCAGGCAAAGTGGGCGTCGTCTCCCGCAGCGGTACTTTGACGTACGAAGCGGTGTACCAGCTGACAGTGCGCGGCATCGGTCAGTCGACTGCGGTTGGTATCGGTGGCGACCCTGTTAAGGGCACCGAGTTTATCGAAGTGCTGAAGATGTTTAACGAAGATCCGGATACGGAAGCGGTCATCATGATCGGCGAAATTGGCGGCACGGCTGAAGAAGAAGCGGCTGAGTGGGTTAAGGCAAACATGACGAAGCCGGTTGCAGGCTTTATCGCAGGCGCGACAGCACCTCCGGGACGTCGGATGGGACATGCTGGTGCTATCGTCTCCGGTGGCGCGGGCACGGCTGAGTCGAAGATCAAGAAGATGGAAGAGTGTGGGATTCGAGTGGCACCGACGCCATCTGAAATGGGATCGACGTTGTACGCTGTCATCGAAGAGCGCGGCTTGCTGGAAAAATGCAAGACGCACGAAGCGACCATCTAAGTTTCGGGAAGCAGGGGAAGGCACCTCTTTGAATCGGGAGCGATTCAAAGAGGTGTTTTTTCGTGCTTGGCCGGCGCCTCCTTTGAGAAAAATTACTGTGAATAGCATGGATGGGAGTGAGTTTATCCTGTGTGCTATCGATTGGTGAATTGGGCTCGCGCACAATGGGTTTATCAATCTTAGGCGGGTGGATGACAACATATGGACGAACGCGAACGGACTCTTCGGGTATACTGGGCGTTATGCCCTGGGCTTGAACCCTCGACCTATCGCAAGTTATTTGCCTATTTTGGCAGCGCACAGGCCCTGTCTGAAGCCCCAGAAGAAGCGTGGGCAGCGGCATTGAAGATACGTCCGCAAACAATTCATCGAATGAGTGCGTGGAGGGGCCGTGCCGACCGCGTCGCGAACCGTTGTGAGTCGCAGCTCGCGGAATCTGCTGGCACCATCTGTGTGGTCCAAGGAGATGACGCGTATCCACCTCGACTCTTAGATTTGTTTGATCCACCAATCGTCCTGTTCGCACGAGGTAACGCCGACTACCTTGCTGTTGACCATGGTGTTGCCGTGGTCGGGACCAGGCGCTCCTCAAGTTACGGACTGTATGCGACTAAGTGGATATGTACTAGTCTTGCACGAGCGGGCGTCCCGGTATACTCTGGTATGGCCCTTGGTATCGACCAGTGTGCGCACGAAGCGGTCTTGAGTGAGCATGGCGCAGGTATCGCCATATTGGGGTGTGGAGTTGAAGTCTGTTATCCGCCTAGTAATGAGCCGCTATACCGTCATCTCTTACAAGATGGACTCGTGCTTAGCGAGTACCACCCGCAAAGTCCAGCCGCAAAGCACCGATTCCCGGAACGTAACCGTCTCATCGCTGCCTTATCTAGTGCGACAGTCGTAGTGCAGGCGGGAGAAAAATCAGGCGCTTTGCGCACTGCGGAATTTGCCTTGGACATAGGACGCGATGTGTACGTCGTGCCAGGCCCAATTACGTCCAAGTCATTTCGTGGCTCTCATCAACTTCTTGTAGATGGAGCTACTCCCCTATTCGATCCCGCCGTACTTGCGGAACAATTCGGCAGTCCACCGCAACCTGTGCAGAGCCATCGCAATGCCGCTGCTGTTATGAGCAAGGTTCCAGACCACCTGCTTGACCTCGCAAGTTTACTTGTGGAAGAGGGGCCCCTTCGTCCTGGAGAAATTGCGCTAATGATTGCTGCTCCACCGGGTCATATTCACGCGAAGTTACTAGAAATGGAATTGGAACGCCTGGTCCATCGGCTTCCGGACGGGCGATATCAATACGCTGCGACGGATCACATGCAGTATTGACTGTAACGGTAGTCTTTCTTCATTCTACGACGACACACAATTAGGATGGTTTCATGATTTCAAGGTTTCGCAATTTTTGGGAGTAGAGGAGGTAGGGTGGTATTAAGACAAGTAGGGTGACACAGCCCACCGTTTTGCCGTTCTGTAAGATCAAGAAACAACCAGAGGTACACGTGGGACTTGTGGCCCCATACAAACTTGATACGATTATTCTATTCGTGCCATTTTTTTAATAAAAAACGTCTATTTTACGGATAGAAGAAACGTCGTTAAAATGAAATCGAATAAGAAATGTGGTGAAATCTTGGATGATTTGGAGAACACCGCAACCTTTCTCTCGGTCGCTTCTACGCTCAGTTTTGTGAAGACAGCGCACGCCATGAACTTGCGGCAACCGTCCGTTACAGCGCGAATTAAGCGGTTGGAAGAGCGACTTGGCGTTACACTGTTTATTCGAAACAAAAATCATCGAATTCACTTGACACAGGAAGGGAGGGAGTTCCTGCCCTACGCAAGGCAGATGATACAACTGATGCAAGAAGCTGAGAATAAGGTACGGAGCATTAAGAAAAAGGCTGAAGGCAAGATCCGGATTGGTGCTACACCGACTTGGTCTGTGAATGTACTCCCAAAGATTTTAGGAACGGTTCGCAGTGGGAATCCGGAAGTGGAGTTCCATGTCGTTCACGGCAACACCAAAGCCATCCGCGATATGGTTCTCGGCAATGAAATAGACGTTGGACTAATTGCATCAGATGTGTCACACCAACAGATTCAACAGGATTGTGCCCACGTGACACCTTGGGTATTGGTTTGCAGCCCTCAACATCGGTTGGCCGAGTGTGAAGAAATTGAGATACAAGAAATATTGCGAGAACCGTTGGTCACGTACGAACAGTCAACAGACGGCTGGCGAGGAATTCAGCGAATTTTCTCAAGCTACCACGCTATTCCGAACGTGGTTGCGGAATTGAACCAACTGGAAGCTGCTAAGGTGATGGTAATCGAGTCATCCTTTGTCAGTCTGCTACCGTTTATAGGTGTTCAGCGAGAATTAAAAGAAGGGTCATTGGTCGCGGTGCGGGTTCGGCAACTGTCAGAGATTCAGACGGTTATGTCGATCATTTATCTAAAGTCTAAGGCTTCTTATTTATTGATAGAAGTGATGCGCAAAGATGTGTCTGAATATTTCGACGAGTGGCATCCATACAGCATACGAACCTTATGATGGAGGTCGGTTTTGGTGCTTTCAAAGGAAGATAACGCGCTCATTACTCAAGTTGGTCCAGGAACCGCAATGGGGGCCGTGATGAGGGAATACTGGTTGCCAATCCTACTCTCTTGCGAACTACAAGAAAAGGATGGGCGCCCATTACGGGTCAGAGTGTTGGGGGAAGATCTGGTTGCCTTTCGGGACAGCAACGGGACTATCGGGTTACTGGAAGAGCACTGTCCTCACAGGGGTGCCTCCCTGTACTTTGGACGGAACGAGGAATGTGGCCTGCGCTGTGTCTATCACGGTTGGAAGTATGATGTAAACGGAAACATTACAGATATGCCCAATGAGCCTCCGCAGAGTACGTTCAAGGACAGACTCAAAGCAATCGCTTATCCGTGTGTGGAGCGCAATGGTACGGTCTGGGCGTATTTAGGAAGCAAGTGTGCGGAACAACGCCCGTCGTTGCCGGATCTTGAATGGAACCTTGTTCCCCAGTCTCGCTGCTATATCAGTAAACGGTATCAGGAATGTAATTGGGTGCAAGCGTATGAGGGTGGTATTGATTCGAGCCATGTTTCGTTCTTGCACAGTCGTCTAAATTCCACAGATTTTACGGGAAGCCCGAGAGAACAAGGTATGAAATATATGGCGGGAGACAAGTTCCCACACTACGAAACGTTAGAAACCCCATATGGCATGATGGTTGGCGCTAGGAGAAGTGCTGAGCCTGGCTTCCATTACTGGCGCATCACACAATGCTTAATGCCATTCTATACGATTCTCCCATCCTATGGCGCAGACAGTCCGGTCAGTGGCCACGCATGGGTGCCCATTGACGACCACACAACGATGGTGTGGACCATTACATGGCACCCGACACGCGACTTAACAGAGGAAGAACTGGATGATATGCGCTATTGGTCCCCCGACCGCGTTGGAACGAGTGAGGGAAACGGACGCCACCTACCACTTGATATGTATATACAGGAAACATCAAATCCTGGAAGTAGATGGAAACCGAAACTCAATAAGGGAAATGACTACTTGATTGACTGGGAAGCCCAAGCGACCAAAGCATTCTCTGGAATCCCAACGATTTCAATGCAGGACCAAGCCGTACAGGAATCCATGGGTCCCATCTATGATCGACGAAAGGAGCATCTTGGAACCGCCGATATGGCCATCATTCGGATGCGTCAGTTGTGGTTGAAAGCCGCAAAAGGTTTACGCGACCGCCAAGTGGTTCCGGTGGGACTTTACGCGCCGCAGTCGTATCACATACGTTCAGCATCGATTCGTTTACCTGACGGTATTGATTGGGCAAGCGAAGCAACGCAAGTCACATCGGCCAATCAGGATGAGGTTCATTTTATTTGATGGGGAGAGGGTTTCATGGAACGAGAAGTTCGAGCTGCAGTGATGACCGGGAGTGGCGAGACGGAAATTCAGCATCTTCATCTTCCGGATATTGGATTGGAAGATGGCTTGTTGAAGATAGAGGCCGCAGGGGTTTGTGGCAGTGACGTCAGACATTATCGAGCGCAAATTACGGAACCCAGAATTTTGGGACATGAAAACCTTGGCCGTGTAGTCGCGTTGGGGTCAATCGCGAGGGATCGGTGGGGCGTTTCCGAGGGCGACCGCGTGTTGCTGGAAGAGTATTTGCCCTGCGGCCACTGTTATGCATGCAGAACTGGAAACTTTCGTTCGTGCTGGGCAACTGATTCGTTGCTCTCGCCGACAGCGATACGCTTTGGATCGACCCCTCTTCAAATTGGCCCGGGTTTGTGGGGCGGGTATGCCGAATATTTGTACCTGCATCCCCGGACTGTATTTCATCATGTAGATGAACGGATACCTGCGATAGAAGCTGTTCTTGCGCTACCGATTTCAAACGGAATCGAGTGGGTTTGTCGTGAGGGCCAATTGCAACCGGGACAGACTATCGTGATCCTGGGTCCTGGTCAGCAAGGTTTGGGGTGTGTCCTCGCAGCGAGGCTGGCAGGTGCGAAAACCATCATCGTCGTCGGGTTGGAACGGGACGCAAAGCGCTTGGAAGTGGCGAAAGAACTCGGGGCGGATGTCGTATTTCACGGAGTAGACAGAGATCTCATTGAACTGGTTTATGAGTTGACACGCGGTGAAGGGGCAGACATGGTGGTGGACACTGCTCGTGGCAGCGATGAGACGGTTGGACTGGCCGTAAAACTGCTTAAAAAGCACGGACAGCTCATACTGCCAACTGGAGCGCCAGAGGGATTGACGCAGTTTCCGGTGTCACTCTTGGCGAAACGGTGTCTGACACTGCGGGGTGTGCGTGGACACAGCTACGCGGCAGTCGAATTGGCACTGGACCTGATCGGGTCGCGTAAGTACCAAGTTGGAAAAATGTCGACACATCATTTTCCGATTGAGAAGGTCGATCACGCTATCCGGCTTACAGCCGGTGAGTTTCCTGAGCAAGCGGTACATGTAACCATTTTGCCAGACTTAGCACTTCCCGATTTGGAACAAGGAAGTGTCAGGACATGACGCTAAGGGAATACCTTTCCATACCGTTTATCCTGTCCGCCGAATCCGTAATTCGTAAGGGAGACTGGGTACGTATTGTATCCTATCCTGAACTACCTGGGTGCCAGGTGGAGGGGGCTGCAACGGTTCTTCTAATTGACGAACTAGATATAAAACGGACTGAATATATCTTCACGACACTTCGTGCAGGTAAAACGCCGCCAGTACCACGTCCAGCCTTGCCTTATATGGACGTGGAAGGGTTGCTGGAACGCCTGGGGTTGAAACACATTATCCCGTTCCTAGACAAGGTGGATGCAGTTTTACCAACTTCTGTCGAATGAGCTGGTGTAATTGAAAACGTTTTCGAAAGATGATGAAGAGCTCAGAGAAGGAATTTCAATATTACAAATCACGCTTTGCTTCCTTGGAAGCATTTGTGGAGGGGACCATATGATTCGTTATAAAAAGCTTGGTTATGTGGCTTTGAATGTTCGGGACGTCGAACGGTCTGCATTTTTTTATCGGGACATGGTCGGATTCACGCTGGTCGATGAGGCAACGCCGGAACGTGCATATTTAACCTGCAGCGACGAACACCACTGCATTGTGCTTTATTCATCGGATCAGCCCGGCCTTAAGCGGATAGCGATGGAATTGGAAGACATCGTCCAGTATGAGGTGTCCTGGAATCATCTATCCGAAAATGGCTACTCGCTTGTTGAGGTCAGCAAGGAGGAGTGGTATTAAGTCAATAGAATGGACACCCCAAAACAGAGAAATTATAAGTTTTAATATTCTGATATGATGCCTGTTATCGTTCAGCTTGCTGCAGCTCTTATAGCGTGGAAATATCTTCTTTCGAATTCAACCGGTGTTAGAAAACCGATTGATGAGTGAACTCGTTCCCGGTTATACCAGACCTCGATGTATTCGAAGATCCGCCGGATTGCCTGTTCCCTCGTTTTGAACTTTTCCAGATAGACGAGCTCTCGCTTGATAATGCTGTGAAACGACTCGATGCACGCATTATCAAAACAGTTACCTTTGCGACTCATGCTACCGACCATCTTGTATTCTCGCAGCTTGTCCTGATAGTCATGAGAGGCATATTGGCTCCCACGATCCGAATGATGCAGCACGGTTTCTGTTGGGTCTTGGCGTTCGTATGCCTGCTCCAGTGCCCTGATGCACAGCTCTTTCGTCATCCGTGCTCCCGCACGCCAGCCTACAATCTTACGGCTATAAAGGTCCATTAGGCTAGCCAGGTAGACCCATCCTTCGTCCGTTGGGATGTAGGTGATGTCTGCCATGTACACCTGGTTGGGTCGCTCTGCTACAAACGTTTGATTCAGTACATTCTCCTGTACCGGATAATCGTGGTTCGAATACGTGGTCGCCTTGTACTTGCGAACGGTACGGCTCCTCAGTTGATTCTCTCGCATGATTTTGGCCACGGTCTTCTGCGCCACACGCTCGCCTTCCTGGCGCAGGATCTGCGTGATTTTAGGACTGCCATAAAGACGACGGGATTTCACGAATATCTGATGAATCCGCTTCGTTATTCGCTTCCGACGTTTGGCTCGCTTACTCTCAGGTCGTTCACGCCAGGCATAATACCCGCTCCGAGATACACCCAACACTTTGCACATCTTCTCAACCGAAAATTTGGAGCGGTGTCTGTGGATGAATTTATACCTTACTTCCGGTCGTTGGTGAAGATGCACATAGCTTTTTTTAGGATTGCATTCTCCTCTCGAAGATCGCGTAGCTCTCGCTCTAAGTCACGAATTGTCTGAGCTTCTGACCTGAGGTTCCCACTCCCAACAAACGGGGCGGACGGATCCTCCTTATATTTCGACATCCAGCCATACAACGTCTTTTGTGATACGCCTAGCTCCCGAGCTACTTGGCTCGTCGTTTTCCCACTCTCCAAAGCCAATTGCACTGCATGAAGTTTGAATTCCTTGTCGTACTTCTGTGTCATGTGGCTCACCTCGAATCGCCTTATTCTTACATTCCCGATTCGTTGTGTCCACTATTACAACCTAGCACCAGAGTGCGCTGAGTTACGAATTGGCAAGGCATTTCGGTTTGCGGACCCGAACGGCGTAGTATTTGAGTTCTACTGCGGAATGCAGCATCGCCCATTCCGGAAACAAAAGCATCCTGTCAACGTGAGCAGGTTAGGGCACGTGATTCTGAATGTGCCCAATCTTGAGCAGCACTACTCGTTCTATACTGACGTACTAAACTTTAAAGCTTCAGATCAGCGGTACAACCAACAGGGTGAACTGTCTTTTGCGTGGATGCGCTGTTTCCCAAGTCCTTATCACCATTCGTTTGGCTTTGCAACAGGCGAGTCATTACGGTTACAGCACCTAGCGTTCATGGTGACTGATATCAATGACATTGGCATCGGGTACAATCGATTACTTCGTGAAGCGGTTCCTGTGGTTTGTGGTCCGGGTCGCCATTACGCATCTGGCAGCATCTTTGTCTATTTCCTTGATCCGGATGAACTAACGATTGAGTACACCCTTGGCATGGAGGAGTTCCCGGAAACTGGTGCGAGGCCGCCGCGGATGCTCGATGGTGCACCGGAAACGAGTGACATGTGGAGAAGCCATCGGGATCCCCGTATGGGGAAGGTTGGAAGCGTGGAGGTTTGGGGACAGACCAACTCTGTCGGTATAGAGCGGAGGTGAAGAAGATGGGGAATCCCGTGATCCGAATCGGATGCACGCAGTATCTGCACACAGAAGCGATGTTGTTAGGAACCCTCACTTTGGATGAGTTTGACTTGCATCCAGAGCGGGCAAAATCCATTGACGAATGCACACTGAAGACGCTGGGAGGCGAGTATGACGTCGGTGAATGTTCTTTGGCGACGTTCCTAAAGATATCAGAAGCCCGAACGGACTTGAAGGCGCTACCGGTATTTTCAAGAAAATTTCTTCATCACTATCAATTCTGTCGCGTGGACTCCAGTATTCAAAATCCGGGGGATTTGGCAGGAAAAAAGGTAGCCATTCCGCAGTTTTGGATCACGGCGGGCATATGGCACCGATGGCTACTGGAGAATTACTACAAAATTGACGCGGGACTCATCACGTGGTGTCCGTTGCAACTGGACCGCATCGAAGGTGTGCCTTATCCGAAACGTTATCAGATCGACTGGGGATATGTAGGGGAATCCGCGCCTCGGCTCCTGCGCAACAGGGAAGTGGACTGTTTCATCTACGCACGGAAACTGGATGATAGCCGAGGGATTCGAACTGTACATCCAGACCCAATGGCGGAAACAATGAACTTCTATCACGACCTCCAAGTGATACCCATTACACACGTGTTTGTCATAAAGGCGGAGTTACTTAAGACATACCCTTCCCTCGCGGGCGCTCTCATTAAATTGTTTGAGGCATCTCGGTGCCTTGGGCTGAAAGATGTAGGTAATTCTGTGAGTATGTATCTACCGTTCGCAGACTTGCACATGCAGACGACAGAAGAGCTGCTCGATGTGGATTGGAATAGCTATGGTTGGTCGAAAAACGAATATGTACTTGAAACGTTGTACAACGCAGCATGTGATCAGGGCTTCATCAGTGGTGAACGCAGCCTGGAAGACCGTTTTGTAACATTGGGCTGAGAATTGTACTGACTCACTTGTCCCTATTCTGGGTCGAGACGGTGGAGGGGTAAACGTGTCGAATGGAAATGTAAATGTGTCGAAGTTGATCGACGATAGTCCATTCACGCTATTTCAAACAGTCACGATTATTGTTGGCTTTTTACTGCTGGCATTAGACGGCTATGATGCTCAAATCATCTCGTTCGTTGCACCAGCCATTGAAAAGGTTTGGCATACGTCACCCGCTTCACTTGCTCCAATTTTCTCATCAAGCCTCGTTGGTTTGGCGATCGGAGCCCTGATTTCGGGACCTGTCGCAGACAGGATTGGGCGAAAGTCAACGGTTCTAATTTCGGTGTTTGTTTTTGGCGTTTTGTCGCTGTTGACCGCCACTGCAACAAATTTGACTGGATTGCTGATTTTACGATTCTTGACCGGGTTCGGTCTCGGTGGGTGCATGGGGACTGTCACTGCATTGATGGCAGAGTATGCACCGCAGCGTATCCGAAAAACAGTGCTCAGCATTATGTGGACTGGGTTCCCGGTCGGAGCAACCGTGGGTGGAATTATTTCCACGCAAATTATTCCAGATTTGGGGTGGGAGTCGGTATTCTATCTTGGTGGAATCGCCCCCATTGTTGTGGGCCTGATTGCAATTTTTGGACTGCCAGAGTCGATTCGTTTTATTGTCGTTCGTGGGCGCAACAAAGCCAGAATCGTTTTACCGTTAAACCGCATCGCTGGCGCGGGGACGGTAACTGCTCAGGATGAGTTCTATGTGCCTGAGCCGAACCTGAAAGGATTTCCAGTCAAGTACCTCTTCACGGAAGGACGCGCGCGCAACACAATTCTTGTGTGGATTGTATTCTTCATGACGCTACTGCTGATTTACTTCTTGACGAACTGGATGCCAACTCTATTAAAGGGTGTAGGATTCCCAATGTCAAAAGCACTCATTGCGGCCTCTATGTTGCAGGGGGGCGGCATTGTCGGTACCATCGTGCTCGGATCCATGAGTGATCGACAAAATCCCAAGGTTATTCTGGGTACTTCTTCCATAGTGGCTGCCATCCTGCTGGTGGTACTTGGTTACATGCATACGGTCGTGGCATTGATAGTGGTAATGTTCTTTGCTGGTTTCTTCATCATCGGTGTTCAGTCTAATATGAACGCTATCGCCGCGACTGTGTATCCAACTAGTGTGCGTTCAACCGGATCGAGCTGGGCATTGGGCTTTGGTCGGATTGGCTCGATCGTTGGCCCTCTCATTGGTGGCTTGTTGGTATCACTGAAATGGAGCCTGTCCAGTATCTTTATGGTTGGCGCAATCGTCGCGCTCATCGCTGCCATTAGCCTTGGTCTGCTCAACCGAAAGCAGATAGACTCGAGAGCCTACTATGGTGAGCAATCCCATGTCGCAGAGTAAAGTAACAAAGCGGCTCTTTTGTTATCGGAATATATGGTTATAAAACGACGAATGTAAGCCGAATCTTGGTATGGTTAGCCACGATTGCCGTGCAATCATCGTCCGCGAAGACGGGGCGTTGAGGGTCTTAAAAACCAATAGTGTGACCGAAAGTGAACCTCATACAAACCGCGTTATTCAAGACAAGCGAAACACTCTGACTTGCTTAATGATCATTTAATCCGAAATCTCGTAGCACAAGCCGAATGGCGTGACCTGTTATGAACCAATTATCCGTTCAAGAGACGAGTCAACGGGTCACACTCGAAAGAGTATGCGAGAAGCCGCAGACCGCGTCTATGGGTATGGCATCCCGTGGTGGATGTATTGGCGTTCGCTATTGTATATCTTTGACCCCTACGATTGATGTCGAAGGGGTAGTTTTTTTTATGCTGTCACCTCATAGACACCGCGTTAAATCAACGTCGAACTATCCACATAGCCCTGTAGTCACTGTTGCGGTCTGTCACGTGCGTACGATAATGTTAGCCAACCATCGAAGGCCAATCCTGTGTTCTCAGTGTTGCATGTCACCGGCAATCGACTTGACCGTTAGAGCACTACAGTTCCGTCGACGTTGGAGATATCGTTTCTATAAACCGGCGTGCCGGTGTTGAGAGGACTCGATAACGCAACCATATGACAGCGGCAGTGGACTCCAATGACGGTTCAACGATTTCCCGAAATCGTAGACGAGTGCTAGTACGAAGACTGACCGCTGATTTTGGTACAATCGTGATCCCAACGCCAGCCTCCGCTAGAGTCAACAGTGTCATAATGTCGGCGCTCTCGCAGAGCACACGTGGTTCAAAACCGGCTAACTGACAAGCTTCCACGGTCTGTTCATATATGGATGTTCCTTGTTGTCGGCGCAAGAGCATTAGTGGCAAATCTGCCAGATCAGAAAGACGAATGGGACTGTCACTCTCTCCCTGGTTCCAGTTATGGCTGACAGCAGCCACTAAAGGTTCAGTCGGTAGGCGTATCATGTCGTATAGTTTTGTGTCGTCAATAGGCAATCGTACAATCCCTACTTCAATGGTTCTTCTTTCTAAGAGTTGCGTGATTTGATGTGTGTTACCTTCCCACAACTGAAAGTGGACCATGGGATAGCGCTGATGAAAAGCACGGATCCGTTCTGGCAAGAGTGTGGAACCAGTTGTTGCTACTGTACCAATAGATAATGTTCCACGAATTCCCGACTCATGTTCTACAATTTCAGAAACTGTTGCCTCCATCAAACCTACAATTTGTTCCGCACGACGTTGCAGCGTACGCCCTGCTTCCGTCAGTTTTAGTTTGCGCCCCAACCTTTCAACGAGCTGAACACCCAGTTCCTGTTCCAATAGCTTTAATTGGTGACTAAGCGGAGGTTGGGCCATATGTAGACGCTGTGCTGCCCGTGTGATTTGTTCTTCCTCTGCGATGGCCAAAAAGTATCGAAGTTGTCTCACATCCATATAGCAAGATGACCTCCCTATGATTTAAACTATATCAATTTAGTATGCCATGTAAACATTATAGGTATTTCAAATATGGATTGCACATTGGTATGATCAGTCGGGGAAAACAATAAAGGCACAACTCCCCGGAAAATGAAAGTGTGCCTAATTGGAATGGGGTTTTATGGATGGCAACATTAATACATGCTCATGATCGGCGCTGGTATGTGCTGTTGACTGTTGGGATTGGGACATTTTTGTCGTCCTTGAATACCAGTATCACGAACACAGTGTTACCTGTGATGCAACAGGCATTACATCTAACATTGAGTCAATCTGAATGGGTCGTACTAATTTATCTCCTTGTCTTGACGTTGTTTTTGCTCCCTGTGGGAAGGTTATCTGATGTATGGGGACATCGACGCATTTTCTTGTTTGGCTTTGCTCTTTTCACATGTGCAGCTGTAGTGTCCGGATTGTCAAGGAACTATATATATCTTTCATGTGGGAGGGCATTACTCGCCCTGGCTGGATCGATGATTTTGTCGGTCGGTCCTGCACTAATTACGAGCACATTTTCGTCAGTACAACGCGGACGGGTTCTTGGTATTCAGGCTATTATGACCTACATTGGACTGTCACTCGGTCCTGCCCTCGGAGGTTGGCTGACCCAATTATGGGGGTGGCCTATCATATTTTTCATCACTGTCCCGTTTAGCTTGATAGGCCTCGTTCTCGGGATTTGGGCAATACCAAGAATTGTTCCGGAACACCAAGGACGTCTGGACCTCAAGGGATTTTTCTTCTTCATCATCGGTATGACGGCAGTTACTTTGCTCTTGAATTCAAACGCCATCACGCAAAACCGAACATTAATTATCATGTTTTTGCTGATTTGCTTTGCAATCTCAACCTGGGCGTTTATTCAGGTTGAGCGCAAGAAGACAGAACCAATGATTGACTTAGGGCTATTTCGCATACGCAACTTTCGGGTTGGAGCATTAGGAGCAGCATTGAACTATTTGTGCTTCTTCTTAACATTGTTCCTTCTCCCGTTCTACTTTGATCACGTTCTGGAGCTTTCAGCGTCGGCTACTGGAGCGTACTTAACTATCACACCATTGATCATGACGGTTTGCGCTCCAATTGCTGGTGCGCTATCAGATCGTATAGGACCACGTCTTCTAACTACATCGGGAATGATTTTCAGTACATTAGGTCTGGTTTTATTCGGGATTATGGTCAAGTTCTCATCAGAAGCAGGAGTACATTGGGCACTTGTTATTGGGCTCGTTCTAGCAGGACTCGGAACAGGAACATTTGCTGCTCCAAACAATTCGGCAATTTTGGGGGCGGCTCCACGCCCTAAACAGGGTGTGGCCTCCGGAACATTGGCCACATTCCGATATATCGGTATGATGGCAGGGATTACAATCGGAGGATCACTATTCGACTTGTTGCTCGGTTACTTTACGGACAAAGACTTAGGGATTACGTCATCTTTCCTTGAATCCTTTTCATTGGTAATGTGGGTCGGAGCTCTGTTTGGAGTCGTGGGAATCATTTGTACGCTTTCAATGACTAAGGTCACTCGGAGGTAACTACACCATAGTGATGCAGAGTATGCGTAACCATTCTCACACCTAAATAATAATTTAAGGGATTAGGACCGAGCCCATGCCAATTTCAACCGTGCGTCGGGCAGTGAAGAGAGGAAAGATTAAGATGAATCGACATTGGGAGATCGAATCCATCTGCCCTAAGTGCGAAAATGTAAATAAAGTCAGCATTCCAGAAGGAGAACTTGTCGTAAGAATTTATTGTGAGCATTGCACTCATGGACATGAATACACTCATGTTGTTCGAGAGCATATAGAAAGTGTAGACGAAGACAACTAGCATACAAAAGAAAGACGCCCAGCCGCTACAGAGGGCACTGAAAAACTTGAGGTTTCACCGGAACAGCTAAAAAAGGCGTGACAAAAGATGACCACGTTCCAGTTTTGGAGTACGGGTCGTCTTTTCGCCATCTAAGTAGCCAGGTAAGAATGATTTCTCACTTGATCAGTTTCAATATTTGCTTTAAATTGACGGTGAATATTGCCATGGCGCCGCAACTCCATGCCAACAAGACCCGAAGATGACGCTACGTCATAACCGTGTCTGTGTTTCAGTTCGCTGTTCTTCGCTTCAATCTTGTAGCGTTCTTTCGCTTTTGCGTTAGAGTACTCACTTTCCTGGAACGCCATCTGTTCTGCGTGTCCGCCTGATTTAATCGTCACCGAGTAGGTTTTGCTTTTTGTTCCTTCGGTGTAGCAGTCTTCTTTCAATGGACATCTTTGCACTTCTCTACATCAAAGTAGTATGTACGGGCTTGTATCAAGAAGTGATTTGCGTGGTGGATATATACAATACGGCGGCATTGGTTCCCTTGTTGTAGATGATGGATACTCTCAGGCCAAACTCATAGACACTCTCCCAGCGTTCGTCGCGGCGGTGACCGATGCAGTAACAATTATCGAACTGTGCGATTATCCGAACGGGTAAATGACGCAAATAGGTTTCAATCATCTGCACTTCGGAGTGGGCAAATTGGCTCTTGTGAGCAAAAATGGATGCAATTTTTTGCTCACAATGCTCCGTAATATCCATATATGTGTTTGGATAATTCGTGTGATAAAACCCGATTTGGCGCACAGCGTAGGGCGGGAAGTCAGGGATTAGCATAGGATTGTTCGAAAACAGAACAGCTTTGGCCACAGCATATCCAGTCTTTATATGGTCTGGATGAGCTTCGCACGCCATCCAAGGGTCAACTGTGAAGACAATGTCAGGCTTCTCCAGTCGGAAGTGTTTCATCAATTCAAAAAAGATGTGATACTCACTGTAAGCTTGTGCATCTGGAAAGTTGAGGAGGATTTGTTTTGACACTCCGCAGACGAAGATTTGAACGCACAGGGATGGCTGTGGTCTGGGGTTAGCGTCGTGCTTTTAAGGTCATGCGGTAATCTATTTCATTCTATAGTTGCCTAGATTTGTTACAAAAGAGTATAACTGAGATATATACGTCGCCACGAAGAAGGACAATCCAAATGCATTTGCAGCAGAACCTCGACAATCGACTAATTGGGCTCGACTCGCTGTTTTACAATAACCCAGATGCCGTTTATTCGTTTGACATACATGGGCGTTTCGTCGAGGGCAACTCCGCCTGTACATGGCTGTCTGGGTATGAATTATCCGAATTAGTGGGCAGGTCGTTTTACGACATCGTGGCGGAGGCTCAAGTACAGCAGACCGCAGCCATTTTTGAGTCCACCCTCGCTGGAGTATCGTCGACATACGAAACGTCGATTCGTCACAAACAAGGACATCTCGTAGAGGTGTTGGTGACGACCATGCCGATAAAAATCGGCGATCAAATCGTCGGGACGTATGGGATTGCAAAGGATATCACCGAGATCAAGCGAGCACAGCGGCTGGTCGACGGTCAACGGACAGTTTTCGAGATGATCATCGGCGGGGATGGCGTCCGTGACACGTTGGACGAAATCGTGGCAGTCATGGAATCGTTGTCTGAAGAGTCCGTCGGGGCCATTTGGAAATTCGATGCACCGGGGCACAGACTGGTCCATGCAGGTGGGAAAAATATCTCGCAAGACATCGTCCACTACATTCAAAACGAGTTTAGACTCGAACTGCGCGGCGGTGTAATGGGGAAGGCAATAGATTCCGGTGAGGCGGTTATTGTGAAAGACACGGAAAACGACCCGCTGTGGAGGCACCACCTCGGAATGGCCAGAACAGCAGGCATTCGGGCATTGTGGGCGAAGCCGTTTTTCGATTCGAAAGGGCTTGTCATCGGCTGTGCGTCCATGTACTTTCCATCGCCGAGGGAGCCGGGACCACACGAATTAAAAGTTTTGGATACTTTTGTAAATCTGGTTGAGCTCACGATTCGCAACGAACAGCAGACCGACGACATTTTACACCTAGCGTTCACGGACTCCCTGACTGGCATCGCCAATCGGAGAAAGTTTTATGACGTGCTCTCGACTCATCTCCGCGAAGATGATGACGTCGGAATTATGTTCTTAGACCTTGATCGCTTTAAGTTGTTTAACGATACACTGGGCCATGAATTCGGCGATGAAATCCTCCGCAGGACCGTGCAATCTATCAGGACGTGCTTACCCCCAGAAGCGGTTCTAGCGCGCATGGGCGGCGACGAATTCACCATTCTTCTTCCTGGGTACGCGAGCGAAGAGCAGGTGATGGAGATTGCGACCCGCGTCCTCCAGAAAACGAGCGAGCCGGTCGAACTGGAGGGGTATCCAGTTCAGATCACCACGAGCATGGGAATTGCATTTGCACCGAGGGATGGCAAAGACATCAGTACGATCATGAAAAATGTCGATACGGCGATGTATGCGGCCAAACAAATGGGGCGGGATCGATTCGCGTTTTACCATCCAGAGATGAACGCAAAGCATCTCGAGATCCTCACTCTTGAATCGAGTATGCGCGATGCGCTCAACCGAACTGAGTTTTTTGTCGAGTACCAGCCGAAAATCGACATCCACAAAAATAAGATTGTCGGCGCAGAGGCGCTGGTTCGATGGCGACATCCGAAGGAAGGTGTCCTGCTGCCAGGGCGCTTTATTCCGATTGCCGAAGAGACTGGGCTAATCTCTTCCATTGGGCTCTGGGTCTTACAAGACGTGTGTCAGACTGTGAAGCGCTGGCAGGATTCCGGCATGCCGGAGATGAATGTAGCCATTAATATTTCCGGAGTCGAATTGGTCCGTCCAAACTCAGTTCAGCGCATCATGGATGTGATTGAGAAGACTCAGGTAGATCCGTCGTGGCTCGAGTTCGAAATCACGGAAACGACCTTGATTAAAGATGGCGATATCGTTAAATTGGCGATCCAACATTTTAAACGCCATGGCATTACCATCGCGTTGGATGACTTCGGAACCGGTTATTCATCATTAGGGGTGTTGACTCAGTACGATATCGACACGCTCAAAATTGACCACGCCTTTACATCCGGAATTTTGGCAAAGGACGCAAAATACGAGAGCGTCATCGTCGCCATGATCACGCTCGCACACAGCATGGATATGAAGGTTGTGGCTGAGGGCGTGGAAACGAAGTACCAACAAGCGTTTCTCACGGACCAAGGGTGTGATGTGATGCAGGGCTTTTTGTTTAGTCCCGCTGTAGCAGCAGACGTGTTGGAGACATTGATTCGCAACGGCAGATAGTCGAGACACTTTCGCAAACACATCCGTCATACGCGTCTGAAAGTCGCAGTACTGGCCCATTGTATTTCTTTTTCTGGAAAAAACAAGGCATTGTTTCTGTGGACCGTGCGTGTTAAGATACTCCTACAACGTCTCCTGTGATGTTGGTGAGGTGTTATTTGTTTTTAACCAATGCAAATCACAAGGGAATCCAAATGCGATTATTGGAGCAAATGCCGTCTTCGAGCGGACTTGTGAAGATAATATGAGGATACCCACCTGCTAGGGCAGGTTAAAACTGTGGGCCTTACGGCAAAACGGGGAGTTGTATTGTAGTTACATATAAGACGATTGAAACCGCCAGGGATGGCGGTTTTTTGCTGTGAATGGAAGTTTACTGTCCAGGGTGATTGTCGATGTAGTAGTTCAGGATCCGTGTTGAGGTTGCTGTATTTCTCGTTGGCCGGGCCATGTCCATGCAGTGCCGGCTCGGTTTGGTGGGATCCGAAGATTTAATAAAAAAAGGTAGTCTACATTTTAAAATGCAATGTGATAAATTTATATGTAGGCGCTTAAATACAGAATAAATATTCGTTAGGAGTGATCCATTGAACATCGTCGTGGTTGGTAGCCTAAACATGGATGTTGTGAACCGTGTCGGAAAGCATCCACTGCCAGGGGAAACCATCAAAGGGAAGGGAACAGATTACATTCCTGGCGGTAAAGGGGCGAATCAAGCCGTTGCTGCGGCCCGGGCGAACGCATCCGTTCGGATGGTTGGCGCGGTTGGTACAGATGGCTTTGGTAAACAGTTGCTCACATCCCTCAATCGTGATGGTATTGATACGACGAACGTCTTTGTAAAGGACGGTACGTCGGGACTAGCATTTATTACAGTCAACGACCAAGGCGAAAATAATATCATTTTGTCCGAAGGTGCAAACGGCGCCTTGAGCACGGCTGATATTCAATCCATTTCGGATACGCTCTGTGCCGACGCTGTGCTTGTTCAAAATGAAATTCCACTGGAAACGACATATGAAACGATTCGATCGGCCTATGGGAAGGCGGCTAGAATTTATTATAATCCGGCGCCTGCGCACCCGATTTCGAAAGAAATTCTTCAAATGGTCGATGTTTTGGTGTTAAATGAGACTGAGGCAAGTGTCGTCTTGAATAAGGTGTTTACTACTCACAAAGAGTATGTCGATGCCGCCAAGGAACTTGTATTATTGGGTGCAAAGTCGGTCATCTTGACACTGGGTCCAGAGGGCTCGATTTTTGTGAACGAAAATCAGTCCGTGCGCGTGCCCGCTTTTCAAGTGAGTGCGGTGGATACGACAGCGGCTGGCGATACGTTTATTGGCGCGTTCGCGAGCATCTACGCTGGGGAAAATGCGATGGAGTCGCTGAAATTTGCTTCGGCTGCATCTGCGATTACAGTTACGCGCTCTGGCGCTCAGATATCGATTCCCACAAGGCAAGAGATTGAGGAGTTCCTAAAGCATTCTCTTTAAAATTTCTCTTTAAAATTTGTGGAAACGTTACCTCATGTAGAAAGAATGGGGTCCAGTCATGTCCAACACCATCAAAGAAGTCGCAAAGTTAGCAGGGGTTTCCGTGTCGACCGTGTCGCGAGTCATCAACAACAGTGGCTACGTGGGCGAAAAGACGCGCAAAAAAATTGTCGATGCAATGGATACGTTAAGTTTTGAACCAAGTTCCATAGCACGAGGACTTGTCAGCGGCAAAACGTCTACAATTGGCCTGCTTCTTCCTGATGTCTCCAACCCTTTCTTTGCGGAAGTGGCTCGCGGTACGGAGGAAGCGGCGATTGAGAGCGGATTTACGGTCATTCTTTGCAACTCAAACTGGGATCTCGAGCGGGAAAGAATGTATCTCAACGTCCTCAAAGGAAGGGCGGTTGAAGGGGTCATCGTCATCGGCAACCGCAGTGCGGAACGCGACTTGATCGGAGCGGTTTCGCCGCTGCCATGTGTGTTTGTCGACCGCAAAGTATCGAGCGATCAGAGCTATATTTGGATCGATCACGAAAAAGGGGCGAGCATCGCCACCGAAAAATTGCTTTCCATCGGTTGTGAACATATCGCACATGTCACTGGACCACGAAAGTCTACATCCGCTCGATCGCGATTGAGTGGATATTTGAAGACGATGAAGCAAAGCGGGATGGAGCCAAGCGTAGTTCCGGGAAACTTCCGGTTTGCCGGCGGCTATGAAGCTGCGAAAGCGCTCTTCCTGAAGGACAACCCTCCAGATGGGATATTTGCGGCCAACGACATGATGGCCATTGGCATTATCCAAGCAGCAAATGAGCTCGGCGTCTCGATACCGAACGACGTCTCAATTGTGGGGTACGATGATATCGACATGGCAAAATGTACGTCCCCGGCCTTGACGACGATCCGTCAACCTGCCAATGAAATGGGGCGCGCGGCGTTTTCACTCTTTAAGAATCGCGTATCGGAGATGAAAATTGAGTTTGATGCAAGGCTGGTTGAACGCAAATCTACCAAGTAGAAGAGATGTTTTTTTAAAAAAACTATTGTGGTAACGTTTCCACAGGAGTTATGATACAGTCATGAGGTGAAGGGAATGAAGAAGAACGGTGTCTTGCATAGTGAATTGTCAAAAACCATTGCTGAACTCGGACATGGACAGGCGCTGGTGGTTGCCGATTACGGACTTCCTGTTCCAAAAGGGGTTCGATTGATAGACCTTGCAATTCGTGAAAACGTTCCCTCGTTTTTGGACGTGTTCACAGCAATCCTGAGTGAGCTAACGGTCGAAAAGGCCGTGGTGGCAAGTGAGTTAAAAGACATCAATCCGTCGCTTTACACGACGATTGAAACCAATGTGGAAATGCCACTTCAGCAGGTACCGCATGATACGCTCAAAGAAATTACTGAAAATGTAAGCGTTGTCGTCAGAACTGGTGAATGGACACCTTACGCAAACGTGGTTTTATATGCCGGCGTAGTATTTTAAGGGGGTGTTTCATGGTGAGTACGTTACGAATGAAGGGCATCAACAAATCGTTCGCAGGTGTTCGCGTCCTCGACGACGTCGAACTACTTGTAGAAGGCGGCAAGGTTGTCGCGTTGCTTGGCGAAAATGGCGCCGGGAAATCGACCCTGATGAAAATCTTAACCGGAGAATATCAGGCAGATGCGGGGGAAATCTCCATCGATGACCAGGTGGTCTCCATTCGAAACATCGATGACGCGAAACGGCACCGAATCGGCATGATACACCAGGAGCTCAATCTGTTTCCCAATCTATCGATTGCCGAAAACTTCTTGATTGGAAATGAAGAGGAGTTTAAGAAGACCGGTTTCATTCGCAATCATAAGCTCAAGGAAAAAGTAAGCGATATCTTAAACCAAGTGAACCTTCATCGAGATCCAAGTGAACTAGTCAAGAATTTAGGCATTGGCGAACAGCAGCTGGTTGAAATTGGGAAGGCCTTACTCCAAGACGTCAAGTACCTTGTGATGGATGAACCAACCGCGGCCTTGACCGAGAGTGAAACCGAGCGATTGTTTCAAATCATTGAGTCATTAAAGCAAAACGGTGTCGGGATCATCTACATTTCTCACCGAATGGAGGAACTCTATAAAATCGCTGATCAAGTCTCCGTCTTGAGAGATGGGCAATTTATTGCAACGCGCGATATGAAGACGGCGGACGAAAACGAACTCGTTTCCATGATGGTCGGGCGCACGGTCGCTGAGCGGTACCCGAAAACGCCGTCGAAGCCAGGCGAAACGTTGCTTAGAGCGCTGAATATTAAAACGCCAAAAGTCAAAAGGGCGACCATCGAAGTGAAAGTCGGTGAGATTGTCGGACTCGGTGGACTGATGGGTGCTGGAAGAACTGAACTTGTAAGCGCATTTGCCGGTGTCGACAAAATTCTTGAAGGTGAATTTGAATTTAAAGGCAAGCGGGTCCGCTTCAAATCACCCAAACAGGCAATTGATAGCGGCATTGCATTCGTCACGGAGGATAGAAAATCACAAGGACTGATTCTACCTTTTAGCGTTCGCGACAATATGGCGCTCCCGACGCTCAACTTGCGCAACAAACTGGGATTTATCCAGAGCAAAAAGGAAAAGAGCTTCGCCGCGGAGATGGTGAAAAAACTGCGCATCAAGGTCGCTTCTACGGAGCAGCCGGCAGGAAGTTTAAGTGGTGGGAATCAACAAAAAATCGTCATCGGTAAGTGGATGGCACAAGACCCAGCTCTGTTGATTCTCGACGAGCCTACACGGGGAATCGACGTGGGGGCGAAACAAGAGATCTACGAACTGATGAATGCGTTTAAAGGACAAGGAAGAGGTATCTTGATGATCTCATCCGACTTGCCAGAACTCATGGGTATCTGCGACCGGATTTACGTCATGCACGAAGGGGAAGTCATGGGTGAAATCAAAGGTGAGGACATGAATAATGAAAACTTCATGAAGTTGGCAACCGGGAGGAAACTATCGTGAATGTGATAAAAAAATATCGGCTTGGACCCTTGCTCGGGCTCGTTCTCATTTTTATCGTGATGTCGATTCTGTCAAATCAGTTTCTCACGTTCGCGAATTTACGAAACGTCGCCCTTCAGACAACCGTCAATGCGCTATTGGGCGTCGGCATGACCTTTGTCATCCTCACCTCAGGAATCGATTTGTCGGTAGGTTCGACATTGGCGCTCAGTGCAGTCATTTCATCTCAATTAATGGTGGCGCACGTCAATGTCTTTCTCGCTTGTATTGTTGGATTGATCGTTGGTGCCGTTGGTGGTGCGCTCAATGGACTTCTCGTATCGTACGGCCGTCTAGCACCGTTTATCGTCACATTAGGTACCCAACAGTTGTTCAGGGGCTTAACAGAAGTGTTTACACAAGGCATGCCCATTTTTAATTTGCCAAATTCCTTTTCAGGTCTCGGGACGGGCCTTGTCGCCGGAATTCCGATTCCCGTCATCATCGCTGCGGTCGTCTTTATCGCTGGCTGGATTGTCCTCAAAAAGACGGTGGTTGGCCGCAAGGTGTATGCCCTTGGCGGGAATGAAAAGGTGGCACAACTCGCAGGCGTAAAAGTCAACCGATATCTCGTTTGGGTATACGTCGTTGCGGGTGTTCTGGCAGCACTAGCTGGACTTATTTTAACGTCTCGTCTTGGAACGGCTGAGCCAACTGCAGGGACAGGCTACGAGCTCGATGCCATCACAGCGGTGGTTCTTGGCGGTACAAGCCTCGTCGGTGGCGAAGGCAGCATCATTGGCACGTTAATTGGTGCACTCATTTTGGGGGTGATCGACAACGGATTAAACCTTTTAAATGTAAGCTCATTCTGGCAAGACGCTGTCAAAGGTTTGATTATTTTGGTGGCAATTTTACTTGACCGCAAAAAGAATTGATATTTTTCACGAAAACATTAGGGGGTCATTTGACATGAAAAATTGGAAAATCGCAGCGTTGAGTGCATTGGCAGCGGGAGTCCTGGCAACCGGTTGTGGAACGGCAAATTCAGCGTCGACAAACGGATCGAGTTCGAATACTAGCTCGGCTGGAAACGCTACCACAACATCAACTGCATCCGGAAAGACGGTCGGTTTTGCCGTTTCCACATTGAACAACCCGTTCTTCGTCGCGATGCAAAACGGTGTTCAATCCGAAGCGCAAAAGGATGGACTCAAAGTCACCGTCGAGAACGGCAACAACGACGCAGCTACACAGCTGAACCAGGTACAGGATTTGATTCAACAACACGTCAGTGTCATCTTGTTGAATCCGGTCGACAGCAACAGCTTGTCTTCCGCTGTGAAACTTGCAAACCAGGCCAATATTCCAGTTATCACACTTGACCGCAGTGTCAA
Organism: Alicyclobacillus fastidiosus; assembly: GCF_026651875.1. Classification (GTDB taxonomy): domain Bacteria; phylum Bacillota; class Bacilli; order Alicyclobacillales; family Alicyclobacillaceae; genus Alicyclobacillus; species Alicyclobacillus fastidiosus. The sequence continues at coordinate 3,627,347 of NZ_CP104067.1, read as the reverse complement.
CGAGGGCAAAGTGGCAACGTTTATCGCTTCGGACAGCGTAGAGGCTGGTAAGGAAGCTGCGGATCAATTGATTAAAGCGCTTGGCGGCAAGGGACAGGTGGTCGAATTACAAGGAACCATCGGCGCGTCTTCGGAAATTGACCGCGAAAAAGGTTTTGACCAAGAGATTGCGACCGCTTCCGGCATCAAAGTCGTGGCAAAGCAAACCGCCAATTTTGACCGTAACACAGCCATGAACGTCATGCAGAATATCCTTCAGGCGCATCCAAACATCAACGGGGTCTTCGCACAAAATGACGAAATGGCACTGGGAGCCCTGAAAGCCATTCAGCAGTCGGGCAAAAAAGGAATCGCCATCGTCGGCATCGACGGTGAGCAAGAAGCTATTGCTGATGTAAACAATGGTTCCATGTATGCCGATATTGCACAACAACCAACACAAGAGGGAATGCTCGGTATCGACAATGCGCTGAAGTTGATCAACGGACAAACTGTGCCGTCCACGGTGAGCTCACCGCTTCAGCTCGTGAACAAAGGTTCGAGCTTCAAAGGGTTTTAATCAACGTCGCTGGAGAAAAAGACGTCACGATGTGACGTCTTTTTTTGTGCCCTTTGGCATGGTGGACGGCGGCAAACCGTGGTCAAAATGGCTGTCCGAATCAGCGTAGGGATGGTGTCTCCGCGGAAACTTAGGCTTTTGTCGCGATGTACAGTACGGCCACAGATACCGCGATTTTGCTGATCCGACCGGGGGTTCCGGTGGACGTTTGGATGGCCATATGAGACGAGTGCGGCCATGGCACGGTTGGTGTTCTCTGGTATCCTGGATCGGTTGCCCAACCTCAAAGTGCTGGCTCATCATATGGGTGCGATGGTGCCGTTCTTTGAAGGTCGAGTCGGACCAGGGTGGGATCAACTGGGCAAACGGACGTCGGATGAGGATTTGACACTGGTTCTTAAACGTTTAAAACGGCGCCCATTGGACTACTTTAAGGACTTTTATGCGGACACCGCCGTATTTGGCTCACGCAGTGCGACGGTTTGTGGACTTGAATTTTATGGCGCGGATAAAGTGGTCTTCGCTTCACACTCACCTTTCGATCCAGAAAAGGGGCCCGGGTACATCCGCAGTACAATCGAAGTGCTAAACTCCATCGAGATGGAAGATGAGGTTCGCGAGAAGATTTGTTTTCGGAATGCACAGGATTTACTAGGCATTGAATAGCATGAAGCTTCGTACTGATGTGGGGAAGCCACGGATGATGGGTCCGTGGCTTCTGTCTATTCACACATCTTCTTTCCATCCATCCGACTGCTGCGTCAGAATTTCCACCGCAAAGTACAGATGAAAGGGGAGAGTGCTCGAGTGGATATTTCGAGATTGCTTCGAATGAAAGATGTTCAGCAAGTCAAGTCGCTGGTTTGCGTACAGCCACATCCGGATGACAACGAGGTTGGCGCGGGTGGACTGGTTGCGACGCTGGCACACCAAGGCTGTCGAATCGTGTTTGTGACGGTGACCGATGGGCGCTACGGCAGCTCTGACCCATCGCTATCGCCAGGTGCTTTGGTTGAAATCCGTCGTCAGGAGCGCCTTCACGCGGGTCAGTGTTTAGGGGTGGTAGAACAGGTGGAACTCGGCTTTGAAGATGGGGGTAAGTACGAAGAGCGCGATGTGATGGAGGCGCTTTTACCCGTGTTGCGAAGGGTTGGTCCAGAGATGGTGATGACGGTCGACCCGTGGGTCCCATATGAGGCACACCCTGATCATCAAAAAGTTGGGCGTGCCACAGCCGCTGCGGTGCTCTTCGCAGGGAATATTTCCTATCCTCATGCAGGCGCCCCTTGCCACATTCCACAGGTTGCTTTTTACGCGTCGAGTTATCCAAATACGTTCGTGGACGTCACTCCCTATTGGAAAGTGAAGATGTCGGCGATTTTGGCGCATTGGAGTCAGTTTGACAACGAACAGTGGCCATTGTTGCAACAGTATTTTGAATACCAGGCTTCTGAGTACTATCGGCTGTTGCAGAGCCGAGCAAGCCTCGACGAAGTAGACGGGGCGCCTACGCAAGTCGGTTTCGCCGAAGCGTTTAAGGTGCTGTCCACCAAACAATTGCACTTTTTTCCAACGGCCGTGTTCAGTTGATTCGGTACGGCGTTGAGTCGATGAATGAGAGCATGTCAATCGAGTCAGGCACTTAGATTGTGCGATTGGCATACAGGTGCCCCTCTGCTCCGCACAGTGGGGCACCCTGTGGGTCATCGTCCTTTGGCCGTCAGCGTTTGAGCGCATCCTTTAGCTTTTGGTATTCTGTCTCGTCGATCTCGCCGCTCGCGAGCCGCCTTCTGAGGATGGCTTCGGCGTCGTCTGCCCACCGACGGCCGCATCCCCCGTACCTGCGCAACGTACAAACGCGAATCACGATAAAACTGACTACTATCGCTAGGAAGATAAAAAATCCAAAACATCCAAATCCATGACCGTGTCCCCACCACATATGTGAGACCCCCTTCGACTTATTTGGTCGGTTTCGTGCGATTGAGGCTGCTCGAATTTGCAGCACGGTACGAGAATAGCGGTTGAATGTCTCAAACGTGGGATGAAAAAGTCACGAAACGATCAACAATGCGTCACGGTTTGCGACAACCCTCCTGAAGCGTCGCCATCGTCGCATGTTCGGCGTGGTACACTGGCCGTAAGATCAGTGGACGATGTGGTGTCTGACCGCACATGTCGTGCGAAAGTGGAGGATATTTGTGAACCAGCTACAAACGGTGTTGGTCGTCGACGATGATGAAACCATCGTCGGGTTAATGCGCGATTACTTGGAGAACGACGGATTTCGCGTGCTCGCTGCCTGCGACACAAAACGAGCGTTGCGCCTGTTGAGAGACGAGCAGGTGCACTGCATCCTCCTGGATGTGATGATGCCGGGACAAAATGGGTTTGAGCTGTGTCGTCAAATCCGCACCAAGAGCGACGTGCCCATCATGTTTTTGAGCGCGCGAGATGACGATGTAGATAAGATCCGGGGATTGGGCCTCGGGGGCGACGATTATATCGTAAAAACCGCTTCCCCGGCCGAGGTGGTCGCGCGAGTGAAGGCGGTGTTGCGCCGCTTTGGACTGCACAGCCCACGTCAGACCGTCTTGAACTACGGGCGGCTAGAGTTAGATATATCGGCGCGAACGGTTCGCGTGGACGGACAAGACGTCTCGTTGACACCTAAGGAGTACGACTTGCTGCGCTTGTTGGCAGAGCATCCACGTCAAGTCTTCCCCTATGAACGGCTACTCGAGCGTTTTTGGGGGGGCGTTGGCGACAAGCACACCATCCGCGTTCACATTGCGCGCATCCGGGAAAAGATTGAGCGAGACCCGAACGACCCAATGTACATCGTAAACGTGTGGGGGGGGTAGGGTATCGCTTTGAGGGAAGCCCGATATGAAGACACTTCGCGTTCGCAAGTTTATGGTTGTCGGCATGCTTTCCATCATCGTCATTCCTTCCTATGCTCGTGTACCTCGTCGTCCATTGTATCGGCGCGAGAACGCTGCAACCCTGGTCCCAAGCACAGGAGCAAAAACAAAAAGTGGCCTTAAATCAAACGATGAATCGCGTGGTGATGACCTTTGCGAATTGGACAAACCCAACATGGCAGAGCGATCTTCAGAAACAATTGGGCCAGTCTGGGACGGAAGTCGTCATCCTTTCACCGACTGGTCGCGAGATTTTTGATTCCGGTTATAGGCACGCAAGACACTGGATGTCCGTTTCGCAGACGACCGTCGTGGATGACGGACAAGTGGTGGGATCGGTTAAGGTATATGCGTCGGGGCCCAACGACCCTGTGGCCGACCTGTCAGCAGTCGCCGCGATGTTCTGCGTCATTTTCTTGGTCGGATTCCAAATGCAACGATATGTCGTACGGCCACTCGAAGCGATGAGTCGCGCTGCGCGGCTCATTGCTGAAGGGGATCTCGACATCGAGTTGCCGAGCTCTCGCGTCACCGAGATAGAACTTGTTCGGACGGGGTTTAAAGTGATGGTGGCAGGGCTTGCTGAATCGTTTCAAAAACAAGCTGAATTGGCGGAGGAGCGTCGCTTTTTTATGGGGGCGGTCGCGCATGATTTGCGGACGCCGCTATTTGCCCTGCGGGGTTATCTGGACGGCCTAGAACAAGGGATCGCGCGTACGCCCGACAAGATGGCGAAGTATGTGGCGGTGTGTATTGAGAAGGCCAGCCAACTTGACCGACTGGTCGCCGATTTATTTGCGTTCACGAAGCTCGAATACATGGAACAGACACTGCAGGCCGACGATGTCGACGTGGCTCGGGTCGTGGAGAGGTCTGTAGACAACCTGCGGGGGCAGGTTCAGGACAAGGGCGTCTCAATCGTCTTGGAAACTCTTGCACGTCGTGTTTCGCGAGAGGAGATTTGCATTTATTGGAGCGGGCGATGATGAATCTCTTGGACAATGCCCTTCGGCACACGCCGCCTGGCGGTCTGATATCTGTTTGTTGGTACAACGAATCGGAACGAACGTTTGTCTCGGTGCGGGATACCGGTTCGGGATTTGATCCTCGGGATTTGAACCATGTGTTTGAACCTCTGTATCGGGGCGAATCGTCGAGGAATCGGACGACAGGTGGTGCGGGACTTGGCTTGACCATTGCGAAACGCATTTTTAAGGCGCACGGAGGAGATCTCGTCGCAGAAAACCATCCGGATGGCGGAGCGTTTCTCGTCGGTTGGATCTCGCGAGGGTAGTGCCACCGCTGTTGTGGACGTCCTGTAGATGCCTGTGGGACAGGTGTCGTTTCCATAGATAGAAACGTCGAGATAGAAACGTCGAAAACATAGGGCTAGCAGGGGCGGCCCCTGCTAGTCCTAAGCGAGCGTTTTGCTGTATGTGGTCACCTTCGGGTTACATGGTGTGTTTCTCGTGCTGAACCTGGCGTGCGATGTGCATTCTGTCGTACGCACTGAGCCAAGGTAGGGCGATACAGACTGTATTCAAAACGTCTTCGACTTGATCACTCTCGTAGATGCGACCTTCCATCGTTCCGTTGTCCATTTTGTGTTTGACCCACAAATACCAGTGCTCATCCCGCTGCACGATGCCAGCTGCGTCGGACAGATTCCAGATCTCGCGACCCGTTCTTCGGATGTCCTCGAGCGTTTCGTTAAAGTGATTGACGCCCAGAGCAAGATCCTCGGGTTTGCCCAAGCAATACGCAACCATAGTTTGTTCAACGTACGCTACGTGCTCCATAAACCAGACTCCCTTGCTAAGAGTGTTCTTCGTGTTTGGGAATGTCCTCCCTGATGTAGGTTACAGAACGATTCTCTAAATCGCGTTGAAAGATAGAAAACTGAGCCAATGAGCGCATGAAAATACGCTTGATGCACTTGGGGAATTTGGCGGGATCGTTGCTGCCTGCCGACGTGTATGCCCGATTCTTGCGTCAGGAAGGGGAAGACGTCCTGTTCATCTGCGCCACGGACGAACACGGCACGCCTGCGGAACTGTCCGCGCGCGAAGCCGGGATGACAGTGAGCGAGTACTGTAGCAGAATGCACGAGGTTCAGGCCGGAATTTACGCGCGGTTCGGCCTGTCGTTTGACCACTTTGGCCGAAGTAGTTCGCCACCCAATCACGCGCTGACACAAGCGATCTACCAGCGCCTGGAGGCTCACGGGTTCATCGAAGCCCGCGACACGCAACAGATGTACTCTTTGTCAGACAAGCGCTATCTGCCCGATCGGTATGTGGTGGGCACGTGCCCGAAGTGCGGGTATCACGCGAGATCTATCCTGGGGCGTGGACGTACCGCGGGACGGGTTCGCAAACAAAGTGTTTTACGTTTGGTTTGATGCACCAGTCGAATATATTGCGGGTACTCAGGAGTGGGCCCACGAGGACCCTGGTAAACGCGATTGGAGAACTTGGTGGGACACCCAGTCCGATGTGGTCTACACCCAGTTCATGGCCAAGGACAACGTACCTTTTCACACAGTCTTCTTCCCGGCGATGTTGCTCGGGACGAGAGAGCAGTGGAACTTGCCGCACCGGATCAAAAGTTTTCACTGGTTGACGTACTACGGGGGGAAATTTTCGACGAGTCTGAAAAGGGGAATCTTTCTCGACGACGCGCTGGCCCTTTATCCGGCGGATTACTGGCGCTACTTCCTGTTGGCTCAGTCGCCGGAAGCGGATGACGCGGGTTTTACCTGGGAGTTGTTCGCCACGGTGATCAACAAGGATTTGGTAGGCAACTTCGGAAATTTCGTAAACCGCACGCTGACACTTACTTCCCGTCACTTCGGCAGCCAGGTACCAGGCGGTCGTGCTCCGTTCACCGAGGTGGAGGTTCAGTTGAAGGCGGACTGTGCGCGGGTCGTCTCGCAGTATCGAACCCACCTTCGACAGACAGAGTTTCGCAAGGCGTTGAAGGCACTTCGTGAACTCTGGTCGCTCGGTAATCGATATCTGGATTCCCGCGCGCCGTGGGCACAATTACTCGAGTTGGATGGAGACTTTGACGGGCACCTATTCGAACTTCCAGAGCTCTTATTTCGTCGCGTGGAGCGCGCGGACGTGGAGGCGTACCGCAGGCGATTTGGCGGCGAGCATCAGGCATAGTCCACGTAGCCGCGGCGAATCCCGCAGTGGCGACACTCAAAGACGTGAATGCGGTATGGGGTTTCGCCATCCAGCAGACGGTCCAAAGGCCCCTTGTGCGACTCTGACAGTCGCTTTAACAGCGTGTCAACGGACGGTGAAGTAGACCGGTCTATCGTTTGGATGAGTTCTTCCTGCTCCTTTACATGCGTGTTTGGGATGTTTGCGATATAGGTACAAAAATCGCCGCAGTGACTGAGCCACCGCTCCTGCTGCCAACCGGCGAAACCTGGCGTGCGCGTGACCAATAAATCGAGAGAAGACGCGTCGGCCACTGGTTCACAATCGGTTGCATCGACGAACTCCGCGTCAAATTTCGCGGCGGCTTGTCCGTCTTCAATGCACCACGGACAGATCTGTTCGATTTCGTCGTCCGCAAAGACTGGGCCGAGATATGCGTATGGGCTATGTTCCCCACAAGCGGCACAGACGATTTGGCGCGGTTCAATGGCACCGGTCTGAACCGGATCTCGGTGGTAGACAAACGTAGGCAAAGATGTGCGACGCGACGACATTTGGGATCACCTCAAGGTCGATTGATTTACAATATAGGTTGTACAAGAATCGCGATTCGCGTTCCTCCTGCCATCATACACGAGAAATGAAATGGTCATCATATGCTACGGATAGCGAGGGAACTTGCGGGTGTTACCCTTCGTCTTCGGACGGGATCGATGAAGGTGTTATCAATGGAAGCAACAGAAGGTATGTGCCCCAATTGCAAGGCGACCTGGTCGATTCGGGCGTTGATGAAAGCTGAATATCAGTGCCCTCGCTGCGGCCACCAGTTAAAACAAGATTCGGTAGTTCCGGTGAAGAGCGCCAAAGGGAAGGTATTGACGCCTTGTACGCTGGACAGGGCGCGCAAGGAGGTGGCCGCTGGGCGGGCGCGCTGGGACCGCCAAGGAAATCTTTGGCTCAACGACGCCCCGGAGAACAACGCGTTGTATCGACGCATTGTCTTCAAGCGGGATCACGGGACCTGTCTGTGGTGCGGTGACGAGGCCAACACAGTCGATCACGTCGTGCCCTACTCCGATGGCGGTCCTTACCACCCGGAAAACTTGTTTTGCGCGTGTGAAAGCTGCAATCAAAAACGGCAGAATGAAGATGCCTATACGTTTCTCGAACTGCTCGCAGGAGAAGGAATTCCGTCGCCGTACGCCGGCTACGTTGTGCAGCGCTATCGCTTGGCCACCGCCTTTGTGCAGCGCCGCAGAGCGCTCCTCGCGGCCCGTGACAAAGGTCGAAGTCGGTCTGAGCCGCGGGTATTCCCCGTCTTATCAGCGCAAGATGTAGGTGGGGAGGGATGACCATGGAGGACAACTTTGAGGAAATTTATGAGCGGTACAGGGCACAGAACCGGCCGTCAGGCTACGATGCAGAGAACGACGGCAGAGAGGGCATTGTCGCCGTGCGCAAAAACGACGATGGCGACATTATCGCAGTGCGTACGAACCAAGGACGAGACCTCGACTACGTCACAGCGCTTGCGGAAGCAAAAGCGGGTCATCTGGCGCACGTGGACGTATTTCACAAGTACGGCCGGGACATTTTGCGCAGCGAACCGGATGGCATCGTCGAGAACAATTTGGACCATTTACCTGAGTTTTGAATCGCCACAGGCGCGGCTTTCCGCTCGCGCGACGCGCAAACAGGGCTGACGGGACCGTCAGCCCTGTTTGAGGCATTTGCCTGCTCAACAATCGCAATGCGCTTCCTTCTCATTTGCCCGCTCGACGGCCCGGGCCCCGACCACAATGCCAAAGAACGTCACGTACATCGCGATGGGGATCAGAGACCACAGAAATGGGTTCCCGATGGGATCTTGCGCTCGTTGTATCACGGCAGTATCACCTCGATCATACCTTGCCATTTCGGATAACGATTCATACCATGCGAAGACAGTTTCCCCTACCCGAATTGACAGGTTCGATTCAGCGTCCTATTATTTAGTTTGCCTAATAAAATAAAAGTGTTTTCGGATCGTGCAATTGAGGTGAAATGCAAATGATGGATGACTTTGATCAATCGGCGGCAGCCAAGTTATTTCAGTCGTTTATGCGATTTCGACGAGTGAACTGGATCGGTCGGCGATCCACCGGGCGCAAGCCCAGTGATATCCGCGTACTGTTCACCATTCGCAGGGGTGAACGACAACACGTGAACGGATTCAAGGTTTCCGAGATCAGCGAACTGCTTCACGTGGCGGTGCCGACGGTCACACAACTGATTAAGGGATTGGAAGCCAGCGGGTTTGTGGAACGTCGGATGGACGACGAGGACAAACGCGTGATTCGCGTTCGGTTGACGGACCGCGGCCAGGAGGAGATTGTGCGAGCGCGGACAGAAACGTTGAACTCGCTCAATGGCTTGGTCGACTTTCTCGGTCAGGAGAGAAGTGAGCAACTGGCCGCTTTGCTCGCTCAGGTCTGTCAGTATTACGACGAGCAACAAGCGTGCGTATCGACAGAGGAGTGGCGCGCATGAAGGAACTACTTCGCGGGTTGAAACCATATTGGCTTTCCGTCGCCAGCGTCCTCGTGCTTATCTTCCTACAAAGTTTGTCAACCGTATATCTGCCCAGGCAGATGTCCGATATCGTGGACATCGGAGTCGTGCGTGGCGACGTGCCCTACATTCTCAGGGTGGGTGCACTGATGTTGCTTGTTTCCATCGCGGCGGCCGCGTGTTCCATCATCGCTGGATACTTATCCTCGCGAGTGGCGGCGGGATTCGGCCGGACGCTGCGCAGCAAAGTGTTTACGCATGTAGAAAACTTCACACTCCACGAGTTCGATCAGATTGGCACCTCGTCGCTCATCACGAGGACGACCAACGACATTACGCAGGTTCAGCAGTTAGTCAACATGATGTTGCGATTGATGATCCGCGCCCCGCTGACGGCTGTCGGGGGCATCATCATGGCGTTTTATACCGACGCCAAACTCGCCATCGTCGTCGTCGTCGTGATGCCTGTACTGGGATTGGTGATCTACCTGGTGTACAGCCGAGCGACTGCCTTGTTTCGAACGATGCAGAAGAAAATTGATACGCTCAACCGCGTGGTGCGAGAGAATCTCACCGGGATTCGGGTCATTCGGTCGTTCAACCGGATGGACTATGAACAAGCGCGTTTTGATAAGGCCAGTTTTGACCTCACCAACACTGCCACGAAGGTCAACCAAACGATGGCGTCCTTGACGCCGGCGATGATGATCGTCTTGAATTTCTCGACCATCGCCATCATTTGGTTCGGTGGTATTCGAATCGATCACGGCGCGATGCAAATTGGCTCCCTCATGGCGTTCATTCAATACGTCACGCAGATTCTGTTCGCCATCATGATGGTGTCGATGATGTTCTTCGTCATTCCTCGTGCCTCGGCGTCGGCGGCGAGAATCAACCAAGTCCTGCAGATGGTTCCGGAGATCCAAGACCCGGTGCACGCGAAGCAGGCGAACGAGGTCAGGGGCACGGTTGAATTTCGGCACGTTACCTTCAGCTATCCAGGTGCGGAACATCCCGCGATTGAGGATGTGAGCTTTCAGGCGAGACCGGGTCAGGTGACTGCGATTATCGGCGGGACGGGAGCTGGCAAGTCGACATTAGTCAGTCTGATTCCGCGCTTTTACGAGGTCGATGAAGGATGCATTCTGGTGGACGGCGTCGACGTTCGGGAGATGTCTCAGAAACACCTGCGCGAGAAAATTGGGTTTGTGCCACAGCGTGCGGTCCTGTTCTCCGGCACAGTCGCGGAAAACCTCCGTTATGGCAACGAACATGCCACTGAGGAAGAGATCCGCCACGCCGCCGATGTCGCGCAGGCCACTTCGTTTGTCCTGGAGATGCAGGATGGGTTTGACTCGAATCTCGACCAAGGTGGCATGAACGTCTCAGGCGGGCAGAAGCAGCGCTTGTCCATCGCTCGGTCGCTGGTTCGGAAACCGGAGATCTACGTGTTTGACGACAGCTTTTCGGCGCTCGATTTCAAGACGGAGGCCCAGTTGCAGTCGGCGCTCAAGAGCGAGGTTGGGGACGCGACGGTGGTGGTGGTCGCACAACGCGTGAGTACGGTGGTCGACGCGGATCAGATTATCGTGTTGGACGGTGGGCGGGTCGTCGGCATGGGGTCTCACTCGGCCTTGCTCGACAGCTGCCAAGTTTACCGCGAAATCGTGTCCTCACAGTTGGCAGAGGGGGAAACCGCATGAGTAACGAACGCAGAGAAGTACCTCAGTTGCGCCCTGTGATGCCGATGGGTCGCGGCAACTTTGGGCACGGGCGGATGCCGGTTCAAAAGGCGAAGGATTTTAAAGGGACGTTGCGCCGACTCATGAAGTACTTTCGACCACACCGCTTCCGACTGATGGTCGTCGTCCTGACGACGATCTTGAGTACGGTGTTTAGCATCGTCAGCCCAGATTTGATGGGGAAAGCGACGACGCTCCTGTTCAAGGGTGTGATGGCTCGCGACTTAAAGTTTGCGCCTATCGTGCACATCCTCGTCGTTCTGGCGGTATTGTACGTGCTCAGTTCGGCGTTTAGTTACGTTCAACAATACGTGATGGCAGGTGTCGCGCAGAAAACGGTGTACGCGCTGCGGCGCGAAGCGAACCAAAAGCTTGCGAGGTTGCCGCTCAAGTTTTTCGACGCTCGTCCGAACGGTGAAATCCTGAGTCGGTTCGTCAACGACTTCGACAATATCAGCAACACATTACAGCAGAGCTTGACGCAACTCATCGGGTCTGTCATCACGTTTGTCGGCGTGATTGTCATGATGCTCACCATCAGTCCCCTGATGACGCTCGTGGTGGCCCTTACACTCCCTCTTAGCCTGCTGGTGACGCGGATGGTGGCGAAGCGCTCACAAAAGAATTTTAAAGCACAGCAAAAATCCTTAGGTCAATTGAACTCGCACGTCGAGGAAATGTACACGGGACACAAGATTGTGAAGGCGTTTGGACATGAGGAGAGGTCCATCGCGAAATTTGAAGAGATCAATCGCCAGTTGTACGAATCCGGATGGAGATCGCAATTCGTTTCTGGCCTGATCATGCCGCTTATGAATTTCATTGGCAACCTTGGGTACTTGTTCGTGAGTGTCATCGGTGGGATTCTCGTGATGCGGCGAGCGATTCAAATTGGCGATATTCAAGCGTTCATTCAATACACCCGACAATTCTCTCAGCCGCTTACACAGCTGTCTAGCATTGCGAACATCATCCAGTCTACCATCGCATCCGCAGAACGCGTCTTCGAATTGTTAGACGAGATGGAAGAGGTGGAGGAGCCGCTCGACGCTAAAGTGATTGACCAACCGAAGGGCGATGTCGCATTCCACGACGTGAAATTTGGCTACCGGTCGGACGCGTTGCTCATCGAGGATATGAACATCGACGTGTTGAGTGGTCAAACGGTCGCCATCGTCGGTCCCACTGGTGCGGGAAAGACGACGCTCGTCAACTTGCTGATGCGGTTCTACGAGGTCAACGGCGGAAAAATCACGATTGACGGCCGGGACATCGCACACCTGAAACGAGACAACTTGCGCAGTCTCTTCGGGATGGTTCTACAGGATACGTGGCTGTTTCACGGGACCATCTATGAAAATATCGCGTACGGGCGCGCCGATGCGACCGAGGAGGACGTCGTGCAAGCGGCGAAATCGGCGCACGCGGACCGCTTTATTCGGACGTTGCCAGATGGCTACCAGACGATCTTGAACGAAGAGGCGTCAAATCTATCACAGGGGCAAAAACAGCTCTTGACCATCGCCCGAGCCATTCTGAAAGATCCGGCCATCTTGATTCTCGACGAAGCCACGAGCAGTGTCGACACGCGGACGGAAGTTCTGATTCAGAACGCTATGAAGGAACTGATGAAGGGAAGGACGAGTTTCGTCATCGCGCATCGGTTGTCGACCATTCGCGACGCTGACTTAATTCTCGTGATGGATCGGGGAACGGTCGTCGAACAGGGCACCCATAGCGCGTTGCTCGAGCGAGGCGGTTTCTATGCAGAGTTGTACAATAGTCAATTTGCCGCTGGAGCGGTGACGAACAGCGTTGGGTAAGGATACGCTCGAGCGCCTATGTTCGCACTTAAAACGGGGTGTCCCGACATATAATAGAGCCTCCGTCTCCACCTGAACAGTGGAGGCGGAGGCTGTTTCGTTGAAATGCGGGGACTGACCCATTTCAGTGCCACTCTTTTTGGGACAGCCCTTTTTTGTCGTCTAATTCGTCTGATATCTCTTCAGGTTACCACTTGAATGAATCGAAGTCCGGCGTCACTCCGGGTTGGCGCAGGTGATAAATCGTTTTTCTCGAGTATGCAGTTTGCGCTAAGACGATAACCATGATGATTGGGCCGAGAACGGGCAGCAGAATGAACCACAACCAGTGACCTGACCTGCCGAACGCGTGAAGGTATTTGACGTGCCAGATGATTGCGAACACGATGTTGGCGACCGGAATCAGGAGAAACAGCACATTCCAGCCTGACTTTTGAATCGTCCAGAGAATTGGGAAAATGTACAGAATGGGGACCCAGACCATCCACCGGTGTTTCACGCCCGCTCGCTTACACAGTTGATAGTGTGCCAACGCACTCACGACGTAAAGCGCGATGATGAGAAGCCGACCAACGAACATGCCCCTTTGGAATGAATTGTGTGATCAATATAGTGTAAATCTCGCGGTAGATCGATGGATATATTTGGGCAATTTTAAAGGGATACAGACATTGGCTTGGCAGCTGGACGAAGAGAATGCAATTGTTTACTATTGGGGAAAAATTCAGGATTGCAGGTGGTTGAATGACCGAACGGATGAAGGTTCTCGTCGTCTCCTATCACGCACCACCTGTCCTCAACGCGGAGTCCATTTTGGTCTGGAAAACCATTCGGGCGCTCTCGCGGGACTTTCAAGTGCAACTGCTGACAAGTTCTGTGGATGGGTCGCGGCGGCTGGATGACGACATGGCATTGCCTACGCAGGTGGAGGTCATCCGGCGAAATGTGTTTCACTTGCGAAATCCGTTCCTCGCTAAGGTGGTCTCGCGGGGCATGGGACTCGCGGTCGATGAGGCGTTCCTGTTCGCTCGGAAAACGCGGAAGACGTTCTTGGACAAGCTTTCGGGGGACGTGATTTACAGCCGCTCCCATCCCGGTGCGAGTCATATTCTGGCGTATCGCATCAAGCGGCAAACGGGCAAGCCGTGGATCGCCCAGTTTAGTGACCCATGGTCTGCGAACCCGTACCACGAAGGGCATACGCATTTTCGCAAGCGGTTTGACCGCCGCTGGGAGCGACGCGTAATTGAACACGCGGATTCGCTCGTCTTCCCGACAAAGGAGATCCTGGCGATGTACGTGGACGCGTATCCGCATGTGTGCGTAGCCGAGAAGGCGTTTGTCATCCCGCATCACTATACCCCGGAGTTGTACCGTCCTCGCGCCGCGACAACGGCGCCAACGGACACGGACGTGGTGACCTTCGGATACTTTGGCGATTTCTATGGGGCGAGATCGCCAAAACCGTTGATCGATGCGGTATGCGAGGTGCAGAGGAAAAGACCTGAGTGGACAGGGCGGATTCGCATCCGGTTGGTCGGAAGCTTAGCTCCAAAATACCAGGCCGAAGTCGACCGACGCGAGGTGCGAATCGACCAATCTAAGGCCTCTTACTTCGACAGCCTGATAGAGATGAGCGAGACCGACGTGCTGGTGTTGATCGATGCGCCGTCGAAAAGCGGCGTCAACCCGTTTCTCGCGTCCAAACTGATGGACTACCTGGGGGCGGGTAGACCGATATTGGGGATCACGGATTCGCTGGGAACAGCGGCGGAAATCCTGCGGGTGTGCGGTCATACCGTCGTCAGTCCTTACGAGACTTCGCGGATTGCCAGCGCAGTCGAGAAACTCATTCTCGAGAGACCAGTCGTGTCTGCGCCGGCTGCGTACGCGACGGAGTCGGTGGTGGGCGAGCTCGCGCGGGTGTTGCGCAACAGAGGTGAGTCCAGTCGTCTGAACGAAAGTTAAGGGAATCTCCAACATTTGTGGAGACTCCCTTAATTGGACCGCTGATTGACCTCAAATCACGCTTCGAACTTACCTGCGGCGTAGTCTTCAAAAGCCTGCTTGATCTGCGCTGGCGTATTCATCACGAACGGGCCATAGGCGACGACCGGTTCACCGACCGGTTGGCCCGCGTACAGCAAGGCCCGCAGGTCGCGCTCCGCGCGAATCACGACTTCGCTTTCGGCGACGTCCTCGCGCCTGTCGAGCCACAGCACTTGGTGCTGTTCTCCGTACTCGGCACCTGCCCCGAAGCGTCCGCTGCCTTCCAGAATATAAATGAATCCGTTGTACCCACCCGGAAGATCCTGTGTGATCTCGGCACCCGCGTCGAGAGTCAGTTCGACCATGGTGACCGGGACGTAGTTTTTCGTCGTCGCGCGCGCATCTGCAGATGATCCGGAAAAGACCCGCACCGTGGCTCCGTCAGCTTTGCGAACGGGCATGTCCTCGGCGCGCAGGTTCTGGTACCGAGGTTGCGTCATCTTGTCCTCGCTTTTTAGGTTGACCCAAAGCTGCAGACTGTGTACGCGCTGGTCCGGCGTCGGGTCTTCTTTGTGAATGACGCCGCGCCCGGCCGTCATCCACTGGACATCCCCTGGCTCCAACTGCCCTTTTCCGTGCCGGTTGTCGAAGTGGTTTAGCGTCCCTTCAATGACGTAGGTCACCGTCTCAATGCCGCGGTGCGGGTGTACGTCAAAGGTACCCTGCTCAAACCAGTCTTCGGCCAACAGTAAGAATGGGTCGTGTTCCGACCAGTTACCCGGCTCGATCACCATCGCAACCGTATGGTTCGGATTTTGTTGATGTGGATGCACGGTCCGTACGCGCTGCACAGACCGTTGGTATGGTGCACTTGTGGTCACGGTGTCACACCCTTGTTTTATCAAATAAAGACGTTCGTTGGAACAGCTAAATAGTAGCACAGTAACATTAAAAAAGTGAGTCGTTAAATTCCTTATCGTTCCTGCACAAGGTGTGGCAGTTTGTGACGTAAGCATGAAAAATTCTGGGTTTTGGACAAACACCTATTTAAGTTGAGTGGAAAGTTATATACTGCTTCTGTCGAAACACAGACTGCTGAGTTAGGGGCCTGAATACACATCATGGTCGGAACGATTAAAAGATGGATCGTGGGGAGACCACTGAAGACCAAAGAAGACCTTCAAGTACGCATTGGTGTACTGAAGGGCATGGCGGTCATGACACCGGATGCCTTGTCTAGCGTAGCATATGCAACAGACCAGATGGAGGGAATCCTCGCTGGTTTACTCGTCGCGACGTCGACCCACGCGTACGTCACGAATGTCCTTGGGTTCTCAATGCTCGGGACCAGCATCATCGTCGGACTCGCCTTTCTATTATTTTTGGCGTATCGCAACATCATTCGGCGCTATCCGCTCGGGGGTGGCGCGTATGCCATCGGGATCAACGATCTCGGCAAGTATTGGGGGTTGTCAGCCGCCTCTACGCTAATCGTTGGGTATACGTTGACTGTCGCGGTGTCGGTGGCGGCAGGGGTGGATGCTATCGCCCCCGTGATCCCGTTCATCGCACACCACAAACTATTGTTCAACATCATCCTGACGCTATTAATTATGATTGTAAATTTACGTGGTACCGGCGAATCTGCCAGTGTCTTCGTACCGTTCACGTACGTCTTCATCGGCTGTATCATTCTGATTGGTGTCGCCGCCGTCATCAAGGGACTTCTGCACCCGAGCGCGATCGAGCTACCGACCTATGCGGGAATGCACGCCGTCCAAGGGATGGGGATGTTTCTCTTCCTCAAGATGTTCGCGAACGGCTGCAGTGCGCTGACTGGGATTGAGGCCGTTTCGAATTCGGTGCCCGTTTTTCGCGAACCGTCCGTAAAACGTGCCCAGCGCCTGTTGCTGACGCTCGTCATCACGCTGAGCTTGTTGTTCTTTATCGTTTCCAGCGTGGCGATGGTGCACGGCCTTCGCTACAATCCGGAAGTTCCGCTCATCAATCAGGAATCGATGCTGATCTTCGGAACACACGGTATCGGATATGTCGTGACGGTGATCATCTCGATTTCGACCATGTGCATCCTGACCATCGCGGCGAATACGGCGTTTACGGGGTGTCCGGCGCTGTGGTCCTCGATGGCTCGCGACGGGTTTATGCCGCGGTGGGTACTGCACAAAGGTACGCGGTTAGTCTATAGTAACGGCATCGTTTTTTTGACGTTTATCTCGCTGCTGCTCACCATTTGTTTTGACGCGAAGGTCGATCGACTGATGCCGCTCTATGGCGTGTCCGTATTCTATACGTTCACCATCTCGCAACTTGGCATGGTCGTGCGCGTGCTCAAGGAACGCAAGAACAAGTGGTTGTTGAGTGCCATCGGTAGCGCCACGGGTGTCGTGTTGACTGGGGGCGCGTGTCTCATCTTTGGCATCACGCGCTTTCAGGATGGGGCTTGGCTGGTGTGTATTTGCGTTCCTGCGATGATTCTCGTATTCAGCAGAATCCAGAAGCACTATATGCAACTTCGCCAGGACTTAAAGTACGATTTAACGCGGCCGATGCAACCGCGCAAGGAGTCCATCACGATTGTCCCTATCGCGTCTGTCAACAAGTCGTCGGTCAACGCCCTCGAGTACGCAGTGGCGAACTTTCGGAATGTCATCGCGGTGACCGTCATCGCGGATGATTCGGAGGAGAAATGTCGACAACGCACGGACAAGATCGAGGGGGATTGGGAGAAACTCAACTCCGGCGTGCGGTTGATTGTCTTGCATTCACAATACCGTGCGGTTGGGAAACGGCTGCAGCGATTTATCGAATTCGAGTTGCAAACGTATCCTCCTGAGAACATCACGGTGGTCATTCCGCAGTTCATTACGAAGCGCTGGTGGCATAAACTGCTGCACAACAAGACCGCCAGTATCCTGATGGCTTGGCTGGTCATCAACAAGCACATCAAGGTGATGACCGTTCCGTACCACCTGGAACGATGATGGCTTAGCGGCATTCACGCCTTCCTATGCTGTCATCGATGAGCCAATGCGACGAAGTCGCCGCCTCCGAGAACACGCCATTCTCAGGGGCGGCGACTTCCTCTTTGTTGAAAGACGTATCTTTGGAAGGAGCGGCGCCAGCTGCTATCCCGGAGTTCAATCCCGCTTGGCTACCTCGTTTGCTAAGCTTTGTGGCGTTATCGCTCGCCATTGCCGCGTCGTTCGCAGCCTTCGACGTCCGCGATGGTGTATAGCTGGCGCAACTCTACATCCTCTGCACAGTAATCTCCATCACAAATCAACTCTAGCACTTGCCCGGTCATGGTAAGTCTCCTCTCTCCTAGTTGTTTACTTCCATACATATGCCCTAGCGGTAGAAAAATAGACCCACTTTGCTACCAAGGACGCCTCACAAGTCGATAGCTGTGGCGGCTCTGAGACTCTCTTGACGAGGTCGAACTAGAGTGCGCTCACAAGTATAATTGGGCTCCAAGATTCGCCCGACACCATCGCTGATCTGACGAATGGAGCATATCGATGCGTGCTCGATGAAGACCTCAGGTTGATTGGGTTCTACTGGATTGGGGCGGTCCATTCGCGTGTACGAGCGGTTAGGCTTCGTCAAGACCTGCAGTTTGGTGGGCAATCGGGGTTGTGCGTTTCAAGTCATGGTCAACCATGATGGTGAAGTGTAAGTCGGTGTGTCTGCGGATGTCGGATTAGGCCGATTTTCATTATTTTTTGAGAAATGATCGGTCCACTGCGCGCCGCGCCCCCGCTTCAAAAATCAGGGGCGCCGTCAGGCAGTTGGTTTGCGTGGCGATCACACGTCGCTCTGAAGTGCCAACTCTGCCATCTTCATGATGGTCTCGCGTGAGCGAGCCCCGGCGATAAAGCGGGCGGGGTGGCAAAATACCGCGTCGCCGACGCCGATGATTTCACCCAACTCCTGTCCCTCTTGACCGGCCCACGCCTGCGGCAGCGGTTTGCGCGCCTCAAACGAACCCAGTACCTTGGGGACGACTTGGATGCGGTACTGGCCGTGTCTGTCCGGAAAAATGACATACAGGACGGACGCGTCGTGGTCGAGCTCGAACAGCGTCTCCGACCAAGGACAAAAGGTGTCGAGTTCGAGGATCTCCTTTTTTTCCCGCCTGCCGTACGCTTCCTTCACAATCTCAATCGCAGCCATTCGCCCGAGTTCCGACCGCATCGTATTGTTGAGAATATGTGCAGCAAATTGCACTGCTTGGTCGAACGCGTCGTTTTCATCCAGGTCTGAGTTCCACGGAGGGTTAAACCCCGCAATGAGCTCGGAGATCCCTTTGATGCGGGGGTCGCGGTCGAGATCGACCCCGTTGTCGATGGCGTCGATGGCTTGGATGAGGCGTTCGTCGACGGTTTGTACCACCCGGTTTGCATCCGCACTGGTACCTAGCCGATCGACGCACTCGTGGCCGAAGTCGCGCCAAATCAAGCCCGCGCTCGCGTATGGAATGCCGTTGTCGCGATAGACCTTGTCGGTGGAATGGTGGTCGTACTTGCCACGCCCGACGTCGACGACGATGTCGCAATGTGAGAGGATATCGTCGTCGCGCGACCTGACGACCTTCGCGTCGGGATAAAATTGCTTGAGAATGGCTACAGCGAACACTTCGTCCGCGTGAAATTTCCCGTGATGTGTACCAATGACCATGAGTTTCATTCCTTATGAAGACGTTTTGTTGTCGCGGTGCGGGTTGGCTATTAAATGAAAGAACTTCACCAAGCCCGGCCACATGTGAACTGTTATTTTCGCAGTATTCCATGCGAAGGCGCGTTCATCCGCGATGTTTGAATTTGGGCGGTTTGTGCTGCCTCGACCATGGTCAAGGATGGTTGCGCAATCGGAAAGCACTTGACAAACGAATAGCAAGTGGGATAAGGATATGAGCTAACCGAGCATATTTGGAATACATCGGTTTCACACCGCACAGATGGTGGTGAACGAAATCACATTAAACTAACTTTATCCGTCACACAAGTAACGTTTCGACGGAATCGACAAAACTCGCGTTGGAACGCGTTTGCATTGAATTTTAGTCGGGTGATAAGATGGGTTGAACCAAGGCACCAGGAATCGCCATGGCGTGAGACGAACAGGAGGAGAAGTTGTGGCCGATTATTTAGTCATCGTCGAATCGCCCGCAAAAGCGAAAACGATTGGGAAATATCTGGGGAAGCGGTATGCGGTAAAAGCCTCCATGGGCCACGTTCGCGATTTGCCAAAGTCCCAACTCGGCGTCGACGTCGAGCACGGCTTTGAACCAAAATATATCACTATTCGCGGGAAGGGCGACGTCATCAAGGCGCTTCGGAGCGCGAGCAAGAAGGCGAAGAAAGTCTTTCTCGCGGCCGACCCTGATCGGGAAGGTGAGGCTATCGCCTGGCACCTGCAGCACATTCTCGAATTGAACCCAGACGACACGTGTCGGGTGGTGTTTCACGAAATTACGCAGGATGCCATCAAGAACGCATTTAAGTCGCCGCGCAAGATCGACATGGACGTGGTCAACGCGCAGCAGACGCGTCGCATCCTCGATCGTCTCGTAGGGTATCGGTTAAGCCCGCTTTTGTGGCGTAAAGTGAAGAAAGGGTTGTCGGCAGGCCGTGTGCAATCAGTCGCTGTTCGATTGATTGTCGACCGGGAAAACGAGATTCGCAAATTTCAACCTGAAGAGTACTGGACCGTCGACGTCACCTCGCAGGTGGATGCAAAAAAATTAACCTCTCGTTTCTATGGATATGACGAGCAAAAGACCCCGCTTCCAAACGAGGATTCGGTCAACGAGCTGTTAAACAGAATCGATGGTCAGCCGCTGACGGTCCGCAAGGTGAAGAAGTCGGAGCGAAGGAGAAATCCTGCGGCGCCGTTTATTACGAGCAGCTTGCAACAGGAGTCCGCTCGAAAGCTCGGTTTCCGCGCGTACAAGACGATGGCCGTCGCGCAACAGCTGTATGAAGGGCTAGACATCCCAGGTGAAGGAACGGTTGGTCTCATCACATACATGCGTACGGACTCCACGCGGATTGCGCAGTCGGCTCAGGACGAGGCGCGAGAGTATATTCGGCGTGAATTTGGTGCGCCGTATGTGCCTGCCGAGCCGCGAAAGTACAGTAAGAAAGACGACGCGCAGGACGCGCATGAAGCCATCCGTCCGACATCTACGCTTCGTCATCCTGAACAGATCAAAGACCATTTGTCGAAAGATCAATTTCGGCTCTACAAGTTGATCTGGGATCGCTTTGTCGCAAGTCAGATGTCCTCTGCGGTACTCGATACCACCTCCGTCGATTCGGAGGTAAATGGGGCCTGGTTTCGTGCGAGCGGTTCCGTGATCAAGTTTCCTGGCTTTATGGCCGTGTACATCGAAGGCAACGACGACCAAGATGACGATGACAAGAGTCGCCTGTTGCCGCCGGTGACCGAGGGTCAGGTGTTGAAGACCTCGAAGGTGACACCGGAACAACACTTCACGCAGCCGCCACCGAGATATTCCGAGTCCAGCCTCGTCAAGGCGATGGAGGAACTGGGGATCGGTCGTCCGAGTACGTATGCTCCGACGATTGATACCATCTTGAAGCGCGGATACGTCCTGCTCGAGCAGAAACGGTTTGTGCCGACGGAGCTTGGAGAAATCGTCGTCGACCTCTTGGTCGATAACTTCGAACAGTTGATTGACGTCGATTTCACTGCCAATCTGGAAGGTGAGTTGGACGCCGTCGAGGACGGGGAAGCCGACTGGGTAAAGCTGTTGGACGGCTTCTACCACCAGTTCGAGAAGGACTTAGAACACGCGGAGTCTTCACTTGAACACGTGGAGCTGAAAGACGAGGAGTCAGACATCCCCTGTGAAAAATGCGGGCGGATGATGGTCTATAAAAATGGCCGTTACGGCAAGTTTTTGGCTTGTCCCGGGTTTCCCGAGTGCCGTAACACCAAGGCTATCACGAAGGAAGTGGGCGTGAACTGCCCGAAGTGTGACAAACCGCTGTTGGAGCGCCGCGGAAAGCGCAGGAAAGTGTTTTACGGCTGTAGCGGATATCCAGAATGCGACTATGTATTGTGGCAGAAGCCGACGGGGCAGTTGTGTCCCATCTGTGCGCATCCGATGGTCGAGAAACAATCGCGTGGGAAGGTGACCGTGTTGTGCAGCAACGAAAAGGCACATCCACACGCGGCGCCGCTCGAGGATTCGGGAACGCGCAAATCATCCTAATCGCGGGGGAACCGTCGAGTTAAGTGATAAACGAAGGAGCGTCTATCTTGGCAAATTTGAAAGTGACCGTCATCGGTGCTGGGTTGGCAGGTTCGGAGGCCGCTTGGCAGGCTGCTCACGCCGGGGCGGATGTGACGTTGTATGAAATGCGACCCGTCAAACAGACGCC
Organism: Alicyclobacillus fastidiosus; assembly: GCF_026651875.1. Taxonomy (GTDB): domain Bacteria; phylum Bacillota; class Bacilli; order Alicyclobacillales; family Alicyclobacillaceae; genus Alicyclobacillus; species Alicyclobacillus fastidiosus. The sequence goes on along the minus strand of NZ_CP104067.1, from coordinate 3,605,160 downwards.
TGCGCACCACACGCAGGAGTTTGCAGAACTTGTTTGTACCAATTCTCTTCGCGCTGCAGCAATCACCAACGCCGTGGGGCTCTTGAAAGAGGAGATGCGCCGCCTGAACTCCGTCATCATCCAGGCGGCTGACGAGCACAGTGTACCCGCCGGCGGCGCGCTGGCGGTAGACCGAGAGCGGTTTTCCGCACGGGTGACGGAGCTCGTCAGTGGCCATCCAAACGTCGAGGTGCGGCGCGAGGAAGTGACGAAGATCCCGACCGAGGGCATCACTATCGTGGCGACTGGTCCGCTCACTTCCGCCGCTTTGTCGGAGGATATCAAGCAGTTTATCGGACAAGATTACCTGTACTTCTTCGATGCGGCTGCACCCATTGTCACGAAGGAATCGGTCGACATGGACAAGGTGTTTCTGCAATCGCGTTATGACAAAGGCGAAGCTGCCTACTTGAACTGTCCGATGGACGAGGAGCAGTTTGAAACGTTCTACGACGCGTTGATTCACGCCGAACGCGCATCGCTGAAGGATTTTGAAGAGGAACGCTACTTCGAGGGATGTATGCCGATCGAAGTGATGGCTGAGCGCGGAAAGCAGACGATGTTGTTTGGTCCGATGAAACCAGTCGGCCTTCGTGATCCGAGAACTGGAAAGCGGCCGTATGCGGTTGTGCAACTTCGACAGGACAATGGCGCCGCCACGTTGTTCAATTTGGTCGGATTCCAAACGCACCTCAAGTGGGGAGAGCAGAAACGGGTCTTCAGTCTGATTCCGGGGCTAGAAAATGCAGAAATCGTGCGTTACGGCGTGATGCATCGGAATACTTATATTAACAGCCCACAAATTCTTCACCCTACCTATCAGACGAAGGCCAGAGAAAATCTGTTTTTCGCCGGTCAAATTACTGGGGTGGAAGGATATGTGGAGTCTGCGGCGGCTGGTCTTATCGCTGGCATCAACGCCGCGCGCGTAGCGGCGTCGAAGGCGCCGGTTATCATGCCGGACGTCACTGCAATTGGCAGTTTGGCACACTACATCACTCATACTTCTGCGGAGAACTTTCAGCCGATGAACGCGACGTTTGGACTATTCCCGCCGCTGGACGAAAGAATAAAGGATAAGCGCGAGCGCAATCAGGCGCATGCGGACAGGGCGCTTGCCGCCCTCGCGCGAGAGATTGAATCCCTGAAGGTGTGACAATGCTACTGGACGAGTGCAAGTCTGCGTTCCTGCTGGCGCGGCGTCAGAAGTGGAGCGAGCAGACGCTGACCGCATACGACAAGGATTTGACGTTGCTGATGAACTACCTGAAAGCAGAGGGGATTGTCCATCCGAGTGACATTCGAGTGCGCAGCCTGCGCGGCTTCCTCGCGGGCGAGATGATGCGTGGTGTGAGCAAGTCCTCTGTCGCTAGAAGGCTGTCGTGCTACAGGTCCTTTTTCGATTTTCTCGAGCAGCAAGAGCTCGTCGCTGCAAACGTCGCACGGTCTCTGTCCTTGCCGAAAAAGGACAAAACGATGCCGCAGTACTTTTACCAAGAAGAGGTGGAGAACCTCTTAGATCACATCGACGGCCACTCGTTCGCGGATGTGCGAGACCGGGCCTTGCTCGAGTTTATTTACGGAACCGGTGTTCGGGTCAGCGAGTGCGTCGCGCTCGATGTCGACAACGTCATGGTTCAAGAACAATTGGCCCTGGTCTTTGGTAAGGGAGCAAAGGAGCGTTATGTGATTTTGGGCTCGAAGGCACAGGTGGCGCTCGCCCGCTACTTCGAGCAGCGCCAGAGGGTGGCCAAGGGCGAAGCGCTGTTCGTCAACCAGCGCGGCGGGCGACTGACCGATAGGAGTGTGCGAAGAATTCTCGACCAGCGCATTGCGCAAGTGCCGGGGCTCCGTCAGTTAAGCCCGCACGGCTTGCGCCATACTTTTGCGACGCACCTGCTCGACGGCGGGGCAGACTTGCGCAGTGTGCAAGAGTTACTCGGCCACGCCAGTTTGTCGAGTACGCAGATTTACACACACACCTCGCGCGAGCGTTTGACGCGCGTTTACCAAGATAGTCATCCAAGATCTGAGAGACCACGCGAAACAGAAGGGAAGTGACGCGCGTGGACCAATCCATGCATGCCACCACGATTTTTGCTGTATTAAAGGAAGGCAAGGGTGCAATGGCTGGCGACGGCCAGGTCACGCTGGGGAACAGCATGATTATGAAACAGGGGGCGCGTAAAGTTCGTCGGCTCTACCACGGCAAAGTTGTCGCTGGTTTCGCCGGTTCTGTCGCAGACGCGTTCACGCTGTTTGAGATGTTCGAAAAGCGGCTGGAGGAGTACCAGGGAAATCTTCAGCGGGCCGCTGTGGAATTGGCGAAAGAATGGCGCTCCGATAAGGTGTTACACAAGTTAGAAGCGATGCTCATCGTGATGAATGAGGAAGACTTGTTCATCGTCTCGGGCGGCGGCGAAGTGATTCAGCCGGACGACGGAATTTGTGCGATTGGCTCTGGTGGCGCGTTTGCGCTCTCCGCCGGGCGTGCACTCGCCCGCAACACGGAATTGCCGGCCGCCGAGATCGCGCAGAAGGCGTTGCACATCGCGTCCGAAATCTGCGTCTTTACGAATGATCATATCATCGTCGAGACGGTCGGCTGAGAGGTGGCAGGAGGCTCGCCTCAAAGTCGTCGGGCCTCTTATTTAAGGGAGGGAATCACGTGTCGATGGAACATGAATTGACGCCGCGGCAAATTGTAGAGCATTTAGATAAGTATATTGTCGGGCAGCGCGGTGCGAAGCGCGCTGTGGCCGTTGCGCTTCGAAACCGTGCACGCCGCGCGCAACTTTCGTCGGAGCTGCAGGCGGAAGTCACGCCGAAAAATATTTTGATGATCGGACCCACCGGCGTCGGTAAGACAGAAATCGCGCGCCGCCTGGCAAAACTGGTCGGCGCGCCGTTCATTAAGGTGGAAGCCACGAAGTTTACAGAGGTTGGCTACGTGGGGCGCGACGTCGAGGCAATGGTGCGAGACCTGGTGGAGACGGCCGTTCGGATGGTGAAGGCGGAACACGCACAGAAGGTGCAAAAGGAGGCCGAGGAACGCGCGAACGACCGAATCGTCGACGCGCTCGTGCCAGATCCGAACGCGCGGCGAAAGATGGGAAATCCGTTCGAGATGCTGTTTGGCGGTGGGCAGCAGGAGCGGCCTTCGCATGAGGCCAGTTCCGATTCGGTACGAGAAGAACGGCGGCGCACCCGGCACAAGCTGGACCTGGGTGAACTGGAAGACCATTATGTGGAAATCGATGTAGAGGAACAGTCGAGCGGGATGTCGCTCGGTTTCATGCCTGGCATGGGGCCTGAGAGCCTTGGCAACATCCAAGAGGCGCTCGGAAACCTGTTGCCGAAACAGACGCGTAAGCGCAAGATGACCGTGCGCGAGGCGCGCAAAGTTCTCACGCAGGAAGAGGCAGGCCGCTTGATCGATTCGGACGCAGTCAATGCGGAAGCCATTTATCGGGCTGAAAATCAGGGCATTATCTTCATTGACGAGATGGATAAAATAGCTGGCAAGGAACAGCGCGGGGCAGATGTCTCGCGGGAAGGCGTTCAGCGGGATATCCTTCCTATCGTCGAGGGATCGACTGTCACGACCAAGTACGGCGCCGTAAAGACGGACTACATGCTCTTCATCGGAGCGGGGGCGTTTCACGTGGCGAAGCCGTCGGACCTCATCCCAGAACTGCAGGGGCGATTCCCCATTCGCGTCGAGCTGGAACCTTTGACGGCGGGCGATTTCGAGCGAATTTTGCGCGAACCGGAGCACTCGTTGCTCAAACAGTATGCGGCTCTGCTCGAAACCGAGGGCATCGCGGTGACATTCAGCGACGACGCCATCACGCGGATTGCAGAGATGGCTCAACAGGTGAATCAGGATACCGAAAACATCGGCGCAAGACGACTGCACACACTTGTCGAGAAGGTGTTGGAGGATTTGTCGTTTGAGGCGCCTGACGTCAACCTCGAAGCCATCTCCATCACAGCGGCTTACGTCGACGAGAAACTGCAGTCGATTGTGAAGAATCGCGACGTCAGTCAGTTTATCCTGTAAACCAGCAATATCCACAAAAAGGAAAACGGGCAACCAGGATGTCTTTTGCGTCCTGGTTGTTTTTTTTGTGATCAGTCCATGAACCTCCTTGGAAATTCGGCAAATGCATGATCTCGAATGTGCAGGAATATGACAAGATTCGACGAATCATTACACTGTCGTCGAAAAATAGCAAAATGTGCGGATGGGGAAGAGTGAACAGTGAATACGATGCAGTTACTGCAAATGTCGCTCGATGCGGCAACACTGCGTCAACAAGTCTACGCGAATAACATTGCGAACGCAGAAACGCCCGGTTACAAACGCCAGGACGTGGCGTTTGAGACGTACTTTCAACAGGCATTGAACTCCGCTCCACAGGCGCAGATGGGCGAGACCCATATCCCGCTCTCGACGTCGGGGAGCGCTTTGAACAATCTCCCAGATGTACAACCGACTGTGTACACGGATACGAGTTCGACTGTTGATAACGACGGGAACAACGTCGACCTTAGTTCGGAAATGGTCGACATTGCAGAAAATCAGGTCAAATACGAAGTGCTTGCACAGGATGTGTCCACGCGACTTCAGCGTTTGACCACCGCGATTCAGGGAGGTTGATGCGCGTGCTTGATACGTCCAGTATGAACATCGCCGCGAGTGGACTGACGGCGAATCAGTTGTGGTTGAACGTCATTGCGAATAACATCGCGAATGCGAATACGACGCGGACACCTCAAGGTGGCCCTTATCGACGCGAGATCGTAAACTTTGCGCCAGCTTCCCAGAACGCGTCATTCCAGAACGTGTTGGGCGCTACGATGGGAACCGGTGACGGGGGCGTACAAGTGACCTCGATAACCCAGGATACCAGTCCGTTGAAATCGGTATATGATCCGAGCAGTCCTGATGCGGTCAACGGATACGTGCAAATGCCTAACGTCGATATCGCGACCGAAATGGTCGACATGGTCACGGCGTCACGCGCCTATCAGGCCAATGCGACCGCGTTCGACGCAGCCAAAGAGATGGATCTCGATGCGCTGAGCATCGGCAAATAAGAGGTGGATGTAGAAGAATGGCGATTCAAGGCGTACAGTCCGCTTTGTCCGGAACGTTCGGACAGATGACTTCGACCCAGTCTCCCGCTGCGGGACAGACTAGCTTTTCCGACTTCTTGTCGCAGGAGCTAGACAAGGTGAACCAGATGAGCGATACGGCCGATCAGCTGGCTCAGTCCTATGCCACGGGTGGCTCCGTGACTGCGAGTCAATTGATGATAGCGGAACAGCAGGCGTCGCTCGCTGTCGATATGGTCACCCAGGTGGCCAGTCGAGTGACGAGCGCCTATCAGACAATGATGAACATGCAGGTTTGACAGCTATAGATAGAGGGTGAACCAACTTGAACGAAACCCTGCGTGGGATGTGGACGCGGGTCGTCGACCGCTGGACGTCTTTCTCACCCAACATGCGTCGGAATGTAATTGTGATTGCGGTGGCCGTGGTCGCGGCGCTCTCGGCCATGCTCTGGGTCGTGTCGCGTCCGCATTACGTGATGGTGATGAGCGGTTTAGACGATAAATCTTTAGGGCAAGTCCAGACCCAATTGCAGACGCTCAAAATCCCGAATGAAATCCAAGGGACTTCCGTCCTGGTTCCGTCGAAGGATGCAAACGAAGCGCGCGTCCAACTGGCGGAGGCGGGACTTCCGCAATCGGGGTACATCGGATATTCGAGTGTGAGCAATTCCCTCGGTATGACGCAGGATGAATTTAATATCCAGGTGTTGGACGCGCTGCAACAGAGCCTGAACGAAACGATTTCGAGTATTAATGGAGTCGAGTCGGCACAGGTACATATCGTCATGCCTCAGCAGCAATTGTTCGTCAGTCAACCCACAACGGACGCGAAAGCCTCGGTGTTTGTGACGCTCGGCAACGGAGTACAATTGTCCGCGGCCCAAGTCGCTGGAATTCAGCAGCTCGTGGCGCACTCCGTCACCGGTTTATCGGTGGACAACGTCTCGGTCGTAGATCAATACGGGAATACGCTCTCGAGCGTCTCCAGTACGGCGAACACGGCTGTGGGAGGGGCGTCCAGCGAGCTCGCGATGCGCCAGAGCGTCGAGAACGATATGACGCAAAAGCTGACTAGTGGCCTGCAGCAAATTGTCGGCCCGGATAACGCCGTCGTGGTTGTACACGCCAATGTGACGTTCAACCAGACGCAGAGTCAGACCCATGTCCTTCAAAATGCCCCGAATTCAACGACCGGTTTTGTGACCAGTCAGCAAGTTAACAGGTCGCAGTCGACGAATGGGAATGGTCAGGTGGGTGGACCCGCGGGTCAGGCCGGGAGCAACCCGAACAGCACCAGTTCGTATAGCGCGTCGAGTTCGACTGGAAACTCCAGCTCGTCACAGACGAACACGACGACGAACTACGATTACAGCTACCAAAACTCGACGACGACCGACGACCCAATGCAGATTCAGGGCTATAGTGTCGGCGTCCTCCTGAATAGTAACGACAAGTCCATCACGCCGGCTGAGGTCAAACAGATCAAGTCCTTTGTCACGAATTTAGTAGGTCAGAGCCCGACGACGCAGGGGGCGAATACCGTGTCTGTCTCGAGTGTGCCGTTTACGCCGACGCAGAACACGAGTCTTGGCTCCACGTCCTCGAACCTGACGCTCTATGGAGTTCTCGCACTCGTCGCGGCGCTTCTTTGCGTCGGCTTCTTCCTGTGGCGCAGGCGTAAACAATCGGCTCAGCTTACAGATATCCCCGCACGCGTCCAGGACGCCTACGACACCGAACTCGAGGAATTGCCGCCGACAGAAGACGAGTTGTTGATGAATCAGTTGATGGGGATGGCGCGTCAGCGCCCGGACGACTTTGCAAGCCTTCTGCGCACTTGGTTGTCTGAGTAAACATTTTTGCATTTTGAGCATCGGAGGCGACGAGTGGTGCAACGCCAACAGACACTCTCAGGTCGTCAGAAGGCTGCCGTCCTTCTCATCGCGCTTGGCCAGGATGTAGCGGCAAGCGTATTTAAGCGGCTGTCGCACGAAGAAGTCGAACAGCTTACTTTCGAGATAGCGAACGTCAGCAAGGTGAATTTTGAACAGCGGGAGCACATTCTCGAGGAATTTCGCGATCTCGCCATGGCCCGGGAATACATCCAGACGGGCGGCATTCAGTACGCGCGCGACGTACTCGAAAAGGCGCTCGGCGGAAAAGAGGCGGAGGACATCCTCAATCGGTTGACCTCCGCCCTGCAAGTTCGGCCGTTTCACTTCGCGCGCAAGGCGGATCCAAACCAGGTCCTTGGCTTCATCCAGGATGAGCACCCGCAGACGGTGGCGCTCGTGCTGTCGTACCTGGATGCGGATCAGGCGGCCATGATCATCTCCGCGTTACCGGCCGATTTGCAAGCGGACGTCGCGCGGAGGATCGCTACGATGAAAGGGACTTCACCGGATGTCATCGCCGAAGTCGAGGATATCCTCGAGTCGAAGTTGTCGACGATGACGACGGTGGACAGTGCGCAGGCCGGTGGTATCGAAGCCATCGTGAAGATCTTAAACGGCGTAGATCGCAGCACGGAGAAAGGGATTCTTGAAAAGCTGTCGACGAAGGACCCGGATCTCGTGGACGAGATCAAGAAGCGGATGTTCGTTTTCGAGGACATCATCTTCCTCGACGGCAAGGCGATTCAGCGCGTCATCCGCGAGGTGGACGCGCGGGACCTCCAACTGGCTCTCAAGGTATCTCGAGACGATGTCAAGGAAGTTTTGTTCAACAACATGTCCAAGCGGATGGCCGAGACGTTTCAGGAGGACATGGAGTACATGGGCCCCGTCCGCCTGCGCGACGTCGAGGATGCACAGCAGCGCATAGTAGGTGTCATCAGGCATCTTGAAGATCTCGGAGAGATTGTGGTATCGCACGGCGGAGGTGACGACATCATTGTCTAACGTGCTGAAGCACCTGACCTCGACGTGGTTGCCAGACGGAATGCAACCTATCCCGATAGCGACGACCGAGGCGGAGGTTGCGGTCGGCCTGGACCCATTGGATGTCGAAGCGGAGCTTGTGGTCGATTCGGCGGCCATCCTAGCCGAGGCGGAAGCTGCGTGTGAACAGATGCTCGCGAATGCGACGGCACAGGCCCGAGACCTGGTGGAGCGCGCGCGCGCGGAGGCGGAAAGCGTCCGTCTGGCGGCAGAACACGCTGGCTTCGAAGAGGGCCTTCGCCGCGGAAGAGAGGAAGCGAACGTGGCGTTTGGCGAGTGGAAGGCGCAGGAGCAAGCGGCCCTGACAGCCATAGCGCAAGGCATCGACGAGCAACGCGCACAGAGTATCGCGGCACTGCAGCCTGTCGTCGAGGAAGTGGCGATGGCCGCAGTGCAGAAGTTGCTCTATCGCGAATTGGCGACCGAGCCTGCGGACATCGGTTCCATGGTCGAAGAGTTGCTCCACTACGTCATCCATAGTACCTCGGTCCAGGTGCGGGTTCATCCGGACGACTATACCGCGGCTCGTCAAGCCCACCCGAAGTGGAAGATGTTGAATTACGGGGAGTGGGAGATCACGGTCGTCCCTGATCCCGCGTTGTCGCCCGGAGACTGCGATATTCGCGGAACCGGTGGGCGCGTGGACGCGACGGTCCGCACGAGACTGGATGAGTTGCGACACACCCTACACCAGTTGACGTTACAGCAGGGGGATGCCGTCGGTGGAACAGACACTTAGAGCGTTCGTCGCACAGTTGCCGACTGCCACACTCGTCAAGGTCTACGGCAGGGTCACGAAAGTCATCGGCATGACGGTCGAATCGAGCGGTCCTTTGGCGAGCCTCGGCGACATCTGCCTCATTCACGGCCATCGATCGCAGTGCAGAGCAGAGGTCATCGGCTTTCGCGAGGGGAATCTCATTCTCGTGCCACTGGGTGAACTGGGCGACATCGGTCCTGGTGCGGACGTGCTCGCGCTGCACACGCGGTTGACGGTCAACTGCGGTACAGGGCTGCTCGGGCGCATTGTCGATGGACTCGGTCAGCCTATGGATGGGTTAGGACCTGTCCGCGACGTGGTGCCGCGAGAGATTGAACAGATGCCGGTAGATCCCTTGCGGCGGCGGCGGATCGAACACGCTGTGCAAACGGGAGTCCGCGTCATCGACGGTCTACTCACGGTCGGGAACGGCCAGCGCGTCGGGATTTTCGCGGGCAGCGGCGTTGGCAAGAGCACGCTGCTCTCGATGATCGCACGGGGAACCGAGGCGGACGTCAATGTGATTGCGCTCGTGGGCGAGCGTGGGCGCGAAGTGCGCGAGTTTATCGAACGCGATCTCGGCGATGAAGGCTTAAAGCGAAGTGTGGTGGTGGTTGCGACCTCTGACCAACCGGCGCTCATTCGGCTGAAGGCCGCGTTTGTGGCCACGGCCATCGCCGAACACTTTCGCGACGAAGGGCTCCACGTCAATTTTATGATGGACTCGGTCACCCGGTTTGCGATGGCGCAACGCGAGGTGGGTTTGGCGGCTGGCGAGCCTCCAACCGCGAGGGGATACACTCCTTCCGTGTTCGCGGCGATGCCAAAACTGCTCGAGCGCACGGGACCGGGTGAGATTGGCTCCATCACCGCATTTTACACGGTGCTGGTGGACGGGGACGACATGAATGACCCGATAGCCGATACGGTTCGCGGGATTCTCGACGGGCATATCGTCTTGTCGCGAAAGCTTGCGAATGCAGGACATTTCCCTGCTGTTGACGTATTGAGCAGTGTATCTCGACTGTTTTCGACAGTGGCCGACAATCGGCATCAAAGCGCCGCCCAGCTCGCCCGGACGTGGTTGAGCCGGTTTCGCGACGTGGAGGACCTGCTGCGCATTGGCGCGTACCGTCCAGGCTCAGATGCGGATACCGACATGGCGATTGCGAAGGTGCCTGAGGTAAACGCTCTGCTCACGCAGGGGACGGAAGATTTGACTGACATGTCGACGACGATTGAGACATTGGGTCAGATTACGGGGGTGTGACGACGTGCGTGAATTCACAGCTTTCGCCACGCGACTCCAGAAGCTGAAGCAGGATTTGCAGGAGATTGAGGAATCGGCCTACTCGCGCTTGTTACAGGAGCAACAGGCACTTCAGTCGCAGTGGCAGCAACTGAACGAGCGGTCGCAGGAGACGAGGGAGCGATTGGCGGAGGCCGCGGGCATCTCGTACGTTCGGTCTTACGCGTCCTATCAGGCGTCCCTCGAGGTGCGAAAGCAGCAGCTCGAACGCGAGTGGGAGGCTTTGCAGGGGCATGTCCACGTGCAGCAAGGGAAGTTGCGCGATGCTTATTTCGAGCAGGAAAAATGGTCTCGAATCGCAAGTGATGCGCGGGCGTCCGACAGGTTGGACGCACTGCGCAAGTCTCAGGTAGAGGCGGACGACGAGGCGTTGAAGAGATTTAAAAGGACGGATCCTTGATGGCGACGAAGGTGAACGCTCAAAAGACAGTTCCAAAAAAGGTCGAGCAAAGTGAACGCCGTGGGATGAGTCGATTGGCTTGGATTGTCTTCGTTGGCGTCATTCCAATTATCGTGGCTGCAACTGTCATCGGCGTGGCGCTGCAGTTCGTCGGCGTCCCGGTTTGGCAGACGTCGCTCCAAGTGCTCGGGCTGCGCCACGGCGTTTCGACGTCACAGGCCGGGCTCAGCGCCGCCGAGCAGAAGGTGCAGGCCGACCAACAAGAGATTTCGACATTGCAGTCTAAAAATACGGCGCTCGCACAGCAGTCAGCGGCACAGCAAAGTCAGATTCAGGCTCTGCAGAATCAACTGCAAACGATGGGAAAGGAACAACAGGTCACGACCAATCACCTGCAAAGCGCGCAACAGGAAGCCAAGATCCTCGCGCAGATGGACGCGCAGGCCGCAGCGTCGGTCCTGCAAAAAATGGGGGCAAGTGAGGCGGCCTGGGTCGTCGCGGCGATGCCAGCAGACACGTCCGGCCCGATTGTAGAGGACTTGCCGACCGCGTTCGCGAGCACGGTGGTTCAACAGGCGGCCGACGATTCACAGCTGGCGGCAGCGAGTACGAGTAACTCGACCGCGAATTCGACAGCGACTGCTGGGACGGCTCCTTGACATCGCGCCACTCCATTTCCTTGAAGGGGGGTGAAAAAGCATGCAAGTATCGCGCAAAGGTGCGGGTTCCGCGCCGCTAGTTGACGGCGGGGTCGCCGGCGTGTCGGACAGCCTGCAAAATGGCGCTGTGTTTGATGACCTTCTCCTGGCCATGCTCGGGACAAACGGCACGTCTGCCTTCCAAGGCATCGCGCACAAGAGTGGGCCATCGGAGGCGAGTACACGTGCAGTCGCATCGGCGAATTCGTTTAAAACGACCGCGCAACACGCGCCACTGGGCGGGAATCGCTTTGGCGAATCGACCGGGGGCAAACTGGCCGGATCTGGTGAGGAGAGGAAGTCGACAGCCGGTAGTGAGGTGGCGGACGCGCTCGACTTGGCCAGTATGGCGGATGGACAAGTGTCGGCTGACGAAGAGGCTGGTGTTGTGGTCTCTTTGGTGAACGCTGACAAGAATCCGACCGCTCGTGTGGGACTGCGCGGCGCAAAGTCCACGACCGACATCGCCTCGTCGCCGACTACTTCGGGACAAAACCCAGGGAGCGGTGTGCGAACCTCTGACAGTGCTGGTCTGACGACGCCGGATTTGAGGGTCGCGACGCTCTTGTCGAAAGCGAATCACACGAGTCATCGGGAGTCGTCTACAGGCAGTGAGACAAGCCGTTCAGCAGATGAACGAGCCCTGTCGCCCGCAACTGGTGAGAGTGGGCAGTTGGCAGCCGTGACAGCCGGCGCGGTGGAGTCGAATGCATCGCTACCAGCGGGGCAGACGAGCAAGGCCGTGCAAGTAGACGTCCGCCAGCCGGATGCACTTTCGCAGTTTGGCCAGTTGATCTCGGTGAAGGCCGACGCGGGCAACTCGAAGCTTCAAGTACAAATTTTGCCGCAGGGCATGGGTCAACTCGGTGTGACCGTCACCAAGGGCGCAGATGGCTTGCAGATCCAGGTGGTCGCCAGTCAAGCCGCCACGTTTGCGTGGTTGAATCAGCAAATGCCCGCTTTACAGCAAAATCTTCAGGAACTCGGCTTGAACGTCTCCAACTTCCAACTGTCGTATGGGCAAAGCGATGCGCAGACTGGAGGAGAGGGGCAACGTCAACAACAGCCTTCGCCAGAGCGATCGTCAAGTGCGCCTAGGGCGTCCGGCGACACGTTGACCGCTGCGGAAGCGGTCGCCGCAACGCCTGTCCAACACAGGGGTGACATTAGTCTTTCTATCTGACGTGGAAGGGAGGAAATATGGATGGCATCGTCTATTTCGTCTACTTCGTCCACTGCGCAAACTGCGCAGTCGCAATCCGGATCGACCACAGTGCTCAACCAGAGTGCTACGCTCGGTGAGGATTCATTCTTACAGCTGCTGGTGGCGCAACTTCAGAATCAAGACCCGCTCGACCCGCAAGACAACACGCAGATGGTGGCGCAGTTGGCACAGTTTAGCGCGCTCGAGCAGATGACGAACGTGGCCAACACCGACTCGCAGGTCCTGTCCGCTATTCAGTCGTTACAATCGGTGACTTCGATGGCGTTTGAGCATCAGCTCATCGGTACGAACATCTCCGTCGACGACGGCAGCGGCAATACGGTGACAGGGCAGGTGTCGTCAATCAAGATATCGAACGGCGAGGCGCAGGTTGTGGTCAACGGCACATCGTATCCGCTGTCGCAGGTGGTGCAGATGTCGTGAGTGACTTGCACAATGCCATTTCCACGTGGCGGCCGTTGACGCCCGCTCTGTCGTCGAGCTCTGCGAAACCTGGACGAGCCGCAGATGCGGGTGAAACGTTTCAGGCGGCGCTATCGGCGGCGGCGGATCGGCAAAGCGGCACGTGGAACATCAGCGCCCACGCGCAACAGCGCCTGGCTCAACGGGGCCTTTCGCTGTCGCAATCAGACCTTGTCGCCATGGATCAGGTGGCGAATCAGGCTCAGTCGAAAGGTTCGAAGAACGCCTACATGATTGTCGGACAGGCTGGTCTGGTCGTGAATCTGCCATCGCGCACTGTGGTGACCGCGATGCAACATGAACCGAATACCATCGTAACGCAAATTGATAGCGTCGTTGTCGTGAACAAGCCGGACCACGTGCGTGGAAGCTTGCCTATCGGGGATCGACTGAACCGATAGGGCGACGCAACTCCAGGAGGATGACCATTTATGCTTCGTTCCATGAGTTCTGCGATTTCGGGTATGCAGGCATTTCAAACGGATCTCGACGTCGTGGGCAACAATATCGCGAACGTCAACACGGTTGGGTTCAAGGCTTCGAGGACCGATTTTGGCGACGTGCTCAGCCAAACGCTGTCGGGTGGCAACGCGGGCACGGCGGGTGGGCTTGGCGGCACGAATCCGCAGCAGGTGGGCCTCGGTGTCAAGGTGACCGATACGCAGTTGGACATGTCCGGCGGCCCTGACCAGACGACGAGCAGCCCCACGGACTTAGCCATCAACAACGCAGGATTTTTCGTCGTGAAGTCGAATACTGGCGCGGCGACGTCTGGCTCTACATATCTCACGCGCGCAGGTAACTTTACGGTGGATAGCAACGACGATTTGGTCCTGCCGAACGGATTTGTCGCGATGGGGTTTGCGGGTTCGACCGCACCGAGTGCGACGACGTCGGAAAGTAGCCTCGCGCCGGTCAACTTACAGACGATGTTCGCTGGCGTCGCCCCAGCTGGCGTAACGCTGCCCTCATCGCCGAACGTCCAAATCGGTGAGGATGGGAGCATCAACGTCACGGGCAGCGACGGGAACACGTATACGGTCGGGTATATGGCGCTCGGCACGGTTCCCAACCCTGCGGGGTTGGAGAAGGTCGGCGACAACATGTATGGTGTAGTTCCGTCCGCAGGCCAGTTGACCTATGCGCCACCCAACGACACGGCTGCAGGTACAGGGACGCTGTCGTCTGGCGAACTCGAGATGTCGAATGTCGACCTTTCGAACGAGTTTTCCGAGATGATTGTGGCGCAGAACGGCTACGTGGCCAACACGCACATGATTGGCACAGACAACACAATCCTTCAGGCTCTTGTCAACATGAAGAACTCGTAATACTGATTGAGGGGGCGCGCGCTCTTTTTGGGGCGCGCGCCGCAGGGGAAAGAGAGAGAGAGAATGGTTCGGCTGACGCGGCTAAATGGCTCTGAACTTTGGTTAAACCCTTTGCTCATCGAGAGCGTAGAGGCGACGCCTGATTCTGTCATCACGTTGTCCAATGGGCACAAGTATATCGTTTCGGAGAAGCCAGGCGTGATTGAACAGTTGATCGCCGATTTCTACCGCGGGATTGGCTTGGTTGCGGCCGATGCGGGTAAGGGGGTAAGCAAGTGAAGAGTCCAGTGCGGGTGATGCTTGTCATCATCCTCATCATTCTCGTGGTCGCGGGTGGCGCTGTGGCGACTGCGATGTATCTGAAACATCACCGCCATTTGGCTGCGACGACGGCGACACACCAGCTATCGGCCAAGGATGCCGCGGCATTGCAGGTGACGTTGCCGCAGATGACAACCAATCTGCAGACGTCCGGACTCATCCAATTTACGTTGACGCTCCAGGCGGATAAGAAATCTACCAAGAACGAACTCAGCTTGATGCAGAACCAAATCGAAGACAGCATCAACCAGATTATGAGGCAGTACACGTCCGATGAGCTGCGTAACGACAAGGGATTGAACAGCCTCAAACAGACGATTTTGAAAAGCGTCAACGGCATGCTGCAAACGGGTAGCGTGACGAACATCTATTTTTCGCAGGTGCTCGTGCAATAAGTCGGGAAGGGGGCGAACGCCGTGTCTGAAGTTCTATCACAATCCGAAATCGATGCGCTCTTGTCGGCCATTCACAACGGCGAGATCGATGCGAACGAAATTCGATCAGACGATCGCGCCTCGCGGGTCCGTTCCTACGATTTTCGCCGAGCCATGCGGTTTTCCAAGGATCACCTGCGCGCGTTGCGACGAATCCACGAGCACTTTTCACGGCTGTTGACCACGCATTTGTCGGGACAACTGCGGACCGTGATTCAAATCCAGGTGGAGTCGGTCGACCAAGTGCCGTACGAGGAGTTCATTCGATCGATTCCGATGTTAACCGTACTGCAGTTGATGGAGATGACACCGCTGGAAGGGCGCGTCGTACTCGAGATGAACCCTCAGGTCGTCTTTGCCATGCTCGATCGGTTCATGGGCGGGGACAACGCAGGTCCATACCGAGAACGGGAACTCACGGATATTGAAACGACGCTCATGCGGCGACTGATGACGCCAGCGGCTGATCTGATTGCAGAGTCCTGGAGGGGCGTCGCGGAGGTCGAGCCGGAGTTTGTCGGGCTTGAGAGCAATCCGCAGTTCCTCCAGCTCACGACCCCAAACGAGACCGTACTGGTGATTGCGATGAGCGTTCGCATTGGCGATACGACGGGGCTTATCAACTTGTGCATTCCGCATACCACCGTGGAACCGATCATGCCTACGCTTAACAATCGCCATTTCATGGACTCCGGCCGCAGACGTCAGCTGGAACCAGAGGAAGACGAGATGGTCAAGACGCACGTGCTAAAAGTTCCGGTAGATGTGGAAGTACAGTTGGGATCGACAGAGCTTACGGTAAACGACGTATTGAATTTGGAAGTCGGTGACACTGTTCTCCTACGCCAGTCGATTCGCGACCCTGCCCTCGTCTTTGTCGATGGAACTGCTGCGTACTGGGGAAGCATCGGGAAGCGTAACCGAAATTACGCCATCAAAATTTTGCGCGAATGGGAGGGGGCTAGCGACAGTGAGTGACCAGATGAAACTGTCTCAAGAAGAAATAGATGCACTGCTCAGTGGCGGGAATCCGCCGACCGGTCCCACCGAGTTGTTGAGCCCCGAGGAGGCCGATACGCTCGGGGAGATTGGCAACATCAGTTTCGGTTCAGCCGCGACGTCTCTCTCTACGCTGCTGCAGCACCGGGTGGACATCACGACTCCGACGGTCACCATCATTGACTCCGCATCTGTCAAAGAAAATTTCCCGCAGCCGTATGTCATGGTCGCCGTGGAATTCACCGAGGGATTGCTTGGGTCGAATGCGCTCGCTATCGAACTCAACGACGCGAAAACCATCGCGGACCTGATGATGGGCGGCGACGGGACGAACGTCGAAGGGGAACTTAACGAGTTGCACCTGAGTGCGGTCGGAGAGGCGATGAACCAGATGATGGGCGGGGCGGCGACGTCGATGAGCCAGATGTTAGGGCGCTACATCAACATTTCGCCGCCGACAGTGGAAATCATCGATTTTTCCACGCCGGGAAGCCATTCGTTTGTGGGCGAAGGCGAAGTGGTCAACGTCCAGTTTCAACTGAAGGTCGGGGACCTCATCGATTCGCGTATCATGCAGTTGTTGCCGCTGAGTTTTGCGCGGGACATGGTGTCGACATTGCTCATGGGGCCAGTTCCTGAGAATCAGGTGAATGAGGTCTCGCGGGCAGAGGCTCCGACCGGGACGTCTGTGGCCGCACAAACTCTAGCGGCCGAGCCAATGGCGGCAGCGCGGGTGGAACCGGCCGTCGTCGAGACAGTACCATCTGTGAGCGCGGCACATGGCGCCTACTCCGCGATGGCGAGCGCGCCGGCCGCAAAATCGGAGGCTTCGCCGCAAAACCCAATTCACGTGCGGCAACCGGAGTTTGCCGATTTCGACGACGTGCCCGTCTCGACCGTGCCTCCGCGGAATCTATCGCTCCTATTCGACGTTCCACTGAACGTGACGGTTGAGTTGGGAAGGGCCAAGAAGATGGTTCGAGAAATCCTCGAGTTAGGTCCCGGTTCGATTTTGGAATTGGACAAACTGGCGGGCGAGCCGGTCGACATCTTGGTAAACAACAAGCGCATCGCCATTGGCGAGGTCGTCGTCATCGACGAGAATTTTGGCGTGCGCGTGACAGATATCATCAGCCAGGACCAACGGGTGACCAAGCTATCCTGATACGACTACACATTCGATGAGGTGACGAATTTGGCTAAGATTTTAGTTGTGGACGATGCGGCTTTTATGCGGATGATGATCAAGGACATCCTCTCCAAAAACGGGTTCGAAGTGGTCGGTGAGGCTGCGGATGGCGCACAGGCCGTCGAGCGATACCAGGAGTTAAGTCCGGATCTTGTGACGATGGATATCACCATGCCGGAGGTGGACGGGATCGAGGCCCTGAAGCGGATTCGCGCAATCGATTCAGAGGCCAGGGTCATCGTGTGTTCCGCGATGGGGCAGCAGGCGATGGTGATCGACGCGATTCAGGCTGGGGCAAAGGACTTTATCGTCAAGCCATTCCAGGCGGATCGCGTGATCGAGGCCGTTCAAAAGGCGCTGCGCTGACGATGAAGCAGATGACAATTTGGGCGCGAACGCCGGAGGTGCGCAGGTGATGGGCCTCGGTGAGATGCCAAGTGTCCGTGCGGCGACGAATTCGACGACTACAGCGAGCACGAGCTTTGCGACGGGGACGACGGCGGCTCACGCCATCATCAACCTGGTCATCGCGCTGGTCGTCGTCGTTCTGTTGATCGTTTTGCTCGTGCGCTTTCTCGCAAAACGTGCAAACGTACAGCAGAGGGGGGCCATTCAGGTGATCGCCGCGCGGCAGTTGGCGCCAAACCGGTCCGTGCAGGTGGTAGAAGTGGGCGACAAGCGCTACCTGATTGGCGTCGGAGAAGATGTTCGGTTGTTGGCCGAAGTCACGGACAGCTATGAATCATTCTCCCCGGATGCCGACAAGGCGTCCTTTGGGCAGGCATTGGGGAACGCACTGGCTGAACTGCGTCGGAATCAACACCGGGATGGATAGGAGAGCGGCGGTGAAAACGATGTTGAAATTGGGATTGCGCAACCGCTGGTTATGGTTAGGCGGCGCTGCGCTTCTGTGCGTGTGGTGGATTTGTGGCACGTTCAGTTGCGTTCACGCGGCGACGACTGACGGTACTTCTATCCTTCCGGGGTTAAACGTGAGTGTCGGAAGCGGAAGTGGTCCGAGCTCTGTCGCGGACACGGTGAAGATCATTCTCCTGTTGACGGTTCTGACGCTCGCGCCGGCCGCACTGATTCTGATGACCTGCTTTACCCGGGTGATTGTCGTGTTGTCGTTCATTCGTAACGCCCTGTCGCTGCAAACGACTCCACCGAACCAAGTTCTTGTGGGTCTGGCTTTATTTATTACGATGTTTATCATGCAGCCGACACTTCAACAAGCGAACCAACACGCTTTACAGCCGTATTTGGACGGCAAGATCTCACAGACGGTGGCCTTGCAGCGAGCGGAGCTCCCGTTCAAGGTGTTTATGGAAAAACAGACGCGCATCACCGACTTGGAATTGTTCATGCAGTACCGACACGAGACGATGCCGCAGGATGTGTCCAAACATCCGCAATCCATCCCCCTGAGTGCGCTTGTGCCTGCGTACACCATCAGTGAGTTGAAGACGGCTTTTCAAATTGGCTTTATGATCTATCTTCCTTTTTTGGTGATTGATTTGGTCGTCGCCACGACGCTGATGTCGATGGGCATGATGATGTTGCCTCCGGTGGTCATTTCGCTTCCGTTCAAAATCCTGTTGTTCGTCATGGTGGATGGTTGGTACCTCGTCGTTAAATCCCTGCTGGCAGGATATGCGACATAGCGCGCGGGAGGATGGAATTGTGAACGAAACTTTTGTAATGGGCCTCGGTGCGCAGATTATGTGGCTCGTCGTGAAACTTACTGCGCCGGTGCTCTTGCTCGGCCTGGCTGTGGGCTTATTAGTCAGTATTTTCCAAGCCACAACTCAGATTCAGGAACAGACTCTCGCTTTCGTTCCGAAAATCGTAGCGGTTATCGTGGCACTCTTGATTTTTGGCCCATGGATGTTGACCAATTTGACAGATTTTACGACGAATATCCTCTCGAATCTGATGAGCTACGTGATGTGACGCGATGAACTATCTTCTGCAACACTTTGACTTGTTTCTATTGGTCAGTTTGCGCATCATCGCCTTCGTCTCCACCTCGCCCCTCATGTCGATGAACGTGTGGCCGAGGTGGGCCAAGATCGGACTTGCATTCGGACTGGCTTACGTCGCGGCGCCGACCATCGACAGCGAGGTGCCGGACATTTTGACGAATCCGGGGGAATTTATCGTCGACGGTGCGATGGAGGCTGTCATCGGTCTCCTCCTCGGATTTATCGCCACGCTCGTGTTCTCGGCGATCTCTATCGCAGGGCAAGCGGTCGACATTCAGATTGGGTTTTCGATGGCTCAGCTCGTCGCACCTGGGTCTACGGCGCAGATGGGGATTATGGGGAATCTGTACAACCTGCTCTTTACGCTCTACTTTCTCGGTATGGGCGGATTGGACGGGATGATGCTCGCGATTCTGCAAAGTTTTCGCGTGATTCACATCGGGGTATTTCACCTGCCGAGCGATTGGCCGGGTACGCTTTTGCATCTGACTGGCCTCGTGATGTCGATGGGTGTCGAATTAGCTGCTCCGCTGCTTGCGGCGCTGTTTTTGAGTGACGTCACGTTTGCGTTTCTCTCGCGAGCGGTCCCACAGATGAACGTATTCGTCGTGGGTCTTCCCGTGAAGTTGTTCGCCGGCCTCGCCATGTTCGCCATCGTGATGCCAGGCACGATTTACCTGTTCAATCAACTTTTTTCGTTCGTGTTTAACCAATTACAAGTCGTTCTGCAAGCGATAGGGGGGTGAGTGCAGTGGTTGCGTTGCAACTGCAACGGTTTGCAAGTGGGGAAAAGACCGAGCGCGCTACGCAGAAACGCCGCGACGAAGCGCGGCGTGAGGGGAACGTTTCGCGGAGTCCGGAACTCACTTCGGCCCTGGCACTCACGGCTATTCTGGTCGCTTTGCGCGTGAGTGGACCGATGATTTGGGGCAGTTGGCAGTCACTCATGGAAAGGGACTTCACCATGCAGATTCCGTCCGAGTGGACGGTGAGCGCGGTGACGGAGATGTTGCTCGTTCAAGGGTCGATTGCGGTGAGAGCTTTGCTGCCCGTCGTCGGGATAGCGCTCGTCATCGGCGTGGCGGTGGCCGTCGCGCAGGTGCGCCCGATGTTCGTACCCAAGTTGTTGGCGCCTAAGTTCAGCCGGATTCAGCCGATAGAAGGTTTTAAGCGGATGTTCAGCGCGCGAACGCTCGTCGAGCTTTGCAAGTCCCTCTTAAAGCTGATGGTTGTCGGCCTCGTCGGGTATAGTGTCGTCGTGCCTTCAGCGGCGCGCATTCGTGGTTTTGTCGGGTTGGATGTCACCCAATTGCCGTATGCCGTCGGGAGTATGGTGTTCTCGCTGGGGATTCGCATCGCCGCAGCCATGGTGATGCTCGCCTTCTTCGATTTTCTGTACCAGCGATTCGAGTACGAGCGGGGACTCCGAATGACCAAACAGGACGTCAAGGACGAAATGAAGCAAATGGAAGGCAACCAGGAAGTGAAAGGCGTCATCCGCAAAAGGGCGCGGCAAATGGCCTTTCGACGCATGATGCAAGAGGTGCCGAAAGCGGACGTCATCGTGACCAACCCGACGCACTTTGCCATTGCGCTTAGGTATGACAGTACATCGATGTCGGCTCCGCACGTGGTCGCCAAGGGCGCCGATCTCTTGGCGCAGCGCATTAAGGCGCGCGCGGCCGAGGTGGGGGTTCCGATGGTGGAGAATCGCCCGTTGGCACAGACGTTGTACCGAGTTGCCGAGGTGGGAGACGCAGTACCTGCAGAATTGTTTCAGGCGGTTGCGGAAGTCCTTGCTTACGTGTATCGACTGAAGCAGGTGCCGAGGAGGTGATAAATCATGAAGTTGGCTAAGCGAACGGATATGTTCGTCATGTTGTTTGTGCTCGGGATTATTGTCATGATTGTCATCCCGGTACCGAAACCGCTGCTCAGCGTACTGATTATCGTCAATATCTTCGTGTCGATGACCATTCTGTTGGTGGCGATGAGCACGAAGGAACCGCTCGACTTCTCGGTGTTCCCGTCGATGCTTTTGATCACCACGCTGTTCCGATTGACGCTCAATATCTCCTCGACTCGCCTCATTCTTGGCCAAGCAGACGCAGGTAGCGTCATTAGGGCGTTCGGCAACTTCGTGATCAATGGCAACGCCGTCGTCGGATTTATGGTGTTTCTCATCATCATCATCGTGCAATTCATCGTCATTACCCGAGGTGCAGAGCGGGTCGCAGAGGTCGCGGCTCGGTTCACCTTGGACGCGATGCCGGGTAAGCAGATCGCCATCGACGCAGACCTGAACGCAGGGCTCATCACGGAGGACCAGGCGCGCCAGCGGCGCAAGACCATCGAGCGGGAAGCCGACTTTTATGGAGCGATGGATGGTGCTTCGAAGTTCGTGAAGGGCGACGCGATAGCCTCGATGCTCATCGTCGCCATCAACATCGTGGCGGGGTTCATCATCGGCATCGCGATGCACCACATGCCGTTTCAACAGGCACTGAGTACCTATACGCTGCTCTCTGTAGGCGATGGTCTGGTGAGTCAGATCCCCGCATTGCTTCTGTCGACCGCGACGGGCCTCATGGTTTCGCGGGCGGCGTCGGAGGGCAATCTTGGAACGGACGTCGTCTCGCAAGTGTTCGGCTATCCGCGTGCATTGTACGTCGTCGGAACGGTTATCTTCCTCCTTGGCGTACTGACGCCTATCGGGATTCTACCCGTCCTTCCGGTGTCCGCACTCGCAATATTGGGCGGCTGGCGGTTGCAAGTCACGAAGAAGCGCTTGCTGGCTAAGGAGGCAGAGGATACGGCGAGGACGGAACAGGCTCAGATTAAAAAACCAGAGAACGTGTACAACCTGTTGTCCGTTGAGCCGATTGAGTTTGAGTTTGGATATGGACTCATTCCGCTTGTTGACAGCAAACAAGGCGGGGACCTGCTCGAGCGCGTCGTCATGATTCGACGACAGTTGGCGATCGAACTCGGTCTGGTGATTCCGATGGTGCGCATGCGCGACAATATTCAACTCAAACCGACACAATATGCCATCAAATTAAGAGGGGTTCAGGTTGCGGAAGGCGAAATTGTGATGGGACATTGGTTGGCGTTGAGCCCCGGCATTGAAAATCCGTCCATCCAAGGCGTGCGGACGAAAGACCCTGCGTTTGGTCTGCCAGCCGTCTGGGTCAATCAGGGCATGCGCGTACAAGCGGAGGCCAATGGCTATACGGTCGTAGATCCCCCGTCTGTGATCGCGACGCATTTGACAGAAGTGTTACGCCGTCACGCACATGAATTGTTGGGGCGTCAGGAGACGAAGGCATTGCTTGACCACGTCAAGAACGGAACGCCCGCTGCCGTCGACGACGTCTACCCAAATCCGCTTTCACTTGGGCAGATTCAAAACGTGCTCAGCAATCTACTGCAAGAAAAGATCTCGATTCGAGACATGGTCACGATTCTGGAGACACTGGCCGACGCCGGTCGGCAGACACAGGATTCCGACGCTTTGACCGAACAGGTTCGCCAGGCCCTGGCGCGGCAGATTTGCAACCAATTTTCCGTTCCGGGCGAGCCGATGGCCGTCATCACGCTCTCTGCGGCGATGGAAGAGCGCGTTCAGCAGTCGCTCGTCGACCGTCCTGGCGGCGCGTTTATTGGTATGGATCCAGCAGAGGCCCAAGTTGTCATTAAGCGTTTGAAAGAGGAGTCGGGCAAGCTTCAGGCCCTCGGCAAGACGCCAGTTCTCTTGGTCCATCCGCAGTTGCGGTTACCGATTCGGCGCTGGATCGCAAGATATTTGCCCGATACGGTCGTGTTGTCCTACAACGAGTTGGATCCAACGGTTGAAATCCAAAGCGGCGGTGTGGTGAATCTCTGATGATAGTTAGAAGATATATTGTGCGGGACATGCCTGAAGCGGTGATGTCCATTCGAAAAGATCTCGGAAAAGACGCCGTCATTTTAAGCACGAAAAAAGTGCGGGTGAAAAAATGGCTCGGGCTTCGTTGGCAGACCCGATTGGAGGTCACGGCGGCGGTCGGCGGGGACATTCCGTTGCATCACCGGGATGCGGCGAGAGCGCAGGCGAAAGCGCCTGTCCCGCCCGTGACGGCCGTGACGGCCGTGACGACCGTCGAGGAGGACGCAGGACCGAGCGCTGGCACGCTGGAACGCGCGGGTGTTCAGGGGGCAGACCAGGACTTTGGGTCCGCACTCGCGTCCGCGTTCGACGCGTACCAGACCGCGACAAAGGCGGTCCACCCGGATGGACCCGCGTCCGATGTCCACGACGTGTTGCGCGAACTGGCGTCTTTGAAGGCGATGATCGCGGGCCAGCAAAAAGCTGGGATGCCTTCTCCAACTGTGTCGGAGTGCGTCGAGTTTTTGCGGGATCAGGGGATCGAAGTGGCACAGGCGCAAGCGTGGGTCGACCGCGCACTCGTCGGGGGGCACGAGGGTTTGCCTCTGGCAGCGGCCCTCGCAAAAGTCAACGAGGTCATTCTCTCCGATCTCGCCGATTTTGCCTCTCCTCTGCCCATCGGCCAAAACAGCCGAGTGGTGGCGTTTGTCGGGCCTACCGGCGTCGGGAAAACGACGTCCATCGCCAAAATCGCCGCATTGCACGTTTTGGCCGGGCAGCGCAAAGTCGGTTTGTTGACCACAGATACCTTCCGGATTGCCGCTGTCGAGCAACTCAGGACCTACGCGGACATCCTCGACATCCCATTGGTGGTCGTCGACGACGAGAGCCGGGCAGCTGCTGCGCTCGAACAGTTGAGCGGTTGCGACTTGATTCTCATCGATACGGCTGGTCGCAACTTTCGCAACGCCCAGACGGTTCGCTACACGGAGCAACTCCTCGCGAAACTTGCGCCAGACGAGACGATTCTGGTGGCATCCTTGACGGCCAAGGCGAACGATCTCGACGATCTTATCCGCGTCTGCGAGCCGATTCGCGTGGACAAGTTCCTCTTTACGAAGTACGACGAGACGAACTCGATTGGCAGCATTCCTCGACTGCTCACGAAGTACAGACGACCTTTGTCGTACGTCACGACAGGGCAAAACGTACCAGATGACATCGATATGTTGGCCGTCGACGAAATCCTCTCGAAATGGTTGGGAGGGCGCACGGATGAATGACCAAGCTGCTCGACTACGCGCCCGGATGCAGAGCGTGCTCGGGGAGTCGCCGACGCGCGATGCGCAGCCGAGACAGGCGAAGGTAATCGCGGTCGGAAGCGGGAAAGGCGGCGTGGGCAAATCCAATTTCTGCGTCAATTTCGGGTTGGCATTGGCCCGGCAGGGCGTTCGCGTGCTCGTCATGGATACAGATGTGGGGTTCGCCAATATCGAGGTATTGCTCAACGTGACGCCGTCGCACAACCTTCTCGACGTCCTTTCCGGCAGGCGCCTCGCGGACATCGTGGAACACTCGCCTTATGGGTTGTCGTTTATCTCTGGTGGAAACGGTCTGTTCGACAGCTCGGCGCTATCGATGGACGATTACCGGCGGTTGTTGAATGAGTTGCGAGGGCTGTGCACGATGTACGACCTCGTCCTCCTCGACTGTGGCGCTGGGGTCAATGAGGTAAGCCATCAGCTCATCGCGGCCAGCGATGAACTCATCTTAGTGACCACTCCGGAGCCGACGTCGATGACGGACGCGTACGCATTCATGAAATTTCTCGTGCACCGCAGCGGCCTTCCGACGACGCGCGTCGTCGTCAACCGGGCGATGACGTTCGCGGCGGCAAAGCGGTCGGCGGATACACTCATGGGCGTCACGACGAGATTCCTCGACGTTCGCATCGAGACGCTTGGCTATATCTTAGAGGATGCGACGGTCAGCGAGGCGGTCATGCGACAGGTACCTGTCATTCAACATGCGGGCGGAAGTCGTGCTTCTTCTTGTTACTTGCAAGTTGCAGCCAACTTTGTCCGACATGATGTAAAGACGCCCCGAGTCGGCGTATCTGGTTTTTTCGACCGGCTGCTCGGCTCGAGACTCCGAAAAGGTGGACGGGACAGTGGACATAGTGCCTGAAACGGGGCTAGCGAGGCTCAGGGCGATGGTTGTCATTGGCACGTCGACTGGTGGACCCAAGGCCTTGACCGAACTGTTCAGTGCCCTGCCGACGATGGATGGAGTGGCCTGCTGCGTCGTGCAACACATGCCGGCAGGATTCACTGCGAACTTAGCCAAACGTTTGAATGAACACTCGCAGTGGGCGGTCGCGGAAGGGCACAACGGGGATATCGTGCGAGCGGGGCACGCATACATCGCGCCTGGCGGGATGCATATGCGCGTGCAGTCGCAACTGCAGCACCTTTCGCTGTCGGTTCGCAAAGAAGAACCGATTGGAGGGCATCAGCCCTCTGTGGACGTATTGTTCCACTCGACGAAAGAATTGGCTCATCGGTTGCGGCTCGTTGGTGTACTGCTCACCGGTATGGGCAAAGACGGCGCGGATGGCCTTTGGCAACTTCGGCAGAGCGGTGCGCTCACCATTGCGGAGTCCCGCGAGACGGCTGTCATCTACGGTATGCCCAAAGCGGCAGTCGAGCGTGGGGCGGCAATGGAGATCGCGCCCTTAGGGAGCATCCCGGAGTTATTGTTGGCAAACTTGCAGCGCGCTTGAGTATGAGTTCCTGGAGGATGAAGACGTGGACACGGCTCAATATCTTGACGCTTTCCTAGCAGAAACGGAAGAAAATCTAAACATTTTAAACGAACTGTGCCTGGTGCTCGAGTCGCAGGGCGCTGACGATGATACGTTTGCCGCCATGTTTCGTGCTGCGCATACCTTAAAGGGCATGAGCGCCACGATGGGATTTCAAAAGATGGCCGATTTGACACACCACATGGAGGATGCGCTCGGATTCTTTCGGCAGAATCCACAGCGGTTTGACAACTCGGTCATCGACGTGCTGTTTCAAGCGATTGACGGATTGACGGCGCATGTCGAAGCCGTTCGCGCGGGTCTTGGTGAGGACGCCATCAACCACGGGGACATTCTCGCCGCACTGGCTCAGGCGCTGTCGAACGACACACCTTCGCAGAATCCCGCCACGTCTGTGGGTCAGTTCGCAGAGGATGCGCTGTCCATGCTGCAGTCCCTCGAACAACAGGGCCATGAAGTAGCTGTCGTCGCCGTTACATTAGAATCTGAATGCGTGATGAAAGGTGTCCGCATGGTGATGGTGATGCGGGCGATGGAACAGTTTGCGGATTGTGTCGCCACAGCTCCTGACGTCTCGGTTTTGGAGGAGGGCGCATTTGAAGGGGCGGCGCAATTTGCCGTGGTTATACATAGCGGGTCACGAGACCAACTTCGTACCGCGGCGGCGGAGATCGCTGAGGTGGAACGGGTGGACATCCTGCTGCTCGGCGAGCTTGCACAGACAAGCCGCGTCGCAGAAAAGCCGCCTCTGCGGGAGGCGGATGCACCAGTTCCGTCCGCAGAGGTCTCGCAGGCGAAGCAGGCGGCGCCAAAGGTGCGGGAGCAGACGCTGCGCGTTCCGGTTGGGCGCATCGACGAGTTTATGAACGTGTTGAGCGAATTGGTCATCGCAAAGACGCGGCTGGAACTACTGGCCCGTTCGTACGACGACCAGAGCCTGCACGACGTCAGCGAACAGATTGCTCGACTGTCGGACTCGCTTCAGGACGGCGTGATGAGTATGCGCATGATGCCAGTAGAGTCCCTGTTCCAACGCTTCCCGCGGATGATGCGCGACTTGCAAAAGTCGCTGGATCGCGAGTTCGACTTTGAAATGACGGGGCTCGAGACTGAGATGGACCGCACGGTGATGGATGAGATGGGCGAAGCGCTGGTGCACCTATTGCGCAACGCGGCGGACCACGGCTTGGAATCCCCGGACGAGCGGGTGCGCCGAGGCAAGCCTCGGAGGGGCACGATTCGCCTGGCCGCCTACGCGTCCGGCGGTCACGTCTACCTGGAAGTAGGGGATGACGGGCGCGGCATCGACCGAGAAAAGGTCCTTGCCTCGGCCGTTAAAAAGGGCATTGTCGATCCCGCCAAAGCATCCACGCTATCCGATGCTCAAGTTTACGACTTGCTGTTTGCGTCTGGGTTCAGCACCGCCGCTGCGGTGTCGGATATCTCTGGTCGTGGCGTCGGACTCGACGCCGTGCGCGGCAAGGTCGAGTCGCTCGGTGGAACCATCAGGATTGAGTCGGTCAAAGGCGAGGGGAGTACGTTCCTCATCGAATTGCCACTGACCCTCACGATTCTGCAGGCGATGCTCGTCAAGGTCGGGGACGAACTATTTGCACTGCCGACCAGCAACATTGAAGAGGTCGCTCGACTCACAGCTGCGGATATCCAATTCGTGCACGAGCGTCCGGTGCTGAATTTCCGCGAGAAAGTCGTCCCGATTGTCGATTTGGGAGAGTACTTTTTCTCTTCGAAGACCAGTGGTGAAGAAACGCGGCAAACCGTCATCTGCCGTGAAGGAAAACGCTATTTGGCGTTGACGGTCGACGATGTCATCGACGAGCTCGAAGTGGTCAATAAACCTTTAGGCAAATATTTAGAGTCGGCCAAAATGTTTTCCGGCGCAACCATCCTTGGCGATGGCCACGTGGCCCTGATTGTCGATTTACATCAATTCTTTCAGATAGGTGCCTGAGAAGGAGCGGTATGAATGGCGGAATTACAGTGTGTGACGATGAAGATTGGCGAGGAGTTGTACGGTGCGAAGGTCGAACAGGTTCTGTCCGTGGAACGGATGCTCGACATTTCTCCGGTGCCTCGTACGCTTAGCTACATCAAGGGTGTGGCAAATCTGCGGGGAACCGTGACGCCGGTAATCGACTTGCGGGAACGAGTAGGGCTGTCCGCGCCAAGCGTCGCCGCAGAGGAGAGTCGGCGCATCGTTGTGGTGGAGGTCGACGACATAACGGTTGGCCTTATCGTCGACGCGGTGGAGGATGTCGTAGCGCTCGAAGATTCGGCCATCGAGCCCGCGCCAGCGGTCGTCGGGGGTCTTCAAGCGGTTTATCTGGAAGGGGTCGCCCGCCTCGGAGAGCGGCTTCTCGTCGTGCTCAACTTGGAGCGCATTCTGTCTGACGTGGAGGTTGCGCAACTGCACGAGGTCGAGAAGCAGGTTCGCGGATGAGCGGGATGGAACTGGACGATCTCACCGCAGACGCCCTCAGAGAATTTGGCAATATCGGTGCAGGACACGCGGCGACGGCGTTGTCCGTCCTCCTTCAGGGCCGCGTGATGATGTCGGTCACCGACGCGAGGCTTTGTCCCTTTCGCGACATCGTCGATGTCGTCGGGGGGCCTGAGCGGTTGGTGGCGGCGGTGTTCATCCGCATCAGTGGAGAGATCTCTGGGAATATGTTCGTTCTATTTTCCCTCGCGAGTGTCGACCGTCTGTTAGACCGATTGATTGAGCCGATAGACTCGCGCGAGGACTACAGCGACTTGGACTTGTCGGCCGTGGCGGAAGTGGGCAATATTCTGACGGGCGCGTACGTCACGGCCATCAGCGATCTGTGTAACATTCAGCTCAATCAATCTGTACCGTCTGTCGCCGTTGACATGGCCGCGGCGATTCTCGATATCGGATTGATGATGACTGGCTACGACGAGAACGAGGCCATTCTCATCAGTACGTCGCTTGCGCACGGACAGCACTCCATCGACGGACATTTCTTCATGTTGCCGGACGTGGATGGAACACGAACGCTCCTGCGGGTATTGCGAAGGGCGCCTGACCATGGCTGACACGCTGCAGCAAGTGCGCATTGGCATCGCAGAGGGGGCCGTGATTCGCCGCGCGGGCCAAATTGTGACCGCAGGACTTGGCTCCTGCGTCGGTTTAGTACTGTACGACGACAAGGTGGACGTCGCCGGCATGGTTCACATCATGTTGCCAAACGCTCCGAAGCCGAATCCGATGCATCCCCAAAAGTATGCGGATACCGCGATTCCGTGGCTGTATGAGGCGTTGTTGCGCGAGGGAGCACGCCCTTTGCACCTACAGGCGAAGATGGCCGGGGGAGCGCAAATGTTTCGGAACCTAACTACGGAGGCGTTGCGAATTGGCGATCGGAACGTCCACGTGACCACCGAGCTTCTGCACGACTTACAAATTCCGGTGGTTACAGAAGACGTGGGCGGTCACTATGGTAGAACTGTTCGTTTCGACCTGCCCACGCGCGTGTTCTCCATCCGTACGGCGCGTGGTGAGGAGCGGCAAATCTAGTGATAGGTGGAAAGTCGGCATGACCACACTGATCCTAGCCATCGTTTGCGTCATCTTGATATTTGTGTTGTACGTGGTGTCAGGTGGGTGGAAAAAATACGGTGGTTTCCTTGGACTGTTCAAGTGGCTTAGGGCTGGGGCACAACTCGGCCCGGTCCAGGCGAATCCTCGGGTTGCACATGCGAGCGGGCAATCGGGTCCGTCAAGCGACGAAGCCATCCAAGTGCTCAAGGAATTGTATACGGAGTTTGACGAGCGGACGCGGGCCCTCGAGTGTCGGTTGGAGCAACTGGAGCAGTCCGTTCAGGCGTTAGAGGTGCGCGTACAGTCGCGGCCATTGGATACCGTCGCGCCATCCGCAGTCGACCAAGCCGCCAGACTGCGCGCCCACTCGGACGCCCTGGAGCAAATGCCGCTGCCATCGGCCGCTGACATAGACGAGCGGCAGCCGCGTCCAACCCCGGGTGAGGGCGTCAGTCCCTCCGATGAGCTGTACTTTGTAATTCTCGACATGCTTGAGGCGGGGAGCTCCGACGACGACATCGCACGTGCGTTATCCGTTCCTGTCTCGGAAGTGGCCTACGTGCGGCAAATCATGTCGGGGCCGGAGACGAAGGCGAATGGCTCGACAAACTAATTTATAGCGTTTATTGCCTGTTTGTACTCGGTATGCTATATTAATGTGCGGTGTAACGGCCCACCTCTGGTGGAGCTCACACGAGCGACGACAATTTGCCTGGTGCCTCGTCTTCGAGGTTGGTGAATTGAATGAGTTGTTCGGAGGCCAAACTTAAAGGAGGAAACACTTGTGGCAATTATCTCGATGAAGCAATTGCTTGAAGCTGGTGTACACTTTGGACACCAAACGCGCCGTTGGAACCCGAAGATGGCACGCTACATCTTTACGGAACGGAACGGTATTTACATCATTGACTTGCAAAAGACGGTTCGCAAAGTGGAGGAAGCGTACAACTTTGTTCGCGAACTCGCAGCTGCTGGCGAAACGATTCTCTTTGTAGGAACCAAGAAGCAGGCTCAGGAAGCGGTTCGCGAAGAGGCTGAGCGCTCTGGCATGTTCTTCGTCAATCAACGTTGGTTGGGTGGCACGTTGACCAACTTCAATACGATTCAAAAGCGAATTCGTCGTCTGCAACAGTTGGAACGCATGCAGGAAGACGGCACGTTTGACGTCCTTCCGAAGAAGGAAGTCATCCTCCTCAAGAAGGAAATGGAACGCCTTGAAAAGTTCCTCGGCGGCATCAAAGGGATGACCAAGATGCCTGGCGCGATGTTCGTCATCGACCCTCGCAAGGAACGGATTGCAGTTGCAGAGGCGCACAAGCTTGGAATTCCTATCGTGGCCATCGTCGACACGAACTGTGACCCAGACGAGATTGACTACGTGATTCCGGGCAACGATGACGCTATCCGCGCTGTGCGTCTGCTGACGGGCAAAATGGCCGATGCTGTTCTCGAAGGCACGCAAGGCGAAGAAACCACTGCGTAAATTGTGACGGGGAGGTGACGGGTGCGTTTAGCTCTCGTCACCTTTTTTGTGTAAATGTGATGCGCCCGTGCGTACATAACATAAGGAGGAAAAACAAATGGCAGAAGTAACGGCAGCAATGGTCAAAGAGTTGCGCGAGAAGACTGGCGCCGGCATGATGGACTGCAAAAAGGCGTTGACCGAGGCGGAGGGAGACCTCGAACGCGCTACGGAGGTACTGCGTGAGCGCGGGCTTGCGTCCGCTGCGAAAAAGGCAGGCCGCGTGGCTGCAGAAGGCTTGGTGGAATCCTACATTCACGCAGGTGGCCGCATCGGCGTGCTCGTCGAAGTCAACTGCGAGACGGACTTCGTGGCCAAGAATGAAGACTTCCGCACCTTTGTGAAGGACGTTGCAATGCATATCGCCGCGGCGAATCCGCAGTACGTTCGCCGTGAAGAAGTGCCACAGGACATCGTCGAGAAGGAACGTGAAATCCTTCGCGTTCAGACGCTGAACGAAGGAAAGCCAGAAAAGATCGTCGAGAAGATCGTCGAAGGCCGGATTGACAAGTTCTTTAAGGACATCTGTTTGATGGAACAACAATTTGTCAAAGATCCAGACAAGACCATCGACACGTTGCTGCGTGAAAAGATCGCGACGATTGGAGAAAATATCTCCATTCGCCGGTTTGCGCGTTACGTCGTCGGTGAAGGTATTGAGAAGAACGAAGCGAACTTCGTTGACGAAGTGATGGCACAAGTTCGCAAGTAATTTGAAATAACAACGACGAGGGAACACGCTTGTGTTCCCTCCTCTAGCGTTTACACTACGATTGGGGAGACGGAGGGACGGCCTTGACGACACCGACACCGAAATATCATCGTGTGATTTTGAAACTCAGCGGAGAAGCATTGGCAGGAGAAGCGGGGTACGGGATAGATCCGGTCACCATTGATGACATCGCCCGTCAGATCCAGGAGATCGCCGTATTGAATATCCAGGTCGCCGTGGTTGTTGGCGCTGGCAACATTTGGCGGGGGATTTCTGGGAGTGCGCGCGGGATGGATCGGGCGACAGCAGATTATATGGGAATGTTGGCAACCGTGCTGAACGCACTGGCTCTTCAGGATGCTCTAGAGAAAATCGGTGTTGATACCCGGGTGCAGACATCCGTCGAAATGTCGCAGGTTGCAGAGCCTTATATCCGCCGCCGTGCGATTCGCCATTTGGAGAAGGGTCGCGTGGTGATCTTTGCCGGGGGGACCGGAAATCCGTTCTTCTCGACCGACACGACGGCGGCACTGCGCGCGGCCGAGATCGAGGCGGAAGTCATCCTAATGGCGAAAAATGGAGTCGACGGCGTGTACAATGCAGATCCGCAGAAAGACCCGTCGGCCACGAAATATGATGAGATAGGGTTCATGCAAGTGCTCAATGAGGGACTTGGCGTGATGGACTCGACGGCCGCCTCCCTCTGCATGGACAACAACATTCCTCTGCTCGTGTTTGCACTGGGTGAGGAAGGGAATATTCGCCGCGCTGTGATGGGCGAAACGATTGGTACCATTGTCGGAAAGGGTGTTTCCAATGAGTGAAGCAGTCATTCAGAACGTGCAGGAGCGTATGGATAAGGCGTTCCAGAACCTGCGTCGAGAATTTGCGTCTGTACGGGCAGGACGCGCGACGCCAGCGATGCTCGACAAGGTGATGGTCGATTACTACGGTTCGCAAATGCCTGTAAATCAGGTGGGGAGCGTCACCTCTCCAGAACCGCGCCAACTGGTCATCTCGCCCTGGGAGAAGTCGATGCTCGGGGAAATTGAGAAGGCGATTCAGAAATCTGACCTTGGCCTCAACCCATCCAACGACGGCAGTGTCATTCGCCTGATCATCCCGGCCTTGACGGAAGAGCGCCGTCAAGAGTTGGTCAAACAAGTTCGCAAGCTCGCAGAGGAGGCGCGGGTATCCGTTCGCAACATCCGCCGCGATGGCAACGATGAGTTGAAAAAGGCGGAAAAGAGCGGTGACATCACAGAGGACGAAGCGCGCCGCCTGATGGACAGAATTCAACAGGTAACAGATAAATCCATTGCGCAGATTGACAGTTTGTTGGAAGATAAGGAGAAAGACGTTACACAGGTTTAAGGACATTTCTGGACGGAGGAGGATGCGAGACTTGTTTAAAGGTTGGGGACGTGGACAACGAGCCAGTGCAACAACAGTCGAGCATCCACCGCTCAAAGTCAAACCTCGTCACGTCGGAATTATCATGGACGGCAACGGCAGGTGGGCCCGAAGGCGCGGCCTGCCGAGAATGGCCGGACACCGAGCGGGAATGCTAGCGATGCGCGAAGTCATTCGCGCATGCGACGACTTTGGCATTGAGTGCGTTACTTTATATGCTTTCTCTACTGAAAACTGGAAACGGCCGATGCTTGAAGTGGAGTACTTGATGCATCTGCCGGAACAGTTTTTTCGGACGGAAATCGACGAGTTGGTGAGTCGGGGCGTTCGTGTTCGGTTTATGGGTGACACATCTGTACTTCCTCCATATACGCAGGAAACAGTACGCAATTCGCTCGAACGGACGGCGGAGAACACGGGGATGATCGTCAACTTCGCCCTGAATTACGGTGGTCGGGCTGAATTGATGTCGGCCATGTCCCGGTTCGCCTCGGCGGTCGCCGAAGGCGATCTCTGCGTCGAAGATTTGACTGAGGAGCGTTTCGAGAGCTATCTCGATACCGCGGGGCTGCCGCCGTTAGACCTCGTCATTCGGACCAGCGGTGAGATTCGTCTGAGCAACTTTCTCATCTGGCAGGCTGCATATGCAGAGTTGTGGTTTACCGACGTGTTGTGGCCGGATTTTGGCAAGGACGACTTATATCAAGCAATCCTCGATTTCGGTGGCCGCAAACGTCGATATGGAGATGTAGAGTAGGTGTCGCATGCTTAAGACACGCGTAATTACAGCAACCATCGCGGGGCTCGTGGTGTTGGCGGTCTTGGTTCTCGGTAGCCCCATCGCCTGGCGGGTTCTGGTGTGGCTGTGCACGGTCGCGGGCGTCGTCGAATTCGCCACAATGCATCGGGCTAAATGGTATGGTCCTGTAACGGTTTATGGGGTGCTGCTCGCCAGTGTGATCGAGTGGTTCCCGCGTTTTTTTTATCAGCCATTTGTGCTCTTTGTGTTGGTCGGAATCATACTCGCCGTACCTGTGTTTAGCCGGAATCGCGTTCAGGTTCAATCGATGGCACTTCAAACCATCGGCGCCCTGTACATCGCGGTGGGCGGATACGCAATGGGTCAACTGAGGGCCATGCCAGCGGGGTGGTTCTGGCTCTGGTTGTTCCTTGTGGCCGTATGGATGACGGATACTGCCGCGTACTTTGTCGGAAGATTCGTCCAAGGTCCGAAACTACTGCCGGAAATCAGTCCGAAGAAGACCATCAGCGGGTCCCTCGGCGGGGTTGTCGGCGGTGCCATCGGCGCTGTGGTATTTGGATCCATCGCTCATCCTACATACGATATCTGGGTTTATGCGGTACTCGGTGCCGTGATTTCTGTATTTGGTCAATTAGGCGATTTAATCGAAAGCGCGTATAAACGGGCGGCTGGCGTCAAAGACTCAGGGAAGTTGCTTCCAGGGCATGGAGGCATGCTCGACCGGGTCGACAGTCTGTTGTTCGCCTCGCCTTTTGCGTTTTGGATCATCGTGCACGGGGCCCATACGTGGTTTCAATGAACAACGCCATCAAACCACACAGTTTCTCAACCAAAACGTGAGGTGAACATCACACATGCAAACCGTAGCGGTACTTGGTTCGACCGGGGCAATTGGCACGCGTACCCTTGAGGTGGTTGCCGCCCTCTCTGACGAAGTGCGTGCAAGTGTGCTTGTCGCCGGTCGAAATATGTCGCTTTTCGCCGAACAAGTCAAACGATTTCAACCTGACTTAGTCGGCGTGGCCGACGAGGAGGCGCGCGAACACTTGCTCCTGCTGCTCGGCGGCGCCCCTCGACCTGAGGTCCTCGTCGGGGACGACGGGTTGGCGGCGTGTGCTCGGTACCAGACGGACGTGGTGGTCAATGCCGTGATGGGCGCGCGCGGAATTCGTCCGGCGTTGGAGGCCGTTCGTCGTGGGGCGCGGCTGGCACTTGCCAACAAAGAGTGCCTGGTGGCGGCAGGTACGTTTATTATGGCGACAGCGAGAGAGTCCGGGGCCGAGGTCATTCCTGTCGACAGCGAACACTGTGCGCTGTTTCAGTGTATGCTGGCAGGAGGTCACGCCGAGGTGGAGCAGTGGATTCTAACGGCGTCAGGGGGGCCATTTCGCGCGCTCTCGAAGGGCGATTTGGAGCACGTGACGGTCGAGGACGCCCTGCGGCACCCAAATTGGTCGATGGGCCGCAAGATCACGGTCGACAGCGCCACGCTGATGAATAAGGGCCTCGAAGTGATTGAAGCGCATCATTTGTTCAATGCACCATATGATAAGATCAAGGTGCTCGTACATCCAGAGAGCATCATCCACTCGATGGTGGAATACGTCGATGGCTCTGTGATGGCACAACTGGCGACCCACGACATGCGTTTGCCAATTCAGTATGCATTGACATATCCACAGCGTGTGAATCTCCCATGGCCGAAACTCGATTTTGCACAATACAATCAGTTGTCGTTTACAGAGCCTGACACGGAGCGCTTCCCAAGTCTGCGCTTGGCCATCTCGGCTGGACGAGCCGGCGGGCTTGCGCCCTGCGTACTGAACGCGGCGAACGAAATTGCGGTGGAGGCATTTTTGCAAGGGAGCATCACGTTTGTTCAGATTCCGGCGGTCGTCGAGCGCACGCTCGATTCGGTGGCGGCAGGCTCTGCGCAAACAGTGGATGAGGTCTTGGCAATGGATCGGCAAGCGCGTGAACACGCACGGCGGATCGCTTCCCGTCTATAAACGATGTTGAACGTGAGGCGGCGTGTGCACAGAGTACCTTTACCTTGTCGGACACCACGTGAGGAGAGGCGGATGTACAGTTGCCTATCATTTCGCATTTAGAGTTCTATGTGAGGGCGGCCATCGCCATCGTTTGTGTATTTTTGGTCTGCGTGACGCTGCATGAATTCGGCCACTTTTACGTCGCCAAGAAGAGTGGTGTGGCCGTTCCCATCTTCAGCATCGGGTTTGGACCGAAACTCGTCAAGTGGAATCGCGGCGAGACAGAGTATTCCATCCGGTTGTTGCCCTTGGGTGGATTCGTGCAGATGGCCGGCGAGGCACCGCAAGAGACGTGGTTTCCTGTGGGGCAAGAAGTCGCTTACGAATTAGACGACGAGTTGCGAATCGTTCGGCTCGGGGATCCGAAAGACCTAAAGCGTGGCTACGTCGGTACGGTGCGTCGCGTGGACCTGACCGATGCGATGGAAATGGCCATCGACACGGCAGAGGGAATCCGCACATTTCCTGTCAAGCCCTACGCGCGCGTAATGTTAAACGCTCGTTCCTCCATTCCCATCGTCGAGAAACACGAACAGATGCTGGGTAAGCCGCTGTGGAAACGGGCAGCTGTCATTCTTGCCGGTCCCGTGATGAACTTCTTGCTGGCCGGGGTCCTGTTTGCCATCGTCAACATGCATACGGGTATCCCGACCACCACGATAGGCGAAGTCGAGCCACATACGCCAGCTTACGCCGCGGGGTTACAGGTCGGGGACAAGATCGTCCAGATCAACAATCGCGCCATCCGCAGTTGGGACGATTTGAGGTCGAGTATTCAGGCGGATTTGATATCCGGTGGAGCGAAGCCGAAACCTCTACGACTGCTCGTGTCGCGCGACGGTCAAACACGGCCCGTCACGGTGACGCCCGAGATCGAAAAAAATGGAGAGGCGCTCATCGGCATCGAGTCGACGATGTCCTATAATCCACTTCGAACCGTGCCAGCCGGTTTTTCCGAAATGGTGCGGGATACGGGTCTGACGGTGCAGGCGTACGGTCAGTTGGTGTGGCACCATCAGTTTTCGTCCTTGTCAGGGCCTGTCGGCATCGCCGACGTCATCAGCCAGCAGGCGCGGCTGGGTTTTTGGAACGTCGTCATGATCGCTGGCGTCTTGAGTCTGAACCTTGGGATGTTCAACCTCATCCCGATTCCCGCGTTGGACGGGGGGCGCCTGTTGTTCATGATCATCGAACTGGTGAGAGGTCGCAAGGTCGACCCGCAAAAAGAGGGATTCGTCCACTTCGTCGGGTTTGCCATCTTGATGCTGTTCGCGGTAGTGATCACGTACCGCGATGTCACGCATCTGTTTTAAACGGCGAGGTCTCACGAGGTGCCGGCCGGTGGCACCCGTGGCTTAAACGCATATCCTTTGCAAACGTCCGTCTGCGGATTCTTGGTGCACTGTTCTGCGCCCGGGTCCGCGGTGGGCGTTTTTTCTGTGGCGAATCCCTGAATCCGCGTCGAATCTTGTATAATCGAGGCAAACGCGCGATTGCCAGTCGATGACTGCGATCCCTGACCGGAGGAATGACTTGTGAAATTGTACTACCTTGGTCCAGAAGGCACACACAGTCACGATGCGGCCGTTCAACTTCGTGACGCGTTGCTCGCACAGGCTGATTTGATTCCGTGTACGACCATCCCTCTGGTCATCGAGCAGACCTCTTCGGTCCAAGCTGAGAATGCGCTCTGCTGCGTGCCCATCGAAAACAGCATTCAAGGTTCGGTGGCGCAGACGTGGGACACGTTGATGAAGTCTGCCTGCCGTGCGAGCGATGGGGGAGACGGTGAACCGATTTCCATTCTGGCTGCATTCACCGTGCCGATTCACCACTACGCCATTCATCGCAAGGGTATCTCCTACAAGGACGTTCAACAGGTCTATTCCCATCCCCAGGCGCTCGCTCAGTGCCAGCAGCATATCGCGTCACTGTTTCCAAAGGCAGTTCCTGTGGCGTTGACGAGTACGGCGGAGGCGGTGAGGCAGATGGCAGAAGGAGGCGGCACGGGCTCGCAGCACGATGCGGCCGTCGCCATCGCAGGCCGAAATGCTGCGGCGCGCTATGGGCTGGAGCGCTCGTCGTCGCCGATTGAGGACCAAGCTGGCAACGAGACTCGCTTTGCGCTGGTTGGCACACCAGGGGGTCTGTCCCCATGCGTTGGTACACCACAGGGCTGGCGCCTGTCTGAGCGCATGGTCTCCTTGTGCCTCCATGGAGTTACACACAGTCCAGGGGGCCTCGTGGGGGCGCTTCTACCGTTTGCAGAAGCCGATTTAAATCTCGGGCGGGTCGAATCGCGCCCAGTTGGGGATCGATTAGGAAATTATGTGTTCTACTTGGATGTGTCCTTTGACGCGAGTGCGTCCCCGTCGGAGATGGGCTCCTGTCTGGCTCCAGTGACGCGCCAACTGGCCTCGTCCGGGATCGACGTCGTCGCGCTCGGGAGCTATCCGGTGTACCAAGTCGAGTCGTAGGCAGACAAGGGAGCACTTCAAAAAGAGTCACGAAATGTTCGAAATGGTTGGCGACGGTGGAGGCGGGCCGATGTGCCGCCAAAGGTTGCCCCGCTGTCCGAGAGCGCTAGTAGAGAACGCGAAAAAGCACGTGCCGACATGGCTGCGTGCTTTTTTGCGTATTTGAGCCAGACAGTCGCTCGGTTCGCTCAGTCCTGGCGTTTTTTCTTCTGCGCTTTTTCGCGTTCGCTCTTGTTCAAGATCCGCTTGCGCAAGCGGATGGCGTGCGGGGTGATCTCGCACAGTTCGTCGTCCTCGATATAGGTCATCGACTCCTCGAGCGACAGCGTGCGAGCAGCCTTTAGGCGGACCGTCTCGTCCTTGGTGGCAGAGCGGACGTTCGATTGGTGTTTCGCCTTGGTGACGTTTACGGTGAGGTCGTTTTCGCGCGTGTGCTCACCGACGATCATCCCCTCGTACACCGGGGTGCCTGGGGTGACGAACATTGTTCCTCGATCCTCCAGGTTGCCAAGGCTGTAAGCGGTCGCGTCGCCCGCATCCATCGAGACGAGGACGCCCTGGCGGCGAGTCGTGACCGCGCCGCGCCACTCCCCGTACTGGTGGAAGCGGTGGTGCATCGTCCCATAGCCCTTGGTCATGGTGAGGAACTCCGTCCGAAATCCGATGAGGCCCCGCGTTGGCACGTGGAACACCAGCCTCGTCATGTCGCCTTGGTCGCTCGGCTGCAGGTTGACCATCTCGCCCTTGCGGTAGCCGAGGGCTTCGATGATGGAGCCAACCGCATCGGACGGGACGTCTGCCACAAATTCCTCAATCGGTTCGAGCTTGCGGCCGTTTTCTTCCTTCAGGATGACGTGCGGCTTGGAAACGGCGAGTTCGTAGCCTTCGCGGCGCATCGTCTCGATGAGGATGGAGAGGTGGAGTTCCCCGCGGCTGGCCACCAGGAACACGTCGGCGTCGTCCGTCTCCTGAACGCGCAGACTCACGTCCGACTCGAGCTCCTGGAAGAGTCGTTCGCGGAGTTTGCGCGAGGTGACGTGCGTGCCATCCTGTCCGGCAAACGGACTGTCGTTGACGCGGAACGTCATCTCCAGCGTCGGTTCGTCGATGCGCAACAGCGGCAGTGCCTCAGGCACGTTCACGTCGCTGACCGTCTCGCCGACCATGATGTCTGGGATGCCAGCAACTGCGACGATGTCGCCGGCTGTGGCGCTCTCGACTTCGATCCGGCGCAGACCTTGGTGCGCAAACAGCTTCACGACGCGCTTCTGGACGACGTTTCCATCCCGCTGGATCACGGCGACGTTCTCGCCTTGGCGAAGCACACCGCGAGCGATGCGGCCAATGCCGATGCGCCCCAAGTAGTCGTTGTAGTCGAGCATCGTCACCTGCCATTGGAGGGGACCTGTGGGATCGACGTCCGGCTCCGGGATGTGTTCGATGATGGATTCGAAGAGCGGCTCCATGTCTTCGCCTGGGACGTCGAGATCGGTCGTCGCGGTTCCCTGGAGGGCCGACGTGTAGACGACGGGAAACTCGAGTTGCTCTTCGTTGGCGCCGAGATCGATGAGAAGGTCGATGACCTCGTCCACGACCTCGAGTGGGCGGGCGTTCGGCCGGTCCATCTTGTTGACGACGACGACCGGGACGAGACCGGCGCCGAGGGCCTTCTCGAGCACAAACCGGGTTTGCGGCATGACTCCTTCGAAGGCGTCGACGACGAGCAGCACGCCGTCGACCATCTTGACGATGCGTTCGACTTCGCCGCTGAAATCGGCGTGACCCGGCGTGTCGACTAGGTTGATGCGGTAATCTTTATAGGGAATCGATGTTGTTTTGGCGAGAATGGTAATGCCGCGCTCGCGCTCCAGGTCGTTGGAATCCATGGCCCGCTCGTTGACCTGCTCGTTGTCGCGGAAGAGTCCGGACTGGCGGAGCAATTGGTCGACGAGGCTGGTTTTGCCGTGGTCGACGTGGGCGACAATGGCGACATTGCGCATCCGGGTAATCTCGGTATGCATAAGATCCTCCTTCTTTTCGGGGCACTCCCACACGGTTTACCATGTGTGCTTACATGTAGAGTGCCGCTAAAACGATAGCACGAAGCAAATAAGTTGACAATCAAAGGAGTATTTGCAGGCGTTTTCTGTCGATGATATAATATTGACGTTAGGCTTCGTATACCGTGTACGGACAAGAGTGGGGCAATTTCCCACTCTTTGATTTATGCTTGGCACTTTTCGGCGTACGGGTGACGAAAGCACCAAGGAGGATGACGTGTGCCAAAAGAACGTGTGACTGACATTGTGGAGCGATTGGTGACGCCAATTGCAGAAGCACAACACGTTGAGCTAGTTGATGTGGAATATAAAAAGGAAGGTGCCAACTGGTATCTCCGCGTCTTCATCGACAAACCGGAAGGTGTGGACATCGACGACTGCAGCCGGGTCAGCGAACAACTGTCTGAACAGCTTGATATCGTGGATCCGATTCCGAACGCGTACTTCCTCGAAGTGTCGTCCCCGGGCGCTGAGCGTCCGTTGAAAAAGCCGGCGGATTTTGTGCGTGCGGTTGGCGAATACGTACACATTTCGTTGTACGAACCTCTGGACGGACAGAAGGCGTTCGAGGGGATTTTGCGCAACTACGAGGAGTCGGAGTTGATGCTCGAAGTTCGCGTCAAGACGCGGTCGAAAGAGGTCACCATCCCGACTGAAAAGATTGCTCAGGCCAGGCTCGCCGTGCAACTCTAAGCGGTCGCGAGGCGCTCGCATTCGACTAGGTGTGCAGCTCGGCTGGCGGTTTGATACAGGCGCCGAATTTTTGGCTGGTGTGTACCTCATCAAAAAGGTGCGGAAAGGGGGAGATTCCCTTCCATGAACGTTGACTTTTTAGAGGCGCTGGAACAACTGGCGCGGGAAAAAGGGATCGATAAGGAAGTACTCCTAGAAGCGATTGAAGCTGCTCTCATCTCTGGTTATAAACGAAACTTTAACTCCGCTGCGAATGTACGCGTGGACATCCATCGCGACAGCGGCGAAGTCCGCGTGTTCGCGCGCAAAAACGTGGTCGAAGAACCGAGTGATACGCGGTTGGAAATTTCTTTGGACGCGGCGCGGGACATGAACCCGAACTACCAGGTTGGGGACGTCGTCGAGATCGAAGTGACGCCGCGAGACTTCGGGCGCATCGCCGCACAGACCGCAAAGCAAGTGGTGACGCAGCGGATTCGCGAGGCTGAGCGCACGGTCATCTACGGGAAGTTCGTCGACCGCGAGGAAGAAGTGGTCACGGGCATCGTAGCCAGAATTGACCCGCGCGTCGCGTACGTGGACCTCGGCGAAACGGAAGCGATTCTTCCGCATTCGGAGCAGATGCCGACGGACAAATTGCAGATGGGCGACCGCATCAAGGTGTTCATCTCACGCGTGGAGCGCACGACGAAGGGGCCGCAAATCGTGGTCTCCCGCAGTCACCCAGGGCTTTTAAAGCGCCTGTTCGAACTCGAGGTGCCAGAGATTTACGACGGCGTGGTCGAGATCAAAGCCGTCTCTCGAGAAGCGGGCTACCGCTCGAAGATTGCGGTTCATTCGCGCAATCCAGAGGTCGATCCCATCGGCGCCTGCGTCGGCACGCGGGGCGTGCGGGTTCAGTCGGTCGTCACGGAGCTGGGTGGCGAAAAGGTCGACATCGTCGAGTGGAGTGAAGATCCCGGTACATTCGTCGCCAACGCCTTGTCCCCGGCGAAGGTGATGGAAGTGCAAATCGACGAAGAGGAGAAGGTGGCACGCACGATTGTGCCGGACTACCAGCTGTCTCTCGCGATTGGCAAGGAAGGCCAAAACGCTCGCTTGGCGGCGCGCCTGACGGGGTGGAAGATCGACATCAAGAGCGAGACGCAGGCGTCTGAAACGGGTCTGTTTAGCGAACTGGACAACGCGTCCGACGACGATGACGACTTCGGGAAGCTGTCGGACGATTGGCTGACAGAGCCCTGATTTTTGACATCTGTCCGCTGCGGCGGTGAAGGGAGGGCAAACCATGGCGACGGTTCGGAAAGTGCCTTTGCGCAAGTGCGTCGGCTGTCAGGAGATGAAGCCAAAGCGCGAGCTCATTCGCGTTGTTCATACCCCGGAGGACGAAGTCCTGATCGATTTGACGGGGAAGAAGAACGGCCGCGGCGCCTACCTGTGCCCGAGTGAATCGTGCTTGGCGATGGCGCAGAAGCGCAAATCCCTGGAGCGCGCGCTCAAGACGAATATTCCTGACGTCGTGTACGCCCAACTATCCCAGCAGTTGCAAAAAGCGGTGAATCCATCGTGAGTGTAGGGCTCGTGGACAAAGTCTTTGGACTCATCGGCCTCGCGCGGCGCGCTGGCGCCGTCGTCGACGGACAGGAGCGAATTCTCGCGGCCATCGCCTCGGCTCAGGCCAAACTGGTCGTCGTGACGGAAGATGCGGGTGCCAACGGCCGCAAAAAGTTGCATGACAAGGCGAACACGTACGGAGTTCCCTGTGTCACTTTTGCGAACAAGGTGCAACTGGGTCGGGCGATTGGTCGGGACGCAGCGGCTGCCATCGCGGTGAGTGACGCTGGGTTTGCGGCGAAGTTGCTGGAACGATTCGGGGAACTAAACGGGGGTGGAGCGTTTGACGAAA
Organism: Alicyclobacillus fastidiosus; assembly: GCF_026651875.1. GTDB lineage: Bacteria > Bacillota > Bacilli > Alicyclobacillales > Alicyclobacillaceae > Alicyclobacillus > Alicyclobacillus fastidiosus. The sequence goes on along the minus strand of NZ_CP104067.1, from coordinate 3,562,074 downwards.
GTTCGAGTGTATGAATATGCCAAACGGTTGAACATGTCGAGCAAGGAGATCTTGACGATATTGACCCGCTTGGATATTCCTGTCGCCAATCACATGAGTGTCATGGATGAAGCGACCATCGGTAAGGTAGAAAACTTTTTTTCGGATGTTAAGAAACGCGCGGCTGAGCGGCATGCGCATGAGGTGGAAAAAGAATTGCGCGAGCGACAGCAGCGACGACAGGATACGATGAAGACAGAGGACAACGCAGACAATCAGATGACAAACGCAACGGATAACAGCCAGGGTGCTGGCGTGGGCCGTGATCGGGTAATGGCCGACCAAACGGGTCAGACCGCGAGACCGACGAGTCGAGAGGGTGACCGCCAGGGCAATGTGCGCCGCGACGACGGGCAATACCGCCCGCGCAGCAATGACGCAAATACTGGTGGTGGGCGGTCTTCTTACGGGGATCAACGTCGAAATGACGACACGCGTACGGGTGCCGGACGAGCTCAAGGTGGTGACCGTCCGAACCAGTACAACGGTCAAGGACGCCCTCGGCAGGACCAAGGCAACTTCTCGTCTCGTGGGCCCCGCGATGTAGGCGGTCGCGACAATCGTCCCGGTTATTCCAGCGGCGGTACGGGGGGGAACCCACGTTACGGCCAAGGTGGCGGCGGCAACCGTCCAGCAGGTGCAGGTGGACCGAGCCGCGACGGGAACCGCGGTGGATTTGGCGGCAACCGACCAGCGGGAGCGGGTGGACCGAACCGCGACGGCAACCGTGGTGGATTTGGCGGCGGCGGTGGCCGACCAGGTGGACCGGGTCGCGACGGGAACCGCGGTGGATTTGGCGGCGGCGGTGGCCGACCGGGTGGACCGGGCCGCGACGGCAATCGTGGTGGATTTGGCGGCGGCGGTGGCCGACCGGGTGGACCGGGCCGCGACGGGAACCGCGGTGGATTTGGCGGCGGCGGTGGCCGACCGGGCGGAGCAGGCCGGCCCGCAGCAGGCGGCGTGGCTGCACAACAAAAGCCGGCGGCGCCAGGGAGCTTGCGCAAGGATAAGGATAAGGATAAGGATAAGGGCCGCGATCGCGATGCTTTCGCACGGCACGAGGAATTTAACGAGCAGAAACTGCAGCGCTCCAAGCGTCGCGGCGGTGGCCGTCAGGCACCTGCGTTGCCGACTGAGGTGACGGTCGAAGGCGCAATGTCGGTTGGCGATTTCGCGAAGCTGTTGCAGCGGGAACCTGCTGATCTGATCAAGAAGCTGTTGATGCTCGGCATTATGGCGACCATCAATCAGGAGATAGACACCGACGCGATGGAACTCATCGCGGGTGAATACGGCGTGACGCTGACGGTCGTTGAGCCTGTCGACGAGGAAGCGCTCGACATGTTGATCGAAGAAGAGGATGCCGAATCGTTGAAACCTCGTCCGCCGGTCGTGACTATCATGGGCCACGTCGATCACGGTAAGACGACGTTGCTCGACGCCATCCGCGAGAGTAAGGTCACCACGACGGAATCGGGCGGTATCACGCAGCACATCGGTGCGTATCAGGTCGAGGTTAACGGCCGTCCTATCACATTTTTGGATACACCTGGCCACGAAGCGTTCACGACGATGCGCGCGCGTGGGGCACAGGTGACCGATTTGACCATTCTCGTGGTCGCGGCTGACGACGGTGTCATGCCGCAGACGGTCGAGGCTATCAACCACGCCAAAGCGGCAAACGTGCCGATTATCGTGGCGGTCAACAAGATGGATAAGCCGGATGCGAACCCGGATAGGGTACAACAAGAGCTGACGCAGTACGGCTTGATTTCTGAGTCCTGGGGTGGCGATACGATTTTTGCCCCCATCTCCGCGCTCAAGCGAGAGGGTCTCGACGAATTGCTCGAGATGGTTCTTTTGGTCGCAGATGTGCAGGAGTTGAAGGCGAATCCGGCGGGCCGTCCGCGCGGTACGGTCATCGAGGCGAAGTTGGATAAGGGCCGTGGCTCCGTTGCCACTGTTCTCGTGCAGAACGGAACCTTGAAGGTGGGCGACATCGTCGTCGCAGGTACGACCTACGGTCGCGTTCGCGCGATGGTGAACGACCTGGGTCGCCGTATGAAACAGGCTGGACCGTCCACACCTGTGGAGATTCAGGGCCTCGGTGGTGTGCCGAGCGCAGGCGATCAATTCGTCGTCTACGACGACGAACGCAGCGCGCGCCACCTGGTCGACAAGCGTACGAACCGCGAGAAACAGGAACAGATGCAAACGACGTCAAAAGTGACGCTGGATGACCTCTATCGTCAAATCCAAGAGGGCAAAGTGGCGGAACTGAACGTCATCGTGAAGGCTGACGTGCAGGGCTCCGTAGAAGCGCTCGTCCAGTCGATTGAAAAAATTGACGTCTCTGGTGTGCGGGTGAAGGTCATTCACCGTGGCGCCGGTGCGATTACAGAGTCTGACGTATCGCTCGCTTCCGCTTCGAACGCCATTGTCATCGGCTTCCATGTCCGTCCGGATGCCAACGCGACGCGGATGGCGGAGGCGGAAAAGGTCGACATTCGCCTGTATCGCGTCATTTACAACGTCATCAGCGAGCTCGAATCGGCGATGAAGGGAATGCTCGAACCCGAGTACAAGGAAGTGGTACTGGGTCATGCCGAAGTGCGAGACACCTTTACGATTTCGAGAATTGGTACGGTCGCGGGTTGTTACGTTACAGACGGTAAATTGTCCCGCGATGCGGAAGCTCGTCTGATTCGTGACGGAATTGTCGTGTACGAGGGCAAACTGGACTCGTTGAAGCGATTCAAGGACGATGCACGCGAGGTGGCGACTGGGTTCGAGTGTGGTGTAACGCTTGAGAAATTCAACGACATCAAGAATGGTGACGTCATCGAAGCGTTCGTCATGGAAGCAGTCAAGCAAGTATAACAACTTGCGTCCAGTTGTATGGTTCGAAAAGGGTCAGCGTTTTGTGCGGTGGCCCTTTTCGGCAACCGTAGCGTACGTCGTTGTAACGGAGGGTGAATGTATGTCTCGTATACGCGTACAAAAAGTGTCCGAGCAGATGAAAAAGGAACTCGCCGATATCGTCCGTTCCAGTGTGAAGGACCCTCGTGTCGGTTTCGCCACCATCACGCGTGTCGAGGTATCTGGTGATCTCCAACACGCAAAGGTGTATGTAAGCGTCCTGGGCAGCGAGGACGAGCGATCGGCGACGATTTCTGCGCTGACCAAAGCTGCCGGGTTTATCCGCGGCGAAGTCGCCCGCAGATTACACATGCGCGTCGCCCCGGAACTGGCCTTTCGGCTGGATGACTCGGGGGAATACAGTGCCCGCATCGAACACGTGTTGAAGACGATTCGAACAGGTGATTCGCCGCTTACAGGCGAATAACAGGGGGCAATGGGATGACACAGTGGCTACCTGTCCCACGAGATGTAGAGGCCATCAAGCGCGTTTCTCATGCGCTTGATTCGGCGTCTTCGTGGCTTATCGTCACGCATGAGCGCCCGGACGGAGACGCGCTGGGAAGCGCACTCGCAATGGCGCACATCTTGACGGCACTCGGCAAGCAATGGACCTTTCTCGTAGCCGAACCGCTACCGGAAAGGTTTCAATTTTTGCCGATGTACCAGCGGATTCGCCGTATTTCGGAAGCGGATTACGGCTTATATCACGATGTCGTCGCCGTGGATTGCGCGGATGAGCAGAGATTTGAGGCGGTCTCGAAGGCTGTGGCCGCAAATGCGCGTGTCATCAACATTGACCACCATCAGACGAACCCGCGCTTCGGCGAGGCTTCCTGCGTCGATGCTGAGGCGGCTGCGACATGTGAACTCATTTATCACGTCGCGCTGGAACTCTCGGTTTCGATTGACGTCGATTTAGCGAAGTGTCTGTACACCGGAATTCTCACGGACACAGGCGGGTTCAGTTATCCGAATACCACCCGTGCCGTTCATCAAATTGCAGCGGAATTATTGGAATGCGGCGTCCAACCGTACGATATCGCTGAGCCCGCTTTGGAGGCGCGGACGAGATCGCAAATGACGCTGCTTCAACTCGCGCTTCGCGACATGTATATCTCGCATGACGGCCGTTATGCTTTCATCTCTGTGAATCGGAAGATGTTAGAGGAAGCGGGCGCGTCCGAGGACGACGTGGAGGGTTTGGTTGCCTTTGCGCGCTCGGTCGAAACCGTTGAAGTCGGCGTTCTGCTTCGCGAGCGGCCGGACGGCAAGGTGAAGGCGAGTCTCCGGTCCAAACGCCAAGTGGATGTGTCTGTAATCGCGCAGCAGTTTGGGGGCGGTGGTCATGCCCGCGCGGCGGGATGTGTGTTAGAGGGCCCTTTGACGATGGCGCGTCAGCGGATTGAAGCGGTTGTGTCGTCTGTGTTGGAGGCGATGAGTGTTTGAGTAGTGGAGGGGTTTTGCTCATCGACAAGCCCGTTGGCCCTACTTCGCACGATGTGGTGCAAAAAGTAAGGCGCAAGTTGGGCACGCGCAGAGTGGGTCACGCCGGGACACTAGATCCATTGGCGAGTGGCCTGCTCGTTCTGTGCGCGGATGATGCTACGCGGCTCTTGGAATACCTGGTTGCTTCCACGAAGGGGTACACGGGTGAGGTCGTGTTTGGGCTTGCGACGGATACGGATGACGCGGGCGGCAAGGTCATTGCGTCCGCGAGTGCAAGCCATCTCACGGATGCGCTGGTAGAGAGTGCTGTCGGCGCGTTGACAGGTGTTATAGAGCAGGTGGTTCCGGCGTATTCGGCGGTACATATCGACGGTAAGCGAGCGTATGATTTGGCCCGCAGAGGGGAAACGGTCGACATGCCGTCCAGAGAAGTACATATCCACGAGTTCGAAGTCGGTCCACTGCAGGTGGAGGGTGAGGTCGCGCGAGCGACATTCTCTGTCACCTGTTCGAAAGGGACGTACATTCGTGCGCTCTGTCGAGATTTAGGTGAAGGACTCGGCGTACCTGCTCATATGGCGAGCCTTCGCCGTGTGGCAGTGGGGCTGGCCAAACTCTCCGCCGCCGTGTCTCTGGAAGATTTTTTAGCGAGCGAACGCCCTGAGCAATTTTTCGTGTCGCCAATGTCCCTGCTATCGGAATACCCTTTTATTTCGGCTTCCACCGGCATATTGGAGCGGTTGTCGAAAGGACAGCGCATCCCCTTGCGGGAACTTGCGAAGCCCGAGCGTGACTTTGCGGTGCGCGAGACGGTGATGGTGACCGACGAGGGACGTTTAGCAGTCATCGCCGAGGTTGAGGAACTGCGCGGGACGCTCGTCTTGCAACCGAAGAAAGTGTTCTGGAAGAGGGGATAAGCTTGCAGTTGTACGAGGTCACCGGGCTGCCAGCAGTGAGCGATGTGCCGCAGGTACTCGCCATCGGAAAATTTGATGGTGTGCACATTGGGCATCAAGCGATTTTGGACGAGGCACGTCATTATCTTCAGCCTGGAACGCGATTCGCGGTCATGTGTTTTGAACCCCACCCAAGCTATGTGCTGACGGGGGATAAAACGTACTTGCGGTCGCTTACACCCAGCGTGGAAAAGGCGCGCATTCTACAGGATCACGGCGTCGACGCCCTCTATACCATTCACTTTAATGAGGCGTATGCTTCAACCGAAGCAGAGATGTTCGTCAAGACCCATCTCGCACGGCTCAACTTGGAGCGTATCGTCGTCGGCCAGGATTTTCGCTTTGGCCGCGGTGGAAAGGGTGACGTCGCCAAGCTTACGGCCTACGCGAGCGAGATTGGCATCGGCGTCAGCGTCGTCGGTGAAGTGGATCAGAACGGCATCAAGGTCAGCAGTTCTCACATTCGCAATCATCTCGGTGAAGGGCGTGTCGAAGCGGCGGAAGCGCTCTTGGGCCGCCCGTACTCGATAACCGGCACGGTCGTGCACGGCGACGCACGGGGAAGGTTAATCGGCTTTCCGACCGCAAATCTAGGCGACATCGACCAGTACGTCCTGCCGAAGACGGGCGTCTACGCCGTCAGTGTCGAGATTTCCAGGGCGGGTGTTCAAGAGCACTGGTTTGGCGTGTTAAACGCGGGTTTCCGACCGACGGTAGCGGGGCAAGATTATCGCTTGGAAGTCCATCTACTAGGGTTTAATGGAGATTTGTACGGGGAAAGCTGTAGAGTGTCATTTCTTCATCGCATTCGGGATGAAAGGAAGTTTTCTGGACTGGACGAGCTCAAAGCTCAAATCCAATCCGATTGCAGAACCGCACAGGACATGTTGGGATTGCCGGCAGGAACCGATTGACCTCTGGAAAGTGGACTAGCGTTGATTGGATTCTGTGTGTTATGCTATCATTCGTGTGTGAACGCACGAATGAACTGTTACGCGGATTTGGACGTGACCTCCCGACCACTTCTTCGTTACAGGGATTGAACAGATTTAGGAGGATAAAGACATGTTGAACAACGAATCGAAGCGCGTCATCGTTGAAAAGTACCAGGTTCACGAAACGGACACCGGGTCTCCGGAAGTTCAAATTGCAATCTTGTCGGAACGTATCTCTTATTTGACAGAGCACTTCCGCACCCACAAGAAGGATCACCATTCCCGTCGTGGTTTGTACAAAATGATTGGTCGTCGTAGAAACTTGCTGAACTACCTTCGCAAGAAGGACGTCAATCGCTATCGTGAATTGATTCAGTCCCTAGGACTGCGCAGGTAAGAAGAGCGGGCTTCGGCCCGCTTCTTTTGGATCACAACAGGTATTCCACCATACCCGTTACCACATTTGTGTCGAATCGGCCACTGGGGGTCGGGGTTATGGTATACATATGAGCATTTCGAATGATGATGCACCGCGTGTGAGGTGCAGGAGGTAGGAGTGACCGCATGGTAGTACGGCACGAATTTCAAGTTGGGGGACGACCATTCGTCTTAGAAACAGGCAAGTTGGCGAAGCAGGCCACGGCCGCGGTCAACGTGAGATATGGAGACACAGTAGTGCTCTGCACGGTGACGGCGTCAAAAGAGCCAAAGGATTTGGATTTCTTTCCGTTGACGGTGAATTACGAGGAGCGCTTGTACGCAGTAGGCAAGATTCCAGGAGGTTTTATCAAGCGTGAAGGACGGCCAAGTGAAAAGGCGATTTTGGCCTCTCGCCTGATTGACCGCCCGATTCGCCCCCTGTTCCCAGAAGGGTTTCGGAATGACGTGCAAGTGGTGGATATCGTGATGTCTGTCGATCAGGATTGCGCACCGGAAATCGCCGCGATGATTGGGACCTCGGCATCGCTGACGGCGTCTGACATCCCGTTCGACGGACCGATTGCAGGCGTCATCGTGGGGCTGGTCGACGGGGAGTTCATCTTGAACCCGACGATCGAGCAAGCTTCAAAGAGCGACATGCATCTCGTCTTGGCTGGTACGAAGGACGCCATCGTCATGGTCGAGGCTGGGGCAAACGAAGTTCCGGAAGACATTGTGCTCGAAGCGGTACTGTTTGGTCATAGAGCGATTCAAGAGATCTGCAAGGAAATCGAAGCGTTTGCTGAAAAAGTCGGGGCCACCAAGCGCGAAGTCGTGTTGCATCGCGTGGATGACGCTGTGAATGAAGCCGTTCGAGCCTATGCCACGGAACGCACGAAGACGGCTGTTCGAAATTCGGACAAGCTGGCGCGCGAGGCTGCGCTGTCAGAGCTGAATGAAGAAGTGCAGGCGCACTTTGCGGAACAGTTCCCGGAGATGCAGGACGCCATCGCCGAAATCCTGCACGACATTCTAAAAGAGGAAGTTCGCCGCGCAATTTTGAACGAGGGCATTCGCCCAGATGGCCGGAAGCTGACCGAAATCCGCCCGATTTCCTGTGAGGTCGGCGTGCTCCCGCGCACGCACGGTTCCGGTTTATTCACGCGCGGTCAAACTCAAGCGCTGTCCGTCTGTACCCTTGGTGCCATGGGCGACGAGCAAATGCTCGACGGATTGGAACTCGAGGCGTCCAACCGGTATATGCACCATTATAACTTCCCTCCGTTCAGCGTCGGGGAGGCTCGTCCACTTCGGGCGCCGAGCCGGCGGGACATCGGACACGGGGCGCTTGGAGAACGCGCTTTAGATCCGGTGATTCCGTCTCCGGAAGAGTTCCCTTACGCCATTCGGGTGGTCTCGGAGATTCTGGAGTCGAATGGTTCTACGTCGCAGGCGAGCATTTGTGGCAGTACGATGGCGTTGATGGATGCTGGTGTACCGATTAAGGCACCGGTCGCGGGCATTGCCATGGGGCTTGTGAAAGAACAAGACCAGGTTGCCATTTTGACGGACATCCAAGGTCTCGAGGACCACCTCGGCGACATGGACTTCAAAGTGGCAGGTACGGAAAAAGGCGTTACGGCCCTGCAGATGGATATTAAAATTAAGGGGATCGACCGCCAAATCCTCGAGCGGGCGCTTTCGCAAGCGCACGAAGGCCGGATGTTCATCTTGGGCAAGATGATGGAGGCTATTTCCATACCGCGTGAAGATCTATCGAAGTACGCACCGCGCGTGATCACTGTTCAGATAAATCCCGATAAGATCCGCGACGTGATTGGACCGGGTGGACGTGTGATCAACAAGATTATTGAAGAGACTGGCGTCAAAATCGACATCGAACAGGATGGTCGCGTCTTTATCCACAGCTCTGAAGTAGAGCGGGCCAATAAGGCGAAAGAGATGATTGGCAACATCGTTCGAGAAGTTGAAGTCGGTCATGTGTACGTCGGTAAAGTGACACGCGTCGAGAAGTACGGGGCGTTTGTCGAAGTCTTGCCGGGCAAGGAAGGACTCGTTCACATCTCGCAATTGGATGTCTCCCGCGTGGCGAAGGTGGAAGACATCTGTTCGGTCGGGGACGAAATTACGGTGAAAGTGACCGAGATCGACAATCAGGGTCGAATCAACTTGTCTCGCAAGGAAGTCCTGAAGGACAGCGCGGACAAGCCTACGGCACACCCGTCGACTCGCGAGTAGACCAGTTGTAGGCCCTTTGATCGGCTATTGATAGCATCCTATGGAAGAGCCCCAATTTGGGGCTTTTTTTGTTTTACGCACCGTTGGGGCACCCTAACCGCACACGACTATCGCGGAGGGATGAACGTGAAACGTTTGCACAACATGCGTACGGCGCTGGCGGCACTCAGTGTGATTGGGTTATTTGGCTCCTATTCTGCATTTGGTTCGGATGCGCGCCCGGCAGCGGCCAGTCAACAGGAGCAGGCATTACATAAACTAGACCAATACGGCGAAGAGATGAGTACGACACCAGTGGATGCGCGCATTGATCGGGTTTGGCGCTTAGTGCCTGGACTCGCGGGGTGGACATTGGATGAGGGGGCGAGTCGCGTTGCGACAAAAGCCTCGACGGATGGAAAACTGCACTTGGTTTGGAAACCGGTGCGACCGGCGGTATCCGCAGCGTCACTTCGGGCTGAGCCGATTTACCGGGGGCCGAGTACCGAGAAGTCCATCGCGTTGATGGTCAATGTCTCCTGGGGCGAAGAGTACGTTCCTGCGATGTTGAAGACGTTTGAGAAGTACGGCGTACGCGCCACGTTTTTCCTGGACGGACAGTGGGTGAAAGCTCATCCAGACCTGGCCAAACAAATTGAGCGGGAGGGGCATGCCATCGGTTCCCACGGTACGGGACACCCGGATTTTCGAAGGCTGACGCGGCACCAGTTGGTTGGTCAACTGGACGGAACCAACGCGACGATTGAGCGTATCACAGGTAAGCCGGTTCGCATCATCGCACCTCCGGCGGGTGCATATGATGAACGGCTTGTGACGCTCGCGAAGGAGCGTGGAATGTACACCATCCTGTGGACGGCCGACACCGTGGACTGGCGTCGCCCGCCAGCTGACCAAATCGTCGCGCGGGCAAAACGGGGATTGACGCCTGGCTGTTTACTGCTCATGCACCCAACACAACCGACGGTTCAGGCGTTGCCGCAAATTTTGAAGCTGATTGAAACCAGCGGCTACCACGCCAAAACGGTGGAGGATGTCGTGTTTGAGCGGCCAGCCGTCAAGCCACCCAGTGTCTTGAGTGTTATGGATTGAATTTGCTATATTGGACGTATTGCCATAAGCACTGTTCGGTATGGTTGAGGAGGCACTTTGGTGACATATCATAGACAACTGCCTAACGGGATTCGCGTCGTAGGCGAAGAAATTCCGACTCTGCGCTCTGTTAGTATTGGCGTGTGGGTCAAAACCGGATCCCGCTATGAGACAGAGCAAGAGAACGGGGTCAGTCACTTTTTGGAGCACATGTTCTTCAAGGGGACCGACCGCTATTCCGCCAAAGAGTTGGCGCAAGTGTTCGACGAACTAGGCGGACAGGTCAACGCATTTACTTCCAAGGAGTACACGTGCTACTATTCCCGCGTATTGGATGAACACTTCACCATCGCGCTGGATACGCTCGCGAACATGCTCCTTTCGTCGACCTTCGCGGAAGAAGAACTGGAAAAGGAAAAGCGGGTCGTTATCGAAGAGATTCATATGTACGAAGATACGCCGGATGAGCTGGTCATGGACCTTCTGGCGGAGGGAACGTACCGCGGACACCCGCTTGGCTATACCATTCTCGGGACAGAATCCAATCTGGAGTCGTTTTCATCGGCGGATTTGCGCAAGTACGTCAGCGAACAGTACAATCCGCACAATATCGTCATCGCCGTCGCCGGACACATTGACGAAGAGACCGCCGTGCGCGAGGTAGAGCGACTGTTTGGCGGGATGTCGGGCTCTGTCGCTGGATCGAACCGGTCGATTCAAGCCCCCCCGTTTCACCGCTCCTTGGTGACCCGCCAGAAGGATATCGAGCAGGTCCACCTCTGCCTGTCAACGCTCGGACTTCCGGCAGGGACCGGGGAGTTGTATCCGCTCATTTTGTTGAACAACATCTTAGGTGGAACCCAGTCGTCGAGGCTGTTTCAGGAGATTCGCGAAGATGCGGGCATGGCGTACTCTGTGTTCTCCTTCCACACGGCTTATCAGGATGCCGGCATGTTCGGAATTTACGCTGGAACGTCGCCGGATCACGTCGAGTCGGTCGTTCAATCCATCCAGCGCATTTGCCGAACGTTTGCGCAGACGTCGCTGACCGCCAGCGACTTGGAGAAGACAAAGCAACAGGTGAAAGGTGCCATGATGCTCGGACTCGAGAGCTCTGGCAGCCGGATGAGTCGCATTGCCAAAAATGAGCTGCTGTTGAATCGCGAGGTCCCTGTCGAGGAGACCCTGGCAGGTATCGACGCCGTCACGGTCGCGCAAGTGAAGGACATCGCGCACCGCTTGTTCCAGGACGGTTTCGCACTGTCCGCCGTCGGGCCTATCGCCGGCATCGACTTTGCGGCGCTGGTACCAGAGGCGATGGCATGAGCGGGTCGGAAATTCAGGTCTCATTTCGCGTCGTCTCCGATTTGTTCGAACCGAACTACATGCCTGCGTACGCTTCTGAAGGCGCGGCCGGTATGGACCTACACGCGGTCCTCGCGGAGTCTCTTGCCGTTTCGCCGGGTGCGCGCGTTCGGGTCCCTACAGGCATTGCCATTCAGCTGCCACGTCGCGATCTCGTTGCTCTGGTCTATGCGCGCAGCGGCCTGGCATGGCGATCCGGCCTTGCGCTGAGTAACGGAGTGGGCGTCGTCGACAGCGATTACACCGGAGAACTCCAAGTGTTGCTGACGAACTTCGGGGAAGAAATGGTAGTCATTGCCCCTGGGGATCGGATCGCTCAACTGGTCATCGCGCCCATTCACGTCGTTGCTTGGGTGAGGGCGACTGAATTGGCAGAGACGGCGCGCGGCGACGGCGGATTTGGTTCGACCGGAATCAAGGGGTAAGTCGGCTAGCACTCCCAACACTTCATCGTCCAACTCAATGGGCCATCCCAAAAGTCATCATAGATGACTAGGGATGGCCTGTTCGTGTTTTCACCCCTTTGGGCGAGTGCACATATGCTACCTGTAGACGCGTCAAGGGGTGAAAACAACAGTATGTTAACTGGAAAACACCTGGTGTTTGTTGGTGGAGATGCGCGGCAGCTCGAAGTCATCGCTCAGGTCGTGGATAACGACGCGAGTGCTACGTTGGTGGGTTTCTCCGACATCCATCGCGACTACACGGATACCGTGTATGGGGAGCTGACAGAAGAGGTACTTGCCAAAGCGGATGCACTCGTCTTACCGATTGCTGGGATGGAAAACGATGGGCGCGTCGACACGAAGTTCGCGCCGGAGCCGGTTATGCTGACGGAGAGTCATTTTGCGGCCCTGCGCCCGGGGGCGTTTGTATTCACAGGCATCGCCCGATCCGTTTTGACAGAGTGGTGCAACAGCCACTCTTTACAACTCGTCAAGTTGATGGAGCTTGACGAAGTGGCCATTCTCAATTCAATTCCCACGGCTGAAGGCGCCATCGCCATCGCCATGGAGGAAACGGATATCACGTTGCACGGTGCCAACACCGTCGTCCTGGGATTCGGACGATGTGGTCAGACGTTGGCCCACAAATTGCGCGCGATGGGGGCGAACGTGCAGGTCTGCGCACGCCATGCGTCCGACCTCGCCCGAGTCGACGAAATGTCGCTCATTCCCGTTCCGCTCAAACAGATCGAGGATGCGGTGCGCCGCGCCGACATCGTCTTCAACACCATTCCCGCCCTCGTGCTCAACGCGGGTGTGTTGAAGGAGATGGCTCGCGACTGTGTGATCATCGACATCGCGTCAAAACCGGGCGGCACAGATTTTCGCTATGCCGAGCGCCGTGGAATGCGGGCGCTATTGGCGCCGAGTCTACCTGGTCTGGTCGCACCGAAGACCGCTGGTCGGATCATCGCTCGTTCACTCTCGCGCATCCTCGCGGAGGAATCTGATGGAGGACATAAGGAGGAAGACATATGGAGCTGAAGGGGAAAACCATTGGGTTTGGCATTACGGGCAGTCACTGTACGTACGAGGAAATTTTTCCTGAGGTCAAGCGGTTAGTAGAGTTGGGTGCGACCGTGGTTCCGGTGTTCTCCAATGCTGTCCTCAATACTGGAACGCGATTTGGCGAAGCAGGGGAATGGGCGAAGAAAATCGAAGAAGTCTCGGGACAAAAGGCGATTACAACCATCCCTGAAGCGGAACCGCTGGGGCCTTCGAAGCGGCTCGACGTCATGCTCATCGCTCCGTGCACGGCCAGTTCCTTGAGTCGGTTCGCCCAGGCGAACACCGATTCGGCCGTCCTGATGGCCGCGAAGTCGACCCTTCGCAACGACCGTCCCGTCGTCGTAGCGATTTCAACCAATGATGGTTTGGGTTTAAGCATGTATAATATTGCACGTCTGATGAATACGAAAAACATTTACTTTGTTCCATTCGGTCAGGATGCTCCACATGTTAAAATAAACTCATTGGTATCATTGATGAGATTAATTCCGGAGACGCTCTCGGCGGCACTGGAACGGCATCAGTTGCAACCTGTTTTGCTAGAACGCTGGCGGGAAGAGCGGCCGTCCTAATCGTGCAACCAGGCCCTACGGGGCCATCTCTTCGGAGACTAAAGGGGATTATGCATGGAGAGAAAAGTTCAGTACCGCATTGCAGTACTCGGCGCGACGGGTGCCGTGGGTCGAAAGATGATTCAGACGTTGGAACGTCGGAATTTCCCGTTTGAGTCATTGAAACTTCTGGCATCCGAACGGTCTGCCGGAGAGACCATCTCGTTTGCCGGTCAATTGATAGAAGTAGAAGTTGCTCGTCCGGATTCTTTTGAGGGCATTGATATTGCCCTGTTCAGCGCCGGCGCGACGACGAGCCAGGTGTTTGCACCTGAGGCCGTAAAGCGTGGAGCGGTCGTCGTCGACAACAGTTCGGCGTACCGGATGGACAAGAGCGTTCCACTGGTGGTGCCAGAGGTCAATGCGCATGCGGTCGACCATCATCAAGGCATCATCGCCAATCCGAACTGCTCTACGATTCAACTGATGGTCGCTCTCAACGCCCTCAAGGAATTCGGATTGGAGCACGTCGTCATCTCCACTTACCAAGCCGTGAGTGGCATGGGGCAAAAAGCGGTCGACGCACTTCGTTCGGAAGTGGAGGAGTGGCGACAGGGCGGGCGTATCACGCCGACGTTGTTCCCACTGGCATCGCAGGACGCGCACTACCCGATGGCGTTTAACGTACTTCCGCAGTGTGACGTCTTTCTCGACAACGGATATACCAAAGAGGAAATGAAGCTAGTTAACGAATCTCGCAAGATTTTGGAGATGCCGGAGTTGAAGGTGAGTCCGACGGCAGTCCGCGTACCTGTACTGTACGGTCACTCGGAATCGGTCGCGGTGCGTTTCCAGCAACCGGTCAGTCCTACGCAGGCTCGCGAGAAGTTCGCGCAAGCGACGAACCTCGTGGTGTTGGACGACCCGAGTCAGGCGCAGTATCCGCACCCACTCATGGCCGAAGACACCGGTGAGACGTATGTCGGCAGAATTCGCCAGGACTTGGCGGACCCAAATACGCTGTTGTTTTTCGTCGTAGCAGACAATTTGCTCAAAGGTGCGGCGTGGAATGCTGTGCAAATTGCAGAGACGTTGATCCAACGAGCTTGATAGCCCGCAAGAGGGAGAACTTGTCATGAAGATTTTAGTACAAAAGTTCGGTGGTACGTCGGTAGCGACCCCTGAGTCGCGCCTGGCGGCCATTCGTCATATTGAACGCGCTCGCCAGGACGGGTACGCCGTAGTGGTGGTCGTTTCCGCGATGGGGCGCAAGGGTGACCCGTATGCGACGGATACGCTGCTGTCCCTGTTGAACCTCGGGGAGGCACAGGCGAGCGTGTCCCCGCGCGACAGAGATATGCTCCTCGCGTGTGGTGAAACTATCTCTGCCGTCGTGTTCGCCAACGCGTTGCGCACCAGAGGACACGAGGTTCAAGTCATGACCGGCGCGCAGGCAGGGATTCTCACCAACGGTGACTTCGGCAACGCGCGGATCCAGAACATCCGTCCGGAGCGGATGCTCTGTGCGCTCGCGGCCGACCAAATTGTCGTCGTGATGGGCTTTCAGGGCGTGGACGACAATGGCGAAATCACGACGCTCGGGCGCGGTGGAAGTGATACCACGGCGACCGCTATTGGCGTCGCGCTGGAAGCTGAAGCTGTGGATATCTTCACCGATGTCTCTGGCATCATGACTGCAGATCCGCGGCTGGTGGACGACGCGAGGCAGTTGAGTCAAGTGACGTATACGGAGATCTGCAACCTCGCATATCAGGGCGCCAAGGTGATCCATCCACGCGCGGTGGAAATCGCGATGCAGAGAAATATTCCCATCCGAGTGCGGAGTACGCACTCAGATGACCCTGGTACACTAGTTACACAAGCCCCGCAACAGCT
This sequence comes from Alicyclobacillus fastidiosus, assembly GCF_026651875.1. Classification (GTDB taxonomy): domain Bacteria; phylum Bacillota; class Bacilli; order Alicyclobacillales; family Alicyclobacillaceae; genus Alicyclobacillus; species Alicyclobacillus fastidiosus. Next base: position 3,546,682 of record NZ_CP104067.1, on the reverse strand, counting down.
CGAGCACGGGGCCCTGTTTGACAGATTTGTCACGGGCATCGCACACAGCGCGAATGTGACGCAGATTCGCGTTGCTGGTGACAGCATTGGAACGTCCAGCATTTTCACACTGATGGCGGAGTACAAAATCTCCGTTGACTTTATTTCGGTAACGCCGTTTGAAGTGGCGTTCACCGTCGGGGACGATGTGGCACACATCGCCGTGCAGCAGTTGGAGAAATTAGGTTATGTTCCGGAGACGCGCCCGGGCTGTGCCAAGGTTTCCGTGGTGGGCGCGGGGATCATGGGCGTTCCTGGCATTATGGCTAGGATCGTCGAGGCACTCGCTATCGAGGGCATTGATATTCTGCAATCGGCCGATTCGCACACGACCATTTGGGTGCTGGTGGACGGCGATCATATGGGGCCCGCAGTACGAGCATTACACCGAGCTTTTCAACTCGCAGAACTGACGGTGTAAGGAAAGGATGACGGAGATGGACTTCGGAAGTTTGATCACGGCCATGGTGACGCCCTTCGACGGCGATGACCAGGTCGATGAAGTTGCGTTAAAATCCCTGGTCGATCACCTGATAGACACTGGGACGACCAGCATTCTGGCCTGCGGTACAACCGGTGAGTCACCGACCTTGACGCATGAGGAAAAGTTGAAACTTTTCACGGCCACCCTGGAGGCAGTGGATGGGCGCGTACCGGTTATGGCTGGGACCGGAACCAATTCGACAAAGCAGTCCATCGAATTTACAAAAGAGGTTGCAAGCCTTGGCGTAGATGGGATACTGCTTGTTTCACCGTACTACAACAAGCCGACGCAAGAAGGGCTGTACGAGCACTTTGCCGCCATTACTGGCAGCGTCTCTCTGCCGGTGATGATCTACAACGTCCCTGGGCGAACGAGTGTGAATATCGAAGTGGACACGGTGCTTCGACTGGCGCAGATTCCGAATATCTTCGCCATCAAGGAGGCCAGCGGTCAATTTACGCAGATCTCCCACATCGCGGCCGAAAAACCGGATGACTTCCTGCTGTATAGCGGGGACGACAAGTTTACCATTCCGATGCTAAGCCTAGGTGCGGCCGGTGTGGTGAGTGTCGCCAGCCACGTGGTCGGTGCCGAGATCCGCCAGATGATGGAGTGTTTTTGGCAGGGCGACCACGCCGAAGCGGCTCTGTGGAGCGCGCGGCTCTTGCCGATTTTCGAGGGGTTGTTTGCCAGTGCGAGCCCGGCTCCAGTCAAAGCGGCGCTCGAGCTTATCGGGCAGCAGGTGGGCCCTGTGCGCCAACCGTTGATGCCGATATCGGATGCCTTATTGCAGCATCTGAGAGCACTGTTGAACCGCTTAGGGAAATGTGAATAAACCCCTTTGGGCTGATGATTTTTCGACATTGATGAATGACAGCGACACCAAGAGAGGCACGGGATACTTCCTGTGCCTCTTTCCTTTTTCGACAAATCTTGACTGGATCGTCAGTTGTGAACCATGCGGCTGAAGGGTATAATACTTCACATAGTGACTGGTGCGGCTTATTTATTGAGCGAATCATCACTCAGATCGATGGATGTATGGACCGGGCTGATCTGTGTGACCGAGTGAGATAGTGCGACATTTTTCATCGGCGTACGGACAGAACTGTGTGAATCACCGCAGAGTTCTTACCCTTTATCGGGACAAACTTGCGGGTATGTAGCGCTGTGTGGCGTGCACAGCCTCTATATCTGTGTGTGTAAGACTGTTGTTTTCTGGGATAGCACTACGGAGGTGCCAATTTGGCTAAAGGAAAAGCAAGGCTTTCCATCGTCCCGCTCGGGGGCGTTGGCGAGATCGGCAAAAATATGACTTTATACTGGTACGGCAACGACATGCTTGTCGTTGACGCAGGACTGAAGTTTCCTGAAGAAGATATGCTCGGAATCGATATCGTTATTCCGGATATTACGTTTTTGGTGGAAAATCGCGAAAAGATTCGCGGTATTTTCTTGACTCACGGCCACGAGGATCACATTGGGGGATTGCCCTATATTCTGCGTGAGCTGAATGTACCGGTCTACGGTACGCGCCTGACGTTGGGGCTTGTCGAGAACAAACTTCGTGAGCACGGTTTGCTCGACACCGCCAAACTAACTGCCATCGATGGCAATTCCATCGTTCATGCGGGCGTATTTGATGTATCGCTGTTTTACGTAAATCACAGCATCCCAGACACAGCAGGTTTTGCAATTGAGACACCGGAGGGTGTCGTCATTCACACAGGTGACTTCAAATTCGACCAAACTCCAGTTGATGGCCGCCCTGCTGAGATTCACAAGTTAGCGGCCTACGGCGCGCGTGGAGTGCTGGCGCTGGTCGGCGACAGTACGAATGCGGAACGCCCGGGATACACGCCCTCGGAGCTGTCGGTAGGAGAAAAGATCAACGAGATCGTCGGCAACGCGTCCGGCCGCGTCATCATGTCGACGTTTGCATCCAACATCCATCGATTGCAGCTTATGATTCGCGCTGCTGAGAAGCACGGCCGGAAGGTGGCTGTCGTCGGCCGCAGTATGGTCAACAACATTCAAACCAGTTTGCAGCTTGGGTACCTCGAGGCGCTGCCGGAAACCATCATCGATGCGGACGACGTCAATCGGGTAGACCCTGAGAAGCTTGTCATCCTCTCGACGGGCAGCCAGGGTGAGCCGATGTCCGCGCTGACGCGGATGGCTCGAGCAGCGCATCGCAAGATTGAAATTATGCCTGGGGATACCGTCGTTCTGGCGAGTTCGCCAATTCCGGGCAACGAGAAGTACGTGTCGCGCACGATTGACCAACTCTTCCGCGCGGGTGCCAACGTGATCTACCGTGGCGTTCACGCTTCTGGTCACGGGAGTCAAGAAGAACTCAAGTGGATGTTGTCGCTCGTCAAGCCTAAGTTCTTCTTGCCAGTTCACGGTGAATTTCGGATGCAGCGCACGCACGCTAATCTAGCAATGGACGTCGGGGTAGATCCAGACAACATCTTCATCACAGAGCTTGGGGACGTCGTCGAGTTCGAGAATGGACGCGCCCGGCTCGGGGGGAAGGTCCCTGCTGGTGCCGTGATGATCGACGGATTGGGCGTCGGCGACGTCGGGAACATCGTACTGCGCGACCGGAAGCTGTTGTCGCAGGATGGCATCCTCGTCGTCGTGGTAACCCTGTCCAAGTCGACTGGGCACATCCTGTCTGGTCCAGACATCATTTCGCGCGGATTCGTCTACGTCCGCGAGTCGGAGGCGCTCCTCGAAGAGGCGAACAAACTCGTCGAGAGTACGCTTGTCAAACTCGTCACGGATAATGTCAGCGAGTGGTCGAGCCTCAAAACGGCGGTGCGCGACGCGCTGGGCCGCTACCTGTACGAGCAAACGAGGCGTCGCCCGATGATTTTGCCAATCATCATGGAGGCATAACCTGGGTGTTCCCGGCCATCCGAACGTGCATCTTGCGTTTTGGATGGCCTTTTTGTGCTTTCTTCGCCAGTTCTCCCAGAAACGCTGCATTTGCGCCTCCCTCACTGCTCATACTAGGTAGCAGAAAGAGGGGGCGTACCGGAGATGGAATATCCGTTTGATTCACCATTGCAGCAAGTTTTGCGAGCGACCAAACAGCCGCGAGGCATCCTCAATCAGCCACAGGCGCAACAGTCCGATGTGCAACCTGCGCCGACAGAGGAGCAGGTTGCAGCCATCGCGAATAACATCGAAGAACTTGGCCAGACAACTCCTGCGGAGGCGCCCAACAGTGACATTTTCTGCATGTCCATCATTGGGCAGATAGAAGGGCATATGGTCCTCCCGCCGCAAAACAAAACGACGAAATACGAACATATCATTCCGCAGCTGGTGGCAGTCGAAGAGAGCGAGAAGGTTCAGGGGCTGTTACTCATTCTGAACACCGTTGGCGGCGACGTCGAGGCGGGGCTAGCCATCGCCGAGCTCGTGGCCTCGCTGAGCAAACCCACCGTGTCCCTAGTGCTCGGAGGCGGCCACTCCATCGGCGTTCCGATAGCGGTGAGTTCCGATTACACGTTCATCGCGGAGTCGGCGAGTATGACCATTCACCCCATCCGCCTGAACGGGCTGATCATTGGCGTGCAACAGTCGTTCGAGTACTTGGAGAAGATGCAGGATCGCGTGACAAAATTCGTCGTCGCTCACTCCAAGATCACCGAGGACCGCTTCCGCGAATTGATGCTCAACACCCAGCAGATGTCCAAGGATATCGGCACGACCGTGATTGGTGAGGACGCCGTCAAGCACGGTCTCGTCGACGAGGTGGGGGGGCTCGGTGCGGCGATGCAGAAACTCCACGAGTTGATTCGGGAGCGAGAGCAGGTCATCACCGACGAACTCGGGGTGATGCAGTAATGCACTGGACGACGTTATCGGACGCCGAGATCTTCGCTGTACCACAAGCGACTTCGGTGGATGGTTCAACTGGAATCACGGAGGAAATCACTGTGGGTCACGCCGTCCTGGTGGTGAACCGCACACCAAACGGCGAGGCGACCATCAGTCGGGTGATCAGTCCGCGCGCAAGCGACTATCTCCGGCCGGACTGGCAGCCAGGGATGCCGTTTGACAAGTCGTCTATCGAGTGAGATAGTCTAACGCTTTTAGGGTCAACCGACGGTTGGCCCGTTTTGCGTGACCTGCGCGGACCTCTGCACCGCGGCCGGCACATTCCATCGTTCCACCTGGGCAGGAAATCATTCCTGGTTTCACGAATCATTCACCTAGGACAAAGAGACTGGTGGGTGAACCGTGGCACGTAAACAGCAACAGAAAAACATCTTGAAATACGAAGTGACAGGGCTGGTAATGCTCACCGGATGTGCGCTCGCTTTGGGCAAACTGGGACTTGTCGGGCAGACGCTGGCGGTCATCAGTATTTTCCTGGCTGGAAGCTGGTACTTTCTGATTCCAATTCTTACGGGATATGCTGCTATCTATATGATGTTCCGACGTTCGCGCTTTATCTGGGACAGTCGGCACGTGGGTATCCTTATCATCTTGCTATGTTTGTTAGGCTTTATGGAGATGCAATTCTATAGTCATCAATTGCTTCAATTTCAGTCGAAGACGAGTCTCGCGACGGCTCAGTGGAACGCGCTGCAGGAGTTGAAAGCCTACATCTTTCACCCGGCGACGAACGCTGCCCCCCCTTCGGCTGGCGGCGGATTGATTGGCTATGTCGTGTTTGCCGTCCTGCACACGCTGTTCAACACCCCGAATACACGGGAGGTAGGCCCGCTTCTAGTGATTTTCACCGGCGTGCTCATCGGGGTTGCACTCGTCCTGCAGGCCTCGTTGGTCAATGTCGTGAAGCGGGGGACGGGCTGGACCGAGGGGCTGATGGATCACCTCTGGAAGTCGGTCAAAGGGTACACGAACGTCCTGTTCAAGTCCGACGAGCAAGATGAGGGCGTCGAACAACTCCCGCCTGAGAAGTCGCGCCGGCGCAAGCCGCAATTGATTGTCGACGGCGAGGTCTACGACGCGACTGACCGTTCGAAGTCGGTGGCCGAACCGACCGCGTCGGAGTCACCGATTATCCACGACTTCGCGCTGCGCGCGAGGCAACAGCATGCGGAGCACGAAGCGGCGGTGGAACAGGCGACCTCCCAGCCGCCCTTGGAGCAGGTGGGCAATCAGTTGGTGATGAAATTTCCAGAGCAGAAGGGCAAGAAACCGTCTGCTCCGCCAGAGCGCCAACATGCGGTGGACGAAGGGTACGAAGTCGGGCCAATGGTCCACGACGAAAACTTCCGCCTTCCGCCATTGAGTATCTTTTCGCTGCCGAAGAACGGCGGCAAGTCGTTCTCGCAACGGGGCGCTCAGGAAAACGCGCAGAAATTGGAATCCACGTTGCAGTCGTTTGGCGTCAGTGCGAAAGTGTTGGAAATCAGCCGGGGCCCGACGGTGACGCGGTACGAATTGCAACCGGCGGCCGGCGTCAAGGTGTCTCGGATTGTGAACCTAACCGACGACATCGCGCTCGCGCTGGCGGCGCGCGACATCCGCATGGAGGCCCCTGTTCCAGGCAAGTCGGTCGTCGGTATCGAAGTGCCCAATGACGAGGTGGCCATCGTCTCCTTGCGCGAGGTCCTGCAAGCGCCGGAGTTCCAACAGACCAGTGCGCGCCTGGGCATCGCGCTGGGGCGCGACATTTCCGGTGCACCCATCGTCGGGGACCTGCAAAAGATGCCCCACTTGCTCGTCGCAGGTGCCACCGGGTCGGGCAAGAGCGTCTGCGTGAACGGGATTATCGCATCCATTCTCATGCGGCATAAGCCTCATGAGGTAAAATTGATGATGATTGACCCGAAGATGGTCGAACTGAGTGGTTACAATGGCATCCCACACCTGCTCGCGCCGGTCGTCACGGACCCACGCAAGGCGGCCTACGCGTTGAAGAAGGTCGTGCAGGAAATGGAAAATCGATACCAGTTGATGGCCGAGCGCGGCGCGCGCGACATCGAGCGGTTTAATCAATTGCTGCGGGATGACGGACTGGAGCCGTTGCCGTACATCGTCGTCATCGTGGACGAGTTGGCCGATTTGATGATGGTCGCACCGAATGACGTCGAGGACGCCATCTGCCGAATTGCCCAGATGGCGCGTGCGGCCGGTATCCATCTCATCGTCGCGACACAGCGTCCATCTGTGGACGTCATCACGGGGCTCATCAAGGCGAACATTCCGAGCCGCATCGCCTTTGCGGTGTCGTCCATTCACGACTCGCGAACCATCCTCGACGGCGGTGGTGCCGAAAAACTGCTCGGGCGTGGCGACATGCTGTACTACCCCGTAGGCGCCTCCAAGGCGACGCGCGTACAAGGGGCCTTCGTGTCCGAGGAGGAGATCGAACGGCTTGTGTCGTTTGTGAAAGATCAGCAGCAGGCCGTGTACACGGTCGATTTGAACACTGGGACAGAGGAGGAGGCACCGGACGACTCGGGCGGCCCGGACCTCGATGAATTGTTCAGTGACGCTGTCGATCTCGTCGTCGACTTGGGTCAAGCCTCGGTTTCGATGCTTCAGCGCCGCTTTCGCATCGGGTATTCTCGCGCGGCGCGCATTGTGGACCAGATGGAGCAAAGTGGAATTGTCGGATCGTTCGAGGGAAGTAAACCTCGTGAGGTCTTGATTTCAAAGGAACAGTGGTACCACGCGAAGGCTTCGTTGGACCGCCGTCCTGAAGATTGAGGGATACATGCATACACTCGTCCATATACCTTAGTAAACGCACTTGATGAAGGTGGTGGGCGGATGATGCGACAAACGGCTGTCGTTGGGCGCCAGTGGCCATTGTTGGTGGTTGCGGGTGCTCTTTTGTTAGGCGTGTTTACGTACTATGATGGTCGGGTATTCAACGGTTTGGCAACGGCGTCACTTGGCGGGCTGACCAGTCAACATACGACTGCGGGGCAAGCGGGAGATCCGGTGGCGCCACAGAGCATGATTGACGCGCTCACAAAGGCTGTGGGCGACGTACCTGGCTTGAATGACATGGCTGTCGTGCCGGATGGGAATGGCGACGGACGGTTTATGGTGTCCGCCATGGTGGATTTAGCGGAAGTGGGCGATGGGACAAGCGCATCGTCAGGCGGGCAACAAGCTTTGATGGATCAAGCGGTGGACGAATATTTCAAAGGCGTGTTTGCACAGGGCCCGCTGGTGAGTGAAGCGATGCTGACCTTCACGAACGGGGACGCCATTGTCGGGACCGCCGGTCTCGGCAGAGCGCAGTACGAGAAAATGGCGACGACGACGATGAGTGGGGACCTTGCAGGGGCTATGTCAGAACAGAAAGCGGTGCAGGACAACACACCGAATGACGTGTGGTTTCAAACGCAATGACGTAACGTAACCGGATGAAAAGGATACTGAACGACAGACAAAGGCGACGCGGTTAACCGCGTCGCCTTGGCGTTGCACCAATCAGGTACAGTTGTGATATCGCGATTTGCTCGCGCCGGAACGAGCGCATCAAAGCGCGCACAATTGGTTCGTGTCCCGTTCGCAGCAACGTGTCGACGATGGTTTGCAGCGTGAAGGGCTCATCTAGGCAATTCTCGACGTCTGGATTGTCATCTAAGCAATAAAGCCAACGTTCGTCATACTGGCTACCACGTTGTTCCTTGTATGCGGACGCGTATAATTGATAGATATCGAAAGGCGCGTCCAGTTGATCAAGATAGTACTCTAGCTGATAGAGCGCCTTCGCAACGGATAAATGCTCTCCATGAAAGTTGGCCAAACTGATTCACCCTTTCATACATATTATGTGAGTGCGAAGTCACAAAGGCAAGAGGGGATTCAATCCGTTACAATACATATATGGGACAACGCTGTTGCACCTTATGGAACTGATAGGAGTCGTATCTAAATGACGCGAAAGAATCGAATACGTTTTGTTGCCGCAGGTGCCTCGATTTGCTCGATTGGCATCGTCTCGGGCTGTGGAGCTCCGGACTTATCCGCGATGCAACCGCACGTGCAAAAGCAGGCGGCCGCTGTGCTGGTCGTAGGCAACCCGAATTTTATGCCGACGACCCCACTGACGAACACGGTTCCCGACAATCCCATGGTGCTGGAAACCGTGGAGACGACGAGCACCTCATTTTTAGAGAAGGCAAATGAGGTCTTGAAGAACAGCGAAGTCACGACCTGTGTGGTCGCTGTGGACGACGCAGGGCCCCTTGCAACTGACATATCGCAACTCACGCAAAAATATGCCAATGTGCATTTTGATATTTTGAGCAATCGCGCGGCAACGGGTGTCGGCGGATCGAACGTCGCCATGGTGTACCTGGACGAAAACGCGACGGACTTCGCCATTGGCTGGCTAGCCGGAGTTTGGGCGAACAATCTCGTCAAAACGCAGCAGTTGACGTTACAGCCGGCTATCGGGTACTCGGTCAAAGGCGTTTCGGTGAACGCCCAAAAGGCGTTCTTTGCCGGTTTGTACACGGTTGACCCTGCGGCACAAGTCGTGCCGATGGTACCAGTGAACGGTCCCAATGCTGTGCCGCTTATCTATCCCACCGTGAGCGCAGTGGTCGTTGGAGGCACGGTGCCGCAATCTGTCGCGCAGTCGATTGGTGCAAACGCGCCGTTCTTGTTCGACTTGACCGGGGGGACGGTTTCCGCGCCCGCGCCGTCCATTCGCCCTGGACATCTCGACTCGTCGCAGGTGGCGAATCGCCTCGCGCAAATTCCGAAAGGTGGATGGCAGGCAGGAGACGATCCGGTCGTAGATCCGAACTGCGTCGACATCAACCCACAGTTGATGCCACCAGGTGTGGTGAGTGCCTGGAAATCGTTGTCGCAGTCGTTGGAACAATCGCCTAACACCTGGCAGTCGGATTACGCGAAGTTGCCTACTAGCACGCAAATTTTGTTGAAGTCGAAGTTTGGCGTCGCATAAACAAGGGGATGTTAAAGATGTCCAGTGCGGATGACGTGACAAAGCAGCGGTCGCAATATTATTTTCAGTACCAAATTCGCCGGGATCGACCTGGGCTTTTGGGGGATATCGCGAGCCTGTTAGGGATGCTGGGGTTTAATATCCTGCAGTTGGCAGGTGTGTCGGAAGAGAGTCGCGGGTTTTTGATTGAGACGGATCGGCCGGACAGCTTGGACGTACTGACGACGATGCTGGCTTCGATGGACGACATCGAGATTGGCGCGCTTCGCGCCCCGAGTCTGCGAGATAGGTTGGCAATTCGGCATGGACGGTTTATCGAGCGAAGTGATACGGAGACCAGAACGTATCGGTTTGTTCGCGATGAGCTCGGCGTACTGGTCGACTTTCTCGGTGAGATTTTGAAACGGCCCGGTCGCCAGGTCATCGGCGTGCGTGGGCAACCCCGCGTCGGGAAGACCGAATCCGTCGTCGCGGCGAGTGTCTATGCCAATAAGCGATGGCTGTTTGTCTCGTCCACGCTGCTCAAGCAGACAATGATGCGAGAATTGCCCCCGAATGATTTCTTATCCGATCATTTCGTGTATATTATTGATGGGGCGGTTTCGGCACTTCGTGGCGACGAACAACACTTGCGTTGTGTCGATGATATCCTGCGTATGCCTGCTCCGATTGTGATTGAGCACCCAGACATTTTTGTCCGACGGTCTCGATATCACTGGGACTTGTTTGACTTAATCATTGAATTACGGCGGGAGACGCAAGAGGAGCTACCCCTCGATGCGCCAGATCAAGAACCTGGGGCGTGGACGCAGTGACGGGCGCTGTGACGGCGCCAGTATTAAGGAGGGAAATCATTGCGAGAATTAGGCCGCATTCTGCGATCGACAAGAGAATCCCTCGGATTTGACTTGGATGAAATCGAAGAAAAGACAAAAATCCGCAAGCGTTATTTGCTAGCGCTCGAAGAGGGAGACTGGAGTGTTCTTCCTGGACGCGTGTACGCGCGCGGTTTTGTCCGCAGCTATGCAGATGTGCTTGGGCTCGACGGACTGGAGTTGTTACAACAACACGTGGATGGGCGAGAACTCGAGCCGCCTGTCGAAACTGTGGACAAGGTGGCGCGGCCAACACCACCTGAACCGGTGCGCGACGAGCCAAGCGGTTCCGTCTCGGCGGATTCACAGGGCAGTTCAGACGGGCAGCAGCGCAAGGCGGTTGCGCGTATCGCCGAACCTCGGCAAAGCGTCGAAGTACCGCGCAAATCACCACAGGTGCAACAAAGCCAGGAGCGAAGCTCTCGGCGCCTTGCGATTGGCGGAGGCGTCGGGCAGGGGCTGATCATCGCCGCTGCGTTGGCGGTTGTGGCAGGTGGGTATTTCGCGCTGCGGGGCCACCACAATCCGCCGACGCGTGCGAATACAGGTACGGCGTCAGTGGTCAACAACGCGAGTTCGACGACGACTGGCAATGAGACGACCAACGCCGTGTCCGCCAACGCTACGGCCAAGAATGCGACGAATAGCGTGGCGAACAACACGACGACGACGACGACGCCTCCTCCGGCCGCCGTTGTGACCGCAGGACCTCTGCAGAATGGCGCTCATACATATACCGTAAAGAACGCACAGAATCTCAAGGTTCAGTTGAAAGTACAGACGGGACAACTTTGGATTCAGGTGCAGTCGGACAGCAAGATGGTCGACCCGAACGACATTCTGAACCCTGGGGACTCCAGGACGTTCTCTGGAACCAGTTCGATTTTGCTTCGCCTCGGGCACGTCCAGGGCGTACAATTGACCGTAAACGGGCAACCAGTCACGCTGCCTGACACTCCGAATGCGGTAAACATTCTCATTGAAAAGCAGTAATGGCACTTTGGTGATAAGGAAGTGATAAATCGTGGCAAAGGATGCATCGTTTGACATCGTTTCAAAAGTCGATCTCCAAGAGGTCAACAACGCCGTCACTCAGGCACGTCGCGAGATCGAAACCCGGTTTGACTTCAAGGGGAGCAAGAGTGAGATTCGCTTCGAGGATGACTCCTTGACGCTCATCTCCGATGATGAGTTCAAATTGTCGCAGCTACTCGACGTTCTTCAGACGAAACTGATCAAGCGTGACGTCTCTCTCAAAGCGCTAAAACCAGGGAAAATTGAGCCCGCGTCCGGCGGTACCGTCCGCCAGGTCTTTTCCTTACAACAGGGTATCGACCAGACCGTCGCGAAACAGATCACGAAGCTGATCCGCGATTCGAAACTCAAAGTCCAGGCACAAATTCAAGGTGATCAAGTGCGCGTCACTGGAAAGAGTAGAGATGACCTTCAACAGGTGATTCAGTTGTTGAAGTCAGAAGATATCGAGGCACCCCTTCAATTTACGAACTACCGTTGACAGTGTCCGACGTATAGGGCAGGAATGGCTTTTTCATGGGGACGGGGGAGATAGTGTTTGAATTTGGCTAATCGCATCACGATAGCGAGAATTTTCTTGGTCCCTGTCGTGAGTTTGGTCCTCCTAATCCACTACAACTTCTGGTCGATTACGATTAACCAGCAGACGACGACTGGAAGCGAGATGATAGCGGCCTTTGTGTTTGTGTTGGCCGCCAGTACCGATGGTATCGACGGCTATATTGCACGGAAGCGGCAGATTGTGACGAACTTCGGTAAGTTTCTCGATCCGCTCGCAGATAAATTGCTTATCTCCGCAGTCCTCATCAGTTTGGTGCAGATGCACCGCCTGCCGGCGTGGGTTGCGATTGTCATCATCAGCCGCGAGTTCGCCGTGACGGGCCTGCGGCTCGTGGCTGCAGCGGAGGGTGTCGTCATCGCCGCCAGCCGATTGGCGAAGTTGAAAACCGTGACGCAAATCGTTGCGATGGTTGTGCTCATCATCAATAATTTCCCGTTTTCTTGGGTGGGTTTTCCGTTTGCCAACTTGATGTTATACATCATGGTGGTCATCACGGTGCTCTCGGGGCTCGACTATTTCTTGAAGAACAAGCGCATCATCCGCGTCACAGAATGATTGCAGGAGATGGTGGCAGTGGGTACACAGTGTCAGGCCGAACTCATCGCAGTCGGCTCGGAAATTTTGCTCGGCCAGATCAACAATTCGCACGCGCAGGTCATCTCGGCTGAACTTGCCAAATACGGTCTATACGTGTACCATCACGGTGCAGTCGGTGACAACGAACAGCGGATACGGAGGGCGTTTGAAACAGCGTCGCAGCGGTCCAACGTCGTCATTGTCACAGGCGGTCTCGGACCTACCGCCGACGATTTGACGAAAGAGGCTCTGGCTTCATTTCTCGACCGAAAACTGGTCCTGTCCGAGGAAGCGCTGCATCATTTGATGCAGTATTTTGCAGGTAGACAGCGACAAATGCCTGAGGAAAATCGCAAACAAGCGTATTGCATAGAGGGTGGGGAACTGATCCCCAATGAGAATGGAACAGCACCTGGACAGTACATTTTCGACCGGAATGTTCATTTCTTCCTCTTGCCTGGGCCGCCACTCGAAATGCGCCCAATGCTCCGAAATTACGTTCTTCCGCGTCTAATAGAGGTTTTCGGTGGCCAGCAGGCCCTCATTTCCCGCGTATTACATTTTTGTGGTATCGGTGAATCTGACGTAGATGAACAGATTCAGGACTTGACTGCTGGACAAAATCCGACGGTCGCCCCACTCGCCGGCGAGGGAGAAATGCTTTTGCGCATTACCGCAACCGCCGACAGCGAGTCGTCTGCTCGAGCCAAAATCGCTCCTGTTGAGGAGGAACTCCGCAGGCGTTTTGGGTCTTACCTGTACGGGGTGGATGACGACACGCTGCCGAGCGTGGTTGGGCGTCGTCTGGCTGAGCGACAACATACGCTGTCTGTAGCGGAGAGTTGTACGGGTGGATTGCTCGCAAGCATGCTCACAGATGTTCCGGGCAGTTCGGCGTATTTCATGGGCGGCGTCGTCGCATACGATAACCGCATCAAGGAATCCTTGCTCGATGTACCGTCGGATGTATTGGCGACGGAGGGCGCGGTGTCGGAAGCGACCGCTCGGGCTTTGGCTGAGGGTGTTCGGCGCCGGCTGTCCACCACCTATGGAATTGGTGTGACCGGAATCGCCGGTCCAGGTGGCGGCACGCCAGAGAAACCGGTGGGTCTCGTGTATGTCGCCGTCGCGGACGGCCGTCAAACGCAAGTGTATCGACTGCAGTACCGCGTGTCGCGGGCGCAGGTCCGCCTTCGGACGTGCAAGCAGGCGCTGTGGCGACTACTCGGTATCATGGAATAGTTCGAGAACTTCTCGATAGCTGACTGTACCCTGTGCGTTCGGTGAACCACGAGGTGTGTTTCGCTTGTCCTCGATTTGAGAAATCGCGCGTTCGAAGTGGTGGAGAGAGCCAGTTCCTCCCTTCGACCATCTACAGAAAGGTGAGTTTATGTCATCATTTGAAGAGTTTGGTTTACATCGCCGCGTGTTACAGGCGATTCACGATATGGGGTTCGAAGAACCTTCGCCGATTCAACAAGCTTGTATCCCTACCGTCATGCAGGGAGTAGACGTCATAGGCCAGGCGCAGACGGGCACGGGGAAGACGGCGGCATTCGGCATCCCGCTGGTCGACCGCGTGACACCAGATAACCACGTTCAGGCTATCGTCTTGACCCCAACCCGCGAGTTGGCCATCCAGGTGGCTGGAGAAGTCCGCAAGATAGCGAAGCACAAGCGCGTGCGGTCGTTGCCGATCTACGGCGGGCAGTCCATCGGTCACCAAATTCGCGCCTTGAAACAGGGCGTGCAAATCGTGATTGGAACACCTGGTCGCGTGCTCGACCACATCCGCCGCGGTACGCTGCGACTCAGTCAAGTGACGACCGTCGTCCTCGACGAGGCGGACGAGATGCTCGACATGGGCTTTATCGAGGATATCGAAAGTATCTTGCGAGAGACGCCAGACACCAGGCAGACGCTGTTGTTCTCGGCTACGTTCCCGTCTGAAGTCAAACGGTTGTCCGGGCGGTATATGAAGGAGCCACAGCACGTCACCGTGAACCGCGGCGAGGTGACTGTGCCTCGGATCGATCAAATTTGTTATAAGGTCTTAGAGCGCAATAAGCTGGAGAGCTTGTGTCGCATCGTCGACAGCGAAGAGGTGCAATTGGGTATCATTTTCTGCCGTACGAAGCGGGGCGTGGATGAACTCGTCGAGGCGTTGATGGCCCGCGGTTACATGGCTGACGGCCTCCATGGCGACCTCAGTCAGGCACAGCGTGACAGGGTGATGCGCCGCTTCCGCAAGAATGAAATCGAGTTGCTGGTGGCGACAGATGTGGCTGCGCGCGGTCTCGATGTCGACGACGTGACACACGTGGTCAATTACGATATTCCTCAGGACCCAGAGTCTTACGTCCACCGCATCGGACGTACGGGCCGCGCGGGCAAGCACGGGCTCGCCATCACGTTGGTGACGCCGCGCGAGTTCAAGCTGTTGAAGCAGATTGAGCGCGAGACGAAAGTCAGTATGGCGTTGCGCGAAGTTCCGTCGCTCGAAGACGTGGCGGAGCGCCAGGCTGAGATGTGGCGCAACCGCGTCGTCGATACGTTAAACGAAGGCGGGCTGGCGCACTATCGCGCGATTTTGGGGAACCTCATCGACGATCACGACCCGGTCGATATCGCATCGGCGCTGCTCAAGATCGCCTCCGCTGGCGAAGGGGCGCGCGCGGATGGCGACGATTACGACTTTGGCGATACGGGAGCTCGTCCAGGCATGGTTCGTTTCTTCGTGAACATCGGCCGCACCGCGCGCATGAGTCCTGCCGATTTTGTGCGCGCCATCTCGGAAGAGGCGGGTGTGCCGGGTGCAGCAGTGGGGCGGATCGACATTTTCGACCGATTCACGTTTATCGAGGTCGAGCAGGATAGCGCACCGTTCGTCTATGAAGCGTTGCGTCAAAGCAGGATCAATGGTACCCGCGTGAACCTGGAACCGGCGAAGCCGCGCGGCGTCCGGAGCTAAGAAGTCACTGCTGTTCGCTGTGGCGGAACACGTAAGCATGAAGCAAGTTTGTCGGGGTGATGCCGCAAACTTGCTTTTTTTATGGATATGCGAACAAATGTTTGCATTTGTTGATAGAGTTGATACAATAGATTCAAAGGAAGAGGACAAGGAAGCGCGAATTAATGATGTAAGCATCGAGAATCACAGGGTTCAATCATCTCACAGGTTGTCATTCGGGATGACCTGATTCATCGATAAGAATTGAGGATGGTGTGTCATGGGAGACAAGCGCGCGGCGCTGGATATGGCCCTAAAGCAGATTGAGAAGCAGTTTGGCAAGGGTTCCATCATGAAACTTGGGGAAGCCTCCGCTCAAATGAACGTAGAGACGGTTTCCACGGGATCTATCGCATTGGACATCGCGCTGGGTGTCGGTGGACTTCCGCGAGGAAGAATTATCGAGGTGTACGGTCCCGAATCATCTGGTAAAACCACGGTCGCGCTGCATACGGTCGCCGAGGTTCAAAAGTTGGGCGGGCAGGCCGCGTTTATCGACGCGGAGCACGCACTCGACCCTGCGTACGCTGCCAAGCTGGGTGTAAATATCGATGATCTGCTCATCTCGCAACCTGATACGGGGGAACAGGCGCTCGAAATCGCTGAAGCACTTGTTCGCAGCGGTGCAGTCGACGTCATCGTCATCGACTCTGTGGCGGCCCTGGTGCCAAAGAACGAGTTGGAAGGCGATATGGGGGATTCTCACGTCGGCCTTCAAGCACGGTTGATGTCGCAGGCGTTGCGCAAACTTGCCGGAGCGATTAGCAAATCCAAGACCATCGCCATCTTTATCAATCAGATTCGCGAAAAGGTCGGCGTCATGTTTGGGAATCCGGAAACCACCACAGGCGGTCGTGCGCTCAAATTCTACTCTACTGTGCGCTTGGAAGTGCGCCGCGCCGAAGCGATTAAGCAAGGCAATGATGTAGTAGGTTCGCGGACGCGAATCAAGGTTGTGAAGAACAAAGTTGCGCCTCCGTTCCGCCAAGCGGACGTCGACATCATGTTTGGCGAGGGGATTTCTCGTGAGGGAAGCATCATCGACATGGCGTCTGAGATAGATGTAATCCAAAAGAGTGGCGCGTGGTATTCGTTTAACGAGGAGCGCCTGGGACAAGGTCGTGAAAACGCGAAGCAATTCCTGAAAGAGCACGAGGACATCGCGGCACAGATTGAAGCGGCTGTGCGAGAGCACTATCAAGTGTCAGTGGCGAAGGTTGTGCCTCCTGTAGTGGACGCTGAGGAAGACGAGGACGTGCTCGAGTTTGGCAGCCTCACCTGATTTTCTCGACACGATAGTCGGCCGTGAAGCGGTACCAGGGGACCCGAACGTCGTTCGGGTTCTTTTTCATCATCGAGACGCTCTACTTCTCCGCGTGGCAGATTGGGTCGACCTCCATTTAAAAGTGGGGTTGACCGTGGCAAGCGAGTTACATGTGGAGTTGGTTCGCCGCGCAAACATGGTCGGTGCATTACAACTCGCCCGTACATATCTCACTGGACGTGTAAAGACGTCGGCGCAAGTCAAATCGTTTCTCGAACGCAAAGAGGTAGAAGAGGGTGTGATTGGCGACGTCATTCGCCACTTAGAGCAGATTGGCGTGCTTGATGACGCGGCGTACGCGGCACTATTTATCGAACAATCAGGGGAGCGCACGGGCAGACGGCAACTGATGGAGAAGTTGCTGCGCAGGGGCGTTCCACGCGATGTCGTGCAGGATGCGCTCGTGCATCACCTGAGTCGGGACGTCGAGCTGACGGCAGCCATCGGCTGGGCAGAAAAGTACGTTCGCCGACACGGACGTCCCACGGATGCCAGAGAGCGCCTCAAGCTTATGCAACACTTGGCCCGCAAGGGATGTCCCAGTGAAGTGGTACGCCGAGCTATCGATGTCGCGCTTGAAGGGTTGAGTACCGACGAGTAAGGGCGTTGTCTTGTCTCTGTGAACTATACAGACTCTGGTTTGAATGTCGATTTCGGGGATAAATTGGTGTTTTCTTGACACTGATTTGGACGAACAATTAGAATATAAATGCGTATCATTTACGGCCTCTAGCTCGAATCCGTCACTCATTGACGCGAACGGTTGGTTATTCCAACTGGAGCAGGGAGGCATTGCCTTGTGACAGTTCCCATTTGGTTGTGCATTGTCATAGCGGTTGTTGGTTTGTTGATTGGCTTAGGTCTCGGCTACATCGCTCGGCGCATGATGGCCGAGTCGAAGATTGGCACGGCAGAAGTGCGTGCATTGCAAATTATAGAAAATGCTCAACGTGATGTTGATGCGAGACGTAAGGAAGCAATCTTAGAGGCAAAAGAAGAGACACATCGAATTCGACAAGAAGCGGAAAAGGAACTCCGCGAACGCCGAAACGAGATTCAGCGTCTCGAACGGCGGATTCTTCAGAAGGAAGAATCGTTAGATCGGAAGTTGGAAGCTCAGGAGCAGAAGGCGGAAGATCTGCGTAAGCAAGAGGCAAATCTTGAATCTTTGAGAGATGAAATCGAATCGCTGCGGTTGGAACAAGTGCGTGAACTCGAGCGGGTGTCTGGATTGACCCGGGAGAGTGCACGGGAGCTTATCCTCAATCAGGTTGAGCGCGAGACTCGCCATGATGCTGCAGTGATGGTCAAGCAGATTGAGCAGGAAGCGAAGCGGGACGCTGAGCGTCGAGCTCGAGACATTATCGCAATGGCTGTTCAACGATGTGCTGCGGATCATGCATCTGAAATCACCGTCTCGGTTGTGAACTTGCCGAATGACGAGATGAAGGGTCGCATTATCGGACGTGAGGGTCGAAATATCCGCACGCTCGAGACGTTGACAGGTATTGACCTCATCATTGATGACACGCCAGAAGCGGTGATATTGTCAGGTTTTGACCCGATTCGACGCGAAATTGCTCGTGTTGCCTTAGAGCGGCTCGTGGCAGACGGGCGAATCCACCCGGCTCGCATTGAAGAAATGGTGGAGAAGGCACGGCGCGATATCGATGACTTGATTCGCGAAGAGGGAGAGCAGGCGACGTTTGATAGCAACGTGCACGGTTTGCATCCGGATCTCGTGAAATTGCTCGGACGATTGAAATTCCGGACGAGCTACGGTCAGAACGTGCTGAAACACTCCGTGGAAGTTGCACACCTCGCCGGAATGATGGCCGCTGAACTCGGTCTTGATGTCGCTCTGGCGAGACGGGGTGGACTTCTCCACGACGTGGGTAAGGCTATCACGCACGAAGTGGAAGGCTCACACGTCGAAATCGGCGTGGACCTCGCGCGGCGGTACAAGGAGCACCCCGTCGTCATCAACGCGATTGCGGCTCACCATGGCGACGTGGAGTTCTCCTCTCCAGTGTCTGTGATTGTGGCGGCAGCTGATGCGATTTCTGCGGCCCGTCCAGGTGCGCGGAGGGAAACGTTGGAAATTTACATGAAGCGTCTAGAGAAACTTGAGTCCATCGCCGAGTCATTCGCGGGTGTGGAGAAGAGTTACGCCATTCAAGCAGGGCGCGAGATTCGGATTATCGTGAAGCCTGAACTCATCGATGATGCGGAATCTGCGTTGGTGGCAAAGGAGATATCTAAGAAGATTGAAAGCGAACTGGATTACCCAGGTCAGATTAAAGTGACTGTAATTCGAGAAACTAGAGCCGTTGAATACGCAAAATAGAGTAGCCGATTGGCTGCTCTATTTTTCATCCAGGGAAGAGAAAACTTCGCGGCTCTGACATCGGTCAGTTGTGGAAGGGATAAGGATTGTGAAGGTCTTATTCATAGGAGATATCGTTGGGCAACCAGGGCGCCAATACGTCGCGGAAGTTCTGCAGGAGCTTCTGCCGGAACACAAACCGGATTTGGTCGTCGCCAATGGCGAGAACGCCACCCGGGGCCGGGGTCTTTCGAGCCACTCCGCTGAGGAGTTGTACGACGCTGGCGTCGAGATCGTGACGATGGGGAACCACACGTGGGACCAGCGGCAGATTTTTGATTTCATTGATGACGACGAACGGATTGTCCGTCCGGCAAATTACCCTGCTGGTACACCTGGACGTGGGTTCACGGTGTGTCGCGTGGGGCGACGGGAAGTACTCATCATCAACGTGATGGGAAGAACGTTTCTCAGTACGATCGACTGTCCGTTCGCGGCGGTGGAGAACATATTGAAGGAACATCCCCATATCAAGCACATCATCGTCGACATGCACGCGGAAGTCACTTCAGAGAAACTGGGGATGGGCTGGGAATTTGCTGGGCGCGTATCCGCGGTTCTTGGAACGCATACGCACGTCCCCACCGCCGACGCTCGAATCCTGCCCGGCGGTACGGCGTACATCTCTGACGTGGGCATGGTCGGCCCGCGCAACGGCATTCTCGGCATGAAACGGGAATCGGTGATACGGCGGATGCGCACGCAACTTCCCGCGAAATTTGAAGTAGCAGATGGACCGAGGCAGTTTTGTGCCGTGATGATGGATTTTGACGACGAATCAGGTCGCGCGACGCGCATCGATCCGATTTATCGGTACGAACCTGACGCTTAACCACGATGTCGATGATGTAGATGTAGATCTTTCTTGTCCACTTCTTAGCATAAATAGGGCTAGTGTGCAATATCGATATATTGTCCTACTGCCGAAGGGGATAGAGGAGGTCATTTCATCGTGGATGTATTAAAGGTCTCGGCTAAGTCAAATCCGAATTCAGTTGCGGGGGCTTTGGCAGGGGTATTACGCGAACAAGGAAGCGCTGAAATACAAGCGATCGGTGCGGGTGCGCTCAATCAAGCCGTAAAGGCCGTCGCCATTGCCAGAGGTTTTGTCGCCCCAAGTGGCGTAGACTTGATTTGTATACCGGCGTTCACCGATATACAAATTGACGGTGAAGACAGAACTGCCATTCGACTTCTTGTGGAACCGCGGTAATTCTTCGCACGTGTGTTTCGGAATGAGAGGAGATAGTACAGTTGCAGCCATGGCTCGTTGCGGACGCGCATGTCGATGTATTAATGAAGTTGTTGGATACAAAGATTCGATTTACCGAGGATGGGCCGTCACTCGATGCCAGTCTTCCGTCACTCGCTCTTGGGCACGTTGCAACACAGGTATTCGCGCTGTATGTGTCGCCAAACGCAGATGCCGGCAGTCAACTGCATGACGTGCTTCGCGAGATCGATGCGTTCTATGGTCAAGTTGCGACGGTACCGACTGTACGCCACGTGAAATCCCGAGCTGATCTGCGTGCGGCCAGGGCACAAGGGCAACTCGCAGGCATCTTGTCGCTCGAGGGGGGCGGTTGCCTTCGTGGGAGTGTCGAAATTCTTCGAATGCTCCACGAGTTGGGCGTACGCGGTATGGGTCTGACGTGGAATGATGCCAACGAGTTGGCAGACGGTTGTGGTGAACTGCGCGGAGCGGGTTTGACGCGTGCTGGTCGGGCAGTGGTGCGCGAGTTACAGCGCCTTTCCATGTGGATTGACCTCGCACATCTCCACGATACGGGCGTCCGGGATATTCTTCGCTTCACAGATGGCCCCGTGATGGCTTCCCACGCGAACGCCCGTGCCATTCACGACCACCGCCGCAACTTGACGGACGACGTCATCCGGGAGATTATTCGTCGAGACGGTTGGATGGGACTGACGTTCGAAGCGAGTTTCCTGACTGACGGGTCGACCACTGTGAATGATGTATTTCGCCATCTCGATCACGTTTTGAACCTCGGAGGCGCCAAACACATCGGCTTCGGTTCAGATTTTGACGGTACATCGCACGCTGTGGAGGGACTTGCGCGAAGTAGCGATTACGCGAGCTTCGCGGAGCAGCTAGCCGACCGATACGGTCCCGACTTGGCGAGGCAGTTGTTATTTGACAATTTCGAGGCGTTTTTAGTTCGGCAATTGCCGGCGTGATGACATACGACACAAGAGGAGAGCGTCCCACATTGGGCGCTCTCCTCTTGTGTAAAAGCCCATCTTGTAGCGGCACATCCCTCTTCATGCGCACCCCATTAGGCGAACGCATACGATGTCTTGTGGTTGCGGTTGGGCGACTGACTCGTAGGAGATGAGGCGGCACGGCGTTCACCACTTTCTTTCGCCCCGCATACCGATACAGTATCAAACTCGGGCGTATGACTATGTTCATCACCTGAGCCAAATTAGAGGAGGTTGCCGCATGGTGCTTTCAAACAAAGACCTCAACTACCGTGAGATCATGGCCAACGCGGTCTGCGGCCGGGGCAGTAAATATGCACAGACGACATATACGGTCCGCCCCACGTATCGTCCAAGTACAATCGGTGGTTGCTGGGTTATGAATCACATGTACGAGGCGGAACTCGTCGGGGATTACGTCGAGATTCACGGTCGCTTCGATGTGAATGTCTGGTACTCGCACAACAATAACTCCGAGACGGCTGTTGCGAAGGAAACGGTCACGTACGTCGAACAGATTGCCCTACGCGATCTCGACGCGGAATGCATCCGTGACTCCCGCGAAGTCAACGTCAGTGTCATCCAGAGTCCGAACTGCCTGGACGCCACCCTCACTGGGAACGGCTCGGAAGTACTGGTTCGCGTGGAGAAGGAACTCGGCGTGGAAGTGATCGGGCAAACTAAGCTTTGTTCCTTCGAACTACATCCGTTTCAGCTGAACCTGAATGTGCTCGCGATCGACGTCTATCCGTTCGATGAGTGCGCGCGCGAGTTCTTTGCGCTGTAATGGTTGCAGTGACTCCCAACCAACGCTCAATCGCTGTGTCACCTCTGCGATTGAAGGTCGCGATGGCTCGTCGTTCGTTTTTTCCTGGTTTGTACCCACCTCCTGGTCGTTCAAGGCGCGTTCTTCTTGTTCGATTCGTTTGAGGCGTTCGCTCAATTCCTCAAGAGTGATGCTTTCCCGTTCATATGCGTCCCACAATCGTCTCTTTCTAGCCTCCAGTAAGCTTCTCCCTCGCTCCACGTCGCGCATCTTGGCGGATGCCGTCTCCACCGAAGCGGGCGGTGTGCCCCTGGAAAGGGATTCCTGGCTCATCTGGTCGAGAAAACCGATGATGACAGGTTCCATTACGTCACATCGGACCATTTTGGCGCGACACATATGCAGGCGGTGATTTCTGCATCGGTAGTATCGATATTTGCGCCCGTGATACCCGACCATTTTCCCACCGCACTGCGAACAGTAGAGCAGTCCGGTAAATGGAAACAACCCAGTGCCGGATCGCGGGGAAGCACACCGCCTCCGCCCGCGGACAGCTTGTGCTAGTTCCCACGTTCCATCGTCGATGATGGGGGGGTGGTCTCCGTCTGTAATGATCACCTCTTGGTGACTCTTGGAGCTTCTAAATCCCCAGCGCAGTTTGCCGATGTACACCGGATTCTCCAGCATGTAGGCAATTGTGTGGGGGTCAGCGATCCGGTCGCTGGCATGCGTACTTTGCAACCACTTGTTGAGACGGTGAAGGCCATACCCACAGATGTATTTGCGAAATACCTCCCGGACGATTTCGGCCTCTGATTCTTGAACGACCAATGTGTCACCGCGTTTGATATACCCAAACGGCGCGCTCGCCGTCACGCGCTTTCCCTCTAGCGCCTTTTGTGCCATGCCAACCGATACCCGTTCACCGATGGTCTCTCGCTCCCATTGCGCCATCGCCGCGACCATGGTGATAAAGAGCCGGCCAATGGCGGTTGTCGTATCGAATATTTCCGTCGCCGATTTAAAGCCGACGTCATACTTATCGAACCATCGCAGGAGTTCATAGAGGTCAGAGACGGATCGCGTGAGGCGATCGAGTTTATACACAAGTACCACGTCGAGTTGACGGTTCGAAATGTCCTGCATCAAACGTTGTAGGGACGGTCGGTCGGTGTCTTTTGCAGAGAATCCCTCGTCGGCATACACATCTGCGACGCTCCAGTCTTGACTCTCACAATAGGCACGCAGTTTTTGTGTCTGTGCCGACAAGGAAAATCCTTCGCTTGCTTGTTCCTGCGTGGACACGCGAATGTAAATGGCGGCTCGCATCGGATTCACCCCTTCACTTGTCACATTATGGCGACGACCCCTCGCGACATGCATCTGTGTTGTCACCACGCTCAGTCGGGCAAACAGACAAACCTGCCCGGCATAGGAATGAGTGAGGAATGTCTGGCAGCGGCGGTCACGCGCCGGTGCGGGAGCGGTGAAACGGGATCTCTGGGGGTGATATTGTGGAGAAATTACAGCCGAAACCGCCCACCATCACGGTCGTGGGACGTTGGACGCAGGCGCACACCAAAGCGTATCAGGACTTCGTGATCCGTGCAGTGGGCACATCGAGGAATGGGAAGGAGGCGAATTGAAGGGATTCAGCGCCGCATGCGACGTGAGGTGATGTTGGGTGCGGGGCGTTCGCGCCCAAGGCGCAAAGCAAATGTGGACAAGGGCGGGTGCCCAGTCGTCGAGCGGGGCGTGTGGCTGGATCACACGAAGATTTGAAAACATGCCAACACTTGTATGTCAATAGGAATATTCTTGGACATGGAATCATATCTATTTAGTAGGAGACGTTGGGCCCCGAATTGAGAGGGGAGACCACCGTGAAGGAGCTCGTATCTGCTCTAAAAATCACACTTTTGCTGCTTCAAGTGTCCTCAGCACTCGTCCAACTGCTTAAACAGTGGAAGCGCAAAAAACCGTGATAACCCGTTGTGTAAGGTGAGGCTTACACATCGATTGAGCAAGTGACTTCTCGGGGCCCTTTGTCTTCCGCATTTTGCGACGACCCATCACGGTCAGTAGTCGTCGAGCCAGTTCTCCCTGCACTCTAATGTATGCTTGTGATACCTCTGATATCACTTCCTTCACGACATTGTACAACAGGAGCGACGGCCCGGGGGGTCCAACTGTGTGTCGGAAATACGGCGAATTTGTGTGTAAATGATTAACAAAGTTTTACGTACCTGTGAATGATCCGATTTCGCGGTTTGGATGGCGGAGTTTCGCGCTATAATAACGTCATTGAGAGACGCTGATTGGCGCCCTGCCGCGCTGTTGCAAAATCGCACGCAAATCGCGGACATTTATAGATTCCAGTTTGAGTGGGGAGGATTGCCAATGATTTTTTGGATCATCGTCATACTGTTAGCCGTTCATATTGTCCTTGCATTTTTTATGACTCCGCCAACGGCCTGGGCAAATTGGTTTTTCGATCAGTTTTCGACGCATCCCAAGCTCCGACCCAACCACGTTTCTGACGTTTTCATCAACGAGGAGCGACTTGCGCCGGCGGATCGCGAATCGTTTATTGAGGATTTCAACGGGGCGAACTTTCTCTATGAAGGTGGAATCATCCCACAGTTCAAAGAGCAGCCGGTCGTGGTGAAAATCATTCAAGGGAAGACCACGTTCCTACTGAATATGTACCTGTATGGGGACGAAATGGTGGAAGTGGTTCGATACCGGAAGAAAAAATACACACCGTACCGCGTCAGGTCCGGCCGACTAGAACAATTCCTTCGTTCGTACCGCGCAGCGTAGCACCGGTTCTGGGGACGGGTCCAACCTGGAAGTCAACGGGTATCTACGCGTGATCACGTGACGAGGATAACATGATTTGTCTGCATGGTTCGCCTCCCCGCACCTCATTCTAAGTGCGGGGAGGCGAAAACCTATGCGAACGGAAGACGGACAATCCCGTACTTTAGATACCAGGACCAAGGTTGGCGCGACTGTGTTTGGGCTAATTGCCGCCCTCATTCTGTGTGGATACCTGTACCGGTATTTGGTCCAACATTGGCTTTAAGCGCCATGTTTGTACAAGCTTCAACCGCGTATGAGGCAGCATCGCGTGCCGCGCCGAATACCCCAACGAGGTCGTCCCTAGGGGCGACCTCATTCCATGACAGCGGGTTGTCAGATGGCTGCGCATCCGTTCGTGGATTCTTTAGCCAAGGCTTGTTGAAGCGTGCTTTCCACTGTGATTTGGCTAAAGTCCAACCCAGATTTCAGCATGACTTTGGCGGTTGCCGCCCGGATACCCGTCAACACTGTTATGCAGCCGAGCAGGGAGACTCCATTGAACACCTTTCGAAACAGTTCGGCGACCTGGGCGTCTGTGATGACTGCGCCGGAGAGGTCGATAAACAGTTTTTGGATCCCCTTGGATTCGATATCATCGAGCAGTCGCTCCTCGATTTTTTCGATTCGTTTTTCGTCGAAGACGCCGATGAGCGGCAGGACGGCGACGTGATTGAATAGGGGAATGACTGGAACGGTAAGTTCATCAATAATCGATTGTTGGGAACGGACGATGTTGTCGCGATAGCGCGTAAAGCTCACGTTGAAGTGAATGATAAAGTTGTCGAGCGTATCGCTGATGCGGTCGGCGATGTCAAATGCCTCTGCGGCCGTCACCTGAGAATTGACGTGGTAAAAGCTGAGGAGTCTCCATATCACCTTGCGGAGCGCGTAGAACCATTCCATTTTCGAAATGATGGGGATATCCGATTGTGCCCAAACGATTCCGCGTTCCTGAGCCAACGCGATCACTTCTTGTGTCAACCCGTCGTGAATTAAATTGAGAATTTGGTTGGCGTGCTCGAGTAGGTCACTCGTGGAGACCAGTTTCGACTGCGACACGATTTCAAACGTGGTTTTCGCTTCGGATTCCATTGCTTCGTTGAATTGTGTCCGGTGGCGGCGAAAAAATTCCTTTATGGCTTCTCCTTCGACGTAGGTGAGCTCGGCTGCCCGCGAACCGTCGATGCCCGATGAAACCGTTGGAAATATGATGGTGAACACCGTCCCTTCGCCGTTCGATTTGACCGTGATATCGGCGCCATGTTCGTAGAACGTCGAATATACTTGAGATAACCCCAGCCCTGTTCCAGTATCCTTCGTCGTGAAAAACGGAGTGCCGAGTAAGGAAAGTTTGTCCTGTGGGATGCCAGGGCCGCTGTCGCTGATGGTCAAAATGACCGAATCGGATGAACGACGGTGTTCAATGACGATGTTGCCTTCATCTTCGATGGCTTCAAATGCATTTTTCAATAAATTGAAAATTGCTCGTTTGACTTGATTTTGTTTCCCGTAAACCATCGCTTTTGTATGGTGAAAGCGTTTGTGAACCTTCACTCGATACATCTCTTTGTGAAACAGCGAGAGGATGTTTTCGATAATGGCGCACAGACTAAATTGCCTTTTTGGTTCGGTGACTAAATTGGGTTTGGACACCGACAGCAGTTCGTGCACGGTCCCAATCGCCTGTTCTAGTTCCGACTGCACGACACTCCAGTGCGGGCTTGGGTAGTCGCGTTCCATCAACTGGAGAAATCCTTTTACCGCTGTCAGTGGATTTCGTATTTCATGTGCGATACCAGCGGAAACCTCTCCGATAGCTGCGAGGCGGTTGAGCGTCGCATTGTGTTCGTCCACCGAATGCTCAGTTTCATTGTTCACTATGTACACCATCTCTTTCGACTCGCGAATATATCCTTAATTATCATAATAAGTACGCGATTCTGTGTACAGGGCTGAAAGAAAAGACGGCTCGTCTGCAATTCTCGTGTTATGTCGTCACTGCCCTGCGAGTGGTGCGCGACTAGGGGATGTGTTTTCCGGTGACACACCAAGCTCTGTGTTTTGACAGCTGAATTGGTTGAGAAGAAAGATGAGGATTTCTTCGAGGAAGAAAGCTTACTTGAAGAGGTCGAAATCGAGGACTAAGGCCAAGACCTAAGGATGGGGAGGGGCGTCTTTGCTGCCCCTGCCCACTTTTCAGGGAGGTTCTCAACATGCGGATGTCTGTGAAAATCGCTGCAAATTTGCGGGGGAATCACATCCAGGTGAGCGGCCTTGGCGGCCACAAGCTGCCCAATAAATTGCTGTTTGGAGGGCGGATGACCACCGTACAGTGCACGAGGCGAACAGGTCAGGCAAAGACATCTGCGATCTACGTTTCCACAGCGTTGGCGAGCGCTCTATTTGGCGCGAAGATGAGTTTCGTGTTGCATGTGCAATCGCGCGGGAGTGTGTGGAAGCTCGGTCCCGTCGTGGGACTGTACGCAGACAGGTTGGCCTCGGCGGACCGGCAATTTGGCGAACAGACTCGCATGTTTGAAGAACTGAGTACATACGGACAGGCACTGGGTGCATTCATCGTCGTTCAGACGCCGGGAGATGTCGGCGCCAAATCGGCTCAGGTGTACGACGGAGGCGCGAGAACGTGGACGACGATGCAAAATCTGACGCCTGACCTCGTCCTTCGCCGGACAGGTACTTTTCACAAGTCGCACGCTCAAGTGGCCAAGCAGGAGTTACAGCAACTGATGGCTCGAGGGCGCCTACACACGTTGCCGAGCCAGTGTAGCAACAAGTGGGCGCTGTATCAAGTACTGCGGTCGACGTCTGAATTACGAGCACACCTGCCAACCACCACTTTGTGCACAAGCGGCACCCAACTGTTTCAAGAGGTGATGGCGCGCCGAGACGTATACGTGAAACCGCCCGGCGGGTCTCAGGGCGTTTCGGTTTACCACATGACGCGTAAAGGTCACGCTATCCAAGTTTCGTTTGAGCGGCGAATCGTTCCGCGGAGTACTGAGCGGTATTCAAAAATATTTGAGCCGCGCACCACCGTCGAGACACTCACGATTCGGACGCCACAAGAGTGTACAGCATTCTGGAAGCGGACGCGATTGGCGCGCGCCGTCGTTCAGGACACCATCGAACTGGCCCAGTCGGATGGTAAACCGTACGACTTTCGTTGGCTCGTGCAATCCAGTGACGAGCCAAGCGTCGTCGCCCGCGTGGCCCGCGTCGGGCAAAGAGGCGCCGTCACGACGAACATCCACACGGGCGGCGCGGCGCACGAAGCGGAAGAATTGGTTCAGAAAGTCGTCGGACGAGACAGTGTCAAGGATAAAATTGCCAAGATGGATGAACTGGCGTCAGCAGTTGTGAAGACGTTGGCGAATCGCTATGGAGCATTTGCCGAATTGGGCGTCGATTTAGCGCTCAGGCCCGACGGGCGCATCTTCATTTTTGAAGTCAATCCCACCCCAGGTCGACGGATGCTGCGCATGTTGTCACCGGACACCCGCCGTCTATCACTGGAGTGTCTCCTTGAATATGCTATCAGGGCAACTGGCTTTGGTGGTTAGGATGCATGAAGCGGTTGTCCGAAGGGGTTCACTGTGCGGCGTAACTCGCTCCTGTGAAACACTGGGCCTTTTCGGATTCGCATAGGAAGGGAGCCGTGAATCATGGAAGGGGAGCAACGACAGCTACGCGTAAAAACGTTCCAAAGCGCGGAACCACTCCTGCGTCTGAACCCCTCTGCCGGTCATCTGGCAGCAATCACACCGTTTCGTTCCGTGGAATGTGTCCATGGGGGACGGAGGGTGACGCTTCCGGCCGTAATTGATCGGTCATTGCCGAATGACGCCTTGTCGATGAGCAGCAAGGCAGCAGAACAACTTCGGTTGACGGAATACACCTGGCAGATGCCAGCGGGGGTTTCAAGAGGGCGAATTCAGTTCGGGCCACTCATTGGAATCCTCTCGAACCCGCGGTGGGATAAAGATGCAAAGACGCTCCGCAACACCAGTCAAACCCAGTCGCTCAAACGTTTGGTGGAGGCAGGGTGCGAACACGGTGCCGTTTGTTTTGTGTTCAATATTCTCTCGGTCAACCTGCGGAAGGGGACCGTCTCCGGATACGTCTTGCACGAGGGCAAGTGGTACCGACGTGAACTGCCCCTGCCGGACGTGATCTACGACCAACTACATTCCCGCAAGTTGGAGAGGGACAAAGATGTTCAGGGAATTCGCGAAGCCCTCTCAATGCGGTATGGCGAAAAGCTATTTAACGACGGATTCTTTGACAAGTGGCAGGTCTATGACTGGCTCAAGGACGACTTGACCGTTCGCGACCACCTGCCGAAGACGCAAAGGCACAGCACCTTTTCGTCTGCCGTTGCGTTTGTCAACGCACACGCCGTCTCCTTTCTGAAACCCCTGCACGGAAGCCTGGGTCTTGGGATTGCACGGTTTGTCAAGCACCGAGACGGGTCACTTACGTACGAGTTAAAACAGAAGACATCCTCGATTTTGCGTGGAAAGGGATCATCTGCGAAAGAAGTCCTCAGCGCATTTCGCACAAGGTTGAAGAATCGACCGTATATCTGGCAAGAAGGGGTACCTCTTGCAACGTATCAGCAAAGACCTGCCGATTTCCGCATCTTGATGCAGCGGGATCAGACCGGGGACTGGAAACGGACGAAAATGTTCGCTCGTGTCGCCAAGTCGGGTGACTTCACGTCCAATCTGAGCGGTGGCGGAGATGCGATGCCCGTCGACGATGCGCTTGCCGAATGCCTGGCAAAGGCGGACCAGAGAACGCGGGCGAAGAACCAGATTCGCAGACTTTCTCGACAGGTTGTCGACGCGCTTGAAAAAAACTCAGGACGGACGTTTGGCGAACTGGGTATCGACCTAGGTCTGGATACGTCGGGGAAAGTGTGGATCATCGAGGTGAACTCCAAACCGAGGAAGGCGCCCACGACGGATAAAGGACGCCAGGACCTGGTAGACCTTTCGTTCGAACGGCCGATGCGGTATGCCATCTACCTGGCGACAAAAACGGCGAAATAGAGCCTCGGAGAGAGGGGGACGTGGGGAATGGCGTATTACCTACTACATCGAAACCAGCCTTCTGCGAAGAGGTTGTTGGCGAAATTATCTCGATTATCTCGATATGTCGCGACAAATTCGGTAACGGACTCAGATGTCTTACTCCGCTGGGGTGCTGCTGAGGAGAGCGACCCACAGCAAGGTTCGGTACTCAACACCAAGGATGCCATTGCGCGAATTGCGTCCCGCGTGGAAATGGGCAAATTCCTTCGCCGCGTCGGCGTTCGCGTGGCCGCGCGGACGACCAAGTTCGGTGGGGTCACGACGTTTAGTCGGCAGTACCGAATTCCGATGTTTGATTTAGTGCCGATTGGTTGTTTCCGATCCGACTCTGGTGCGAATTGGGCCAGCGCACGAATATCGCGTGTCCACGCGTCGTTCGACGAGATCGCGGTGACCGAAGACAAACAGACGCGGCGGGCTATTTTTCTTGCCACGAGAACCTTGCACGCGCTTGGGCTCGATTTTGGGATGGTCAGTATCGGTGTCGGACCCAAGGGCTTGCTGCAGGTGATGGACGTGACCGCGACGCCTGTGCTCGAAGGGCGCATGCTCGAGATGTACAAAGATGCGATGACGGCCTTTATGGAGCGGGAGGAGCAGGCGCGTCGCGGAACCTACACGGTGACGTTGGGCTCGGACGTAGAGTTGATGCTACGCAATCCACAGGGGAAGATGGTCCTCGCCAGCAACTATTTCACCAGGCGGGGTCGCGTCGGGTGCGACGACCGAAGTGTAAACTTTGACGGCAAGCGACTGCCGTTGTTGGAGCTTCGTCCCTCTCCAGACCCGACGCCGAACGGTCTCTTGCAAAACTTGAGAGGAACGATGCGAGAGGCAAGTGAGCGAATTAACCGGGCCAACGTCGAATGGCGGGCTGGCAGTATGCCATTTCGACCGTATTGTACCGGCGGACACATCCATTTCTCGGGGATTCCGTTCTCCAGTCAGTTGGTTAAAGTACTGGACAACTACTTGGGATTGCCTCTGATGGCTGTCGAAGTCAGGCAGACAGCCGGCTGGCGACGACCAAAGTATGGGTACCTTGGCGATGTTCGACACAAGGACTACGGTGGCTTTGAATACCGTACGCCAGCTAGTTTCATATGCAGCGAGACCGTCACCACCGCAGCGTTCCATTTGGCGCACATGCTCGCCACACATTACCGGGATTTCAGCATTCCCGACCTGTATACGCCAAATGTGCAAACCGCTTTTTATGACGGGAACGTCGGTGTAATCCGACCGTTGATTCAACGCAATATAGAGACCATTCGGCGGCACGCTGCATACAGTCAGTACCGGGAGTATATCGAGCCGCTCTTCGTCATGATCGAACAAGGACGGACGTGGAATGAAAACGTGGACGTCCGCGTCGAATGGGGCATCCCCACCCAGCGCACGAGCGTCAAATCGAGCGTTAAAACGCGTCGGGCAAAAGTCGCAGGGGCTCGATGAGGAAGAGGGGTCACATCTTTTGAGCCAAGAACAGAACGCAGAATTGGTGTGGTTGCGACAGGGCAACCACATCGCGAACGCCGTCCGGCCGCTGGCTAATAAGGGGAAAAAGTGGCCCGTACATGCAAGGTTCGCAGGCGGCGGTATACAGTTGCCGATCACAGCGAACCTCCCCCGCGGCCAGATTTTGTACCGGTGCCCAATTTCGCTGAAGGAAACAGGCGCAGTTGCCGAGGTGGGTCCCGTCTTTGCCATTCTCGCCGGCGAAGGGAAGAACGGGTTTATTGGTGCGCGGCTTAATTTCCGAGATGTCATCGCGACCGCCCGCGAAACGGGCGCGTTTATGTACGTCATCCCAACGAACGAAGTACAGCTGGGGAATATCTGGTATGGCTACGTGCGACTGGGCCAACAGCGCTGGGTACGAATTCCGTGCCCACGGCCGCAGGCCGTGTACAACCGCATTCCAACGCGCGCGTTGGAACGTCGTCCAAGTGCCATACGCGCGCGGCAGATCTGCAGCCAGATGGGGATTCCCATGTTCAACCCAGAGTACTTTAACAAGGCGCGCATTTACGAGATGTTGAAGCAATGGGGCGTGAGCGGCTTCTTACCTGATACGGAGCCCGAACTGAATGAGGATAAACTCGTCAGCATGTTGAAAAAGCACAGCTCCGTGTATCTGAAACCAGCGGGTGGCAGTGTCGGCCACGGTATGATTCGGATCGACTCGGTGAAAGGTGGCTGGGGTGTCTCTGTGCTCAAGCACGGCTCGACGCAAAAGTATGTCTGTAGTACGGCGTCCACCGTATGGTATACGGTGCGTCGCGAACGCGTGCCTGGGAGCTATGTCATTCAGCAGGCTATCCCCATGATTGAGTATCGGGGTCATCCCTGTGATTTTCGCGTCCTGCTCCAAAAACAGAGTGATGTCTGGCAAGTGGTGGGGCGGGGGGTTCGCGTCAGCGGCGCAGGCCGGATTACGACGCACGTCCCCAATGGCGGATCCATCGCGAATGCGGACGCGGTGCTCGAAGAGAGTTTTGGGGAGCACGCGTCGAGCGTCAATGACGAGTTGGTGCAAGCGGTTGTGCAGGCCGCCCAAGCCATCGACTTTGGGTACCAAGGCCAACTCGGTGAGATGTCCATGGATATCGGCATCGACCCACAGGGGCATCCCTGGTTTTTCGAAGCGAATTCGAAACCGATGAAGTTTGACGAACCGGAGATTCGTCAAAAGTCGCTACAAGGCGTCATCGACCAATTGAGGGACCGCTCTGGAACCTGAGGACGAGGTGCGAGCGTTGTGTCCTGTGGTCTTGAGGATGCGCGTAAGCAGGTCTTCGCTCAGGCTTACGCGCTTTTTGCGATCCGGTTAGACGAGCGGCCATGGGAGCGCAAAACGGCGTTTGCCCTTGGTGATCAGACGAACTTGATGAAACGGGATGTACCGCCACGTACTGTCATACACGAGCAGCGCTTGGTGCGCGCGGACAATTTTGTCGATGTCTGGCAAGTCACTTGCGAACGACTGCTTGTCTGGGGCGACGACCGCCCCGTCGTACCCTTCTTCCCGATCCGTTACATAGACCTCGAAAGTAGGAATATTCAGCTTGTCCGACATGGCAATTCACCTCCATTATTTCCACGTGAGACGCGTCTCACATTATGGTATCATCAAGTGATAGATGTGCAATCACAAATCTTTTCTTCGGCACGAGGAGTTGTTGAGGTTGGAAAACCTGGTCAAGCTGGCGCGCGAAGGGCGCTTGGAACAAGGCCTTGGACTGACCTTTGGCACACATCGCCCCAATCAGGTGGAGCGAGTGGCTTACGATATAGATGCGTTGACGAAGGCGTACCGCGTTGGCAAGAAAGCGGACGGATCTCCTTACCGTTTTGTCATTAAGACGTACGGTTGTCAGATGAACGAGCACGACACGGAAGTGATGTCGGGCCTTCTCTTGGCGATGGGGTACGAACACACCGACGACGATATGGACGCGGATTTTATCTTGTTCAACACTTGCGCGGTCCGCGAAAATGCGGAGTCGAAAGTGTTTGGCGAGATCGGTCGGCTTCGTCCGTTAAAGGCGAGGAACCCTGAGCTTTTGCTCGGCTTGTGCGGCTGCATGGCGCAGGAGCAAGGCGTGCAGAAGATGGTGCTCGAGAAATTCCCGTGGGTGGATGTGGTGTTCGGAACACACAACATCCATCGCTTGCCCGCCATTCTGACGGCTGCCAAGCAGTCGCAAGAGACGGTGATGGAGGTCTGGGAGAAGGCGGCCGAGACGGTGGAGGATATCCCCAAGCTGCGCAAGGACAGCGTGCGCGCCTGGGTCAATATCCAATATGGTTGCAACAAGTTTTGCACGTACTGCATCGTCCCGTACACGCGAGGGCGTGAACGCAGTCGGCAGCCGGAGGATATCCTGGCTGAAGTGCGTGAGTTGGTAGGAGCCGGGTACCGCGAAATCACGCTGCTCGGCCAGAACGTAAATGACTACGGCGTAGATTTGGGGACGATTACGTTTGCGGAGTTGCTTCGACAGGTCAACGACATCGAAGGCATTGACCGCATTCGGTTCACCACGTCTAATCCGTGGAACTTTACGGACGAACTGATTCTGGCCATCGCCGAGTGCAGTCACGTCGTGGAACACGTTCATCTGCCCGTTCAATCCGGCAACAATGACATCTTGAAGCGGATGAATCGCACGCATACGCGCGAGTATTACCTGCAGTTGGTAGATAAAATTCGTACAGCGATTCCAAACGTCAGCCTGACGACAGATATCATCGTCGGCTTCCCCGGCGAGACGGAGGAAGCGTTCCAAGATACGCTGTCCTTGATCCGCGAAGTCGAGTTCGACAATGCATTTACGTTTATTTACTCCCCGCGGGAAAACACCCCTGCGGCGAAATTCGCAGATGAGGCTACGTTCGCCGAGAAGAAGGACCGTTTGCGCCGCTTAAACGAGGCTCAGTACGAGATCAGTTTGAAGCGCAACCAGGCGCTTGCGGGCAAGGTCGTCGAGGTTCTGGTCGAAGGCGAGAGCAAGACCAACCGTGAGGTGCTCACTGGTAGAACGAGAACCAATCACCTCATTCTCTTCCCGGGCGATAGTTCGCTTCGAGGTGAACACGTCGATGTCGTGATTACGCATCCGCAGACGTTCCTCTTAAAGGGGCAACTTGTGGACAGTGAGGAGGGTGTCTCGTGAGTGTCTTGGATCCGACGACGCAACAGCTGTTTGCTAAGGTGGACGAGATTGCCAACGGCATCGCGCAGTCGGAGGCGGCGTCCATGTACTGGCAGGCGCGCGACAAAATGATGCGTCATCAGGAGGCACAGGGGCTGTTCGACGACCTGAAAAAGAAGACGAATGGGCTTCTCGTTCTAAAGGATCGCGTAGGGGAACAAAGCGA
The DNA here is from genome assembly GCF_026651875.1 of Alicyclobacillus fastidiosus. Classification (GTDB taxonomy): domain Bacteria; phylum Bacillota; class Bacilli; order Alicyclobacillales; family Alicyclobacillaceae; genus Alicyclobacillus; species Alicyclobacillus fastidiosus. Next base: position 3,511,613 of record NZ_CP104067.1, on the reverse strand, counting down.
TAAATATCAGCGGGTGAAGGAGCAAGCCGAGCTCATCGAGGCACGTCTGGCCGAGATTCCTGTGGCACTTCAGTACAAGGCCGCGCAAGACGAACTCAACGCCATGTTGCAAGAGGTGATGCTCGTCCTTCTCGCACACTTGAAAACGGAGGTGCCGGTGGAACAGGGGCCGCGCAGTTGCGGATCTGGAGGCAGTTGTTCGACGGGCGGCGGCTGTTCTTGTTCGGCACACTAAACACGACATGTTCGAAATAGGCATCGATGTCGTTCCGGAACGACGATAGGACCTTTACGGACATCCCCTTGGCGGTCGCCTAATTCGGCGGCCGCTTTGTGCATACCGTGACGCGAGGGTTATCGTCTTTTAGGAAGTCATCTCTGCCGTGCTGGTGGGAGGAAGAGTGTATGGCACTGACACCGATGATGCGTCAATACCAGGAAGTGAAGGAAGCTCATCAGGATGCGCTGTTGATGTTTCGACTGGGGGATTTCTATGAACTATTCTTTGAGGACGCAGTGACGGCAAGTCGGGAACTCGATATCACACTGACGGGCCGAGACGCCGGCGAGGCGGGGAGAATTCCCATGTGCGGCGTTCCCTACCACGCGGTGGAGCAGTACCTAGAACGGCTCATCGACCGCGGATACCGAGTGGCTATCTGCGAGCAAGTCGAAGACCCCAAAGCGGCAAAAGGGCTGGTCCAACGCGAAGTCGTTCGGATTGTGACACCGGGTACAGCGCTCTCGAAAGAGACGGACCAGCGGTTTCTAGCTGCTGTCGTCGAATCTGGCCAGCGCTTCGGCCTCGCCTTTGTCGACGTCGGCACAGGGGAGGTGCTCATCGGGGAGGCAGATGCAGAGGCTTGTCAGGACCAGTTGCGGCTCTTGCGTCCCATTGAAATCGTCGTAAACGCCGGCGCCCACGTACCGAGTTGGCTTGACCACTTTGCATCGAGTACAGCCACGCTACTGACGCCGCGTAAGAGCGGCCCCAAGCAGCTCGTCGAAGAGCAGTACAATGTGACGAGCATGACGGCGCTTGGGCTCTGTGAGGCGTCAGCGTCCACCCTCGCGCTGCTCCTTGCTCTGACGTACATAGATGAAACGCAGAAAATGAAACTTCGGCACCTGCAAGATCCTCGCCCACTGTTTCGGAACACGCACTTAGCCCTCAATCAGACGGCCATTCATCACCTCGAGATCACACAGACGGCTCGAGACGGTCAGAAGAAGGGGTCGCTGCTCGGGCTGCTCGACGCGACGGTGACGGCGGCAGGCGCGCGGCTTTTGCGAACGTGGTTGGAGCGGCCGCTTTGTCAGGAGGCAGAGATCGTCCGCCGTCACGACGCGGTGGGCTTCTTTGTCGACGACCTGATACTGCGCGAAGAAGTGCGAGATTCGCTACGCGGCATTCACGATCTCGCCCGTTTGGTCGCCCGCTTCGCATTTGGCAGCGCCAATGCGCGCGACCTTTTGTCGCTTGCGCATTCGCTCGTCAAAGGACAAGCCGTTATCGAGACGTTGGAGGCGGCCGAAGCGCCGGAACTCGTTTCGTCGCTGATTGACGAGTTGCCGGACCTAATGCCACTCGCCCTCCACATCGAGGCGAGTGTCGTCGAGGAGCCGCCGGCTCTCACGCGGGACGGCGGCATGTTTCGAAGCGGGGTGGACGATGAACTGGACCGACTCCGCAGTTTGCAGACGTCGGGTCGGACCTGGCTGCGCGACCTCGAACAGAGAGAGCGCGAACGAACTGGTATCAAGTCGTTGAAAATCGGCTACAACAAAGTGTTTGGGTACTATATCGAGGTCTCCAAGGCGAATCTTGCAAGCGTTCCGGCTGAGTACGAGCGACGGCAGACGCTGACGGGTGCAGAGCGCTTTATTCTTCCTGAGTTAAAAGAGCGAGAAGCGGAGATCCTCTCCGCCGAGGAGCGCGCCATGGCTAAGGAAGCAGAGCTGTTTCAATCGTTTCGCGACCGCGTGCTGGAACGGCGAACCGACATCCAGAGTTTCGCTGACGCGCTCGCTCAAATCGACGTCGTTCAGTCGCTCGCGCACGTGGCCAGTGAGCGCCGATTCGTGCGGCCGCAAATCAACCGTTCCGTGGGGATTGACATCGTCGGCGGACGTCACCCGGTGGTGGAAGCGATGGCCACAGGTCAGTTTGTACCAAACGATACGCGGCTCGTGCAAGGGGAGCACATCATCGTCCTGACGGGTCCAAACATGGGCGGAAAAAGTACGTATATGCGCCAGACGGCGATCATCGTCATGATGGCGCAGATGGGGAGCTTCGTACCTGCACAGCGGGCGGTCGTCGGGATAGTCGACCAGATTTTCGCGCGCATTGGGGCGGCGGACGACCTGGGCCGGGGTCAGAGTACGTTTATGGTCGAGATGATCGAACTGGCGGAAATCCTGCGCCAATCGACATCGCGCAGCCTCGTCTTGCTCGATGAAATCGGGCGAGGAACGTCGACCTACGACGGGTTGTCCATCGCCGAGGCGGTGCTCGAGGAACTGGCGAGCCGAGAGGAAAAGCCCTTGACGATGTTCGCGACGCACTATCACGAGCTGATCAACTTTTCGGAGCGGTTTCCGTCGGTGCGCAATTATTCGATGGCGGTCGAGGAGAAAAAAGACGGCATCGCGTTTTTGCACACTGTCGTCACTCGCCCGTCGGATCGCAGTTATGGGATTCAGGTGGCCAAACTGGCAGGCCTCCCGCCACACGTCGTTCGCCGGGCACAAGCGCTGCTTGAGGCCCGTGAATCCGCTGGGGCCGACAGTGCTCTCGCGCTCGCGGCCGCCACGTCGGAAGTGCGAGAGCGACCCGTTGAAGAGAGCGGCGGCGGCGCCGCGAATGGGAAGGAAAGGGCACAGACGTCGCCCGAGCTCGCGCTGTTCGACGGGCCCTATCGGTCGTTCGCGGAGGCGGTGGCAGCGGAGAATCTGCTCTCGATGACGCCACTTCAGGCGATGAATCGCCTGAATGAGTTGATTGAGAAAGCGAGGGAACTCTTGTAATGGGGAACATTCAAACGATGTCGACCTCGCTCGCCAATCAAATTGCCGCAGGGGAAGTGGTGGTTCGCCCGGCCTCGTGCGTGAAAGAGTTGCTGGAAAACAGTCTGGATGCGGGGGCGAAGCAGATCACCGTGACACTGCGAGAGGGCGGCATCGCACAGATCATCGTGCAGGACGACGGCGCCGGAATGGACGAGGAAGACGCGCAAATTGCGTTTTTCCGCCACGCGACGAGCAAACTGTTCCACGAGCGAGATCTCGTGCGAATTCACACCCTGGGCTTTCGCGGCGAGGCGTTGGCGTCCATCGCGGCGGTGTCGCGGGTGACCTTGACGACGCGGGAGAGAGGCTGTGAATACGGCGTCTGCGTCCGTGTGGAAGGCGGGGAGATGTCCCCCGTCGAGCACGTGGGTGCGACCTTCGGAACGCGAATTGAGGTTGCCGATTTATTCTACAACACCCCTGCCAGACTGAAGTACCTGCGGACGGTCCAGACCGAGCAGGCCAAGTCGGTCGAGACTGTTCAAAAGGCCGCCCTGTCTCGGCCAGATGTGGCGTTTACCTGTCAGACGGAGCATCACGTGCTCTTTCAAACGCCGGGGAACGGGGACGTTCGAGCGGTGCTCGCGGCGCTGTACGGCGTCGGCGAGGCAAAGCAACTGCTCGCCATCGAAGAGGCGACGCCCGATTACCGCGTCACGGGATTTATCGGACGGCCCACGCAAGGGCGCAACAGCAAAGCGCAAGCCCATTTGTTCGTCAACGGTCGACCGGTGCGCAACGTGGCGGTGCACCAGGCGGTTGTACAAGGGTACAAAAATCGCTTGATGATCGGCAAACAGCCAGTGTACAGTATCGCGATTGCGATGGACCCGAGTCTCGTTGACGTGAATGTGCACCCGCACAAGGCGGAAGTGCGGTTTAGTGAAGAGGCCGACGTGTGCCGGTGCGTGGCGCGCGCAGTTGCCAAGGCGCTCGACGGGACGCTGCTGGCGCCGACGCCGGAGGGGCGCAGGCCGCGGGAAGTGTCGGAGGCACAACCGTTCGCCCTCGATTTTCGCCCCAGACAGGCGGATGAAGGGACGGGCCGTGACAAGATGAGGGCGTCTGGCAGTGGACCGCGCCTCGCCTATCCCAGTGGTGCACGGCCGCAGACCGCGACTGCGCGGGAACTGGATATGGCGTACGGCAGGCCGCCCTCTGGCGAGGTCGGGGCGGAAGCCTTGGTCACGGGCGGCCAAGGAGCCCCGTCGAATGCGCCTGACGACCGCGCGTTGCCAGAGGAGCCTTACGCAGAGGCCCGCAAGCAAAATTGGCAGCTTCGGCCGATCGGCCAAGCGCTTGGCATGTACGTCTTAGCGGACGACGGCGAATCGTTGTATATTATTGATCAGCACGCAGCACACGAGCGCATTCTGTTCGAGGAGTTCTACAAGCGGCTGTCCGGTCGACAAGTGCATGCCATGCCGCTGCTCGCCCCGATGCAACTGACGTTGACGCCCTCGGTCTACACCCGGGTGACAGAGGAAATCGACCGCCTGTCTCAATTGGGGCTGACTATCGATCCGTTTGGTGGCTACGACGTGGTCGTTCGAACCGTGCCTGACGTGTGGGAAGGACTCGACGTCCACGCGCTGGTTGAGGAGACGATTGCACGCATTCCGAGTGCGGGCGCATCGACGGATGATTTCTTCCAGACGATGCACGACGTCATTGCGACGAGGGCGTGCAAGGCGGCGGTGAAGGCGAATTGGTATTTGTCGCAAGAGGAACTAGAGGCCCTGTGCCACGCGTTGACAGAGGCAGACGACCCGTTTCACTGTCCCCATGGCCGACCCATCTTCCTCCAGTGGACGGGCAAGCAGTTAGAAAAGGAGTTTAAGCGTATTGTCTGACATGACGACTCCGTTGCCAGCCATCGCCACGGCGCCGCGCAACGCAACGGCCCGACAAATTGAGCTGGCGGCCACGCTCGCGAAGCACTTTGGCGTGCGCTATGTCGCGCGTGACGACCTGGGGCTCGAGCAGTTGTACGAAGCATACGGGGTAGAGGCCATTATCGTGGCGGACGACCCCGTGAAATTGTGGCACCGCAAAGCGGCCACGCCGCTGTTTTTCCATCCGAGTATGGGGGCGCAGCGGATCGAGCGGATAGAGCGGGGCGAAACGGATAGGCTCTTGAAGGTGATGGGCGTACAGCCCCGGCACGTCGTGGTCGACGCGACACTGGGGCTTGCGAGTGACGCGCTGGTCTTCGCACGTCAGGTCGGGCCAGGCGGACAGGTCGTCGGCATCGAGGCGAGCCCCTATCTGTACGGGGTATTGGCCGCAGTACAGCAGTTCGGTTCAACGCGCTACCCGGAGGCGACGCAACTTCTTCGAAGGGTCGACATCCACTGCGTCCATCACCTCACATGGCTCAAGCGTCAGCCGGACGACAGCGTCGACGCGATTTATTTCGATCCGATGTTTCGAACGCCAGAGGAAGAGTCGTCCTCGATGGCGCCACTGCGCAGTTTCGCCGAATCGTCCGCACTGCTGCCGGAAGCGGTGGAAGAGGCAAAGCGCGTCGCTCGAAATTGTGTGGTGGTGAAGGAACGGCCGACTTCCGGGGTGTTTCATCGCCTTGGCTTGACACCGGATCTCCCTCGCCGAAAAATTGCGTACGGAGTGTGGAATAAGAAGTTATGAGCAAGCAAAGAGTCATCTGTGTCGTCGGGCCGACGGCTGTCGGCAAGAGCGACGTCGCCATCGATATCGCTCTGGAGTACGGTGGGGAGGTCATCTCCGCCGACTCGATGCAAGTGTATCGCGGCATGGATATCGGAACGGCGAAACTGTCGCCTGCAGAACAGCGCGGGGTGGCACATCACATGCTCGATGTCGTCGAACCGATGGATTTGTTTACAGTGGCGACCTGGAAAGAGGCGGCGGACGATCTCATTCACGAGATCGCACAGCGCAACAGGCTTCCAATTGTCTGTGGTGGGACGGGGCTCTACATCCGCTCCGTCACCGATGACCTGACGTTCGGGGAGCGGCCGCAGGCGTCAGACATCCGCACTCGCTGGCAGGCCTACGTCGATGCGCAGGGGGTCGAGGCGTTGCACCAGGCGCTTCAGGAGGTAGATCCCGCCAGTGCCGCACGCCTCCACCCAAACGATGTCAAGCGCGTGATTCGGGCACTGGAGGTCGCGGAGACGGCCCCGGCGCCGCTCTCCCACGACTACGACTTCACGGAGAAGACGGGGAGGTACGACGTGTTGCTCGTCGGGTTGTGGATGGAGCGCCAGGCACTGTATCGGCGCGTGGAGCTGCGCGTGGACAAGATGGTTGAACAGGGTCTCGAAGCCGAGGTAAAGCGCCTCTTGGCGGCCGGGGCCAGCGCAGAGCTCCCCGCTTTACAGGCCATCGGCTACAAGGAAATGGTGCAATATCTGCGCGGGGATTGTACATTTGACGACGCAATCGACGCCATCAAGCGCAACACCCGGCGCTTCGTCAAGCGCCAACTTTCGTGGTTTCGCCGCGATGCGCGAATTCATTGGTTTGAGCGAACGGCTGACGGGGCGTTCGCCGACGGAGAGGCGGATCGAATGTGGGGCACGATTCGTGATTTCGTGGAAGGAAAATACCACATCCGCCACGAATAAAAAGGATAGGCGCAAAATGGGAGTGTGACAATCGGTCCATGAGCAAGCAGCAAATTAACATCCAAGATACGTTTTTGAATCAAGTACGCAAGGACCGTATACCGGTCATTGTATATCTGGTGAATGGCTTCCAAATTCGCGGGATCGTGCGCGCGTTCGACAATTTCACCATCGTCGTGGAAGCAGAGGGTAAGCAACAGATGATTTACAAGCATGCCATCTCCACGTTTATTCCGATGCGGCAAGTCAATCTCGCTTCCGAAAACACGTCTTCTGACGCTGACTCGGAAGCGTAATCCGTCCGGATTGGAGCCGTGCGTACAGGATCAAAGTTCCAATGCTTATCAGGGGTTCATGCGTAAAATTATGCATTGACACAATAGCTTTGGATGTGTTAACTTAAGATCTGTCGCTAAGAGCGCCAGCGTAGCTCAGCAGGTAGAGCAACTGACTTGTAATCAGTAGGTCGCAGGTTCGATTCCTGTCGCTGGCTCCAATCCGGAGGGGTACCAAAGTGGCCAAATGGGGCGGACTGTAAATCCGTTGCGGAAGCTTCGAAGGTTCGAATCCTTCCCCCTCCACCAGTTACATAGGGGCGTAGTTCAGCTGGTAGAACGGCGGTCTCCAAAACCGCATGTCGTGGGTTCGAATCCTGCCGCCCCTGCCAGATTTACTCCGTGGGGGTATAGCTCAGCTGGGAGAGCACCTGCCTTGCAAGCAGGGGGTCGTCGGTTCGAATCCGTCTACCTCCACCACATTCCTCGATAGCTCAGCGGTAGAGCATCCGACTGTTAATCGGAGGGTCGTAGGTTCGAATCCTACTCGGGGAGCCAAGTTTTGCTCCCATAGCTCAGTTGGCAGAGCGCATCCATGGTAAGGATGAGGTCACCAGTTCAAGCCTGGTTGGGAGCTCCAGTCGAGGGCGTTTAGCTCAGTTGGGAGAGCATCTGCCTTACAAGCAGAGGGTCGGCGGTTCGAGCCCGTCAACGCCCACCAATCGCTATTCTATCGAAATAAAAGGCCACTCCTGCGAGTGGCCTTTTTGCATGTTTGCGGGGCCTCGTTCGAACGCTCCGCGAATTTTGTGTAAAAAATTTTGTTGGATGTTTTACATAGCAGAAAAGCTCGCCCCCCGACTCCGCCAAACGCGAATACAATCGAATCAGCCAAACGTGAGAGGAGTTGTTGAAATCATTGGCTGGTCAATGACGTCGATATGCCGAATGAGCCCCCGGAAAGCAACTTCAAGGACAAGGTGACGACGCGCGCTTACCCTTGCTGGGAAGTCGGCGGCGTCGTATGGACCTACATGGGGCCTCGCGACGGGTTCCACCTCATCCGGATTACGAGTGGCTGCGCGCCCCAGGGACGCATCGCTTCGTGTCTAAAAAATTGAATATTGCAACTATTTGCAGGCCGTGGAGGGAGCCGCGGGTGCGATCAAATTTTGCCGCGGGGCGTCGCGTGGGAGGAAGGTTTGGCAAACGAGTTGGCTACGCGGTTTTAGGTAGTCAAAGCTAGGCGATTGGCGGTTTCGAATGCGAAGGAGGGAACACCAGTGCCAAAAGTGTCGGAAGAGCTTGCAAAACGGTTTGCCACAGAAAAGGGTTCGAAATATCAGGACTGGGTGCGCAATGAGGGACTTGACATCATCGCCGGACATTATGTCCCCAATTTGCACCATGTCGACGTGAAACCGTGGCCGCGGCGCGGGGGAGCCGGCGTCTATATCAACCACGAGGCGTCGAGGCACTCAAACGACTGTTACGTGTGCGACATTCCTGCGGGCGGGAAACTCGCTCCTCAACGACAACTGTACGAGGAGATGATATACGTCCTGGATGGGCACGGATCGACCTCTGTGTGGAATGATGCAGGCCAACGTGTGACGTTTGAATGGAACGCTGGCTCACTGTTTGCCATCCCCCTCAACTGTTGGCACCAGCATTTCAATGGGTCTGGTCTAGAAAAGGCTCGCTACCTGGCCGTGACCAACGCGCCAATGGTCATCAACTTGTACGAGGAAGTCGATTTTGTGTTCAATACACCGTATGACTTCACGAGCCGCTTCCACGGGGAACCCGAGTACTTTGCCAACGAGGGGACGCAAAGCGGGTTCCTCTTGGAGACGAATTTTGTCGCCGACACGCGGTCGTTGCCCCTCATCAATGCGAAGGAACGAGGCGCCGGGGGCGGCCATATTCGCTTTAACTTGGCGAAGGGATCGATGAACAGCCATATTTCCGAATTTCCCGTCGGCACGTACAAGAAGGCACATTTACACGGACCTGGCGCGCACGTCATCATCCTTGACGGCTCCGGATTCAGTTTCATGTGGCCCGAAAATTCCCCGCTGAATCGCTATGACTGGCAGGAGGGGAGCATGATTGTTCCGCCGGATCGGTGGTATCATCAACACTTCAACACAGGGGTGACACCCGCTCGTTATCTGGCCTTGAAGTACGAAGGAACGTCCATTCGCAACGAACAGGGCGTACCGAAAGCGTGGATCAGCAAGCGCATCGGCGGAGATCAAATCGATTACGCGGATGAGGACGAGATGGTGCGTCGCGTCTTTGAAGAAGAACTGGCGAAGAATGGGCTGGGATCGCAGATGAAATCGGCGTATGAGGCAGAGCTGGCGGCCTTAGAAGCGTCAGGGTCCGCTGCATGAATAGGGATTTCGGGTTTGGCGCGTGCCTGCTGCACACCGCCGACATCGACATCGTCCCCATGTATCTTCACGACATTGGAGATGACCACTTTCATGAGGAAGACGGCGAAACGTCGCTTGAGACCAACGGTTTGTGGGTGTCCGACAACTTCCAATTGACGAGTGTCGGCGTGGACATCGGTTCCGCATCCACGCAGGTCGTCTTTTCGAAACTGATCCTGGAGCGCATGGGCAATGCCCTCTCCAGCAGGTACCGCGTCATCGGACGGGAGTCTATATATCGTTCACCGATTGCCTTAACCCCGTATCGAGACGCGCGCCGAATCGATGAAGAGGCCTTGGGGAACATCATTGAAAACGCTTACCGAGAAGCCCGGTTGGCACCGAAGGATGTCGATACTGGTGCGGTCATTTTGACCGGCGAGGCGATTCGACGGGAGAACGCAGAGGCCATCAGTCAACTGCTATCGGTTCAGGGGGGACGATTCGTCTGCGCGATTGCGGGACACAACATGGAGGCGCTGCTGGCCGCCTACGGGTCCGGTACAGTCTACCTCTCCTATCAGCGCAAGGCGCGAATCTTAAACATCGACATAGGTGGTGGAACGACCAAGTTCGCCGTCGCCGAAAATGGAAAGGTTGTGGATACGGGGGCCATTCACGTCGGTGGGCGCCTCATCGCGACCGATACGAGCGGGTGTATCACGCGTTTGGAACCAGGCGGTCAGGCCGCCGCCAAGGCGGTTGGCATCCATCTCGTAGAGGGCGAGCGCATCACCTCGCAGGTGAAAGAGCGCATCGCGAAGTGGATGGCAGAGCGGGTATACGAGGCGGTCGTGGGCCCGAACACCGCCGCCAAGGAAACCAACCTGTTTCTGACCGATCCGCTCTCTGAACAGGCACCGTACGCCGGAATCGTGTTCTCCGGCGGCGTCGGTGAATACGTCTACGACCTGGAGCAATCGGATTTCGGAGACCTCGGTCCCTACCTCGGGCGGGAACTTCGCGCGCGCTTTTTGCACGCTTCTGAAGTCGGACCCATGCTCGACGCCTCCGAGCGGATTCGCGCGACCGTGTTAGGGGCTTCTGAATACAGCCTGCAAATGAGTGGCAATACGCTGTTTCTCACGAGTTCTAAAGTCTTGCCCGTGCGCAACCTGCAAGTCGTACATGCGCCATGTGACTTGCATCACGACATTGAACCGCCGCGAATTTCAAGACAAATTGCCGATCACATCAAGCGATTCGACCTCGTCGACGGTCAGTCTGACTTCGCACTTTCGTTTCATTGGGGCGGTCCGCCGTCGTATCCGCGGCTGCGGGCTTTTTGTGAAGCACTCGTCAGGGCGATTCCCGAGTCGTTCAAAGGAAGACGACAGGTGACGCTCGTGCTCGACGGCGACATCGCCCAAAGTGTCGGGCGGATTCTGACAGACGAACTCGGGGTCGCGAGTCCACTGTTGGTCCTCGACGGAATCCTGTTGCAGGACTTCGACTTCATCGACATCGGACGCATGATTCAGCCTGCCGGCGTCGTGCCGGTAACGGTTAAGTCATTGGTGTTTGAGATGGCAAAGCGGAGGCCATCCACTACTCGACACGTCCACTGACTTCGGTTTCTCTTCTCCTCGTGAAGGGGGTGATGTCTCGAAAGCGGATGGTGTGTGCCTTGGGGCCATGTTGTGGGAACCCGATTCCACCCGATGCACGACGAACAGATTTGTTCGTTCCGAAACCGTAAGCCGTGAACACTACCGAAGGTCGGAGGGAGAGTATGAACTTTACTGTGAAACGTTTTGCACTTGGAGCCGTTTTTGCCGTAACCTTGGCCACGCTCGCGAGCGGTTGTGGGACCGCTTCACAAGCGTCGTCCACCGCGAGCTCGGCGACCGCGTCTTCGCCGGCAACTGGACAGTCAGCCGCAGCGTTCTTCAGGGGGAAGACGATGCAACTTATCGTACCGTATGGTCCCGGCGGCGGTTACGACCAGTGGGCGCGCCTCATCGCACCGTATCTGCAAAAGTACCTTGACTTGAAGCAGGTTGAAGTCGTGAATGCACCGGGCGGTGGCGGTTTGGTTGGAACGAATGAGGTGTATGCCGCGAAACCAGATGGGCTCACGATTGGTGATACGAATGCGGGCGGCGACGTATTTGACCAAATGGTTGGTGCAAGTGGGATGACGTTCGACGTTACAAAGATGACGTGGCTCGCTCGACCCGACGACGATCCGCACGTGATTGCCGTCCACCCCAGTGGTCCATATCAATCTTTTGCCGATTTAGAGAAGGCGAAGCAGCCGGTGAAAGCGTTGGCAACGGGAAAGGGAAGCTCTGATTACAACGCCGCCGTGATCGCGTTCAACGCATTTCACATCCCGTTCGACATGGTGGCTGCCTTCAGTGGAAGCAGTGATGAAAAAGCTGCATTTCTGCGAGGAGACGGCGACACCACATCGCTCTCCGCTTCCGACATCGCTCAGACGGGAGGCAAAGCCAAGGTGGTCGTTCTTCAGTCTGACCAATCGTTCGATAAGCTGCCAGGCGTACCAACCATTGTCGATCTCGCACAACAGGCAGGGCTTAGCGCGAATGCCATCGACGGCTTAAAAGCGATGGCGAACATCATGGACCTCGGCCATGCTTTTATTGCGCCGCCTGGGGTTCCGGCGGATCGCGTTCAAGCCCTCGACCACGCGATGTCTCAGTCTTTGCAAGACCCCAGTTTTGTCGCCGCCGCCCAAAAAGCACATTTGTACGTCGGGTATCTATCCGGTTCACAACTTACAAACATGGTGCAGGAAGCGATGAACAACACGAATTTGTTAAAACCACTCCTCGACGACCAGAAATGAACGCTGTGAGGCCGCGTCGCTCTACCTCTACATGGAGGTGTCATCATGCTGCATCAGATGATACTAGGCTTTGACTCGCTGTTCACGCTCGATGGAATGCTGATGATTCTCTTCGGTTCTTTGCTCGGCACGTTTGTCGGGGCCATTCCCGGTCTCGGCGGGGCCGTACTGATGACCATGTTGCTTCCGTTTATTTACGGAATGCCCGTGATCCCGGCCTTATGTCTGCTGTTGGCGGCACACTCTGGCATTTACTTCAGCGGCTCGGTCACGGCGATTCTCCTCAACACGCCCGGTGCACCAGAGTCGGCGGCCACCACATTCGACGGGTATGCCATGACCAGACGAGGCCAAGCGAAACGGGCGCTCGGCATCTCTGCTCTGTCCACGACGGTGGGCGGCTGGATCGGGGTAGGATTGTTGCTCATCGTGATTCCCTTCATGTTCCAACTGATTAAGTTGTTTCAACCGTCTGAGTACCTCGTACTGGCGATTTTGGCGATTGTGCTGATTGGGCAAATGCGCTCGGGCTCGATGACGAAAGGGTTATTGTCGGGGTTGTTCGGCCTGATGATGTCATTTGTCGGGTACGACCCGATCACCGGCGTCCAGCGCTTCACTTTTCACCAATTGGCTCTCTACAACGGGTTCAACATCACGGCGGTAGCGCTCGGGATCTTTGCTTTCGCCGAGATGTTCCACCTGTACAGCCTGAAGCGGGCGCGCACTGAGGAGGGAAGGGTCAACCTGTTGGGGAAGACGCCAGGTTCCGGCGTGCTAGACGGCATGAAGGACGTCCTCGCACATCCGTGGTTGATGATTCGGTCTGCGATTCTCGGCACCCTCCTCGGCGTCGTCCCAGGCATTGGTGGCGTCGCCGCCAACTTCATCTCGTATGGGCAGGCGATGAAGACGTCGAAGCACCCTGAAAAATTCGGAACCGGGATACCGGAGGGCATCATTGCACCGGAGTCCTCGTCCATTTCGAAAGAGGCGGGCAATCTCGTCCCTACAGTCGCCTTGGGTGTGCCAGGCGGAGTGGGAATGGCCGTCTTGATGAGCGGATTCACGATTCTCGGCATCGTGCCGGGTCCAAGCATGCTCAAAACGAACCTGGACGCCGTCTTCGCGATGGCATTTGTCATCGCCATCGGCAGCTTGTTGTCCAGTGCCATGGGGCTCACCATCGTACCGCACCTGGCCAGGGTCAGCCAGGTGCCGACGGCTATTTTGGTGCCGTTTATCTTCGCCCTCGCCGCCCTGGGTTCGTTTGCGGCGGACCAGAGCATGGGGCAAGTGATTGCCGTATTTGGGTTTGGCATCGTCGGGCTGTTGATGAAGCGCTTTCACTACTCCGTTCCAGCGGCGATGATCGGATTCATTTTGGGATCCGTGGCGGAGCAGAACCTGTATCTCACTCAACAGCTATTTGGCCTATCGATGTTCAAACGCCCGCTGACAGACTTTATGATCCTGATCATTTTGTTTGTCGTACTGAACCCGTATCTGAAGCGATTCAGACGGAACCCAGTCGAGTCGAAGGGGGAAATGAGTGCATGAGACGGTTGCGGCTAGAGATGCTCCTCGACATCGCTTGGATTGTCTTTGCGTCAGTTTACGTTGCCATGGCATCCCGGTACCCTCCGGCAGGTCGCCTAATTCCGATGGTAGTGGGCGTGACGGCGATCATCGTCGGCATCACGCAGCTCATGGGGAACTTCATACCCAGGATGCGATTTTTGACGCACGATAGAAAACTCGGCGATCGCAAGGACACTGCGGGAACTCCCCCGATTGCGCTGGCGCCCGAGCCGGTACCAGAGACTGGGGAGGTCTCTCAACTGGGGCAGTGGGTTTCGATTCTATGGGCTGCGTCGTTGATCCTGGGTATTTTATTGATTGGTTTTGCGCCCGCCATCCCTTTGTTTTTCTTCGTCTATTTCCTCATTCAGAAGAGTCACCGCAATTGGAAATTGGCGGTAGGAGCCGCCGTGGCGATGGGGATATTGACGTCGGGTGTGTTCGCAAGAGTACTCGACTTACATTTGTACTCGGGCGTTTTGTTTAGCTAACGTTGTTTCGAACGTAGATTGAGGAGGAGTGTTCATGGGAACGGAATCCCATTATCACAGCAAGAAGGATAGGGTCTTTGTTCGTGCCATCGCGGGGGAGTACAACTTGAAGACGGAATTGGCGCGCTTGAGGTCATTGCCACGGATTCGAAGCGGGGACAACATTCAGTTCCTCGACGGGCCGCAAACGTTTAGCAAACACTATCTCGAACCAGTCGACGGATTGGGTCAGACCCTTCACATTCACCTTGAAGAATATGCACCGGGCGGGAAATCTCAAAAACACGGCCACGTAAACGAAGCCGCGTTCTATATTTTAGACGGTCGCGGTTACGAAATTCACGATGGCGAGCGCTATGACTGGGAGGCCGGAGACATCGCCATCGTGCACAATAACTGCGTTCACCAGCACAACAACGCCGACCCAGAGAAACCGGCCCGCGCCTTGGTGATCAAGACCAAACCTATGTATATGTTTATGAACATGTTGTTCCAGAAAACGGTTGTGCCAAGACCCACGGAACCGACCGAGCACGGGGTCGACTTCGTTCCTCGGCAGGATGACGATACACAAATCTAATTGAGCAAACGTAGGAGGAATGCGATATGGCGTGGGGAGAAGCGAAGGCGTGGAATCAAGGTGACAAGAGTTTGGCGTTTTACCAGGACACACTGACAGATGCCGTGGAGAAACCCATTCGCGACAAGGGGCGCAAGAAGATCGTCAAACCTTCTGAGATGCCGTGGGAGCTAGCGCCACAAGGTATTCTGAAGCACATGATCAACCCCCAGATGAACACGCGAATGGAAACGGTTGACGCGTACATGCAGATCATCCCCCCTGGTAGTCGGTCCGGCAAGCATCGGCATCTGGCAGAAGAGTGTTTATACGTCCTGGAGGGGCGAGGATACGATTTGCATCAGGACTGCGATGTCGAGATCACCGATACGTATCATTGGGTACCACAGGCTGAAGTCAAGCGGTTCGAGTGGAAGTCGGGGGACGTGATCTACATTCCGCCAAACACCATTCATCAACATTTCAACGCGGACCCCGAGCATCCAGTGCGTATGATCTCAGCCATCAACCGAATCTACAAATATTCGGGATTGAATGATTTGGAACAGCTCGAGAACGCACCTGAGTACAGGCAGGGTGTAGCGCTTAATGCCGAGATCGTGGCCGAGATGTTAGTGGTCAAGACCAACGTCGAGTAAGGCTCACCTGCGGCGTCAGGAGGATGCGGAGATGGCCACGAGCGGCAAATAGCCCCCCGAATCTACAAGGCATTCGCTACAATCCGTATCCTCCGGCGGGCGCATTGATTCCAGACGACAGATCAGGTGACAGTGAGAAAACCGTGAGTGCGTTGAATCGATTTTGGTGACGTGCATCAACAGGCTTTTCTGGATTGCGAGGGGCAGACGTGAAAACAAAAGCACATGGAACTGGGAAGCCTGGCTGGGTAGGCTATGGTGTCGTCGTCGTCCTTCTCCACGTAGTGGGAATCAGTTTTTTGATGACGGCCATTCCGCATCACCCGTCGCTGCTAGGGCTCGCATTGTTAGCTTACACATTTGGCCTCCGTCATGCATTCGATGCGGACCACATTGCCGCAATTGACAACACGGTTCGGAAACTGAGACAGCAAAGGCGAAGTGCCATCGGCGTAGGATTTTATTTTTCGCTTGGTCACTCCACGGTGGTTTGTGTCATGGCGGTGGTTACTGCCTTTGCCGTAGAGTGGGCCCAACGACACATTCCGCAGTTACAAACCGTCGGTGGAATCGTTGGGACACTTGTCTCCTCCTCCTTCCTCATTCTCATCGGTCTGCTGAACTGCGCCATCCTCATCAACATCTCCCGATTGTTCAAGGAGATGAGGCAAAGCCGGATCAGTGAGGAAAAAATGGAGAAATTGTTGCAGTCGCGCGGTCTGATCACCAGATTCGTCAGTCCGCTCTTTCGGTTGGTGAACCGAGATTATCACATCTACCCGATTGGCTTTCTGTTTGGGCTCGGATTCGACACCGCCAGTGAAATTGCACTCTTGGCGATCTCGGCTGGAGCGGCGAAGAATTCGCTCCCGGTCACAGGTGTTTTGTCGCTGCCTCTGCTCTTCGCGTCCGCTATGAGCCTGATGGATACGGCGGACGGCGTCTTCATGAGCTCCGCCTACAACTGGGCCTTGGCGACGCCCGTCCGCAAGATGTATTACAACTTGACGGTGACGGGATTATCCGTTGTCTCCGCCCTTGTGATTGGGCTCGTCGAGGCACTTCAAATCCTCATGCCCCAATTTGGAGCGAGCCAAGGTTTTTTCGGCTGGCTCGACAACCTGGATCTAGGTAACCTAGGATTTGTCATCGTGTCTCTATTTGTTCTCTCTTGGGGACTGTCTTATGGCATTTGGAAATTTTTCCGGATTGAACAAAGGTGGTCATCCCCAGAATAGTCGACAACTACATGGGCTCTGTCGCTTGCAAAAACATAGCGAGGACTGAAAGTCGAAGCGGCTTTCGCTGTCGATTTACACCTGCCTGCAGGGAGGAGGAACGTATGTGGCAACTCAAATAGAAAATGAATCCATCTCGTATCTGTCTGATGAAAGTCCAGCACAAGCGCGCTGGCGTCTGGGGATCCTCAGTGCCGGACATGGTGTGACGCATATGCAGGGGGCGGTGATGCCTCTGATTTACCCAATTCTGATGAACAGCATGGGATTTGGATACGTTGAACTGGGCGCCATGTTGACATTTACGAGGCTTGTGAACGGACTCTTACAGGGCATCTGGGGTGCCGTGGCAAAATATGTATCTGGAAGAGATATCATCGTCCTGGAGAACATTGGCGTCGGGATCGGAATCGGGTTATGTGGACTCGCCCACAATTTTGCGGAACTGACGGGTTACGTCACGTTGGGTCAAATTGTCGCCAGCCCGCATCATCCCATTGGTAGTGCTATGTTAGGCAAGTGGTTTAGCAAGACCAAACGGGGGGCCGCGCAGGCGATTCATTTTGCGACAGCCAACGTGGCCACCGTCATCTGCCCTCTGTTGGCAACGCTCCTCATCTCCGTTGTAGGATGGCGTGGCACACTGTATGTGTTCACGCTTCCGGGTTTGCTCATAGGCGTGATCATTCTGTTTTCGATGCCAGCAGAAATGCTCACGGCGAAGTCGAAAAACAATCTGAGTTTCACGGCGGGATTTTTTGAACCGTTGAAGAGTCGGTATGTGAGAAGATTGATTGTCACGGCGTCTATCACCGCGGGGGGAAAAGGGATTGGCATCATGCAGACGTTTCTTCCCCTATTTTTCCTCAACCATCTCCACTATAGCAAGTCGGTCACAGGTGTGTTGTTCACGTTGTTTACGGTGACGAGTGTAATAGGTCCAATGATCACTGGTAAATTATCCGACCGTTTCCATCGCCCAAAATTTCTGAGTTTCCTCTTATACGGGGCCTGTACAATGTCGTTCGTGATGGTCGTCTTTTCATCGGTGACCATCCGTGTCTGGCTGTTATGTCCTATCCTCCTCATCATGGGGCTCTTTGTGTACGGGTACAGCCCCGTCGAGCAGACCATCATGTCGGATATCACGTCGAATGATTTGCAAGCAAGTGCGTATAGCCTCTTTTTTGGAATCACGTTTGCTGCGTCATCCATGTGGCCACTCGTCTTGTCTATCGTCGTGAGTCACTTTGGATTTGCGGCGTTCTTTGTTTTTGTTGGGCTGTCTTACCTGGCGGGCGCACTGATATACTGGCGCGGAAATTGGAGTGCTGGCAGTGCCGACGTCGCGAATGTGTCAGGCTAGGCAGAAAAAATCAATCGGGTGGGAGTTCCTGATGAATGAGAGAGTGAAGCTCGCCGAGACCGTTAGGCTGTTTGAGGCATTGGACTTATTCGACATGAACGGCCACGTCAGTCTGCGGACAGAGGGCGGTTTTTTCACGCATGGCCGACAAGCGGCTCGTGCCACGCTGACGGTCAACGACATCATTAAAGTGGATTGGGACGCAGCCGTCTTGGAAGGAAACCACGAGCCTCCAAATGAAGTGTATATTCACTCGGAAATTTATCGAGTGCGCCCGGACATAAACGCCATTGCGCATTTTCATGCGCATTGGACGAACATACTGAGTCTCGCAGGCGTTCCGATACGCCCTGTCAGCTCCGTCACCTGCGGACTCGGCACTCAGATTCCCGTTTACCACGACCCGGATTCCATCAGTACGCGTGAACGAGGCCAAGCTGTCGCCGCGTGTCTTCGGGATAGGAAGGTTGTCGTGTTGCGTGCTCATGGAGCGATTGTCACGGGACAGACGCTGGAGGAAGTGCTTGTCGCCTCGAAGTATCTAGAAGTCAATTCCAATCGACAGGTGTTTGCCCGTCTTCTGAACCCCAATGCCGCATTGAGTGCGGATGAGATAGAACGGGTGGGGAAGTCCATTTGGATTCAGAAAAACATTGAAAAATCGTGGATGTACTATTATGAACGAGCCAAACGTGATGGTCACCTGTATGGCGTAATGGAGGAAAGCGCTATTGAGCCGACAGGTCGGCACGGGCGCGTACGATGACGTATCGCCTAGGCCAGCGCATGATCACTGCGTCGTTTATGCTGTTGATTTCGTAAGGGTGAATGTCCTGCGCAAAAGGCCACGGCCGTCGGTCGAGGCCTTTTTGCTTCGGACGGGACCGGCCCTTGCGAGGTGCTTTGGGCCTGAGGGTGAGGCTAATGGGTCCAGGTGTGTTCCGTATTCGTTAGGGACTTTCGCGGTAGCTCCCAGCCGTATCGGAGCGATATCATTCGCATCACGGCGACGACGGCGAACAACGCGTATTGCATCCACACTTCGCGGGCCAAGTTGAGCCCGATTATGAGGCCTGCTAGAATACACCAGAGCGCATAAATCTCCGTCCGGAAGACGAGCGGCTTTCGCCCTGCGAGGATGTCTCGGATGATTCCACCGCCAATTCCCGTCATGAGCGCAGCGATGATGGTGGTGGTCAGCGTACTGTGTGCCGCGTGGGCATATGTCGCGCCTTCAGTCGCAAACGCCGCCAGGCCTAACGCGTCGAAAAAACTGCCCATGCGATGCCAGTGGCGTAACCAGCTGGAAGGCATGACGAAGACCAGAAAAATCGTGAATGTCGCCGTGAGGAACAGCCCAGGCTGGTGCCAGATGTTTGTCACGGGCAATCCGAGGACGAGGTTGCGGACCATTCCGCCACCAAATGCGGTAACAAAGCCGAGGACAAAGAGACCGAGCAAATCGAATCCCTCTTCCATCGCCACGATAGATCCACTCACCGCAAAAGCAATCGTGCCAATCACATTCATCACTTGCCAGACCATCTGGTTCACCTCTTTAATTCCGTCTGCCAGTGTAACGGCGAGCGGGCTCCTGTGCAACCTCAATATTTTGCCTTGTTCGCGAATCGTTTGGAAACGATTGGGGAATGAGTAAAGGAGATAGCGGCTTCGGGAGGAATGCATGGTGGTCAAACAGATACCAGAAGTGAAAGAACAGGTCATAAGCCCGAAACTAGAGGAGAATGTTACGTACCTCAACAACCTTTTGGGAATTGGAACGACGTGGGACGTCATCGCAAAACCGTTCAAGTTTGGGCGGTTGAATATGATGTCGTACGTGGCGAACGGTTTTTTTCTGACGATGAACGTGGTGCTGATCCTCGAAAATCTTCAGGCGAGTATCGAAGCGTTTGAAAAGAAGCACGAGAATGAAGATTATACGCTTGACCAGCTCGTCGTCTACCTCAATACGAACGTCTCATTTGTCCAGGTACAAGTGTTCGATAAGATGGCCGATGCCGTGCGGTTTATATTGTCCGGTCCCTTGATGACGTTTATCGACGGCTACGATAAGGCACTGATGATTGACACGCGTATTTATCCGATGCGAAGTATCACGGAACCGACGATGGAGCGGGTTGCAAGGGGAAATCACGACGGCTTTACGGAAACGATGTTGATGAACACGAGCCTCATTCGTCGTCGCCTTCGCGATCCTCGATTGCGGGTGGAACTCATGCAGATTGGCAATCGCGGTCAGAACGACGTGAGTTTTATGTATCTAAAAGACGTGGCAGATGAGGGCCTCGTCAAAGACATTCGTGGCAAGCTGAAGTCCATCGACTCCGGCGGACTTGTGCTTGGCGAGCAACAGGTCATGGACTATCTCGGCAAATTGAAGTGGAATCCCTACCCCATCGCCCGCTATACGGAACGGCCAGATGTGGCGAGTACGGCACTGCTTGAGGGCCAGGTTGTCATCGTGGTGGACAACACGCCCGAGGTCATCGTCGCGCCGTCCACGTTTTGGCAGCATATGCAGCATCCGCAAGAGTATCACTCATATCCCATGATCGGGACGTACTTGCGATGGTTGATTGCTTTCGCAGTGTACATGAGCATTTTTTTGCCTGGCGTCTTCTTACTGGTGAATGCACATCCGCACTGGGTTCCAAAATGGGGTGCTTTCTTTCTGTCCAATCGTCACGATCCTTTGCCGCTGTGGGCGCAGTTGCTAGTCGCTGAAGTTTCGTTAGATATCTTGCGGCTGGCGGTCATTAACACCCCCTCTGTGATGGCATCTGCTGTCGGCATCGTCGCGGCCTTGCTGTTCGGACAGTTTGCGACGACCATCCAGTTGTTGCAACCTGAGGTCCTGGTCTACATGGGATTTGTCATGATGGCCCAGTATGCCACTTCGTCTTACGAACTCGGTTCCGCGAATCAAATGGCGCGGTTCTGGATCATGGGCTGGACCGCCATCTTCGGGGTCATAGGCTTCGCCATTTCGTTTGTCTCTTGGTTCATCCTGTTGGCCACCATGAAGACGTTTGGGAAGCCGTATTTGTGGCCGCTCATTCCATTCAAGTGGAAGCACGGATTGACCGATACCTTAATTCGTCAGCCCAGCTACAAACTCGGAGGGGTGCCGGAGATCCTCCGAAGAAGGCGGGGGCGCGCATAATTTCACCAAGCACCCTAGGTCATGCCCAGGGTGCCTCATTTTGTTCTGGGCCATCACCCATATTTGCGCCCATGCATAGGTTGAGGTGTTGGCCGCTCGGGCAAATACGTCAAACGAGGGGTGGTTCCATGAAACCTGGCAGCCGAAATCGAATGACCCACACACCGAAAAAAGAGATGTCACTACAGGTGATTCAGGAATATGAACAGGGTCAAATCGCCCTGACGGAAGCCTTGCAACAACTTTCTGGACATCATTCCACAGCGTCGTCGGGACGTCCGGAGGTGGACAAATCACGACTGGTGTCGCTCCTCACAGAATTAGATGAATTGGTGGGGCTAGGCGAAGTCAAGCGAGTGGTGCGTGAGATCTTTGCGTACGTATTCGTACAACAAACGCGTATACGCCATCACCTCAAAGCGGAACCCGTGGTTCTTCATATGGTTTTTCTTGGCAATCCAGGTACAGGGAAAACCACTGTGGCCCGGATCTTAGCGCGGTTGTTCCACGAATGTGGGCTTTTGTCGCAGGGACACTTGGTGGAAGTGGAGCGAGCGGATCTCGTCGGTGAGTACATTGGACACACAGCCCAAAAGACGCGGGAACTGATTAAAAAAGCGCTGGGTGGGGTGCTGTTCATCGACGAAGCATACTCGCTGGCGAGAGGCGGGGAAAAAGACTTTGGTCGGGAGGCAATTGACTGTCTCGTCAACACGAAGGATTGAAATATGGTGGTGAGGTTGAGCTTTGGCTCGACGCAGTGGATGACGCGTCACTGAAGGCAGGGAAAACGTAAATGACAACGGGGGCGCCCATTGGGCGCCCCCGTTATCCTCACGAGCACAGCGTCGGTGCACATCTGCGAACACAGTCGAATCGTCATGCGTTCGCGTCCTCTGATGTGGGAGGTTTAGTACATCTTTTTCACGGCTGACAGGTGCTTGTACCAGTAGGAACCTGGCTTCACGCTCAGATATCCAACTTTTCCGAGTCCGCCGCCACATTGAATCATTTCACCGTTGCCAACGTAAATGCCAGAGTGTCCGCCGTCATTAAACGACAGTAAATCCCCCGGCTGCAAATCTGACTTGGGTTCCTTGTAACCAACCGACGTGTACTGTTTTGTAGAAAAGGTGGTGATCTTGTAACCCAGTGCATGGTGATAGACGTATGCCGTGAAATTGGAGCAGTCAAAACCATACTGTCCGCGGTCTTCGTTGTGTCCCCAGATGTAAGGCGTCCCGAGTTTGCTCTCAGCGACCTTCAGAACCGCGGTGGTTTTCGCTTGCGTCGACGCGCTCTCAGAGGCGAGCGGTTTGATGGAGTGATCGATACTTACCCCAGGTGGCAACTGAAACGTGCTTGCCATAGATACGGACGTACCCAGCGTAAAGACCGTGGCCATACCAGCCAATCCAGCGACGACAGATTTGATATTCAAAAGCTTTCCTCCCAGAGCCTCCGAGGTTAGTTGACGGGTTCGGTGGAAGAAATGTCCCTACGTGAAAGGCAAAACCCTTCACGATTCACCCCAAATAAAGTCCCCCGTACCTGCGTAAACAGGATTCGGCTTGTTTTTATGATTGACTCCAATAGGGTAACATGGTTGCCTCCCAATCGGTTTAGCGGGTTAGTGGGTGACATGGCGAATGATGGCGTGATGGGCAGGTCCTAGAAATCAAGTACGGGGGACTATCGTTTTTTGGGGTAAATGTGCTAGCACACGGGCAATCTCGGAAGCTGTGCACGCGTGCGCTAGTCTTTAACAACTACATAGAGTCCGGCCGCGCTGAGCGTGATCGGAAGACGGGGTTGTTCCAAAGTCACGCCAACGACTTTGGGACAACCCCTGTTTATTTTGCACGATGGTTCGCGAGCGAACTCGAGCGTAACCGCAATCCACAAGCGCTGGTTTGTCCGCCTTCGTCCGGTGCATACACATCACTCTGACACTCAGAATCAGGGGGGATGGCAGTTGGGACACCAGCACCCGAACCGATTCTCCGTCATCGCGATCCCGGCCGAAGATGACGTCACACTGTCTGAACGCTTAGGCTTGATGTCACATGTGCTCGTGACTCTGATGGGCAGGGCAGTTAGGATGTACGCCAAGGATGATCCCGAGGAGCGTGCGCAGTCCTCGCACGCGTCTGCCAGCGAAGGGGAATGCCGATGATCACGTTGGCGGTCGACAGAAATTTTGGCCACGAGTACTCGAAACAGGAACTCACACATCTGATGACCAGCATTAAAGCCGTGATTTACGCGCGCGTATCGACTCAGGATCAGGCGAAACACGGGTACTCGTTAGAATCACAAATCGCTCGTTCCCTCGAATTGCTCGAGACGAAATACGAGATCGCGGACGAAGACGTCCTTGCGGTGGTGGAACAAGGCGAGATGGGGGATGACCCCAATCGCCCGGCGTTAAACCAGGCGTTGTGGTTGGTCGAGCAGGGAGTTGGGAATAAGTTTGTGGTGCTGCATCCGGATCGGTTGGCACGCGATTTAAAATTACAGCTCTTCATCACGGAGCGGATATGGAACGCCGGCTGTGAAATCGTCTTCGTCGAGATGGACGTAGACCCGAACAATCCCGAGTCGCTGCTGCTGTATAACATCCAAGGCGCCATTGCTCAATACAACAAGGCGAAGATCTTGGCGAACTCGAAACGTGGCAGACGCGCGAAAGTGATGAACGGGAAAATCCCCGGAGTACGAAGGATTTATGGCTATTGCTTTGACAAAGCAAACGACACGCTGGTGGTGAACGAAGTGGAACGGGACGTCTACCTCATGATGGTCGACTGGATTTTGCGCGGGAAGGACGGTCGGCAAATGACTCTGACGTCCGTCGCCAGAGAGCTTTCGCTACTTGGGATACCTGCTCCAAGCGGCGACAAGTGGTACCAGGCGACGGTGAGTCGAATCGTCAAGAACCCGGTTTACACGGGCACGTTTTACTACGGCAAGACGGAGTGCCGCCAACGGGCCGGCAGGAAGGAAATCGTGAGGAGGCCGGCGCACGAATGGCAGTCGGTACCGGTGCCCGCCTATATCGACGAGAAGACGTTTCATCAATTGCAGGAGCGCATATCTCTTCTTGGCAGGCGCAACCGCGGCGCGAAACCAAAGGCTCCGTATTTGCTAAAAGGGCTCGTGCGATGTGGGCGATGTGGCGCCGCGGTGGTGGCCGGTGCGCCCTCGCGAGATAAACAGACCGGTGAGCCGATATATCGCTATTACGCGTGCTCGGGAAAGGGGCGAAAAATCTTTGAGGTGGGTACCGGGCGGCAAGTACACGCGTGCGCGGGAAGAAATTGGCGGCAGGATGTGGTCGATGACTACGTGTGGCGCTTTGTGTGTTCGTGTCTTGCAGAGGCGCGCAGCGCGTTGGAGCAGATCTGGGGGGAGCGGTCGGAAGCGCTTCGTTTGACAGAGGTGAAGACGCGCCGGCAGAAGCTATTATCCGCTGTGGCACAGAAGCGGGCGGAGCGCAAACGCTGGCTTCAACTGGCGGCTAAGGGCCGGGTCGACGATTCAGAGTTAGATGAAGCGCTACATCCCCTTTTGCGGGACCTCGCTGAACTATCGAGCCAACTGCGCCGCGCGGAACAGGAGTTGGCCTCCCTCACTGCGACAGGCGAAGGTGGGCGAGCGGGGGCGGCGATAGCGTCCTTTAGGCGCTACTTGGCCGGTGGAATTGGCGATTCGGAGAAAAAGCAGCTGGTCGATTTGTTGATTCGAAAAGTAGTGTTGCAGGATGACGTGATCGAAATCTATACCGCATGGGCTGACGGGGCCTACCTGCGCGGCCCCGACTCTAAGAATGTCAACGCTGGTCAAGGGGATGGAGGATTATAAAGACCAGTTCATCACGATTTTGGCCGGTTACGAATCGGAGATGGAGTGGTTTTTGAGTACCAATCCAGGGCTGCCCAGCCGCTTTCCAATCCAGATTCACTTTCCGGATTACGACGCGGAATCGCTTTTGCACATCGCCAAGCGCGCGGTGGCGAATCGACAATATCGGTTGAGCGTGGACGCAGAACTCAAACTGCGCAAGCAGATCCGGGAAGTGCTTTCGCAGGTGCACGGACGACAACCGTTTAGTAACGCTCGTTGGGTGCGCAATGTCGTGGAGCGAGCGGTTCGGCACCAAGCCGTTCGGCTGTTCGACGTCCAAAGTCCAAAGCGGGAGGACTTACTCACGCTACAGGCGGCAGACTTCGTGCAGGAGGCGAGGATATGAATACAGACGGGTTGGTCATCGGACGGACGAACGCCGGCAAGACGTCTTTTTGCCTGCGTCTCGCCCGAGCACTGGGCCTTCGGGAGTTGAATTGGCTGGTCGAGCGCACCGACGGGTGCACCGAGCGCAGACGGATGCTGCTCTCCGAGGCGCAGGGAATTCTCTCCTCCGGGGATGCGCACCAAACCAGGGAACTGCAGACACTGATTTTGTCCGTACCGCGAGGAAAGTCGGATCGCATCATTCGCGTGACCGACTCCACCGGCCTCGCTGACGGACTGCATCACGACGCATCCGTGCGCCGGGCCATGGCGCAGACGCTCCGGTCGATGATCGAAGCCAAAGTCGTGTTTCACGTCATTGACGCTTCGGTCGTCGGGCAGGCGTTACAGCGCGCCGGGGAGACGACAGGGTTTCGCTTGAACGATCTCGACGAGCAGATGTTCGCCCTCGGCCGCTCTCGGTCGAGTTACATCGTGCTTGCGAACAAGATGGACCTTCCTGGTGCGCGCGAGGGCTATCGATGGCTGCGCCAGTATCTTGACAAAGACCGAATCCTTGCCATCTCTGCGCGCGAGGGGACCGGGTTTCAAGAGGTGAAGCGCCATGTTTGGCGATTGGCTTGACCTCTTGACGACGTTTGTCGCGATTTTGCTCGCCGGGGCCACGGTCAAGATGATGGACGACGCACTGGATGTGGAGTATGACCTGTGCCGCGGTCGACGTACGCTGGCTGCCCGCTTGGGGCGCGCGTCTCTCCCGTATAGCCTCCTGACCTTCGGCCTCGCCATGATGGCCAATCGGGATGTGGCCTTGGCTGTGTTCCTCGGCAGTTATGCCGTCGGGATGTTCACGCGCGCAGAGGAGTTCCTGCCCAGTCGCGTCCCGGCGTACGTGGAAATTGTCATCGCCGCGTGCCTGCTCGTGATTCTGGTCGGCTGGAAGGACGCCCTCTGGGGGATGGCCGCAATGAGTATGATCGATTGGCTGGATGACGTGATGGATCGGCGCAAGGACGCAATTAGCGGCCAGGCAAACGTGGCGATTCGTTTCGGGCTGGTGGAGACGCTCGTCGCCATCCTCATCGTCTTTTGTCTGGCGCTCTACGCCGAGGTGTTTTGGACGATGTTAGCACTCGTCGCACTCGTCATCCTGAGTATCGTATTTGATGTGACGACGACCAAAGTGTTGGAACCTGAGGAGGAGGAGTGGGAACCATGGTCATGATGGTTTATATCGCCGCGCTTCTATTTACCTTTTTCGTCGCGTATGGATTTGGACGTGTGATCGGACAAAAGCAGGGCAGGCGAAAGGCCCTCGCCGAGGTTCCAATGATGCTTCGCGCGGCGTACCAACTTGAACAGCGTTGTCCGATTTGCGATGATGAACGAGAGTACCGTGCGTGTGACTTGCAAAATCAGGGGTGAGGCCGTGCAGCAAGAGGAAAATAGAGTCATTCTGGCGATGTGCCAAGTCGGCCAGGAGACGGATGAACGTGTCGCCTATCGAGAACAGGAACTGACGGGTCTATGTGAAGCGGCCGGGGGGACCGTCATTGGCGTGGTCTCGCAAAAGCGTGCGCAGGTGGACGGGCGGACGTTACTCGGCTCTGGAAAGTTGGATGAATTGGCGAATTTGGCGGAACAGAACGAGGCTCATCTCATCGTCGCCGACAGGGAACTGACACCTGCTCAGGTGCGTAATCTAGAACGCGTGTTGCCATGTCGAATTGTGGATCGTACGCAGTTGATTCTCGACATCTTCGCAAGGCGCGCACAGACGAGGGAAGGCCGAGTGCAAGTCGAAATCGCCCAGTTGAACTATCTTATGCCAAGGCTGATGGGACGTGGCGTGGAACTGTCGAGGCTCGGCGGCGGAATTGGCACCCGCGGGCCCGGCGAGACGCAGTTGGAGATGGACCGGCGCCGAATTCGCACGCGGATGGCGCATCTGCGCAAGGAATTGGCCGCCGTCGAACGACAGCGTGCCACGATGCGCGGGAGAAGGCGCCGGGACGTCCCAGTCGTTGCATTGGTGGGGTATACCAACGCGGGCAAGACCACCTTGCAGTCGATGTGGGTGCGCGACAAAGCCAATGCGGCTGCACCGGCGGGCCAAAATCGATTGTTTGATACGCTCGATCCGACCGCTCGCCAAGTCCGAACGAAACTCGGCAACGAGTACGTGGTGATTGACACGGTGGGGTTTGTCGAGGATTTGCCGCACCACTTGGTCGACGCGTTTAAGGCGACTCTGGAGGAGACGAAGTACGCCGACGTCATTGTCGTTGTCGTCGATGCGGGCCACGAGCCGCTCGCTCATCTCGAAACGACGCGGCGGGTGCTTCGAGACCTCGACGCGCTGGACAAACCGATTGTCACCTTTTTTAATAAGATGGACGTCAGCCCAATTCAACCGGCTCCTGACGTACACGCGGTGGAGACCTTGTACGGTGCCGCCGCCAAGGAATCACTAGAACCACTGTACGAAACCGTAGAGCGCCTGTTGTCGTTGGATGAAGTGCGGGTGACGTTGCACACGCATCCGAACGACTTCATCTGGGACAGGCTGCTGAAGAGCGGTCGGATCGAATCTGCGGACCCTCTATCTTCGGAGGAATGGCTCGTCACAGCCGTGACCAGTCGACGGGACGCACATCTATGGCAGCAACAGCGGCAAGACGGGAGTGCACATGAACCACAAAATCATTGACTATATCAGACGTTGTGAAGAACAAATTGCGCCTATGGCGC
Organism: Alicyclobacillus fastidiosus; assembly: GCF_026651875.1. Classification (GTDB taxonomy): domain Bacteria; phylum Bacillota; class Bacilli; order Alicyclobacillales; family Alicyclobacillaceae; genus Alicyclobacillus; species Alicyclobacillus fastidiosus. The sequence continues at coordinate 3,483,316 of NZ_CP104067.1, read as the reverse complement.
GCCGGATTCAGGAGATTGCGCTCGTGAATCAGGAACGCGTGCTCGAAGCGTATTGGACGCATCGCGTGGCCCAGACAGACCTCCTTGGCTCCACTGGTTACGGTTTGTCCGACGTCGGGCGCGAAAAATTTGAAGCCGCCTTTGCCGACGTGTTCGGTGCACAGGCGGCTTTGGTGCGCCCGCAGATCGTCTCGGGCACGCACGCCTTGACGCTTGGCTTTTTTGGCGTGTTGCGCCCGGGGGAAGAAATCCTGTTCGCCACCGGGGCACCTTATGACACCTTGCACGGCGTGGTCGGTCTGCGCCCGGAAAAGGGTAGCCTCGCGGAGTGGGGCGTAACGTCCAAAGTGGTGGACTTGATGCCGGACGGATCCATCAATATCCCTCTGGTGCTGGACGAAATTGGGCAGCGGACGAAGCTCGTGATGTTTCAGCGCTCGCGCGGTTATGGGACGCGGGAGGCGTTGTGCGTCGACGTGCTGGAACACGCGTTTACCACCATCAAAGAGCGATATCCGAACGTCTTGATCGGCGTCGATAATTGCTACGGCGAATTCGTCGAGTGCAGAGAGCCATCGCACGTCGGCGCCGACTTGGTGATGGGGTCGCTCATCAAGAACCCGGGTGCCGGCATCGCGCCCACTGGCGGTTATATCGTGGGTACAACCGACGTGGTGGAGCAAGTGGCGGCGCGCCTTGTGGCCCCGGGGACCGGCGCGGAGTACGGTCCGACAGGCCCTTACCTGCAACTGTTTTATCAGGCCTTGTTCCTCGCGCCGCACGCCGTATCGCAGGCCGTCCGCGGCTCCGTACTGTTCGCCGAGGCTCTTCAGGGGCTTGGCTACGGAGTGTCACCGCTGCCGTCGACGCCGCGAACGGACCTGATCTTAGCGGTCGAACTCGGCACCAAGGACAAGTTGTTGGCATTTTGTCGCGCCGTCCAAAGCGCTGCCCCGATTGACGCCCATGTCCGCCCGGAAGCAGACGAGATGGCGGGATACGAGGATGAAGTCGTCATGGCGGCGGGGACGTTCATTCAAGGAGCATCCTTGGAGTTGTCCGCGGACGCACCCATGCGCCCACCTTACACGGCGTACGTGCAGGGGGGACTGACGTACGAGCACGCAGTCGTCGCGCTCAAACGCGTGTTGCAACAGCTTGCACCCGATGAACTGCGCGATGATGTAGAGTAATGTTCAGTTCATGTAAGAAAAAATAACGTGATGCGTTGCCCCTTTTTCATCAACGTGCTAGGATGTTAGAGAAGCGCTAGTGGGATGGGGGCAGCGCCATGGATTTAAGTGACCGTCGTCAACTGCCACTGTTCTCTATCGGAACAGTCCAAAAATTGACGGGACTGAGCGCCCGTCAGATCCGCTACTACGAAGAGCATGAGCTGGTGCAGCCCGCCCGTACCACGGGAAAGCAGCGGCAGTTCTCGTTTGCCGACGTCGAACGGCTGATGCTCATTCGTCAGTGGTTGGATGAGGGCCACAACATGGCTGGCGTCAAACGCAATTTCGAGGAGATGGAACGGCGTCGGGCGCATCCGAAGCATACGAACAAACAGGATTTGTCCGACACGGAAGTCTACAAGTGGTTGGAGCGTGAGATGCTCGGCAATCAATTTAAATCCGAATCTCTGTTTCAAGGAGACCTCTCGCGGTTCTATCGAAAACGTTAATTGGAGGATGACAGAATGCGGAAACAGTATACCAAAGAAGAGATCTTACAACACGCGGAATCGAGCAACGTCCGCTACGTGCGTCTGCAGTTTACCGACTTGCTGGGCATCGTGAAAAACGTGGAAATTCCGGTAGACCAATTGGCCAAAGCGCTCGATAACAAGATCATGTTCGACGGGTCTTCCATCGAAGGTTTTGTCCGCATTGAGGAGTCAGACATGTACCTCGTGCCCGATTTGGCTACGTGGTTGGTGTTCCCGTGGGATACACCGCAGGGCAACATCGCTCGCCTGATTTGCGATATCCACCTGCCGGACGGTTCCCCGTTCCCTGGCGACCCTCGCTCGGTGCTGAAAGGCGTGTTAGAACGCGCTAAGAATCTCGGATTCACCTCCTTTAACGTCGGTCCAGAGCCGGAGTTTTTCCTGTTCAAAATCGACGCGAACGGCAATCCTACCGACCAAGTAAACGATGAGGGCGGGTATTTCGACTGGGCGCCTCTAGACCTCGGAGAAAACTGCCGCCGCGACATCGTGCTCACGCTTGAAAACATGGGCTTCGAAATCGAAGCATCGCACCACGAAGTGGCACCAGGACAACACGAAATCGACTTTAAATACACCGACGCCGTCGAAGCGGCAGACAACATCGCGACGTTCCGCCTCGTCGTCAAGACCATCGCGCGCCAACACGGACTACATGCTACATTTATGGCCAAGCCCGTATACGGAATCAACGGTTCCGGAATGCACTCGCACCTATCACTCTTCAAAGGTGCTGAGAACGCGTTCTACGACGAATCTGACGAACTGGGCCTCAGTGTGACGGCTCGCCACTTCCTCGCGGGCATTCTCGAGCACGCCTCCGGTTTCACGGCCATCTGCAATCCGACGGTCAACTCGTACAAGCGACTGGTCCCGGGTTACGAGGCGCCGAGTTACATCGCGTGGAGCGGCAAGAACCGCTCGCCGCTGGTTCGCGTACCGGCTGCCCGCGGTCAAGGCACTCGGATTGAGGTTCGCAGCCCAGACCCGATGTGTAACCCATACCTGGCCATCGCCACGCTGTTCGCCTCCGGCCTCGACGGCATCGAGCGCAGCCTCGAGTTGGCGCCGCCAGTGAACCGCAACATTTACATTATGTCCGATGCCGAGAAGGAAGAAGTCGGCATTCGCAGCCTTCCGGCGACGCTCAATGACGCAGTGGATGCCCTGCTGAAAGATTCGGTCCTCTGTGAGGCGCTCGGGCAACACGTGTTGGTACACTTCGTCGAAGCGAAGAAAATTGAGTACAATATGTATCGCACACAAGTGACCGAGTGGGAAAAAGAGCAGTATCTCGGCCTTTATTAAGCAACGGGTGGACACTTCACCTTACGCGATAGAAGTGGGCGGCTTTGGCCGTCCACTTTTTTCGTGGCCATACGAGATCGGGGCATGTACGTTCCTTGCGCGCGTCGTCATTGGACTCTGCTGCACATGGCCTTAGCGATGTACCGTACAGCTAATCTCAGACAACGCAATAAGGGCTGGCCAGCGCATGAGCGCCGACACAGCCCGACTTGTTGTATTAGTTGACCGCATGGTGCTTTGGAATAGGCGAAACTAGCGCAGATTGCGGAACACGCCGATGACTTTGCCAAGGATGCTGACGTCGTGGTAAATCAGTGGTGGCATCTGGCTGTTTTCAGGTTGTAATCGAACCTGTCCGTTCTCCCGGAAAAAGCGTTTCACCGTGGCTTCGTCGTCCATCGTCATGGCGACGACAATATCCCCGTTTACGGCGTTTGACTGCCGTCGGACGATGACCATATCGCCGTTCAAAATCCCGGCCTCAATCATGCTGTCGCCTGTTACGGTCAGCACGAACACCTCGTCTTCGCGCGTGAATTCGTTTGGCAGCGGAAGGTATCCCTGCACATCTTCAAATGCGCTGATAGGCAGTCCTGCCGTGACCCGTCCGACGATAGGGGCCATGAATGCGCTCGGCAGAACACTCGGCGTCGCGGTATCGGTCCGGGTATCGTCCGCTTCCACAGCGCCCGAGAGAAGTTCGAGCGCGCGCGGCTTTGTCGGATCTCGCCGGATGAGCCCCTTTTGCTGCAGGCGTTCCAAATGCCCGTGAACGGTTGAGCTAGATGCCAATCCGACCGCTTCGCCAATTTCCCGAACCGACGGGGGATATCCCTTTTCATGTACGTTTTTTCGGATAAATGCGAGAATCGCTTCTTGTCGGGCGGTGAGTTGGCTCACGGTTGACACATCCCTTACCGTTGTTTGTCATCATCGTATCACAATTTGGTCACAGATGGCAAACATCTGTTCGCTCTTAGCGGATAGACTTAGCAATTCACCCAGGACGATGGCGTTTAGCGGGTGACGGCGTCGATGAGGCCGAGCTCGTATAGGGCTTTTGCCACGCCGTCGTCGAGCGCGTCTGCGGTCACGCGTTTGGCTGCGCGTTTGACGTCTTCTTGTGCGTTGCCCATCGCGTACGAGTGGCCGAGCGCGCGAAACATGCCGATGTCGTTGCCGCCGTCGCCGATGTGAACGGCCTTCTGGGGGGAGATGCCAAGGTGCTCCAGCAGGTGCATGGCGCCAATCGATTTGTCCGACTTGCGGCGTTGGAAGTCGACGGCGGTTGGATTCCAACGATAGATATAGCAGCCAGGAAACCTTTGTTCAAAATCCGCATCCCGCTCTGGTGTCATGAAGGCATTGATCTGGTAGACGGGCAGGGTGCGAAGCAAATCGAGGTCGTTGTGCACGATTTCGATGTGTGGGAAATCGAACGAGCGCAAGACGGGCTCGTATTGCTCCGGGATGGACTGAAATGCCACCGCCTTTTCGTGTGTGTGAACGACAGTTGGAATGCCCAATTGGTCGGCGTAGTGCATGATCCCGAGAACGTCTTCGACCGGGAACGGCGCTTTGTAGAGCACAGTCGATCTCGACTTGACCAACCCGCCGTTAAAGTAAATTCCGTAGGGGACGCCTAATTCGTCTTGGACGTGCTGCGCGTGGAGGACAGAGCGTCCGGTGCACAGTGCGACGGGGATATCCCGTTTGAGTAATTGCTCGACTGCCCGAATGCCGCTTCGCACCAAGGCACCATCGGCATACAAGGTACCATCGATGTCGAGAAATACCATTTCGATGTTTGTCTCTGTCATCTCTCCGAGCTCCTCTCCGGGATTGGACCATGTCTCCAAGAATCATTCCGCCACGCGTAGCTTAAAACGCGAAATCAGTTGATGGGACACGAAATCATTATACACACCGCGGTGGCGAGGCGAGACCACAGCGTCACGAACGCGGGAAATCATTGCTTATCGCGCATAAATTCCGCTATGATAGCCGTATTCAACCGTCACGGGAGGATCAACATGCAAAAGACGATGGATCAACTGGTATCATTAGCAAAGCGCCGCGGATTTATTTTCCCGGGCTCGGAGATTTACGGCGGGTTGGCGAATACGTGGGATTACGGCCCGCTCGGCGCGCAGATGAAGCAAAATATCAAGCGCGCGTGGTGGAAGCAATTTATCGAGCAAAATCCGTACAATGTCGGACTTGACTCCGCCATTTTGATGAATCGAAACGTCTGGGTGGCATCTGGACACGTCGGCAATTTCAACGACCCGATGGTGGATTGCCGCCAGTGCAAATCGCGCTTTCGCGCGGACAAGCTGATTGAAGATGCCGCTGCGGCACTCGGCGAGGAGATCATCGTCGATGGCCTTCCATTCGAACAGATGGACGAGCTGCTCGTCAAGTATGAGGTCGCCTGTCCTGACTGCGGGGCCAAGGATTTCACGGCCATTCGCCAGTTCAACATGATGTTTAAGACGCATCAGGGCGTCACCGAAGAGGCGGCGAATGAGGTGTACCTCCGACCGGAGACCGCCCAGGGCATCTTCGTGAACTTCAAAAACGTACAGCGCGCGATGCGCAAGAAGCTGCCGTTTGGGATTGGCCAAATAGGCAAGAGCTTCCGAAATGAGATCACGCCTGGCAACTTTACATTCCGGACGCGCGAGTTTGAACAGATGGAGCTTGAATTTTTCTGTGCACCTGGGGAGGACCTCGCATGGTTCCGGCACTGGCGCCAGTTCTGCTATGACTTCTTGTTGTCGATTGGCATGAAAGAGGAGAACTTGCGCCTTCGCGACCACGAGAAGGAACAGCTCTCACACTACAGTGCTGCGACGACCGATGTGGAGTACAAATTCCCGTTCGGTTGGGGAGAGCTGCTCGGTGTGGCGGATCGGACGGACTACGATTTGAAGGCGCACGCGACGCACTCGGGCGAAAACATGACGGTGCAAGAAGAGGGACAAGAGCCGTTTATCCCGTACTGCATCGAGCCGTCCATCGGCGTAGACAGGCTGTTCCTCGCGCTGTTTGCGGACGCGTACGAGGAAGAGGAGGTCGGGGAGAACGACACGCGTGTCGTTTTACGCCTACACCCGTCCATCGCGCCGTTCCACGCGGCTGTGTTCCCGCTCTCGAAAAAATTGGCGGAGCCGGCGACGGAGTTGTTTGCGACGCTGTCAAAACAGTTCAGTGTCGACTACGACGAGTCGGGATCCATCGGCAAGCGATATCGCCGCCACGACGAAATCGGGACGCCGTACTGTATCACGTACGACTTTGAATCGCAGACGGATGGCGCCGTGACGATTCGCCACCGGGACAGCATGGAGCAGGAACGCGTCGCCATCGCGGACGTCGCCGCGTGGCTCTCGCTTCGCGTCTGATCTTGCCCGTACATGAGACGGCTGGCTCTCGGGCAAACCAAGACGGGGGTGGCGAGGATGTCAGGTCAGCATACTGAGAACCACAACGAGAATTTTGCCTTCGTCGGCGCGTTGGAACAGAATCGTCATTTTGAGTCGTTTGTTGCACGACGCAATCACATGATGAGCACTCGCCTGGAAGGGGTAGTTCCGTGGAAACAGTATCACCGTGTGAATATCGACCACGGTCGTCGACATTCAAACGGTTGACACGACACATGATTCACACCTTCATGAGACGCAGGAGGGGGAACCTTCCTGCGTCTTCTTGTGTTCCTCTCGCGATGTGCGTCTGCTATGCTGGGAAAGTGTCTATGAAATTCTGACAACGTCGTTTGGCCGAGGATGGTGCGCGCGAAACAGCGGTTGTGGTTACTGACCTTGATGTTTGCGTCGATGGTGGCCATGATGCCAAACGCCGTGCTGTTCCCGGCGGAGGGCGAACTGGCGGGACAATTACACCAGTCCCTCGGATTCATCGGTTGGATGGTGACCGCGTACGCCATCGCGTACGTGTGTGGTGGACAGCGTCATCGGCGATGAATCGCCAGATGTCGTTCGCGGGGCCATGAATGGCATCTACAACGCAGCATACGTCCTCGGCTTCTCTGTGGGGGCGCCGCTGTTTGTCAGTCTCGCGCATCGGTTCGGTCTGCTGCGGGCTGCAGAGGTGGGTGCCATCCTCATGGCGCTATTGGTGATTCCGCTCTACTTGACCTACCATCAAGCTATGAAGGTGCGCGCAAACGAGCCGACAGGCGCCCAGCGGGCTTAGATAATCTGTGTAGTCGGAGTATTCCGGCTGTGCTACAATATTTGAAATCAATTTGTCCTTCGAATGTGAGTGGAGTGGAGAGCGTGGCACAAGACATAGAGAATCTGATCAAAGAACGCATTCTCATCCTCGATGGCGCAATGGGCACCATGATCCAGCAGAGCAACCTGACAGCTCACGACTTTGGCGGTCCTGCCCTCGAAGGGTGCAATGAAAATCTAAATGTGACTCGGCCGGACCTCATTCGAGCGATTCACGAAGCGTATTTCGAGGCGGGCGCCGATATCGTGGAAACCAACTCGTTTGGCAGTACGCCGCTTGTGCTCGCGGAGTACGATCTCGCCCATCGCGCGTTTGAAATCAGTCGCCTCTCCGCCGTCCTCGCTCGCGAGGCGGCCGATAAGTTTGCGACGGCGGATAGGCCTCGGTTTGTGGCGGGGTCGATGGGGCCCACGACGAAGAGCTTGTCGGTAACCGGCGGGGCCACGTTTGACGAGCTCGTCGAGAGCTATGCGGTGCAGGCCGAAGGGCTCGTGGTCGGCGGGGCCGATTTTCTGATGGTCGAGACGTCGCAGGACCTGCTGAATGTCAAGGCTTGTGGCATCGCCATCCAGCGCGTGTCGGAGAAGCTCAGCCGTCGTATTCCGATTATGGTCAGTGGCACCATCGAAGCCATGGGCACGACGCTCGCCGGACAGAGCATCGAAGCGTTTTACCTCTCCGTCGAACACCTCCGGCCGTTTGCCGTCGGGATGAACTGTGCGACAGGGCCAGAGCTGATGCGAGATCACGTCCGTGCTCTCTCATCACTAGCAGAATGCGCGGTCAGCTGTCACCCGAATGCCGGCCTCCCGGATGAAGAGGGGTGTTACCTGGAAACGCCGTATGCGTTCGCCAAGAAGATGTCCGACTTCGCGCGCGAAGGGTGGTTGAACATCGCCGGCGGCTGTTGCGGCACGACACCCGAGCACATCCGCGAACTCGCAAAGCAAATCGCGGGCCTGCCACCGCGAGCTTACGCTCCTCTGCACCCGCACGCCGTATCTGGCATGGAAGCGATGCTGCTCACGGACGACATGCGCCCGGTCCTCGTCGGCGAGCGCACGAACGTGATTGGCTCGCGCAAGTTCCGCCGCCTCATCGCGAGCGGCGACTTTGACGCGGCGGCCGAGGTGGCGCGCACGCAGGTGCGTGCAGGCGCACAGGTGGTCGATGTGTGTCTGGCGGACCCTGACCGCGACGAACTGTCCGATATGGGGCAATTGCTTCCACTCGCGGTTCGGAAGATCAAGGTCCCCATCATGATCGACTCGACTGACCCGGCCGTCGTCGAGGCCTCACTGAAGCAAATTCAAGGGAAGTCCATCATCAATTCGACCAACCTCGAGGACGGCGAATCTCGCCTTGCGACCTATGCAAACCTGGCGCGCACGTACGGGGCGGCGCTCGTGGTGGGGACGATCGACGAGGAAGGAATGGCCGTCAGCCGCGATCGAAAAGTCGAAATTGCCTTGCGTATCGTGAAACTTCTGACAGAAAAGCACGGGTTGCGTAAGTCGGACATCCTGATCGATCCATTGACGTTCCCGGTCGGCACTGGTGACGAGAAGTACATCGGATCCGCCAGGGAGACAGTTGAGGCCATCCGCATCTTGCGCGAACGCCTGCCGGAGTGCCCGACGATTCTCGGCATTAGCAACGTCTCGTTCGGCCTGCCCCCGGCAGGGCGCGAGGTGTTGAACGCCGTCTTTCTCTACCACTGTACGAAGGCGGGATTGTCCTACGCCATCGTCAACAGTGAGCGCCTCGAACGGTACGCGTCCATTCCCGAGGAGGAGCGCGCGCTTTCCGATCGCCTGCTGTTTACGACCACGGACGAGCTGGTGGCCGAATTTACGGCGCATTACCGGGAACGGCGCGTCACGTCTGTGATCGCGGTGTCGGACCTGCCGCTTGAAGCGCGGTTGGCGAGATACGTCGTCGAAGGGACAAAGGATGGCCTCATCGCCGATCTCGACGAGGCCCTCACCACCGCCAAACCACTCGACATCATCAATGGCCCGCTCATGGACGGCATGTCGGAAGTGGGTCGACTGTTCAACAACAACGAGCTGATTGTGGCCGAGGTCTTGCAGTCGGCCGAGGTGATGAAGGCTGCGGTGGCCTATTTGGAACCGCATATGGAGCGCGCGGATTCACACGCGAAGGGCCGGTTGATCCTCGCCACCGTCAAGGGGGACGTCCACGACATCGGGAAGAATCTCGTGGAAATTATTCTGTCGAACAACGGTTTTGACGTGGTGAACCTGGGGATCAAGGTGGCACCGGAACAACTCATTCAGGCGGTTAGGGAGTATCAGCCGGATATGATTGGCCTCTCCGGCCTCCTCGTCAAGTCTGCGCAGCAAATGGTGACGACCGCGGAGGATTTCCGCCACGCGGGCATCGACCTGCCGATGTTGGTCGGCGGCGCCGCCTTGACGAAGAAGTTCACACTCACGAAAATCGCCGACAAGTACGATGGACCTGTGATCTACGCCAAGGACGCGATGGAAGGGCTCGACTTCGCGAACCAGTTGATGGCGGATCACAGCCGTGCTCAACTGTTGGCGAGAAACCAGGCGGAGCGCGACGGTTTTGTGGAACAGAGCAAAGTACACGAGGTGGCACCTGTGAAGACCAGTGTGCGCCCGCGTTCGGAAATCAGTCGCGAGGCGCCTGTGTTTTCACCGCCGGACTTAGAACGGCACGTCCTGCGCGATTATCCCGTCAAGCTGATCCGCCCGTATCTGAACTTGCAGATGCTCCTCGGCAAGCACCTCGGTCTCGCGGGCAACGTGGAGAAGCGTCTTGCCGAAGGCGACAAGCAAGCCGTCGAGCTGTTGGATATGGTGGAATTGCTCATCGAAGAAGCGGTCGAGAAACGTTGGCTTCGGGCAAACGCGGTGTATCAGTTCTTCCCGAGTGCGGCCGACGGCGACGACCTCGTCATCTATCGCGCCGACGGAGCCGCAGAGCGCGCGCGCATCCCGTTTCCGCGGCAAGGAAAAGCGCCGTATTTGTGCGTTGCCGATTTCGTGCGCCCGGTAGAAAGTGACAGGCACGACTATATGGCGATGTTTGCGCTGACGACGGGCAGCCAGGTTCGCGAGGAAGCCGAGCGGCTGAAGGCGGCTGGGGAGTACCTTCGGGCGCACGCGCTGCAGGCCATCGCACTGGAGATGGCAGAGGCGTTCGCCGAACGGGTGCACCAGATGCTGCGCGACATGTGGGGCTTCCCAGACCCCTTGGCGATGACGATGCGCGAACGATTTATCGCGCGCTATCAGGGCATTCGCGTATCGTTTGGCTACCCGGCCTGCCCAGATTTAGATCAACAAGCGACACTCTTTTCTCTACTGCGCCCTGAGGACATCGGCTTGACCCTCACCGACGGATTCATGATGGATCCAGAGGCGTCGGTCTCGGCACTGGCGTTTAGCCATCCAGAGGCAAAGTATTTTAACGTCGAGGCAGTTTGACACCACACGAGAGGACATGAGGAGTACCCCGCTTTGCACCGCCAGCGGGGTCAACGACAAGGAGGGGCATGATGGACGCGAGCACACATGACTATTTGCCTCGTGGTGTACAGGTGGGATCGACCACGTTTGTCATCGGTGATGGTGCGATGGCCACGTATTTGCACCAATGTGGCGTCCCCATTCGGGTATGTGCCGAGGAGTTAAATTTGTCGTCGCCGACGCTGGTCGAGGACGTTCATCGCGCTTATGTACAGGCGGGCGCGACGCTGATTCAAACGAACACGTTCGGCGCCAACCGCACGAGTTTAGAGCGGCACGGGCTCGCCGACAAGGTCTCGGACATCAACCATGCCGCCGTCGTCATCGCCCGCCGGGCTGCAGCGCAAAAGGCTTGCGTGTATGGCACGATCGGGCCCATTCAGGGTGGATTGCGGTATGGCAGTGCGCTCTCCGTCGAGGAGCGCCAACAACTCACAGGGCTGTATCGCGAACAGGCCGAGGCACTGTTTGCGGGCGGCATTGACGGATGGGTACTCGAGACCTTCCCGGACCTCGAGGAGCTGCTCGTGGCACTCGAGGTCGTTCGCTCTCTGTCGCAGTTGCCTATCGTCGCCAACTTGTCCCCGGAGGAAATCGGCGTGACGCGCGATGGCGTCCCGCTTGACGAGGCGTTTTCGCGACTGCGTGCCGCGGGTGCCGACGTGACGGGGCTCAACTGTCGATTAGGTCCGTATGGCATTCTACGATCCTACGAACAGCTCGCTCGCCACGATGGCCCGCTTGCTGCCGTCCCGAACGGCGGCATGCTTCACCGCGCGGACGACGAGAGGCTCACGTATACGGGGGATGAGGACAACTTCGCAGACGTGATGGTCGAGATTGCGCGATTGGGTGTCACCTGGCTCGGCGGGTGCTGTGGAACGACGCCCAACCACGTTCGGACGCTCGTAGAGCGCCTTCGGATGCTTTCGGACGAGGATCTGATGCAACGGGCAGGGACAGTCGTGGGCGAGGCGTCGCGGTCACCCATCACCCTGGGCGATGACGGGCGACTCCCGTATGAGCGAATACTACCTTCCTCGGAATCGCTCATCGAACGCGTCAAGACGAAAACGACCATTATCGTCGAACTCGATCCGCCAAAGACGCTCGACTGTGATCGCTTTTTGCAAGGCGCCCGCGCCCTGCGAGCGGCGGGAGCGGACATGATCACGATGGCCGACAACAGCTTGGGCACCGTCCGCGTGAGCAACATGGCTTTAGCGGGCATGCTCAAACAGTTTGGTATCGAGCCCCTCGTACACGTGACTTGCCGTGACAGAAATCTCATTGGACAGCAGTCGCATCTGATGGGGCTCCACGTACTCGGCGTTCGGCACGTGCTGCTCATCACCGGAGATCCGTCTCGTTACGGGGACCTTCCGGGCGCTACCTCGGTGTACGACGTGTCGTCGATCGACTTGACCAAGATGGTGAGGCGCCTGAACGACGGCGTGAGCTTCTCGGGCAAACCGTTGAAACGCCCGGCCGAGTTCGTCATCGGGACGGCGTTTAACCCACACGTGCGCAACTTTGAAAAGGCGGTTGAACGATTAAAGCGCAAGGTTGAAGCGGGTGCCGACTACGTGATGACGCAGCCTGTGTACGACGAGCGAACGATGGAACAAGTGGCCAGCGCTACACGAGATTTAGGGGTGCCTGTCATGATTGGCGTCATGCCGCTGACGAGTTTGCGCAACGCCGAGTTTCTTCATCACCAAGTGCCTGGCATCACGATTCCAGACCACGTACTGGAGCGCATGCGAGATGTTTCCGTCGAGGAAGCCCCGGACGTCGGCTTCGAAATCGCCAGGGAGCTGTGCGATACGGCCTGTCGCTACTTCCGAGGCATCTATTTGGTGACGCCATTCCTCAAATACGATGTCACCGTTCGACTGACGAAACACATCCGCACTCGCGCCGCGGAACCGGTCGTCTAGTCGCCCGGGGCAACCTACACCGAATGCTTATGCGCCCACAAGCCGCACGCGAACTATGCGCCTTGTGGGCGTTTTTCTGCTCGGTGATTGGGCAAATCTCTTCACGGCGTTCACACTTTCGTATGAATTGTGGTTCGCAATCTAATTGCCGGCCGTCCGCCGTTCGTTTATCGTGTGGATAAGCTTGACCCAGTGGTGAACACTGTTTTGCAATTTTCCTCCGCGTGATAGCGGATGGCAGAAAGGCGGAAATGGACGTGAACCGTCTACCCATCGCCGTTTCCTTACTCGCATTTTGTGCGCTGGCCAGTGGGTGTGCAGCACTGCACCTTCCCTCGGCGCAGACCGCAGGGACGGCGTCTAAACAACTCGTGTTTCAGAACAAGACGAAAGAAATGGTGGTGACGCCAGATTCGAAGGTGGACCCAGTGCCTGTGACGGACGTTGCAGACACGCATCTCCAGGTACTCGACGGCCAAGGCAACCGTGTGATGTTGGATGTGGCGAAGACGCCGGTGCTCATCGTGGCGTACTGGTGTCCGCACTGTCAGCGGACCTTAGAGCTTCTTTCGACGCATCGGGCGCAACTTGGGCAACTGCCCGTGCTCGTCAACACCGGATTTCCCGCAGGTACCACCTTGACAGAGGCAAAACGGGTGGAGGCGGCGGAGGTGAAAGACCTCAAGTTGCAAAACTTTACCTCCTACTATGCTTTGGATACGAGTTTTGCGAATCGATATGCGCCAAAGGGCTATCCGACGCTGTTGTACCCTTCTGCCACAGGCGTACAATCGCTCAACGGTGAGCACGTCTTGAGCGTGTGGGCTCAAGTTCTCGGCGGGAAGTGACCCGAACATCGCTGTGCTGTCGAATCGCGCCGACGGCTCACACGTTCCCGTGAGCCGGTTGGCGACTGGGGAGTCTAGTAGACGTATTGTAGAGATCTGATCTATTTTGGAGCGACATGTGATGATGGCGGGGATATTCTCCATTTGCCTTACAACTTCAACCCGAAACATGTCGAATTTTGATAAAAGATATTAGAATGATCATTAAATTATAATATCCAAAAGTACCCGCGACGGTGGTGGTGGATTCGCCTGTACACGTTGTGCCAGCGCGCGTCGTGAGTCGGTTCCCAATCAACACGCGCCGAAGCGTTGCGAAGTCTGGGTGATGCCGTTTGATCATGTAAGTGACCTCGGCTTCCGGGGAAACGCAGGTCGCCAAAGCGATAGGAAAGCAATCGTGTCAAGCGACTCTGCCATCTGTGACTTACCTATAAGTAGTAGAATGGTGTGTGGGAAGTCTAGTAAACCGGTTCGATTTCGCATAACCTTGCTAGTTCATCGAGGGGAGTCATGTCTGTGGAAGATTTACTCATCGAGGATATCGGCGAAGTCCGTGTACTCAAGTTAAATCGGCCGCATCGACTGAATGCGTTTGACGCGTCGATGAGTGGCCATCTGATTGACGCATTAACCGGTGCTTCGAGGGATGATTCGGTGAGGGCCGTCGTGATCACCGGGTGTGGCCGGGGGTTTTGTAGTGGGTTGGATCTGTCTCGGTTTACAGATGGAAGTTTGTTTCCGAGTACACGGCACGCTCGCCTGGACGAACTCGAGTGGGTAGGGAGATTGATCGAGGGCATCGTGCACAATGATAAGCCTGTGATTGCGGCGATGAACGGCGTTGCTGCAGGAGCGGGGCTGTCGATGGCGCTGGCGTGCGACTTCCGCTATGTCGCCCAAACGGCGAAGCTGACGACTGGATACATCCGCAGGGCGTTGAGCCCGGACGCGGGGATGACCTACCTGTTGCCCCGTATCGTCGGTCACGCCATGGCGACGGACTTGATCTTGACAGGGCGCGACGTGACGGCAGACGAGGCGCTTCGCATTGGCCTCGTACATCAGGTGGTCGCACCCGAAGAACTCGTGGAGTCGGCACTGGAATTTGCGCAGCGTTTGGCAGCGGGGCCCCCAATTGCCACGACCCTGTCGAAGCGGCTGCTCATTTCGTCTTATGAGGCGACACTCGTCCAGCAACTCAAAGCGGAATTACAGGATTTGAAACAGTGTCTCGAGACGGAAGATGTCCGAGAAGGAATCACCGCAATGATGGAGAAGAGAGTACCGAAATTCCAAGGCAACTAGCTACTCATTTCCGCAGCGCACGCCCTGGCGAGCGAAGAAGGTAGTGTGTAGGCGATGATTGGATAGCGATTTCCCGCAAACTAGGAGCGTGTCCGAGTATTGCGGCTTAGACTTTCTGCATTTGAGTTCAGTTCCATATTTTATTCGACTATGGGTGACTTTCCCCATGGGCACTTACTTCATTAGACGGGGACTGGTCGGTTAAGCACCATCTTTAGCACGTTGCCCAGTTTATATGACCGTATTTGAATATCTTAAGCAGATTATGGCACATGGTAACTAACGACCATTCTCCTCTGACCTTCTCAAGGCTTCGAAGTGAGAATTGGTCGAATCGTCGACAACCCTTAATTTGACCGTACACAGGCTCTACGATAGCCTTGCGTCTCGCGTAGACGGCACGGCCCTTCTTTGTTTTTAGTTTCCGAGTCATACGTTGCTTAATGGTGTAGTGTTTCGGTATTCGTCCTCTCGGTGACTCAGGCACTTCATTGTGCTTTTGACGACCTGTTGCGATGTATGGGTCAATTTCTTTCTCTTGAAGCCATGTCACGTCGTCTTCGGCAAAGTAGCCAGCATCACATGAGATTTTGTGCATCGTCGCTTTCGTATTCTCCGCCGTCATTTCGACCATTGTACGCAGGACACCGTGGTCATTTGTGTGGTCTATAACATCTGTTGCAACAATGATTTGGTACTCTTCATCGACGACAGCCTGCACATTGTATGCTTGGATAAAGCCGTCTTTCGATTTCATAATGCGAGATTCCGGATCCGTGAAGTTGCGTTGAGCCTTGTCCTCCGGAACACCTGCGAGATGACTCTCCTTGCGTGGACGACCGCGTTTCCTGGCGCCTGTCTGGTTGGTGGGGCCGTTGTCATCGTCCTTCTTGTCTTGTTGTTCGTCTTTCTGTTGCTGTTGTTCCACTCTTTCCTTGGCCTCTTTCTCCAGAGAGGACATTGCTTCCTGAATTTTTGCCAACCGGGTCTCTCTACGGGCTAACTCTTCAGGGAGTTCATCGCCCATGGTGTTACCGTACTTTTTATCTTCACTATGGTCGGTGCGTTCAGCCTGCTGCGTAAGCTCGGCGATTTCTTGGCGGAGTCGTTGCTCTTGCTGCTTCATCCGCTCGTAACTCATCGCTTTATGTTTGGATGCGTTTGCCCGAATCTTGCTGCCATCCAGCGATACATGCCCGAGCTTAACCATCCCTGCATGTTGGGCAATCTTCAAGACTTCCAAGAAAAGTTCTTTGAAGGTGACCAAATGGCGTTTCCGAAAATCACTGATTGTCCGGAAATCCGGGAACTGATTTGCGGACAGGACTCGGAACGCCACTACATCCTGACAGGCCTTTGCGATCTTTCTGGAAGAGTACATGCCTGTGCAATATGCGTAAACCAGAATCTTCAATAACATTGCCGGGTGGTACGGGGGAAAACCTCGCAGTTCTTGTTCGTACTGTTTTGTAATGATGGAGATATCGATATGATCGACCACATCACTGACAAAGTTCGCCAGGTGGCCGTCAGGTAGCCATTCATTTAACCCCGGTGGTAGTAGAATGAGTTGGTTCGGGTCGTAGTCACGAAACTTTTTTCCCAAGATTCGAAGCCTCCACTGTGAATACCAATACAGGGGACTTCGTTATTGATCCGGAAATTTCCTTTTACAAAATACTTCAGGGATTACTCGGACACGCTCCTAGATAGCTTGGAACGAAATATTAGAACCTTCGCGGACGGATCTTAGGATGATTCGTCCGCGAAGATACCTTGCTGCTTGTAAGGTGGGGTATTGGGATGAATGCGGAGTTACTCAAGAAGTTCTTTTACCGCACGCGGGAATGGGCTCGTGCATCCCGTGGACTGGAGCTCTTTCAATTGGCTTCCGAGACCTTGAGGGATTTGGCGGAGGCTGACTCCGGTTTCTTCATTTACCGCAAACGGGTCTTCGTAAACGGTGTCACGCCAAGCAAGCCACACGCGTACGCCGCATGGGGAGTATTTGCGCATCGAGAAGAGGAGTTGTCCTCAATTTTCGCCTCTGAGGAGAATCTCTACCGGACGTTCAAGTGCGTATCGGAGCGCTGGATGTTGGCGGAAGACATCCCCTCCTCGCGACTGCAGACGTACTTGAGCCACTATCCTTTGCTCGAGTTCGGCTTTTGGCCGCTGATGTCCAGGGAACAGGTGACGGGTGCCCTCGTCGTGGCGCGCACACACGCCGTGTCTGGTAGAATGACGACCGAAATGAGCAACGCATTGTTGGATTCGTGTGCCGCGCAGTTGTCTGTGGCGCTGGACCTCATTCTGACGGTCCGGATTGCCGAGGACGCGAGTCGGCGCGATTTGCTCACCGGCACGTACAATCGGCGTGGGGTGTACGCGCGACTGCCGGAGATGGTAGAGCACGCTGCTTTGCACGAAAGGCAGTTGATCATCGGCGTGATCGACCTCGACGATTTGAAAGCGGTCAACGATACCTTGGGCCACCCGGCAGGCGATACGCTCATTCGCGAAACGTCGAATGCGATTCAAGCGTGTGTCGGCGATGAAGCGCTCGTTTCACGCCTGGGTGGCGACGAGTTTCTCATTGCCTTTTATGCGGAGCTGACACAGGCAATCGATATGATGGAAGCCATTCAAAGTTCGGTGTTACAAGCGACTCGAGGTCACTCCGTCAGCGTTGGGTTCGCTGTATGGGGAGTCGACGGGGAGACGCTAGATCGGTGTTATGAAGTCGCCGATGCTCGGTTGTATCAACATAAACGTGAGCGGAAGTCGACTCTTTTGAGCGAATGAGTGACGGGATTGGAAGAGGCGCCCTTCTGTGCCGTGACATCCCGACCAGAAGGATACGCCTTTTTCGCGAATTCCAGTCACTCTCTATTCGTCTGGTGTATGATGAACACACAGAAGATTCTCGGCTGTCGGAAGATACTATCTTTCCTCCGTAAAATTTACAGACGACGACTAGAAAGGCATGTGATCACGTGAATATCACCGTATGGAACGAATTTCGGCACGAACAGTCTTCCGAGGAAATTGCGAAGGTGTACCCCGGGGGCATTCACGAGGCCATAGCAAAACCGCTGCGCGCCGCCGGCCACAACGTTCATACCGCGACGCTCGATGAGCCTGAACACGGTTTGACACAGGAGTGCCTCGACAAGACCGAGGTGCTGTTGTGGTGGGGGCATGTCGCCCATGGTGAAGTAGCGGACGAGGTGGTCGATAGAGTTGTCGCCCGCGTCCTCGACGGCATGGGCCTCATCGTACTTCACTCGGGCCACTTTTCAAAGGTGTTTAAGCGCTTGATGGGCACCTCGTGCGACTTGAAATGGCGTGAAGCGGGGGAGCGTGAACTCCTCTGGGTGGTCGACCCCACACATCCCATCGCCGAGGGCGTTGGCCAGTTTATCGAGCTGGAACACGAAGAGATGTACGGTGAGCATTTCGACATCCCGGTGCCGGACGAGTTGATTTTCGTCAGTTCGTTCACCGGTGGAGAGGTGTTTCGCAGCGGATGCACCTATCGTCGCGGCCGCGGCAAGGTATTTTACTTCCGACCAGGGCACGAGGAGTACCCGACCTATCACAACGAGGACGTTCAACGCGTTTTGCAAAACGCGGTGCAGTGGGCGCGGCCGACCCAGGCAGCACAGCCTAAGTACGGCAACGCGCCGTTCCTCGACTTTTCCAGGTAACGTCCACAGATCCGCGACGGAGATTTCTCGTTCTCACTCGGGTACGTACGGTACAGTACGGGCTTCTCCACGTGGGCCTCAAAGAAGTGGTGCAGACCGTTCGACCGCGCGTATTTTATGGACACGACGTCGAGCAGGCGAGCACGTGGCCGCTGTACCCCAACCCACTATAACGCGACATTCGACATGACAGATTTCGAGACAAACCGTCGGGATGGTTTGCAAGTGCAAATCAGCTCTGCGGTTTGTTTTTTTTGTTCTGAAGCCGCAATTTTGCACATTGCTCAAAACAAGTGCTGATTGTTATGGATTCTCCGTATAAAATGAGGACATAAACAAGCATGTTTAGACGAACTTATAACGAGTGGAGATCTGTCGAAATGCGAGGGTTGCACGATGCGTACGTTAAGTGGATATGAAGCACTGGAAATCGCTGACCAATTTGGGGTTTCACTATATGACCGCTATTATGAAAAGGAAATTACGCTAGAGGAAGCTCGTCAATTTGTCGAGAGCAAACGAGACCCTGAGTCGTTCATTGTAAACCACTGGCCGGACACGGACGAAGAGGCCGAGAAAGTCGTGCTGGGAAACGCGCTCAAACGGCTGAAAGAACAACGGATCTCAGCGGGAAGTATCGACGAATTGGCCAAACTGGAAGGGAACGAAATCCACCCATTCGCGGCGGAACTGGCGGCAGAGCGATTGGCGGAACAGAATCGCCTTCAAATCGTCGACACGTTTGCGGACAGTCTATCATATAGCGTTCCGCAGAGCGTGCAAATCAGCGACGAGTTCCTGAACCACCTGGCCGGTCTCGTCTGCGAGGAATGCGCGCACATGTCGTTTGAGCAGCCGTTCCACGAAGCCTGTCTCGCGTCGTTGATCGACTTTATCCGCAGCGAGTCGTTCACCGTGTCAGACATTGCAGAGACGCGGACCGTCAAACTTCAGAACGGAAAACTGACCAAGATGTTCCGGCCAAATTTCGGCCTTCTTACGAAAAAGGTCTCCCAGACGCGGTCGCGTTGGCAATCGGTGTTGAAGCCCATCCTCTCGCGTGATCACAACGAAACTCCTCCCGAACAACCGCATTCGGAGGAACCGAGTCACCCCACGGTTCAGGAGTTGGAAGCGACGCGGGTGTCGGTGAGATCGACCTATCGCCCTGAGCCGGAAGTCTCGCTGAAACAACGTCCTATCGTGAGCAAGGACGAGTTGATAGAATACTTGCGGTCAGTTGAAATTATCGATGATCAAGGTCAAATTACTCAGCTTCATCAGGAGAAGAAGGCACTGGAATCACAGTTGTTGGCACGGGACGAGGAAATTCGTCGGCTTCAGAAGCAAGCTGAGTATTGGCAGAAACAGTGCGACGAAATTCAACGCGATATGGACACGTTGATTGAAGCGATGCAAATCGCGAAGCGGCGCACTTCGTCGACAAGTACCAACACGCACGTAGTCGAGGCGACCTACGAAAGCAAATCGTGATTCGACGAGCACCGTGACGGGTACCTTAGGGGACCGCCGGTGCACGCGTTTATTTCCGGCGATGGCATAAGTGTGAGAATAGCGGGTGCAGGCGTCAAGATGCCTATGCCCGCTGTTATGGGTAGCCTCCACACGATGTCCATCTATTCCCCATCTTGGAGCAAGCTGTTGTTCTCGTCGCTGAAAATGACTATGGTACGCTACGCGCTCAAGAACGTGTTACACCCTCCGCCCACTTCTCCGAAGGATTGCCGCCACCCTATGCATCGTCGTGCACCATTTCTTCAACGGGTTCACACCGAATTCATAAAACCGCTCATTTTGGGGGATATTTTTCATAAATGACTGATTTGTGGGTTACGTGTCATGTGTTTCAATGCGTACATGCTGACCCCTGTCAGGAGGCCCCGATGATTCTAAACAGTAACCAACTTCGAGAACGGGCACGTGAGTTTGCCCTGACGAACGAATCGACAGGATATCCACAACCGCGAAGGCACTGGATGGTTTTTCAGTCTGATATGAAGAGCCTTCACGAGTTTGCCGAGCGACTGTCGGCGAGTCGAACACGATGCATGCAACCTGCAGAGGACTGGCTTCTTGACCACATTGCATTTTTGGAGACGCAATGCCAAGAAGTGATTCGCACGTTGCCACGAAAGGCACTTCACCAATTGCCGACGTTAAAAGGGGCGGGGATACCACGCATTTACGCCATCTGCGACGACTATCTGGAGCACGTGGATGGGCGTTACGACGTCCATCCGTTTGAGACATACCTGCAAGCCTATCAAGAAGTTTCCGTTCTGAAGACGTTCGAATGCTGGGCACTGCCCATCGCCATGCGCGTGGTCATCATTTGTCGCCTGGCGCAAGCGATGCGCGAGGTACGCTATCGCCATGAGGTCTGTAGTTCCACCGCGACACTCCTCGAGCGCCTTAGTCAAAAGGACCTGTCTGATGAACAGATTCGCGCGCTGTTGGACAGTTACGCGCGCGGCCGAACCTTCACCCCCGTGGAGGTCGTACATTTGGTCCGCCACCTGAGTGAGTGGGAGCCGAATATCCAATTGGTTCGAGAGTGGCTTGTGGGACATATCGAAAGCAGTGAGGCGAGCCTTGCGAACATGGTGTCGTTTGAGCACCAGTTGCAAGCCGAGTTACAGGTGGTCTGCGGCAACCTGGTCACAAGTTTACACGTGCTCGAGCGACATCCATGGCGTTCGACGTTTGTGAAAATTTCTCATGTCGAACAAATCCTGTTGTCCCAACCAGTCGGCGAATATGAACGCTTGGACTCAGTCAGCAGAGATCAGCTCCGAGAACGTGTGGTCGAGTTGGCCCGGCGGATGAACGTGCCGGAAACGTTGGTCGCGCAAACTGCTGTCGAGATTAGCGCTGGTTCGAACTCAGATGCGACACGTCCAGTTCATCCGCAGGACCGAGAGGCGTGTCTCGCGTTTTATCTCCTTGAGGCGAGGGGGGTAGCACAACTGCGCAGAGCGCTGTTAGACCGGACGAGCCCCCGTCGTTTGCCGACTGTGATCCTGCGCCGCCGGCCAATCTCCGCGTATGTCTTGGGTTCTGCGGCTCTGTTTATCTGCCTCATGTTGGTCGCAGGATATTGGCTCAGTGCTGGCACGACCATTCGGCTGGCGTCCTGGGTCGCCCTTTGGGTGGCCCTCGCCGTGCCCGTCAGCGAGTGGGTGATGACCTTGGTGCACGCCGCCATCATCCGTTGCTGTCGACCGACACCGCTTTTGCGCTACGATTTCGCGAAGGGTTTGCCGGCGGACGCCCGTACCATGGTCGTGATTCCAGTCATTTGGTCGCGAGTAGAAGAAGTCGACGACGTGATGGACCGCCTGCTGGTTCACCACCTCGCGAACCGGCAGGAAAATATCCATTTCGCCGTACTGGCGGATTTTGCAGACGCGCAAAGCGAGCGGGTAGCAGGGGATGACGAGCTCGTCGACCACGCAGTCCGTCGAATCGAGGCGTTGCAGTCGAAGTACGGGCGGGATCGATTTTTCCTGTTTCACCGCTCCCGGCGATTCAACCCGGTCGATGGCGTGTACATGGGGTGGGAACGCAAACGCGGGAAACTCGTCGAGTTCGTCGAGCTGTTGTCTGGTCGTGACGAGACGAGTTTTACCACGGTTCATGGACCGACGGGCGTGCTTCGCGACATTCGCTACGTATTCACGGTCGATCACGACACACAACTTCCCATTGGCGTCGTCAGCCGACTGGCCGCAACGATGCACTACCCGTACAATCGTCCGCGTCTCAACGCGGCAGGAACTCGGGTCGTCGAGGGATTTGGCGTG
Organism: Alicyclobacillus fastidiosus; assembly: GCF_026651875.1. GTDB lineage: Bacteria > Bacillota > Bacilli > Alicyclobacillales > Alicyclobacillaceae > Alicyclobacillus > Alicyclobacillus fastidiosus. Next base: position 3,460,865 of record NZ_CP104067.1, on the reverse strand, counting down.
TTACAGCCGCGCATCACGGTAAGCTTCGACTCTGTACAAAAGTCCCGCTTTGCCGCCCTGTGGGCGGGGGAGCCCGGAATCGACCCGTACGCATTCGCCGTCTCGGACCCGTACCAGGACTGGTTCGGGAAAGCGGCGTTCGTGGGAAAGGGCCTGTTCGATGTCGAGTCGTTTCGCAAAACGGTCGTGGACCGGATACCAGACAATGACGTACTGAGTCACGACTTGCTCGAAGGTGGATTCCTACGAACAGGTCTCACATCGGATATCGAAGTGGTAGAAGAGTACCCCAGTACGCTGTACGCCCATCAACGGCGCGCCCACCGGTGGATTCGGGGAGATTGGCAACTCATCAAGTGGCTCGGCCGGATGTGCGCGGACCGGCATGGCACTGAGAAACCGATTGATGTGTGCGGGGTCACGCGGCTACAAATCCTCGACAACATGCGGCACAGCCTACTTGCGCCAACACTGTTCGCCGTGTCCCTACTCGGACTGCACCTCCTGCCAGGGCGAGCGATTGTCTGGGAGCTTATCGTTCTGTTGACGCTCTTTTTGCCGTTTTTGCGCGCATTGCCGCGCGTGGTGGCCGGCCGCGGGAGAAAATCGCTCCTCGGCGTGACGTTTTTGCAGAGCGCCGTTCGGCTCATCACGCTGCCGTTTGCCGCCGTGGTCGCGGCGGACGCCATCGTGCGGGCGCTTTACCGGATGTATGTGAGCCGACGCAATCTGTTGGAATGGGTTCCCGCCAACCAGATGGATCAGGCTGCTGGGAATCAACCTGTCTTTGTCTACGAGCCGATTGGGTACGTCGCAATCGCTCTGTTTGCAATCGCCGCGTGGCTCTCTGGCGGCGTTCAACCCTTCGTACTTGGCGCCATTGGGCTCGTGATTTGGCTTCTCGCACGCCCGGTGGTCGTTTGGCTGAACGCTGTGCGGCGGGGAGACGAGCGCGCATGGCTAAGTGCTGCGCGCCCGGAGTTGGAGGAATGGGCACGGCAGATCTGGTCTTTCTATGAGGTGTATGTTACGGCTGAGGAGTCGTGGCTACCTCCCGACAACGTCCAGTACCATCCAAATGAGGTGATTGCTCACCGCACGTCTCCGACGAATATTGGATTGTACTTGGCCAGTGTGGTCGCTGCCCGGGATCTCGGGTTCATCGACACAAAGACCATGCTAACCCGCCTGCAGAAGTCGATAGAGACCGTCGCAAGACTGGAGAAGTGGCACGGACACCTATTGAATTGGTACGACACACAGTCCGCACAGCCGCTTGCACCCCGGTACGTGTCCACCGTCGACTCGGGTAACTTTGTCGCGTATCTCATGTTGATTCGCGAGGCGCTTCGCGAGTATGGTGAGCGAGAACCTGGGCTAGGTTCCCGCACTGGAGAGCTCATCGATACGATTGACCAGTTGGTAGAGGAGACCGATTTTCTGGCGCTGTACAACCCTGACGAGCGTCTGTTCTGTTTGGGATTTCACGTGGAGGCGCAGAAAAAGGAAAACATCTTGTACGATTTGCTCGCCTCGGAAGCGCGTCAGGCGAGCTTCGTGGCCATCGCGCTGGGGCAGGTTCCGGTTTCTCACTGGTTTACCCTGAATCGCACGATGACGCTTGCGGGTGGTCGCAAAACGCTTTTGTCGTGGTCGGGTACCATGTTTGAATATTTGATGCCAGGCCTCCTTATGCGGACTTACCGCAACACAGTCTGGGACTCCACCTATCAGGGAGTTGTGCATCGACAACAGGAATACGCCAACCTGCGTTCCGTTCCGTTTGGTATTTCTGAGAGTGGGTATTACGCGTTTGACTATCAATTGAACTATCAATATCGGGCATTTGGCGTCCCTGGACTGGGCCTTGATAGAGGGCTAGAACGAAATCTTGTGGTTGCGCCGTATGCGACCATCCTCGCTCTGCCGTTTGCGGGCGAGCGCGCGATTTCAGCGCTGAAATGCCTAGAGAGTTTGGGGGCTGCCGGGAAATTCGGTTTTTATGAAGCGATCGACTTCACGGTGCAACGCCTTCCAGAAGGTTGTCGGCATCAGGTGATTCTGAGCTTTATGGCTCATCACCAAGGGATGAGCATGCTCACCCTTGTGAATCTGTTGTCGGACGATGTCATGATCGAGCGCTTCCATGCCAATTTGCACGTGCGCGCGGCCAATTTGCTGCTCCAGGAGCGAGTTCCACACAAGGCCGCGCTCATCGAAGAGCCAATCGGGACAAATGCGAGCCTGCCGGAGATGGACGGTCAACCAGACGAGACGGCGCGAACATTTGACGAGCCGCCGATCATACCAGAAGTGAACGTGTTGTCGAATGGCCGCTTGACCAGTGTGAGCACGACTGGAGGAACCGGTTTTCTCACGTGGAACGGCCTTGCTGTGACGAGGTGGCGAGAGGACCCAGTGGTGGATACGTCCGGCGCGGTGGTCTACGTGCACGACGTGGCAGCAGAAGAGACGTGGAGTACAGCGACTTTCCCCTGCGAGGCGCTAACCGACGACAGGGTGGTGTTTCGCCTCGATAAGACGGTGTATGAAGGTCGCTGTCACGGTATTTCTTCCAGTCTCGAAACGATTGTCACCCCAGACGTCGACGCGGAGGTACGACGGCTGCGGCTCTCCAATGACAGTTCCGCCGAGCGTACGTTGGAGGTCACGTCCTTTCTGGAGCTCGCCATGGCCAGTCAGTCTGCGGACAGCGCGCATCCCGCCTTCAGCAAATTGTTTGTGCAAACAAGCCACGACGCAAATGACCAGTGCCTATTTGCCAAGCGCCGACCGCGTGCGGAAGACGAAAAGGAAACGTGGGCGGTGCACACGATGTACGTCGACGGTCGCGAGGCGGGGGGATACGAGTTTGAAACCGACCGGGCCTCATTCATCGGGCGGGGTTATTCGTTGGCGCAACCCAAGGCGATGGGCAGCCGTCTTCGCGGATCTGTCGGATCCGTCGCAGATCCGGCGTTTGTCATGCGGCGCACTATCTACTTGGCACCAGGTGAGACGGCTACGATGTACATAGTGACGGGCGTCGCACAGAGTCGGGAAGAGGCTGCCGAGATTGTGCAGCGCTTGGCCGAGCCCTCGCAGGCAGATGGAGCGTTTCACCTGGCTTGGGTCAGGTCGCAAATCAATTTGCGCCACCATCAGTTGTCACCGGGACAGATTGTGCCAGCGCTGCGCTTGGCGGGACGTCTCCTCTATACGCCACCGCTGTCGCGCGTCCGACGCGATGCGATTGCGCATAACGTACTGGGTCAGTCCTCCTTGTGGTCGCACGGCATCAGCGGTGATGCGCCGATTGTGGCCGTCGCGCTGTCCCACCCAGCCGATTTGCCTTTCGTTACGCTGCTCGCCCGGCAGCACCAGTACTTGTGCAGCATGGGGCTGGCCGTCGACATGGTCGTCGTCGACGAGACCCTCGGAGGCTATCAAGACGAGTCGCTGCACCGATTGCGTGAATCGCTGGCGGCCCATGGTATCGCTGAGATGCAGCGCACGGTGTTCCTGAAAGCTTCGCAATTGGCGGAGGACGAGCGGATCTTGCTGAGGGCCGTGTCCCGCGTTTGGCTGCGCGCTGGCGGGCCAAGTATGACGGCCCAGCTGCAAGTCGACGAAGTCGGATCACGCCCTGTCTCGCGTGCACACGCGCCTCACCAGGCGGCGCGAGAACGGGCACCACATGTTCCACCCGAGGGGGAATTTTTTAATGGGTGGGGCGGATTTGTCGAGGATGGCAAGGCCTATCGGGTGCACGTGCAACGCGGAGCGTATCTACCGCGACCGTGGACCAACGTGTTGGCCAACCCTCGGTTTGGCTGCCTGCTCACAGAACTGGGAACCGGCTACAGCTGGTGGCGCAACTCACGCGAGTGCAAGCTGACGCCTTGGACAAACGATCCCGTCCTCGACCGCCCCGGCGAATGTCTCTACCTGCGTGACTTGGATGAGGGTGACGTCTGGTCCGCGGCACCCGAGCCGGCGGGCGGCGACAGGTCCTTTCGCGTCACACACGGACAGGGATACAGCCGTATCGAACAGACGAGTGGCGAAGTTGTCCACGAGATGGAGACGACGGTGCCACTCGATGATCCGCTGAAAGTTATCCGCTTGCGATTGCACAACAAGAGTGACCGGACCAAGCGAATCGCAGTCACGTACTACGCGGAATGGGTACTTGGCGTGACGCGGGAAGCACAGGCGCCGTACATCGTGACGGAGTGGGACGACGAGCTTTGCACCCTGCTGGCACGCAATCACTATCAAGAGACGTTCCGGGATGCGGTTGGGTTTTTGCACCTCTACGGGGAACGTGACAGACGTGCTTCTGGCGCGCTTTTGTACTCGTGGACAGGCGACCGAGCAGAGTTCTTGGGCCGGGGTGGAACACTGGAATGCCCGGCGGCGCTTGGGGCTGACAGGTTGTCTTTGCGAACCGGAACATTTGACAATACGTGTGGAGCTTTGCAAACCGTGCTGGAACTGCCACCCGATGGCGATGCCACGCTCACGATTCTGTTTGGATGTGCCGCTTCGAGGGAGGAAGTGGCTTCGCTCGTGCAGGCGTACGGCAAAAGCAGCGCATATGAGGACACGCTGGCGAACGTTACTCGGTATTGGGAGGGGATAACGGGACAGATTCGGGTCAAAACGCCGGATCGACCGATGGATCTGATGCTCAATGGCTGGCTGTTGTACCAGACGCTCTGTTGCCGGATGTGGGCCCGCACGGCGTTTTACCAAGCTGGCGGCGCGTTTGGCTTCCGCGATCAACTGCAGGACGCACTTGCGTTACTTCACGCAGATCCGGACATCACCAGGCGGCAGATCTTGCACAATGCCGCGCACCAGTACCGGGAAGGCGACGTGCAGCATTGGTGGCACGACGAGACGCGAAAAGGTATCCGTACGCGTTATTCGGACGATTTGTTGTGGCTCCCCTACGCCGTGTCACGCTACATCGAACATACGGGCGACAAGGAGATATTGTATGAAGAAGTTCCGTTCCTTCACAGTGAGGCGTTGAAGGAGGACGAATTAGAACGCTACGAGGAGACGGTCGTATCCGAGGAACGGGGGTCCATCCTCGAGCACTGTTTGCGGGCAATACGGCACGCTTCCCGGTTTGGCGAACACGGCATCCCACTTATGGGCATCGGCGATTGGAACGACGGAATGAACCGCGTCGGCGCCAAGGGCCGTGGGGAGAGCGTCTGGCTGGGTTGGTTCTTACTTGACGTGCTGAAGCGATTTATACGGCTTTCGAAGGACCTCATTCCCGGTTCGGACTTCGGGGAGCGGTTTGAACGGCAGGTGCGTGAACTAGAGGCCAGCTTAAATGGCCATGCATGGGACGGCGCCTGGTTCCGACGGGCGTTCACGGACGAAGGTCGATGGCTCGGCTCCATCGCGGACAGGGAGTGTCGCATTGACGCTATCGCTCAGTCCTGGTCCGTGATTTCGCAGGGAGCGCCCGAAGAGCGGCAGGAGCGAGCGATGCGCTCCTTTGACCGTGAATTGGTCGACCGGAACCTCCGCCTTGCTCGACTGTTGACCAAGGCGTTTGACGAAACCAGGCCGAGTCCGGGGTACATCCAGGGATATCCGCCCGGCATTCGCGAGAACGGCGGACAATACACGCACGGTGTGATTTGGAGTATCGTCGCGTGGGCAATGCTCGGTCGCAGGGACAAGGCGTTTGAATTGTTCTCTACGCTAAACCCCATCTCGCACACGCAAACGGTGCGAGAAGTCCTGGAGTACGGGAACGAACCCTATGTGATGTCCGCGGATCTGTACACGGCGAAGCCGCACGAAGGTCGAGCTGGTTGGTCTTGGTACACGGGGGCAGCGGGGTGGATGTACCAGGCAGGCGTGGAGTATGTACTAGGTGTCACGCGTCGAAGCGACAAGTTGTACATTCAACCCTGTGTACCCCCAGGGTGGAATTCGTTCACCGTGGACTACCGATATGGCGAGTCGATGTATTCGATTGAAGTACACTGCGTCGACAACGGTGGACCGCTGACGACTTGGGTGGTGGACGGCGAGGAGATGGAAGGTGAATATTTGCGTCTGGTAGATGACGGACAGTCACATCGTGTGACCGTACGCACTTCCTCGCAGCCGCTGTCCACGGTTGGATAAAACGCGTTTTGTGGGCAGGAATCTCCAACTGCAGGGAGTCTCTGCCCGCCTAGCGCCTCGTAGTTGTGTGAGCGCCGCAGGCACGGATTCGTAACGCGAGACGTGCCGCGTGTCGTGTTGCGATTGAGGCGACGCCTGGCGCAACGTCCGTACGAGCTTAAACCGGGACAGACACTTGGAGTTTGCGAGCGATTTTCAGGACGTCTTCGAGGACGCCACTGGCCGTCGGCAAGGCCCCTGCGCCAGGGCCGGATAGGGTGATGGTCCCGGAAACATCTCCATCAATGCAAATCGCATTTTGTACGTCGTCGATGGCGTAGAGTGGGTCGTCCGGAGAGAGGACCTGCGGTCCTACGTTCCAGGACACGAAGCCGCTTTGGAGGTCCCACTCGGCACAGACGACGTGTTTCACCTTTTGACGTTGCCGTTTCGCTGTCGCGATAGAGTCTTTGGACACGTTGCGAATTCCTTCGACGTCTGTGCCAACGCGGGCGCTTTGCGGGACGCCAATGCAGTCGAGGAGAATTTGAAGTTTACACCACGCGTCCACCCCGTCTACGTCCATCGCAGGGTCGGCCTCGGCGTAGCCAAGGGCCTGCGCGAATTGGAGTGCGTCATCAAACGCAAGATCCTCGTTGTGCATCCGCGTCAAGATATAATTGGAGGTGCCATTCATGATTCCGCGCAAACGGAGAATTTGACTCATGTGGAAGTAGGTCTCCAACGTGTGAACGACGGGAATCCCCGCGAGGACGCTGGCCTCGAAGCGAATGTGCGCACCGTGGTCACGCGCCACCTGACGAATTTCTTCACCGTGTTTCGCCATCATCTCTTTGTTCGCCGTCACCACTGATTTCCCGTTTTGCAGGGCGGTGAGTACCGCATCGCGTGCGGTGTCTGTGCCGCCCATCACCTCAATGACGACGTCTATCTCGTCGTCGGCACACACAGATAACCAGTCGGTGCGCAATTTTTCCCGGTCGACGACAGAGTCCCGCTCCCGATACACGTCGCGAACGACAATTCCGCGAACGTCGAGTGTAAGGTCGTGTTCGGTGCCGAGCAGCGGCCGTTTTTCGTCGATCACACGCAAAATCCCGGTTCCCACTACGCCACATCCTAGTAAACCAATTCCGAGCTTTGTCATTCTACTTCCTCCTCGTTCGCACGATGCTTTTCGACGCCGTGGACGCGGCGTACGTGGGAGAGTCAGAATAGAAAAGGACATCTCCCAGAGGGAGATGTCCTTTGTGGACGCATCCCTCTCATCTCCCAGGACATGCGTCCTGCAGGAATTAGCACCAATCCGAATGGGTCATTCGGTGGTTGCCGGGCTTCATCGGGCCAGTCCCTCCGCCGCTCTTGATAAGAAGACTTACGATTTTCCGTTGTAGTTGTGGATAAAGATTACACTTCAGCCGAATCGTTGTCAAACGTATTCGACTTGATAAAGTGATAGACGCGATTGCCTTACATCGTAGCCGAGTGATCTTCGTCTAGGCTCATTACATCGGTGTGGCCATCTTCGCGCATTTCCGCTTCATAGCCGGATTGGGCACGCTCGAGATAAGGCGTCACCCAAGCACTCTTGACGCCCCAGTAGAAAAAGGCGACCGATCCAAGGGCCACAATCAACAAGTCCACGCCGTAGGGCAGGACGTCGATGCCGCCAAACGGAGTGCTACCGAGGTAGGATACCAAGATCATGAACGCGAGGTACGCGAGAAGCCAGACACTGGATTTGATGTGTCGAGAAAAGCCGCGAAAACCTTCGTTGCGATACTGGAAGTGCAGGTACACCGGCAATCCAATCAGCATGACGAAAATCACGCGACCGGTGCTCGGCCACGTTCCTGCGTACAAGATCAGGGACGCCATCGCGAACGCGATGGGCGCTAGTGCCCGCAACCCTTTTATTCGCACGCGGGAGCCCATCCCGTCGGCGATGTTTCGAAAGGAAAGGGCCGACACTGGTCCGGTCACGTAGGAAATGAGCGTTGCGATGGAGATGACGGTTGATAGTTGTCCCCACCCGCGGAACAGTGCGAGAAATAGATACGCGATGGCGAGGTTCAACCACATCGCCCGCCGCGGAATCTTCCAGGTAGGGTGAATCCTTGACAAAGATTTTGCCAACCAGCCGTTTTCACTGATGCCGAAGAGCATGCGCGCGGTCGTAGCCGTGTAGGTGATCCCGGTGCCCGACGGCGAAACAAACGCATCCGCGAACAAAATAATGGCCAGCCAATTGAGTTCGAACGCCATGGCTAGATTTGCGAACGGGGAATCAAAGTTCAAATGTTGAAATCCGTTTGCCAGCATGTGTGGCGTCAACGAGCCGATGAATGCGACCTGCAACACCATGTAGACGATGGCGGCAAGGACGATGGATCCCACCACGGCGATCGGGACCGAACGGTTTGGGCGCTTTACTTCACCAGCCAGGTTGATGGGGCTCGTGAAGCCGTTGAATGCGAACACGATCCCAGACGTGGCCACTGCCGTGAGCACACCGGACCATCCGAAAGGCGCAAAGCCGCCGTGTTGTGTAAAGTTTCCACCGTGAAACGCGCTGCATAACAAGGCGATGCCTGTAAGACCTGGAATCACGAACTTGAGGATGGTAATCAAGGTGTTCACGCGGGCAAACAGCTGCACGGTCCAAAAGTTGATCAAGAAGTAAACGAATACAAGAATGGCTGCCAAAGACAGACCAACACCACTTAAACTCTGAGATGTTGCATTGAAGAGCGTGTGCGCCCATGCCACTGGCCACGAACTCATATACTGGATAGATGCTTCCGCCTCTATCGGAATGACAGACACAATGGCGATCCAATTGGCCCATCCAGCGATGAACCCAGTCACTGATCCGTGCGAGTACTGCGCATAGCGAACCATCCCGCCGGATTGTGGGAACCGTGCGCCGAGCTCCGCATACACAAGGCCAATGAACAGAACCATCACCATGCCGATAATCCATGCCAGGATGGCAGCTGGCCCAGCGACGGCGGCCGCCTTCTGGGCGCCAAAGAGCCAACCTGACCCAATGATAGAACCGACGCCTGTCATCATCAGGCTGAAGGTACCTATTTGTCGGTTTAACTTTTGCATCTCGATCCCTCCTTTGTAGATCCATGAACTGTAAGTTTTGTTCACGGAAACATTCATAAAATTGACATTGATTTGCAAGTTAATAGTAATAAAACGGGAAATTAGTAACCCTATCTAGTATAACACGGAGCCCCATTCGCCTCCAACATATGTAATTTAATTCCTTTCACTGCAGCGAAACATTTCGGTGTTTGCGCACCGGGGTGATCGCCGTTTATGCTGATCTCGTTACGGCAAAAATACTTTCGTAGGGGAGAGCCAAATGACGGATCGAGTTCGAGGGACCGCGAGGCATCTGATTTTCACTGGAACGTACGAACCACAAGACCGCCCAAGCATTTATACCTATATATTTGACGCAGCCCGGGAGAGACTCGAGCCTGGACCGGTGTACACCGGCATCGCTCACCCTTCTTTTCTCGCTGTTGACGCGCGTTCGCAGCGACTCTTCGCCGTCAGTGAAACGGTGACAGAGGGGCATGTCGTCTCGTTTCACTACCACCCACAGACTGGCGAACTATCCGAAATCAGTTCTCAACCGACCGGTGGAACCGAACCTTGCCACCTATCTGTCGACGAGACGGGGCGGTGGCTGCTGGCGGTGAACTATCGAACGGGCAGTGTCTGCTTGTACCCAATCGATTCAAATGGCGCCATTCAACCGATGAGGCAACAGATTGTCCACGACGGACAGAGCGTTCACGTCGAGCGTCAAGAGTCGTCTCATCCACACGCGATTTTCCCGATTCCTGGAACTCCTCTGTGGTTGGTGCCGGATTTAGGTGCTGACCGGCTATACGTCTACGAACTAGATACTGACATGGGGCAATTGTCTCGCAAGTCGATTACGAACACCGCCCCCGGTACGGGACCCCGTCACGTCGCGTTCCATCCTGCAAGTCCCTGGATGTATGTGGTAAACGAGTTGGCGTCCTCGGTCACGCGCTACGCGTTCGACCCATTGACTGGCGAACTGACGAGCTTTGAGACGACACCCGCCGTGCCCGAGTCGTATCGCGGGGACAACACGACTGCAGACATTCATATCGAGGACGACGGCAGCTTCCTATTCGTGTCCAATCGCGGACACGATAGCATTGCAGAGTATCGCGTCGAAGAGGACGGTACACTCAGCCCAATCGGTTGGACGCCATCCGGCGGACAAGTGCCTCGCAACTTTGCAATCCTCCCGGGCACGCCGTACCTGTTGGTCGCCAATCAAGCCTCGAATAACCTCGTGCTGATGCGTCAATCGGACGATGGGAAACTGAAGGAATCGGGTATCGACAGGACAGTGCCAAGTCCAGTTTGTATCCAAGCGATCCGAATGGACACAGCCATCGCGCCACAGTGATGCCACCGTTTGTCCAATCGACGGCGCACGCCCTACAGGGGGTGAAAGGAGGCCGAGCATGACGCGGTTCAACACGCACGTAGAGGATCATGGCACACATGTGACGATTCATACGCCGGATCCATTTAGTTACCAGCAGGTGGTCGCCTACCTCAATCGCTCCGAAAACGAGTGCCTACATCGGGTCGACGGCGCGACGGTGTACAAAGCCATCCCCATCAATACGGAGATAGCCGTCATGGCCGTCTCCAATCCAACGCCAAGCCGCATCGAGATCCGCTTGTTGGAGTCGGGCGGGTGCGCAGTGAGCGATGCGCTGTTGGCGGCTGCGCGTTACGTTTGGGAGTGGTTCGATCTCGACGCAAACTTAGTCCCGTTCTACCAATTGGCAACGGGAGACCCGGTCCTCAAAACGCTCGTCACCGACTACTACGGACTTCGGCTCATCGGCGTGCCAGACCTATTTGAGGCGCTGTGTTGGGCCGTGATGGGGCAGCAGATCAATTTGGCGTTTGCGTATACGTTAAAGCGCCGATTTGTCGAGGCGTTCGGCACCCGTACGACGGTGCGCGGCCATACGTACTGGATTTTTCCGGACGCCTGCCGAATCTCGGAACTCACCCCATCCGAGTTGACCGCTCTGGGTTTCACGACGCGCAAGTCGGAATATCTCGCCGAGATCGCGCGGTGGATGCGTCGTGGCGCTATCACGAAGCAGGGATTGCTCGCGTTGCCAGACCTCGAATCTGTCGTCGACGCGCTGACGGACATCCGTGGTGTGGGCAAGTGGACTGCAAATTACGTAGCGATGCGGTGCTTGCGCCATCGCTCTGCGTTTCCGATTGACGATGTGGGACTTCATCACGCCGTTTCGCGCCTTCTCGGCATGAATCAAAAACCGACGCGAGAGGAACTTGGCGTACTATTCGCACCGTGGCACGGCTACGAAGCGTATGCGACGTTCTATTTCTGGAGACATTTGTTAGCCCCGGAATACTAATTGTCATCGGTCGTGATATTACTGAGCACGATAGGGTACTTCATGAGTTAGAGGAGAGTAAGCAACGCTATAAATCGCTGTTCCATAACAGCCCTCACGCTGTATTTGCGCTGGACCTCAATCGCAATTTTACGTCGGTCAATTCCAAGATGGTGGACATGTGTGGGTACGAGGCGGACGAACTCATTGGACAGTCATTTTCAACCATCGTGACGGAGGAATCTCACTCTGACGATGTCAAATTGTACAATTCCGCGTTGGAGCATCCTAGCCAATCAATCGAGATCGGCATTCGAACAAAAAATGGGAAAATTGTGGATGTCAGCCTTCATGAGATGCCTATCGAAGTCAATGGTGAAACGATTGGCGTATATGGAGTGGCCAAAGACATCTCTGACCAAAAGAGAAGTGAACAAATTATTCATCACATGGCGTTTTACGATACGCTCACGGGATTGGCGAATCGGGCGCTCCTCACACAAACGATAGAGGATGCCATCGATGACCTTCGCCATCACGACGGTTCACTCGCCCTTCTCTTTTTGGACTTGGATAACTTTAAATGGTTAAATGATACCAAAGGTCATTCGATTGGGGATCAATTTTTAAAGCAAGTTGCAGAACGGCTGCGTACGTGTGTGTCCTCTAAGAAGGATTTAGTTTGTCGTCTTGATGGAGATGAATTTGTTGTCCTTCTCCCCGTTGTAACGGATTGGACCGAAGCCAGCAACGTTGCGTGTAAAATCCTTGATATATTTGAAAAACCGTGGCATTTTGCGGATGAAAAACTCGTCTTTACAGCAAGTCTGGGTATTGCAATGACGAGTGACAGCCAACAGAATGCTGAACGCCTGATTCGAAACGCGGATATGGCCATGTATGAGGCGAAACGTAAAGGGAAAAACACTTACCAATTTTTCGGTCACAAGTTAAACGAGAGAATTTATCGCCGCTTTGAGATTGAAAAATCTCTACGACGCGCCTTGGAATACGAGGAATTTAAGCTGTTATTCCAACCGCAGATCGATACGATTACACACGCAATCACGGGTGCCGAGGCGCTAATCAGGTGGGAACACCCGACATTGGGGTTGGTTTCGCCAGGGGAGTTTATCAACGTCGCGGAGGATTCTGGGCTCATTGTACCGATTGGAAAATGGGTGATCCGTGAGGTGTGCGCACATATCAAAGATTGGATAGTTGCGCGAATCCCTTTGGTTCGTGTGTCCTTAAATGTTTCACCGCGACAATTCCAAGACGAAAACTTTGTGGATTATTTCACTCAGGTTTTATCAGAAACCGGCGTCAGCGGTAAGTGGATCGGCGTAGAGATCACCGAATGTGGGATTATACAGGACGTCCAATACGCTCAAAAAACTATTACGGAGTTACGTAAAATGGGTATCGCTATCGATATCGATGATTTTGGCACCGGATATTCGTCGTTTAGTTATCTCATGGACTTTCCAGTTGATAAAATAAAAATTGACCAGACCTTTGTGAAGGATTTGCACCTCGAAAAGGCAGCTGCCATCGTCAAGTCGGTGATATCCCTCGCCCGCAATTTGAACATTTTATCGATTGCTGAAGGTGTGGAAACAGAGGAACAAAGCAAGTTGTTGACTTCTTTTGGCTGTGACGAACAGCAGGGATACTTTTTCCATGGACCCGTTGACAAAGGCGCACTCATTGATTTATTGACGGACGAACTTTGACACCGTATAAACCAAAGGCGTCCATTCGCATTCCGATATGAAAGCTTCCGAATGTCCCCATCGAGATAACGTGGTGGGGATTTTAATTTGGTTGTTGAGGATCTAAAGTTGAACCAGTGGTGATCCAATGTGATCCAAAATGTATACCATCATCCGGCGTACTGAGAAATACGGACATAACCACACAAGGCGCTCAGAAGCTCGTAGTGCGGACGGAAAGCAAAGCACGGATATGAACCCTTAGCGCGGCAGAGAAGCGCCGCGAGGAGGCTATTAGGTGGCACAGCGAGAGGGGGAGTTACACAGCAATAGGAGTCCAAGGGTCTACGAATTGTTCTGTACCGTTAACATTTATGATTCTAATTGGGGAGTTTTTTGATGCTCGGACGTACGCATATGGCTATTGGTGCTTTAGGTGCTGTTTTGGTACTTCCTGTTGTTTTGCATGATTCCACAGCTCACGATATGGTTCTATCTGTTGGGGATGGGCATTTAAATCAAGCTAGACAACTGATCGAAGGTGTTGTTGTAGGGGCCCTTGGTGGTATTGTGCCTGATTTGGATCAGAAGGATGGACTGATGACGCGTAAGGTGGAAAGAATAGGGCAAATTGCTATGCTTGGTGCTCTCGTGATTTTGTTGGTAATGATGCATTTGTGGAGGTCTCCTATTGCGTTAGGGATTGCGTTATTTATGTTTCTTGGTTTTGTCCATCATGCTGAGTGGGTGCGTAAAACATCGTTGATATTGCTTGCGTGTGGCTCTTTATATTTGGGGATGCGGTTTCCTGATTACACGGAAATCGGGATATGTTTGGCAATTTGGTTCGGTGTCACGGCATTTTCTAAGCATAGGACCTTTACGCATTCTTTATTGGGATTTGCGATCGCTGGTTTTACTTTGGTGCAACTTGGTAAATATCAGCATTTGGTTTGGTTATCGGATGTAGCGATACTTGGATATGGATTACATATTATCGCTGATGCAGTAGCAGGGGGAATACCGTTGTTTTGGCCACTTGGTAAGCGTCAGGGTATTCGTATGGTTCTGACCGGAGGCAAGGCCGATCATCTAATCGGTGTTGTGAGTACGTTTTTGATTTTGATGGATGTTGTGAAGTGAACTTACGATAAGGTATAGTCGCGACTCGTTTTTTATTACTGCGAAGGCAGGGTATTGCCCGATACGTGTCATTGGCTTCAAAAAATTCCACAGCAGGTACTTTGATCGGTCGACAAGCAAAGGGTTTTAGTATTTCTACTATCACTCAAGCACATAGTGGGAAAGAATTGTATGTTTCACCATTTTGTCTTTTGTTGACGCTTTGTGTCACATGCTATAGAATGTCAGCGAAATAAAGAGACCTCGTATAATGCTGAGGATTGGCTCAGCAGTCTCTACCAAGTGACCGCAAATTGCTTGACTACGAGGACGTTTTGGATCGTACAAGGGATACACGTCATTGCCGTTTTGGCGTATGTAGTGTATAGCATTAGCCCATGTAATCCTCGACTCCTCGATGTTACGCGGCAAGCTGGTCGCCATTGGTGTCGAGGTTTTTAATTAGGGGGATTCATACATGGGCCAAGCAGCGAAGTCCTTGACTTCCACTGGTAAACAGCCAGATGCTGCGTTTCATCTGGAGACCGAAGGAATCGGGATCATTGCTAAGGACAAAAGACACGGTATGCCGAGGGAACTATTTTTTGTATGGTTTGCGGCCGTTCTGACGTACACAGGCGTGGTAACAGGTCAATTGTTCACGTCCTTAGGATTGAATGTATGGGAGAGTCTACTTGCCGCGCTGATTTGTTCTGGATCATTTGCGGTGCTAGGCTTTGCTTGTGCAACTGGACCTAGAGCGGGTACCGTGACATTAACAATTTCTAAGGCTGCATTTGGAGCACGTGGCAATAAAGTACCGGCGTTTTTCAGTTGGCTTACAGCGGTCGGCTGGGAAAGTGTAACAATGGTCTTGACCATTTGGGCTATTTTAAGCTTGGCTCAATATATCGGTCTTCCTTCACATGGGTTTGTTCCAACGATCATCTCCCTTTTGAGTACATTGGTACTGACTTACACCGTCCCTATCTTGGGCCACGCAACCCTGGTTACAATGCAGCGTATTTTAGCATTTGTACTTGCTGCTTGTGCGGTGATTGTGGTTTTTGCTATTTTCCCCTCTGTACATTGGGGATTCAGCACGCCAGTCAAGGACATGGCGGCTTCGGGTACATTCCCAACTTTTCTGCTTGCCTTGTCAATTGGTCTTGCAAGTACGTTTTATGGATGGGTGAATTTCGCAGCTGATTATTCCCGATATCTTCCCGCTCAAACGCCAACTCGGAAAATCGTTGGTGTTACTTTTGCTGGTGGAGGCATCGCGAATTTTGTGATGATGGGTGTGGGTATTCTCCTTGGTACCTTTGTGAACCCGTCTGCGTTTGCAAGTAATCCCGTTATGGCTATCGCGAAATCCATTCCTGCATGGGCCGCAATTCCTTTTTTAATCGCGGTCGTCATAGGCGACATCTGCGCGAATTACCTGAACGCGTACAGCTCTGGAATGAGCTTTTTATCCATGGGCATACGTTTGCGTCGATATTGGGCCGTTGTTATTGATGGAGTAATTTGTACGGCAATAGCAGTCTACGCACTGTTCTTTTCTACGAGCTTCGTAACATTTTTCCAAAATTTTTTAGATTTAATGATCATGTTCATTGGTCCTTGGGCGACAATCTTTTTAGTTCACTATGTCATCGTTAAAGGAAAATACAATTCTGCTGGCCTGTCGGAGAATGGCCCAAACTCCTCCTACTGGTATACAGGTGGGATTAACTGGCGTGCCATGGTTTCGTTCATTGTTGGGGTGTTAGCTACATTCTTTACAGCGAACGGAGCTATGTGGGTAAGCCCGTTATCAAAGATGTGGTTTGGTGGTGCTGATTTAACCGCTTATGCTGCACCTATTGTTACCGGGATTGTATATTATCTTCTTGCTTCACGTTCACAATCTAAGCAGGAACCGTTTGAAGCGGTCGCCTAATATAGTCGTCCTTTCTGGATATCAGGGGCTTTGATGACAAATGTCATGAAAGCCCCTTTTGCTATTGTTGTTGCACATCGAAGCAGATTCAATCTGAATGGTCGTATTATTATTTCCTCCACCATTTTGCTCTAAGATGAGCCAATGACCTACGAAATATGATGAACAAATGAATACCAAATCCTCTTTTGTCTGGACATGAGTTTACCTCCCATTGAGCACCAACATGCCCGAACAAGACCTATAAGACGACCAAGAAATCGTAACAACTAGCTCATCGTATTGGTGGACATGTCCTGCACTTTGAGTTGCACTTGTTTCGAGAACGACGTGTAAAGATTTTGAGTCATTTCTGTGGAAGCCATAGATACAATGTCTTTGTCGGGAGGCGAATACATGGACACTATTGTCATCACCACGTAAAGACTAAATTTGCGGAAAATGACCACGGATGATGTTCAGAATCTATTGAAAATGTTTTCATACCCAGAAGCAATGAGATACTATCCCTCAACCATGAATGAAGAAGAAACCTTGGGCTGGATTAATCGAACCTTAAGTAATTATGAAAAGTTAGGCGTGGGTTTTTGGATTGTAGAGGATAAATCGACGGGAGAATTTCTTGGTCAATGTGGGATTATACCGCAAGAATTCGATGGTGTTAGCGTAATGGAGAACGCATATCTGTTCGTGAGACAGGAGTGGGGAAAGGGCTACGCAACGGAATCAGAAAAAGCTTGTAAAGAATACGGATTTCAGACTCGGCTTCGACAGTCGTAGATACACGAAATCCCGAAACCCGTTGGTGCTTCTAGGATTTCGGGACTGTGGATAACTTCGTGTGGTGCCTACAGCGTATCTGTGGATATGTCCGAGAACAACGGTGGATGTTCGTAACCCAGCGCTTTCAGGATTTGTGCCTGCTCCGGGGTTACTTCTGTTCGCTGCCGGACTCTGCCGCTACCAGCTTTGTAGGTTACAAGGTGCATCTCGTTCATGACAGAACGGATCTCTCGCCATGTGTGGCTAGTTCGGTTCTCTGCCACCCGAACCAAAAGTAACGAGAGCCAGCACAGTAGTACATGTGCCCGAATCCGCTCATTCTTCCTGTGGTACATCGGGCGCAATTCCATGGTCTGTTTCAGAGAACGGAATGCCGCCTCAACCTGCCAGAGCTGCTTGTATCCAAGGGCCACATCTTCCGCGGACAGTGTGTCGTCTGAGGTTCGGATCAGATACTTTCCGTCCAGTCGTTCCATCGCCTTAACCGCCTGGTGGTCAACTGTGAGATTGCCACGCTTGTCCGACTTCAAGTAACGCTTGAAGGTCGGGTGACTTTGCAATCGACAGTGCGCCTTGGTGTGTGCGTCGTTATCCAACTCCTTGAGTCGTGCGAGCTCTGCTTCCAGGGCCTTGAGGTGTGCCTCGCGCCGAAACGCATCTCGGCGAGCTTCATCTGGGTTGCGAACGAGCACATATCGGACCCGTGCCTCACCGTCTCCTACGACGATTTCCTTTATCTCAAGGTTATCCCGTATCGTTTTAAATCGCCCAGGACGAGACATGGCATCTTCGACTGTCTGCTTCCCAGAGGTCATCTTCTCTCCAGCAATGTAATGCCCTCCGGCTTTCTGGAGTTCACGTAAATTGTCCTCCGAGCTGAACCCACGGTCGACGACCGTAACGACGCGTCCGAGACGCCAGCCAATGAGGTCCTTCTTCACTTCTGGAATGACGGTCATGTCTGACGTGTTCCCTGGCCATACCCAACACCGCACAGGGATGCCGTCTCGGGTCACTGCAAAACCAATTACGACCTGCGGTAAGTCCGGCCGGTGGTCCTTGGAGTAGCCGGGTTGCTTCAGACTGTCTTCTTCCGGCTCGTCATCCATTTCAAAGTAGCTTGACGTGGTGTCAAAGAACAGTAAGTCGACTTCCAGGTTCAACAAGTCGGCGACAGTCTCGAACACTTCTCTCTGGATGTCTACGTCCGATTCAATCAGGAAATCCATTGCACGGTACCCCTGGTGGACCTCAAAGTTCTCAACACCGGGGAGTGCGACGTCTCGCTTCACCCAGTCCTCCATGCCAAGCTTGCTCGAGGGGTCCAAGGCTCGATTGGCGACCATCGCAAAGATGGCCCGCTCTATCGGGGCTTCATATTTGCGCTGTGCCAGACGCTTGGATATGGCTTGACCCACGCCAAGTTCATGCCACAACGAGTCGACGATATAAGCGGTGCCAAACGTTTTGCTATCGAGCAGACTCAACTGCACGCTATCCTTGGGCTCCGACGCAACGGGTTCATCACCAAGGAATCGTGAGATGCTCGCGGCAAGCCTCTTCAATCCATCCATATCCACTTCATCTTCACGCCCGAAGTGGTAGAGGACTTTCGCTTGGGGATTGCCGGTCTTGGGATTGCGTTCATTATGGGCAAGCTGCACGTAGGACGTGACAGAACCGTTTTTATTTTTTCGTGATATCCGCCGTATGTACATGTCTACATTTTAAAATAATATGTTCTACGAAGTCAACTACCGTGGATAACAATACTAGTTATCCACATAAATTCGCATGCCTACAACTTTTTGTAAAAATGCCTACATAAAATAACCGGAATTCCGCGCCGTTACGGGATTCCGGTTATCCACAAATGCTTATAAACGGGTTGTAACTGTCGAACCCGAGTCAGAGCATGGGTCTCCATAAGATGTATTCGTTTATAGATGCCAATAATACAGCATCTGCGAGAGTTGCTGAACGTAATGGAATGCATATTGAAAAGACAATAACCAAGTGGGGCAAGGAAGTGTTTGTGTACTCCGTGGCAAGATAACGTTGACGATCGACTAGAATAAAGTTGAATAATTTATCAAAGGAGATCATTATGCTTCGTCCACGTGTCAAATTATTTCTTGAGTCGATCCCTCAGGGGGACTCTACACTGACACCAAATGTCATCAGGTTACGCCATAACCAAAAAATCGAGAGCTATTCCTCTCACTCAAAGACCGTATGTCTGGAATGTACCTATCCGGTCTGAACTGCGACCGCGAACCTACCGTGACGTGGGATAGTGGCAACGCCGTCTTGCGAAGCTCACGGAACAATGTAGCCGAGACTAATAGGGAGATTTGGTCCGGAGCTAGGTTGCAGATGCATGGTGAACGTAAGTGAACCCCTTATAAACCGCGTTATTCAAGACAAGCGAAATCCCTGATACGCTTGTGCCAAAAGTCAAGTAGTCGGGATCAGTACTCCCGTTTTACTACATTCGGACGTATGTCATGCTTTCGGGCTACAATAGATACACTTCCTGTTTCCAAACACTCCCGAACAACCTGCTCCTTAAACTGCTTAGAAGACTTACGTCTTTCCACGGACAAAACCTCGTGCATCTATTGTTCTATAGATCACATGGCTTGTCCAATTATATAACGGGGCTTAAGAGAAAGTGCACTAGACAATTTCTGTTAACGTCTTAACGATGAGTGTGAGTCGTAGGCACGAGTGTGAAACATGGCTTTATGAATTTTGTGAAAAAGATTCTGCTATATGGAATAGAATGATTTTACCTTTCCGAATGTTATATAGAATTTAAACTAGTAACTGAATCCGCTTTCACTATAGGAAATGGAATTGTGTGTTTCAATCTGATAGTTCAACGAAAAGGAAACTAAAGGGGGTATCATTTTCTGAGCAATACGGATGAAGGTAGTGTCGCGCCTGGGAACGAGGCGGTTGTTACACTTGAAGTCAAAGACACTGAAGGAATGGTAAATAACCTTCGACAAATGAGTGTGCAGGTTGGCGAGTGAGGGATATGGGGACGCACATGGCAAGAAGTGTGTAATGCGCGACCCGTTCCTGAATTACGTGCAACTCTTTGAGAGTTCACTACAAACATCTTATCATGCGAGTATTTTGCTGAAAATCAATTCATTATCGTGTTTACATCTGTGATTTATGGGATGGGGAAATGGTATGGACTTACAGGAACGAGTGGATCCAGGACGGGCGGTTGTTATTGTCATTGATATGCAAAACGACTTTTGCCATCCGGAAGGGTGTTGGGGGGAGGGTGGCCTCGATTTACATGAGGTACAAAAGATGATTCCAACATTAGAGCACTATCTGAACATGGCTAGGCGTTATGACGTGCCAGTGATTTTTGTACAGACAACGCATAGTGACGTGGACTCGTCTCCTGCTTGGAAGGGTCGGAAGTCCCAGAATGGGGATACCGGCCGTAGACCGACATGTATAAAGGGGACTTGGGGGTGCGAATTCTACGGAGTTCGGCCGAATGATGGTGACGTCATCATTACGAAACATAGATACAGCGCTTTTGTGGGGACGAATTTAGCTCAAGTACTGAATTCGCTAGGACGTGATTCGCTACTTTTAACTGGTGTGGCAACAAACGTTTGTGTGGAGTCGACGGCTCGGGACGCATTGAATCACGATTATCACGTGGTACTTGTGTCAGATTGTACTGCGACGACCGACGAGGGTGCACAGCGCGCGACAGAACAAAACATCCGGCAAGGATTTGGATGGGTTGTACCAGCCGCGGACATTTGCAACATTTGGGAACGATGCATGAAGTGAATCCCCGAGACAACGTGCTGGCAAAGCCACGAGGGGTTTATCGAAAATAAATCGCATATTGTTCCGTAATGTGAAACGTACAGTAGATTTGACATCCTATCATGCTTTATTGGGGGAGGGTCGTAATTATGTCAACTCGGACATCAATTCCAATACCAGTTAGCCAAAGTCAATCGGGTGTTCGCTGGTATGGTGTATCCGTTACTTTGCTGGTCATCTGGATTATCTCCATGATGGACAAAGTAACGATAGGGATATTCATTGCAGACAAGTCATTTTTAAGTGCTATCGGTATCCTGGGCAAACCTGGATTAGCCGGATTATTGGTATCCTCCTTTTTGGTTAGCTATGGCGTAGCCACATTTGTATGGGGATTTATAGTCGATAAATACGGTGCGAAAAGTTGTCTCATCGTTTCAACAGTGATATGGGGGATCCTCGAAATCGCTCAAGGACTGGCACACTCATCGACAGAGTTGTACATTCTGCGCGCCATCATGGGTGTATCTGAGGCGAGTATTTGGCCTGCTTCCATGGTCATGACGGCGAAGTGGTTCCCCTTGAAAGAACGCGCGAGAGCCAATTCGATATGGTTGAATGGAATCAACATTGGACCGGTTGTAGGCATCCTTTTCGTTACAATCATGATTGTTCATCATGGCTGGCGGTTAGCGTTTATCGTAGCTGGTATTCTTCAATTGGTTCTCTCTACGGTAATGCTGTTGTTTCTCACGGCAGAGACGCCGGAAAAACACAAATGGATTTCTCAGTCGGAGCGTAACTATATCTCCGAATCGAAAGCAACTGACGGTCGTATGGAAGGCTCGATAAAGGTTCAGCAGCGGACAATCGGTCAAGTGTTATCCGATTATAAATGGTGGTTCGTTTTGATTATCTGGACATTTGATACAATCGTTTACTATACGGTAACAACATGGTTCGCATCGTACATGAATAAGGTTCGACATTTGTCACTGCAAAACGCCGGATTAGTCAATTCACTCTCTTTTGTGGTTGCAGTTATCTTCATGTTAGTCGCGGGGTACGTCGCGGACCGACTCATGAGGAGGGCCCCGGTTGGCGTCGTGGGATATGTGTTAGCGGGATTTACATTGCTCTTCGCCATTCACGCGTCCACAGCGACCGGTGCTGTCATCTGGTTCGCACTAACCATGGCGCTGAAAAATTCGGGATCGATTGCTACCACCACCATGTTTCACAACAATGCACCCGCTCTTTCGCTTGGAGGTATCACCGGGTTGCAGCAGGGACCGACAAACCTTGTTACCGCCTTCGGGCCGTATTTATTCGGACTCGTCATTTTCTTGTCCGGCGGATTTAACACAGGGTTATATGGTATTGTCGGCCTGCTCCTCATCTGTGCGACTTTCAGCCTGATTCTCGCATTAAAGGGAGAATGATACCAAGATATGTTTTATTCTACTGCTCTTGTATTCTTCGATATGGTACTCAGCAATTGTAGAGACTCGATAAAGCTGTTAGTTGACGTAATGCCCTTGCCTGCAATGTCATTGGCGGTGGCATGACCGACGGAGCAGAAAAGGATCGGAATGTCGATGGTAAACGCTTTGATCCGGTCGAAGGCAAGCAAATTCATGGGAACAAGGTCGTGGTACATTGCCATATAAGCATCAAGCCCCGATTAATAAACAGCGTATCACTACCAAAACGGGCCCGATACTTTAGTCTGGCGGCAGCGTGTATCTAGCAATGCGGGAGTGATCTCTTCTATTTCCTCACGTCCGAACATCCCATGTTCTCCGACGTGAGGATTCAATTCCGCCGAGGAAATTGTAGGAACGGATACACCTAGCCTTCGTGTAGCCTCATCGGCTGTCACAATCGCTCTCTTGACCCGATCTCGCCGGATCACTTCAGTCGCTTGTTAAAGAGAAACGTGTAGTGTCACATTGACAATCCGAAAATGCCCAGAAACGAGCATCAAAAACGTGTTTTCATACAGAATTCCGGTTCTGGTGTAAAAATCGCATAGGTGTATATATTGTCGGATAAATCTCTGGGATGAGGCTCACATGGTTATTACTATAAGAGAACCATGAGTGATTTTACTTTGATTGGTATTTTTGAGTAAAGGGGTTGGTCCGGTGAACGGCATCCATGATGTTGGGGGAATGGACGGTTTTGGTCCTATTCAAAGGGAAGATAATGAACCCGTCTTTCATGCACCATGGGAGGGACGAATGAGGGCAATTCATACACTTGTCAGGAGAAAATGCCATATCTATAACACTGATGAGTCGAGGTATTACGTTGAGCGAATAGATCCTGTTTATTATCTATCGTCCACATATTACCAGAATTGGCTGTTAAGAATGGAG
This sequence comes from Alicyclobacillus fastidiosus, assembly GCF_026651875.1. Lineage (GTDB taxonomy): Bacteria > Bacillota > Bacilli > Alicyclobacillales > Alicyclobacillaceae > Alicyclobacillus > Alicyclobacillus fastidiosus. The sequence continues at coordinate 3,437,500 of NZ_CP104067.1, read as the reverse complement.
ACGTTATTGATGGAAAGGGGCGTATTTTCCGAAGGTGAGTTACAAGAAAAAATGGATCAATTGTGCCCATCATTTGGATACCAACCTGATTTGCATAGAAGGGTGATGCCTCCCACTCCGTCAACTCAAAGAAAATTTGTTATCGAAACCAAAACGGACGCAGAGCCGCAAAGTGAACCGAAGTTTTTACCGGGAACGCTCGTAAAAACGAAGAAAGTATCTCCATTGGGACATACGCGTCTTCCTCGGTACGTCCGAGGGAAACAGGGAGTAATTGAGAAAATGAATGGCCACTTTATCTTGCCCGACATTAGAGTTCACCAAGGAATAGATGTTTACCAGCCTGTCTATCTGGTTTGTTTTGAAGCAAAAGAACTGTGGGGGGAAGATGCCTACTCAAAAGACAAACTATATATCGAGTTATGGGAAGATTATTTGGATTTAGGGGGAGTACAAAATGAGCAACAGTAAAGGGCATCACCATCATCATAAGCTGCCAGACTCGTTTGAAGAACTGCGGACGATGGCTATCGAATCCATCTTAATCGAAAAAGGTTTGATCTCCGCGGAAGAAGTGGATGAATTAATTCATCATTTCGTTTCCGATATTGGCCCAATGAATGGCGCAAAAGTTGTCGCAAGAGCTTGGGTAGATCCCGAATTCAAACAAAGACTCTTACATGACGGAAAAAGAGCCGTTGCAGAATTGGGGCTCGAGATGGCAAGCGAAGAATTGGTGGTAATTGAAAATACATCAAACATTCAAAATGTCGTCGTATGTACGCTTTGTTCCTGTTATCCGTGGACGCTTTTAGGCTTGCCTCCAACCTGGTATAAAAGCACTGCTTATCGCTCAAGAGTTGTTGTTGATCCCAGAAGCGTACTTCGGGAATTCGGACTCGAACTAGATGACACCGTGGAAATACGGGTATGGGATAGCAATGCGGACACGCGATATCTCGTTTTACCTGAGCGTCCGCGAGCAACCGAGCACATGAACGAGGACGAACTGGCCAGTATCGTTACCCGGGATGCGATGATCGGTGTGTCCAAAGTAGAAATCCCATCATAAAAGGAGTTTACACATGAGCCAAGATCCCAAATCGCTAATCAGCTATATAGAGGATTCCGCAAAATTACCTCGAGAGAATGGAGAACTCGTTTTCCACACCCCATGGGAAAGCAGAATTTTTGCAATGGCAGTAATATTATTCGAAAAGGGAATATATCTGTGGAAGGATTTTAACAGTGAATTTGTGAAAGAGATTGGAGAAGCCGAGCGTCAACACCCTGAGACAGATATAGTGTCTACGTACTATTGCCATTGGGTACGGGCATTTGAAAGGGCATTAATTGAAAAAGAAGTGTTGACGCAGGAACAGTTGAAGACACGGACTATCGAATTTGAGACCGGTCAAAGACATCACGTGTGTTAATGTAAAATGTCACGTTAAAGCTCACTTTGCTAGTAGACAGTACTTTTGAACTCCCACCTAGAGCTACACAGAGGGTTCTGGTGCGCAAATCAAAAGTGGGTATAGATATGGAGCCTGATCTCGCTGATGTGGGGTTATGCAGTGAAGTGAAAAAGATCACTAATAAAATCCGCGATAGAAGACAGGCGAGTGAGGTAACTATTGCCAAAAAGTCCCTTCTGCCATATTTTCAGGGTAGCCCGAAGGGTGAAATGGCAAGCGGCGAGAAGGGAGTCGGACAGGGTGGTAGTGTGCGCGTGGCAGCGCGTCATCGGGTGGGTTAAAGTCCCACTGAGTCTCGGACTAGGGGACTCATATCCAAACCTGGGGGTAACGCCTCAGGGGCCGATAGCAATCTATGTATCGGAGGGCAGGGCGTCCACCGTGAGGTGGAGTCCGGAGGGCTTGCGGAGAAGTACCAGGCTGTAGTGAAACGGGGAACCGAATTGCGAACCGGTCGGCCAAAGATGGGGCAAGGTCGAGCTTGCACTATGGAGGCGAAGGCGCTACTAGTCCACCCATCGTACCAAGGTGTGTGCGGGCGGCATGGCACGGAAGATGATGTTGTGACCCACGGAGATCTCGTAGTGTCTGGTAAGTGAGCACCGCGATGGACAGGTGGGTAAAGAAAGTCGAAATGGTCGTGCTGTGGCTGCCATTTTGTTCAGGAGTCCACAGCTATCCAGTAACGTGCGCTATAAGGCAACCCCGAAGTGCGCACCGATGCGCTGCGAGAAGTCGGAGAGCTGCATAATACTGCAACGGACGAACAACAGAAACGTCCGGACTATCTGCCCAAGTGCAGGTGGCTTTTGTTCACTCAAAAGGTGAGTAAAAGGGGAAGGCGGCTCGCTTTATGGAACCCGAAACCTCAGGAGGTTCGCGAGTATGTAGCGAGGGAAGGAAAGTTCCCTAAGTGAAAGACCCAGAACTCGCAACGGAGGATACGAGACCAAATGAAGGCAGACGGTACAGGTAGGAAGATTCATTCGCTCATTGACAAGGTCTATCACCGAGCCAATCTGGAGTCAGCGTGGAAGCTGGTCAAGCAGAACGGCGGTAGTGGTGGAATCGATAACGTCCGAATTGCTGACTTTGAGCGAGTGGCAGCGGAGGAACTAGCCAGACTGCACCAACAGCTAAAGCAGGATGTCTACAGACCGATACCAGTTAGAAGGGTGAACATCCCGAAACGGAATAAGCCTACCGAAACGAGGCCGCTTGGCATTCCCGCCATTCGAGATAGGGTATGCCAGCAAGCACTGAAAAATCGGCTTGAACCTATATTCGAGTTGACATTTAGCGATTGTAGTTTCGGATATCGACCGGGGCGTTCCACACATCAAGCAATGCGGAAAATCTATCGCGAAATCATGAACGGCTGTGAATGGGTAGTAGATGCTGACTTGCGTGACTTCTTTGGCAATGTCCAGCACGAGCGTCTCATTGACATGATATCTGAAAGAATTAGCGACGGGCGCATTTTACGACTGATTAGACAGATGCTCGAAGCCGGATACATGGAGAACGGGGTGAAATTCCAGACAGTATCTGGGACACCTCAGGGCGGAATAGTGAGTCCACTATTCAGTAATATCTACCTCACACCATTTGACAGAGCGATGGAAAACAAGGGTTATCGCCTTACCCGTTTTGCTGATGATTGGGTCGTACTCTGCAAGAGTCGTGAGGAAGCTGTAAAGGTGTTCGCAGATGCAAAAGTTGCCTTAGAAGCGCTGGGCTTAACGCTTCATCCGGAGAAGACCCGCATTACTCATATTAGCGCGGGATTTGAATTTCTCGGCTATAAGCTGAAACGCGGCAAAGGTCTAACGCTGTCACAGCACAAGGTGAAAAAGGGACCCAATAGACTGAACATCTATGCGATTCCAACGGAGAAGTCCGTGAAACGATTCCAGGACACCATCCGTCAACGCACAAAGCGCCGACTTCCGCTCACCGTACAGGAGCTGATTGACCGGATTAACCCGGTCATTCGAGGATGGGGTAATTACTATCGAAAAGCACACGTTCGAAAATTGTTCAACAGACTGCAACGCTGGATTATTCAACGAATCAGAAGCCACCAGTACAAGCGGTGGCGGAACGGTGGATGGCGGAAATATCCTGAGCGACGATTATACGGTGAGTTTCGATTGGTAAACCTAATGTCCCTGATACCCGATTTGAATCTGATGCCTGCATCCACGCGATGACATGAAGGAAAGCGGATTGCGGGAAAACTGCACGATCCGTTTGATCGAGCGGACGGAGGCAGGCCAGCGCCCACCTCCTCCGACTCTACACCTGTGAACGCAGGACAACACAACCTGCGGGAGGCGAAGTTCAATTTGTGAGAGATACCCAACAAGCAGTCAATGAGGAATGCATATCGACCAAAGCCTGTTCGGAGAAACGATATCCCCAAGGGGGATGGCAAGACGCGCCCTCTGGGATACCTGTCACCCAAGACAGACTGGTGCAAATGGCGACGAAAATCGTTTTAGAATCGATATTCGAGGCAGACTTCAAAGACTGTTCGTTTGATTTATACCGAAGCGGAGTGCAAAACAGGCGATAGAACGGATAGATAAGGTCGTAAACTACGGTCGAGTGTACTGGGGAGTGGACGTCGACATCACGGGATATTCAACAACATCCCACATGACAAATTGCTCAAACTCGTTAAACAACGTGTAAGCGACCGAAGAATACTGAAACTTATCCGCCTGTGGTTGAAAGCCGGGTGTTATGGAAGATGGTCAATTTCATGACACTGAAATCGGTAGTCCTCAGGGTGGAGTGGTATCTCCACTGCTCGCAAACATCTATTTAAACTACCTCGATGCCGTATGGGAGAGGCGGTTTCCCATATCGGCACACTGGTGCGCTACGTCGATGATTTCGTCATTTTGTGTAGGCGGAAATCCCAGGCCCTCAAAGCTATTCAGGTGCTCAAAGCGGTTTTCAGGAAACTGGAACTAACGATGAATACTGACAAGTCCAAGCTAGTGAACCTATGGGGGGCTAAAGAGGAATTCGACTTTCTCGGATTCCACCACCGCCGATTGCCAGCACCTAAAAAGGCGGGGCATTCTACGACATGCGCAGTTTTCCATCCAAGAAATCGATGAAGAAGATGCGGGCAAAGGTAAAAGAAATCATTGGACCACGCTCTCATCTCTATTGGTCTCCTAAACAGGTGGTGGACAAATTGAACCCTGTTATTCAAGGATGGAAGAACTACTACGGCAGTGTCGACCCATGGATGTCCAATCGATTTCTTTCTAAAGTGGACTGGTATATTATTCGGAGACTGACACTGTACTGGAACAAGAAATATAAACGAAATCATCTCCACCCAGGAAGAGTGGCGGAAGTTTTCGGATGTATGGGACTGAAGCGAGTTAGCGGTTGGGGAAGCTATACTACCCAAGGTGAAGAACATCGGAAAGCCGTATGCGGGAAACCCGCTCGTACGGTTTGATGAGGGAGGGCTGGGCAACCAGTCCCCTACTCTACAACAAGTGTACCGATGGCCACATGACTATTCAGTTTGGTTATTCTCATCTTGTTGAGTATCTGGGCAGTTTTAGTTTACTACTCATTGTTGACTACATTTTCTCGCAGAAAAAAGCGGTGGCTTAAGTACCACCGCCTTCCTTGAGTTTTTATCCCTGACTTGACAGGTATATTTGAGCAAACTCTTAGGTTTTGTGCCTGTTTGCTCGCTGAAGTCGTTCTTGAAGAATTGGGAATGGAGTGATCCCACAACAGCGAGAAGGACGACTGCACAAGCCGCTGCGGTGGCGAAAGCTGCGAATGCCCCTTTTACGTAGGAGCTCAAACCCCTAATGTTAACATACTAAAATTTCTATTGAGTGAGAATGGATGCAGTGACCTCGTTCAATCTCAAATATTAGTATTCAATGACCTCTTTCATCTCAGTCTCGTTATGAGAAAGCCATCTTGAGGTTAAGTTGTTTTCTATCCCAAACTGATCTAAAGTACGGGCTACCACATGATTGATAACATCGTCCAGTGTAGATGGTTTGTTATAGAACGTAAGCATTGGCGGTAATATAAGGGCTCCGATATTTGATAGCCCGAGCATATTTTCCAGGTGAATGCTACTTAGTGGTAATTCTCGCGGCAGTATTACCAGCTTCTTTCTTTCCTTCAAAATAACATCCGCTGCCCTTGGGATAAGGCTGTCAGCGAATCCATGGCGGATGGAGGCCAGCGTCTTCATACTACACGGAGCAATCACCATTCCATCAATACGAAAAGAACCACTTGATATTCGTGACGCTTGATTACTTGGTACGTACACATGCGATGCAAGCCTTTTTACATCATTCGGATCGTATGATGTTTCAATACGCATTGTTTTTTCTGCCCACTGGGACATAACCAGGTGCGTTTCTACGTCACATTCTCTTAATGCTTCGAGAAGCCTAATTCCCAATATGCTACCAGTTGCGCCCGTTATGGCTACGATAATTCTCATTGGTACCACCTTCTCCGACGTGGAAGCTAACTTCTCTTTGGAGCAATTGCGGGATGCATTTGATACTTGCTAAGGTCGGATGTATCGACTTTAAATCTTGGATTGTACATCTTTGGATTTGTTATCGTTTCTGGCTCAGTTGATCTCCACGTAAACGTACATTCCTGACAAATATACATAATCCAGCATCCCTTTACGGGTGACTCACAGAGGATATTTGTTTTGTCCGAATCACAACGAGGGCATGTATGCATTCGTAGACCTCCTTTACTTGTTCATCAATTGTTTGATGATTGTCTCCCATTTTTGTGTATCTCGTGGCGGTTCTATAGTCGGAGCGAACAATTCTCCCCTAGTCTCTGGCTGTTTTGGTGTCGTTGCATCAATGACTACTTTGTGGGTGATACCAGGCGGATCTGAACTTGGGTCCAGAGCCAGAACAGATGCATTCGGAATCATGACCATATCCTTATCTGGGGCAACTCTCGTCGACAGCGCCCACATCACTTGCGGTACATTGAATGGATCTACAAAGTCATCCACGACGATCACCAGTTTGCAATATCCAAGGCCATGGGGAGTAGTCATCGCGCGCATTCCTACTGCCTTCGCAAAACCGCCGAAACGAGTTTTTGTTGAAATAATGGCCACAAGACCCACAGTGTACATGGCGTTTACTGCAACGACCTCGGGGAATGCTTCTTTCAGTTGATGATACAGCGGAACAGACGTCGCAATACTTGTCATGTAGTCCAATTCCGTCCAGGGCATCCCAAGATACAGATGTTCAAAAATAGGATTATCACGGTAATAAACGGCATTAATTTGAATAACTGGTTGTCTACGTGCATCCGAATAGCTGCCCGTGAATTCACCAAATGGTCCTTCTAATTCACGATAACCAGCAATGATTTCTCCCTCTAGAACGACTTCTGCTCCCCACGGAATGTCTAGGTTGGAACGTTTAGACCGAACAATTCGGTAGGGTTCTCCCTGGATAGCACCAGCCATTTCGTATTCAGACTGGTCATACGCAAGTGGGGAACCCGCGATGGTTGTAATCACTGGGTCACACCCAATTGCAATGGTAACAGGAAGGTTTTCTCCACGCTCCTCTGCTATTTTTAAGTGAAGCCCGATGTCGTGTGTTGGTATCGGTTGAATTCCCAGCTTGTCCTTTCCTTTTACCTGGAGTCTATATATCCCAACGTTTTGTTTCTGGAAATTATCTGGATCGTCTAAATCCCGCGAGATAACGCAGGCTTTATCGATAAAACAACCAGAATCTTCATGATTTAAACGAAATAGAGGTAGTATTTCAAACAGGTTGATATCTTCCGTAACCTCATTGGCTTGGAATGGAGCAGTTTCTACTCTTTCAACAGGAACGGGATATTGATTCCAACGACGTGCGAATTCAAGAAACTGCTCTTTAACGGGCGTATCCTTCGCAAGCCCCATCATAAGCGCGTGGTTTGGCCAAGAACCGATAACATTAAGTGCCACTTGCCCGCTCTGGTACCCGTGAATATTGTTAAAAAGCAAAGCAGGAGACTGGTCACCAAGATTATTCACAGCACGTGCCGCTGAGCCCAAATCGGGTTCAGGATGCACCATCTGAGTCACTCTAACTAGTTGCCCTTCCGCTTCTAGCTTGTCTAAAAAAGAACGTAAATCCCTATAAGCCAAGGTCAGTCCCTCCACATACGAATCAAAGGCAATATCACTTAGGGTAGGTTTGTGAATTTCAGTAATTTCTCGTAGGCACATTAATCACTCTAGCACTGGCCGAAGTATACGTAAAATATATATAATAAATCCGCGTCATATGTTTTTTAAATTGCGAGGGGTTGTCCATGGACCTTAAAAAGCTTCTATACTTCGTAACAATCGTTGAAGAAGGGTAAATCACAAGTGCCGCAAAGCGACTACACATGGCCCAACCGCCATTAAGCTTACAACTGAAGGCGTTAGAACAAGAAATCGGGGTTACGCTCATTGAACGAAACAACAAAATTATCGAACTGACTCAACCTGGCTGGACACTATACCACCGTGCAAAGGAAATATTGAATTCTGTTGAGGGTATGGTAACGGAAGTACGAGAACAAGGAATGGGTGTTCGAGGCAAGTTGTCTATCGGTACAGTGATGTCATGCGTGTCATACCTACCAAAAGCCATCACCACTTCACAAGAGATATATCCAAACGTCACATTCCAAATTTGGGAAGGTGAATCCAATCAAGTCGAAGAGCTCCTACAGGCCAGAGTAATTGAGCTGGGGATAACAGGACTTCCCTTAGAGTCACACAACCTAGAAATGGTCCCTTTGAGTACTGAACCACTCGTCGCGGTACAACCACCCAACTGGAGCGTTTTTAGTGGTCCAAGTATTTCAATAAAAGAGCTTCAAGACCATCCATTAATGATGGTTCACGGACAGGGAGGAAAGGGTGGATTTCATGGATTTCTGGAAACATGCCAGAACTTCGAATTTAATCCTAGGATAATTTGCGAAAGCCCAGACGTTGCTACACTGCTGACATTGGTTGACTCTGGTGTAGGGATAGCCGTTGTACCAAAATCAGCGATTGCTTTAAGGCCAAAGGGAACAATGTCGTATGCTGAAATAAGTCCGTTAATAAAATCGGACACGGCGATCGTATGGATTAAGAATCGGCGGTTATCAAAGGTAGCGGAATATTTTAGAGAAATACTCCGAAGTTCTGTTAAGTGAGGGTTTTGCAGATTTCTGAGCCCTTGTAAGGCAAGGGATCAATGAGCACAAACAAGGACTTCACCCCAAATTGTTGAAAGTACAAGCGACCAAACTTTTACATAACAACAAAGGGGGGAAGTCGCTTGTATGTTCTCAAAAAGTCTCTGTTTTCCTATGAGTCATGGTTAGAAATCGAGCCCAGTGAGCGTTTGGAATTGTTCTTCTCCGCTTTAGTCCTCCATCCGTACGCAGCCATAATACGTAGCCAGGAATTGGGGTACCAAGTTCGATACGTTTGGCAATAAACTCACCTGGTTCGGGTACAAGATTCATCTCGCAGTCGACACACAGAGCGAACTGCCAGTATCTCTGGAGGTCACGCCAGCGAATGTATATCACGGTGAAATGGCAATTTCCCTCATGGCACATGTGGCCGAAGACCTCGGCTGGAAATTCAAGTTTGTCATGATGGACGCAGGTTACGACCAGATGAAGAACTATGTGGCAGCTCGAAACTACGGTGCGCAGGCAATCATTGCATTGAACAAACGTGGTGAGAAGGAACCACCAGAAGGGATGTCAACGACCGGCACACCTCGTTGCTCCATGGGCTATGACATGGTTTACTGGAGCGCCGACGGTGACCGACTCAAGTTTCGGTGTCCGCACGCATTGGGCAAGGTTGACTGTCCATTCGGATCAGCGGCGTGCTCGGATTCTTTGAAATGGACTAACATCATTAGGGAAATCACATCTAGTAAGGTACTCAATGTAATGAACATTCTTTCTTTGCGAGTGTCGTTTTCAATTTTTCCACCGAATGCCTTTTGAAAACCCCTGAATAACATCCGATTACACAATACGTTGATATAGAGCACACAACAGATCGTGACGGCACACATTAATATCTTGATAGCCAACGCATTCCCATCTCTTTTGATACTCGGTGTCGAAGCTGGAAAGAGTTATTTTGCCCATTTTTTACGGATGGAACCAACAGTCCATAATAGAACTGGAATACCAACGATGTTTATCGGGAGTATATAAGGAATCCAAAATTTTGTCGGGTAGTCCATGGACGCCACATCGATATTTGCGGGCAGGAGGGCTAGAACAAACACAATCGGTGAAATAAACCAAATTGGCTTTCGCCAGTCTTTCATTCCGAGCCACTGCGCGGTTCCGTAGCTCGCAATAAACATGTATAACGACAATTTAATAAAGACACTGAGAAGCCAAACGATCACGACCACGGCGTCAATATTTTGTATAAAGTCCATGACTGAGACGTATCGAGCCATATCAAAGAATGGATACCACATCCTTGAAGCTAAATTACCGAAGGTTAGAATGGCAGCAAGGGTTGAGAGCAGCAACAATAGGCAAGACAGTCCAACGCCCCACATGGCGCGAGAAAGCCCGTCCTTCGGTTTCGACATAAACGCAACCAACATGGTCATCATCACCGATTCACCCAAAAAGGAGATGGGAGAGACCGCTCCCTTGAATATGGTGAACCACCCTGAATCCTGATAAACGGGAAGTATCCGAGTCCAGTGCATATTATGATAACATAATACCAATACAGCCGTTATCATCAAGACGATAAAAGGTCCCAAAAGCTCGCTGCATCGACCGATTCCCTCTATTCCACCTTGATATGTTGCATAAATCATTAAAATCAGCGCGAGTAAAACGACAGCCCATAATGGCGTTTTACGAAATAACACTATTTGTATGAAATCGGAGGACTGGCGCAAAATGATGCCCATTACTGAATACCACATGACAAAATACGGAACAACAATAGCTTTTCCCAACCATTTGCCTAGAATGGTCTGGCTAAATTGAATCAAGGTTTGATTGGGATAAAGAAGGCTCAGCTTCGTCGCGATAAAAGTGATCAGTATGCCCGCAACCGCGGCAATCAGCATGGAAATCCATGCATCCTGCTTCGCAGCACGAATGGCTGGTGTTATCGTCAGGAGAACGGTCATACCGATTTCCATCGATATCATCAACCAGAAGATCTGTACACTTGAGATTTTCATGGGATTGACCATTAAACTTTCCCCCTTACTTTTTGATTTGATTTTCTTTCAGTTGCAATGAGGGTCCAGTGAGTCCAACGCTTTTCACATTTAGGTTTACTTTGACAATCACGTCCGCCTGTGAAAATTCCGCTTCCCAATTCTTCTTTAGAGATCTCCATTGAGATGGGTATTTCCGATGGATGGCTTCACCAAATCCGAAAATGTCCGCCTTGTATTCTTGTTGCACCTTTGTAATGACTTGTTGGACCTCTTGTTCATATTTTTTGTCGAACTCATTCTCGATTAAATCAAGGTTTTTGGTTTCAGCAAGGTCTAGATTTGTGTTGTTTTCTCGAATCATCCCTTGTCCTGTCAACGTCACATAAAATTTAATTCGGTTTCCTTGTATTAACAACGGTTGAATATGTCTTCCGAGCTTTGTTAAATCAAGACTGACCGTACCGCCCCCTTGAGGAATGATGCCCGTAATGGTTAAAAACTTTAATTCCCCTTTTACCCAAAATGCGTATTTTGCTTCACCCGTATCAAGGTATCCAACTAATTTTAGGTCTTTGTTAAAAACAGCTCTTCCTGCATAAGCGAAATTCGTTTCATTCGTTGCAGATCCTTGTCCTTGGTCTGTCTGGGGGGAACTAATTATCTCCATGACTGGGAGGGATGGGCTGTTGCCTTCCGTCGAGGCATCCATCAAAAATTCAGCCATCGCAACATCCCCTAAACCGGCAATTTGTTGATGTAATTTTAATGCCGCCATTGCTGGGACCTTTTCTAAGGGTTGAGGGACTTTAAGTACGTCTTCTGCGGTTCCTCCTTTAACAACGAACACATCTTCGCGAAGTCTTACATCGGGATTTCGGCTATATTCGTCCATAACCTTAGAGACACCGTGTTTCGCCAATTCTTCGCCAATAAATATGTCCTCCCGATGACCTGGAAAAACCTTTCTTGAAAGCTTGGACTGGATATTTTGAGACGCATCTAATACATCTTTCCCTGTCGCTGTTTTTGTAAAATAAGCATTGTTATCCCCGCCCCCTCCGCCCTGCTGGCTACTTTGTGTTTTCCCTGGAATTACAATTTGGGCGCTTAATAGATATGTCCCATCATCTTTTATATCCATCCCAAATCCTGACACTATGGCGAGATCGTTCAATTCCGTGCCATCCCAACAACCCGTCGCGAACACTAAAGACATAGTCAATATGAAACCCAATGTACGTTGTCGCTTCATCTGTCGTTCTTCCCGCTGTTCGGACTCGGTTTTTGACCTTCTGGAACCCGCTTTTTATATCCACCGGATATCAAAGCGGGGCGATGGGTCATACTCCACCTTGGCGCTCTCCAGAATACATCCTTTAAGTTTCCCGGAATCTGCGGTGCAACTGGCGTAAGATAAGGAATACCAAACGAACGCAAATTCACGAGATGGATGAAGATAATAAGAGTTGCAAAGGCAATCCCGTATAAGCCCATCGTGCCCGCCATTAACAACAGCGGAAAACGGAGCATCCGATAGGCAATGCCGAGGTTATATCGGGGAATGGCAAACGACGCGATACCCGTGGTCGCGACAACAATCACAATTGGTGCTGAGATAATCCCTGCTTGTACGGCCGCTTGTCCAATCACCAGCGCTCCTACGATACTGACAGCAGATCCAACGGCTCTTGGGAGTCGAATACCCGCTTCCCGCAAACCTTCAAACATGAATTCCATGAGTAATGCTTCAATGACGGCAGGAAACGGAACTCCTTCGCGGGCTGCGGCAATGCTGATCAACAGGCTCGTAGGAATCAACTGAGGATGAAAGGTTGTCGCAGCAACAAATAGAGAAGGAAAAAACAAGGCTACGTTTAATAGGATCAACCGTAGGAAACGAACAAAGGTCGTATAGACAGAGCGTTCATAGTAATCCTCCGCTGCTTGCAACCCTGACCAGAATGTAAACGGAACGATTAAAACAAACGGCGTGTTGTCCACGAAAATCGCGACTTTTCCTTCCAAAATAGAAGCACAAACCACATCAGGGCGTTCGGTATGTTGAACTGTCGGAAAGGGAGAAAAGGGCTGATCTTCGATAAACTCCTCAATGTAACCGGACTCTAACACTGAATCCATTTGAATTCGCTGAACCCTTTTGCGAACTTCATCCAAAACCGAAGTTTGCACAATTCCTTCAATGTAAGCAATGACGACGTCCGTTTGAGAAAGATTACCCACCGTTAGGGATTCCATTTTTAGTTTTGGACTCCGAATTCTTCTGCGTACCAATGTTGTGTTAACCCGAAGCGTTTCTGTAAACCCATCTCGCGGACCACGCAGCGAAATTTCCGCAACCGGTTCTTCCACGCTGCGCTTCTCGAACCCCTTTAGATCAGCAAGTAAAGCTGCACCATCCCCATCCGTGAGAATGGCGAGGTTCGATTTCAATACACCCCCCACGACTTCGCTAACCTTATGGACTGTTTTGATCTGAGCGAGGGCAATCAATTGCTCTTGAACGATTTGGGCAACCGATGCGACATTTTCCAATCCATCAGGCATACCTTCGAACATCATCGGTTTTAAAACGACTTGGTCCAGTACTTTTGTATCGACTAAACCGTCCACATAAACCAGCAGCATTTTAATTTCGCCATGGACGATAATCGGACGGAATACAACATCCGAACAGTTTTGGAATAGCTCTCTCAAGACCCGTTCATTCATGAATACATCTGCATCCAGCAACTCATTTTGGATACTTGGAGACAGTGTGTCGGTACGCTCCAATTCCTTAATCGCTTTTAAGAGCTTCGGCTTACGTACTCTCACCCTGTTCACCTCCAAGAATATTTTCCCAATATAAAAGCGGATTATTCTCAACTACGGGAGTCCATCAAGCATTTTTGATCGACGTCTCGCGTCTATAAAACAGTCCAAATAAAAATGAACGTCCCAACCTGCAAGACGTCCCAAAGGTTTTATATAGCAATTCACCCATATATATTGGAAGTTAAGCTAAAATTAGCGAAGAGTCAGAACAAGGAGGCGTTGTATGTCGAACGATATTTATTGCGATGAAATCTTGAACGGACAGCTCCCAGTGAAAAAGGTCATAGAAACCGAAAGGGTACTTGCATTTCATCATACAAGACCATCATTTGAAGCCCATATCGTAGTGATACCAAAGAAACACATTCCTTCTCTGATTGAGTTAGATGAACAGGACAAGGACATTTTAACTGAATTACTTTGCGTAGTTCAGAAAGTTGCAACCCAAGTTAATGCAGAATACGGAGCTTGTGGTGTCGAAACCTACATGGGTGAATACCAATCATCTAAGCACTTACATGTACATGTTCGGGCTGGAAAACAACTTAGACCCACGGGAGCTTTGGTGAAATAATAGTTCTGTCGTTAGTTCAAGAGTGCGCCTAGCTAAGCTAGGCACAACTTGTCGGTGAAAGTCCGACCGAGGTAGGGACCAAGCCGCCTCGCAGCTAGCAGGCATGTGGTGGTGAGGGTGAGTAATTATGAATTGTGGCAAAAATCATTGGGTGGTGAACGTACATGACTAAGGGTCAGCAGCATTTTTCAATCAAGGTGTGCTCTATCTTGGAGGCGGTCGCTAACAGATTGATTCCGGAAGATGCCTGGCCATCGGCGACTGATGGGGGAGTCCTGGCATACCTGGAATGTCGCGTCGGCGAGGATATCAAAACCTGGATAGACTTGATTGAACCGGGACTTCGCGCACTAGATGCAGACGCACTAGCTCTCCATGGGAGATCATTTTCTGAACTTTCATCAGAAGACCAAGATGCACTGTTACATGATCTTGAGCATGATCGTGTTGGTGACTGGCCCGTTTCGGCTAAACATTTTTTCATTACCCTTTTGAGCTTGGTGATCGAAGGCTACTATGGAAATCCTGAGTCTGGTGGAAACCGTGAGGGTAAGTCATGGGAAATGATTGGATTTCGCCCGGGGCCCGTCTCCGAAATCCATGAGCCGATCCTAGAAATCGATCTATCGCAAAAGACCTTCAACCAACTTCGAGACCAGTATGATGTGGTCGTCGTGGGAGCTGGGGCAGGGGGCTCAGTAGCGGCAGCGGTGTTGGCCGAAGCGGGACTTCGGGTTCTTGTCGTTGAACGCGGAAGCTGGCTTCGATACAGTCAGGTTGGCAACGATCATCTGCGCAACCACCGTTTTAGCAAATACGGGCACAACACGGGCCCGGGATTGGAGGGAAATCCTCGAACGATTCTCTTGTCCGATGGCAGTGAGCGGACTACTTCACCCTTTGAAGGAGATTATCACAATAATGCGATGACGGTGGGAGGAGGAACACGGGTTTACGGAGCACAGGCATGGCGATTTCATCCGGATGATTTTCGGATGGCAACTCGTTATGGGATTCCGGACAGGAGTTCGCTTAGCGACTGGCCGATTGGCTACGATGATCTCGAACCTTATTACGAGCGGGCGGAGTTGGAGGTTGGCGTCTCTGGTGATAGTGCTGCCCACCCTGGACGTGGAAAGCGACGACACCCTTATCCAATGCCAGCGTTGCCACAGACGCTGGAAGGAGAACGCTTGGCTCGGGCAGCCGTGAATTTGGGGTGGACCGTGGGGCCAGTTCCTCTCCTCATCAACTCGGTCGAACGTGACGGTCGACCGGCCTGTGGGCGGTGCGGCCAGTGTGTCGGATTTGCTTGTCCGACCAATAGCAAGAATGGCGGACACAACACGATGCTCGTGCGGGCCATGGCTACGGGCAACTGCGACCTGGTAACAGATACCATGGTGGAACGCATCGATACCGAGGGTAGTAGGCACGCCACTGGGGTTCGGCTTGTACAGTCAGTGGCGGGCTCGGTACAACGCACACAAGTGCGGGCAGGACATGTGGTGGTTGCGGCCGGGGCCATCGAAAGTGCGCGACTACTGCTTAATTCGGCAAGCGATGCTGAACCACATGGGATAGGCAATCGCTACGGACAAGTGGGGAGGAACCTGCAGGGTCATGTCTATGCAGGTGCCTATGCCCTTTTCGATGAGCCGATTCAAGAGGGCCTTGGACCAGGGGTGAGCATTGCCACCTGTCGCTTTGCCCATGGTAACGGAGACGGCATTGTCGGGGGTGGGATGCTTGCGAACGAATTCACCCGGTTGCCGGTCATTCACTGGTATCGAGCCCTTCCGCCGGATGCGGCGCGATGGGGGAGCGCCGGCAAAGAAACGATGCGCGAGACTTACTTGCGTACTAGTCATGTACAAGGACCTATCCAAGAGATCCCGACCGCCGAGTCAAGAGTGCAGCTATCGCCTACAGTGAAGGATCGCTTCGGTATCCCCGTGGCTCAACTCTCAGGAGATGTCCATCCGGAGTCTCTTCGAGCGGCGGCCATGCTATCCGAGCAAGCGGAGACATGGCTCTCGGCTGCCGGAGCACGTCGGGTTTGGCGTACCCGGCCAGGTGGTGGGCTTAGTGCTGGGCAGCATCAGGCGGGAACACTGCGCATGGGTACTGACCCTTCGACATCAGTTACCGACCCCTTCGGTCGTGTGCATGGATATGATAATCTCTGGGTGAGCGACGGCTCCGTGCACGTGACAAATGGCGGCGTTAACCCGGTTTTGACTATTCTTGCCTTGGCCTTCCGCACGGCCGAAAATCTAGTGAAACATGCGTAGCGAAACGCGGATAACGATGCGGTGAGTCGTCGCTTAACGTAGAGGGCGAAAAATTTAAAAACAGC
Source organism: Alicyclobacillus fastidiosus (assembly GCF_026651875.1). Classification (GTDB taxonomy): domain Bacteria; phylum Bacillota; class Bacilli; order Alicyclobacillales; family Alicyclobacillaceae; genus Alicyclobacillus; species Alicyclobacillus fastidiosus. The sequence goes on along the minus strand of NZ_CP104067.1, from coordinate 3,420,994 downwards.
TAGCGTTGACTGCCTCGATGAATCTGGCCGGATTGGCTAGCGGACCAATCGTAATGATGAAGAAACTACCTTAATACAAACGCGGTATAAGCGCCGCGTTTGTATTTCTTTAAGTGCTGCAATTTGCATCTTATGGCCCTTTTAATGTGTGGAAATGATATGTTCATCAGTAAAGCAGTCCTTTTCTTGCACGCTCAGACAAACGAAGCGCGGAGCAGCTGGCACAACACATAACAAGAGGGCAACGACCCTGGCGGGCAGCACAGCTGGCCTCCACCCTTCGGTAGGCGGAACGATGGAATGACAAGGGCCAGAAATGGACCCCGTGAGACATGAGAGGGTAGGCCGCGAAGGTAGATGTGATCCAAAAGCGCGACCAAAAATTTGTTAAAAAGCGCGCAGCCCTTGTTTCAATGTACCCTAAAGGCTGAAAAGCCCATGGAATCGCGGTATTTCGCCTATACCGTCTGGTTGAACGGTCCGAGAAAACCCGCTAAAATACTGGGGAAATCTTAAATCATTGAGAGAGTTTAGTCCCAGACACAACACGGCGTTATTACTGATAAACGTAAAAGTCGCAACAGTTTTCGAAGCCCAGAATTTCGTATATGTGTTTTCCATCCTCAGAAGCTTGTAATGCCGCAAATTCGAGTCCTTCATGGCGGGCAGCCTGTAATGCTGACAAGGTAACCGATGTACCGAATCCACGTCTTCTGAAGGTTTGAAGGGTAGCCACTGAATAGATACCTGCCATCTCAACATCCATGAACAGAGCACTCGTTGAGACAGGTTTCTCGTCAAAGTAAGCGACGAACAACCGCATAGGACAGTGTTCTGTTAAAACAACACTTGATACATTTTCGTAAAATAAACGAACAACTGGATCTGGCGGATCGAAAACAGATGAAACTACGAATGCAAAATCGTGCAAGCGCTCAATGGAATTTACACGCCTGACCTCTAGTCCTTCAGGTGTTTTCAGTACAGGAAGTTTAGATAAATCGGCGATCATACCGAGGTCTTGTTCGGTTTGTTGAAGACCACAGCGTTCTAAATACGTCCCAAGATCATGGGGCTGTGAGTGGGGGGTGACCCACCAAGCGTAGGGTAAGTTTATTGATTTGAAGTAACCTACGGCTAAATTAATCTTACGATTTACATCAGCATCGAAACGTGCTCGACAAATATAGTTGAACGTATCAGAGGAGAAAGATGAATCTACGATAAGTATATTTTCTTGATCGATTACTCGCATGCCAGGAAGTCGGCGAGCGTAATAGGACATGTATGCAAAAAAATTGTTCTCCATGCGTGGGATAAGCTGTTGTTTGAAAGTCGGTATCAAGGTCTCAAGCCCCCTTAGTTCTTTGTATTCTACCATCGGAAGTTGTCTTGGAGGGCTAAGAATCAATCGGTTTTGGGCGTTCTCCAAATGGATTCCAGCTCTTAATGCGATGGGTCCAATGTTGCGAGAGCTGTATGAGGAGCCTAATTTAGGATTTCTCTACACCGAGTATTTCATGAGATGGAGAGGTGTAACGTTGGTTCAATACTGGCGTTCGTTTAACAGTTTAGAGTCCTATTCCCAGGGAATGCCCTTGGAGGGTGAAGCAAAACTGCAGGCTGTAACATGAAGTGAATCCTGCCGCATCGTCATAAAGGACCCGAAAGGGACAAGAGGGAGTCGAGCCTTGTCTTGTGTGGCGAAGACCATGGAACGCGTGAAGAGCTTGGAAGTACAGCGCGGAAGAACCCTCCGGTGTATGGGGATCAGCATGTGGTGCTACACGACGTTTAGAGGTTTTGAGTCATTTCTGTGGAAGCCATAGATACAATGTCTTGGTCGGGAGGCAAATACATGGACACTATTGTCATCACCACAGAAAGATTAAATTTGCGGAAAATGACCACGGATGATGTTCAGAATCTGATGGGAATTTTTTCAGACCCAGAAGCAATGAGATACTATCCCTCAACCATGAATGAAGAGGAAACCTTGGGCTGGATTAATCGAACCTTAAGTAATTATGAGAAGTTAGGCGTGGGTTTTTGGATTGTAGAGGATAAATCGACGGGACAATTTCTTGGTCAATGTGGGATTATTCCGCAAGCATGCGATGGTGTTAGCGTAATGGAGATCGCATATCTGTTCGTGAGACAAGAGTGGGGAAAGGGTTACGCAACGGAATCGGCAAAAGCTTGTAAAGAATACGGATTTCAGAGCATGGGTCTCCACAAGATGTATTCCTTTATAGATGTCAATAATACAGCATCTGCGAGAGTTGCTGAGCGTAATGGAATGCATATAGAAGAGACAATAACAAAGTGGGGCAAGGAAGTGTTTGTGTACTCCGTGGCAAGATAACGTTGACGAACCGAATTTTACTTGCCTGCTTTTTTGAATGGGCTTATGCGACGGACTAGCATGAGTCCTTATTTCATTAGTCATAATGAACGACACCAGCTCCGTTTCGCACATCGTGGATTACACTGAGACTTGAGAGAGCAGTGCAGAGCCACATACGAAGGGAGCCGTTACTATGTTTTGCCACCCAGTTGTCAGCCACCACCCACTTCACTAGGGCGTCTTTCCAAGCGCTACGATAGACTTTATTTCGATAAGCTCGTAATTCCAGTTAGTTTGACGACCTTTATGGATGATGGGTAATGTCCTGACGCGGTGGCAAATATTTTGGCCAGTGATGCAAGTGAGTCTAGGCTCTTAGTGTTTGCGAAATTGACACTTCAGCGTCAATTCTAATGGGTAATTTCAATTTAAATAGAAGAGGTGATGCCAATGATTAAAATTTTTAGTAACGAAGATGAAGTTGCTAACGAAATTGCTAAAGAAATGCAATGGCATATACAAAACGATGAAAATCCGGTTTTTTGTTTGGCCTCTGGTAGTACGCCAAAAAAGAGTTATAAAAGATTTTCCAAAGAGATGGAAAACAAACAATCGCGAATCAAACTACTTAAAGTTGTCAGTTTAGATGAATGGGTGGGTATTGATAGAACTTCAGAGGGAAGTTGCTATCAGATGCTACATCAAGATTTGTTCTCACTCATTCCATTAGATGATGAACAAATAGAGTTCTTTGATGGGAACGCAACTGACTTGAAAGAAGAATGTAGAAAAGTAGATAGCTTCATTCAGAGTAATCCTATCACCTTTAGTTTAATGGGTGTCGGTATGAACGGACATATTGGTTTAAATGAACCAGGGGGAGCTGTGCTGGATCACAGTAGTGTGGTTGATTTATCCAAGAATACGAAAGAGGTGGCTCAAAAATATTTTCTTCAGCCGACAGTGTTAGAGAAGGGAATTACAATTGGCTTAAACCAAGTTATTAGAAGTAAGAGGGTAATTGTGGTTATGACTGGGGAGCGTAAAGCAGATATTGCTCGCAAAGTGTTTTCAAATTCAGAATATCGGTTACCGGCACAAGAATTACTTGGTCATGATCATATTGACTTTTTCTTAGATAAAGACGCCGCAAAATATTTAGAAGTGCTATCGAGTTAAGGGGCTAGTAGAAATGGAAAGTGTAATCGGAATAGATATTGGGGGGACGAATATTCGAGTTGGACTAATAGATGATCGCCTCAATCTAATTCGAAAGGAAACCGCCCTGACAGATGATTTTAACAGCATCGACGAACTCTTCAGATACTTATTGGAAATGATCGAGAAAGTGAATGAAAGAGAATCAGCGAATAAAATTGGAATTGCTTTGCCGATTCCGTGGCGGGGTGGTACGGAGCGATTATACGATGCAACCAATATTTCTTACTTAGAGGGTTTTGGAGTGAGGGACATTCCGGATTATTTTCCGGGATACGGGGTTTATCTCGAAAATGACGTAAATGTAGTTGCTATTCTCGAGTCAGCATTTGGTGCGTCAAAAGAATATGCGAATTCGATGTACATCACGGTTAGCACCGGCATAGGCAGCGGAGTAATTTTGAATAACGAAATTTATCACGGAGCACACGGGTACGCAGGTGAAGTTGGTAGCATAATCATTTCCGACTCAAAAACACATCTCTCAGTAGATATTGAAGGAAGCTTGGAGTCACTTTGTATTGGAGCCGCTCTTGAAAAGGTAAGTAAGTCGTTGTTTGGACATGATGCCAATGCAAAGCTCTTGTTTGAGAAACAGCAAGAGGGAGACGTGCTAGCTGTAGAAGTCATTGAACAATGGATCGACTATTTTTCTAGAGGCATCGCTTCACTATTCCATAGCCTTGATCCTGATGTGATTGTTCTTGGAGGATCCGTCATTCAAAATAATCAATGGCTGATACAACGGATAGAGGAAAGTGCTAAAAATAGAGTCCTTCTGAACTTAAAAGACAAAGTGAAAATTTTAATCTCTAGATTTGGAGACGATGCAGGTCTTATTGGGGCCGGATATGTAGCGCTTAAAAAATCAACAGGAGGAAAATAAAACATGAAAAAGTTGAAGGTTTCTTTGATTGGCGTTGGAAGCGTAGCATTTGCATTGGGATGGCTACAGGATCTCGTATTATCCGAGAGATTGAAAAATGAAGTCAATTTAGAAATTGCACTTATGGATATCAGTAATGAAAATTGGGTCTTCGGATTTTGTGGTGGAATAAGTACTTACAGCCACTCGTGGATCTTGCATAAACATACAGTTTTGCGACGACACCAGTAATGTCGCTTTTGGGCAGTTAAGCGACATAAGGGTTCTTTCTTATTGCCGTTGGCATGGGTGAGCTTGGACCAACCGATGGTAAGACAAAGGTACTGATTATTCTTAAACGAACGGGCGACAGAAGGATTAACATCAAACAGTTACACGAAACGGGTGCAAGTGTTGGAGACATACAGTATTTATTCGATGTAAAGAATTACGCTGATGTAGAATGCGTGCTTGTTACGAGGGTTAAAATGGAGAGACGCTGCGGATTATTTCTACACGACTATTGAACAGACAAGCACAAAAAACGAGGGCACCGTATAATACCGATGCCCTTCCCATGATCTCTCGCCCAACGTGAGCTCAGTTCAATAACATCTACCGCCTGGACATCCTGGATCTACAACCACGTTCCTAGTTATCGGTACATAGTAATGTTGAGGCACGTTCACAATCACGCGTCTGTTGATGTCACAATCGGATGCACATAGGGAACAACACGCGGAACATAGCAATTCCGAACACAGTACCGAGGTGGACACATGATCGGTGGGCAATTCATTGCACGAAACACCTCCAATCACGTAGTGGCTGATCATTGATTAATATCCACAGACCACCGCCTGCAGTATGAAGCATTAGTACCCGCCGCCAGCACCGCATGATGCGCCGACACCATAACCGCCGCCGTAAGGTACAAGCAGGATGAACAGCACAAAGATGATCAAGAACACTACTGCCCAACGTGTGTATCCACCAAATGCGCCATCGTACATGGATTCGCCCTCCCCTCAGTCAGAGATGCTGCTATGGTATGTTCTGGAGAAGTAACAAGGAAAGGCGAATGAACATGGTGAGTAGTACAATTCTTGGATACATCTGAGCGGTGTATTAGGGTGGGAGCACATTAGACTGTTGTACTTTGCTTATTGCGTTAGTCATAATGAACGACACCGGCTCCGTTTCGCACATCGTGGTTTACACTGAAGTTAGGAGAACAGTGCAGAGCCACATACGAAGGGAGCCGATACTATGAAGACTATCACAAAGTTTGTAGGTTTGGATGTATCTAAGGAAAATATCGCAGTTGCGGTAGCAGACGAAGGCCGTGGAGAACCGAGATATATCGGAATGTTCCCTCATACGGTGGAAGCTGTAAGGAGTCTAGTACATAGACTGTCTGCTGGTATTAAGTCAATAGAATGGACACCCCAAAACAGAGAAATTATAAGTTTTAATATTCTGATATGATGCCTGTTATCGTTCAGCTTGCTGCAGCTCTTATAGCGTGGAAATATCTTCTTTCGAATTCAACCGGTGTTAGAAAACCGATTGATGAGTGAACTCGTTCCCGGTTATACCAGACCTCGATGTATTCGAAGATCCGCCGGATTGCCTGTTCCCTCGTTTTGAACTTTTCCAGATAGACGAGCTCTCGCTTGATAATGCTGTGAAACGACTCGATGCACGCATTATCAAAATAGTTACCTTTGCGACTCATGCTACCGACCATCTTGTATTCTCGCAGCTTGTCCTGATAGTCATGAGAGGCATATTGGCTCCCACGATCCGAATGATGCAGCACGGTTTCTGTTGGGTCTTGGCGTTCGTATGCCTGCTCCAGTGCCCTGATGCACAGCTCTTTCGTCATCCGTGCTCCCGCACGCCAGCCCACAATCTTACGGCTATAAAGGTCCATTAGGCTAGCCAGGTAGACCCATCCTTCGTCCGTTGGGATGTAGGTGATGTCTGCCATGTACACCTGGTTGGGTCGCTCTGCTACAAACGTTTGATTCAGTACATTCTCCTGTACCGGATAATCGTGGTTCGAATACGTGGTCGCCTTGTACTTGCGAACGGTACGGCTCCTCAGTTGATTCTCTCGCATGATTTTGGCCACGGTCTTCTGCGCCACACGCTCGCCTTCCTGGCGCAGGATCTGCGTGATTTTAGGACTGCCATAAAGACGACGGGATTTCACGAATATCTGATGAATCCGCTTCGTTATTCGCTTCCGACGTTTGGCTCGCTTACTCTCAGGTCGTTCACGCCAGGCATAATACCCGCTCCGAGATACACCCAACACTTTGCACATCTTCTCAACCGAAAATTTGGAGCGGTGTCTGTGGATGAATTTATACCTTACTTCCGGTCGTTGGTGAAGATGCACATAGCTTTTTTAGGATTGCATTCTCCTCTCGAAGATCGCGTAGCTCTCGCTCTAAGTCACGAATTGTCTGAGCTTCTGACCTGAGGTTCCCACTCCCAACAAACGGGGCGGACGGATCCTCCTTATATTTCGACATCCAGCCATACAACGTCTTTTGTGATACGCCTAGCTCCCGAGCTACTTGGCTCGTCGTTTTCCCACTCTCCAAAGCCAATTGCACTGCATGAAGTTTGAATTCCTTGTCGTACTTCTGTGTCATGTGGCTCACCTCGAATCGCCTTATTCTTACATTCCCGATTCGTTGTGTCCACTATTACAACCTAGCACCACTGCAGATGGTGTAGAACTGGAGTTTTGCTACGAAGCTGGGCCGACAGGCTATGGACTGTATCGACTACTGCGCGCAATGGACATGCCGTGTACCGTTGTCGCACCATCCCTCATTCCAGTTCGCCAAGGAGACCGAGTGAAGACAGACAAGCGAGATGCGTTGAGATTGGCACAGTTGTTCCGTGCTGGTGAATTGGTTGCAGTCTTTGTCCCGAATGAGGAAAACGAGTCATTACGGGATTTAGTGCGGGCACGGGAAGATGCGGTGGGAGACCGTACACGGGCAAGGCATCGGCTATCCAAGTTCCTACTCAGACACAATCGGCGTCCTGAAACTAAGCTTAGTGCTTGGGGGCTATGTATCGTCGGTGGTTGGACGGTCTAAAATGGACGGATCGTCGAGAAGAAGTGGTGTACCAGGAGTATTTGCATCACTTAGACGAGATTGTGGGACGTCTCAAACGTCTTGAGGCAGCTATACATTTGGAGGCAACGGAAAGCGAGAGAGCTCCAGTGATTCAGGCTTTGCAAACACTGAAGGGTGTTGCAGAGGTCATCGCAACCTCTTTGGTCGCTGAGGTTGGGGAGTTTCGTCGTTTCCGGAATCCAAAATGGCATATGCCGGACTGGTACCATCCGAGTATTCGAGCGGGGTATCTCGAAAGCAAGGGAGAATCACGAAGTCTGGGAATTCACATCTCAGACGGGTTCTAGGAGAGGCAGCATGGTGTTACCGATACAGATCCGCTATTAAAGGAAAGATTCGTAAGCGGCAAGAGGGACAGAGTCCCAAGATTCAGGACATTGCTTGGCGAGCACAGGACAGGCTTCATCGAAAGTATGTGAAGATGATATCACGAGGTAAGCATCACAATGTAGCCGTCACTTCAGTGGTAAGAGAATTGTTGGGATTTATATGGGCCATCGCATGTGAGGCAGAGCGACAGATGGAGACATCGACTGCAGTATAAGTTTTGGAAAAGAACTGTAGTAAAGAATAATTCTAATTAGGGTTGAAGGTCGGGACTGAAGGCACAGGAATCCGGTACGGGGAAACCTCGTCCCCGTTTGTGCAAGGTCCAGAACCTGACGCACGAAGCTAGTCCGAGGAAGCCCCATGACGGAGGTACGAAATGTGGTAACCAACCCACGGATATCAGTGTGCCAACTGTCGACGAACCTTGCCTTCGGTCCGGACTTTCAACCCCATCACGACACGGGGCTTGACGGTGTCGTTCATATCAACGGGCGCATAAATCCCATTAGCTCTGTTGCTTCAAACCGCATGAACATACAGCAACTGAGGATCAGGTGTTATTGCACTACTCCAGCATCCTCGATTTGGATGAGGTTTATAGCCAACTAGTTTCAGAGTGTTCAGTAACGCAGATCGACTACACTGAGGGTCGGTACAGGTTGGCCCAGTTTTCAGATATTACTCACTTGTGAACCCCTCGAAGTACCCATTCATCATCTATCTGGGCCAAATCTAAAGCTTCGGATTGTTCTCTTGTATGATTATACGTCCTGAATCGTTGGTGCCTCTGACGCTTAAGAGGCAGTTTAGCGCAATAGCACGATGGTCACATAAATATCTCACTGCTTATCAGGGGTGTGGGACAAACAGGAGCCTATACCATTAAGGCATAAGCCCCCTTGTTCATTCCGCGTAACACTTGCTAGTCAGACAGTCGACCAATGATTCGACGGAGCAAGTCTAAGCGATCGACGTTGTTCCAAGATAACATCCTCCTTTTAGCTTGCTTCGTGTCATTGTCGTCCGTTACGTTGTTGTTGTTCTGCAGCCTCGTCATATGGGTACGTGACAGGCAGTGCACTAGCACGGTCCAATGTCACCACTTGTTCCGGACTTAAGGCCCAACCAGACGCACCCAAATTATTTTCAAGTTGTGCAAGTGTGCGGGCGCCAATGATGGGTGCAGTCACGGCTTGGCGCTGTAACAGCCAGTTGATTGCTGTCTGCGCAGGTGTTTTTTCAACTTGTTTTGCTACTTCAAACAGGGCATCGATGACTTGCCAGGTGTACTCATTGTTGTACTTGCTCCATGATTCTCCCCAGCCGTGCTTTTCAGCGACTGCAATACGGGTATCTTCAGGCGGATTTGACATACCGCGATGAAACTTTCCACTTAGCCAACCGCCACGCAGTGGACTCCACGGAATGACACCCAATCCTTCGTGTTTGCACAAGGACAAGAGTTCGTATTCTGTGGCGCGGCACAACAAGTTGTACTGTGGTTGAAGGCAGGAGAATGCTTCCCAGCCATTGCTGCGGCTTGTGTGGATCGCTTTTTGAAGTTGCCATGCGCGAAAGTTGCTTGCGCCAATATAGCGAACCAGACCGCGCCGAACTAAGTCATTGAGTGTACTTAGGGTTTCTTCTAGCGGCGTGAGGGGATCCCACGCATGGACCTGGTACAAGTCGATGTAATCTGTGCCAAGTCGCCGCAGGCTGGCTTCTACGCCAGCAATGATGTGCTTTCTGCTCAAGCCAACATCGTTCTGCCCGTCTCCCATGGCGAAACGAACTTTCGTAGCGATCACATAATCATCACGATTTTTATCTGTTAACCATCGCCCGACGATTTGTTCCGAGATTCCGCGCGAATAGACATCAGCGGTGTCGATGAAGTTTCCGCCGTTTTCCACAAAGTGATCGAGTATACGGAAACTGTCTTCCTCACTCGTTTCTCTGCCAAACGTCATGGATCCAAGACACAACTCACTGACCTTTAAACCCGTTTTTCCAAGAAGTCGATACTGCATGATCGTCGTCTCCTTTGCGCTCGTCTACATGTTATCCCCTCTATTGTGATAGAGATCATTTGAAAATGTTTGCCAAAACTTGAATTGCAACAGTTGCTTTCCAAACATCTCTTCTAGGGGGCGACGTCATAGCCCATTTAAAATGATATTCATTTTTCGCAATTTTATAAACGTTCTAAATGCCTAGTCCAATATCAGCACTCAGAGGCGTTATAGAACCAATAGGAAGAAGTGTTTTGTATGAAGAGTTATTCTCGTAATCGGTGGATTTCTGTGCTGAATAGGTTTGTTCGATGAGATTATGAACGATGATCAGCATTTGGTCCTTTGTTATGGGGTGCTTTGAAGATTTTATGGAGCCTGGAATGCCTGTGCACTAATAAAACCAGTAAACGATGGCGAGCAATGGAGGCTTGTCCGAATACCTTTGTTTCGCCACCGTCGACAAAGTTTCGATCCACTTGTTTCTCATACACCGAATATACGATACATTTCACGGCGTCGGGATCCGTTAAAATTGCATTTACGCATGCATTGCCGATAGAGTTTTTCAGAAAAAATGCACACATAATTCAGTGTGAATTTCCACAATCGGAGGAGATGTCACTTTATGAAAAACTTATTTTACGAGTGTAGCTGTGAACCAGCCCGTTATGCTTGTGATAGGCCACTTTTGAGCCTATGAGATGTCCATATTCTTTAACTTCATTCCGCAGCTGTCGCGAATCACCAATTCGGTCGGAACTGAAACTGAAACAGGAATTGAATTGTCACTCAACCCATTAACAAGCAAATCGACACCATATCGTCCCAAAATTTCTGCGGGAAGGCGTACTGTCGTTAACGAGGGCCTGACGTAGGAAGCCATTTCAATATCATCAAACCCAACAATCGCGACGTCTTCAGGAATGCGAAGCCCCGCGTCCAGAAATGCGTTTAGAGCGCCTACCGCCATCGGATCATTTGCAACAAAATAAGCCTCTGCCACTCTGCCTTGTCTCACGCAATTTTGTGCCATAGCATAACCGGTTTTGGCAGTCCAGTCACCAGCCAAATGAACGAAATCTTCGTTATACAGTCCCTTACTGCCCAAAAGTTTCTTGAATGACTTGTACCGAGGCAAGGACAGGGGGCCTTCGTTTTCTCCACCAAGATACCCAATGTTGGTGTATCCGATTGACAGCAGATGTGACAATGCCTGTGTGGTACCATGGGCTAAATCTGGGATCACTGAATTGAATCGAAGTGCATCCGGGCAATGGTCAATGAATACAACACGTTGACCTTTATCTTTAAAGTATTCCGCCGGTCCCTCAATTTGTCCAATGACAATTACCCCATCGTATTGAAGGAGGGACGAATACGTCCGAATAAGATCTGACCACTCGAATACGACGGATGAACTGTCTAAGCCCAATGCTCTGCACTCGGCGTTAATTCCTCGCCTGATGAGAGCATAGTATGGAATTTCTAAATCTCGTTCTTGAGTCCCCCATCCAAGGACTGCAATCCGACCAATCTTGTTTTTTCCAACCCTTCGACGCTTTCCGGTCGCTTTGACGTAATTTAATTCTTCAGCTGTCTGAAAAATCAACTGTCGAATATCCTCGGGAATTGACAACCCTTCGGGGTGTTCATTTAAAACACGAGAAATCGTTGATGCCGAAACACCAGTCATTCTTGCAATGTCTCTTATCGTGGCCATTGTACCCCTCCAGGTTATTACACTTATTACAGGTGTATTGCCATACGTGCGATAAGACGAATTCAGGACTCAACATCATGAGAATCGGCATGAAGTTACTTCTCGACTACAAAACACATGTTTTGGACCAAAGTATACATCGATATCGCCTGGTCAGTTATATCTCGATCTATATTTAATACGTATTTCAGAAATAAATCAATTTATTATTCCGAAAATTGTATTGACTAACCCAGAAACAAAGTTTATCTTCGATTTATCGTCGAACTCACTTATTTTGGATCGAACTAAAGGGTGGTGCTGCGAAACGTATAGAAATGGTTTGTCGAGAACATAGAACCTGATTGAAAGGGCTTTCTACCATCAAACCAGAGGTGAAATAATTTGTCTAAAATGCCGAGGAAGTGGGCTGTATTAACGGTGTTGGCCGTGTCAGCAAGTTCTATTCTTACAGGTTGTTCTTCTAATGATATTCAGAATAGTTCGAAAACACAGTCGCCTGGTCCTGAAACACTAACCTGGTTCAGTGACATCAACTGGTGGACAATGAGTCCATGGAATTCGAATCCCAACACAGTAGAAGGCCAGATTACGCAGAAGACTGGATTAAAGTTTGACTTTAACGTACCTGCTCAAGATGCCGATACGAAACTGAATTTGATGATGGTATCCGGAAAACTGCCAGACGTTATCTCGTTACAGGATGGAGCAGCCGAGCAGCAGTTAATCGCATCGGGTAAAGTTTGGAACCTCGAAGATCTATTTAAGGAATACGACCCGTCGGCTCTAAAGACCATTTTTCCGGCAGATCTAGTCAAGCTCGAAGATCAACAGTTAGGTGGCTTTTATGCTGTACCTAGTTACGCATCTACACCGGGTTTGACAAAATTGTATCCTCCTGCAGTGACCAACAAGGCCACGCAGTATTCCAATAACAACGCCATCATATTTAATCAACACATTATGAAACAGGCAGGGATAACCCTGTCTCAACTAAAGACTGAGTCCGGAGTACTTGCGGCGCTCAATAAGATTGCCAGTATGCATCTGACATACAAGGGCGCTCCAGTGATACCTCTTCAAGTGGATAACAGTTCCGCCTGGTTGGGTTCCTCAGTTGAATCTTTGGCACAAATGTTCGGTGCAATGCCTATTGACAAACAGGGGAACTATCGAGACTTGATGCTCGCTCCGGAAACAAAACAAGCGATAGATTTTTACTTCCAAGCCGCTCAAGAAGGTGCTTTGGACCAAAGCGAACTGACGCTTGATACCAATGGAACAAACAATGCTGTAAGATCTGGCCGCGTGTTTTGTTTCATAGGCAATACGGCCAACCCTCATCCGGAGACCATGTGGCAAACTGACCCGACCGAAACTTGGATATCTCCCGGTCCGCTTCTGTCTGAAACCAATTACAAGCCGACGTATGGAAATCAAACGTATGGTTTGGGTTGGACGCAAACCTATGTATCCAAGGCGGCTCCAGATCCTGCAGCAATAGCGAAATGGCTAGCTTTCATGTACGGGTCAAGCGGACAGTTGTTGATCAACTACGGGATTAAAGGGACGGACTACACAATCAACAGTAAGGGTCTTGTAACTCCGACCGCTGCAAGCAAGAAATTACCAAGCAACTATTGGGAAACGACTGGGCTGGGTGGATTTTGGGCTTTCTATAACTCCGCGTGGGGTGCACATGCGGCGCTTCCACCAACAGACAAGTCTGATCTGATGATAGACCAATTTAAGAGCGCATACCCATCATCATCTCTTACCTATCGCTACGATAGCACGGCGTTGCAAATGCCAGCTTCTACAATACCTGCCAGTAGCACATTGTATAACGATGAACAACAGATCAACACATATGAATCGACCCAGGTGGCAAAGATGATCTTTGCCCCAAACTCCACCGACGAAAACCAAATATACCAACAAACCGTTAGCCAATTGCACAAGATGGGGATCGATCAGATCGACAACACCATCAATGCAGAGTTTCATAAACAAGAAAAAGCCTTTGGCGAAGACATCAAGGGAATTAATCCGTAGGAACTGAGATCAAATAGTAGGCGTGTCACCTGTTTCTCATGTGCGTTCCTAGTCGATTAAACTACATGCATACGATGACGACCGGATGATTAAGCGAACGCACATGACTAGCAGGTTATTTGGCAATGGAGGTATGTAGCGTGGCTCAGGAAGTGGAGGTAGTCCAGGGTGTTCCGGCAACTCCCCTTAAACAAAAGAGATTCGTGCTAGGACACGACTTTCGCACCCAATCAGAATTGCAAGTGATGATTTGGCCAGCGATTATTTCCATCATTGTCTTCAGCTTCATTCCCCTTTTCGGACTGCTTATGGCGTTCAAAAACTATGACCCAACGACCGGCATTCCGGGGATATTTACCAGTGAGTGGAACAAATTTCAAAATTTTTTGTGGGTTTTCCATAATTATCAATTTTGGCCGATGATCCGAAATACACTTGGTATCAACCTAGTAGGCTTCGTGGTTGGATTTCCGGTGACCATTATTTTTGCTCTGATGCTTAACGAGATCATCAATTCGAAGTTCAAATCGCTTATTCAGACCATCACTTATCTGCCACACTTTCTGTCTTGGGTTATTTACGGTGGATTAATTATCAGTTTGCTGGACCCTAATTCCGGCGTCGTTAATGCTTTGTTACTGCACTTACATTTGATCAAAAAACCGATCGAATTTTTAGGGAATCCAAAGTATTTCTGGGGTATAGCTGTGATTACGGGCCTGCTGAAAGATATCGGCTGGGGAGCAATTTTATATTTGGCTGCCATTGCTGGTGTTGATCAAACGCTGTATGAAGCCGCCGCGATAGATGGTGCCGGTCGATTTAAGCGCATATGGTATGTGACCATTCCCGGCATCCTACCAACCGTCATGATTATGATGATTTTTGCTGTGAGTGGCATGTTAAACAACAATTTCAATCAGATTTATGTGTTGCAAAATGCTTTAAACATGCCGACAAGCCAGGTCATAGACACGTACGTGTACCAGATAGGACTCCAACAGTTCCAATTTGCTGCCGCGACGGCTATTGGGTTAATGAAGTCAGTGATAGCGCTCATTCTTTTGGTTGGAGCCAACTTTGCGTCAAAGAAATTGACAGACTCTGGTCTGTTCTAGGAGGTGTCAGCATGGTTAAGGGTAAGTCCGTTGGAGAGCGAATCTTTAATTGCACCAATATTCTATTCATGTGCATTTTGATGTTTCTAACCTTGTATCCGTTTTGGTACGCCATCATCGGTTCTTTGGACAGTGCGCAGGATCTGTCTACTGGGCCCGTATTTTTGTGGCCTCGCGTGTTCACATTTGCCAGTTACCGGGAGGTGCTGAATGATCCGGGTCTATTACAAGCACTATGGGTCACATTGTCGCGAACGGTCATTGTAACGGTTGTATCCATCACCTATACTGCGATGTTCGCATACGCCTATTCTCGTAGGTATTTAAAGGCGAAGAAGCTTTACACAACCATCGGCTTCATCAGCATGTATTTTGGGGGAGGACTTATCCCGACGTTCATGCTGTTTAACTGGCTGCATTTGTACGACAATTACCTAGTGTACATCTTGCCGTCTCTGTTTGGTGGATTTTGGAGTGTCATTATTCTAAACGCCAATTACAAGTCGATACCCGACTCTCTGTTTGAATCGGCCAAAATGGACGGCGCCAGTGAGTTTAGAATTTTCTTTCAAATGGTGCTGCCGTTGTCTAAACCTGTATTGGCCGCACTTTCCGTATTCACCGCAGTGGGAGTGTGGAACGACTATACGACCACGCTTTATTTCACTCAGTCGTCAAATCTCCAGACTCTTCAGTATTTAGTCTTAAAACTCATCCAGACTACGAGTGCTTCACAGCAGTTGTCGAGTAATTTGAATCCTGCTGTGGCGGAAATTTTGGCGAAGGTTCAGGGTCAGGGGTTGGTTTCCTCACAGACCGTGGAGCTGGCAGCCATGGTGGTTGCGGCGATACCAGTAATCGTCATGTATCCATTCGCTCAAAAATACTTCCTTAAAGGTGTATTAGTTGGATCCATTAAGGAATAAGGCGACCTAGTTGAAGGGCGTGTCACGAGACACGGTGCGATAGACAGCGGGTATTGAACAGGAGGACGAGTTCATGAGCACAGGTTTTATCCACCTGTTAGAACCAGGTGAGCCATGGTTGGATTCCAAAGGCGAAATGATTCAGGCCCATGGTGGCGGAGTTCTGCTACACGGAGGACGCTATTACTGGTTCGGCGAGAATCGGGATGTGAGTAGGAAGGAGGCAAAGGTGCTCGGTGTATCTTGCTATTCTTCGACCGACTTAACTCACTGGCAGGACGAGGGAGTCGTTTTGCCAACGGTGTACGACAATCAGGACCATGACCTTTATTTCACTCAAGTGGTTGAGCGTCCCAAAGTGATTTATAATCATCGATCCGGTGAGTTTGTGATGATTATGCACATTGACTCTCCCGATTACAAATACGCACGGGTGGGGTTCGCGTTTAGCCAGGCGCCGGATGGGCCATATCAGTATGTCGGAAGCATCCGCCCAAATGGCGCTGAGAGCCGAGACATGACGGTTTTTCAGGACGATGACGGCAAATCCTATTTGATCTACTCATCAGAGGGGAACGCCACGATGCATGTCGCGGAATTGTCTGATGACTATAGGTCCTTAACCGGAGTCTACTGTCGAATCTTTGAGGGACAATATCGCGAAGCTCCTGCAGTTTTCAAGTATGAGTCGAAGTACTATATGATTACCTCGGGATGCACGGGGTGGAAATCGAATGAAGCACAGTGGGCTGTAGCCGATTCTATGCTGGGTCCGTGGCGTACATTGGGGAATCCGTGCGTGGGGCCAGATGCGGAAAAAACGTTCTACACTCAGAGCACGTTTGTACTTGCCTTAGAGGAGAGGCCGGGTTCGTTTGTGTTTATGGCCGACCGTTGGAAACCGGACAATCTGCGCGATTCTCGGTACATCTGGCTTCCATTTAAGTTCACAGAGGATGGTCAGATAGAGATCCGTTGGGAGACCTATGAATGAAAGTGACGGGGGCACGTCACGAACAAATTTAATACGTTTTCATGGAGTGGCTGGCACTCGAGTAGAGTACTCGGTGGTGTCTTTTGAGCGAATAAAAAGAGGTGCATCTCATGCGAGAAAAGTATAAATATAGCCCCCCCAGCAATGGGTTTCCGGAGTGGAACAACAACCCTGACATTTTCCAATTAAATCGTTTACCAACAAGAGCAAGCATGACCTCATATACCTCGGCTGAATCAGCTTACCGAGGGAATCGAGAGTTGTCCTCCAGATACATCTCACTGAATGGACGTTGGAAGTTTTCTTTCTCTGAATGTCCTGCGAAACGTGTTCAACAGTTCTACAGGACGGATTATGAATGCGACGATTGGGTGGATATCGAAGTACCAGGGCATTGGCAGTTTCAAGGCTATGACTATCCGCAGTACACAAATATCCGATATCCATGGCAGAGTAAAGAGGAAATCGAACCTCCGTTTGCGCCCACCGAATATAATCCAGTGGGGTCTTACGTTCGGACATTCACTATTCCTGAAACATGGATAGATCAACCGGTTTATATAAGTTTTCAAGGTGTCGAATCGGCGTTCTACGTGTGGGTCAACGGGGACTTAGTCGGCTACAGCGAAGATACGTTCACACCCGCTGAATTTGATTTGACTCCCTACTTGGTGGAGGGAGAGAACAAGCTTGCCGTCGAAGTTTATCGTTGGTGCGATGCGAGTTGGCTAGAAGATCAGGACTTCTGGAGACTGAGTGGTATTTTTCGGGACGTGTATTTGTACACACGTCCGGAATCGTACATCTTCGATTTCTCTGTGAAAACAATCCTGGATGAGAGATATCAGGACGCACAGTTGGATATTGACGCGAAAATCCTAAATTACTTTCGGCGGAATACTGGAACGTTGAAACTTGAAGTGTCATTGTACGATTCACATAACATGTATATGGTTGGAAATTCCCTGTGCGCAGATGTGGACTTTCAAAATAATGAATTCTTCGACGTGCAGTTGTCGTCACAACTACGGAATCCGCTAAAATGGAGCGCGGAGCATCCAAACCTGTACACTCTAGTGCTGTGCCTTAAGAATCAGCAAGGGGACACCTTGGAAGCTGTATCCTGCAAAGTTGGCGTACGCAAATTTGAGATCAAAGATGGCCTCATGTTACTAAACGGTGAAAGAATCATCTTCAAGGGTGTCAACCGCCACGAGTTTACCTGCAGTCGTGGGCGGGCTATCACCTATGACGATATGCTGCAAGATGTTCTCCTCATGAAGAGGTACAACATAAATGCTGTACGCACGTCCCATTATCCTAATCATCCTCTTTGGTATGAGATCTGTGACAAGTATGGCATGTACGTAATTGATGAAGTCAATTTGGAGACCCATGGGACCTGGAATTATAGCCAAACTGACCTGGATGGCGCGATTCCCGGAAGCAGACCGGAGTGGAGCGCCAATGTGTTAGATCGGTGCAACTCCATGTTTCAACGCGACAAAAACCATTCTTGTGTGCTCATTTGGTCACTTGGTAATGAGTCATTCGGCGGTGACAACTTTCTACGGATGCACGACTATCTTCGTTCGGTTGATCCGACCCGCATCGTACACTACGAGGGGATTACCATGTGGCGTGCCTCCGATGCTGCGTCGGACATCGAGAGTCGCATGTACTCTTCCGTTCATGATATTGAGCGTTACGCGCGCAACAATCCCAAGAAGCCATTCATTCTCTGTGAATACAGTCACGCGATGGGGAACTCCTGCGGCGGGTTGCACAAGTATTGGGAATTGTTCGAACGTTACCCGGTTTTACAGGGTGGCTTTATTTGGGACTGGGTTGACCAGGCCATCCGGACAACGACCCCGGAAGGAATCGAGTACCTCGCTTACGGCGGCGACTTCGGAGAGTCTCCGAATGATGGGAACTTTTGCGGGAACGGGTTGATTTTTGCCGATAGGACCGTGTCACCTAAGCTTTATGAAGTGAAGAAGTGTTACCAGAACGTTAAATTCACTGCGGTGAATCTTGAGGAGGGAGCCGTTCGCGTTGAGAATCGCCATCTTTTCACGAATCTCAGGGATTTTAATCTGTTGTGGGAAATCGTAAGTGAGGATGGCGTACGTGAGTATGGACAAGGTGTCATTGATACGCCGCCTGGAGAGGCACAAGTCGTCTCGATTCCAATTTCCCCCTTGGGAACGTCCGAGAGTAGCGAGTATTGGCTTACTTTGAGCTTGGCACTTAAGGAAGATACGTTGTGGGCACAGAAGGGACACGTCATCGCATACGAGCAGTTTGCTCTCCCGCTGCAGCATTCCGTCTCACATGTATTGAGGGTAGAGACTGAGCTAAGGACCGAGGAAGATGCACTTGCAGTGAATGTTTTAGGAAATCACTTCTCTATGCAGTTTGACAAGACCACTGGTGACCTTGACTCCTACATTTTTGATGGGATAGAGCTTATCAAGAGTGCGCCAAGGCCGAATTTCTGGCGTGCGTATATTGACAATGACAGAGGCAACGGACACCCGCAGCGATGCGCCACATGGCGAGATGCAGGACTTAATCGGCAATTGCGGAGTTTCACCACCGAGAGTACCGATAACATCGTAAAAGTGACGTCAACCTATTTGGTGTCGACGACTAATGCTTCAATCTGTACCGTCACGTACACCATCACAGGAGACGGAAATATTGATGTGCAACTCGGACTGGTACCGGGGCAGGGGCTGTCGGAAATTCCGGAAATCGGCATTCTGTTTGAGATGACGTCAAAGTTTGGAAATCTAAAATGGTTCGGAAGAGGGCCGCACGAATCTTATTGGGATCGTCAAGCGGCAGCGTGTATAGGCTCTTATGAAGGTAAAGTCATTGACCAATTTCTTCCCTATTTACGTCCGCAGGAGTGCGGTAATAAGACGGACGTCCGGAGAGCATCTATCATCAACGACGTTGGGGCTGGAATCACAATCTGGGCGTCTCAACCATTTGAATTAAACGTTCTACCGTACACGCCGTTGGAGCTTGAGGAACATGACCACGTATATAAGCTTCCTAGTAGTGACAAGACCGTGGTCCGAGTGAACTACAAGCAAATGGGTGTCGGTGGGGATGACAGTTGGGGCTCCAGAACCCATCCTGAGTTTACGCTACCGTCTAATCGCCCTTACATGTTCAGATTTAGTTTGAAAGGAATTGCAGGTAAATGACAACGGGGTGGCGGGATTCTTTACCCCAAAGCATCCCGTCTCTCTATCGTGTCTACCAAACTAAGCGGCAAGACATCACGCACTTCACGAGGGGCGGTGACGAATTAGGATGGAAGAGACGGGAAGGAAGTATTGGGTAAACACATTGGTACGAATCGCCCATCCAGTTTTATCTGCTTCAGCGGTGGGACAGTTAAAACGGCTTATGCCCATAGAATCCAAGATAGATCGCTCGAGAGTGACACACTTAGAGGCGGTAGCGCGGCTGCTAGCCGGGATGGCGCCTTGGCTGGAACTGCGAAGCTCAGAGACAGAAGAAGAGGGACTAAGAGAGGCATACGCCGAGCGTGCGAGGCAAGCTATTGATTCAATCACGAGGCCAGATTCACCAGATTATGTGGATGTATTGAGCTGCGGAACGGTCTACGCCCAACCGCTTGTTGACGCCGCATTTCTTGCGCATGCCATCGTTCGAGCTCCAAATGAACTGTGGCATAAGTTAGCTAGTACGGTCAAACAAAACGTTGTAATTGCACTGAAACGGACGCGCAGGATTCAGCCATGTTGGAACAATTGGCTGCTCTTTTCAGCGATGATTGAAGTGGCGTTATTGACAATTGGGGACGACTACGATGTTATGCGAATCGATTACGCCATTCGTCAACACGAGCAGTGGTATAAAGGAGACGGAACGTATGGGGACGGCCCAGAATTCCACTGGGACTACTACAACAGCTTCGTCATTCAACCAATACTACTAGATATCGTTCGCCATGTTGTGAGCGCATTACCACACTATTCAATTGGCGAAAGCCGGTTGAATAGTGTGCTGAGTCGTGCACGCCGATTCGCGGCCGTACAGGAAATGTTGATTTCTCCGGAAGGGACTTTCCCTGCCTTTGGTCGCTCAATTACCTATCGATGTGGTGCTTTTCACCTTTTGGCTCAAATGGCTATGCTGAAACAGTTACCACAAGAAGTGTCTCCGCCACAGGTACGGTGTGCCCTAGAAGCTGTAATCAAGCGTTGTTTGGAGGTGCCGGGGACTTTTGACGATAACGGTTGGCTGCGAATTGGACTCTGCGGTAGTCAGCCCACTCTAGGTGAACCGTATATTTCAACAGGCAGCCTTTACCTATGTTCCACTGCTTTTCTACCGCTCGGTATACCCAGCCACGACGAGTTTTGGAGTGGGCAGACACACCATGGTCTTCACAAAAAATATGGTCCGGTATGGATAACACAGCTGACCACGCTGTATAGGACATCTCCTGAGCGCCCCAAAGGATTGATTGACGACTCGCTAATCCTTTGGGACGTAGAGATGTTGATCAGCAATAGGGAGGGATATGAAATGTTTTCGATTGATGGTCCACTATACAAACTATTGAGTATTTCATACAAATTCGTGGTACTTAACATCGTATTTCTAATTAGTTGTATCCCGATTATTACAATCCCAATTTCCACCGTCGGGATATTTGTCGTCGCGAGGAAAATCATTGATAGAGAGGATTACAGTGTTCTTCGGGAGTTTTGGTACGGTGTTCGTCAGAATTGGAAACAAGGGCTTCTCGCCGGCGGCTTATTTTTCATCATCCTATGTAGTGTAGAAATGGATTTACACATGTCAATTGGAATTCATTCATCACTCTCTGTCATTGCGATGTACATGATTCTGTTGATTTCATGCATCGGGATTCTTCATATTTATCCACTGATTGTGTATACGAAATCTACGGTGAAGGGATTACTTTTAAATGCCTTTAAGTTAATTTTATACAGACCATGGCTGACCTTCTTTAATGTTGTGATTCTGAATGTCATGTTTTTCGTGTGTATGAAATTTCCGATTTTGTTCTTTGCACTGTTTTTCAGCTTATCCGCTATCGCGACGAATTGGTTTGTCAGGCGTAAAATTCAATCTCTAACTTTCCAAGAGGAGTAACGCTCGAGTCCGCGCTTATTTCACATTGTGTTAGTTAAAATCCAGTTTTAGGTATTTGTTCGGGTTCTTTATCGTAGGGAACTCGAAGTCCACTAGCTACTTCGTACATATGGAGGTGAGTCTCCTTCAGTCCAGAGATGAAGTCTCGATAGGGTTGGTGGCATACATCTACTGCCCCGATTTGGTAGTTCTCTCCGTCATATCGACCGAGGAGGGGCTGATCATTCCACTGAAAATAGTGCATTCCGACTAGTTCCGGCATCGCTACACCTTGTTCCACAAAGTACCGGTACGAGAGCCCTCTGTCATGCTGAGTCCGTACTCCACGTATACCCGTTGCGAGCATTCCAGTGTCCGCCGCACCGTGGTGGAACTCTCCAATCATCACCGGCAGGCCGGTTGCGTCGTGAATTTGACGAATCACACTGCCGTCCGGTTTCATCTGATACGTATTCATGGAGAATACATCAAAGTGCTGTGCTCCGCGCAGTAAATGTTCCGATGAAATCCACGCGTAGCGCATTCCAAGGTTGAGGTGATTGGGATCAATTCGCTTACACGCCTCCGCCGGAATCCGCACATAGGCTTCTATCATTTCTCCACTAAACTCATCGAGGTCCGCATGCGCTTGTGCAGAACGGGAAGCAATATCTCGCGTAGGTATAAGGAGATCCTCAAAGGATGTGAAATCACTGTTCCAAGCCCGATTCCACTCCTCTATCGAGTTGGCATATTTCTTTTGAAGAAATGTGATGAGTCTGTCCTTGGATCTGAAGTGAGTTGGACTCTCCAGCATCTTCTCCGCAATGTTTAAGTGATCCACAAAGGCGAAATGGGGCTCATTCCGGAGGAAGTAACCGATGAGGAGCGGATCGTCCACGAAAGACTCGAGTTGACGGGCAAACACGTCCGCATTTTGCTGGTAACTTTCATCAAAGACATCTGGGAAATCACGGAAGATCATGTTGCGAGTTGACGGAAAGCCAGCCAAGGGCCACACATACGGAATGTTGGCAGCACGAATGAACTCTGGCTGAGACCAGTTTCCAATTGTGTTCAACCCCCACTCGCGGTGACGCTGAATAGTCAAGTGCACCCATTTGCTCCACCAGTCTGTACCAAAAGCTCGAATGAGATTTGCAACGGCATAGCTGAAGTGCTGCTCACCGTTTCGGTACGACCAGGCATCCTGAAACCGGCTATGTTTAGCCGGTAACCATGTGGTAAGGTGCGACATGCCATTCACTTTCATAAACTCTCCTGGACTCACACAATCGAAACCCGTAGAAAGGAAAGCGTATCCTTCTGGGTCCACCAGCCACCAACGTCGCCCATCATGGTGAGTACGAAAGAAGCCACTGGTCTCGAATTGGAGTCCCTTGAACCCCCCATATCGTCCCCAACGACCAGCATAGAAATCGGAGGATTCCTCTCGCTCCATTTCGTGCTGGAGATCATCAGCTAACGCTTTTGCATTTGGTATCCTATTGTACCAACTATTACCAGTATGCTGTCCCAGTTTGTCAATGATGGGTTGCTTGTTTACTAAGAACTCAGGTTCCTCTGATGTCAGCGCCAGGTTCGAAATGACGAACGATCTCGATTCTATCGATTGAATAGTCCCGATTGACAGATAATTCACTTCATCCGCGCGAATCCCCGTGCCACCGCGCAGGACCGTTTGCATGGTCCCTGGATATCGTGATAGAAAGAGTGTTTGTGCGTTGAGAGCTTCGAGCGGAATGCAGAGGCGGGTCGGTACATTGGGAAGAACACCGAAATGTACCTCAATCTCATCGTTCAGGTGGGCACGATGGCCGACTGCAAACGTGACCACGATGACAAGGATATCTGGGCAGCGGTGGAGGACGTCCACCGTAAGAAATTTGGCTCTAGTCCAATCGCCTCTGCCAACCTTACCAGAGGTCCCTGTTTGTTCGATTTTGCCTCCCTTGGGGCTAGTATCGACGCGCCAACTTTCCTTATCTAGAGTGGTCAAGACCATCTCTGGATTGTCGCATGAAAAGTGGTCAGCAAAGAGGGGCCAACGTAGCAAGACAGATTCCTCCTTATAAGAAGCCCTTCCAAAGTTCATTTTTAAACTACGACTTAAACCTGGAAAAATGTACTCTATCACAACTAGACAATCTCTCCAGATGTACATCCTGAGATCGTTTCACAAATCCGATTTTGGATTATTTTAACATACGTATAAATCACCAGTCAATTAAATATCTAAATATTTAATCATTTTATGGAGAAAGCATAAACTATCTGCGCCTATCCACCTGTTATATAATCCAACGAACGCGAACATCGTTCGATATATCGTAAACGCGCTTGTTCGTTATAATGTGCTCAATGGGTAACACACAGAGAAAGGTAGAAGCTTTAAACTTAGCATGGCAGACGATTTATGGGGATGTATTAGACATTCATAGTCGGAAGTTAACTGAAGGACAGGAGATTTATAAAGACTCTGTTAAAGCGATTCTAGGCATGGTTTTTATTCAAATGTATACACATGAATGCGGTGTGTCAACACCCAGTCGAATTTTAGATTTATGGTCTGTATTTGGGAGAGGTGAGAGGAGCCTTTTAGAACATAAGGGGACGTAAATCGCATAAACTCTGTTGTTCCAAATCGCATGAACATACAGCGACTGATGGTCAGGTGATATTGCAATACTGGCAGGTTAACGACATAGCGACTCTACAATACAATGGAATTGTTATTATAGAAACACGGATTGTGGGTGAGTTACAAATGAAGGGTTTCCAAATTCGACGTTTGAGTTCAGATGAAGATTACCCCATGCCTCTTCTATTACTTGCCGACCCATCACAAGAAGTCGTTGAGAGTTACATATCTCGTGGGGATTGTTTTGTTGCTGAATTGAATGATCAAGTTGTCGGTGTATATGTCTTAATTGAAACGCGTCCGCAAACGGTGGAACTTGTGAATGTTGCAGTTACCGCAGAGGAGCAAGGGAAGGGATATGGAAAACAATTAGTTCTTCATGCTATTGAAAAAGCTCGCTCTAAAGGCTACAAAGTAATTGAAATTGGAACAGGAAATTCAAGCGTTGGACAGTTAGCATTGTACCAAAAATGTGGTTTCCGAATTTGCGGTGTAGATCGGGATTTTTTTACCTTGCATTACCTCGAACCAATTTACGAAAACGGAATTCAGTGCCGTGATATGATTCGACTAGGCATAAAACTGTGAAGAAACATACCTTACGGTTGTTGCATGAATATTCGTGAGGGATGATGCTTGCGCCACCTGGCCTTGGCAAGACCCACATTGCGATTGCTTTAGCCTACGAGGCAGCCATTCAAGGGAAAGATGTACTCTTCACCACTGCACCAGATTTAATAGATGGACTTTACGCCGCGATAGCCGATGGAAGTGTAAAGAACAAACTCCGCTCTCTTGCTAAGCTCGACCTCATTGTGATTGATGAGCTTGGGTATGTCCCGATGGATGACACAACTGGCAACCATCTCTTTCAATTGGTGGCCAATGCGTACGACCGTCAGAGCCTGATTGTCACGAGTAACAGGCCATTTGAAGAATGGGGAGCACTGTTCCCCAATCCGACACTCGTCAGTGTAACACTAGACCGACTATTGCACCATGCTTTCGTGTTTACGTTCAGCGGAGAAAGGTACCGCATGAAAGGAGGAAATGCGAGTCTCTGACGACCTGACCACATTTGACAGTTTTAAATGGCCATTTTTGTCGGAATGAAACTGGTCATTGACATAACAGGGGAAAGTACATCTGAGCAATACAGCCTTAACAACGGGGCGGCCTGGCACACTGCGTCCGGTCGTATGGGTTTTGATAGTGCTGACGTGAATAACGGTGGCTAAAGCAACCCGAGTACCGTTTTATAAAGGACACACAAGGTGCTGGAGGTATCATGGTGTTTTGATCGTCTATTGTCTTTCGAATATCGTTTTTTATCACTGCATACTCGTAGGATAGCTTTAGATATTTGTGTTCCTTAGCGAAGCACAGGTTGATGTGATAACATACCAGTACATTCAGTTATCACATCAAACCCACTAGAAATGATGCTAAAGGCGCAAATGCTCCTTGTATGTTTGCTATTCCCAACGGGGATCGTAGCTACGACTCGATTCGTCTTCACATCAATACGTGATACGGTGTTTCCCTCTGAATTCGTCACGTATGCGCTCACACTCATGTTGGTTCTCACCCCTTTTTCGGAGATGATTCATGAAATGTAAGTAGCAGACGGAATGACATGGACAAGATCCCTGTTGGTTTCCACTTGCGCGTTTCGCCTCTGACTATTCTTTGCATAGGTATTTGTAGAAGCTGAGAAGTGAATGGATTAATTCAAGAACAAGGTTAAAGGCTGGGCCTGAAGGCAGAGGAACCAGTACAGGGAAACCTCGTGGCCCCAATGTGCAGGGAATTAACCGTCGCACGTGGTTAGCCGGAGGGAGTCCTTTGACGGACGGTACGAAATGCGGTAACCAACCCTCGGCTATCAGTGTGCCAACCGTTGACGAACCCTTGTCTTCGGGCCGAACCTTAAACCCAAAATTGTACATATCTCGTGCGGAGATGCCTTCAGACTGCCTTGTTAATCATTCGATTCGCTTATCCCGCCAACACCTGTGTCAGCACCTCGCGTTTGAACTGCTCGATCGCCTCATCCGTATCGATCGTGTACCCGCACTCGAGGCCGACGTAGCCGTTAAACCCGGTATCCCGGATCGCGCGCAGGATGTTGACGTAGTTCAGCTCGCCCGTTCCCGGCTGCTTACGGCCCGGATTGTCCGCGATGTGATAGTGGTTGATCCGGTCGATGTAACCGGTTGCGTTGCGGATAACGTTGCCCTCTGTAATCTGCTGGTGATAGACGTCGAACACCAGCTTCACGTTGGGGCTGCCCACTTGATCGATTACGCTGACCGATTCGTCCGAACGCTGCAGGAAGTGACCCGCATGATCGACTAGTCCGTTCAGCGGCTCGACTTCCAGCACGATACCGGCTTGCTCAAACAGCGGCGCGCAGCGCTTCAACGTCTCGACCATCGTCTGTCGCTGCGTCTCGCGCGGAACATCTTCCAGCAGGTTGCCCGTCTGGGAGATGACCGACTTCACATTCAAGATGCGGCACGCCTCTATAGTCTGGCGGACGCCCTCTAAATAAGCGTCGCGCAGCGACTCATCCACGAGGCTGATGAATTTGGTGCAGGTAGCGTTGATGCCGACGCCGATCCGCTCCTGTTCCTTTGCCGTTCTGTTCAAATCGCTCAAATTCCACCAAGCGTAGTATTCAAGGCCGTCAAAGCCGTGCTCCTTGATTTTCTCCAAGTGATAAATCTCGTCTTTGCCGGCATAAGCGCCGATACATAAAGACCATTTCATAATCGGGCACATCCCCTTTCCTCAGGTTAAAGATACGGGCTGGCCGCTAAGCGCGGATTCGTTCGCGGCGATCGTTACTTCGTGAGTGCGCAGCGCATCTGCGTAATCGGATAAGATGCGGGAAGCGTCGCCCGTGCGCAAGGCATAAATAAACGCCTCGTCTTCCATGAAGTAAGGGTTCGTCGTCGAACCGAACGTTGTTACGCCGTCCGGGGCGATCTCGCGCAGTTCTCCGCTGCGAATCTCCAGCACGCCCTTGT
This sequence comes from Alicyclobacillus fastidiosus, assembly GCF_026651875.1. Taxonomy (GTDB): domain Bacteria; phylum Bacillota; class Bacilli; order Alicyclobacillales; family Alicyclobacillaceae; genus Alicyclobacillus; species Alicyclobacillus fastidiosus. The sequence continues at coordinate 3,393,400 of NZ_CP104067.1, read as the reverse complement.
TCGTATAAAGGTCGAGTCCTACATGATGGCCGACAGGCAGCAGACACGTATTCGAGATCGTGGCCACCATGCCGTTCGCGAGCTTCAACGTCACGGTTCCGACGTCCGGCACGTCGGTGCCCGGCACTTTCTCGTGCATGACCCTCAGCGCGTACGCGGCATAAACTTCGCGGACTTCGCCGCACAGGCAGCGCAGCAAGTCGACTATATGCGTCGTCTGCTCGACGAACTGCCCGCCCGAGCCGGTCTGTACTCTCCACCACGGGACCATAGGCATTCCGCCCATCCAGTAGCCGAGGGCCATGCCCGGTTGGCTGTCCGCGAGCAGCCGCTTGGCGTGCCCGGTGGACTCGTTATATCGCCAATGATAGCCGACGGACGTAATCAGCTTCTTCTCCTTCAACTGTTCAGCGATGTCGGCCGGCACTTCCGCGTTGATCCCCAGCGGCTTCTCCACCAGAAACGGAATGTTCCGTTCCATGAGCCGCAATTCCGCGTCTCCGTGAGCGAGCGGAGGGACGCATACGTAAACGCCGTCAAGAGCCGCCCCATCCAACATGTCGTCCATACTCGCAAACGCTTTCGCGCCGTCGAACGCGGCGGCGGCTTTTTGTGCGCGGGGTGCATCGAGATCGTAGAACGAAACGACTTGCACACCTTCCAACTTCGCCAGGTTTTCCAAGTGGCAGCTGGCAATGCCGCCGGTACCGATAAAACCGATTTTCAGGGACATGACATTCGACCTCCATTTACGGATATAAGAATAGACAACTGACAACCTTATTTTATGGCAAGGAAAAATGGAATAAAATATAATATAAAGCGTATTCGATATGAATAAATGAAAGAGGTAGGTAACCGATGGGTCCGTACGGTAGACACTTTGTGACAACGGAGTTGGATCAGCGTTTGCCCTTGCATCTAAGCACGGTCGGCTACTCGGAGCATCAAATCGCGATTAATAGGGAGGATGGGTTTCATTGCTTTCATTGGCTCCATACGGTGGAGGGGTGCGGGAAATTCACGGTGAACGGAACGACGGTCAAGCTGTCCACTAATCAAGGCATTTTGCTGAAGCCGGGCGTTCCTCACAGCTACAGTCCGGAAACTCAGACTTGGTCGACCTGGTATTTGACGTTCGACGGGGCGTTAGCCAATCCCATCACCGCGTCGCTCGATCTCCAGCACATGCTGCCGATCAGTTGGGACGCGGATGCCCCGCTTGCCACCATACATGAACACTTTGGGGAAAAATGCCGCTACAGCTTCGATTTCGCTGGGATTAACGGGTCGCTCGAGGTGTATGCTTTTCTGGGGCAATTGAAGCAGTTCGGGCAAGTGAGAGGCCAGCCCTCCCTGTCCAAAGGACATGAGCGGTTGACCCCGATTTACCTGCTGATCGAAGAACAGTACGGAGACCCCCATCTGGGTCTTGAACGTATGGCGGCTGCCCTTCAGATCAGCTCGCAGCATCTAAATACGCTATTCCGGAAAAGCTGGGGCGTCAGCCCGTATCAATATTTGCTTCAGTTTCGAATTCAGAAGTCGAAGGAGCTGCTCGTATCGGGCCCGAACCGCGCCGTGAAGACGATCGCGGAAGCCGTCGGCTTCAAGGACTACAGTCATTTCGTGCACACTTTCCATAAACTTACGGGCATGACGCCGGTTCAGTTCCGGCAGCAGTATAGTTAGTCGGAACATGACCGATCGCTCGGGGAGTTGGTGATGTTTCTTTAAAAAGCAAAAGACCGAGAGGAAAAACCTCTTGGTCTGGCCCTTGTACATCCATGGATTGATTCAATCGTATGCTCAAATTTGAGTTTAATGGCTGTCGGTGAAGTTAAATTCTCCATTTATCTTTATGGCCTTAACATCAGGTATTGAGGCCCAATTGAGATAGGTATTGCCCCCATAAACAATACCTTGCACTGTTCGCCCGTTAATGGAGAATTTACCGTTACCGAGATACCTGTGTGGAATGCCCCACTTGTTCAAAACGGTCCATAGGAGATACGTTGTGTTTTGGACTGCGATTGCCGGGAATAATTGGCCGTTTACACGCACATTCAAGTGAGGATATGAGTGCAGCGTAACCGCTCGTGCGACTGATTCAGCAACACTCAGGTACCTTCTGTACGTTCCACTAGTGTAGGTGCTCCATGCACTCCAATTCGTTCCTCCATTACTTATTGAATACGCCATTTTTGCATTATAGCTCGGATTAAAAAGGGCCGATGGGTTCGTCTCATCATTCACTTTATTGATTTGCCATAGCCCAATACACGTATCTCCCGGACTTGTTGCGGAAGTGTCAAACGTTGATTCAGCATCGGCGACAGCAACGGCTGTTACCAGAGAACTCCCCCGGAAACCAGCATCGTAAGCATAATGTGCGACTTGATTTGGAGGTAAATAAGTCATTCATTCGCTCCTTCTTAATAAAGAATTCAAATCATTCTATAAGGCTTCTGTAGCTACTTTAGCTTTGTTAAGGTATACGGATCGGACTAGTTCATTATGAGGGTAGTTTGTTGCAATCTTCTCGCAGATGGATATGAACGATAAACATTGGTTTGTGAAATGGCCGATACTCAGGAGGAGATTTTGGGTCAACATGGAATACAAACGTTGATTCTGAGAATTTGTGAGGGAATACGAATGATTATACGCATTGCGGCGTTCAGCTCAAAAGAGTTTATGCCGCGTATCTTAAAGTATCAGGGAAAGATCCAGGATGTTGAAATTGTTCCATATGTATACGAACATCCCAGCGAAAGCGTGGCGTTGCTCGATACTGTTTTCGATTGCAACGTTCTGTTTTTCGCTGGGTTATTGCCGTATCACTATGCAAAGGAAAAAATTAAAGAGCATCATTTGCCTGCGGTGCATATTGAGTCTTATGAATATAAACTCACAACCACTCTGTTACACATCAAGCTCCAAAGAGACGATCTGTTCAATCATTTGTCCATTGATCTACCGGAGGCAGAGTATGTGGCGACCAAGTTCGGCAGGAACTTAATCTTGGCGATGTTCACTGGTTTGTTAAGGACTATAAGCAGATGGTCGGTAATAATGACAGATTCAATCTGGACGAGGTCATTGAGTTTCATCGGTGGAACTTCGCCGAAAAAAAGACGAAATTTGCGCTCACGAGTATCGATTTTGTTTATAACCGTTTGTGTGAACTAGGTGTGCCGTGTGCAGCGATTATCAGTCCGGAAAATACGATATTCGAAACGCTGAAACGAGCGGCTGACTACGGACAACTGGCGGTTAGCAAAAATGCCCAGATTGCGGTTGGGATGATTACGGTTAACCAAAATGATGAATTTTCCACAACCGGGAAATTCAATCAGGACGCTATGATTGCCGTACATCAGATGTTGCTTCAAGTTGGCAGAACAACGGAAGCCACAGTGCACCAATTTGGCCTGGATCAGTTTATTATCTACGGAACCAGGGGTAGTGTCGAACAGATTATCAGCTATTTTGAGTCCCCTGACACTTTCGAGAAGATTGAACGGGTGATCAATATTACGGTAAGTATCGGTTTCGGATTTGGCCGTACCGCGAAAACCGCGGAGGAAAATGCGAGAATCGCGCTGTATTACGCGAGTAAGAACACTTTGTCGAGCAAGGCCTTCCTCGTAACGGACGAAAAGGAAGTCATAGGTCCGTTGTATTCGGATCGCAAGTCTTATCATTTGAAAAGTGAAAGCTCGGAGGTTCTCGATTTAGCCGAACGAGCCGGTGTCAGTGTGACGACGATTCATAAACTCTTGCAATTTCTCAAGTTGCGCACAGAGAATCGCTTTACCGCAAAAGACCTCGCAGAGTATTTCGAGGTGGGTCGGCGCAGCGCGGAACGGATGCTAAAAAAATTTATGGAGCACAAACTTGTTGAGGTCGGTGGCTGGACGGGGACAAGTGGAAGCAAAGCTGCAGAGAAGCTTGAAATCGCGCCATTTATCGATGATCACGATTGGCGGCGCAATTGGAACCGGGCTGTTCATGGCAAGCGGATCGTCAATCAGCACAGCAGGGGCAGGTGGTGCGCTTCTTGCCTATGTGGTCATTGGAATCATGGTCTATTTTGTAATGATGGGCATCGGAGAAATGGCCACTCATATTCCTTCTGCAGGGTCTTTTGAACTATACGCAACGCGATTTGTAGACCCGGCGCTTGGATTCGCCATGGGCTGGAACTACTGGCTGGGTTGGGCAACGACGATTCCGGCCGAACTGTCCGCAGGCTCACTAGTAATGAAGTATTGGTTTCCACATTCGTCGCCAATTCTGTGGAGCTCTATTTTTCTGATTATTATGCTCCTTCTTAATATTTTCTCTGCGCGGGGATATGCTGAAGGTGAATATTGGTTCTCCATTATCAAAGTCGCCACTATTATCGTCTTTATTATTCTTGGCCTCGCAATGATCGTGGGTATCATTGGTGGTCATGCAGTCGGCTTCCACAATTTCGATCTCGGTGGCACGCCATTTCACGGTGGTTTTCTCTCTTTCTTCAGCGTCTTTTTGGTGGCTGGTTTCTCGTTTTCAGGCACCGAACTGGTTGCCCTGACTTCCGGTGAAAGTGCACATCCGAAAAAGAACGTCCCTAGAGCGGTTCGACAGATTTTCTGGCGAATTCTTATTTTCTACGTCATTGCGATTTTCATCATTGGCATGATTGTTCCGTACACTGACCCGAGTCTGCTGAAGGCGAGCTCCAACATCGCTGTGAGTCCGTTTACGCTGGTGTTTGAGCGCGCAGGATTAGCAATGGCTGCGGCGGTTATGAACGCGGTCATTCTTACATCTGTCTTGTCGTGCGGAAACGCATCATTGTACGCAAGTTCACGCATGCTTTGGGCTTTAGCAAAAGAGGGCAAGGCTCCTCGTATGTTCGCAAAAGTAAATTCTAAAGGTGTTCCTATGAACTCTCTTATACTGGCTACGATCATCGGGGCGCTGGCCTTCCTATCTTCCCTATATGGAAGCGGCGTGGTTTATACATGGATGCTGAACGCCACAGGGCTCACAGTGTTTATCGCTTGGCTCGGTGTTTCTCTCAGCCATTATCGTTTTCGTAAGGCCTATATCGCTCAAGGCAAGGATTTAAACAAGCTTGTCTATAAGGCAAAAGGGTATCCAGTTGGGCCTATGTTTGCCGTCTTCTTATGTACAGTGTGTATCTTAGGCCAAGGTTACAGCGCTTTCACGAGTGGGCCCATCAACTGGGTTGGCGTAATCGCAACGTACTGCGGCATTCCAATCTTTCTGGTTTTGTGGTTGGGCTACAAGATCATTAAAAAAACCAAGGTCGTTTCGCTCATGGAATGTGATTTTGAATATCACGAATAGCGCTATCAAGGATCACCGGCACACGCAGTCGTGTGCCGGTGAGTTTTTGGAAATGGGGGAGGTCAGTTGACACAAATCACGATTGAACGTGTGGATAACATTGAGCAATGCCATGCGTGTCGTGCGATTGTCGAACAGGTCTGGGGGGCTGAGGATACTTGTTCAGCCGCGCAAATGTTTGTACACGCGACTTATGGCGGGGTCTTACTACTTGCTCATGCTGGTCGTCAGCCGGTCGGGTCCCTCTTCAGCTTTCCGTCACTTTACCGGGGCGAGTGGGTATTGTGGTCGCACGAGACAGCTGTGCTTCCTGAGTTCTTGCATCAAGGCATCGGATATCAGCTCAAATTGATGCAACGGCAGATAGCGGCAGAGATGGGGTACCAGTCGATTGCCTGGACGTTCGATCCACTCGTATCCCGCAACGCGCATTTCAATATGAACAAACTGGGTGCGTCGATTGCTGAGTATAAAGTCAATGTGTACGGAACGATGGAAAACGACCTAGTTGAACAGGGACTTCCTTCGGATCGCTGGATTGCCGTTTGGCCAGTTGCAACTGTGGTATCGCAAGGGCCCACGGACCTGGGCATGAGGGCGCTGGAGCAGATTCCAATCGTGTTGAATGTGGATGAGGCAGGTGAACCGCGGTTGAATGAGAATTCAAATCGGATTTCCGATATCGATCATATAAAAAAGTGGGATGTGCTCAATCTGATGATGATCGAGCAGCCGCTGGCGAGTGATGACATCGTTGATCATGCACATCTTCAAGCGGCGATTCGCACTCCGATCTGTCTTGATGAGAGCATTCGCAGCGCCGAAGATTTGCGCAAAGCGGTCCGGCTTGGTTCATGCAAGGTTGTCAATCTGAAGGTAGGCCGTGTTGGCGGATTTGGCGAGTCGTTGGTGATTCACAAGCTATGCCAGGAAGCTGGCCTGGATTTATGGTGTGGTGGTATGGAGGAAACAGGGATTGGCCGGCTCCATAACATCGCGCTGACTGCGTTGCCCGGGTTCACGCTACCTGGGGATACAGCGCCGAGTACCAGATATTTTGAAGAGGACATTATCGATCCGCCGGTGGCCTTCACCAAACCAGGAATATTGAAAGTAGAGCCGCTTGCAGGCGTTGCGTCGCGTGTTCAAGCGGATCGTTTGAAAAAATGTGTCTTGGACAAATTGGTGATTGAGACGAAGGTTGGGGTCGTCGGTTGAACACCACAGCGTTTCTTTCCGATTTACAGGTTGAATTAGACAGAGATCATGAATGCCATTCAGTCATTCCACATCGATCCGATGGTGCCTTACTCAGTCAAAATGACTCGCCTGCATGCTGGCGGCGAGAGCACGAACATCATTCCTGGAAATGCATCGTTTGTATTGGATCTTCGTGCCCAGACCAATTCTGCGATAAATCTGCTGGCCGACAAGGTAGAACAACGCATTTTAGCCATAGGAAATTTATATGGAACTGAAATTGGTTGTGTACGGGTAGGGCAAACGATGGCTGCCGAGGTGAGCCCTGAAGCGAGAGACATCGTTGCTGTCTCCATCGTCAACATTCTCGGCGAAGATGCGCTGGCACCAGATATCGTCACGGCCGGGGGGGAAGATTTTCATTACTACACTGCGGTCCGGCCAAGCTTGAAAGCAACGATGCTTGGACTTGGCTGTGGCGTTTCACCAGGTCTTCATCATCCGAAGATGACATTTGATCGCTCTACATTGTTTGACGGAATGCGGATACTCGTGAGCGCCGTCATGAAGGCATGTGAATTGATCGGTAAATAAACGGCGTTCGGGGTCACATGTGCCCCATCATACGATGAGCTCGTGTGATCCCAGAGTATCGGTCCTATTCGACACCTGTACAAGTTGCTGTCCAGCAGCAGTTATTCTCACGTTGAACCCACGCCGGTCGTTTGGAGAGATCGTACGTTCGACGAGTCCTCGGCGTTGAGCACGATCGACTAGACCTGTAATGCTGATTTGTCGAGATTGAGATACTTGGCTAGTTGCAACATACTTGGCTCTCGGTCCCGTAGAATTCCGAGCAGCCGAATTTGAATGATCGAGAGATCATAGTCGGCTCCGACTCGGCCGATAATGCCGGGTTGATTTTCAGCAGGGTTTGCTTCTTGAACAAAGGGTCTTATGCGACAGAAGCGCATGGGTCCTCATTGCGTTCAGGAAATGATTGATCGTGCCCCATACCAAGCTATAAGGTGTACAATTTTGGGAAGGGTAAGCGTTAAGACAAAGCAAAGGGGCTGTTTATGATGGCTGATTTGATTCGTGAACAAGATAGCCTCGTACTCAGGTTGACCACCATAGAGAAGGTTGAGGGGGTTCACGGAGACATACGTGTACCTGCTTCAGCGGTCAAATCAGTCACCATACTTGATGATGCTATCCATGCCGTTCACGGGATGAAATTGCCGGGAAGTCGCATCCCTGGAGTCTTTGCAATGGGGACATTTATATCCGGCGAAGGCAAGGTTTTTGCTATTGTCCACCATCACACAAAGCGGGGATTGAAGGTCAATTTGAAAGGGGCAACGTACGATGCGCTCATTGTCGGACTGGGTGATCCTGAAGGAATTGCATCGTCGCTTGGCTTCGTAACTAATCCACAAGTATAAATATTCGCGTCTACACATGTACCATTTCTTCGGCTCTTGGGCAGAAGTGTTCAATGAGAGCTATAATTCGATAACACTTGGAAGTAGATTGGCTTTGCACTAAATTTAATGAAAATCTTAGCGGCTTTCTATACTCAGTCGTAAGAATTTCAGCCATCAACTATCGAATTCTGAGGAGATTGTCAATGGAAATTCGATTGAAGCGCGCGTATGATGCTCCCTCTCCGGAGGATGGACAGAGAATATTGGTGGACCGGCTCTGGCCTCGCGGTGTGTCGAAAGAAGCAGCTCGCATCGACGTGTGGATGAAGGAAGTGGCGCCGAGCAACGAACTTCGGAAGTGGATCCATCAGGACCCATCACGGTGGGAGGAGTTTGTCGCAAGATATCGAGCGGAACTCGCCGAGAGCTCCGAAGCTGCTGTATGCATTCAACAATTGCGTGAGGCCGCTTCAGCGCATGCTGTGACCCTAGTGTTCAGCGCAAAAACAGAGGATAGGAACAATGCAACCGTCCTCCGCGACGTGTTGCGGCAGGATTGTTAGAGTACATCATTCATCCCCCACGTCAGGTAGGGGTGGCAAGGTTTTGCATTTGATGCCCCGTTAAAGTGTATTTCGAAGAATACTTACTGTGCATATCTGTGCAAGAACCGAAGAAATACGCCTATTTATGATTGCATAAATAATCGTCTTTATGGACGTTGTCCTGATTGCACGTCTGGGTTGCGACTTGTAAGTTGTCGATAATCATGTGGTGTGAATCCACCCGCCCAGAACTGCGGGCGCGAACCTACCGTGACGTGGGACGGCGGTAACGTTGTACGCAACAGAATGCGAAAGCCTTTATGAAAGTTTTCATGAGATGCAAATGATTCTAAGAAACACCAAAAAGGAAAGCACCTACAGGCGTACCTGGACAAATATTGCTATTGATACAATCGGCGTCATTTCATAGGGAGAGTGGTTCAACAGGCTCCTAAGTGCTTCCGTTTCTTACACAACCTTGACCTATGCTGAGCTAACGGAATAGCCACGTTTGTTTTTACTATCTTACCCCATAAATCCTAACATTTCTTCTCTGACCATTTCGATACCTGGAAGAAAATCGGCCACGAGCAACTCTGCATCTATGACATCGGCGATGGTATAGAACAATTCAGCCACACTCTGTTGCCTAACGACAATCTGGTCAGGATAAACCTCGTGTTGTTCAATTGTACTCACAAACTGCTCTACGAACTCGGAAGCCTCGGCATCCCGATCAGCGGGATGAGCGGATAAAATCATACCTGAACTATGGTGTACACACAGCATAAGGCGCGGAAAATATGGTCTTTCACCAGCACCATCATGAACGGAAAACGGAGCATAAAAAATATCCACTTCCCACACGCCGGACGATCTCCCGGATCGCATAGCACGTTTCAGGCGCATTTCATCGACTTCGACAGAAGGGTACATAATAGGTGTATCATTAATCTCATCCTCAAGGGAAGACCAAGTTAGCCACTGGTCGACCCACTCACTGGTTTGGTCGCTATTCATCGTCGTGCGCGTCAGAATGCAACCTGGCCTTTCATCGAAAAGATTCGGATTCTCCTTGACTCGCTGAATGACTGTAATAGTTTGTTCTAAAGCATGAGTTAGAAACCGGCACTCTTTTGCGTTCAGGAACCACGGCACACACCCTGGCTCATAGCTTCTGAGAATAGGCCATGCATGATTCCCACGAAAACGAAGTCCAAGCGCCTTAAACACTTCGCGATCCCGCCTGTCCACATCCTTACTGCCCTCAAACGAGGCCATGAGGGCTTTTTGGCCTAAAAACACATCCGGGTCGCCTAGTCCGTCGTGTTTGGCATCATCACCCTGTCGTTTCATCCGCTCGTAAGACAGGAGTCCCTCGCCCCCACGATATATTGCGATGGCGTGGAACTCGCCGCTCGCCCCCATCACACTGCAATAGCCCACTTCTCCATCTTCCGGATTCACCACTCCGAACAGCTGGTCTTCATAAAGCAAGTTCCAAGCTGCCAAATCACGAAACTCGATTGCGGCCTCGTAAAGACGCTTCCATTCGCCAAGGGTAGGTGCAACATCCGTATCATCCGTTTCCGAATTGGCAGCTTTCAATTTATTGGTCGTCTGTGGTTCATCCATTGATTCCAACATTAAATCTTCCATCAGTAACTCGTGCATCGTACCTTCATCGAAAAGAGATAGCGTTTTTGAAGAGTTCTCCGAGTTCTTTTTCCGTTCGTTAGACATGCTGCTCGACTCCATTCACCGGATAATGTTGATTGGCACTATTGTACCAGAATGATTACCTATCGAACGGCACCACCGGAAAGTTGGTATGCATGAAATTTATTGATGGAATGCTCCGTTCTGCGGCAGAATGTCGTGAAGTAGAAATCTTAATATCTGAAGTTTAATTTCGGTGCTTTGTAGAGGAACCTGTTTTCCTATTCGATAAGTGGATAGTCGGCTCTTTTCGGCAATACGTCGCCTGTACTGAATAATGTACGAAAGGATCGGGTCGATATTTCTAGAGTTTCCTTCTTAATGATGAACTAGATCAAGCTCCGGTATAATCTTGTATTGCGTTCTATAGGAAATATTACACGGACGGAAGTTCCTCATGGGGTACGCAATAAGGTAACCAATCGACTATCACTAGCGGGTCCGCTATAAATGCCATACCCACTATTTTCATGACAGTCTAGTTCGCAATCTACTTGGACAAAAAGGGGCGAATGTTTAAGAGGCTCATCGCCACAATTGTGCATTTTAATACAATAATACGAATATTAGTTCCGGATTGTGCTTTGGCAAATCAAAGGGCTCTAAACCAATGGAGGTATCTTTATGTAAAATGTTGACGCTCAGTTGGAGCTAATTGATGAGGATATATTACGTAGCGAAAAGACTTGTTTTTTCCGTCGCACGACAGTTCACCTCAAGCCTGTGTATTCTTTAACCCCTGTACAGGGAAATCGAAATAAGTTATGTAGGACTTCAGCCTGCACATGGTTGCTTATTCCAATCCTCGAACCCACCATGTCCATGTGTATCAAGTTGACAATCCTCAATTAGATGCTTCTTTACAGCGTGCACATTGGTTGGCGTATCGTTAAAACCGTTTTTACGAGAGGCATGAACCGTACGAAACAGATGATTCCGATAGGGAAGTGCACGTTCCCATACAATTTTATCCCGGTGATGACGATGACAATCGCGAACGGGATCGCGAGTCGCAGTTGTGGACTTTGAGGAAACCAATGCATCCAGTTTCGTGTACTTGCAGTGACCATCGCAGTGCTAATGAGGATTAATCCGAGATGGGACCAAGCTTCTTTTTGATCCCGCTGATCCCCATCCCGTCCCGGTTTTCGCGTTTTTGAAGACGTACGGGTTGGCGGATCGATTTAAGCTTAATCTCGAAGCAAACCACGCGACACTCGCGGGACATACGTTCGAACACGAGCTGTATGTGAGCCGAATCCACGGGATGCTCGGGTCTGTAGATGCAAACCAAGGCGACCCGTTGCTGGGATGGGACACAGACGAGTTCCCGACAGATATGTATAGTGCGACGCTTGCGATGTATCAAGTTTTGAAGAACGGTGGGCTACATTCCGGGGGCCTGAACTTCGATGCCAAGGTCCGTCGCGCATCGATGACTCCGATCGATCTCTTCTACGGATACATCGTCGGCATGGACAGTTTCGCCCGCGGACTGAAGGTCGCCGCAAAGCTTGTCGAGGAGAGAGTCTTTGATTCGTTCATCGAGGAGCGCTATCGGAGCTATCAGAGTGGAATTGGACAAGAGATCGTCAGTGGCAAGGCAACTTTACAATCGCTCGAAGACTACATTATCGACAAGAAGTTTGCGGTCACGACGTCTGGACGTCAGGAATTGCTGCTCGCAAAGCTCAATCAATACTTATTAGAAGTGGAATGACGTTTCTATGCAAAACCGTCACGCAACAGGGTTAATCGGTATCGACGTTGGCGCATCTGGAGTCAAGGTCGTGTTGATAAACGATTCCGGAATTACGCTCGCCGAGGCGACAAGAGAGTATGGTTATCAGCAGAACAAGCCGCTGCACGTAGAACAGGACCCTGAAGTTTGGTGGGAAAACACGTGTCTGGCGGTGCGGGACGTCTTAGCGAGTTCGGGACTTCCCGCCGACTCAATCTCCGGAATTGGGCTGACCGGTCAAATGCACAGTTTGGTCCTGCTCGACAGGGACGACAAAGTGATTCGGCCGGCGATTCTCTGGAGCGACCAGCGTACGCAGGCGCAATGTGAGTGGATTACGCGCGAAATCGGGTTGGACGAGACGATTCGCCTGGTTGCCAATCCGCCGCTCACCAACTTTACGGCGACGAAGCTGTTGTGGGTTGCAGAGCATGAACCTCACAACTATGCGCGGATTAACAAAGTGTTGTTGCCCAAAGACTACATCCGATATCGGCTGACAGGTGTTTTTGCGTCGGATGTATCAGATGCGTCTGGAACCTTGCTGCTCGACGTGGCGAATCGCCGCTGGTCAAGGGAGATGTGCGAGGCCCTCTCCATTCCGATGGATTGGCTCCCAGACGTCTATGAATCTGTCGAGGTCACTGGCGGGGTCACCGCTGACGCAGCAGAAGTTACAGGTCTCGCGCCAGGCACCAAGGTGGTTGCAGGCGCAGGGGATCAAGCTGCAGGCGCCGTCGGAAATGGAATTGTTCGCCCGGGGATTGTGTCGAGTACCATCGGAACCTCAGGCGTCGTGTTTGCCTACGCAGAGGGGATTGTGAAGGATAAAGCTGGTCGGTTGCACACGTTTTGTCACGCAGTGCCAGGGGCTTGGCACGTGATGGGCGTCACGCAGGCCGCCGGTGGATCGCTACAATGGTTCCGCAACGAGTTTGCGCATATCGAGCAGTCGACAGCGAAGCTCATCGGGCGTGATCCGTATGAACTATTGAGCATGGAGGCAGAACAAGTCGAAGCTGGCTGCGAGGGGCTTATCTATCTGCCGTACCTCATGGGTGAACGCACACCTCATCTCGATCCGCTCGCACGCGGCGCGTTCTTCGGCATCACGGGTCGGCATCAGCGGGCGCACTTCATTCGGGCGATTCTAGAAGGCGTGACGTTTAGTTTACACGATTGCCTTCGGTTGATTCGCGCACTAGATTTGCCCGTTGAAGAAATCCGGGTATCCGGCGGTGGAGCGCGCAGCGAACTGTGGAAATCGATTCAAGCGGATGTATTCCAGCAGCCCGTCTTTGCGGTAGAGGCGAACGAGGGGCCGGCTTTCGGGGCAGCGGTTCTAGCAGGAGTTGGCGCAGGGTGTTTTACGGACGTTCAAACTGCCTGCGACACATTGATTCGCACGGATGAAGGCATTACACCAGCGCCTCGCAACGTTTCAGTATACGAGAAGGCGTATGGATTGTATGGGGCCTTGTACGAATCTCTTAAACCACACTTCCGTGAAGTGTCTACTTGGTAAACGCAATTTCCTTGTTATGTAAGTCATGATTGGATGTCGCTCGCTTGGTGTGCAAGTGGGCGCTCATCGAGCGGGCGACATTCAAGTTGTGTGGAAGCGGATGCAACCCGTCACACGACTTCACGACTCAGATGCCATGTATGCGTATTCAGCAACAGCTGGTGACTCGGCACGTCGGACAGGACAATCGGCTATCATCTTCGTCGGGAAATACGTGTCCGAGACGAAGGGAAGGAGCCTGGAGCAAATTGAAATGGACTTGCGAAACCGCGAAAAAAGAGGTGCCAAACTGCGCTACGAGGTTAGTCCTAAAAATTGACGACTCGTATTCATCTTTGTTAATGAACAAACCGTGGTTACTTAGTAACATCAAAGGCGGACCAGTAGGGTAAAGACGATTAAAATTGCATTTCTAATATAGTGTTTCACAAAATATGTTAGGTGAGTGTCACTGGGTCTGTCGACGACCTGTGACACTCACCTTATTGTGTTTTCGCACTCGAACCAAGTCTAGCCTATTCAACGAACGGAGAGGCTAGTGACGTAGGAACTCATTCATGATCAGTGTATTTTTGTCCTCACTCCGTTAGCTAAATAGTGCTTCTTATCCATGATTTCGTACACTGAATGAATTTTTTGGCGGCGGGAGATGCCGACTTGAAGGACTGCAAAGCAACACCGATTGTTCGAGACGGGTCATCTTGAAGACGGACAGCACAAACTTGACCGGGTGTTGTTGGACAGGAGCATTTCTGGGAGTATGCCGACACCGAAACCCGACGGACTTTGATAGCCAACCCGGAAAGCGACATCAGCGGCATCTGTTGACTCGGATAATAACAGGCGCCGGGCTTCCTGCAGTCTCAGTTGTTTTTGGAACTGAAGAGGGCTTGGTCTTGCGCAAACTGCACAACCGTTTTTGGCATATGTGTCCACCTTACTACTCAAATCGCTACTTGCACTAATATTGACGAGTAAAGTGTCCCCAGTTATAATGACATAAATTTGATGCCTCCGTCAGAAAACGCTTACATAACTAAATCATCACGCGAGACCCTTGCAGATATGTCCTAGTATGGTCTTATTTTGGACAAACGAAAAGCCTGAGTATTCATTAAATGAATGAGTGACTTAGATATCGTACGCATGCAATTTGAGATCGCTTCGATATTCCTGGACGCCAAACGCCAATTAGTAAACCGGTTTAGAACCGACAATTTGGAGGCAACGCGATGACAAAATCGATTGCACACCGCGGCGACTGTTATCAGCACCCGGAAAATACGCTTCCTGCATTTCACGCGGCGGTAGCTAGTGGGGCGGACATGTTGGAGACGGACATCAGGATTACACGTGACGGTCGAGCCGTATTATTGCATGACAGGACGTTGGATAGAATTTGGGGACATTCTAAAAGTATTTCCGAACTCACTTGGGATGAAATTTGTAGAATTAGACTTGAATCCTATCAAATACCACTATTAGAAGAAGTGCTTGATGAAATAAGCCTTCCGTTCATGCTTGATTTTGTGGACAAAAACGTACCGGAAATCTTGACCGCAATTCTCCGTCGCCAATCCTCTTTGGAAAGATTTCTGGTTGTGACAGGGGACATTCCTTCGCTTAAAAGAGTAAAGGCGTTGCTGCCAGAGGTTAAGACGGGTTTGACTTGGAATAAAAGAGAATTGCCAACTGACGAACTGTTAACATCGTTAGATGTAGATTTTTTTAATCCGGAATGGAAGTTCCTTGATTCCACAATTCTTAACCATATGCATGAGCGGGGACTGCGCGTTTCGTGTTGGACTGTAGATGACAAAGAACACATGAGGTCACTACTCAATCTAGGCGTCGATGCGATTACAACAAACCGTCTGACGACTCTTGTCTCTTTAATATCAAAAACGAAATATTCAGTCAAGGTGTAGGCTTATCTGCACATTTTAGATGGAGGTATGACCAGTGAACTGGGAATTTTTACTTCGGATGGTGGTCGCGGGTACGTGTGGTGCTCTCATTGGATATGAACGGACGAGTCGACAAAAGGAAGCTGGATTGAAGACGCACTTCTTGGTGGCCATTGGCAGTTGCCTTATCATGCTCGTCTCACAGCACGGATTCTCCGACGTGAACGATGTCAAGGGAATTAGTCTTGACCCTAGTCGTATAGCGGCCCAAGTGGTGAGCGGCATCGGATTTTTAGGGGCTGGAACCATTATTGTCCAGCGCCAAGCGGTTCGAGGATTAACGACGGCCGCTGGTCTTTGGACGACTTCGGGAATTGGATTGGCTGTCGGAGGAGGAATGTATGAAATAGCCTTCGGGGCGACGGCTCTTGTCCTGATCGCCTTAGAACTTTTGAGTCGTGTTACCGTCTTTGTCCCCAAAACAGTTCGATTGACGATACTTGTGGAAGATAACTCGACGGGCATAAGAGGGATTATGGAGGCTATTGAGAGAGCAGGGATAAAAGTTTCAAATTATCACATCAATTTTATTCGTCCTTCGGAGAATAAGCACTTAACAATTGAAATGATGGTCAAAAAGCTTTCATGTTCTCCCGTATTACTCGCTGACATTCAGAGTTTGTCCAGTGTGAAAAGTGTAGCCTTGAACGAACCTAGTTGAGAATGTTCGCATTGATAATGCAAGAGTTGGGGATTGTCAGGTTAAGGGGAGACGGAAGAGAGACGTCCGTACTTTACGTTCCACTCTGCCGAAGGCAATCGTTTGTGTCTGGCATAGTGGTGGATGAAAATGTTAGAGAAAGTGGTCATATAATTAAATCGGTTTTTTCTTAACTAGGTTTCATGGCCTATGAAATATCATAATTTTTAAATTTTTATATATACAAAGCCACAAAACCGTTTTAATATATGTAGCGAGGGGGAAGAGATTCGTGGCAACCATTGATGAGGTAGCGAAAATTGCTAAAGTGTCAAAAGGAACTGTATCCAATGTATTTAGTCGAAAACGATATGTTAGTCCCGACGTAGTCGAGAGGGTACTATCGGCAGCCGATAAATTGAATTTTAAACCCAATTACTGGGCGCGGACATTGACAACCAAAGAGACTAGAATAATTGGGTTAAATATGCCAGCAGAACGGATGAAATTTAGTCAGTTTCACTTGTCCCTTTTAAACGGAGCGTTACAAGAATGCTACGAACATGGCTATAGATTATTAGTGAATACTCTCTCATCAGAATACTTAAGTAAAGTTGAATTTATGGCCTCTGATCCTACAGATGGTGAAATCATTCTGGACCCCGAGGTAAATGACAAAAGAATTAAAGAAAGAATGACCAATGGGACGTCTCTGGTCGTGGTTGGGAGGCCGGCGGGAGACTATATCAACCAAATTCCATATGTGGATAACGATAACATTAGTGTTGCCGAATGTGTAATCGCTTACCTTATTGGGAAAGGCCACAGGCACGTACTCTTTTTGAATTCTTTTCGCTCTCGTACTGTAGCAAGAGACAGAACCTGGGGATATGAACTCGCGTATCGGAATGCAGGTCTAGAAATGAATCCTGAACTGGTACTGGATCGCGATGATTCACTCACGTCAGTGGAATTTGGTTATACAAGAATGAAACAGATGTTGAAAGCGTATCCAGAGATTACAGCTGTAGCGACAGATACGGATAAGATGGCGCTCGGAGTTTATCGTGCAGTCGCAGAAATGGGACTCAAAATTCCAGACGACTTGTCAGTCATTGCTTTCAGTGATGATTCAGTGTTTTCATCCGAATTCTCTCCTCCGTTATCGGGAATGCGTTTAAACGCCGAACGTTTAGGGCGTGAAGCAGCAGGGCTGTTAATTGAACGGATTAGGGATCCATCGACTCTTGTTACGAACAAAATCATACCAGCGGAATTAGTGATTCGTGAGTCTTGTTAACAATGGAATTGATTGTATAGATTATAAGGGAGTGTGACTTGTATGCGTTCAAGTTATCGACGCGCTATGACAGTAATAACAACATCAGTGCTGGCAACTGCCTTAGTTGGATGTGGAAATACTCAGTCTGGCTCCGCCCCAAATTCAAACAACGTTTCAAATGAACCTACGTTGACAATCGCTACCGGCGTCATAGGCGGAAAAACCCCGCAGGAAAACACCGCGTTTGCGAACGCGATTGGACAAGCCTTACATTGTAAAGTGCAGTTGATCAGCACAACCGGAAATAATTATGATCAGCAATTGATGACAATGCTGGCCTCTGGACAAAAAATTGATGTGGTATACACCGAAGGGAGTAGTCTATCGGAGCTCGCGAAAAATGGAGAAGTGACGAACTTACAAAGTCAAATTCAACATTCGTCCGTGTTGGGCAACCCTAAGGTGGTACCGCAATACGAGTGGGATGATATCAAGCTTTCGAGCCCAAACGGGCAAGGAATCTATGGTGTACCCGTCAAGTACCAAGGTGCGCTCATGCCTATTGTACGTGAGGACTGGTTGAAACAGTTAGGACTTTCTCAGCCAAAGTCTCTAAATCAATATTTTACCGTTTTCCAAACAATAAAAGAGAAAAAAAACGCCTACGGTTTAACATTGTCCTCGTTGTATGACATCGAGCCATTTATGAGTGCTGTTGGACTTAAAGAAGGTTATGTGATGCAAAATGGGAAACTGACTATTCCCTACGCAACATCCGCTGCAATTCCCGTATATACGTGGCTGAACAAACTATATGAGGACAAATTGCTAGATCCGAACTTCGTGACGAATAGTACGGCTGACGAACGAAACCTCTTTTTATCAGGGCGCGTGGGAATGTTCGTATATTGGGATGCCTGGGTTCCGATGTTGAATAACTTAGCGAAAACGCAAGGTGCTGGCGCTTCCTTTGATGCAGAAGCGTTACCCGGAGCCACTAGTCCTGATGGAGAGCCCCTAGTGTCCATGGGAGACACGAGCGTGTTCGCCATCCCATCCAATGCACCGGACAAGGCGTTAGCGTTCAATTTCTTGGAATGGTGGAATACTCAGCCCGGTGAAGTACTTGGTTCTCTCGGAGTGAAGGGAATCGATTACACCATGACAAATGGAAAGTATCAACTAACCTCAGTAGGTTCAGACGAAAATATGGATCACGGTGACCCAGAACCAATTAGTTCGTACTGGAAAAACCCATTCCCTCAGTTGCAGCAGGGATATGCAAATGCGAGAGAAATCGGCGTTAAATATGGCTATCAACCGCTCATCAACGCGAATTGGACCAATGCGCAGAACATCGTCTGGCAATATGGCGATGAAGCAATTCTCGGCAAGCTATCTCCGCAAGCTGCAGTGCAACAGATGCATGCGGAACTGTTGAGAGAACATTACATTGACCAGTAATGAATTCCATTTTTGAAAGTGAGGACTGTCAACTTGGCTAGCACAGGACTACTCCGTCCATCAACGGGACAAGCATTGGTCCACCAGCGAGATCGTCGTTGGAATAGGTGGAGACGTGCAATCCCCCTATATGCGATGTTGTTGCCAACGATTGCATACTTCATTGTCTTTACGTACTACCCGCTGGTGCATTCGGTGCTAATTAGTATGCAGGATTTTAATCTCATCGGAAACCGTCCGTTCGTCGGGCTTGAGAATTATCGAAATGTGCTCACAGATCCAACTTTTTGGGCTGACTTTCGAAACACTTTGATGTTGGGCATTAGCATGCTCACGATTGGCTTTGTGGCGCCTATCGTGATCGCTCTATCGCTGAACGAATTATTGCAACAGTGGATGAAACGAACTTTTCAAATGGTCATTTACCTGCCCCATCTATTCTCATGGGCGGTCGTTGGTGGATTGTGGGTTGAAATCCTCAATCCGGATGGTGGATTAGTCAATGCCGTACTGAATGCGTTCGGCATCTCCTCTGTCCAGTTTATGTCCGACCCGAATGTGGCCCGGTGGGTCATTATTCTGGTGAGTGTATGGAAGGACGTCGGCTTCAACTGTGTGATTTATTTGGCAGCGCTTGCGGGAATCAATCCGGAGCTCTACGCATCAGCACAGGTCGACGGTGCAAATCGCTGGCAAGAGACCTGGTATGTCACCATCCCAGGTCTCGCTAGGACCATGCAAATTGTCGGTCTTCTCTCCATTATGGGTGTGCTTCAGATGTTTGATCAGATTTTCGTGATGCGAAACGCGGTGATCCAACCGAAAGTAGATGTGTTAATGACATACGTGTATGATCAGGGCCTTACACAGATGAACATCGGTCAAGCTACTGCCAGCGCGCTAATTATTTTGGTCTTTACATTGTTGTTAACGGTGTTCACTCAACGACTGGTTCGGTACGACACAATTTGAAGGAGGGCATGTGGGTGCAACGTAAAATGACTGGCGGTCGTCTGGCCTTCATCATCGTGAACTTACTGTTTCTCGTGATAATCGCTTCCACTATGATTGTTCCTTTCTGGAACGCGATAGCTGAATCTTTCAGTTCCAATCTTGGCTCCATGCAACCAGGCATTCTCATGTGGCCACGAGATTTCAGCCTATCTGGATATAAAACAATTTGGACTGTGTTGGACCTTTGGCAACCATTTGAAAATAGCGTGATTGTCACCGTCATAGGCACTGTGCTCCACGTGTTCTTATCGGCATTGGCTGGCTATGCCTTGGCGCAGCCTTCACTCCCGGGGCGACGCGTGCTTACTATCTTCATTTTGATCACCATGATGATTCCATTTGAAGCCATCATGATCCCTTTTTACGTGGCCATCCAGGAATTTGGATTGCTCAACACGTTGTTGGCATTAATTCTGTCCGGCGCTGTTTCAGGCTTTAGTATTCTCCTGATGAGGAATTTCTTTCAATCCATTCCTATGGACATATTGGAAGCAGCAAAGATTGACGGGGCCGGTCACTTTCGTTCCTTTTGGCGTATTTTTATTCCTCTCTCGAAAGCCGGCTTGGCTACTGTCACATTATTCGAGTTCGTCGGACGCTGGAATAACCTATTGACAACGCTGTTGCTGATTAATAATTCAAGCAAAGACACCCTGCAAGTTGCGTTGTACGGATTGGTTGATCAGGGGTCGTCTACTTCAAGCGGAAATCTTGTCACAACCAACGTCAAAATGGCTGGGATTATCATTGCTGTCTTACCATTGATATTCGTCTACCCATTCGTCCAGAAATACTTCGTAAAAGGAATTTTCCTAGGAACCAGCAAGGAATAACGTAAGGGGTGCTAAAATGGAAAATGTATTGACGCTCTATACCGACATCCATAAAGAAAATGAAGGTGGATTTTTAGAAGTTCCTTTCACGGTACCAGAGAACATTGGAGAAATTCGTATTCAAGTGAGTGTCATGTCCGAGGAGCCAGAAAAATGCATCATTGATGTTGGGGTATCCGATCCAACGAAAGTACGTGGTTGGAGCGGAGGTTCTAAATATGACCTAACAATTAGTTTGGATCAAGCGACACCGGGATATAGAGCTGGAGAGATCAATCCAGGGAGATGGGCTGTCTTACTCGGTGCCTACACGGTTGACCGGGCCGGAGCTCATGTGGAAACCACAATCACACTATCTGAGCGAAGATCCAAGTGGTTCCGTGGCGATCTCCACATCCATACATTGCATAGTGATGGTGCGTACACACTTTCCGAGATAGACACCATTGCAAAGACCCAGGACCTTAACTTTATTGGATTGACAGATCACAACACTGTCAGTCAGAACTTTGAATTTCCCAGAGAATCCCCTGTCACTTATATTCCTGCGATGGAGCTTACAACTTACCGTGGTCACTGCAATTTGTTCGGAGTTACGAATCCAGTTGATGACTTTCGCGTACTTGATCAAACGACACTCGATAAAGCCATTGCGACAGCCAAAGAACGAGGTGCCTATGTTGCCCTCAATCATCCCCATGACACCAGCTATCCAAGTTGCAGTTGGCAGTGGAGTTGGGATTTTGACTTTGACTGGTTAGAAGTGTGGAACGGTCCGTGGCGCCCATACAATCAACAAACCCTTGATTGGTGGCAAGGACAGCTAGAGTCCGGGCGTAAGCTTGTAGCCATTGGTGGCAGTGATACCCACCGACCGCACCCGCAGGTACGGCATGGTATGCCGACAACTTGGGTTATGAGTGAATCAAAGAGTTCCCAAGCTCTCCTTGAGGCAATTGACCAGGGTCACGTGTTTATCAGCTATAAGCCGACGGGTCCGACCCTAGATTTTACTTGCGGTGGGTACATCATCGGAGACACCGTTCCAAGTGGAGAAGTTGACGAACTTGTTTTGATTATTAATCATCTTGAAGCTGGAGATATAATTCATTTGATTTCGGAACAAGGAACGGAAAAAACATTCACAATACAATCTGATACATCTGAGTTTAAGTACCAATGGCACGCTGAATGCCGTAAGTTTTGGCGTGTTGAAGTGTGGAGGAGATTTGGCGAGGTGGATGATACTTTGATGGCCGCCCTATGCAATCCAATTTATTTCGACACTAGCGTGGATTGAGCGATTGGTGAGTCGGATTCATGCGTAACAGAATGAGTGTACCTGGAATTGGGCTCGTAACAGCCGCTAGGTTTATTGCCGAAGTTGGAGTATCTTCTCGTATAAACACCCTCGACAGATGCAAAGGCTGGCGAGGGTGACCTGAAGGGGAACAGCTCGGGGACCACTAGGGCCGTACTCAGATCAGCAAACGTGGAAGGTCGAATTTACGCGCCTTATCGTTTCGGCGTGCGATCCCACTGATTACATACGCGGAGCTTCAGAGCGTGCACAAGTACCACACGCAGAGGTCAGATAACCCACTGATAAAAGTGCAGTCAATCTGGATTCATGCTGTAAGTTGATTCGACAATGGCGCTAGGGCCACAGAAATAAACATATCGTTCATGTACAAAGACGCCCCTCTCTGAGAGGCGCTCGAAAAAGATATAAATTTAGTGAAAGTGGGCACCAATTTGACTGCTTACTTGTTGCTGAACTTTTGGGAGCCAAACTTCTATTATACCGTTTTCATATGATGCTTTGGCCCCTGTACGTCTACGGACGCGATTGTTAATTTTTTATGCAAAGCTTCATTTTTACGCTTCAATGATGAAAACCGTTGTCTTTCTTTGTCTGATGTGGCATGGGCCCATCCAAAGAATCCAGATACGTAACGGCCTGTTTCAAATTCATCAAGAATAAGTGAGCAAGGTCCATGGAAAATCCGTTTCGAACCACAACGCGCATAATCGTCACATCCTCCATATTTGGGGGCATAGGATAAGCGGGCACTTGCCATCCATACGTGCGCAATTGTTGAGACAAATGATAAAGATTCCAATTTGATGTGTACCCATCTTTCAGTCGCCACGCGAATACAGGAATATCCGAACCGTCGGTAAATAATTCAAACGGTCCCATATTACCAATCGCCGCACTAAGAAATTGTGCCACTGACTGACAGGTCTTTTGCACTGCATAGTACCCGTCTTTGCCTAAACGCAAAAAATTATAATATTGCAGCAGTACTTGGGCGCCGGGACGAGAGAAGTTTAAGGCAAAGGTCGGCATGTTTCCACCTAAGTAGGACACTCGGAAGATAAGATCCTCCGGGAGATCTTCAGCTTCACGCCAAACCACCCATCCCAGACCAGGATAGACGAGTCCATATTTGTGCCCGGATACATTGATGGACTTCACCCTAGGTAATTGAAAGTCCCAGACCAAGTCTGGTTGAAGAAAAGGGGCTACCAATCCCCCCGATGCAGCATCTACGTGTATCGGAATGTCCAGGCCTGTCCGCGCCTGTAAATCGTCCAAGGCTTTGGCGATAGCAGCAATCGGTTCGTAAAGTCCTGTGTAGGTAACCCCGAGAATCGGCACCACAGCAATGGTATTTTCGTCTACGACAGAGAGAACTTGTTCTGGCACCATATAAAGGTGATCAGGGGTAACGTTCACATAACGCGCCTCTACATCCCAATAGTTCGCGAATTTTTCCCAAACGACCTGAACAGCGGAACTAAAAACGATATTCGGACGGTCAATTGGTTTTCCCTGTCTTTTACGTGAATTTTGCCAGCGCCGCTTTAACGCGAGACCTGCCAGCATACATGCTTCCGATGATCCCGTCGTCGAAACGCCCATCGTACTCTCTGGATGAGGAGAATGCCACAGATCAGCTAAAATGTGGACGCATCGCTCCTCTATCGCCGCTGTCTGTGGGTATTCATCTTTATCAATCATGTTCTTGTCAAACGATTCGGCGTATAAGCGATCTGCGGCCGGTTCCATCCATGTGGTCACGAATGTTGCAAGATTTTGGCGCGCATTGCCGTCTAGAATAATTTCATCATGAACAATTTGATAAGCTGTTTCGGGTAACATTCCTTGGTCACGCATGCGAAATCGTGGAACTGCGTCTTCTCCCTCGAGAGCAAACATGGGATTAACAGATAATTCGTGAGGCAACTTCATTTGACTCTTGTGTGGGTTCCAATGGGGCATATCGGTTTACTCCTCCTAATATTTCTCAGTATCCTGAGCGGCATCATGCTCGTACGATACCCAAAAGTGAGCTGATGTAATGTTACATGTCGCTAACCGAGCCATTTGTAGGTGTAGGCAATCGCATCTTGTGTAACCACATGTTGTCGCATGTGAGTATAGAGTGTGAATAAACTGTGTGAGAGATACAAATTTCCAGGTATTAATCACTCAAAATGTTGATCAGCGGTGGGGACATCGGGAGTTCGGCACGGTGGACCCAAACAATGGACAATGTACCGGTTTCACGGATCCTTATTCAATTGGTTTTTTGGAATGGAATGGTCTACATTGGGATCGTTATGAGAATTCAGTGTTTACTGCATTAGAACCATGGGAGTTTGGCAATGTCGTTGAGCCAAATCTTGTGTATCACGATGGTAAATGGAGAATGTGGTATTTGCAAGGACCCGATAGGGAATCCAAACAATACTTCCACGGCTATGCTGAGAGCGTAGATGGCAAGACGAATTGGACCAGACATCCATATTGGCATGGTGAGCCGGACATTTTTGATCACGCCGTGATTTCAGCAAACGGTCGCATTGAAACAGTCTTTGCTCGATATCCGCTCTTATCGAGAAGTGTTGCCAGCCGAGATGGTCTATGTGGTATCAATCAGACTTTCCATACGATGTACGGGACATGTGGAAATCCAAATTGTGAACCCGGAGTCGAACAGCCTTCCTTCACGTATGTTCGTCTCAGGTGGAGGTCAATACGACCTCCATCTTTTCATTGTTGTATCAGGATATCGTGCTTGATAAACTGGGCAAATTGTCTTGTAATCTTGTTGCTGGCTTAGATAGACGTTACCAGGTGTGGTGCTCGGTTGGCACAGTTATGTCGGTCCGGCTTGTGAAACATCAGGTGTGATACCTATTGTGATAACGTTTGAATGTGCTCGGGTATTAGTAAGATACAGCGTCTACTGGAAGCGGTGAATTGAAATGCAAGAACATGAATGGAAGTTTATTGTTGGGTCCTATTCGTGGAACGTATCTGATACAACTTTTCATCTGTTACAGCATGTCGAAAACGATACCTATGTTGTTCATACTCCGAATGGAAAGTACATTTTGCGACGCTACAGACAAGGCCGATATTCACCAGACCAGATTCGTGCGGAACATGAGTGGATGAATATCTTGGGGGATTTTATTCCTGTTCCGAAAGTAGTTAGGAATACGGACGATGACTCGGTGTCAAGACTCGCCATATCCAATGAAGAACTTCTCTATGCTGCGTTCGAATTTGTAGATGGTCAAGTCATTGAGAAACCGACATCCTTTGACTATTCCAATCTCGGTCGCCTCATGAGAAAAATGCATAATAGCACAGATTCTGTTATGAAACGTCTAGCACCTCAATGGAGAGGGTGGCATCGCCCAAAGTATGATTTAAAACAAACCGTTGAGGAACCTTTACGCAACTTATTAGACTTCGGTGTTTTATCCGACGCTGATAGACAACGCTGTCTGGAAATTGCCCAAGAACTGAGAAGACGGTTTGATGCGTTTGGTTCTCGTAAACAATTTATTCATGCTGATTTGCACTTCGGCAACATTTTGGTCACGCAGGACAAGTGGTGCTGCCTTGACTTTGATGAGTGTGGATTCGGTCACAGAGCCATTGACATGGGTGTGGTACGCCTTCATCTCAAGAATAAGGAAAAGTCCCTTGAATATTGGACCGATTTCATAACCGCATACGGGGATGGATTCAGTAGAGAGGAAATTTCTTTGGGTACAGCGATTAGAATATTCTATATGGCTGGAAAAATCCCGAAACGTCAGGACGTAGAAGATTTAAGAAGCCGACCCGATGAGCGGATTAGAAGGTATCTGGGATGGATCGAGTCAGAAATTTATTAGACTACGGAAGCATTCGTGCATGTCGTATAACGAATTTGGTTGTATATAGGTGGGAGGGTGCCTCAATGGTCTTTGAATCCGAGAACGTTTACATCGAACCAATTCAGATGGTGGATGTCGAGAATGTAGTTGAAATATACAATTCTAACACACAGTTTTTACGACATCACATTCGAGATAATCAGGTTACGTTTCAATGGGTGGTTGAAGAACTGGAATCAATGAAAAGCTTGGGTTTCTCCTCTTGCAAAGTACTTAGGAAAGACGTTCAAAAAATTGTAGGGATAATTGATTTTAAAATAGATGAGGAAAGCTATCTATCATTACTTATGATACACAAGGACTACGCGAATAGGGGATTCGGAAAGCAGATCTATAAGGCATTTGAGGAGTACGCAATATCGAGACACAGCAAGCGTATAAGATTGGATGTAGTCACTGGTTATAACGATAAAGTGTTTCATTTCTGGCTAGAAAACGGGTTTGATAAAGTTGAAAATATAACGCTTAACTGGATGGGGATCAGTTTACCAGCTATTACGATGGAGAAAAATTTGTATTTGGACAAATCACTGGTTATCGTTTCTTGAACGAACGGCGCCAAATACGATACAACACATCGGTCCCTCATCTTGGCATCGTGCCTGTGCACCACGTCGAGGTACGGGGAGTCCCTCGTAGGGGGACCCCCATATTGAGCATGAAGTTATTGCTCATGGCCACCATTTTCGTGGATTTCATCTTTGTAGAAGAAGTCATTGTATGCAGACGATGGAGTTCTAAACCAGTTGGCGATACGATCTGCGACGGCTTGATTTGTTCTACCTTCCATAATCATCCCGAGAATGTGTTCAGGCAATGGTCGTAGCATGGCATGACTCCAACTGACCACATGATTTACGTATGGCTTTGATTTTTCCCAATACGATTGAAATGTGGTTTCGTCCCATTCTCGAGAGGCGTCATCAAGTAAGGCGCAAAAGAGTTGTTCGGTCAGGTAAGAGGCTGTATTGTCACCCTGTCCCGTGATCGGGTCGTTGAGAACTACACTGTCTCCACAACCGACGACGAACCTACCATTCACTTCACAATATGGAATATGTACTTCAGATCGCACGGCTACACGCAGATAGGCGTGATCGTCGCATAAGGAGAACTGTTCTCGGGTCAATCGATTCCGTATCTCCGGGAAAAATGACTCGGTGATGTCCAACATGATGGAACAGAAATCTTGTGCATGATGGGCACGATGAAACACGTCTAACTGTCCTCCGGGCACCGCTTCGACAAACAGGATGGTCACTGGGCCCACTTCCGTTAGTGCGGGAATTTCAAACAATTCACCTTCGCCTGGGAGTATGTGAGCGAGAATGCCAACAGGTTTTGCATTTTCGACACCTAAGAAATATCCAACGCTACATTTGCGAAGCGGGGTCGCAATTTTCGGCATAGAAGAGTCCAACGGAAAGGGAGCCACTGGACCAGAGCGCCCGGTGCAATCTACAACGAGATCAAATGACTCGACCATGCCCGAAAGTTGCTCCGAAGAGACCTTTGCGTAGACGAAATGCACGCCTTGCCGTTGTAAATCTGCCATACATTCGGAAAAGTACAGGCGCTGATCGATGGAATAAGCGGGTTTATCAAGTGAACCGGCGAAGAACGTTTCTCCCCCGACTGACACGTGGACAGAAGTCAGTTCTTGGGCGTTGGGCCACGTGGGCATGCGATACAATCGTTCTCTGGCGATGGTGGAAGAGAAGTGAACTTGGGTGGATCGAATTCTTCCGGTGCGAACTTCATCTGCAGACTGGGGCGTGAAGATGGTGACATCAAACTGATGGGTTGTCAACAACTGGTAAGCCAAATGGATTCCGGCTGTACCACAGCCTAAAATAGCGATGGTCTTTTCAACATGCGCCCTCCCACTGTTTCGTTGTTCACGATGACTTTGATCACTACTGACCTATTTTTTCTCAACATTAAATATTGCGTGAAATCATTGCGTATGTGGGGATAGGTGTCCTATACACAATTGAGGCAGGGGACCAAAAGTACGTGCGGAGGCCTTGTTGTAGTTGTTGCATGCACATGTCATGGGGATATTAAGATTGCTACGAAGGAATCGGTGTTGCTAAAATAATTGCGAGGACACCAACTACAATACACCCGAAAACACTAGGCGCTATCCAGCCAACACGAGGGTTTGAAGGTTGTGGTACCTCACCCATGGTGTCGCGAACAATCTCTTTATCAATATTGCTTTGGGCGTCCTCGCCGAATTTTTTCCGGAACCTCATTGGGTCTAAAATCATGGCAAATAGAGAATAATAACATTTACTATAAATGTATGGATTTTATGTAATACAAAACAGGGAAGGTGAGCGACATTTTCACTGTACTGTCTCACTAAGAAGTATAATGATTAAATAGCATAAGGGTCTCTTATCATATTTATTAAGTTTTGAATTATTATAGTTTTAAGTAATTTATAAGAAGGCGATAAAATGGCGATTCTAACCGGAATTCATGAGGTCATTGGTAATACCCCCATAGTAGAACTGTCCAGATTGACAAAAGGGCTAACAGGTAGACTGCTTGCAAAGCTCGAATACTTGAATCCAGGTTTCAGTAAAAAGGATCGTGCGGCCTTGCAAATAATTAACGAGGCGGAGGGTTCAGGGGAACTATCGCCTGGTCAGACGGTGGTTGAGTTGACAAGTGGCAACATGGGCACGGGACTTGCTATTGTCTGCGCCGTCAAGGGATACCCATTTGTGGCTGTGATGTCTAAAGGCAATTCCATGGAACGGGGACGGATGATGAAGGCTCTCGGTGCTGAGGTGATTCTGGTCGATCAAGCTCCAGGTTCCTTACCGGGACTGGTGTCTGGGGAAGATTTGCAATTAGTAGAGGAAGTGGCTCAAAAAATCACAAGTGAACGTAACGCCTTTCGAGCAGATCAGTTCCTCCGTCGAGGGAATGTTCACTCGCATGAGTACGGTACGGGCCTAGAGATTTGGGAACAAACCGGCGGGAAAATCGACGTCTTTCTCGATTTGGTGGGTAGTGGTGGAACTTTTACCGGCTGCGCCAGGACCTTAAAAGCTCGTGGGACAAGCATACGGTGCTATGTAGTTGAACCGGCGTCGGCTCCATATTTGGCTGGGAAACCGATAATCAACCCCAATCACAAAATTCAAGGCGGCGGATACTCGATGGATCTTCCTTTTCTTGAAGAAGGACTAATCGACGGATACCTACAAGTTTCAGATGATGACGCCAAAGCGGCGGCTCGTGATCTCGCGCGGAAGGAAGGGATTTTTGCGGGTTTTTCAACGGGAGCCAACATTGCGGCAGCTCTACGGCTACTACGAACAACAGAGCAGGGCTCAACCATCGTGGTCACAGTGAACGATTCCGGTCTAAAGTACCTAAGTACGGATTTATTTATCTGAGCCCAATACGCAATAGGAATTCATTGGCTGCCAGGATGGCAGCCGCTTGTAGCAACCATTATCTGTGATTCAGAAAAAGCGGTGGACGTTGTGCCCACGCGTTTATAACTATTTGTCTCAGTGCTAGACCCTCTTTGAGAGGTGGGCTTCGCAGGTTAAAAGAATGCGAGGGAGACGACGTCTAGGTCGCAACAGAATTTTCTCTGTCAAGATTTTATCTCCAGGGGAAATGAACCTTGATGGTACGCTGTTTATTACTCTGCGAATGGTTTTGGGGTGGATTCTCCGTATTGTACGTACGTATGGGGCAAGCTTACTGTAGTCGCGGCCATGCGACCGTAAGATTGGCTTATATCCATATGTGTACCGAATCACATCATCCCAATATGCTGAACACCAGCGCCGCTCCTCATATCGGACAGCGCCTAGCAGCGTGAGTTCATGATCAATCAAATAAAAATTGTATTTCTTCCCCGTGGAGTAAACCATAATGTTATTTCCGCTGCGGTCGACATTGCACACCCAGACGTCAAAAACAAAGGTTTTGTATAGTCGTTTTGGTTTGATAATTATCTTACGTAAGTTGGAGCGTTTGCGCAGGACCTGTTTCCAGGTTCGTACTTTTCGGCTGTGATTAGCTATTGAGAGGACGCCGACTTTTCCGTTTATCGTAGCAACCTTGGTTGTTGCCACAGGAAGTCCAAGCAATTTTGCTAGGCGGTTACAAATCAGTTCATTTGCGAGAGTGGTCCAGTACGGCGATAGTACCTGGGGTTCGTAAATTTGAAGAAACCCGTTTGTAGCCTTCCATTCCTCCAGCGGACAACCTTCCAAACCGTTAAATATTCTCCCTTTAGCGTTTTTTCAATCCTCCAACCATGGGATTTCCTCATGCCTCTTGCCCCCCGTACGTAACCTTTCGATACACACCGCTCGTCAGTTTTGCAGTACGTACAACCGAAAAACGTCGAACGACCATGTTTCGACCGAACTTTCCAGCAGATTTGTTCAACCGCTCATCACGTATGAGTTTTTTCATGTCATTTGCGAGTCGCCTTACAGTAATTTCACCACTGGCACGATTGTCTCCAAATTGGCTCGATGCGTTTCTCTTCCAGGTGCTTTGAGTAACGATTCCTTCGTATCCAGCAATTCCTGCTGCAATCACGGGTTTCGCACAGGACATTGCTTCTAGGGCAACTCTGCCGGTACCGACCACAAGCGTGGCTGATCGATAGTAGTTTTGTATTTGCGTTGTTGGTGGCAGTACACGAACCGCTTTTCTGCCCAGTCGAGTATTGACCCGCTTAGCCAACTTGGAAAGCTGGGCGCGGTAGGCCCCATAACCGACTACGACGGACACAACATTGGCACGATTGCGAGCGACTCGCTCTGATGCCAAGATAAATTTTCGTGCAATACGCCATTTATCCGACTGAAGTCGACCTACGTACAGACAAATGTGTCCCTTTTCAGGGAGCCTAAGCTTGCGTCGACGTGAAATCGAATCAGCCTTTGGAGAGTACACTTGAACGTGGATTCCGTTGGGTATCCATTTGACCTTACTGCTCGGGCACCCCGCTCGAATGAGTCGTTTCCGCACTGTACGTGAGACTGCAATCACACGATTACACGCTCGTGACGCACGCTTCAGTTCAGTACTGGAAAAGTACGTTCCGTGTACAGTTATCACGCGTGGAACATGTGGTAATTCCTTGGACAGATGTCGAAGCATGCCAAAGGATTCGATGTCATGGGCATGAATGATGGAATAACCGTGTCCTTTGACGATAGTGGAGATGTACCTTGCGGCTGCGGTGGTCGATAATCGCTTAGACCTGGGGATCTTGTGTACAGTAATTCCTTGTCTGCGCATGACTTGCACATAAGGTCCACCATAGGTGGCGACTGTAACCCCAATTCCGTGCCGTTTGAGAGCTTTAGACAGCGACACAACGTGCGTTTCTGTGCTGCCAAATTCTGGTATTGCGATGATGGCTAAGACCTTCATCGCGACCCCTCCCTAAATTATCATAGAACGCATTGTATGGTCTGAATGTCGAGTACCGTCACGGCTACAACACTAAGTCCGTTCGCTCGCTAAGTTGGAGCGCCGTTTGGTTTGCCCTGTCGTTGATCCCCTCCGTGACATAACTTAGATAAGCCAACGGAGTTCGGGGAAGCGAGTACGATTTCTAAACAGTCTGTTCGGAGGCGGTTGTGGCAAAGAGACTAATGGTTGTGGCGCATCCTGACGACGAAATTATATTTGGTAGGGCACATTTGCTTAAGCAGAAAAACTGGAAAGTTGTGTGCGTCACAAACGGCTACAACAAAACCAGAGCGAAGGAATTTGCGAAGGTCATGAAACGCATTGGAGCGGAATATGAGATTTGGAACTACAAAGATACGTATTCGTATCGGTTTAATAGAGGTGGTCTGAAGAGAGATTTGCAAAAGTTAGTTCGGAGAAATCGGTTTAAAAAGGTGGTCACCCATGGGGTGCAGGGAGAATACGGACATCCCCAACATAAAGTCATCGGGCAAATTATGCGTAAAATTGTGAAGAGAAACTTATACGCCTTTAGCACCAAGGAAGCTGACTCCAAGAGTGCTCCAACGAAAAAAACGATTACTTAAATTGTATCGTAGCCAACGCAAGACCATATGGGAGTTGTGTCGTGCCGATCATCTTGATCAGTACATTGAAAGAGAACGCTTTGTTCGGGTAAAACAAAATGAGCCATCCAGACGACGGAATCCACGATGAAGCGGACACCCTGATTTGGAGACACAACCGTCGAATCCCTTAAATCAGGGTACGGGGATAACTCCCAGAAGTTCGCGTATTCACCGGTGCATGGATATATACGGCGTCTTACCGCAGTCAAATGTCACTCTCGGGCGGATAAATGCGATCGTTGCTATCGAAACAATGGGTTGTTACATATGGGTGAAGCTATGCCGGGGGATGTTGGCGCGTAGTTAGAACCATTTTGAATCGCAATGGGAGTTGCGGAGTGATGTCCTTGCTCTGCTGCATCGAGTTGCACAACGCTTGCAGGAAGTAGGTATGGAGACTATCATGGATTGATTGCCGAGGTGGTTGGAAGTAATTATATACAATGAGAGGAGAAGAACTAACTAAGTCCGTTTTGGAGCGACGAGGGTATATTTGCCGTTATTCAAAGCTCCCGCCTCCCACGTAGAAGGACTTATCCAATTCGCTGGCCGAAGTACTTCAGTCGGTGCAAATGAATCTTTTGAGCAACTCGAATAACGGGGCCTATAAGCATTTGAACGCTGCCGGCAAGGAATAACCACGTCCCCCAATAAACCAATCTCCCATAAAAAAACATTATGCTTCCGACGATAAACCAAAGAGCTAAGAGTATATCATTGATGATGTGTAACCATTCGTAACGCTCGTTGATGACCACTTTTCTCTGCTCAAAGTCCACATCGATGATTTCATTGCCTTTTTTGATTTCGATGTCCTTCTTTGACACTGTATCCTCCTAATTCCTTGTCGTCAGTTTGCTCCATAGTATTTCCAAAGATAAATATTTTCACCGGACTAATGGATGCGTGGGATGACATCATGAGGGAATCATTTCTACAATCGATACCTGAGAGGCTTGTCGACATTACTGAAGACAAACGCTCAACTGACGTTACATAAATATTCCAGATTGACTGCTTCGGCCTATTGCACAATGGGGCAGTTAAACGTAATAACGGTTTGTATATTGTGGAACGAGGGAGTATCAGTACAATGACCGAATCAGTCAATGTGGCAGTTATGAATGCACTGCTATGAACTAACGTGATCTAGTGAAGAAGCCCAAGCGACACCGCTTTCGCTTTGTTGAACAATTTCAATAAACCTTTTCAGCTCGGTGATAAAAATGAATCTTTCCGACGAACCAAGACAGTTGGAACCTGGCACAGAGACGTGAGCTAAGAACTTACTTTCCCTGGCTCATGGTGGCATATGGCTGTGAGGGGCTTGGCTATATCATCACAGGCTCTTTTCTGGTGACGATGGCTACAAAGATGCCAACGCTTAATGGATTTTCGGCGTATTGTTGGGTTGCGGTTGGTCTAGCGGCTTTACCTTCTTACATCGTGTGGGCGTACCTCGCCCATCGGTGGGTGACGTTCCTGCACTTGTGGCGGCTTACCTTCTGCAAGCGCTTGGTGTGCTGTTACCGGTAGTCGCATCGAATGCTTTGGGGGGTTATCTTGGATCCATCCTGTTTGGCGGTACATTCATGGGCATCACCACGCTAGGGACGATGTTAGGGAGGAAATTACGTCCACAGGACAGCAGTAAAGCTATTGGTCTAATGACCGGGATTTTTGGGATCGGCCAAATCGTCGGTGCCGCTGGGACAGGTCTGCTGGCCAGTCATTTAGGAGGGTTTGGTGTGCCTACCTTAGCTGCAAGTGGCGTAATCTTCATTGGTGCTGCTATTCTGCTTATCGGAAGGATCTTTCCACCAGCAAATGGTCGGAATGCGAATCGAGACACCGGTAACTGGCCGAACCTATAGAGGTACCGGTGTTTATACGAGAAGGCACGGGCACCTTTATTGCTAAAGGGCAGACTAAACCAATAAAGATCAGTGCCTTTCGAGAAATATACGCATACTCTA
Organism: Alicyclobacillus fastidiosus; assembly: GCF_026651875.1. Lineage (GTDB taxonomy): Bacteria > Bacillota > Bacilli > Alicyclobacillales > Alicyclobacillaceae > Alicyclobacillus > Alicyclobacillus fastidiosus. Next base: position 3,359,361 of record NZ_CP104067.1, on the reverse strand, counting down.
ATCCAGCAGGAGACTACAGCTGGCATTGAGGAATATAACAATGACCTTGCTGTAGCTTCAAAGTTTAATTGGACTGGAGCAATGAAGAAAACGTCTAATGATATCGTGGTTAAGGAGGTAAATAAAAATGGGTTTTTTCGATTCACTTCGCAGAGCGGCGGAAGGTATTGGTCCAGATGGACAATATGATAATAACCATCATTGTGCTCGATGTCAGTTGGCGATGCAGTACCATGGTGCTCATGCCATCCGGACCGGAGGACTAAGCCGTCGGGCAGGGTTTGTAACTGACCTTTTGTTAGGTGGACGAGATGAGGAGTTTCTTAATACAGCGTTGGAACGTAATGTTGCAGTACACGTGTTTGTATGTCCTCAATGTGGTTCAATCGACTTCGTCAATGATCCCCAACATGGGTTTTAATGCCCTTGTAGTGCACCTCAAGTACGGCTCGAAATAGGAAAACATCAACAATGAAAAGGGGCTGTCCCAAAAGGGTCGTACCAAGTCATCCAGTCCCAACATCATATAGAAAAGCCTCCAAATCCACAGTGAAAGTGGAGATGGAGGCTTCTTGTTTTAAGGAATTCTTAATCAAAGTGGGGCTTCAAAAATCCAAAATTGACTTTTGGGACACCCCCTTTTCTCATCCTAAGCTTCATCAATTTATTAGTACTTCAGCAGCAACTCTTTTGAATGAATATCCACACCGTAAATACCACGCTCATTGAACTTTTGAGTTTAGCGACAGAGGATTTGAGAGTAGCAAATGTTCCTTCGAGATTTACGATACCGAAAAATAAACTGAAAATACAGACTGAAGTATCTAAAAATATCATGCTACACTTGAACCCTGTAGTACATCTCTGAACCTAATTCGCATCCAGCGTGAGGGCGAAATGTAGCTTGTATTACTGGTGTGGCAGCGACACGTCAGCGGATTAGCCCAGCAGTATAGACAAGGTACTATATGGAGGGTAACGTGTGGCACACGAAGATAACCTCGGAAAGACAGTCATCCTGAATGGTACTCCGAGATCTGGGAAGACCAGTATTGCTACCGTGATCCAGAACACGTTCGATGGTGTGTGGATGAATCTAGGAGGTAGTCAATTTAAGCATGACCTATGCAGTTGTCCCCAACAATTGGTTGGTTGAAAAGGGACAGAACCACCCGATTTCTAGATTGGGTGGCCAAAGTCTACGAATCAGTCTTGCAAAATCCTTTGCGACTGTGTCAAGATCGAGTGTAATCGAGTCTGGTTTATTTCTACTATGGACTCGACGTGTGTGGCAGCGGATGCAAATTAGATTGCGGATCACTTGGCCGTGGGTGCAATCCTCTTTGCCCGCTGTTTTTCGTTGTGCCCAAAGCAGATACCGAATGAGAGTTTCCGCCGTGAATAGCAGCGTCAGGTGTGCATGAATGTGGTTCTCGTTTTGTGAATGGCAGTTCAACATACCCAACTCTTGCTTGGCTGTACGAAACAGGATTTCAATATTCCAGCGGCGTAGCCATGCCCCAAGCACTTCCTGTGGAACGTCGTGACGATTACTCATCAGCAGATATGCACCCTTGTAGTCGGCCGCGGGTTCGTGGTCTGATTCGTCGGTTGTGTCGATCCTGCTTCGCTCGGTATCCTTAGACTCCTCCTTAACCCGCCAGCCAACCACTGCAGCAATGGGTGTGTACTTCATTTTTATGATCATTTGTCCTTTACGATTGCGTTTTTCTGCCGGCATCTGTATGTAGATATCCTGACAGACTACAGAAGCAACTTTCGCCTTGGGTTGCATCTTCAAGCGCGGATAGACTTCACGAATCAAATCTATGGGCTGTATGGGAACAAATCGTTCACGCCCGGTGCCCGGTTCAATGAGTCGACGGAACAGCTTCGTATTGCGTTTCGCCTTCGTGATCCAATCGAAATTGGCAGACTCGCACTGACGCAAGAATGGTTTGCTGAAGTACCAACGGTCCATAACAACCCACAATCGACACGATACTTGTTTGCGAACATCCTGAAGCATGCGCCATGCCAAGTCTAGTTTTGAAGACTCTTTAGCTGTCTCCGATTCTGGTTTCTTCCAGATGGAATAGGACCATGGGTACTCAACACCGTTTCGGCGAACAGCGTGTAATGCGACGATGTTCATGGCCCATGTGTAGGTTTTGCTGGAACTGTCGTAAAGCCAATAGAGAAAGGGGATTTTCTTCGCATATGGGTGTGGTGCATGCGTGTCGTCCAAGGCCAGAACATCGCCATTTGTTAGTGCAGTGTCTGTGTCATCCTGAAGCCTTTCAGTACGCTTATTGTTGAATACATCCCAACCGGAAAACCCGGTCAGAAACCGACTGAGTGCGGATTGCGATATCTTCTTCGCGCCGAGTGTCTGTTGCAGTAGACCGTCTTGGTTATAAAACGACGACAATGCATTCACCGAGGGAGAACGGTTAATTAATCCGACCACGTAAAGGAAAGCAAGGACCCAGGTCGCCACACCGCGAACTTTGAAAATGCCGGATTGAGATAGTAGCAGAGAGAGGTCAAAACGCTCCCACAGGGTACAAAGCAACGGTATCCCACCGACCTGACTGAACGACGATAAAACTTTGAACTTTGGTTTGCATAAATTCGCCACGCACAACACCCGAATCACTAAGAGGTAGGTAACCAGTACCTTCTCGGCGATTATTGCGGTGTTTTTGATTTGTCAAGTCTTTTCTTGTTTTCGAAATTCCTAATTCATACAACAACTGCATAGGTCATGTTTAAGAAAATTACTCCCGATCGCTACCAGCCTGGCATTGGGCTTCGTCCTGGGGGCGAACGCCCTGATCTTGAGCCTCTTATTGTGACCCTGTATCGTGCTATGTATGAGTCCATTGCTCTGCATAGTCGTTTGGGGATAAACGTGGTGGTGGATGTCTGGCACCACGACGTATACTCCGAATCGCGAAACATTCTCCCGACATGTGCGGATATACTGAAGGATCTGCCTGTTCTGTTTGTAGGAGTGAGATGCCCACTAGAGACGGTGATGGAACGAAGGATCGCTACGTGGAATATGGGTTACGCTGAGGACGGATCTGTGCCACAGCCTGTGGTGTTGTGGCAGGAATCCGTTCATGTGCCAGGCATCTATGACCTGGAGGTCGACACCTCAGAGCTCAGTTCTGAGGTGTGTGCTAACTCGATCCGAAAGAGATTGGAAGATGGTCGAGCATCGACAGCTTTTCGACGTATCGCTGATATTGCAATGCAAGACGACTTGGTATTTGGGGCGTCCTTGGTATCGGGCATCGACCTATGAAATTCGTGGTCGGGTTTTGAATTATGTATATCTCTGATGAGTGGTGTTCAGGCAGGCCCACATTATGAACGCGGGCGTAATAGGAGGAAGATTCATTCATGCTACACGAGAATAAACCAGGACAGATAGTGATCCTGAACGGTACTCCGCGATCTGGGAAGACTAGCATCGCGACTGTGATCCAAAATACATTTGACGGTGTTTGGTTAAACTTAGGGGTCGATCGATTTATGGCGATGACTCCGAAACGCTATTATCCAGGGATCGGATTAAGACCTGGAGCCCACTGTCCCGACCTTGAACCGTTGATTGTAACCTTATATCAAGCGATGTACGAGTCAATCGCTGTGCATAGCCGATTGGGGATAAACGTGGTGGTGGATGTTGGACATCACGATGGATATTCTGTCCCACGAGGGATTCTCCCAAAATGTGCGGGAATACTGAAGGACCTGCCTGTTCTGCTTGTGGGTGTGAGGTGCCCACTAGAGACCGTGATGGAGCGTAGGATCGCTACGTGGAATATGGGTTATTCTGAGGACGGATCTGTGCCGCGGCCTGTAGTGTTGTGGCAGGAATCCGTTCACGTGCCAGGCATTTATGACCTGGAGGTCGACACCTCGCAGCTCAGTTCTGAGGAGTGTGCTGACCTGATCCGAAAGAGATTAGAAAATGGTCAGTCATCGACAGCTTTCCAACGTATTGCGGATATGAGAACTGAAGCGGACTAACTGAATTCGTTGTTAAACTGCAGGGCGCGAAAATCTCATAATCTGTGCGGTGATTCCTGAATAATCATACGGTTGTATAGCTTCAGTGTTCTTGCGCAAGTGGGCAGGTTAGTTCAATTCGTAAAGATTATTTGAAATCACACTCGGATAATGGATTGGAAGTGACTTATGAACATTCGTCTGTTGGACGACTTTGACGCCCAAGTGTATAAGGAAGTTAGGTTGCGTGCATTGAAAAATGATCCCGATTCATTTGGATCAACGTATGAGCAAGAAGCAACTAGACCTTTGCGGAATTTTATAGAGAGGATACAGCATACAAAAGATCAATTTACGTTGGGATGTTTTGACGACAGCAACACATTAGTTGGCATTGTCAATTTTGCACGTGAGAACAGGCTTAAGACGGCACATAAAGGAAATATCTACGGTATGTACATAGAGCCTCAATTTCGAGGACGGGGGTTAGGTAAAGCCCTACTGTTAGCCCTCATTGAAAGGGCAACAAAAAAATGCGAAGGGTTGGAACAGATTCATTTAACGGTTGTGTCTAATAACGAATCAGCAAAACGGCTATATACCTCACTGGGGTTTGAAGTTTACGGTGTAGAACCACATGCCTTGAAGTTTGATGGACATTATTTCGATGAGGACTTAATGGTTTTAAGATTAGCGATCTTGAACTAGAGGGGGCATTAGCCGAAAAATCTGCATTATTATGCACTGAGGGCTGACGTCCTTCCGTCGCACAGGGGCAGATTAGCCCAAAAAGAAAATTGGGTGGGTTAATGATTGATGTGACCTTTATCCGTAGCACAACTCACCGTCGCTTAGTTACTGAAACTTCGAGGAGACGAAGCGGGACAATGAAATTATTGGCTTGCTCGTTGAGATCAAATTTGCCGACTTTCAACGAGCCATGAACAAGTGTAAAGAAACCCCAATGGGACTGTATAATTTTCTTGACGCTATTATTCTTTTGGACCGACAAGGATCACTGCAACAACTGAAAGACTTGGCACAGTCCCTGCTGGATCAATATCGAACTCCAAAGAGCGTACTAAAATCCATCTCACACTGGCTCGAAAGTTCCTTAATCAAAATTAAGGCTGCAAAGGAAGACAACGATGATTTAAAAGCATCATTTGTCGTTTAAACCACATCGTGAAAAATTATTGAGGGAATTTGGGCGATAAACAATGCGCCTGTGTCTCCAAGTGGTTCAGTGTTGTACCATCTTCGGGATCTGGCCATCATTCCAGTAATGGAGAGACAAATACGGCGTCTGTTTACTGGGGATGTGAACGCCCGAGTTGATTCTGCAATTGAAGTTATTGAGTGGACGTTGCAGGGTCTAAATAAACTGGGTGCTAATTCCTAAATTCATTGGGGCACAAGAGTTGAATAAAGAAGGAAGTGGTGCGGACATGGTTCCAAAGCATATCATCGCTGTATCTGCATTGGTCCTTGATTCAAAAGGTGACGCTTTATTAGTTAAAACACATTCCCGCTCGGATACATGGGAGCTTCCAGGGGGACAAGTTGAGGAAGGAGAACCAATGGATGAAGCTGTTCGCAGAGAGGTTTTGGAGGAAACTGGAATAAAAATAAAACCGACGAGAATAACGGGTATTTACTACAATGTATCGATGACAATTCTTTCCGTGGTATTCCTTGGAGAGTATTTGAGTGGCACGATAGTTCCTCAGCCAGAGGAGATACAGCAAGCAAAATTTTTAAGACTGACTGAGCAGAATATTGGAGAATATATCGTTCGCCCTCATATGAGATCAAGAGCACTCGATGCACTCAAGAACAAAAATAGCGTTGCCTATGAGACTTGGAAGGTACGTCCGTACGAACTAATCAGCAGGTTAGAGTAGCTGTTCCGTTGTGTCGTTAAGGCAATAGCGACACAAAGCTTTTGGCTCCGTGCAGGTTAACGTCAGATGCGCAAAAAATATTGAATATTGAATCAGAATCTCATTTTGTAGGAGGTGTGTTCATGCATAACGATACGTATATGCCTACTTTGGAATCAGAGCGCCTTGTCCTAAGGAGAATTACCAAAGATGATGTAGATGACATGTTTGCATATGCATGTGACCCAAATGTGTCCCGATTCACGACTTGGGATTCTCATCGAACTTTGGAGGATACTTTGAAATATATCAATGTTGTCTTAACGAAATATGAGAACAACGAGCCAACCGATTGGGGAATTGTCGATAAGCAATATGGAAAATTCATTGGAACAGTAGGATTTGTCTATGTAAACTCTAATCATTCTCGTGCAGAGATCGGATACGCACTTTCCAAAAAATATTGGGAACAAGGCATCATGACTGAAGCTGTGCGGGAGATTATTCGATATGGCTTCCAAGAGTTAGCTCTTAACAGAATCGAAGCACGAGCTGAGGTGCCGAATATTGGATCTTGGCGAGTGATGGAGAAGGTAAATATGAAGTTCGAAGGAATTTTAAGACAGCACTTATTTGCAAAAGGTGCATTTCATGACCTAAAACTGTATTCAATTCTAGCGGATGATTACAAGGCACTGTTTGCTCCTTCTTCAACATAAAGGAGGCATAAATCCCATAAGCTCTGTTGCTTCAAAGGATTGGGAAGACAAGGCTGCACTGGTGTGCTTGCATGTATTCCCGTTACCTATGAACGTCATGGAAGAGACTGAGTCGGAAATCGCGAGTAAGTGGCGTGACAATGGGATCAAACGTGGAGTCGGTGTCAGCCGTGCTCGACAGCTCATAAAGGCCGCTACTGACACGATTGGCATCACTGTGGGACTGCAGATGGCACGCCAAGAGCTTCAGATTTTGCTTGGTCAGTACGATTTGCTGCATGCACAACTAGAACAATCGGTTGCGGGTATTGAACAGTTAGCGGGTCAGGTGCCAGGGGCCGAACAAATGATGAGCGTACCAGGCATTGGGCTGGTGACGGCCGCTGGTTTTATTGCAGAGGTTGGGGATATTTCATCGTACCAGCATCCTAGACAGATTCAAAAGTTAGCAGGATTGAATCTGAAGGAGAATAGTTCTGGTAGCCATAAAGGCAAGACCCAGATCAGTAAAAGAGGTCGACCACAGTTACGGGCATTACTCTTCCGCTGCGTGATTCCACTTATTGCGAAGAATGCGGAGTTTCAGGGTCTTCACCAGTACTTAAGGACCCCGTGAGACATGGGAGGGTAGGCCGCGAAGGTATATGTGGAGATCCAAAAGCGCGACCATAATTCACCAAAAGGGGTACACCCCTTATTTGAATACACCCTTGAGCCTAAAAAGAACATGGAATCACGGAATTCCGCCTAAAATGTGATGTTTAGTGTACAAAGAAAACCGCTAAATGACTGGGAAAATCTTAAATCATAGAGAGAGAGGTTAGTCCCGGAACGGACGACTGAGGATGCAGGTGGTTCTGTGCAAAACGTTAACAGGCACTCGAGAATCGCATTTTGCGTAACCTGTTAAAGAAAGTTTCCCCTAATCAAACGGAGGGAACCCATTTTGGTAAAGTCCATTGTTTTTGATGCTTATGGAACATTGTTTGACGTATATGCAGTGTCCACAGTTTCTGAAAAACGATTCCCTGGAAATGGGAAAATAATAAGCCGGGTATGGCGTCAGAAGCAGCTCGAGTATACTTGGTTACGTTCACTAATGGGTCGGTACGCAGACTTTGAACAAGTGAATCAAGACGCCCTACGATTCACACTAAATAAACTTGGAAAGTCCTATACTAAGACGGACCTTGACGTGTTGCTTTCTTCATACTTAACTCTTCCTCCACACCCCGAAACCGGGGATGCACTTCGAGCGCTGCGTTCCGTTCGGAAAATGATTTTGTCGGACGGAACAGAGGCGATGCTCCTTCCATTGGTTGACAATGCACGTCTGACCTCATGTTTCGACAGAATCCTCAGCGTAGACACGGTGAAAGTATATAAGCCTGATCCGAAAGTGTACGAATTTGCCGTATCAGCATCGAAGGTATCGAAAGAAGAGATCTTGTTCGTATCATCCAATGGATGGGACGTCGCTGGTTCAAAATCGTTCGGTTTCAAAGTGGCTTGGGTGAATCGGTCCAAGGAACCGATTGAGGAACTCGGTCAACATCCGGATTACATTGTTTCGAATTTGATGGAACTTACTCGAATTATCGATTGAATATGGTGGTAATTCTTTGTCCTTTCGCAGTCATCGTTCTTGAAATAGCCTCTCAGCATTGGGGTCTTGAAAAGTGAGATAAAACAGGTGGAATTCCAGAAATGCGCTGGAAATCGACGGTTTCATGGTTGTTGGGACGATGTTTCATGAAAAAGGGTATAGCAAACAGAGCGATGACGATCCGATTTCAAAAAGTCATCGCTGGAGATGGTATGATTGGGGTATTCTCAGGCTGACAAGAGCATCGATCTCAGGTCTAGATTGCTCTCTTGGTACCAAGCGTCCATGTGTTGACACATGGCGATACCGTAGATGCGGGCTGTCCACATCATGGTACTGCGATGCTTGGCAGCTTCGAGGTGGTAATCCTCTTTTACTCGCTTGTTGCTACGCTCGCAGGTGGTTCTGCGTTTGTAGACATTGACCCACTCGTTGCTGTTGCGGGCAACGGGTGGGAACAAGCGAGGATTGTGTTTGGTGTATGTGTGAACGCATCTTCCGTAAGGTGAATCGGAACAAGGCGTATTACAAGTCACCACGCCTTTTACGACGAGCGGACAATAGTATTTGCGTCGACCCCGTGTACTGTCATATCCACGGTCTTTCATCTCCAATCCCTTCTTGCAGAAGGGGATCCCAGTCGGGGAAAATGTGATGTTATCCTTCTGAACCACCTTTACTTCCTGTACTGCGCAAGTTCAAATCAATGAACGGCTTAATACCTCGCGAATGAAGGTACTCGTAAATTGGCAGCGCGTCGTGTGCAGCATCTAAAATTGCCTTGTCCCAGGTGTAATCACGAAAGCGTTCAACAAACTCGGACTTTGTTGCTGGAACGCTTCTGTAGTTGAGTTATTAGTTTTGCTATCTTGCTGTACGCTTTGGAGTGACCAGTCTTTGGAGACAAACAGAAGCGACCCATTTGCATAGTGAATACGCAATTGTTGCTGAACGAAGGATTGGTACTGCTCATGAGACCTGACCACTGGCAACATTAACGCAACCCCAATTCAGATGAGATAGAGCGGTTAGCCCTTCTCGGGGATTGTTGGGGTCATTCTGAAAAGTCAAGTAAAATTTGGTGTAAATGCCACAGTTTCCTCTCCTGACGGCGATGAATGCAATATGTACCCCTTTCGAAAATTGGATAAGTATGCACTTTATGTATATGATGTCCGGTAATGTCCGGTAATTTAACCGCTCGAAAACATCTCCCTGATGGCCATACACCTTGATTTTTCACGATCACATCTCAACCGGCAATTTAGGAATACGTCATCAGAAAAAGGGAGACGGAGCGCATATAATTGTCTGCTCCGTCTCCCTTATTTTTTAGTCAATAAAATATACAACATTATATTCAGTTCCATATATTTATTGGCTCAGTGACGCATTTCGCCTAGTTCAATAAAAGTTTATGCCACCCCTTCCTTTTTATTTTTTCAGTTCCCAGTTCAACATATTGTCGTTTGGCTCCAGTTGGCTCATTCCTGTTTTTTCAAGAACACGAATAGAGCCTATATTACTTGAGCGACATACCGCAGTAACCCCGTAAAATAGGTGTTTCTTCAAACGTCCAACGAATAAATGCTTTCGCCATTTCTGTGGCATATCCTCGACCCTGGTATTCAGGAATGATGTCGTATCCAATTTCTACGTTTCCTTGTTGATCAGGAGGGGATAAAACCCATAGAACCAATCACAATATTGTCCGACTTATGGACAATAATGCCGCTCCATTGTCCATAGCTAGAATCTATTTCAAGATTTCTTAACTTTGATGGCAACAAATGTTTCCGAACAGGATCACTAGGAAATCCATGTGGAATACGAGCTCCAATTATCTGTCCAAGTTTCTCCTTGTCATGGATAGCTTCGTTAACAATCTGTAACGTCCATGACATCATTCGCAGATTTTGTGTTTATAAATTTGCCAACTTAAATATCCCCTCAATTAGATAGGGGATGGCTACCCAGTCCCCTTATTATGCCACCATCACTGCGTTGAGGACTTTCTTGGCCACAATATACACAGGCGTTCTCCTTTATTTGTGGAATATTCTATTTATATCACAATAGCGGCTATAAGGGGGAACAAACCCTTGATCACAGGTATAGTTCTTCCCTATGTCACTAGTCCCGTTAACGGGTATTATTAAACACCCAACCGATAAATCAAAAATCGCTCATACGGGTCATTAACGAACAAATCCTCTAAAGTAACTTCTGCTTGCAGTTCAAATGGGGTTTCATTTTCCAAGAAGTAGATGTAATCGTCTGATGGGTAGTATAAAAGAAGGTCCAATTCTCTAGGCGTTTTTTCAAAGGACTTTAAGATATTGCCGATAACCTTCATGAAGATTTGTACTGAAAACGGGTTGAAAAAATAAAAACGATCATCGGATGGGTTGACACGATAATCTTCCGCGAAGCAGTGATAGAACTGAATTTGCCCTTTGCTCACTCTGTTTCTTCTGATGTAGTTTTTCAGATTTTCTTGCGCACTCTGATAAAAAGTCTCGTTCATTTCAACACCCACAACGGATCCCTGAAAAAGGTAATGGACAAAAAAATTCAACCGCCCTTTTCCGCACCCGAAGTCAACCAGGCGATTGTTGCTGTTTAGTTCGTACCACTCAAAAAGCTGTTCGAGTGCATTGTAAGGGGTGGGTTCATAACGGTAATAGTGAAAATCACTCGGGAAATTCTGGTTTCCATCGGTCTTAATATGCAGCAATTTATCATAGTACTGTTCTTTCATTTATAGCGTGTCTCCTAGTCATTTATTCACATCGTACAGCCCAAGAGGATGCATCGTTTGCTCATTGTATTATGACCACAAATCAAGGCTTATCCAATACGTAGCGAAGCAAAAAACTCTTTTATTTCCAATCGCGAGCAAGCCTCATTGGGCGTACTGGCTCTTGGGCAGTATGGCACACAAAAGACAACGGATATTATGTATTATTTTTACAGTTAGGTGATAGTCATTCGGACACCGTGTTTTTCGTTATTCGAGCTCTGATTGCGCAACGTTGCTCAGAAAACTATTTTGACCCTTTTTTTGATTAAAGTATTGCTTCGAGCCTTGCGAGTGATGAGCATAATTACCCTTTGCAGCGCAGCGATGATGGTGCCTATAAATGCTACAAGGCACTTTTCACTGCCGTTGCATGTTTATACGACTGGAACGCCTCCGTCGAATTTGGGATTCCGAAACACGCCGACTTTCCACGTCCACGAGGTACTATAAGCACCAACATAATCAGACCTATCGACGACACGATGACTCCGATAACAAGCATCAACCCTACGTCTCCATTGGTTCCGAGCATAAAGCCCCCCAAAAACTGCGCCAACACATTGCTTATCCCCATCGACATAGTCATAATGCCTGCCCCTTACTCGATCTTCATCACCAATGGTCCGATTCACAAAGTAAACAGATGCAGGTATAAGCATGGCCTTTACGTAATACGAAGGGGCAGGATAGGGACACGTCGGACTCCGACTCAAGTCGGATAAGAGACAGTCCCTATGGCGGATGGAGGAACCGGGTAATTCAGTGATAATGGAGGTGTCCCGAATTGGAGGAGGTTGAAACTGATGATTTTAGTGACTGGTGCAACAGGCAATGTAGGTCGTCACATAGTAGATAATTTATGTAAAGGTGGTCACCAAGTCCGAGTTCTGACTCGGAACCCAGCAAAAGTATCATTTCCTGCAGAAGTTGAGGTGGCTATCGGTGATTTGACTGCACCTGAGACGTTGAAGGAAGCACTAGATGGAGTTCAAAGCGTGTATTTGGTTCGAGTACCCGGTAGCGAGGCATTCCCTCAAATTGCGAAGGCATTCAGTGTTGAGCGTATCGTGTTCCTGTCCTCAAGTGCTGTTGAATTACCCGTAGGAAATGCGATTGGTCGGAATCACCTTAACACCGAGGAACTGATACGAGCTTCTGGTATAAAATGGACGTTTCTTCGTCCAGGGGCTTTCATGTCGAACGCTTTCCAGTGGGCTGGTTCTATACGGACAGAGGGTATCGTGCGGGCTCCGTTTGGCGACGTTGCAACAACTCCAGTCGACCCCCGAGATATAGCGGATGTAGCAGCCGAGGTACTCTCATCGTACGGGCATGAGGGCAAAATTTATACTCTCACTGGACCTAAACTACTGACAACGATTGAACAGGTGAAAATCTTAAGCAACATTCTTGGAAAGGACATTCGTTTCGAACACATGGCTGAGGAAATTGCTAAGGAGACCATGAAACGATTTGCACCATCAGAGGTAGTTGAAGCGTTGTTTCAGATTTTAAGGGAGCCCCCGACCGCAGTTTTGAACACCGTTCAGGACATAACAGGTCGTCGACCTAGAACGTTCCAGCAGTGGGCTACCGATAACGCAGGTGCCTTCCAGCAATCACGTGAGCTAAGCTAAACCTGATGAAGCCGCATAGGGGTTGCCGACAAGGCAGCCCTTCTTTTACTAGTCATAATGAACGACACGGGGCTTGACGGTGTCGTTCATATCAACGGGGGCATATGTTCAAGACGGACTTGGGTTAAGAATCATTTACCACATACCTATTACCCCCCAGCAACTTTGCTTTGTACATAGCATTATCTGCATCTGCCAGCATACTCTCGGTGCTGGGGTGGGCTCCACTATGTGCAATACCTATAGATAACGTTATGGATAAATTGGAACCCTCTATATTAAACGGTTCCCTTGTTTTTTCTAAGAGCCGTTGCGCAATATCGAACACGATCGTTTGAGACCCTTGGCCTTCAGCCAAAATAACAAATTCGTCTCCGCCAAGTCGCCCAATCAGGTCACTATCTCGTATGCACGACGACATCCGTCTAGCGATGTTTTTTAATAAATTATCGCCGAATTGGTGCCCTTTAGTGTCGTTTATAGTTTTAAAGTTATCTAGATCGATTAGCATAATGGAAAATTCTATTTCTTGTTCAATATATCGTTTAAACGACTTGCTTAGGCGTTCTAAAATGAATCTTCGATTTGATACTTTCGTAAGTTCATCAGTGAATGATAGGGATTCAAGATCTTCATCCGTTCGCTGGTGCTTAGTTATTACCCAAATGTGAGTGCACTTGTCGTTTTCAATAACTGGAGTCACTAAACAGTCCATTAGTTGTACACCACCCGGATACGGGGTGATGTGCTTGCCTCTAAAGCTTTGCTTGCTCGTTATTACCTGCGTGACAATCGGTAGTAGTGTATTTCGGTAAAAGTCCTTCGGTAAAAAATCACTCATCAACTGCCCATAAAAAGTACTTGGAGCCGCTCCAAGTAACCGAGCTTTCGAATTGGAAGCGATCAGTCGGAATTCTGGGCCGGGCTCCACTTCATATAAAGTACTGATTTCTGATAGGAAGTCCATCATTTGGACTATTTGTGGTATAGAAGTCAGATATTTAGTCATGTGGACCGACCTTTGACTGGTTTCTATTAGAGGTTGTCCGAAAAGCATCCGATTCGAGTAAATGTCTAGCCAAATACATGAATACAGGCTTCCTGATATGGGATAAGTTTACTTGGTAATTTGGTGAATGCCTCCGTATGGGAACACATTGCCTGCTCACCCTTGAAAATGGGCGCACGAACCCCTTGTCAGTAACATTGGCTTTTGTTTATTTTCCAGGTTCTGCTTGCCTATGCAGCGATATCGAGTTTCAATTGCTCGGCCTGGACTGTATACATTTGTGTAATTCGCTCTATGTGGTCATCAGGCAGCATGGTCTCTCGAATGTGACCTATCCTCGCCTGCATGAGCTGGAATATATCCTGCATGGTGAAGAAGGACTGTACTCGTTTGTTTGTTCGTACAGGCACCTTCTTGTGTTTCATAACTGTTGTCAACTCATTGGACTCTTGCGCAAAGGACAGCTCAATCTGCCTTCTGAAATCAAGCATCTGGGCATGCAGCATGGTGCCTTGTGGCACCGGGCCGTATGCAATCGGTTTGTCGTCAAAGGAAAATTCGAATTGCCTGCTGCATACCCCGGATAGCGGGCATGACTGGCATTTCTCTGAGTCCCCACGAAACCAGGAAGTGGCCGTTTTCCAGTCAAAGCCATCCCAAATCAGTCGTTCGCCTTGTTCGCACTCAGGTTGCCCATGTTCATTACATTCCTCTGGCATCACCATACCACTGCGAAACCCTGTAACCACAGCCATACTGTGTTTGTGGTATGCCTCCTTCTGGTCATCCGCATCTATGTAACCCATGTCGGCAACGAGATACTGAGTGCGCATTTCGTTAATCTGCCGGAGTTTCTCTATCAGTGGAAGCATCACTCGAATGTCGCCCACATTCGCAGGCTTAAGGATAGACAACAAGGCCACAGGTCCTTGAGATGTTCTTACTGCAATCGAGTGCTTCCGGTAACCAACGAAGAAACGGTTCTGGTTCACCTTGCTGCGCTGTGCCCCATAGGTGGCGTCCGGGTCAGAAAACGTTTTTTCACATGTGCAAACTGACTTAACCTCACAATCGCAGCGTTTTTTCTTGTATCCGTTGACATTGGCGTAAATCGGACGAGAGTCAATAGCGGCGAGGGTGTCCTGGATGAATCCCTCCATGTGAATGGATTGACGTATAAACTCGTCACGAATTTGTTCGAATACGTCCGGCCCTACTTTGTTACGGAAGTCACTCAGGCTCTGGTGTGACGGAACCTTTGCTGGATTGGGTACACCGATGAAGCTGCGCCACGCCTGGTTCTTTGGGTCTCGCAACTGTTTGCACAATTGACGGAATGAGGTAATCTCCGGCCTAGTGAAATACAGATAGTGCATCCGGAAATAGGCGATTGGAGATGCGGGTCTGCGTCCTCTCTTGTCGTACAGGGGTCCGACGAGCAGGTCCAGGAATGAGTCGTCAATGTGATCTACGTAATCAACGAGTTCGGGGTCGAAGCCAAGCGTGTTATAATAGGCGTATGGAAGCAGGTCTAACTGCAAATCTATGGAAAAACGCACCTCCAGAACTGGAAAATTTGACGGCTGGATACCTTCAATTTTACCAGTTTTGCGGATCGGTGCGTTTTGCTATTTACTCAAAATTGCGGGCTTTTCGGACACGCTCTATTATAGTAACGATAAAATATGTTTACATTTGCAACCGGCTCTGGTCAATGTTTTTTTGTTTTTCAGAACACTTGAGAACATAGAAGAAGAGACATTTACTGACTCATTGAAGAGGGCATCGCTGTTTACACCAGAGCGGACGGGTCTTAGTTACCACTAGATTCGTTACCATAACAACCCACAGAGCACTCGTTCCTTATTGTGGGTTGTTTCTTTTCGCGTCAATACAAATATCACAACAACTATTTAATGAATTTTAACAGAATTCATAATGCATCTTAATTAAACCGGTTTAATATCGCGGTGAGAATAGGAGAATGAGCATGGCAAACATTGATGATGTCGCACGTTTATCCGGCGTATCAAAAGGAACAGTCTCCAACGTCTTCACACAGAATCGGCATGTGCGCAAGGAGGTTGCGGAAAGGGTCTTAAAAGTGGCACAGGAGTTGAATTTTAAACCGAATTATTGGGCGCGAACTCTCTCTGTGAAAAGGACGAGCATTATCGGTTTGAGTATGCCTGGAGAGAACACGAAGTTCAGTAAGTTCCACATGTCGTTGATCAACGGAGTATTGCAAGTCTGTTACGAGCATGGATATCGGTTGCTAGTCAATACGATGTCAACCGATTATCAAGGGCAAGCGAAGTATCTCACGACGAATCCGGTGGATGGCGAAATATTTTTAGATCCGGAACAGGATGACATTCGGTTGACGAAGAGAACACAATCGGATCCTCCTGCGGTTGTCGTAGGTAAGCCACCGGAACCATTGCGCCCACAACTGTGCTACGTCGATAACGACAACGAAATGACGGCAGAACAAGTGACTCAGTATTTGATCCGCCTCGGTCATCGCGAGATTTTATTTTTGAATACTTCGAAGGAGCGGACCGTTTCCATCGACCGTCAACGCGGCTACGAAACGGCGCTAGGACAAGCTGGCATCGCGGTACGACCTGAACTCCACGTATTCAAGAATGCGTCTGTTCCGTCACTCGACTATGGGTGGGAAAGTATTCACTGTCTCATGGCTCGAGGCGTTTCGTTCTCCGCCGTCGTCGCGGATACCGATAAAGTCGCACTCGGTGTGTATCGGGCGGCGGGGGAACTGGGTCTTTCCATTCCCGACGACATTTCGGTGTTTGCCTTTAGCGATGACTCTGTCTTCGCACCGGAATTTCGTCCACCGCTGTCAGGTGTGTCGTTGAATGCAGAAGACCTCGGACGGGAAGCTGCCGTTTTACTCATCCGTCGGATCCAGGACGATTCTGCGCCAATTGTTCATCAAACCATTCGGTCGAATTTGGTAGTCCGCGAATCGTGTCGAAGTGTCCCGTAACGAAACTAATGTGTAGAGGAGTATTCCTACGATGAAAACAACTCGTCGCGTCCTAACTGTTCTGTCCACATCGGCTTTGACCGTCTCGACGCTGGTTGGGTGCGGTGCTTCTCAGCCTAGCAATGCGACAAATGACGCAGCGTCAACCACGAACGAACCGACGTTAACCATTGCCACCGGCGTCATCGGCGGCAAAAACCCGCAGGAGAACGCCGCGTTTGCCACCGCCATTGGGGATGCTTTGCACTGTAAAGTTCAGTTGATCAGCACGACAGGAGACTATGACCAAAAACTGACGGCTATGCTGGCGGCGGGGCAGAAGATCGATGTTGTATATACCGAAGGAAGTACGTTGGCGACTCTGGCGAAGGCCGGTGAAGTGACAAATTTGCAAAGTCAAATTCAACAATCTTCTGTGCTGGGAGATCCGAAAGTGGTACCGCAGTATGAATGGAACGACATCAAACTTTCCAGCCCCAACGGCCAGGGGATCTATGGCGTTCCCGTCAAGTATCAAGGTGCGTTGATGCCGATCGTCCGCGAAGATTGGATGAAACAGTTGGGATTGTCACAGCCGACGACGCTCAACGATTTCTATCAAGTCTTTGAAGCATTCAAGACAAAGGAGCATGCCTACGGCCTCACACTGTCCTCCCTGTACGATATCGAGCCGTTTATGAGTGCCGTGGGGCTCAAAAATGGATATGTCGAGAACGATGGCAAGCTCTCCATTCCGTATGCAACATCCGCTGCAGTGCCCGTCTATGCCTGGCTGCACAAACTTTATGCCAATGGCCTACTCGATCCCAATTTCGTGACCAATAGTACGGCTGACGAGCGAAACCTCTTCCTATCCAATCGCGTTGGCATGTTCGTCTACTGGGATGCATGGGTTCCAATGTTGAACAATTTGGCCAAAACTCAGGGCGCGAGTGCGTCGTTCGATGCAGAAGCTCTACCAGGAGCCGTTGGCCCAGATGGAAAATCGCTCGTATCGATGGGGGATACCAGCCTGTTCGCGATTCCTTCCAATGCGCCAGATAAGGCATTGGCGTTCAAATTTTTGGAATGGTGGAATACGCAGTCGGGTGAAGTTTTAGGGTCCCTGGGTGTACAGGGCATTGACTACACCGTTAACAACGGAAAGTATCAACTGACGTCGGTTGGCACGGATGAAAACATGGACCACGGGGATCCAGAACCAATCAGCTCATACTGGCATAATCCATTTCCACAACTTCAGAAGGGATATGCAAATGCCAGACAAATCGGCATTGAGGATGGGTATCAACCGCTCATCAACGCTAATTGGACAAATGCACAAAACATCATTTGGGAATACGGTGATGAAGCAATTCTAGGTAAGCTATCGCCGCAAGCTGCGGTGCAGCAAATGCATGCGGAATTGTTGCGAGACCACTACATCGACCAGTGATGAACGCCACTTGTTAAGGAAAGGAGTCTCATCTTGGCTAGCACAGGGTTGCTCCATCAACACACGAACACGTCCATCCAGCAACGGACTCGCCGTTTGAGCAAGTGGAAGCGGGCGATACCACTGTATGTCATGTTGTTGCCGACCATTGCCTACTTCATGGCCCTTACGTACTACCCGCTGGTACATTCGGTGCTGATCAGTATGCAAGATTTTAATCTGATTGGAACTCGTCCGTTCGTCGGGATCGAGAATTTTAGAAATGTGCTTACGGACCCCAATTTTTGGGTCGACTTTCGCAACACGCTCGTGCTCGGCGTGAGTATGTTGGGGATCGGTTTCGTAGCGCCGATCATCATCGCCCTATCGCTGAACGAGCTGGTGCAGCGGTGGTTGAAGCGCAGCCTGCAAATGATCATTTACCTTCCGCACCTATTTTCGTGGGTGGTCGTCGGTGGGTTGTGGATTCAATTGCTGAACCCAGACGGCGGATTAGTCAATGCCGTGTTGAATGCACTCGGCATGTCCTCTATCCAGTTCATGTCGGATCCCAATGTCGCACGGTGGGTGATCATTCTAGTGAGTGTTTGGAAGGACGTTGGGTTCAACTGTGTGATTTATTTAGCGGCTCTTGTCGGAATCAATCCGGAGCTTTACGCGTCGGCGCAGGTTGACGGCGCAAATTGCTGGCAGGAGACCTGGTACGTCACCATGCCCTGTCTCGCGAGGACCATGCAGATTGTCGGCCTTCTCTCCATCATGGGGGTTTTGCGGATGTTTGATCAGATTTACGTGATGCGAAATGCGGTCATCGAGCCGACCGTCAACGTGTTGATGACATATGTGTACGACCAGGGATTTACACAGATGAACATCGGGCAAGCGA
The DNA here is from genome assembly GCF_026651875.1 of Alicyclobacillus fastidiosus. Classification (GTDB taxonomy): domain Bacteria; phylum Bacillota; class Bacilli; order Alicyclobacillales; family Alicyclobacillaceae; genus Alicyclobacillus; species Alicyclobacillus fastidiosus. Next base: position 3,340,350 of record NZ_CP104067.1, on the reverse strand, counting down.
CTGCCAGTGCACTCATCATCCTGGTGTTTACCCTGTTGTTGACGGTCTTCACTCGACGGCTGGTCCGATACGACACAATTTGAAAGGGGTTATACTCGAGGTGCAACGTAACATGACTGGCGGACGTCGGGTCTTTACCATCGTGAACGTGCTGTTTCTCGTGCTTATCTCATCCACCATGATTGTTCCTTTATGGAACGCGTTGGCCGAATCGTTCAGTTCCAATCTGGGCTCCATGCAGCCAGGCATCCTGATGTGGCCCCGCCACTTTAGCTTGTCAGGGTATCAAACGGTTTGGACGGTCTTGGACCTCTGGAAGCCGTTTGAAAACAGCGTGCTGGTCTCCGTGTTGGGGACTTTGCTCCACGTGGTGTTGTCGACGTTGGCTGGCTATGCATTAGCCCAGCCCTCACTACCGGGACGGCGCGCCATCACGGGTCTCATTTTGATCACCATGATGATTCCGTTTGAAGCCATCATGATCCCGTTTTATGTGACCATTCAGCAGTTGGGACTGCTCAATACTCTAGTTGCGTTGATCCTGTCGGGGGCCGTCTCAGGATTCAGTATCATCTTGATGAAAAATTTCTTTCAATCCATTCCGTCGGACATATTGGACGCCGCCAAAATTGACGGTGCGGGCCACTTTCGCTGCTTGTGGCGCATCTATCTTCCTCTTTCCAAAGCAGGCCTGGCCACGGTCACATTATTTGAGTTTGTCACGCGTTGGAACAACCTATTGACCACAGTGTTACTGATCAACGACTCGAGCAAGGACACGCTTCAAGTTGCACTCAACGGGCTGGTTAATGAAGGATCCGCTACTTCAAGTGGCAATCTGGTCACCACCAACGTCAAAATGGCCGGGATCATCATCGCCGTCCTGCCCTTGATGTTGGCCTACCCGTTTGTTCAAAAGTACTTTGTCAAAGGCATTTTTCTAGGTGCAAGCAAAGAATAGGAGAGAGGCTGATGACGAGCGTGCTCAATCTATCAACGGATGTCACAGAGCTGGATAAAGGTCGATTTCTTGAACTTCCTTTTGATGTCCCAAACGACATCTACGAGATTTGCATCACCATCAACGTCACGCCACAGGCGAAGGAACCGTGCATTATCGACGTGGGCCTTTGCGATCCGGCTCAAGTTCGCGGATGGAGCGGGAGTACGAAATACGACTTGAGAATAAGCCTAGATGAAGCGACGCCTGGTTACCTCGCAGGCGACTTGCCAACGGGAAGGTGGGCCATCCTTCTTGGTGTGTACGTCATTGGGAAAAGTGGTGCGCACGTCGATGCCGAGGTGACGTTTGTGAAAGCCAGTCGCCAATGGCTTCAAGGTGACCTTCATATCCATACACTGCATAGTGACGGTGCGTATACCCTCAGCGAGTTGGACGAGATTGCAAGGCGCACTGGTCTAGATTTTATCGGTTTAACCGATCACAACACGACAAGCCAAAATTACATGTATCCCAGGGATTCATCAGTCACCTATATCCCTGCGATGGAGCTGACAACGTATCATGGCCACGCTAATTTGTTCGGGATTCCGAATCCCTGTGACGATTTTCGCGTGCAGGTACCGTCGGATGTCACGGGACTCTTGCAAGAGGCAAGGCGGCGCGGCGCTCGAATATCCGTTAACCATCCGTATGACGACGGTGGTCCGAGTTGTCAGTGGCAGTGGGGGTACGATGTGCCATTTGACTGGCTTGAAGTTTGGAACGGTCCATGGCGTCCTTCGAACGAGCAAAGTGTCGCGCTTTGGCAAAGCATGTTGGCTCAAGGGAGGCGAGTCGTCGCGGTCGCTGGCAGTGATACGCATCGCGAGCATCCGTACGTCAGGCATGGGTATCCAACCACTTATGTGTATGCCTCTTCCAAAAGGGCATCGGATATTCTTTCGGCGATTCATGCTGGGCACGCCAGTCTGAGCTATTGTCCGAGTGGCCCGCGCATCGAACTCACGTGCGGCGCAGCGCTCATGGGGGACGAGGTTGGCGCTTCGGATGCGGCGGTGAACGTGCATGTCGAAGGTGTTGAACCGAAGGATGTCGTCGTCGTGATCGCAGAAGATGGCGAGGTTGAGCGGCACGAAGTGACTGAACGAGGTGATTGGACGACAGAAGTCAGACATGCGTCAACCCGCTTCATTCGTGCGGAATTGTGGAGATATTTCGCCGAAGTAGACGGATTGCGGATGGCAGCCCTGGCGAACCCGATCTTCTTCATGGCCGAGTAGAGATACCAGGTTCGTCGCAGTGACGAGGAGGAAAAACCTCACTCCATGGTTGGAGTGGGGTTTAAGCGGGTTCGTCGAATCCAAATTGAATTCCATTCAGGGCGCCGCCTTGCATACTCAAATACAGGCTTGCTGGCAACAGCCAGACGCGCGGTTCATTCTCGGCGTGTATCAAGTGGTTTGCTTTCGGCGATAACCATAGAACGGGCAACTAGACGATTCGGACATCTCTCCATGAAGGAAGGTTGGGCACTGTGCTTTCATTACTTGTGGCGATGAGTGAAAACCATGTTATCGGAAAAGACGGTAAACTCCCATGGCATTTACCTTCCGATCTGAAATTTTTTAAGGACCTGACGATGGGACAAACCGTTGTCATGGGCCGTAAGACTTACTTGGCAATTGGGCGGCCACTTCCAGGGAGGAGGAATGTGGTTCTAACGAGAGATAGAACATTTTTTGTTGATGGGTGTGAGGTGATCCACAGTCTCCAGGAATTACAGCCGTTTGTTCGGTCTGAAGAAGAGGTATTTGTCATTGGCGGAGCAGGAGTATTTTCGCAGGTTATGCGCGACGCTACGAAACTCTATCTAACCGTTATTTGGCATAGGTTCGTTGGCGATGTGAAGTTTGAGTTTTATCCAGCGGATTGGGAATTGGTGAGCCGAACGAAGGGAACAGTGGACGAGAAAAACCAGTATGCACACGATTTCTTCACGTTTATCAAGAGAGATAGAACCAGTTAGGACTTCGATGTTGTGTGCGGGCTTCAACAGGCAGATGCTCGTATGATGACAGACGACGTGAGCAATCACGGCACGATGCTGAAGCCGCATAAATCGCCTCTGGCAGTTACTCCTTTAAAAACGGCGTAACTTCCTTGATTAATTTTTCCAATACATCCGCACCTTGCGTGTACGACTCTTTCGCTCGTGGGTTGTTCGTTTCCAAGGCAAAAGACATCATATCGGCTTGCAGTTTTTTTAACGTTGCGGCGAGCAGCGGTTTTTCTTTAATTTGCGGTTCGCGTATGGAATCGTGATAAAGATCGACATAGACAGAGCCGTTTGAATCAATTTGGGCGATAAACACATCTTTCACATCCGATGCCCCTTGTTTCATGATCTCTCCGAGTAACCATTCACGCGAATAGCCCGTTTGTTGAAGAGATCTTTCCATCACGTGGCCGTCGATAATGACCAATCGAGGTTCCCGCTCATTGATGACTTGAATACCGGTGTCTTTGGGTGTCACGGGCTGCAACTCTGATTTCTTCATGGCACTTAACGAACCATTTGTTTCTAATATCGCAAATTCCACATCTGATAACTTGAAAATGTCTTTTTGACGAAGCAGCTGCATAAGTTCTTCGATATTGATGTTTGCCTTCTTTACATTTTTTTCTAAGACTTGTCCTTCCTGGACCAAAATCTGTTGTTTTCCATCGAGTATTATCCGTCCTCTGTACGACTTTCGTTGAATGAACGCTATAATCAGGGGAGCGATTGTCCAAACCAATAAACTGGCGATGGCATGAACGTTTTTTACCTCATCTAACGACCAACTAGCCGCGATATTCCCAATCGTGATGCCGACGATATAGTCAAAGAAGTTCAATTGAGCCACTTGGCGCTTACCCATAATGCGGGCCAAAATAAACAAGACGATAAATGAAATAAGGGATTGGATTAGGACTTCCCAGATGGTCACGGTGTTTTCCCTCACGCTAATTCAGACTTGTGTCATTTCAGTATTTCCAGAAATGATCCAATTCATAAACGAATGAGGCGTGCAATCAATGGGGCAGGGAGGACGTTGCGGCAAAGTGCGCGCGTCCTCCATGTCGTTTCCACGTGCGGTGCACGTTTACCTGAGTCGCCCTGAAACGGTGGAATTTGGGCTTGCCTGTCACACTAGCGGTTCTTTTTAGTGTAAGTCGTACCGATAAACAAACTAATGGTGAATCCACAGAGGAGATCACATGCCTGCGCGCTCCACCCGTTTCAGTGCTACTTTGGAGCGTTTTTCCACACTATCTAATGCTGTCGGCGTGGACATCCTGTGCTTTTCAAGGCGGTCAATTTGTGTAATCTTCCCGTCATGTACAGTAATATTGACTGAACCGTACATCAACCCATCCAACGATTTCAAAATCACGTCAACTAAAGGAACTTGACTGTCGTGAATTGAATCCACAAAAATCCCCCTGACTGTCTGACAAGTATGATTTGATGTTCAGTATATCGCTCAATCATGCTGAATTGACACAAAAGCCAATTAATCCTATTGGTTTTATCGAATGTGGTTATAACGTTATATAGTGTCCTGATTCACGAAATCAGGGGGGAGAACCGTAGTGTGCACGAGGTCGGCGTCCTTGGAGCAGGCAGTTTAGGTATTTATTATTTTACACTCGCCGGTGGGTTAGCGAGTGTGGAGCGTGAGTTCATATCCTATATTTAGTCGACTGCTCCTGGACAACGCGTACAGCTATGTGTAAGTAGGTAGACAAAAACTTCAAATTTGCTCGGCGGGGCAAATCTAAGGTTGGGATGCATTAAAAAAGGGGGCTGGCGCCCCCTTATCGTTCATTCTTATTCAAATATCCAGTGAAAGTGAGGAGTCTTTGGTAAATGGATTTGGAGACCGGCATAGACCCAGGTTCTCGCGCAATGTATTTCCTTCATAATCGGTACGAAACAGGCCCCGACTCTGCAGTCCGGGCGGCGAGCTCTTTTCCATCCTCCGACGACCCCGCCTGGACGACGACGGGATGACCTTGTGGTGGGCGGGCGACGTTCAGTGGGCCACGGACGGCAAAATGTGCTCCCTTGTAAGCCCGATTTTGTGTGTGACAGTCGCCAAGGCAGGCGCATCTTCTCGCCAGATCGGACCATTCACATTCCCTCCTTGTCATGGACGAGCGCTGTGACTGAACGGAATGGCTGTCCCGGGTTTGAATTCGCCAGAAGCTATCAACTCTTTCTGTTGAGCGATTGGCAACAGTGGAAATACGAGCTCGGCAAACCGGTAAGCCTCTTCCAAGTGTGGGTATCCTGACAGCACAAACGTCTCTATGCCCACATCGGCGTACTCCTGCATCCGTTTCGCAACAATTTCGGGGCTTCCCACTAATGCAGTGCCCGCGCCACCTCGCACGAGGCCAATTCCAGCCCACAGGTTTGGACTGATTTCGAGGTTTTGCAGCGAATCCCCATGGAGTTCGAGCATGCGCTGTTGGCCGATGGAATCCATTTGCTTCATGCGCCGCTGCGCGGCCTGAATTGTATTCGGGTCCAGATATTTGATTAAGTCATTCGCAGCTTGCCATGCAGCTTGTTCAGTGTCGCGAACAATCACGTGTAGCCGAATGCCAAACCGAATCCGACGTCCATTCGCCTCTGCTCGCGCTCGAACTTGTTCAATCTTTTCGCGAACTTGGTGAACTGGTTCTCCCCAGGTCAGATAGACGTCGACGTGTTCAGCGGCCACTTTTTGTGCTGCCGCAGATGAGCCGCCGAAATAGAGCGGGGGATACGGCTTTTGATTGGGCGCAAAATTCAGTTTCGCCGCTTCAACTTGAATATGTTTACCCGCGAGCGTCGTTTCCTTGCCCTGAAGGAGACTCCGCCACACGGTGAGGAACTCATCGGTAATTTCATATCGAGTATCGTGGTCGACGAATAGACCATCGCCAGCGAGTTCTACCCGATTTCCTCCAGTGACGACGTTGATGAGGAGGCGCCCCTCGGACAGCCTGTCAAACGTGGCGGCCATTCGTGCTGCAAGTGTTGGCGACATTAAACCAGGCCGTACTGCCACCAAGAACTTGAGGTTTCTGGTTGATGAAATCAGCGAGGATGCGACAATCCATGCATCCTCGCAGGTTGCGCCGGTAGGAAGAAGGGCGCCTTTGTATCCAAGTTTGTCTACGGCCTGCGCAACTTGTTGGGCGTAGCCAAAATCCAGTGGTCGAAATCCCTTTTTTGTCCCTAGGTAGTGACCGTCACCATGTGTCGGAATAAACCAAAACAAATTCATGAACTATGCCTCCTGATCTCGCCTGTTTTCGGAATCTGTACATCACCATGGAACGATGGAGCCGGTTACCTTCTCAAATCGCTCAAGTAGCCATCGAATGACCGATAGAAAAAAGAGAGGTAACCGGATCTTCTTTCACCGGTTGCCTCTCTTCGTAGAGTCAGCAATTGTGGAACACCGATATTGAGTGTTCCAATTGATTTTACCGAAATTGTATGTTGATTCAAGAATGACTGTCAACCGCGTCTGAAAAAATGGGTGAAAGGATGTTGACAGGGTTTGGAGGGAGTGTTAGTGTTAATCACACTAATCCGATAAGGATTGACACAATCGAGTCTGATACACGAATGGTTTACCGACCAGATAACTGGAGGCCCATTACCCCTGTCGTGCACAGGTGGTACTGGGCCTTTTGTTATACAACCGGTGTCTAGGAGTGGTGAGTGTGACAAACATCAGTTCGAATGTCGAGTTTGGGTGGTTCATCCCAACGACAGGTGATGGTGCCTATATCGGCGTGCAGCCTGAGCGCGAGTCCACGCTGGACTACATGCTTCAGGTGGCAAAGGCTGCTGAGGATGGCGGTTTTACATTTGCATTAATTCCAACAGGTGGGGTTTGCACGGATGCTTGGGTTGTTGGATCGGCCATCGCTGCCCATACGAAGATCCTGAAACCATTGGTCGCTATGAGGCCCGGCTTAATTGGGCCTGTGCTTGCGGCGCGAATGGCTGCTTCTTTAGACCAGATATCGAATGGCCGGGCGCTTGTCAATGTCGTCACCGGGGGATCACCAGACGACTTGATTGCAACAGGCGATCCGCTCGCCCACAAGCACGATGAACGCTATGATCGAACGCTCGAATTTTTGCAAATTGTGAAAGGGGTCTGGACCAATTCGGCAAGAGCGAGTCAGGGTGAATCAAAAAGCCGGGTTGCGACCTATGCGAGTACGGAGCGATTGGACTATTCCGGGAAGTACTACCAACTAGAAGGGGCTATCAGTTATCCGGCACCTGTTTCGCATCCACATCCTCCGCTCTATTTTGGGGGAAGTTCACCGGCCGGCAAAAGGGTAGCCGCTCAAGTAGCCGATGTGTACCTAATGTGGGCAGAGCCACTTGAGTGGATCAAGGAACAAATTCATGAAGTCGAAACCTATCGACATGAGTTACACGGCCAAGCTGGCGGCTCCAGGTTGAGGTATGGTCTGAGGGCGCAAGTCGTCGTGCGCGAGACAGAGGAAGAGGCTTGGGAGGCAGCCAGAAAGATCATTAGCAAAGTCAGCCCAGCTGACTTGGAGGTTGCGAAACAGCGAGTGGCGAGAACCGATGCGACCAATCAGACGCGCCAGAACGAATTGTGGAAGCAATCTCAGTCAGATGATTTTGTCATTGGGCCCAATCTGTGGGCCGGTTTGTCGGCCATCCGTGGGGGTGGGGCGGTGGCCTTTGTTGGAACGCCGGAACAAATATCCGATAGACTACTTGAATTCGTCGATATTGGCATTTCATCGTTCGTGCTCTCAGGCTACCCGCACTTGGAAGAGGCGACGCGATTCGGTGAATCGGTTTTGCCGCTCCTCAAAGAAAAATTAGCAAGAGCTAGGTTCCATCACGTATGACAAAGGGGGTGTCGGTATGGTCGATAGCGAGCCGTTAGTGATCCATGGTCTGAATAAGACGTTCAACATTGGTCAGACGTCGCTGAAAGTCCTATCGCATATCAATTTGCGCGTTGAGCAAGGTGAATTCATCACCGTCATTGGTCCAAGCGGTTGCGGTAAAAGTACCTTGTTAAAGGTGATTGCAGGACTCGATGGCGAGTATGACGGAGTTGTGAAGATCGGCCGAGAGGAGATTCATAAACCGGGCGTTGACAAGGGGTTTATCTTTCAAGAACATCGGCTGTTTCCGTGGCTTACGGTCGAAGACAACATTGCAGCAGATTTGTCTTTGAGAAACCCTCTGGTTCGCGAGAAAGTTCGGGATTTGATCCGCCTAGTTCATCTCGAGGGCTTTGAAAAATCATTCCCACGGCAGTTGTCAGGGGGGATGGCACAGCGCGTGGCCATCGCTAGAGCATTGCTTCGGGATCCCAAAGTGCTATTGATGGATGAACCATTTGCCGCTCTCGATGCGTTTACCCGAGCTCATATGCAGGATGTGCTGCTCGATATTTGGGAACAAAACAAAACGACGATGATCCTAGTGACCCACGACATAGACGAGGCCGTAGTTTTAGCGCAAAGAGTCGTGATCATGAGCGCAAAGCCAGGGACTATCCGCAGTGTGGTCCCAGTCGACATCCCTCACCCAAGGAAGCGCTCGAGCAACGAGTTCTTAGAGGTAAGACGAGATGTACTCGCTCAATTGGAGACACATATGTTGCAGCACACTGAGCAATAGGCTGTTCAATTCGAGAGAATGTGAGGGAATTGCGGATGAAATTGGGGATTAAATCAAAGATTCTACTTGCCATCACACCATTTATCGCCACCATATCGCTCGCCGGGTGTGGGACGTCAAGTTCTGCAACAGGCGCCGCAACGACCACGTCGACCACTCACGCAGCCAGTGGTCAGTCAAGTGACCAAGGAGTGGTTGTCAACATCGGCACGCAGGCACTGACGGGTCCGATGTATCTAGCACAGAAAAAGGGATGGTTCGAACAGGCGTTTGCCAAAGTTGGCGCCAAGGTGAACTTTGTTCAATTCACGAGTGGACCACCGTTCTTCCCTGCCATCGCGTCCAATCACATCGATTTCGGTCAAGTCGGCAATGCACCGGTGCTGGTCGGGCAAGCGGCGAATGTGAATTTCGAGGAAATTGCGGTGGATGGGGACGGTAAGAGGGGTGACGCGATTTTGGTGCCGAAGGGCAGCCCGATCAAAAGTCTTCAGGATTTAAAAGGGAAGAAGGTAGCCGTGGCTCAAGGGAGTTCAGCTTATAATTTGTTATATCAGGCACTCGCGCACGCTGGGTTGACTGCTTCTGATATTCATATCGTTCAGTTGCAACCCAATCAGGCGCAGCCGGCGTTTGACTCACATGCAGTGGACGCATGGGCAACTTGGGACCCCTATATTACGGAAGAAGTAGCGGAGCACGGTGCTGTAGAGCTTACCAACGAACAAGACTTGGGAACTGCCAGCCCTGGATTTACCATCGTGAGAACGAAGTTCGCACAAGAGCACCCCGATTTGGTGGTCCTTTTCCTAAAGGTTTATCAACAAGCATTGGATTGGCAAAACGAACATCTGGATAGTGCTGTACAGTTGTATGCCCAATCCACACATTTAAGCCCGCAAATTGTAAAACAGATGATTTTGAATTCTGACGAAGAGAACGCACAAGTCACCAATCAGGTGATACAGGAGCAGCAGGTTACTGCGGATTTCTTGTACAGCCACGGTGGACTGGGTGCCAAAGTGGATGTTTCCAAGGTAGTCGACAATTCGTATATCGAAGAGGCTCTAAAAGAAGCTGAAAAGTAGGGGGGAGGATATGCAAAACCTCGAATCTCAGATGGCCAATCACATCGAAACGAAACGCGGTGAACCTTCCGCCGTCATAGAGTCCGTTGTAACCAAGCGGGGACCAAGGGGCAGCTCGAAGAGAAGGAATATTCCGTTGATAGGGGCTTACTTGCCTGTCGGGATCGTCGTCATATGGCAAGTGATTTGCGGTTTAAACTGGGTAACTCCGGAAATCCTGCCTTCTCCGGTACAAATTGTGGAGGCCTTTGTTCGTCTAACCCGCACTGGCGAACTAGTAAACGACGTAGGAATTAGTTTATTGCGCATGATTCTAGGGTTTCTACTGGGGGCCAGTATCGGCCTGATCACGGGCTTGTTCGCTGGGCTGTACAGGCGATTTGAAGAGGTGGTAGACCCATCCGTACAAATGCTGCGCACCGTTCCACATTTGGCGATTACGCCGCTGTTCATATTATGGCTCGGTCTCGGCGAGTGGTCGAAGGACATTCTCATCGCGACGGGCGCGTTTTTTCCGATGTACATTAACACCTTTATGGGCATCAGAAATGTCGATAGCAAACTATTTGATGTCGCTCGCATATTAGAGTTCAGTCGGATGAAGCAATTAACAAAACTTGTGCTGCCGGCTGCTTTGCCGAACATCTTGTTAGGATTGCGTTTAGCACTGGGTGTGTCTTGGTTAGGACTGGTTGTCGCTGAGATGCTCGGTTCCAGTTCCGGTGTCGGGTATCTCATTTTAAATGCCCAACAGTTCTCCGAAACCGACATCGTATTTGTGGGGATTATTATATTTGCAGTCGTTGGAAAACTATCGGATTCCATCGTCCGTCTGTTAGAACGCCGCTGGTTGCGTTGGCGAGACAGCTATACCGGATAAGTCTGGATGGTACATGAAGCGGAGTATCAAGAGGAGGGGTCTTTTTGGCACAGGTATTGTTGATTTCGGGTAGTCCGTCGAAGGTGTCAAAAACATCGAAGGTTCTGGATTATGTGGCAGATAAGCTGGATCAAAATGGGGTATCTACGGATACGATATCCATTCGTGATTTGCCTCCAGAGGATTTGGTGTATGCGAAATTCGATAGTTCGACAATCAAACGCACGGTAGAGTTGATTGAGGAAGCCGATGTGGTGATTGTCGCCACACCCGTGTATAAGGCGTCGTATACTGGGCTGTTAAAGAGTTACATCGATTTACTTCCTCAGTCGGTTTTATCTGGGAAAGCCGTCGTACCCATTGCGTTGGGCGGGAGTCTCGCACACTTATTGGTTATCGAGTACGCGCTTAAACCCGTGTTGAGTGCTGTTGGTGCCCAGACGATTTTAAATGGAGTGTACGGCTTAGATACACAGGTGAGCACAAATTCCGATGGGAGCGTAAGCTTAGGCGACGACGTGAGAACGCGATTTGACGCCATGGTACAACAGGTCATTCAGTCGCTTCGCGTCAAGGTGGCTTCCCTGTGACATAGGAGTATCACCTGGTCGTCAAGTAGTTATCCTCTATTTGCTACTCTAGCAACGCATGAAATGTAAATATCAGCGTGGTGCGCTATACCTAGAGAGGTGACTGGCATGGTTCCGTCGCCTCTTTCGCTATGGAATTTAGGCCGTTTAGCGGCTGGAGTGCGGAGTGCCAATAGATACGGCTCAACCTCTGTAAATTTAGGTTTCACTTGCCAGAGAAACGATTCGGACCAAGTCCTTGATAGGAAGCGCGGCTATTTTGGTCCGTGCCGTGCCATCCGCGAACGACGAGCATAATTTGAAACAATACAGCGAAATACGATGCTTCCATATTACAGTTTCTCATCATAAAGAGGCGATCTTGAACATGCGTGTCCTTGTGGTTTCTCCTGAGGGGCTCCCCATTCCCCCTCGACACGGCGGGAGTGTGCAGATATACCTTGCAAACTTGTTCCGAGAACTTGTGGAGCGGCCTGGCGTTGACGTTACACTTGTCAGTCCTGGTCAACGCACAGAGAGAAAACAGATTTCCTCACACGCCACACATCTGGTGATACATTCCTCGAAATCTCAATATTGGAAGGGTGTTATAAAGTCATGTGAGCTCGATCGCCTTTGCTGTTTCGTTAGGTAACTTGCGAAACCTACTGTATACTGCGTCACAAGTACCAACATTTCGGGCGTTAACAAATCTCTTCCCGGGCGGGGGTTAACGTCCAATACGTAAATTCTCCCATCTTCGCATGCGGCCACGTCGATGCCCAAATGACTCAGATGTGGACGAAACGCGGTTAACCGTTCAGCTACGGCGATTGACGCCTTTTCTAAAGCACTCCTGTCAGGCAAATGAACTCGTTCTTGTTGACTCCATCGGAACAATCTACTCCACGTGGTTTTTTGGCCTCCAGCATGACTGTTGGTGATGATCGATCCCGTTTTACCCAACTTCGGCCGGATCCCCACAGACTTCCACATACCCGTACTGTCGCGATGAACCACAACCCTAAAATCGATTTTTTGATCGCCCTTGTGAATGAGTTTCAGTCCCTTTTGCGCTAGGTATCTCCGCTTAGATAATTGGCGCGCCATAAAATGCTGAAATTGACCTGACGTAAAATATTTGGTAAACCTCTGATTGTTCGTAAACCTTTCGGAACGAACTCTGATCTGACCGGATCCCAGGAGCTCGACCTGGAGTATCCCTGCTCCACCGCTTCCGGTTACTGGTTTAAGGTAAATGGGCTGGAACGTTTTGAGAAACGCGAGTACGTCGGATGCTTTCCTCACTGGACTAGATGGGGGAATGTATCCCCTTGTCGAGTCGCTTGCGCTCAAAATGCGATGAAGTGCCGCCTTATTAAATAGGGTAGGGTTAAATACAGGAATTCCTCTGCGGATGAATTCGCGTCTGACTTTTAAGATGCGAGGGTCGGAGCCAACCAAATTTAAGTAGTAGTTCTCATATATTACATCCGGGAGAGGGTGATAGTTTCTTGTCCAACCCGACAAACCGTCCTTCGAGGTAGACGTCCATGCGTGTACGCGCCTTTTTTGAAAGTCTATGTCCTCCGCCCTAAAAAATAGCACTTTCATTTGGCGCTGATATCCAGCTATATGAAATAATCTCCAGGTCTTGTTTGGCACATAGTTTCCGTTCCTCGACTTTTTTGAATCCTTTGCAGGGAGCGCTGTGGTGAGAATTCCAAACCGAAGCATGATATCACCCCTGAACGGCTAATTTTCTCCGCAAGGTATGATGTTCAGCCGCCTAACGAATCCATGTTTGCCCGCTATCTGCACAAAAAATTTACCCGTGAACGGACGTAAGCGCCACCGTTTGCGCTCCGCGTTCTTTTTCCGCAAATGGAATGAGCGCCGCGAAGGAGGAAAGGCATGTGTTCGTGTTGACAAAATGATTCGTGCAAAATAAACTTATAATATCGACTGGGAAAATCGGAATAAAAATTTAAAGTGGCCGACTTTACATGAAGAGGCGACGGACATCGTTCCGTCGCCTTTTGTGTTATAACCGTTCAGCTCTTGAGGATCACACAAATGAGGTGAGCGCACTTGGAAATTTCTGGTGAGTTTGAAATGGTTACCTGAATCCGTGACGTGGATTTTCAAGAGGACGACAAAAATCGCGTGAAATCAAGTAAAATGGCGCTATCAGATGGACGAATCTACCTCACCTACTTGGTGGTGCCTTCATGGGTTTTGTGATCGAAGAGTCAGATGAAATATTGACATCCCATTCTGGACTTGCTCTGGTTGGACTGCTCCTTGGCAAGACTCAACTATCCGCACGTCTCAATGCCCTCCCTGTCCCAGGGCGCGCGTATACGGAAATTTCGAATCAAGATGTTGCCTACGCCTACCTGGGCCTCTTGTGTCAGGGGAAGAGCGACTTTGACCACATTGAGCCGTTGCGTCAGGACGAGTTCTTCCCTGAAGCGCTGACCATTTCCAATGTACCGTCGAGTCCAACACTACGCCAACGCCTGGATCTCGTAGCACCCGAAGAAAAATGTGACTGGCAATCGGTTATCCTCGAAGAATCAGCTGACCTATTGAGCAAGGTGGGCGTGTACCTTGCACCCATTGTACTGGGGGATGGGCATCGTGAATATCTACCGCTTGACATTGATGTATCCCCATTTGACAACTCAGGAACCAAGAAGGAGGGCGTGTCTCGTACCTATAAAGGGTGCGACGGATACGCGCCGATTTTCGCTTACTTAGGACAGGAAGGATACGCCGTTCACGTAGAGTTCCGAACGGGAAGTACACATTGTCAAAAGGGGACCGCCGCGTTTCTGGCTCAGAGTATCCGCTATGCTCAACGAATTTCGGACAAGCGCCTACTCGTACGCTTAGATGCGGGAAATGACAGCGTAGAAAACTTAGTCGTATGCAGGGCCGACGAAACCTCGGCCGACTTTATCGTGAAGAAGAACCTACGTAAGGAGAACCCGAATGCGTGGTTGCTGACGGCTGAGCAACACGGTACCTACACAGAGCCCCGTGCAGGGAAGAAGGTGTACAGAGGGTCCATCCTGTCTCCAATGAAGGGACTAGAAAAACCGGTCCGGATGGTGTTTGAAGTGATTGAACGCACGATCCAGAGCGACGGTCAAGCATTACTCATCCCGAGCATTGAGGTAAACGTCTACGTCACGAGCTTGCCAGAGGCTCCAGAGGTGATCATCGACCTGTATCATGCACATGGAACGATGGAGCAATTTCATAGCGAGATCAAGACAGATTTAGATTTGGAACGGTTGCCCTCGGGGAAGTTTGCAACGAACGACCTTGTCTTGCATTTTGGTGTACTGGCATATAACCTGTTGCGCATCATCGGACAGGAGAGCCTGAGAGAGCAGGATGCACCGATTCGGAAGAAAGCAGAGAGGCGACGCATACGCACCGTGATCCAGAATCTCATCACGCTTGCGGCGAAAATGACGAGACACGCGAGGCAGACACGGCTACGATTCGGACGAGGTAACCGGTGGTTGCCCGTGTTTAGGCGACTATACGAAGGGAAAGAGCGTCCGATGTATCCACATGTGAATGCATCCCTGAAACGAAGGGGTTATTCACCTGCGGACAAATTCACAGACTCCTCTCTTCACATGCAAAAATGAACCACTCTGTTGACTGCTCGCCGACGCTTGGAGTCATGTTCAAAACTACCTTGACCAGTCTCTACAGACGTCACGGATTCAGGATGGTTATATTATCAAAGGAGCATATGTCGGAAATGCTTCTGCAAATGGAGAAAATCAAATGCCAAATTCAAAAGGACGAAATTAAGGTTCTGAATGTAACCAGAAGCTCACAAAACGAATTGGTGATTGTATTCCGGAAAAGAAACCGGCCTTCATGACGTTCGCGTCGATGTCGAGCAGGAGAAGGAGGGCGAATATGAAACTGGCGGTAGATCACATTATCCAAGTCGTAGATGACCTTCAACAGGTTTCGCGCACACTCGATTCGCTTGATCTCCAAACCGTCGTCCATGTTGACGATCGACGTGCGGCGACTGTATTACATCAGTGCAAGAACACTTACGTTGAGTACTGCACGCCGTTCACGGTCTTATCGAATTGCTGTATACCGCATTTCGACTCACGAGGAGATGACTCCTACAGACCACGCACGTGGATCGCGCTGGGTGTAGATGATATACACTCATGTGCGCAGTTACTAAGGAATGAAGAATATATCGTCGAAGGTCCAATACGTCAACGACTGCAATTGCCAACGGGAGATGTCGTCGAATCGGTCGTGCTGATTCCGAAACTCAGGTCACGGTCAGATATCCCGCTACCAATTTTCATGGAGCGCGTGCCGAGCGGGGTTCATGCACTATCCGTCGTGCCTGAACAAACTCGTTCAGTGGTGTCCCCTGACGTCAGCCTTCGTCTACGTAACATCGCCATTGCGACACACGACGTGTCTACCGTCGTTGAGACATGGGCGAGTATGTTGGGACGGCGTCCGACGGAGTGTTGGATTCAAGCAGACATCGCTTCTTATTGTGTAAGGATCCCGTTGGATGATGACGTACACATCATTTTCTGTTCGCCAGTTGGCGAAGGTATCGTCGCGGACGCGCTGAGGGAACACGGCGATCAGGTATTTCTGTTAAATTTCACGGGCAGTGCTGATCAAGTGGACCGTTCTATATGCGGTACAGTGTATCGTTTGATGTAACGCGCACAATACCTTGTTTGCTCCGCCTCACGTACGAAAGCCGTGAACTCCACGGCGAGTAATGAAAATTCGTTTTCTTCCGTGGCAGATGGATTTACAATTTATCCACGGATATTCGATCAACTGGATCGTACTACACAATAGTTAGGTGAAGATAAGTGGCCACTAAAACGATAGCATGTCGTATTCTAGACAATCTGAGAATTCCATATCAGCTGCACGAATATGATTGGGACGAACAGGCGCTTGATGCGGGTACGGTCGCAGAAAAAGTCGGGATCGCTCCTTCACAAATTTTTAAGACACTTGTACTTCGAGGAGATAAGACAGGTGTTTTTATGGCGTGTGTCCCTGGGAATCAGGAGTTAGATTTGAAATCTACGGCGACCGTCAGTGGAAATAAGAAGGTGGAGATGGTTCCGGTCAAGGAACTTCAAACGTTGACAGGCTATATCCGAGGCGGGGTTTCACCACTTGGAGTAAGAAAAAAGTATCCGCTTTACATCGACTACTCCGTCCAAGACCTGGATCCTGTCAGCATCAGTGCTGGCAGACGAGGCTTACAAATTTTCTTAAATGGGATGGACCTGGTGCGCGCGTGTGAAGCCACCTTAAGTGCCATCTCTCGATGATCTCGCATTGACACGTGAATCAAACGCATGTGGACGCGACCACTCAGGACGTCATGTACTGATGTGGACTTTTAGGAGGGATCCACTTTGACGAAAGAGCTAAAAGAAAGCGCTCAACGAGTACAAAGCAGGCTATCGGATTTAGGATACACCAACGAAGTAGTGGAATTACCGGACAGCACGCGGACGGCAAAAGAAGCTGCAGATGCTATTGGTTGTGAAGTTGCACAAATTGCAAAGTCCATCATTTTTCGTTTGAATCACTCAGGTAGTCCGTTATTAGTTGTTGCCAGCGGTGTGAATCGAGTCAACGAGAAGCAATTGTCCAATCAATTAAACGATAAACTAGGAAAAGCGGACGCCGACTTTGTACGTGCACGAACAGGCTTTGTGATAGGGGGAGTTCCGCCATTAGGTCACGTAGAGGTGATTACGACCATCATTGACGAGGACCTCTTTCAGTTCAAAACAATCTGGGCTGCGGCAGGACATCCTCAAGCGGTTTTCGAATTGACGCCTGACCAATTAGTTGCCATGACTCGAGGGCAGGTGATGGCGATAAAATGAGAAATCGACGGACTTTCCGTCACTCAGAAAGCCGTCCGCCAAGCGCGCAAAGATCATCAGGCAGCTCGTGCAGACAGACGCCGTTATCGTAACAAGGATTATAGGTACCCGCACCACTTGTTTGCTATTACTTCTGAGTACGAATTGCCTTAGAATATGTTATTTCACTAGCTTAATCACAGGGTTAAGCGAAATAAAGTGAACAACATAGTTGCCTAAAAAGGTGCTACCATTGGTAACACCTTTTGCTCATCAAGAATGAGACTCATCGTAAATGAGTGTAGCGCCGATTTGGTTGCCGAATAAACGGGGGCAATCGCTAGAGGTGTGAAAGCCAACCCAGACGTCACATTCACAATGGCCGCACCTTCTTTTTTTGCAAAAAATGGGGCGAACAGCATGGATAGATGAATAGGAGCTTCAACATTGACCATGATTTCATTGTTGTAATAGCTCCAATTGTCATTCGCATTTGCCTTCAACACATGAAAGCGTATCTGATCTACATTTATTTTGAGAACAAAGAAACGCTTTTTACAACTGTCCTCGAGAAACAGTTAACGCGCGTTTATGAGGAAATTTCCTTCACACCTGCTGGACGCCAACACATCCTTTCGGGCCGTCGCACGACCCAGATGCCGTGAAAATTCCAAGAGAGACGAGAGAGGCAATCGCCAGGGCCGTTAGTCTGATCGCTAAAGGTGAAGAAAGCTGATGTGAATTTCGCAGCTAGAGTGAGAGTGAGTGGTGGCTGAGTCAATTGAGGGGGTATTTTCCCCCTGCCACTAATCTCGGGGAAGTTGTTTTAGGTATTTGATTTGGGGGATTGGTTAAAGCAAAGGGCTTAGAGAAAGCCCTTTGCTTTTTCAGGCATACGCCGAAGTTGGTTATGAGAGTCAATGTCTTTGCGTGGTTCGAGGGGACACAAACACTTGAATGCCGGCTTCTTTAAGGCGTATCTCCTCATCGGATGGTAACCCATCATCCGTCACCCACGCGTCAAATACCGCTAAGTCGGTCAATTTGACAAACGCGTTCGCACCATATTTACTGCTGTCCGCAAGCAAGTATTGATGCGCTGCTTTCGCCATCACCGTCTTTCTCAATGAAACCTCCTCCATGTGGAAATCGGTGACGCCGTGTTCCACTGTAACCCCGCCTGCACCAATGAATGCTTTGTCGACATAGAGGGAGTCCGCCACCGATTCGGCTATAGAGCCGGTCAACGCGAAGTCCCCTTCCCGCAATCGCCCTCCGGTGACGTAGACTTGAACGTGGTGCTCACACAAGAGTGTCGCAATCGGAAGACTGTTTGTGAGTACGGTCAATCTCTGCTTTTTTGTGAGGGCTAATGCAAATTGCATCAATGTTGTTCCTGAGTCCACAAATACGGTATCGCCATCTTCGACGAACTGCACGGCTAACTCAGCAATGTCACGCTTTTGCTGCATATGTGCTACGGTGCGCGTTGTATACGAAGGCTCGTTTCCGACTTGGTTCAGAACAACACCCCCTCGAACTTTCGTCAACAACCCCAGCTGCTGCATTTCTTGGATGTCCCTACGGGCCGTTTCACGAGACACCCCGAGTCGTTCGATTACTTCCGCTGTCGAGAGGGATCCACCTTGTTCCTTGAGAAGCTGTTCAATCAATGCGAACCGTTGTGCTTTTAACATGGCGTCCTCCACGTCAATTTTCTCTTATACACAAATTAGCACATTTTCGCTCGGGAATCGGGCGAGCATTACACATTAATGCAACTTTAACGGACCGTTTACCGCTTCTATACGGGCTTTTAACAAGCGTGGATTAGGATATTCTGTGTCAAAACGAGTTAAATTGTGTGGAAATGAGTAATTAGATCAGGAGGGAACGTAGCCCTATGGACAAGCGTAGAAAGTGGATTGCACCATTGGCTGTATTAGCCTTGACAGGTGTTGTAGCAGGGTGTGGTACCTCGAACCATACAGAATCAGGAAATGCATCAATCGGCGACGCGAAGGACGCGGGCAGTTCAACCTCAAATAAGCATCTTGGAACCATTACTTTGTATACCTCAGATGGACTAGAGGATTACTACAAGACCGTACTTCCTCAGTTTGAAAAGGAGTACGGAGCAAAAGTAGTGATGGTTGACGACGGAAGTGGTGCCGTAGTTAACCGACTGGATATCGAGAAAAACAGCCCCAAGGCGGATGTCGTTGTCACCATGCCTCCATTTGTCCAACAGGCACAGCAGGAAGGATTGTTGCAATCCTATAAGTCCACTGCTTGGAACGACATCCCTTCTTCGCGCAAGGACACGAACGGGTACTGGGAAACCTTTATCGACAACTACGTGAATTTTGCTTTTAATCCGCAACTTACCCCAAATCCACCCAAGACTTTCAATGACCTGCTCAGTGCTCAGTACAAGAATGAAATTGCGTACTCCAATCCACAGTCTGCCGGTGACGGCATGGCCGTACTCATTATGGCTCAACAACTGTGGGGGACGCAGAAAGCGATGAGTTATCTCAAGTCTCTTGAGCCAAGTGTCAAATTTCACACGCAAGGGACGGGTTATCTCGACGTTCTACTGAACCGCGGTGAAATCAAGGTAGCGAATGGAGACCTGCAGATGGACATGGCCGACAAGGTACAGGGGGGGATGTCCTTACAGCCGTTGTTTTTAGAACCGTCTGCTGGACAAAAGCCTGTGACTTTTGAAGACCCATACGTCATTGGACTGGTCAAGAATGCGCCAAACACTGCAGGGGGTGAAGCGCTGATCAATTATCTGCTGTCCAAATCTGCCCAGGAAGAGACCTACTCGATTTTCGGATTGCCGGCGCGGACCGACATCCCTGCGACAACGGCAAACGCCAAAGAAATTGAAAGTATGTTAAACGGGGTGCAGGTTCTTCCTATCGATTGGACCAATGTACTCAAAAATCAGACGCAATGGCAGTCCATGTGGCAATCGGAGGTATTAAATGCATATGGCAAGCAGGGGAGCGTTACAGGAAACGAATAATTTCGCGCAAGAAGTCGGCGGGGTTGTCGTTGACAGAATCTCGGTTTCCTATCGGACGAATCTCGTTTTGAAAGAGGTTAGCCTGCATGTGAATCGCGGCGAGGCGATCACGCTGCTCGGCAACAGTGGCTGTGGGAAAACGACTCTGTTGCGAGCCATTGCTGGATTTGTTGCTCCGTCGCATGGGCGCATCCATCTAGCTGCGCGAGATATCACGAATGTGCCGTCCCATCGCAGGGATATCGGGTTTCTCCACCAACAGTACGCTTTGTTTCCGCATCTCACGGTGGAACAAAATGTTCACTTCGGACTTCGCGAGCGACGTGTCCCAAAGGATGTCGCAAAAGCAAAGACGGACAGCGTACTCAGTATGGTTCGCTTGGAGGGTGCGCGTACCAAGTATCCATCCGAGCTGAGCGGTGGCATGCAGCAACGGGTTGCACTCGCCCGCTGTCTGGTACTGGAACCGAAAGTATTACTGCTTGACGAACCGCTTAGTGCGCTGGATGCCAATCTCCGTGTGGAGTTGCGCCATGAATTGCAAGAAATGCGCCGGCGGTTTCCTGAAATGACGATGATTTACGTCACCCACGACCGGGACGAGGCGATGACGTTCTCCGACAGAATTGCCGTGATGCGAGATGGCGTGATCGAACAGTTGGGGAGCCCACGCGAACTGTACGACCGTCCTCAGAACGAGTTTATCGCACGATTTCTTGGGGAACTAAACGAGATACCGAAGGAAGTTGCAGAGCGACTCGGCCATGGTCAAAGCAGCCCGTCACAGCATAGCCGATGGTACATCAGGCCCGAACGTGTCGTTCTGTCAGACGAATTCGACATCACTTTGCCTGGGACAGTCAAAGCGGTTGAGTGGTCAGGCAATACCCATCGCGTTGTCGTCGAACTGCCTGGCCATGGTTGCGAAATGACCGTCTCGTCCACGCGGTTACGAGAAGAACCCTATGTAGGAAAAACCGTTTCGATTTCGTTTCGTCCGGAGGATTGTATGCATGTATCGTGCAAATAAATGGCGTCATCCTGTTCCCGGAATTGTATTTATACTCATCATGGCGGTCCTGTTTGTATTCCCGCTCTGGACCTTGATTCGAATGGGTAGATCTTCAGGTGGCAGGTGGATTTCTGGATTCATTCAGATATGGACGGAACGAAATTTTCTCGCGAGTGTGGGCACATCTCTCCACCTCGCCCTGGTCAGTGTGTTCATCACAGCAATGGCTGGAACGATGATCGCCATCGCGTTTCGCATGTTTGCCATCCCAGGAAGGCAGTTCTGGCTCAGAGCGATGGAACTGATTGTCGCGTTTCCATCGTTCCTGGTGGCGTTCTCCTTGATTTACTTATATGGATCCCGCGGGGCAGCTACAGTCGGCATCCAGCAGTTGTTTCACCTGCAGCAACCGCCCTTCGATTTTCTTTACAGCCAGACTGGCATTGTGTTGGCGGAAGTCACCTATTACTTGCCCTTTATGATCCGCCCGGTCCTATCAGCGATTGAACTGTTGGACGGGTCCTTGTTTGAGGCCGCGTCAAGCTTGGGTGCGGGGCGTCTGCGACAGATTTGGCGGGTATTGCTCCCGCTGTCTCTGCCAGGCATCACGGCGGGGGCTGTCCTCTGCTTTCTGTTCATTCTAAATGAATTTGGCATTCTACTGATTTTGGGATCCCAACGCACACCCACGATACCCGTGTCGATTTACAACCGGGCCATGATCAATTTGGACCTTCCAGGCGCATCTCAGGAAGCGCTCCTCATGCTTGTATTCGTGCTGGCAATCTATCTCTTCTATCGCATCCTGTACAGTCGCGTGGAGAGGCGATTTTCCGAGAAGCTTCAACGATTGTCACTTGATTTTGCACCACTGATGGCGAAGGGGCGTTCGACTGGGATTTTTGGGAGTGCGACGGCAGTTCTTGTCGGTCTGGTTTTTTTCCTGCCCGTCGCCGTTGTCTTTCTGTCCAGCTTCGCTCAGAACTGGGTCGGCACCGTCTTTCCGACGTCTTTCACGCTCCATTGGTTTACGAGCCTGCAGTGGGATGATTGGGGTTCGATTGGGACAACGCTGATTATCTCTACTCTTGTATCCGTCATCTCCGCAGTAATTGGTTTGCTCGGCGCGTGGTTGGTCACAAACCGACGTGGGATTGAAGCGGGGGTGTACGATACCATCCTTACCCTGCCACAAACCGTCCCGAGTGTCGTCGTCGGTCTAGGTCTACTCCTGGCCTATGACAGTGGTGAAATCAACCTTAGTAATTCGCCAGTCATTGTCATCTTGGCACAAACGACGCTCGTGTTGCCGGCTTCGTACAGGACGATTGTGGCCGCTTTGACCAAGCTTCCGAAAAGTTATTCGGAGGCAGCGCGTGGATTGGGCGCATCACCGATGAGGGCGTTTGTGCGGGTAACATTGCCTCTACTCGCACCAGCCTTGAAAAGCGCATTCGGTTTGGCGTTTGCACTTTCGGCCGGTGAACTTGGTGCAACGATGATGGTGTATCCGCCTGGATTTGCCACCGCCCCAATTCAAATCGTGCAGTATGTCCAACGAGGTTATTATGCGCAAGGAGCAGCTTTGTCTGTGGTGATGTTAAGTGTCCTCACGATTGTTCTCACAGTAACCACAGGAAATTTTCGGATCCTCTCCTTCAAACGACGAGTGCGCCGAGTTGGGGGTGTCGAAAGAACGCAAAAATCTTCATACAACTACGAGAAATTGATGGGGGAGAAATTTTAATGATGGAAAATCAGAAAACAAAGACCATAAGAGCCGTGATTTTTGACTGGGCAGGCACTGTCGTGGATTTCGGCTGCTTTGCGCCAATTTACGGACTTGTTGAAGCGTTTCAAGCCTTTGGTGTCGATGTCTCACTGGATGCAGCTCGGCGGGATATGGGCTTAGCTAAGCGGGATCACATCCGGAAACTTCTGTCGCTCCAATCTGTCGAAGAAGCGTTTCGCACGGCTCATGGGCGTTCGTCAACCGAGAGTGACATCGATAAAATTCACGAGCACCTTGAAACTGGTCTGTTAAGTCGTTTGCGAGATTTCGCGGCGCCTATCGACGGTGTGGTCGATATGGTCGATAAGTTGACATCGGCGGGCATTCAAGTCGGGAGTACAACTGGCTATACGCGACCTATGATGGACGTGATTCTTCCAATTGCGATGGAGGCAGGCTATCGTCCACAGGCGGTTGTCACTCCATCCGAAGTTCCTACTGGTCGTCCAGCCCCATGGATGTGCTATGAAAATGCAAAACGCCTTGGAATCTACCCCATGGATCGACTGGTCAAGGTTGGGGATACACTCGTTGACATCGACGAAGGGCGTAATGCAGGGATGTGGACGGTAGGTGTGATCGAAGGGAGCAATTTACTCGGCCTGTCCCAATCGGACGTGATGACTATGCCGCAGAGTGATTTGATCCTTCGCAAGAAACACGTGCGGCAGCAAATGGTGCATCGCGGTGCGGATCTTGTGATTGATCGAATTGTCGACCTTCCAGACGCCATTCTATCGATTGAACAAGCCTTGGATATAGGAGGTCGTCCAGGTGAGGGACAACGAGAACTGGCGCAGGCGTGAAGGAGATGTCAACGATTCGGAGTTGCGCAGTACCTGGCGCAAAGGACTCAGTGACGAGGCTTGCGCTTTGCTTACGCGCGATCAGGAAGTATTTTTGAACCAATCTTTGTCGAGTCCTTGCGTCGATGTTGTTACTCATTCCGGTGGCCCCATGCTGAGCACACTGGATGGGAAAACGCTCTATGATTTTCACGGGAATAATGTCCATCAACTTGGGTTTGGCCATCCCGCTGTCGTGCGTGCTGTCACAGAGACATTACAGACCCTCCCATTCTCGCCGCGACGTTATACGAACGAGCTGACTGTTCAACTCGCCGAGCGTTTAGTTGCCTTGACAAGTAATCGGTTGAACAAAGTATTGTTCGCGCCAGCCGCGACACTCGCAGTGGACACGGCTATCAAACTTGCACGGATTGTTACGGGAAAACAGAGAATGGTGTCGCTGTGGCACTCGTTTCATGGCGCGTCGCTCGGTGCGCTATCTGTCGGCGGACAGGCGCAATTTCGATCCGGGTTGGGGACACTGGGCCCCGAAACAACGCATATCCCTCCTTGCGCCACGTCCAGTTGTCCGTGGCGCTGTGGAAGCGCCTGTGATTTGAGATGTGCAGACTATCTCGACTATGTTCTGGAGGCCACCCGCGACGTGGCGGCTGTCATCATGGAGCCCGTTCGCAATACGGATGTTCAGGTTCCGCCGAAAGCTTACTATGAGCGAGTGCAGGCGATTTGTAAGCGTCACGGGGTCCTGTTGATTGTAGACGAGACTGCCACCTGCCTGGGCCGTACCGGCCATATGTTTGCCTATCAACACTACGATCTCGATCCCGATATGGTCGTTCTCGGCAAAGGTCTTGGTGGGGGCGTCTTTCCAATTGCCGCACTCCTTGCCAAGCGCGAGTTGGACGACGCCAAGTCGTATTCCATCGGTCATTACACACACGAAAAAACGCCCGTTGGAGCTGCTGCTGCGCTCGCCGTGATCGATACGATAGAACGGGAAGATCTGTGCCAACGTGCGAATCAAATTGGCATGCGAATGACCATGCACTTGCAGGACTTGCAGCAATCCACCCACGTATTTGCAGAGATTCGTCAAATTGGTGCACTCTGTGGTGCCCAGTTGGCAGACACGTCTCTGGTGCACGGGGCAACGCTCGCCGAACACACCATGTACGAGGCGTTTCATCGAGGTTTGAATTTTAAGGTGTCAAGTGGCTCGACGCTGACCTTGTCACCCCCTCTCGTCATTTCAGACGCAGAGCTTGACGATGCGATGGGAAGACTCCGCACCAGTATTCAGCGTGCACTAGAACGGATTTCGAAGGAGCGAATGCAGCAATATGAATGACGTAGCGTATCAAAATGCGTACCTTCTCATGACACCAGGGCCGCTCTCGACGACGGAAGGGGTACGGAGGGCGATGTTGCGTGACTGGTGCACCTGGGACGATGACTATAAGGAAATCACGCAAGATATTCGATCACGCCTCATTCAACTCGGTAAGTGTACACCAGACAACTACACAGCGGTCCTCTTGCAAGGAAGCGGAACATATGTAGTGGAGGCCGTCTTGACGACGGTTTTAGATAAACAGGGTAAACTGCTTATCTTGGAAAATGGGGCTTACGGGCAACGGATGGCGACGATTGCAGAGACGGCACAAATCCCATATGATATCTGTCGGTTTGGCGAATTAAATCCGGTCGACCCACAGCTTGTGGCAGCACGGCTTGATGCAGATCCGTCGATTACACACGTGGCATTTGTCCACTGCGAAACGACGACAGGGATGGTCAATCCGCTGCAGGAGATAATCCAGGTCATTAAACAGCGTGAAAGGTACGCAATCGTGGATGCGATGAGCAGTTTCGGTGGCATGCAAATCTCCATCGAAGGGTTGAACATCGATTATCTGATTAGTTCCGCGAACAAGTGTATCCAGGGTGTACCTGGCTTTGGATTCGTCATTGCCAACAAGGATGCACTCGATCAATGCAAGGGACGCGCGAGATCACACTCCCTCGATCTATACGACCAATGGCGAGTCATGGAAGATCATGATGGAAAGTGGAGATTTACATCTCCGACTCACGTGGTGCATGCTTTTCATCAGGCTTTGTTGGAACTTCAGGCTGAGGGGGGCATTCCTGCTCGAGAATCGCGTTATATGGAGAATCAAAAACGACTTGTGAAAGGGATGACTGCGGCGGGATTCAGTGCGTTGCTCCCCGCAGCACAACAGTCACCTATTATTACCTCTTTTCACTATCCGAGCGGTGATTTTTCATTTGATAAATTTTACGAATCACTTAAGAGTCGGGGATATGTTATTTATCCAGGGAAATTAACGGAGCAGGCGACATTCCGAATCGGTACGATTGGTGACATTCATCCAGACGACATCGATGCATTTGTCCGTGTCGTCTCGGAATTGAATTGGCTGAAGTGCTGATTTCCCGCATTTAGCTTTGTACCAACTCGGTAAAGGTCCGTATGAACGGACCTTTACCTATAAAAGCTGACTGCTAGGGCACGTTTGCTTCAAAAATACAACGCTATGCAGAGGTTGAAATTCACTTAATGAGCAAATCGGCTGTTGAACCGCTGTTGTTTTCGGTTCAACAGTTCATGTCAAAATAACCCGTGTTTAATGATATCAAGCACATTTAGCGAAAGGCGCTTGATAAACACGACCCAGCAGGCGTCTTTTTGTGTGCCCGTAATAAATCCCCACCACATCCTTTTTTATGTACATGCGAAAGGGGTGATCTTTTTTCGGTGGCATCAGAGACGCGCCGTCGATTGAGCGCAACGCCGGCTGGAAATGCCATCATTATTAATTTCTATCCGTACAAAAGAACGTGGATTTCAAAAGTGGGTTTTGTACTAGCGACTGACGCAATATGCAGCCTTTACGAAGCCTTGGCTACACGTTCTACATTCTTTTACTACAACGGATGGAGATGGTGGTATTCTGCTTTGGCCTATTTAGTGATAGTCCCAATCTTGGTTATGAACAGAAACATCACGCGGAAATTGGTCGAACGTGGACAAGGCGGTTAAGTATCCGAATTAAGAGGGACTACGTAGATTTGAGCACGGAGTTCATAACTCGCATCGTAGGTGCTTCGAACTGTATACTTTAATCGGTCTGCCTCACGTTGGAAGCGGTCTGCTTGTTCTCCGAGTCGATTGACCTCTTCTTTGAGTATATTTACTTCGCTTGCGAGGATGGAAATACGAGTCAAAAGTCTTTCTCTCTGAGAGTCATTCACGTGAACTCCGCCTTTACGAAGTAAGCGTATGAAGAAGGCAGAATGTCCTATTCGACTGAGCGTAGTCTAGGGCGGGCACCTTTCGCTGGCGCTTTGCTCAGTGCGATGAGTGATTAGACATTTTTTAATAAAGTGTCGCGTACCCATATGATGGGGTGATGCTCATGTTGATAAATCCTCAAAAGGATAGGCGTCTGGATGCAATAAAAGTTCGAGTATACAATTCAGCCTGTGATCCCAGTATCCACTATGTAAGTTCGTATGTCGTAGAAGAAACACAGTATCATTATCACGTTTTCAAATGGATTACCGGTCTTTCAGTGGTCGATTACAACAAACAAGAGTATGACCAACTGAAGAAATTTATTGATATATCGGACCGATGGGCAATTTATTACGATGATGGTGAATTCCCACTTTTTCAAGTCAGTGATGAGAATAGGTGGATAAGTTGAGGACACCCGCCTTGGCGGGTTTTTCTTTTAGGAAAATGGTTCAACTGTAGAGAGGTATGTAAAAAGAGCGGCAGCCGCATAGACTCCGCTCTATTTTATGCAAATCGATTTGCAAATCAATATGCAAACCAGCGTCAAGTTTCGTCGAGTTTTATGGAGTTTTATGAAGTTTGATGAAGTGTAGAAACACACGTCAACGCTAAAATCGAACAGTTTTATCCCACACTGGGGTGAGCTTTCTCGTGCGTATCTGTTTAAAGATAGCCCACAACAGCAACGAAACCCATAGTTGTGCGTAGGTAAAGTACATGAGCGCGACCATCAGCATGTTTTTTCCATTCATCAATCCGTCTAAATTTGATGCCGTCATGAGTTGAATGATATAGATGACGAGTGATTCAAACCATATCAGAAGTAGTGGAATCGTGTAACTCACATGGACGACGCCTAGCACGCCAAGAACGAACCAGACGTCGGAAATGAGCAAGAACAGCACGAAACCGATGTACACAGACAGCAGCTGCACCGTGTGAAACAGCGAGCGTACCTTTAACCAGGTTGGTTCGCGAAACGTCTTTTGAATGAGATAAAGATTACCCTGCATCCATCGAGTCCGCTGGCGAAACCAGATTCGAAAACGCTCGGGTTCTTGTTCCCATGTCCGGGATTGCCACACCACAGGAATCGTTCCACCCGCGGCGGTCAGTTTCATGGTGAGGTCAGCATCTTCCGCCAATGCGTATTCTTCCCAACCGTTCACTTGAAGTAGCACTTGTCGCGACACGACCATATTCGTACCTGTGAATGATCCCAAATTCATGAGTAACGAGCGACCACATTGCATTAATAATTGGAACACCGAGAACTCAATCGCAATCATCCGCGTGAGCCAATTGCGCGTTTCATTGAGGGTCTTAACGTATCCGACCGCGCCCACTGCGTCAGGGGTTGTCATGGCCGCCTCGACTAAGGGAATTAGAGCCCTTGGTTCGGGTTGATTATCTGCATCATACACGGCGATATACTCCGAATGGACTATAGATAGTCCATGATTTAGTACGCGAGCCTTACCTTTTGGAAAACCAGGTGGGACATGTATGTGCTTTACGATGGGAAATGCGTTCGCGTACTCATCCGCAATTTCGCCGGTGTTGTCCGTGGAATTGTCGTTGAGCACGTAAATACTCAAGTCCCCTGGATACTCCAACATCACCATCGAGTGGAGCGTTGATGCGAGCACCTTTCCCTCGTTGTGGGCAGGAATGAGAATAGCGACACTAGGGTACCTGTTCGCCTGGAACGAGGCGGTTGGTTTTATCCTTGATCTCGCGATGATTCCAGCGATGTTCAGTACTGAGTAATAAGACAACAGTAGCCAAAAGCTCACGGCGATGGTGAGTAGAAAGATGTTCATGAGGCGGACCCTTGTTTGGTCCACCGCTTTGCGTTCAATATGTTTTCGAACCACTCTCGACCATTTTGCGCATCTAAAGCAATCTCGACCTGCTCAATTTGGAGTGAGTCGATGATCTGTGCCGATAGGGCCTCCGACAATAGGTGATTAAAGCGATTCAGCATTCTCTCGACACCTTCTTTCGAAGTGTTTTGAAGCACAATACAAATCGCGTTGTTTGAAATGCTCCCGACGATGTCGTAATGGCTTCTGACACTACGTAGGGCAATTTGCGACACTTTGTTGAGAATTGTCCCTTGGGAATACAGGATTGAATCCGGTACAGCTACTCTTAACAGGTATCCCGTTTCGTTTCTACGTTTTAATCCTGTCCAGATATCTTCAAGTCGATATAATAGCTCGTTGCGCGTCAGTCCCCCGGTCGCCTCATCTCTCTTTTGAAGGGCTGCAACAAAATTCGTCAATTCCCTGTTCTTTAAAAACAATTTCCTACCATATTGTGCGTTTAACCAGAGCAAAACGATGGTTGCTGTGATGGAGAGATGTAAAACAATGTACCGAGTTTGAATGATCGTTCCAGCTCTGTTCAACCACGCGTGGAACACAAAGTAGAAGCCGAGGGCAAGAACCTCCGTCACTGCGATAGCAAGACTGTATCCAGAGTTGAGAATGGAAAAGAGTCCGTACGACACGACTAAGACCAGACCAGTGATGACCAATTCCCAAAGGGACATCATGCGATTTAAATAAAACGATTCGACGAAAATGAACACAATCGAAAAGATGCTAAATGCGTATCTATTCATGTCTTCACAATTCCTCAGAGCTTATCAGTTTAGACGATAGGGGTCTTAGTCGATTGTAAAATGTAGAAGTGCACTTGAAAATTAAATATGGTTCCCAAGTTCAAGTAATTTTACATGGTTATACAGGTTTTTACACATGCTCTCGAAGCCGCCCCGGCAAATCAAGCGTGCCAGGGGACTCAAATGAAGATAGAGATTGCACTGTACGTGAGCATCAGTGCCATGACTAGATTGAACAGGGAGCGGTATGTTGCTAGGAATCGTTGAAATCCAGCTCCGAACGCCGCCCAACACGATGTTGCGAGAAATCCTACCAGCGCAAGGAAGAGGGAGAAGAGGATAAACATCAGGGTGGATTTGTAAAGTGGAATGATAAATGTTGAAATCACAGTAAGTCCATAGACGATGACCTTGGGATTGATGAATTGCAGGACGAGTCCGGAGGCGAACGAATTGGATGTCTGATCATGGCTGTGTTCCGTGGCTCGTGTGCTCTTCACGACTTTAAAAGCGAGATACAGCATGTAGATGGCACCTAAAATACTTGTGATCAGATCAATTTTCGGTACGAAATGAAACAGGAGCAGATTAAAATAACAACTTAAGAGCAGAATCACAAAAAATCCGGCAGCTACACCTAGAGTGAATTTCAGCGTGTTCGAAAACCCGTGTCTGCTGGCGCTAGACATCGACATGATGTTATTGGGTCCGGGCGTGAAGGTTGTGACAAACACATAAGTCAAAAATGGGACGATATGCATAGACAATATCCTCCGTTTCGTATGTTATGGTATAACGGATGTGCGTCTTAACGTTTGTGCGTTTTGATTATATAATCGTGCGTTATGTAATACAAGAGGGGCGTTTGACGTGGAAGACATTAACGCGGTACTTGGGCAGAATCTGAGAACGTTTCGTGAAGAAAAGAAACTGAGCCTTGATAAAGTCGCAGAAATGACTGGGGTCAGCAAGGCAATGCTGGGACAAATCGAACGTGGTGAGTCCAGTCCCACCATCACGACCGTCTGGAAAATAGCGAACGGACTGAAGATTTCCTTTACTTCACTGCTTCAAAAACCACAGATCGATACGATGGTGATTCCGAAGAGCGGGGTTCAACCGCTGATTGAAGATGATGGGAGATATCGCGTTTATCCGTTTTTCCCGATTGAATCGGAGCGGTGTTTTGAGATGTACGCGGTAGAAATGGATCAGGGAGCTGTTCTTCATGCAGAACCTCACATGGAGGGAACACACGAGTTCGTAACCGTCTTCGACGGCGAACTGACGATTTGCGTCGATGAAGATGAGTATACCGTGCAAAATGGGGATTCCATTCGCTTTCGCGCAGACGTACCCCACGTGTACCACAACCGGGGAACTGCGCTGGTTCGAGTGAGCATGGTGATTTATTATCCAGAATCATCTCACGCGTCGCGATAATCTGTCGTATTTCATCTTAAAACGACTCTGCGAAAACGACTCTGCAGTGCCGCCGTGGTGGCCGTCCCTGCGGGCAAAGTGTCGACACTTTCTATTCAGATCCGGCACTGTCATCCGCAGGTTGCTTAGGGCACTCAAGTTCTAGTACCTGCGATGCCGAGTGCAACAGGGTCTCGCAAAGGAGATTCAACTGCTGGTAGTTGAAGTTGTGTACAGAACCCAAAAGAACATCTTCGACTATCTGCACGTGCTCCGGGGCATACGGGACACTCGCAATGACATCCCGGAGCACCTCATGAACCGTCTCCTTGGCCGCAGCGTGTCGAGTATCGTGTGCGATCCAAGCCGCGGACCTGCGTCGAATCGAGACCAGTTCGATGGTCAATCGCTGCACCTCTGCCTGAAGCCGTTCCAACTCAACTTGCTCAGGTCTTCTCGAGTGAATAAATTCGTGGACGCTCTCCCGTGGCACACGCCATCCTTCCTTGCGGTTACGAGCACCCTTCGGCATCATTCCGCCGGGAATTTTACCTTCTCGAACCCAAGTCCGCGTCATTTGTATCGACGAGGTGACACCCGCCTTCTTCAGGAGCGTAAAGACTTCGTCGATAGTCAATAAGTCGCCCATCATTCCTCCTGCTTTCTCAGCACCCAATGATAATAGTACAGAACTAATATTAGTGTTATAACATTAATTTCGTCCGTTCGCTAACGCAGTATTGGTATGTGTGATCTGGGTGACGACCATACTGCTTGTGGGGACAACCCGGGAAGGACGAATGACGATGTTCGATCGATTTCAAAACGTGAATATCAGCATTACGGATCACTCATTTCTTCGCACGATTCCGCTCGGAAACGTGGACGCCTTTTTGCGATCCCGCGGATGGAAAGTGAGCGCCGAGCAAAATCTCATGATCTATCGCGATCCGATTTCGCGCAGAACGATTGAACTGTCACGCAACGAGGATTTCGACTACTCTGGTCGCCTCCAAGCTGCACTTGAGACGATGCAGGAGATATTTCAATATAACCAACTGGTTTTGGTGGAAAAAATATTGGGAACTCAGTAGCGTTTAGATACGGGTAGATCGTTCTACCCAATCCGATGGAAAAAAGAGGGGGCGCCAAAGCCCCCTCTTGTCGTCAGTATGCTTCGATAAGTCTCGCATTGACGCTTGCAGAATAAGGACTGTGCCGAAGTTCTTGGAGGTTATGACGCACTTGTGCTAGGTTCAAACCTAAATGCTTTGCCAACATCATAAGGAGAATCCATTCTTTGTCTAGTAAAATATGTACCTCGATCTTTGGTGTCACCCGTACCCCTCCGTGTGGAAGTGGCGGTTCATGGCAGTCCAGCTGTCGTAGTGTACACGTTAGACCTGTGACTTTGCGTCCCCGCTTTTCAGACAGGTTTGCCGCTTTCGCGATCCATGGTCGAGCCGATTTCATGCGAAGCGGTTATAAGTTTTCACTCCATTTAGCTTCCTTGTAGCAGTTCACGAGCGGACAAAATTGAATTCTGGTCCCGTCATGATGACCGATTTTTCGCTGACCTCATCGAGAATCCGACTCAAGTCTGACAGCACAGCGCCCATGTCGCGAAGTTCCGTGAGCCCCTTGGTCTCCTGGAGTTGAAATAGGCAGAGAGACTGCTTGGTTCGCGCTTGTGCCACAGCTAGGGCCAGCTTTTGCCGCAAGTTGCTGTCTGGCTTAGCCAGCGTTTCGCCATACAGGCTGATGCACTCGGAAGTGGCGCGCATGGCGTTTGTGAAGTAAGCGGGGCGCTGGCTGGGCGTGCCGAGATCCATCATGCCACGTGCAATCCCCCGTATTTGTACCGCAATGTGCTCCAAGTGGTTAATGCCTATCGCCAACTGCTCAAATCGGCTTCGTCGTGTACGAAGATGAGGACTAAAGAGCAAATTCTGTTCTACTAAACGGACTGCCTCAAAGCTTTCCAGTGTCTGTTGTACGACTTGTTTTACAGTCGAAAGTTCATCCCCTAGTCGATTCTGTTCATATGCAGTCGCCAAATGCTGTAGGGCAAAGGCAGCCGCCTTACTGACTTGGGAAACTCGTCGTTCCGCTGCCGGGAGCGGATTGGGTGGAATGATAATCGCGTTGACGAGAATGGCAGTCGCACAACCGATGAGGGTATCCAGGATGCGCCCGACTGCGTATCCGGGTGAACGACCGAAGGCCAAGATCAGCAAGGATGTCACGGCTACCTGCGACGTGATTTGCGCGCTGAATCGCAGCGCCGTGGATACCGCCATGCCTACCAAGATGGCCAACGTAATGGAGAGGGCATCGATTTGCAACCAATGGACCACCAACATGCCCGTGATCACACCACCGATAATGCCGATAACCCGCTGCACGCCCTTCTGGATGGATTCGGAGATGGTGGCCTGCATCGTCAAGATTGCCGCCATGGGAGCGAAGTATGGATACGGGTGAGAGATTGCGGAGGAAGCAATCCAAGATACGCCGGATGCCACAGCTGTCTTGATGACTTGAAGTGTCAATCCGAAACGCAGGAGGATTTTGTAGTTTAACTTGAACTTCAATGTTTATCTCTCCCACTGTGGGATTCAGACCTTTTAGGCGATGTTTAAGAGAATTGCGCATGCGCTATTGTGTGCGGAAGGGTTGAAATCTACTCATATAGACGGGGAGCAGGATGCAGTCTTGTGTAGACCCCAGCGTGTAAAAATGAGGAACCCAATGAGCGACAGCGTGCCGATTCCTGCCGTCACGAAGTAGAGGTTTGAGGGTCCGAGATGCTGAAGCAGGAGCCCTCCGACGCTGGAACCGACGATATTGCTGAGACTTCCGGCAATGGCACCATACAGGGTCTGAGCGGTGGCAGTACGACGCGGCGGTGCCAAAGCGGCGACGAGTTGGACACCGGTACTCCAATAGAGCGCGTAGGCGGTGCCATCGAGGACCTGAATGACGATGACCGCGACCGCCCCAGGGGCGAATGCCATGATGATGTATTTGGCGGTGTAGAGGATGCTGGCGAGGATGACCACGCGCATCGGGCCAACGCGCGTCAGAATCTTTCCTGAAAGATAGAAAAACGGAACCTCGACAAGCGCGGCGACCGTGAAGTTCAACCCGACCCAACCCATCGGGTAGTGCAAATCTTTGTAATACAGCGGCAAAAAGCTGAAGTTAATTGAGATGGACGTGGATAGGACGAAACAAATTGCGATAAAGAAGATGAGAGACCGATTGGAGAGTACGTTCCAGATGCCCCGAAACAGGTTCTCTTGCGGGCGGGACAGCGCCGCTGACCGTGGAAGATAAAACGTAGTCCAGGCGAGAACGATGGAGAGGGCGCCGTAGACCAGAAAGAAGGATGAAGTACCGACGATGTTGTATACGTAGCCTGCGACCATCGTGGTCAGCGCGAAACTCAGCGCTCCCCAGAGCCGAATCTGGCCATAGGAGAAGCCAGAACGAGTGCCTTCTTGCACAGCCAGGGCGTCCATAATCGGGGCCGCGGATTGGGCGGTCGCCAGTAACACCGATACGGCAAACAGCGGCCAGAATTTGTGTGACAGGCCGTAGCCTGCGAACATGATGGGCGACAAGATGACGGACAGGAGGAGGATGCGTCGAGAGTCGTGGGCGAGATCGTTGACATAGCCCAGGACAGGTTGCGCCACGATACCAGCGCCCGACCCGACTGCCAGCAACAGTCCGATTTCCGTGCTGCTGATGCCTTTGCCGTTCAGGTAGAGCGTCACGAACGGCTGAGTCGCTGCCATTGCGACGAAATAGACAAAGTAGTAAAAGCTGAATATCCGCTGCACCCATCTCACCTCACGCCATATATTAAGATACGAACCATTCCATGTATATAGATTGTTCCGACATAACTTGCGGTGGAGAACGGCAGGGAGAGTGTTCGAGTATTTGGGCGTGACAATGCATCATAAGATAAACGTGAGCACCCGGTGGGAGGACCTTCTGCGTTCGATTAAAGGAGGGTGAACCGTTTCCGTTAGGTTCGATAGCTTCCCGAACAAAACGAAAAAGCAGACAAGCCAATCTGTATTTTATTTGTTATATTAAGTATTAAAATCGCTTGATCGGGTTTTGACGGAGATTTATGGTGTGAAATACATGATCGATGTTACAGACAGAGATGCGTGCGAAAATGGAGTTTATCCGGAAACAGACCGAAAAATCTGAGCGATTTACAACTTCGACGGTCGATGTGATCGTCTCGCTGGTTAGTTCGTTTTCCGAGCGAACATGTCGTTGAATCGCTTGTTGCTGTAATGAAGCAGCGTGAGGACGCCAACCGCGCTTGCGTGGGCTGGCGGACACGGCCAAGTGGCTTGCTAGTTTGCACAGTGATAGATTAAAGGAAATTGATAGGCGACAGGGAACCTAAACAATAGACTCAAGGAGCGAGGGGACAGCTGACTGTGCAGGTGGAGAAGAGGACTCCGTCAACGATGGGACGCGCCAACAAAGCGAACGTGCTTCATTTGATCAAAGAGCATGGCCCCATGTCTCGAGCATCCGTCGCAAGGACGTTAAATATGAGTCGGTCGACGATATCTTCCATTGTCGATCAACTGATCAACGAGGGCAGGATCCGCGAAGGCGCGACCGGCCAGTCGACGTCGGCTGGGGGGCGCCGCCCGGTTTATTTGAATTACGTCGCAAGTGCCAAATATGCGCTTGGCATTGACATTGGCGGAACCAAAACGATTGCCATGATTACAGATTTGGACGGGAACGTGGTGGTACGCCGAAAATTCCAGTCGCACGCGTCAGGGACTAATTCGATGGACCATATCTTGCGTGAAGTCCACGATGTCATCCAATCTTCGGGCATCAGTCCGACGCAGATCATTGGAACAGGCATCGGATTCCCGGGTGTGACATCCGCCGACGATGGCGTGGTTGTGCAGGCACCAGGGCTGCACTTGGACCAGTTTCCCGCGACGAACTTTTTTCAAAGTTTGCCTGGGGACATCTGGATCGACAACGACGTGAACATGGGGGTGATTGGGGAGCGCTGGAAGGGCGCAGCACAAGGCCAGGATAACGTCGTGCTGATTGCGGTGGGCACTGGGATTGGTGCTGGCCTGATCCTCGGGGGAAAAGTCTACCGCGGCGGGCGGGGGTATGCCGGCGAAATCGGCCATCTCCACATTGATCCTTTTACCACAAAGCCGAAGCTGAGCCTCGGCGATTACGGGCCGTTGGAACAGACGGCGTCTGGCCAAGGGATGGAGCAACTCGCACTCGCGAAGCTGAAGGAGTTTCCGGACACGAGTCTCACGCCAGACGACGTCAGCGTCCCGCTTCTGTTCGAAGCGGCCAAGCGTGGAGATACACTCGCGAGTGACGTATTGCGGCAGGCGACCACGTACTTGGCATTCTCCATTGCGAATATCGTGACGCTATTGAATCCTGATGTCGTCATCGTCGGCGGTGGAGTGTCGCGCGTCGGGCGGCCACTCATCGACGAGTTGGCGAGGGGAGTTGCGCGATTGTCGCCAGTCCCATGTAAGGTCGTACTCGCAGGCCTCGGGGAAGATGCCGCTGCGTTTGGGGGCGCTGCCACCGTGCTCTTGAAGGCTGGGGAACTTCGACTCACCGGATTTGACGACGCGCTGGTGGAGCGAGGTACTTAAACGGGTGAACGCGGCGGAGGGGAGGTTTATGAGCGCGTGTTCTGCGTAGACGCGCTGGAAACGCCCCAGGTCGAGTGGCGCTTGGAAGGGTCGGGCGCCAATCCATCCGACGGATTTGTGTGTTTGAATATTCCGCGTTTTGGTCTGAGAGGTCGGCGTGGCCTTTCGCCATCTGCGCGACCAAATCAGATGTGGGGTGACTGAATGTGAGTCGTGGTTCGACTGCTGTGATCATCGGTGGTGGCGTCATTGGTGCTTCTATCGCCTGGGCGTTGACCAAGCGAGGAATTGCGTGCACGGTCATTGATAAAGGGGCATTTTGCGCAGAGGCGTCCACGGCGTCTGCCGGCATGTTGTGTCCACAAGCGGAGATGCTGGACAACGTGGAACATTTGCGGATGTTCGCGAAGAGTCAAGCGATGCATCGACCCTGGACGGAGGAACTGGAGGAGATCAGTCGGATTTCTGTTCACTACATTCAGGAGGGCACGTATCGCGTGGTCTTCACAGAGGAGGAGGAACGTACGGCTCGAGCTGCACTGGCACACGCGCCGCCATCTGTGGAGTGGATATCAGCCACAGAAGTCCTTCGCGACGAACCGGACATCTCAGGGGACATTCGCGGCGCAATTTCCTTTCCCGAGGATGGACAACTGCACCCCGTGTATCTCGCCAAGGCGTTAAAGGCGGCGCTCTCCCGAGTGGGATGCAAACTTGTGGAATGGACGCCTGCGCTCGGCTTGTTGATGGACCATGGGCGGGTGTCTGGCGCGAGGACGGTCGCCAGGGCGCTCGCGTGGTATGGCGACAAAGCCGCCACACCCGTACTTCTGGAGGAGATTACAAGGCACCTCGGCGGGGACGTACTACCGGTGCGCGACTCGAATATACGGCATACGCAGGCGTCGCCTGACCAGGGGGCAATGCCAGATCTCGCCTATCTTCTGCACACGCTTGCCATGGTCAAAGATGAGCGCGCGATCCCTGTCTTGAGAGCGATTGTCGATAAAATCGATTCGACCCTCGAGCGGTTCCACGATAATCGAAGCGGAATTTTTCACTATGTCGACAGCGTCTGCGAGATTGCAGAGGGAATCGGGTCGGCTGCGTGTATTCCAGCGCTGGAGCGGTTACACCGCATGCCGCTCTTTCACGGCCACGTTTGTACGCTCATGGTTCAGCCTGACTTTTTTGAGGAGCGGTTAGCTTATCTGGAAATTACTATCGCGCGGGCCTTGGCGCGCTGCGGATGCCGCCATGGACTAAACGTTTTAGTCCACTATCTATCGGATCGTCGACATACGCTTGTCCGGTATGCACACCATGAACTTGTGGACATCACTGGGCAGACCATCGGCGAAGACGAAGCCACCTGGCGAACGTATGTGCAGGCGATGCGCGAAGTGCCCGTGCGGCCGTGGCAGACTCCCCGCGGAGCTTCCTAATTCGTCACGATACCAGACTGGATGAGGTGCATGTGATGACGTACCTGACTGAAATTCTCGAGCAGCCGATGGCGCTTTCCCGACTATACGATTCGTGGCAAAGCAGTGCGCTCCTATCGCGGCTGTCGCAGGCGTATGCCCGGTGTCCGCGCCCCCTTGTGTTTGTCGGCATGGGCAGTTCGCACTACGCGCCAATCGTCATCCGTCCGAGGCTCGCGCGCGCCGGCATTCCCTATCGCATGGAAGAGGCGGGGGAGGTCCTTCACTACGAGCGTGACACCATCGCCAAGGAGTCCTGGGTCATCGCCATCTCGCAGTCGGGAGAAAGCTACGAGACGCGGGAGCTCGCGAAGTTTCTTGAGGGCCGCGTCGAACGCGTCATCGCCATCACCAACGAGCCACAAAGCACCTTGGCCCACGTGGCGGACGACGTGCTGTTGCTTGGCGCTGGGGTAGAGGCGGGATCGACGACGAAGACGTTTTTGAGTACGTGTTTCGGACTCCACATGCTCGTCGATGCACTGAGCGGGGAAGAGCTTGTGACGCGGGATATCGTGATGGAGTTACAGCGGGTACTCGAGACGAAACACAGTGAAATCGCGAAACAGGCCGAGGAAATGATCAGCTTCCTCGACGTTACGAGCGAGCGGGTCCCGCATCCCATTCACCTGGTTGCCCGCGGTCCGATGATGGCGACGGCCCTTCAATCTGCACTCATCTTGGCGGAGACGACCGATTTATTTGCTTGCGCACTGTCTGGGGGAAGCTTTCGCCACGGTCCGTTCGAGCTCGTAGGTCCGGGCCATCGAGCGATTTTCTTTGCGCCAGATGGAGCTACCCAACACCTCGTCATCAAGATGGCTTTGGAGGTTCACAAGCGAGGGTCGAAGGTGGTCGTCGTCGGCGATTTCGCGGGCCATCTTCCATTTCCGCAGATCCACGTGCCCAGCGTTTCGGAAGAATGGGCGCCATTGTTGTACTTCCTGCCGATGGAACTGTTCGGATACGCGGTCGCGCTCTGGCGAGGTCGAATCCCTGGCATGATGACGCAGATGGGAAAAGTGACCGCGGTGGAATAGAGGCGATAACCGGTGTTTTCTACCTGGACGACGGCGCGCGGCGACTACGCGAGGGGGACGTATTGTGCACTTTCAGGACCAGCCCATCATACCCGCAGTGCGGCACATGAAGGATTTCGAGGAAGTGATGACGCGCGACTTTCGCTATGTCGTGCTGTTAGAGAGCCATCTGGCGCAACTACCGAGTCTTGTGCGGCTCGCGAAACAACACGAAAAAAAGTTACTTCTGCACGCCGATCTCATTCAAGGGCTCAAACACGACGAGGCAGCGGCTCAGTTCCTGTGTCAAATGGTGCGGCCTGCCGGTCTCATCTCCACCCATTCCACGGTCATTGCAACCGCGAAGAAGAACCGCGTTCTTGGTATCCAACGGGTGTTTCTAATCGATTCGCACAGCCTTGAGACCAGTTACCGGGTACTTGCGAGCTCAAAGCCAGATTACATCGAGGTGCTGCCGGGCGTTCTACCTGATGTCATTCGCGAGGTAAAGCACGGGACGAAGTTGCCAATCCTAGCGGGCGGATTTATTCGAACGCCGGAGGAGATACGCTCGATTCTCGAGTCCGGGGCCACGGCTGTCACGACGTCGCACCGCGACTTGTGGTCGTTTGGAGAACATCTGCAGCATGGGAATTGACGGAGCTCTAGCGGAGTGTGTAGAATTTTTGATAAACGTAGATGAATCCGTTTTCCACAAGTTAACCCTGGTTTGAGACTTGGAGAACCGCGAGACTGTTGAGTTGCACCGTCAACTCGGATGTCTTGCTTTTTTTGTGTCTCTGCTCACCAGTGAGAGAAGGAGGTAGCACGCGATGACGCAGAAATACGTTTTGGCCATCGATCAAGGTACGACGAGTTCGAGAGCCATCCTATTTGATGCGGCGGGCCATATCGCCGGCGTTTCCCAAAAGGAATTCAATCAAATCTTTCCGCAAAGCGGCTGGGTCGAGCACGACGCGATGGAGATCTGGGGGTCGGTTCAAAGTGTCATTTCGGAGTTGCTCGCCACCCACCAAGTCAGCGCAGAAGAGATTGCTGCCATCGGGATCACCAACCAACGAGAAACGGCCGTCGTGTGGGACAGACACACGGGTACACCGATCTACCATGCAATCGTCT
This sequence comes from Alicyclobacillus fastidiosus, assembly GCF_026651875.1. Taxonomy (GTDB): domain Bacteria; phylum Bacillota; class Bacilli; order Alicyclobacillales; family Alicyclobacillaceae; genus Alicyclobacillus; species Alicyclobacillus fastidiosus. The sequence continues at coordinate 3,299,846 of NZ_CP104067.1, read as the reverse complement.
GGCAGTCTCGGCAAACGGCCGATATTTGTGAGGCCTTTAAGCAGCAGGGATATGAAGATCTGTTCCGCAGCAAAACCGGGCTGCTGATAGATGCGTACTTTTCCGGAACGAAAGTGAAATGGATTCTCGATCACGTCGACGGGGCGCGGGAGCGAGCCAACAACGGGGACTTGCTCTTCGGCACGATTGACACGTGGCTCGTTTGGAAGCTCTCTGGCGGCAAGCGGCACGTCACCGATTACACGAACGCGTCCCGCACGTTGATGTACAACATTTTTGATTTGAAGTGGGACGAAGAACTCCTTGAAATATTGACCATTCCAGCATCGATGCTGCCAGAAGTCCGTTCGTCCTCTGAAGTCTATGCGCATACGGCGCGAGAACTGTTCTTCGGCCAGGCCATTCCGATTGCCGGCATCGCCGGGGATCAACAGGCGGCACTGTTCGGCCAGGCGTGTTTCGAGCCGGGCATGGCGAAGAATACGTACGGCACGGGGTGCTTCATGTTGATGAACACGGGGAAAAAGGCCGTTCGGTCAGAACACGGCCTCCTCACGACGATCGCTTGGGGCATCGACGGCGGCGTTCAGTATGCGCTGGAGGGCAGTATTTTTGTCGCTGGATCGGCTGTTCAGTGGCTCCGGGACGGACTGCGCATGCTCCGGGACGCCGCGGAGACTGAATCGTACGCGTCGAAAGTGGCTTCGACGGACGGGGTGTACCTGGTCCCTGCCTTTGTCGGCTTAGGCACTCCGTATTGGGACAGCGATGCCCGCGGGGCCGTCTTTGGGTTAACTCGCGGGACGCAAAAGGAACACTTCGTTCGCGCAACGCTCGAATCGTTGGCGTATCAGACCAAAGACGTGTTAGACGCGATGGAGGCCGATTCGTCTGTCCGCTTGAAAAAATTGCGTGTAGATGGCGGTGCGGCTGCGAACCAGTTCCTGATGCAATTCCAAAGTGATATGTTGGGCGTGCCGGTGGAGCGACCTGTCGTATTGGAAACGACGGCGCTTGGGGCTGCATATCTCGCGGGTCTAGCGGTTGGGTTTTGGGAGAGCAAGGCACAAATCTCTGAAAACTGGAATATTGACAGAGTGTTCGACGCACAAATGGATGACGCGAAGCGCAAAGCCCTGTATAATGGCTGGGTAAAGGCAGTTCATGCCACGCGGTCATTTACATAATGCGCGGCAGTGGATGGGAACGGGTTACAAGTTAAAAGTGCTGGTTGTGAGACGAGGAGAAAACCACAGGCTGTATGTACCAGGATGGTGCATGCAGCACTGTGGTTTTTTCTGTTGGGAGCGATGCGCGATGTGGGATAGATTTTCGATGCGAACGCGGTCTGAGATGGCGAATCAGCTGCAAAACACGGAGTTGGACGTCCTGGTGATTGGTGGGGGAATTACGGGTGCAGGCATTCTGCTCGACGCCCAGGTAAGAGGGATGAGTTGTGCGATGGTGGAGATGCAAGACTTCGCCGCAGGCACGTCCAATCGATCGACAAAACTCGTCCATGGCGGTCTTCGGTATCTCAAACAGTTCGAGGTGGGGCTTGTCGCGGAGGTCGGCAAAGAGCGCGCGATTGTCTACGAAAATGGACCCCATATCACAACCCCTTTGTGGATGCTTCTTCCGATTGTGAAAGGTGGCACCTATGGCAGGGTGGCCAGCTCGTTGGGTACCTTTGTGTACGACAGATTGGCGGGCGTCAAGCGCAGTGAGCGCCGAAAAATGCTGAACTGTGTAGAGACGCTAGGCAAGGAGCCGTTGCTCAGACGTGACGGGCTCAAGGGTGCGGGCTACTACGTGGAGTATCGAACGGATGACGCTCGGTTGACGCTCGAGATCATCAAGGAGGCGGTCGCGCGTGGGGCCATGGCACTGAATTATACGAAGGTGACAGAACTCCTCTATCGCGAGAACCGAGTGGTTGGAGCGGTCGTCACCGACGTGTTGCACAACAAGACGTACGAGGTTCGGGCGAAGAAGGTGGTCAACGCGACAGGGCCTTGGGTGGACTTCATTCGATCGCTCGACGGATCTAAGGTCGGCAAGACGCTCCATCATACAAAGGGCGTCCACATCGTCGTGGACGGGCGGCGATTCCCGCTGCAGAACGCCGTCTATTTCGATGTCCCGGACGGGCGGATGGTGTTTGCGATTCCACGCGAGGGAAAGACGTACATCGGGACGACGGACACCAATTATCAAGGGGATCTCATATGCCCACGCATGACAGAGGCGGATCGCAATTATTTGATCGAGTGCGTGAACTTCATGTTTCCGACTGTGCAGCTCGCAGCCGACGACGTGGAATCGAGTTGGGCTGGAATTCGTCCCCTCATCCACGAAGAGGGCAAGCACCCTTCCGAAATTTCGAGGCGAGATGAAGTGTTTCGATCCGACAGTGGCCTGTTTACTATCGCCGGTGGCAAACTCACGGGTTATCGCAAGATGGCCGACAAGGTCGTCACCATGGTCGCCGCCGAGTTGAGCGAGGAGACGGGACGTACCTTTGGCGCGTGTACCACGGAGCACTTGGAATACTCCGGTGGCAAATTCGGAGGAGCGAAACACTTGGCTTCATTCCTCGAAGAGAAGACGCAGGAAGGCATCCAGTTGGGACTCGCGCCAGGGGAGGCGTCACGCCTCGCCCGGCGGTACGGAACCAATGTGCAAACCGTGTATGACATCATCCGCAGCCGAGGCGAGGAGGCTCGGGAACGCGGTTTGTCGCGAGAGGTATTTGCGGCCCTCGTCTACGGACTCGAGTACGAAGCCGTCGCGTCGCCGTCCGACTTTTTCATTCGCCGAACGGGCAGCCTGTACTTCGATATACACTGGCTTAGCCGCTGGCAGGACCCTGTCATCGACGCGATGTCGACATGGCTTCAATGGACCCCTGAAGCGCGTACGAGCTTTCAAGCGGAACTGGAGGCGCGGGTTACAGACGCCACACAGGCCGTATAGCGGCGCAGACGGGTACACGTTTTGCCGGCGGCGCGTTTTTCGAAACGACTTCAACCTGTACGCCCGCCAGTCAATCTTGAAGTAGATTTCGCACCGAGTCGGGTGACGCAGGTTCCAAACTGTTATATTGTAGGTTTTATCGCTGTGAGCGTACTTGAGCAAACGTCCTTTTGGAGACGCGATTGTGTAGAATTCTAGGGGTGAGGTTGCATGCAGTATCGTCAGTTTCTGACCGACGCCGTGCGTGCGTCGTTACAATACGAGGCGCCGGGTGGCTGGATACCGGCCGCCCCGCCAGCGTGCATTCGGCTACATTCGGGATATCCAGCACCTGCGCTGGTACCCGTAGACCATCTCGCCAGGACCATGGCAGATGTGCTAGAGCGCGAGCGAGATTTACCATTGCAATATCTAGGTAGCCCGAGTGCGGCTCGGTTACGCGGGTGCATTGAGCATCTGATGAGTGGGCGCGGCATCGATGTGTCGCACGACGCGACGCTCGTCACGTCCGGAAGTGCCGAGGCCATCGACTTGATTTCCCGGACGTGTTTGGATTCCGCGTCCGTGGTGGTGGTGGAGTCGCCGACGTACATGGAGGCACTCGAGACGTTTCACAATTACACGGATCAGGTGCTTTGCATCCCGGTCGATGGGCAGGGATTGCGCACAGACCTGTTCGAGCACCTATTAGTCCATCGCCAATCACGACAGCTACCACTTCCAAAGCTACTGTACACCATCCCGTCATTTCACAATCCAACCGGTATTACGCTGTCTTTGGAGCGGCGAAACCATTTACTGCAGTTGGCTCGCCGTTTTCGCTTTTTGATTGTTGAGGATGACGCGTATGGTGAGCTCTATTTTGAAAAGCGGCCGACCACGCTCAAGGAGTTGGATTTAGAAGGGAACGTCCTGTACCTCGGTTCGCTCTCGAAGGTCATCGCACCAGGTCTGAGAATTGGCTGGGTGACGGGTCCGTCCACGCTCATTTCCACCTTTGACCGTTTTAAAAAGGACCTGGGTCACCCGCTGGTGGAAGCGGTCGTCGCCCGTTATTTAGCGCTTGGCGACTGGAACCAGCGCATGACGCACTTGAGGGGCGCCTATCGACGCCGAAGAGACGTGTTGCAAGGTGCACTGGCCCAGTACATGCCGGGTGATGTGACATGGGTAAACCCGGAAGGAGGGTATTTCACCTGGCTGCACGTACCTGGTGTAAACACGCTTTCGATGCTCCCACGGGCACTTGCCGCGGGGGTGTCGTACGTCGCTGGCGAGCACTTTTGCGTGAATCCGAAGGATGGTGCGCAGAACTTGCGACTCTCGTTCAGTTATGTCGACGAAGAAGACCTCGTTCGCGGCGTGCAACTCTTGAGTGACGTGATCCGAGCCACGAGGAGTGCGGATGGCTCGGCTGCGAGCGGCCGCCTCTAAACGTTTACGGAAACGAGACGATAGTGTCGCAATAGCGCGAACGCCGCCTGACTTATCCATGATCGACCCCATAGCTTATGACAAGCCCTCCTAACAGCGGTGCAATCAGGATTTGCGCCGCTGCCTTAGCTATCCCTCCACGTATCGTTCGTAGTCCGGCGAGTGGATATCCTCTCTTCTGTCCCGGAGCGAGGGAAGGACTAGCGCTACGGTGCTCAATCGACTTATTCACCTCATGTCGGCGTCGCGCACATGCTAACTGAATAGATGGATTGTAGTCGGTTGACATTCGTGTGCAAATTTATTTTGCACCTGCAAGAAATGAAGGCACTTGCGTTGCGCAAACAGGTTTTGCATGATGGATTTGGGAATGAAATCGCTTTGTTGGCAACCGCTCAGCCGTGACTTCGAGGTTGTGCAACTGTCGCCAAGGTGGGTTCTGCAAGGCAGGCTGAATCTGCTTTACGCAACTAAGACTCCGTGGAGCGGTCAAAAGACGGTCCGTGTGACCACTGAGGAGGAAGTCATGATGTCGAATGCGGTCCCCATGAGACTTGAAGAGCAATACGGTGCAAAAAACTACCATCCGCTGCCAATTGTACTGGCAAAGGGTGAGGGCGTTTGGGTGGAAGACCCGGAGGGCAATCGGTACATGGATATGCTCAGCGCCTACTCCGCGCTCAATCAAGGCCACAGGCATCCAAAGATCATTTCGGCCTTAAAAGATCAGGCGGACAAAATCACGCTGACGTCTCGGGCGTTTCACAACGACAAGCTCGGACTGCTGTATGAGCGATTGGCAAAGCTGACGCAAAAGAACATGATTTTGCCGATGAATACGGGAGCGGAAGCGGTGGAGACGGCGATCAAGGCCATTCGCAGGTGGGCCTACGACGTGAAGAAAGTCGCCGACAACCAGGCGGAGATCATCGTCGCCTCCGGAAACTTCCATGGTCGCACGACGACAATTATCTCGTTTACCTCCGACGCCGAGTATCAACGTGGGTTCGGCCCGTTAACCCCTGGCTTTCGCATCATTCCATACGGTGACCTGGAGGCCCTAAAGCAGGCCATCACGCCGAATACTGCGGCGTTTCTGGTTGAACCGATTCAAGGCGAGGCCGGTATCGTCATACCGCCAAAAGGATTCTTGCGTGCCGCCTCTGAGCTGTGCAAGCAAAATCACGTCCTATTTGTCGCCGACGAAATCCAAACCGGTCTAGGACGTACCGGGAAAATGTTCGCTTGCGATTGGGAGAACGTCGTCCCGGACATGTACATCATCGGTAAGGCACTGGGTGGGGGAGTGTTTCCAGTATCCGCGGTGGCCGCGGACAAGGAGATTCTCGGGGTGTTTGAACCGGGATCGCATGGGTCGACGTTTGGCGGAAATCCGCTTGGCAGCGCAGTTGCTGTGGCGGCGCTGGACGTGATCGAGGAAGAGGGACTCGCTCTGCGCTCTCGCGAGCTCGGCACATATTTTCTGACCAAGTTATTGACCATCGACAACGCAATGATTAAGGAAGTGCGGGGACGCGGGCTATTTATCGGCGTGGAACTGACCACCAAGGCGCGCCCCTACTGTGAGCGGTTAAAGGAGCTGGGGCTGCTCTGTAAGGAGACGCACGAAAACACCATTCGCTTCGCGCCTCCTTTGGTCATCACGAAGGAGGAACTCGACTGGGCGTTTGCGCGGATTGCGTCCGTGTTTGAGCAAGCATAACGGCGTCGACGGTTGATGCTCGGCTGAACCGTGTCGGTGGAAGGAGAGAAATCACATGAAAGAGCTACGAATTATCGGCGTTCCGTCCGACTTAGGTCAAGGGCGGCGCGGAGTGGATATGGGGCCAAGCGCCATTCGCTACGCGGGGCTGAGCGCCGCGCTGGAACGACTCGGGTACAAGGTCGAAGACCTCGGCAACATCAACGTGCCGACACCGGAGATGAAGGAGCAAAATCAGAATACGAAGTTGAGATATCTGCACGAGGTAACCGAGGTAGCCAACAACTTGTGCGGGATGGTGAGTCAGGTCGTCAGCGAGGGACACCTCCCCATCATCCTCGGCGGGGACCACAGCATCGCCATCGGCAGTCTGGCCGGGATGGCGCAAGCGAACACCAACTTTGGCGTCATCTGGTTTGACGCGCACGGCGACATGAACACGGAACAGACCACGCCGTCCGGCAACATTCACGGCATGCCGCTCGCGGTCAGCCTCGGTTACGGCCATGACGAGCTCGTGACGATTGGCGGGCTCAAACAGAAGGTGAAGCCGGAGAACGTGGTGCTCGTCGGCATTCGTTCAATCGATGAAGACGAGGCGCGGCTGATTCGCGAGGCGGGGATTCGCTGTTACACGATGGCCGAAATTGATCGCCGCGGCATGGCGCAAGTGATGGCGGAGGCCATCGAAATTGCGACAAACGGGACGGACGGCATTCATTTAAGCCTCGATCTCGACTCCCTCGACCCGATGTTTGCACCTGGCGTCGGCACGCCTGTGTACGGCGGCGTGACCTACCGCGAAGGCCACCTCGCCATGGAGATGTTGGCGGCATCCGATTCACTCGTGTCGGTCGACGTGGTGGAAGTGAACCCGATTCTCGACGAGCACAACCGCACCGCCATCATGGCGGTTGAACTGGTCGAGTCGTTGTTTGGAAAGACGGTTCTATAACGGTCACTGGCAGTGAGGAGCCAGCATTGAAGCGGCTCCGACGTGCGACAGGACAGCGCGAGCCTATCTCCCCTTCACGGATAAAGTGATGAGGGAGATAGGCTGATTTTATGGCTATCTGATCTGTCGAGGACGACGTTTTGGATGGTGTGACGAAGGGGGGCGTCCGCGATGAAATGTTCAATCTAGAAATGATCATGTGAAAATTCTGATATATTTGCAGGTGAGAGCGATAACATATTCGGAGAGGGTTTCGTTGAATCGGCTCGGAGACAGCCGGTGTCGACGCAGTGTGGTTCGTGTTATCGTTAGTCCAGGAGGTGTATTCGCATGAGACGTTTAGACCAGCGCGTGGCGGTCGTCACCGGGTCGGGCAGTGGCATTGGACGTGCGGCTGCCATCATGTTTGCCAAGGAGGGCGCGAAGGTCGTCGTTGTCGATCTCGATTTGCCCGCGGCACAGGAAACCGTTCGTCGGATAGCGGATGAGGGTGGGCAGGCGATAGCCATTCGTTGCGATGTATCCGATGCGCAAGACGTCAAGACATCCGTTGAGCGGGTGGTTGAGCACTATGGCAGGCTCGACATTCTGTTCAACAATGCCGGTATCGTCCTGCCAAAATACATTGAAGAGGTCGAAGAAGCGGAGTGGGACCATTTATTCGACATCAATGTCAAGGGGTGCTTTCTGTTCATCAAATATTCGCTTGCGCACATCCGCGCGACGAAAGGTACCATCCTCAACATGGGTTCGATGACTGGACTTGCGGGGCAGCGCCGAAATCCGGTCTACAGCGCCACCAAAGGCGCAGTGGCCGCGCTGACGAGAAGTTTGGCCATCGACTTGGCACCGGACGGGGTTCGTGTGAACTCCATCTGTCCAGCCGGCGTGCTCACACCACTATTGGAAAAATGGTTTGCACAACAAGCGAATCCCGACGAATTCCGTCGCGGTCAGGACCTGTCGCATCTGCTTGGACGCACCGCCACGCCTGACGAGATAGCGAGTGTGGCCGTGTTTCTCGCAAGTGATGAGGCTTCCTTCATCACGGGTCAGTCCATCCCCGTCGAAGGTGGGGCCACCATCGGCTACGGTGTTGGACCAAAGGCGGAGTGGCATGAAAATTGATGCGCACCAACATTTCTGGAAGCTCTGCCGCGGCGACTACACGTGGTTAACACCTGATCATTCCCGCCTGTATCGCGATTTCCTACCGGACGATATCATCCCTCATCTAGAGGCGCGAGGAATTCAGCCAACGATTGTCGTGCAAGCGGCGCCGACGGTGGCCGAGACGGAGTTCTTGCTCGAGCTGGCGTCGCAACATCCGTTCGTCGCCGGCGTCGTCGGTTGGTTGGACCTTGCCTCTCGACAGTTTGAAGAATCGTATCGCCGGCTGCGACAATGTGATAAGTTCGTAGGCGTGCGCCCGATGCTTCAGGACCTGCAAGAAGATGACTGGGTACTACAGGACGCCGTGATCGAAAACATCTCGCTCTTGGCGAGGGATTCGTTTCCCATTGACCTGCTCGTTTTCCCCCAGGCACCTCCCCTACGTGCACGAACTGTTGCAACGGGTTCCGACCCTTCGTGCCGTCATCGATCACTTGGCCAAACCGTCGATCAAAGACCAGCTGTTCGACCCGTGGCGAAGCGATATAGCCGAACTCGCGAAGTACCCGTCGGTCATGTGCAAGTTATCTGGCATGGTGACCGAGGCAGACCCGGCAAGATGGCACCTCGACGATTTGCGTCCTTATGTCTTTGAAATCGTTTCCATGTTCGGCCCGAAACGCGTCATGTTCGGCAGTGATTGGCCGGTCTGCACCGACGTCACAAGTTACGAAGAGGTGTATGACACGTTGACTACCATTCTGCAACCAAGGCTGTCGGACGTGCAAATGCGTTGGGTATTCGGTGACAACGCCAAGGAATTCTACCGATTGGGGACATCAGGGTGACCACGTGGGTGTATCGGGATCAGGTCGACCTGCATGAGTATGATGGCCAGCAATTGGCTGAAAAGTGAGGAAAATGCGGAGAGCGTCGGTGAGCGGTGCACTTGGAGACTCGCATCCAATGCCGCCGCTCACCGCAAATCAGCCATCGCGCGTGAGCGGACCGTACACGGATGGAACTGTCACTTGTACCGCTTTAGGACGATCACCATGAATACGACTACTACGGCCACAAACAAGGTGCATAATCCAGCCATTGATGCATCGCTGCGCAAACCCTTCACCCACCATTCCAAATCACTATATATGACGACGCGGCGCGACTCCATAGGATCTCCAAACTATCTCCAAATCGCATTCAATCTTGTCGATTATAATGCAAATCGTCGCTCGCGTTTGAGAGCCCATTTCACTCGCGATGTCGTGGAGATGAAACCACTCTGACCAGGGGGATCACTTTGGAAACATTACGCAGAGGCGTCAGAGATTTGGATTTTACCGTGCTCGGAGTTCTGTTGTTGCTCGCGGTTTGCGGCTGTGTCGCCGTCGCGGCTGCCACGCATAGCTCGACAGACCCCTATATTCCCAAACACACGGTGGAAAAACAGGTGATTTGGGAGGTCGTCGGTGTCGTCCTCATGCTGATGGCCACGACCTTTGACTACCGTTCACTCAAGGCTAAACGGTGGTGGCTGTATGGTGGATCGACCTTGTTGTTGCTCGTCGTGTTCGGCTTCCCATCCGTTCAAGGCGCGCATTCGTGGATCAACCTGAAAGTGATTAGCATACAGCCGTCGGAGTTAGCCAAGTTGACACTGATCATCTGGTTGGCAGGCTATATGGCGGATCGGGAAGAGAAAGGCGAGCCAACGAATCGCCTTCGAGACGTTTGGTCAATCATCCCGATGACGGTGGTTCCGTTCGTGCTCATTTTTAAGGAACCGGCTCTCGGTCAGGCACTCGTCGTCGTCGCCATTGCGATGACCATGTTTACACTGTTTGCAAAGAACTCGCATTTTGTGTTGTTGATGATGTTTGTCGCCGTCATCGTCGTTGGGTTTTCGCTAGTCGCCTTGAAGTTTCCGGAGCAGTCTACGTCGTTTATCAACAACGTCCTCGTAAAACACCATATCTTGAAGGCGTATCAAGTGGATCGCATCACGACGTGGCTAAATCCGAATTACAGCACGAACAACTACGGCTACAACATTCACATGAGTCAAATCGCGGTCGGCAGCGGCCAGTTGTTCGGCGAGGGGCTGTTCAATGGCATCGAGACGAATGGCGGGTGGGTACCCAACCAATGGGATGATTACATTTACACGGCGATTGGGGAGGAATTTGGATTTATCGGAACCGCGGTCGTGGTCATGTTGTTTCTCATGTTAATGCATCGCTTCATCAGGATTGCGAAGACGACGGAAGATGCGTTTGGCACGTATATCATTATCGGCATTACAGGCATGTTTTCCTTTCAAGTCTTTGAAAATATCGGCATGGACATGTACCTTAGCCCATCGACCGGCATCACGCTGCCGTTTATCAGCTACGGAGGAACATCTCTGGCCATTGACTACTTAGCTGTCGGCCTCATCTTGAGTGTCGGGCTGCGCCGGAGAAGGATTCGATTTGAGTAAGTCCCTCGTCGATGTACAGCGCCAAAAAATCCGCCAAGACTTTTCTATATAGCGGAAACGTTTGGTCGTGGGATGGATGTTTCTCGATACAATACACATGGGAAGTGGTTCGAGCGCGATGTCTCGCACCAGTCTGCAGGGATTGAGTCCCGACCCGACGCGAGTGAGGTGACAGGAGTGCACAATGAGCTGATTGCGGAAAAGAGTGGGAAAACCGTCGCGATTTTTGGGTACCGAGAGGACGGCCGAGCGCATGCGGAACACCTCAGGCAAGTAGGCGTCCGCGTGATATTTGGCATTCGCGAAGACAGAGATGAGTGGAGCGACGCGATACGAGATGGAGAATACGTCGTCTCGCCTGAAGAAGCGGCCGCCCAAGCGGATATTATTCAAGTGTGGTGACCTCGCGCTAGCGTTGTAAGCAGATGTTCGTAGACGCGCTCCATTGTCTAGATGGCAAGCGCGTCGCCCACTTGCAACCTCTGCCGAGCGCCTTCTATTCGATACCATCGAGCTGTTCTGTGATCAGTCGGCTGAACATGCGCAAGGTGCCGAGAAATTCCTGTACTTGGGTCGGTAAGAACTGTGATTTCGAGCCAGTGATGCTCAGGGCGGCCGTCACGTGTTGAGATTCGTCATAGACGGGAACCGCAAGCGAACACACATCGTATCTTGATTCCTCGGATGTGAGTGCGTAGCGGACTGCTCGGATGTGTCCCAACTGTTCAAGCAACTCGTCTTTATCTGTCATCGTATTGCTGGTTCGGGCTTTGAGGGGGAGGCTGAGAACGCGCTCAATCTCCTCGCTGCTCTGAAAGGCGAGAAGCAGTTTGCCCACCGCAGTAGAATGACACGGCACGCGTGTGCCGATACTGCTGAACGTGCGCGTCTCTTTGTCCTCTGGAAGTTTACATAGGTATACCACCGAACCGTAATCGTAAATCCCTAAACGAACGATCCGCCGCACGCGCTGCATCAAGTCTACTAATATGGGAAACGCCTTGGCGCGAAGCTCCGCACTTCGGTAGAAGACGGAGCCGATGACGAACATGCCAATGCCCAAGCGATACTTGTGCGAGTGACTGTCCTGCTCGACGAGTCCCGTTTCTCGCAACGTGCACAAGAGGCGATGAACGGTACTCTTGGCGATCCCCAGTCGCTCGCCAAGCTCACTCACGCCCATCACCGGGATATCGTCGGAGAATTCTTGAAGAATGCGAATCGCGTTATAGACAGATGACAACGGTTGTTCCTTTGCCACACGAGTTCCTCCCACGCGCAAAAGTGTCGAACGAAAGGCGCGAACGCCTCGGACATCTACCTGACCCCCTGCACGATTGCGGATGGCGACGGTCGTCCTCCTCCGATTACACCGCGATCACAAGTGAGCTGCACACGATAGCACAGAGACGCCGCTACCGTGATTGTACGTCGCTCCATCGATTGTCGAATTGTAATTTTCCTTCATGTGGAACGGGATCGAATAATTTTGTGCGATCCGATGCGTGCGCGTGATCGGCCGGACCCATCCACTTCGCTCCATAAACTCCCGTGAAATTCAGACTGAATATTCTGCTATGTGGAAACAGCCGCTTCGGCATTCCGAAACAGCATTATAAGATTACAACCAAGAAACTGAATCCGCTTTCACACCTCGCATAGACATGGGGGTTATCCGAGACAAAGAGGTGCGAAAGCCAGAGGAGGATATGGTTGTGAATGTGAAAGCATGGAGGAGAACGAGACGGATTTGTGCTACGACAGCAGTTGCATTCGGTTTGGCGATGGGGATGGTGGGGTGTGGAACCCAGTCGACCACCACAAGTGGCGCGAGCTCCGCGGGCGGCAGCGCGACCAAGGACAACTACCCAAATAAAACGATCACCCTCGTGGTTCCGTATGCCCCTGGCGGCGACTTCGACACGACAGCGCGATTGTTGGCCCCGTTTTTGACGAAGTATCTGCCGAACAAGCCGGCTGTCATCGTCAAAAACGTACCGGGCGGAAACAGTGAAATCGGCGATATGCAAGTGATCGACGCAAACCCAGACGGATATACCATCGGTTACTTTACATTGCCCGGCATCGCACTGGGACCGCTGATTGGGCAAGGAAATTACGATTTGACCAAGGTGTCTTGGATAGGACAAGTATTCGCGATGCCGTACGTCGCAGCCGTCTCGAAGAAATCGGGGCTGAAGGATATCGCTGCCGTGAAATCTGACCCGCATCTGAAAATTGGGACAACCGGGATTACGACGACGGCCGGTCTAGCTAGTTTTATCACGACGAAGGTACTCGGACTCGAGAATTCGTCAACGGTGCCGAGTGGAGGCAGTTCGATGAGCATTCTCGCGGCCGCACAAGGAGCAGTCGACTTTGTTCAGTTTCCGTACTCGGCGCTTCAGCAGCAAATCAAAGCCGGTCTGATTGAGCCGTTGTGGGTCAACTCGAGCAAGCGTCTGTCGGAACTGCCGCAAGTTCCTACTATCGCAGAGCTGGGCTATCCACAGTTGGCATCGGTCGTCAGCCTCAGTGGCGCGATTGGCACGACGCCGGGCGTCTCGCAACAGGATGTCGCCATTTTACAAGACGCGTTGCGCAAAGCGCTTAGCGACCCTGACTTCCTTTCGAAGATGAAGGCCGCAAACGAGTCTCCCGCCTATTTGAACGGCGCCGACACATTAGCGGAAGTCAAAAACGACATTCAGGTCATGAAGACGTACGCACCACAAATCAAAGCCGCCGTCAACAAGTAAAGTCACGAAAGGGTGTCCAACTTTGTTTCAGCACCTTTTGCCCGCGATGAATACCTTCTTCACGTGGCCTGCACCTCTGTTTCTGCTCATCGGTGTGCTCGTAGGCATGCTGTTCGGGGTTCTTCCGGGTCTCGGAGGGCCACAGGTTCTGGCGCTGCTTACGCCGCTGACCTATAAAATGGACCACACGTCCGCCATCGTGATGATGATTGGAGCGATGAGCGCCATTCCGCTATCCGGCTCCCTGGCGGCCATTTTACTGAACCTGCCCGGGCACGCGCCCAGTGTCGCATCGACGTTTGATGGGTATCCGCTCACTCGCCAAGGCAAAGGGGGATACGCAGTTGGCGCTTCCGCGATGAGTGCGATTCTAGCAGCTTTCATCGGGGCCATCGTTCTGACCTTGGTTCTGCCGATTGGCGAGAAAGTGGTACTTGCCTTCTCGTTTCCGGAGTTTTTTATGATGGCGGTCGCAGGGCTGAGTATGGTCGCGATTATCTCTCGCAAAGGGTCGGTGTGGAAGGGAGTCGTGACGGTTGCCCTCGGACTGATGATCGCGTTCATCGGGTCCGATCCGGTCACCGGATCGACTCGTTTCACATTCGGAAACATGTATTTGTACAGCGGAATCGACATCGTTCCTGCTTTAATCGGTCTCTTTGCCATCAGTGAAGCTATCACGATGCTCTTGAAGGGCGGAAAGCTCACGGAGGATACCGATTCGAGTACCCGCCTATCCGGAGTGGTCGATGGTATGAAAGCCGTTTTCACAAACTTCGGCGTCTTTATCCGGAGCAATCTAATCGGAACGTTCATGGGGATGATCCCGGGGGTGGGGGGATCGATTACCACAATCGTCGCATATGGTCAGGCGGTGCAGACGAGTAAGCACCCAGAGTCGTTCGGGACTGGCGACATCGCTGGCGTGATCGCCCCGGAGACCGCAAACAATTCGAAGGACGCCAGTGGCTTTATTCCGACCTTGTTGTTCGGAATACCAAGCCATATTGAAATGGCTGTTCTCCTTGGCACATTGACGGTTCTCGGCATCAATCCCGGGCCGCAGTTGGTCCAAACTGACCCGGACAAAGTGTTGACCGTAATCTATGCGCTCGTGATTGGGAATATCGTTACCGCAGTCGTGATCTTGTTGTTCGGAGGATATCTGACACGACTCGCACTCGTGTCCAAGCAACTACTCGCACCGATCATTTTCGCACTGTCTATCGTGGGCGCGTATGCGATCAACAACGAGATCGGAGACGTCATCGTCGCCCTCGTATTTGGCGTGTTAGGTTTCGTTATGGACCGGTTTCAATTTCCCAAGATCAATCTTGTGATTCCGCTCATGATTGGCGGGCTGATGGAGACGTTGTTCAGCCAAACGCTCCTCGCGATGGGTCCAAAAGGATTCGTCACAAGACCGATTTCCGTCGGGATTCTGCTCGTCATCGCAGTCATTCTCTTCTTTGCATTTCGGCCGAGAAACAAACGACGGGTTCTGAGTCAAACAACCGATGAAGGTGGGATTCAGTGAAAATCCGAAAGAGTGTAGACCATGTCATTTTTGACTTTGTCCTATTGGCGGTATTCATCGCGTTCAGCGTCATCGGAGCGGGTTACCAGCCGATGGCGAGGCAACTACCCCTTCCAATTTCTATAATTGGCGGATTGTTTACTTTCGTTTTGGTGCTGTCCGATTTGTTTCCGGTCGTGGAGAAGGTAATTCCTTTAGTCGGTCGACAGGGCATAGGGGGCCAGGTGCATGAAAGTCAGACGCATTCAAGTGGAGACAGTCACATTGAGCCGATGACCTCAAAATCCTGGTTGCGTTTGCTACGTATCGTCTGTTGGCTGATTGTCCTGATCATTGTTATGAAGTACATCAGTTACTTGCTGGCGACCGGATGCTTCGTTTTCCTTTTGACTTGGTTAGAAGGACGAGTGGCGTGGTGGAAATCTCTCATTTCGGCCGTCGGCACAGTGATTTTCTTTTATATTGTGTTTAATCTCTTTTTGAATGTGGCATTTTAGTTGGGGTGTTCACCGGCTGCTATATCGGTGTCTGAGCGGCCGCCTGGAATCGCGAGATGCCCAGACGGCCGACAACGACATCGCGCGTAGCTTTTACGTCAAGAACGTATGGGTTGGGTATGCTCCGCCAAAGCATGCAATGCAACGGTTTGGAATTTCATCGAGATCTACACCGACTGCGTCGAGCAACCCTTGTTCGCTCAGGAAGGCGAGTGTATCCGCACCGATCGCATGCCCCATGGCGTCTTCTTCATCCCATTTGTTGGCGAACAACTCCTCCTTCGTGGGCATGTCGATTCCGTAAAAACAAGGGTTGCGAACCTTGGGTGAACTAATCCGTACGTGCACCTCTCTTGCCCCGGCTTGTCGAATCAGCTTTACAATACGACGACTGGTTGTCCCCCGAATGATGGAGTCATCGACGAGCACCACTCGCTTGCCTTTCAACACATCTTCTACGGCACTCAACTTTAACCGTACAGCTAATTCGCGCAGGTCCTGGGTAGGCTCAATGAATGAGCGACCCACGTACGAGTTTTTGACGAGCCCCATCTCGTAGGGAACACCGGATTCCTCTGCGTATCCCAGCGCGGCCGGCACGCTTGAATCGGGAACACCAATGACCACGTCTGCTTCGACAGCATGCTCCTTGGCTAAATTTCGCCCCAGGTCTTTGCGGGTGGCAAGGACACTCTTTCCATGTATTACGCTATCCGGTCTTGCGAAATAGACAAATTCGAAGGAACAGAGGGAAAGCTTGTTGCGAGGGGCGAATCTACCGGTTTGCATCCCCTGTTCATCGATAACCAACCACTCGCCGGGCTCCACCTCTCTCCAAACTTTGGCGTCCACGGCCGCGAGTGCGCAGGTCTCGGAAGCCACGACATAAGAATCGTTTAATTTTCCGATGGTCAGCGGACGCAGGCCATGACGGTCGAGTGCGATGAGCAATTTCTTCTCCGTCATGATGAGCAATGCGAAGGCACCTTGGATGCGGGTGAGTACTTCAGATGCCGCGTCTTCAAATCGCTCCCGCGAAGAACGTGCCAACAGGTGAGCAATCACCTCGGTGTCGGTCGTGGTTTGAAAGATCCCACCTTGATCATGAAGCAACTTTCGCTCAAGTTCGGCATTGACCAAATTGCCATTGTGAGCGATGGCTAGGTTGCCTTCTCGATATCGAAAGACGAGCGGTTGAGCATTTTGTAACAGACTCTCGCCGGAAGTGGAATACCTGACGTGACCGATGGCCATATCACCTGTTAAAGAGTCGAGGATTTCTCGTGTAAATACCTGTGTGACTAGGCCCATCCCCCGGTGATGATGAAACTTTTCCCCTGTACTGGTGACGATCCCGGCGCTCTCCTGCCCACGATGTTGCAACGCATGTAAACCGTAATAGGTCAAATCGGCTGCTTGCGGGTGATTAAATACACCAAATACACCGCATTTTTCCTGTATAGACACACAATGCCCCCCGAGCGTTCCAATGTCTCCAAACTATTGTCGACGATTCGGAGGATTTTATCCTGTGCCCACGCGTATCGTGGGAACCGAAGTCTTGACAGGTTCGCGCGACTTTGCGAGTTGCGGTGTGCACGCGTGCGCGGTCCCGACTTTGAATCCACACGGGTACACCGATATCTGCACTGTACGCTCCCTTTTATTTTTGATAAAATATCCGCGTAATCGCATAAATATACGATAAGTCATGATATGATTTCTTTGTCAAAGACGCGGCTGAACCGTACGGTTGTCGTTTGCTCGAACGTGTGAACAGGAGAGGGGCGGTAGAATGAGTTCAACATTGCAGCAGATACCAGACGGCGGTGTTACGTCTCCGAACGGGTTTCACGCTGGCACAGCTAAGGCGGGAATCAAGGATGGTCTGCTCGAGAAGAAGGACATCGCGCTTTTGTACTCAGAAGTTCCAGCCACCGCGGCTGCGGTTTATACGACAAATCTAGTGAAGGCTGCGCCGTTGGCCGTAACTAAGGAATCACTGTCGAAGGGACATTGCCAGGCGGTCGTTGTTAACTCTGGAAACGCGAATGCGTGTACGGGCGAGCAGGGGGTTGCGGACGCCATCGAAATGCAGAAGCTTGCGGCGGAATCGCTTGGCGTGGCCAAAGATCTCGTCGCCGTCGCTTCCACAGGCGTCATTGGCGTGACGTTGCCAATGGATCGCGTGCAGAAGGGGATCTTAGCTGCGGCCGAAACGTTGACCGCCACTGGCTCTGAGTTTGCCGAAGCCATTATGACGACGGACCTTGTGAAAAAACAGGCGGCCGTGAAGATGAGCATTGGTGGTACGACGGTGACCGTCGGCGGCGCTGCAAAGGGATCCGGGATGATTCATCCCAACATGGCTACGATGTTGGCGTTCATCACGACAGATGCAGCGGTTGAGCAATCCTCTTTGCAGCAGGCGTTGCGCCAAATCACCGGCAGAACATTCAATCGTATCACGGTTGACGGCGATACGAGTACCAATGATATGGCGGTGCTCCTCGCCAACGGGGTAGCTGGCAATGATCCACTGAGTGAAAATCACCCAGATTGGCCTGTGTTTTTGCAGGCGTTAGAATTTGTTGCTCTACATTTAGCAAAGACGATGGCTCGAGATGGAGAAGGCGCCACGCGCCTCGTCGAAGTATCCGTGGCAGGTGCAGTGCATGAAGCGGATGCTGAGAAGGCGGCCAAAACCGTTGTGGGCTCAAGTCTGGTGAAGACCGCTGTCTTCGGTGCGGATGCAAACTGGGGACGCATCATGATGGCACTGGGACGGTCGGGTGCAGAAGTGGATGCGGCCAAGGTGGATATCTGGATAGGCGGTGTACAAGTCGCCGAACAAGGGTTGGGTCTACCATTTGACGAAGCAGCCGCAAAACGACAATTGGAAGAAGATCCGGTCGTCATTCGCGTCAACTTGAACATCGGGGAGGGTGCTGCCACCGCTTACGGCTGCGACCTCACCTACGAATATGTGAAAATCAATGGTAGCTACCGTACGTGATTGGGTCATTGGTGAAGATTAACTCAATATGTAATTGCATGGAAGGATGGGTTTGTTGCGATGGCAAAACAAAAAATTGTACTCGCGTACTCCGGTGGGTTGGACACATCTGTGATCTTGGCGTGGCTAAAAGAACACTACGACGCTGAAATCATCGCGTTTACGGCAGATATTGGACAGAAGGACGAGTTGGAAGGTCTTGAGGAGAAAGCACTGCGGACAGGGGCAAGTAAAGTCTACATCGACGACTTGCGCGAGGAGTTCGCGCGGGATTTCATTTTCCCAATGTTTCAAGCAGGGGCGCTCTATGAGGGTCAATACCTCTTGGGGACCAGTATCGCCCGGCCACTTATCGCCAAGCGTATGGTCGAGATCGCACGGGCGGAAGGTGCGACGGCAATCGCGCATGGTGCAACGGGAAAGGGGAATGACCAGGTTCGGTTTGAGTTGGGGGTCGCTGCTTTGGCACCTGAGCTGGAAGTGATTGCACCGTGGCGATTGGAGGAGTTTCGTGCCGAGTTTCCCGGTCGGGCAGAGATGATCGCCTATGCTGAACAGCATGGTATTCCGGTGCAGGCAACGGCTCAAAAACCGTATTCCACGGACCGCAATCTGCTACATATCAGTTTTGAGAGCGGTATTCTAGAGGATCCTTGGTTTGACGCTGGCAACTCTGAAAATAAGGACATGTTTGTGCTAACCGTAGCGCCAGAAGATGCTCCGGACAAACCCGAATATGTGGAGTTGGAGTTTGAACAAGGGCAATGCGTCGGATTGAACGGTGAGCGCATGCAACCACTGGAAGTGATGGAGAAGTTGAATGAGCTGGGGGGGCGTCACGGGATTGGACGCGTGGACATGGTGGAAAACCGCTTCGTCGGCATGAAGAGCCGCGGTGTCTACGAAACCCCAGGCGGTACCATACTGTTTGCGGCTCATCGGCGGATGGAATCGCTGACGATGGATAGGGAAGTTATGTTGCTCCGGGATTCTCTGATTCCCCGATACAGTTCCATCGTCTATAATGGTTTCTGGTTTGCGCCTGAGCGGTTGGCTTTACAGGCGTTGGTGACGGAGAGTCAAAAAAATGTAACGGGTACGGTTCGCGTGAAGTTATATAAAGGAAATGTTGTGGCTGCTGGAGTGAAGAGCCCAGTCAGCTTGTACAACCCGAATATCGCGACGATGGAGGCGGATCCTACACAGGCTTATAATCAGTCGGATGCCCACGGCTTTATTCGCTTAAATGCGCTGCGATTGAGGGTGGCTTCTGGTGTAGGGCAAAACGCAGAGTGATCGGGGATTGTGCTCATCGATTGGACTTTGAGGCTGTTCTTTCTGGACAGTCCCCCTGGACAACCGTAGGTTCGGTATCTCTTTGGAAGGTGTCGTTTGTTGAGTCGAGGGGGGACCATTCACTGGTGGACCCCAACCATTCAAAGCCACGGATGCGCGAATCCGTGGCTTTGAACTTTATCGGGCATTCGTTAGCACTCTGTCCAGGACATCCTGGAATTCGATCAATCTATCCTTATCCGCCAGTAAAACCGATTCAGATATAGTGTAACATCCTTTAAGCCTTTTTCTTCGGTGGATCTCCAAGTGACACAACGGATGATACGCAACTTTTCGGATTGGATATCAAAATCATAATGGGGAATTTTAATAAGGCTGTATTCTTTTAACTCGGAGGAAGCGCATGGCCTTTTCGATATTCTTTTCCATCACGGTGATCGCGTTGATTTCGTTTATTGTAACGAAGAAGAACTTGCATTTATTTGAAATCATGTTCATGTGGATGATAGCCATCATTATTGACCATAACTTCATGACCGTCGTTGCGGTCAATTTAGGGATGTATGATTTTGCGGACAATCCTTCACGGTATTGGGCGCTGTCGCTTGTCCGAATTATTCTATTTCGGCTTCTTATCGTATGGTTTTTCGATAAAACAGCATCCGGAAAGTACACAAAGTGGATGTGTTTACCCTTGGGAATTGGCCTTCTGATTGGACTTGAATATCTCTGCGACGTACTAAACGTATTCAACCACACCCACTGGAGATTGTGGTGGTCTCTTATCGAGTGGTTCATGGTCTTTTTGGTGATTAACTATTCTTGGCTCTGGTTTCGAAATACCTTGAGAAGGGAAATGAGTTGATTGCTTCCACCTCCGTTGGATTTTGATGCAAACGAGTGGTTTATCATCTTGAATATCGTGCTTGGGTATACTTTGGTACTCCTTCTGCCCAGGCGATATCCTCGTGTCGTATCCATATTGGTCGTGCTGTTCTGTGTTTCCATCGCCATTATTCTAGACCACTCCATCGCCACGCCACCCTTGGATATGTATGACATCAATGACCAAAAGAAGTATGAACTCATGGATGTGATCACGTATCTCATGTATAGCCCTTTTGCCATATTATCCGTGTATTTGTTTGATAAATTTAATCCGAGGGGACTTTACTTCACCGCGTATGTGATTGCGTGGTCCGGATTCGCGACGTTGTTTGAATGGTTGGCCACCTTGTGTCGCGTATTCACCTACACAGAATGGCATTTGCTGTACTCGTTCTCGGTTTATTTGGTGGCAACCGTCTCAGAGATCGGCTTTTTCCGTTTGATACTGAGGCATTTCAATAAGACGCGAAAAACGGAAATGCCGACTGCAAATCAACAGTAGGGCAGAGGCCTAGTAAACGATTGCAAGGCGAGTGAACAATTGACTTGGAAGGTCCGAGGGTGGATAATCGCATTAACTTTATTGGAAAGGTCGGTGATGGCGTGATCGTTCCGAATTCCATTCCTCGGCCATTAGTGCGTACAAATCAATGGGTGATTGTTCTCAGTGTACTCGCGTTCTGGACCAGTGGGGTAACATGGTTCATGTTGATCCCGTTTGTGTCCGGTCTGTCTGGGGTACTTTTCAACTTCAATCCGGTTATGAGATTGGCGAAGGTGTTCCTTCACAAGCCAATGTCATCGTACATTCCGGAAGACAAACCGCAACAACAGTTCAATCAGTGGATAGCAATCGTCTGTTTATTCGTCAGTATGTTCGCATGTACAGTGCACTGGATAGTTGTCGGGTATACAATCTCGGCGCTCGTTTTTCTGTCAGCTCTGATAGCCATCTGCGGATTCTGTATCGGCTGCTTTATCCGGTTTCAGTGGCTTCGCTTTCAACAACGGAGACGAGCACACAAATAATCATCGGGCACTCGCCGAAAGGCGGGTGCTTTTTGTTAAGCCGCCGTGGTGAATACATGTCAAAGAGGCACATGGAAGGGCTTCGTCAGATTGCCCGTCACTTTAGGGTCATTCGTTGTTCAACCTAGCAATGCCTAGGGCGGTGTTGTCCCATAGGATGTTTTCGACATTTTTGCCTTGGTCATTGGTGCAACGAATTACAAGAAATACCTCCGACGTTCGGTTTTGCTTCGTCTTTTTGTTTTGCTTTTTCACAAACAGAACCTTCAATAGGAAGCCCAACAGTAATCCAGCACACAATCCAATCAGCCCCCACAAAATAGGCCCCCAACGAAGCACCATGCCATAAATGGCACCTAAGAGCATGCCACAGGTACCAAGAACCGCTGCGACGTCAAACAGGCTAAATCCGTCTGCACGATGAATCGTGTCAAACAATTTCCGGTCTTCACTTCGCTTATCGAGTGGGACTGCGAGAATTTGATTTTTCGGGACCCCACTTTGCTCCAGTGCTGTGATGGCTAGCTCTAGGAAAATGGACTGTTCGAACGATGCGATCACGTACATGTTGTCACCCTCGCCGATTCAAAGTGGCATTTTAAAACTGGGCATTTGATAATTGTCCCGTAGCCATTTGGATTGTTCTTTTTCAAACAATTTGTTGTATTCAACTGCAGAAACATAACTGTCATAAATGTTGAATACGTATATGGCGGGAAGGTACAGGAACCATTGCATATCCATAATTTGCCTTGCGTGTTTGAATTGGCCAATCATTGTGTAGTGTATCGCCGGTAAGCAATGAGCCATGTACACCACGGAAATTGTCCAGCCAATAAAGAAAAGCCCTTGGATGATTTTATGTAAATACAACGTACCGAGCCCGGGTGTCAAAGCAGACCAAGCAGCTGCAACCCATGGATGGCGCTTGTCTAGGAAATTTACATCGAGCGTCTTAATCACAAAAGGCTTTATGGGAGCATCTTCTCGATCCGCTAACACATAAAGTTTGTTCACATCAACCGTCCCGCGATAACCATCCCATAAACCAAACACATAAACCGCCACATAAAGTAACAGCCATCGGGTGTCGATCACTTTTCTCGCAATATCGAAGTGTCCCGTCAGGGAATAGGCGATTGCGGTATTGATTTTGGCGGACGTATTGACGACAATACCCCAGATAATCAGAATCAGTCCTCTGACTTTACGGTCCTGCCGCAAATTCCCGAGCCCAGGAGCCAATGCGGACCATGCGGCGGTAATCCAGGGGTTGCGCAAATGGATTTGATTGATGGAGAACTCAGATACATACGCTCTGTTTCGCCGTGGATAGTCGTTTTGATTCAAACGCTGCACCTCTTTTATTACGGCATTTTGAAATCGAAACGCTGATAGTTGTCCCGCAAAAATTTGGATTGTTCCTTATCGACAAGCTTGTTAATTTCCACCGCTGCAACGTAGGCATCGTGAATCACGAAACCGTAAATGGAAGGTAGGTACATCAGCCACTGCATGTCCACCATGCGCTTTGCGTAGTCGAAGTTTCCGATCATCGTCTCTTGAACGGCGGGTAATGCGTGGGAAAAGTACATGACGACAATCGTCCAGGTAACAAAGAATATACCTGGAATGATCTTGTTGACATACAGATGTCCGAGTCCCGGAGCTAATAGGGATAACGTTGACGCAAGCCACGGATTGCGTGTGTCTAGGAAATTCTGATCAGATGTCTTTATGACGAAAGGTCGTATCGACGCGTCTTCTCTATCCGCTAGAATGTATTGCTGATTCAAAGCCACTGTCCCACGGTAGCTGTCCCAAATGGCAAATACGTACAGTGCAACGTAGAGCAGAAACCACCTTAGCTGAATCACCTGTTTCGCCAATTCGAATTTTCCGAGCAACGAATACATGATGGCGAGATTGATCTTTGCGTTGCCGTTGACCACAAGCTCCCAAATGACCAAAATGAGTCCTTTTAGTAGCCTGCCCTGAGCAAGGGTCCCGCACCCTAGGCACGCAAAAGACCAAAACGCTGTGATTAGAGGATTTCTTAAGTGGATTTGGGCGGTTCCAAACTGGGATGAATAAGCTCTCAAGCGTCTTGGCTTTGGTCTTGTATGGGAAATTACATTCACACTTGCCACGCTCCATACATGCGAGATGATTCAAGTGTTCACAAATGTGTGACTCAGTATGTAAATTAGTGGAACTTTAGAGACTGAGGCGTCCTTGCAACGGATGGGGATTTAGAGTGTCGATGTGAGCCTCAACGTAGGCAACTGCGCGGCGCCGCAACTGTAGTAAACTAGGTTCAGAAAAGGGATTGGACAGAAGCGTCCACAAGATCACAACGTGAAACCGGGAGGGGCAAGATGACGATAACAACCGATGTTGGAGTTTTGAGAGGGTGACTTGAGTGCTGTTTGCTATCCACATCTTGCCGGCCTTTCGGAATCACCAGTCCATTGACGCCTTACGTGCCAAGTACGATCCTCTCTTCAACC
The DNA here is from genome assembly GCF_026651875.1 of Alicyclobacillus fastidiosus. Lineage (GTDB taxonomy): Bacteria > Bacillota > Bacilli > Alicyclobacillales > Alicyclobacillaceae > Alicyclobacillus > Alicyclobacillus fastidiosus. The sequence continues at coordinate 3,275,631 of NZ_CP104067.1, read as the reverse complement.
TGATTCCACCGCATATCACGTTGGTTTTTCCGTTTGAAAGCGCAATGACCGTGGATGCTATCACAGAGCACATCAGAAAATCCGTCGGTCGAATGGAGCCGTTTCGCATCGTGATGGCGGGTATCAGTGGGGCGGACGAGGAATATTTATTCCTGAATGTAAAAGTGGGAAATGACCTGCTCATCGACTTACATAACAAATTGTACACAGGCGTGTTGAGAAAACACCTAAATCGTTGGTTTACGTATTATCCTCATCTCACGATCGGTCGAATCAACGATAAACAGGTGTTTCAGTCTGCTTTGGAGGACACTGCAGAGTTCAGTGAGACTTTTGAAACCGTAGTGCTTGAGATCGTCCTCGAACGAATAGATGACACGGGAAGGTCGATCATCGAACGGACAATTCCGCTCTGTCCTTCATACGGATAGATTCACTGCGGAACATCACCGTGAATGGTTCGAAAGGAACGAATGGCGTGAAAAAGATCGTCGTATTCGATTTTGACGGCACGGTCGCGGACACACTGCCAATTTGTTATTACGCATTTCAGATTATGTGTGCAAAGCGATCGATGATTTGAGAAGGCTTTTCGGGCTTCTGTAATGTTGTGGCTGGACAATACAGATAAAACAACCTCTGGTCAAACAGACTAGAGGTTGTTTTGTCGCATAGCCGGGACGGGGGTGCGGTTGATCACGCGATGCCGATCCCACACGTACCAGGCACTCCTCAGATGAGCGGCGTGTTTACGGAAGCACATTGCCTGCCGCGCGATAAATTTCATACCATTCTTCACGTGTCAGATGAACGTCGCTCGCCTTGCAGCAATCTTTTAACCGACCGACGTTCATCGTACCGGTGACCGGCTGCATGTGGGCGGGATGGCGCAACAGCCACGCGATGGCGATGGTCGTGTTGGTCACTTCGTATTTTTCTGCGATCTCGTCTATCTTCCGATTCAATTCCGGGAACTTGTCGTTATCGAGGAAGACGCCCTCGAAGAACCCGTATTGGAACGGTGACCAAGGCTGAACGGTGATGTCGTTCAGTCGGCAATAATCGAGTATGCTTCCGTCCCGGTCGACGGCGGGATCGTTCTCCATATTCACATTGATCCCGTTGGAAATCATCGTGGCGTTGGTGATGCTCAATTGTAACTGGTTGGCCACGAGAGGCTGCTTCACGAATTTCTTGAGCAACTCTATCTGCATCGGCTTCTGGTTGGACACGCCGAAATATCGTACTTTTCCCGAGCTTTCAAGGATATCGAACGCCTCAGCGACCTCTTCTGGCTCGACCAGCGCATCCGGGCGATGCAACAGGAGTACATCTAGATAATCGGTTTTCAGCCGCGTCAAGCTCCCGTCAACCGACGCTAAAATATGTTCTTTGGAGAAGTCGAACAATCCTTTGCGAATCCCGCACTTCGACTGCAGGATGACGTTTTCCCGAAGATCGTCGTTCATATGGATGGCGTCCGCGAAGATTTCTTCACATGTGCCACCGCCGTAAATGTCGGCGTGATCGAAGAAATTTGCTCCTTCTTCCAATGCGGTTTGGACAAAGCGCTCTGCCTCGGGTTTTTCGAGTGAATTGATCCGCATGCAGCCGACCGCAACGACCGGCACCTCTAACGTGCTGGTTCCCAACTTCATTGTCCTCATCAGCGAACTCCTCCTTATCGTGGATCCCTGGTGCGATTTCTCGTAGGGCGTCTGCTCCCGCGAGCGGGCGGCGCAGCACCTAGAAAATACGGGCTGCGCCCACTCAAACGTCTTACCAGGCGTATGCCTCTGGAGCCGGTTTACCTGGACCGGGGAAAATTTCGTCCAATTTGGAAAGGACGTCTTCCGTCAATTTCAGTTCGACCACGCGAAGTGAATCTTCGAATTGCGCCAAAGTGCGTGGTCCAATGATCGGTGCTGTCACCGCAGGATTTGCGAGTAGCCATGCAAGCGCGACAGTGTCTTGGTGCTCACCGACTTCCTTGGCCAAATGAGCAAATTGTTCTAGTTGGGACCGACGGCGTTCAACCTCGTCATGGGCGCGTGCACTGCGAGACCCCGAGCGATTGAGCGCGTTTCTCCCAAGTAAGCCACCTGCAAGCGGACTCCAGGGAATCACGCCGATGCCAAACGCCTGTGCAGCAGGTAGCACTTCTAGTTCGGGTTCCCGGCAAAGCAAGTGATACTTGTGCTGTTCAGACACCAGTCCAAGGAAATGGCGCTCCTTGGCAGCCGCCTGTGCTACAGCGATGTGCCACGCAGCAAAGTTACTCGAACCGATGTAACCCAATTTACCTTGGTTTACAGCGACTTCGAATGCGCCCCACAATTCGTCCCACCCAACCGAAAGGTCGACATGGTGCATCTGATACAGTTCGATATGGTCTGTCTGTAAACGTTTGAGGGAACCCTCGAGGTGGCGCCGAATTTTGTACGCGGACAAACCACGCCCTTGATTGGGGCCGTCAACTGGGTCATCCATTCCGCCATATACCTTTGTCGCCAAAACGACGCGTTCACGGCGACCTCCCCCTTGAGCAAACCAGCGCCCGATGATTTCCTCTGTCCAGCCGTGATGTTCCGCACCGCCATAGACATTGGCGGTATCAAAAAAATTAATGCCGGCATCCAGCGCTGCGTCCATGATGCGAAAAGCGTCTTTTTCCTCTGTTTCGGGTCCAAAATTCATCGTACCGAGGCACAACCGACTCACTTTGAGACCTGTCCGTCCTAAATTTGTATACTGCATCTGTGCATCTCCTTACGTGTGATTTAGACGTAATTTCAACTAGAAACGGCGTACAACACGGTGTAGATGCAAACGCTTTGTCGAGTCTCACTTTGCTGTGAGGACAGCACCGCCAGGGGGTCCTGTGTCAACCTCGCGAATCACCAAGCTGGTAAGTGGTTGCGTGGCTAGGACACATATAATCGGTTCCAAGTCTCCGTAAGCGGTTTTTCCACCTCTCGCATAACGTGAGTTGTGATAATTTTTGCGTCTTTGCCAGTATAGAAAAGATTGTTTAAACTCGGAAGTAGTGAATTGCTATGCCTATAATATTCTCGAGGATACTTACTTTAATTTCGAAAGTGGGATGACGATGGAAAGAGCAGAGGCAAATCGAGTGAGTTCCGTAGAGACTGTCCCATGTTCTATCGAAAAGGCACTCGATGTGATAGGCGGCAAGTGGTCGTTTCTCGTGTTAAAAGAGTTGTACGACGGCACGCGACGGTTTAGCGAATTGCAGAGAAGCGTGATAGAGGCGAGTCCGAAAGCGCTCACCAACACGTTGAGACATCTCGAACAAAGAGGTGTGATCTCGCGCCGGGTGTTTCCGACAGTACCGGTGACGGTCGAATATTCACTCACGGAAAAAGGTGTGGCCTTTCATAGTGTACTCCACGAAATGAAGCGCTGGGGTGCAGAGTGGTGCTGAATTTTCAATAAATTTGTGCGAAACACGGTTTATAGAATGATCTTGTCGTGGACAGAAGTTCGGGGGCATTTCACGTGAAAGCAATCATTCTTGGTATTCTGGCATCCTTTTTCTTTGCCGTCACGTTTGTGTTGAACAAGTTGATGAGCGATGCTGGGGGAAGCTGGATTTGGAGTGCTTCATTGCGCTATCTATTCATGCTCCCACTTCTATTGATCATCGTGTGTGCACGAAGGAGATTCGTCCCGTTACTCAAAGAGATGGGGCGGCGTCCGTGGCGGTGGGCGTGGTGGAGTTTTATTGGATTTGGGTTGTTTTATGCTCCGCTATGTTTTGCTGCCGCTTTTAGTCCCGCGTGGTTGGTAGCGGGGACATGGCAATTCACCATCATCGCAGGTTCACTCTTAGTTCCACTTTTTCACGAGACGATTCAAACGAACGACGGAGTGGCTCAGGTCAGGAAGCGCATCCCACTTAGAAACATGGGAATGTCATTCGTCATCTTATCCGGCATCGTCCTGATGGAATGGTCACAGGCGACCGATGTTTCCGTACGTGATATGTTATTTGGGATGATTCCAATTCTCGTAGCCACATTTGCGTATCCGCTTGGCAATCGGAAGATGATGGAACTCTGTGCAGGGCGCGTAGACGCTTACGAAAGAACGCTCGGCATGACGATTGCCAGTCTGCCCCTGTGGTTGATTTTGTCCTCGTATCAGTTGGTCACACGCGGGTTTCCGAGTGTTGATCAAACCCTTCAGTCATCGATTGTGGCCGTGTTTTCAGGCGTCATTGCCACCGTGTTGTTCTTCACGGCGACCGACATGGCACGGCACAATGTGAATCAGTTAGCGACCGTAGAAGCGACGCAGTCTGGAGAAGTTGTGTTTACGTTGTTGGGCGAGATGCTTCTCATATCGGGGACGAAAATTTCGCTTGCTGGGTTGGTTGGCCTTGTCCTGGTGGTGGTAGGGATGGTGTTGCATAGCTTTATGGCGTCGATAAAACGCCCCTCGGATTGCGCAGACGTGGCAGGTGGCGTGTGAATGCACCTCGATGAGATCTCATCGTTTAGAATATTGCGCAATACACGAATGAGGGGCAGGCGCATGCGAAAGTCCTAGATAGAAGCACGCCATCCCCACATGACGAGAGCTGTTCGACGAAGCCAACATGCGATGGCTACCGGAAGCTCCAGAAGCTCCAGAAGCGGTCGCATGTTGGAAGGAGAATCGACGATTACGATCCCAACAGGGACTTGGGGGACGATACGGCCGTTAGTCTCAGACTGAGGTCGAGAAGGAACAAATCGTCGGGATCGACGAGGGACCGGTTGGTCAGCGATTCGATCTTGTGTATCCGATAGATCAGGGTTTGTCTGTGGATGTTCATGTCTCGCGAGGTTTGGCTGACGTTACATTGATTGCGCAAGTACGTGCGCAGCGTGTCGACGAGGTCCATGTTTTTCGTTCGGTCGTAGTCAAACAGCCGACCCAGTACCGAGTCGGTGACGTTTCGCATCTCAGGGTCATCGGCCAAGCGGACGAATGCTTCGTTTAAGCTGACTTCCGTGTAATGCGTTCGATGGCCACGACCTTTCTTACGATAGCCTAAGTCAATCGCTAACCGGGCTTGTGTATAGCTTTGCTGGAATGCGCCGGCGCCGTCATAAACATTGCCGATCCCCCAGGAGAACACCAGCCCCTCGATTCGCTCACTGATACGCGCTTCGAATATATCGATGAGCGCGTTGAGAGGCTTGTCCGCCACACCATCGTCAGGGCGCCCGTAAAAGATGATCAACTCATCGTCGTGATAGGTGACCAAAAGGTTGTACTTGTCGACTGCACTTGTGTCTCGGATGCATTCCTCGAGTTGGGGGAGCGTCGTTTCCACCCAGTTGTCAAATGAAACATCGCGAACCGATTGATGAAAGACGCGCTGCAAGTTTTCGATGTGTGCGATAAGACAGACGTGCGATTCCGCGATTTTGTACCCAAATGACTCTGCTTGCGAAAGAATAGCATCCCATGACCCAATCTCGCCGTTGGCCAGATTCCAGATGAAGTTGGTCCGCAGTCTGGATTCTGTCGACTGAATCATATGCGACCTGAGGAAGGTGAGGGCCGCTGCCGTCGATGCGTGTTCGAGAATGTACGCTTTTTCAATTGGAAAGAACGTGTTTAGTGGCATTCCGCGTGGAATCGATGTGATAAAGTAGCCGAGGACCTCACTGGAGGATCGGATGGAAACTTTCAGGAATCGATGGGTTCCGACTCGATGCACCAACTGTTGTTTGGAAGGTGGGAAGTCCCGCTCAGAACTGGCGTGAAATGGATGAAATCCAAACTTGGCGCTCTGTTTCCATTCTGCACACAAGGCCTCAGAATGTTTGCTTTGCGCGATCAAATTACCCTGTCGGTCGATGATGAGAATCGGGTACGACAGTTTATCGTAAATAAAGTTCGCGATGTCCCCTAAATCGGAGCTATTTAAGATTAGGCTCAAGAGTTGGGCCTGAATCTCTTCCGACTCTTTCAATATGGATTCACGGGTGTTGTTCAGTGCCGCAAGGACGTCGCTCGTAATGTCAGCAAACCGGGTTTCCCAAGGGATTTCAATGAGCGGGAACCGATGTTCACTGGCGAGATGAATCACCTCGTCCGGAATTTCGAGAATGTGTCGCCCGGTGGCGATGGCTAAAGCGGACGCTCCACAGTTGATCACATCCGACACGAACTCCAGAGCCAAACTAGGATTTTCCCTGCACCCGACACCAGTGGTGAGTACAAATTCGTGTTCGCGCACGAAATCTTCAACTGGTATCTCGATGACAGACACAGATTTGACGGCGCGTTGGCCAAGTGAAGGACCGTCTGTGAGCACGCGCGCGGCGTGCATGACTTCTAGATCCATGACATCACGTACGGTTAAATGCATAAAAGCCTCCCCGGACAGATCACTCTGTTATGTTGTTCACCCTTGTACAAGGTGCTGGAGGACACCTTCATCCACATTTTTCCCGCTAATAATGACAACGGCATGTTTCCCGAAGTTTCGAATTTGTCTGTTTAGGATGGCCCCGACGCCAGTTGCGGCGGCTCCCTCTACTACCATACCATGTTCTTTCAACATAAACTGCATGCCGCGCTGAATTTCTACTTCGGGAACGAGGACAATCTCGTCTACGAGCGATTGGACGATAGGGAATGTATACCGATTGTCGAGGCCGATACCGCCGCGAAGGCTATCGGCCAATGTCGCTGTCTCGTTTACGAGCGTGGGCTTGCCGCGCCGAATGCTTTCGTACATTGCCGCACCGCTTTCCATCGAGACCCCGACGACCCGGATATTCCGACCGCAGGACTTCATGACGAGGGCGATACCGGCAATTAATCCGCCTCCAGACAGCGGAACGACGACGGTATCTAAATGCGGTACGTCTTCAAGCAGTTCCAACCCGATGGTACCCTGTCCGGCGATGACATGCGGATGGTCGAACGGCTGAATGATGGTCAAGCCTTGCTCTTCGTTGAGTTGGCGGCAGAGCGCTTCAGCTTCGTCTTGGCTGTGGCCAACCCGCTCTATTTCGGCACCAGTCCGTGCGATGGCTGCAACTTTCGAGTTCGGGACGTCGTTTGAAATGCAGATGACGGCCCGAATCCCCATTTGCTTGGCGACATAGGCCACAGCCAACCCGTGATTTCCAGTTGAAAACGTCGTCACGCCCTTATTTCTTTCCTCGTCTGAGAGCGACTGGATGGCATGAGCCGCTCCGCGCACTTTAAATGCACCGATTTGCTGAAGGTTCTCTAATTTTAAATGGACGGTTGCGCCATCCGCCAATGTGTGTGATAAGCGTTCGGAGTAGATGGTGGGTGTCTTTTTCGCGTACGAATAGATTTGCTGGCTGGCGAGGACGATGTCACTCAGTTGTATGTCGCTTATCCGGTCCGTATCTGCCAATTCGAACATGGTTTTCCGCCTCCCGAGTCTTCTTTATAGGCCAGCTTACCCTGATGGGGTGGGGCGGCGTCAACGTCTAAAGTGACGAAATGCAGCGAATGAATTCATACAGGTTGTGGAATGGACAAGCGAACGAATCGACACGCTCATCCAGACGACAATCCCCGTTAGACAAACTAGATGAGGAATGGTGAGATATTTTAGACAATTTAGCGAATGGCCGTAGCTTCCTTGGCGCATATATGATCGTCTTAATCGCGGGAAGGCCGCCAATCTGATGTGTTGGGGGGATTCAAGTGCCTCTTTTTTCGACATACGAGTATCTACAACGATTGGAAAAAACGAAGGAAAGCATGGAGATGCTGGGGATCGATGTGTTGCTCATCACGGACCCAGCAAACATGAACTACCTGTCCGGATATGACGGTTGGTCTTTTTATGTTCACCAGACTCTAGTTGTCCTCTTGGAGGAAGAGCAACCATATTGGATAGGCAGAGCTCAAGACGCCAATGGCGCCAAACATACGGCGTTTATCGACACTTCACATATCGTCCCTTACCCCGAAGACCACATTCATTCTGATGCGCGGCATCCAATGGACTTCGTCGCCTCGTTTCTAAAGGACAAGCAAAAAGGGAATCGCCGGATTGGCATCGAGAAAGATGCGTATTACTTCACGGCGAAATGTGCGGAACGACTGGAGTCTGGGTTGCCAGATGCCACGTTTGTCGACGCTACGTTACTCGTCAATCGCGTCCGAATCGTGAAGTCGGAACAGGAAATCGCGTATATGCGCCAGGCGGGCGTGCTAGTTTCACAGGCGATGCGCGTGGCGATGGACTCGATTGCAGTGGGCGTGCGGGAATGCGATGTCGCAGCGAAAATCTACCACGCGCAGATCAGCGGTACGCCGCAATTTGGCGGCGACTATCCGGCCATCGTGCCCTTGATGCCGCGCGGGGAAATGACGTCGGCTCCGCACATCACCTGGTCCGATGACCGCTATCGCGAAGGAGATGCGGTCATCGTCGAATTGGCCGGATGTGTGCGGCGATATCATTCACCGCTGGCGAGAACGCTCGTCTTAAGTCCCACATCCCCAAACGTGACGGACTTGGCGAAGGTGGTCGTTGAAGGAATGGAGAGCGCGCTTGCCGCGGTGAAACCGGGTGTCCGATTGGAAGAAGTTGAACAGGCTTGGCGGAAAGTCATCGAACGCTATGGATTTCAGAAGGAGTCGCGGTTGGGTTATTCCATGGGCCTCAACTACCCGCCGGATTGGGGTGAACACACGGCGAGCATCCGTCGTGGAGACCAGACGGTGTTGGTACCGAATATGACCTTCCACATGATCCCCGGGATGTGGTTGGACGATTTCGGGGTGGAGATCAGTGAGTCGTTTCGAGTGACGGAAAATGGTTACGAGCTGTTTGCCGACGTTGAACGGCAGTTGTTTATCAAGTAGGGCGACTGCAGATAGGGGAGAGACATCGTGTACATCTTCACGGAGCGCGAAATTCGCGCGTGTGTGCGACTTGATTTGGACGTCGTCGGCGTGGTGGAGCAAGCATTTGCCCATCTCGCCGAAGCTAAGGTGACCACTCCCCCGATTATGCGGGTCGATATTCCGGAGTCACATGGAGAAGTCGACGTGAAGTCAGCCTACATCAAGGGACAGGAAACGTTTGCAATCAAAATTTCGTCCGGATTTTTCCAGAATCATGCGCTTGGTTTGCCCACGGGAAGCGGCATGATGACACTCATCAGCGCGAAGACGGGGGTCCCTGTCGCAGTGCTCCTCGACAACGGGTATTTGACGGACGTTCGGACGGCTGCTGCTGGCGCCGTCGCTGCGAAGCACTTGGCAAATCCGGACGTCCGCGTGGCGGGTGTCATTGGCACCGGACTTCAAGCGAGGTATCAGGCGCAGGCCTTGCACCTAGTAAGACCTTACGAAGCGTTGTTGGTCTACGGGAGAACGTCGTCGCGCGCCGAGGATTTTGCTCGCGAGATGCAGGATTCTCTAGGCGTTCCCGTGACGGTCGCACACAGTGCAAAAGCGGTCGTTTCGGAATGTGATGTCCTTGTCACGACCACGCCGTCGCGGGCACCTGTCGTCGAAGGGGCGTGGATCCACGAAGGACAACACATCACGGCGATGGGGTCAGATGCGGAGCACAAGCAGGAACTGGCTCCAGATGTCCTCTACAAGGCGGATTTGCTGGCGTGCGATTTGCTGTCGCAGTGCTTGCGGTTAGGCGAGATTCACCACGCTGTTGAACGGGGTGAGATAGATGAACATGGCGTCGTCGAGCTCGGCGACGTCGTCACTGGCAAGCGCTCTGGAAGAGTAGCTGAGGCGCAAATTACGGTTTGCGATCTGACGGGGACCGGCGTCCAGGATACCGCGATTGCCCAATTGGCATTCTCGCGATTACGAGAACGCGGTTTCGGCATACAACTGGATTCCGCCAAGGGGTGAGTGGGGTGCTTAGGCAAACGAGTCGTGTAGTCGAACAGGCGGAAGAACTGGCTGTTCAGTTGAGTCACTGGCGAAGGTCACTTCACGCGAATCCGGAGTTGAGTTTTCGAGAACACAACACGGCCGCGTATATTGTCAACGCATTGCAAAGTGTGGAAGGAATATCCATCCGGACTGGCATAGCCGGGACCGGGATCGTGGCGTCACTTGGTACCGGCAGCGGTCCGGTGATCGCCTTGCGCGCGGACATGGACGCTCTACCCATCTTCGAAGAGAATTCGCATGCTTATCGTTCGCGTATTCCTGGCGTCATGCACGCATGTGGCCATGATGCACACACGGCCATCCTGCTTGGGGCGGCACACTTGCTGTCGAGGTGGTTTGCGGATGGTGAGTTGACAGGGACAGTGCGGTTTATCTTTCAACCTGCCGAGGAGGCAGCAAACGACCAAGGTGTAACGGGTGCGCCCTACATGATTCAAGCGGGTGCATTCGACGAAGTGACGGCGGCTATCGCTTTACACGTGAATCCAGAAGCGCCTGTCGGTGAAATCTGGGTGCACGATGGGTACAGCATGGCCAACGTCGACAACTTCTCCGCCGTCATCAAAGGATCCGGCGGCCACGCCGCATACCCCCACTTGACGACCGATCCGACGTGGATCTTGTTGCCCGTATTACAGGCCTTGCACGGAATTGTCGCCAGACGCGTGTCGCCGCTTCAGGAGGCCGTGGTGAGCGTGGGCCAAATTCACGCTGGAACGAGCGCCAACGTCATCCCAACGCTTGTGGCGTTGGAAGGGACGCTTCGCAGTTATCGTCCGGATGTACGAGAGTCGATCATCAGCGAACTTGAGCGGGCACTCTCTGTGGCGCGGGTGTTCGGCGGCGATTATGAGTTTCAGGTCGTACGTGGCGAACCAGCGCTCAACAATCATCCAAAGGTAAACGAGGCCATCAAGAGCTCGATTGAGGAGCTGTACCCACAATGTGTCGTGACCGATATCCCGTTTGGTCTAGGCGGGGAGGATTTTGGTCACGTGTCCGCACGCGTGCCATCTGCCATGTTTTTCTTAGGGTGCGGGCTCCAAGACGGTGCGGTTCGAGGGCTGCATACACCACAATTTGACGTGGATGAACGATGTTTGTCGATGGGGAGTGCGCTGCTTGTGGAAACTACCTGTCGCCTGCTTCGCGGCGATATCGTCATACAACCTGACGACTGACACCAATGTGAATTTATACAACATTTAGAATTGTTGATCGAGAGATGTCTATGTACGATTGAGAAGTAATCGATAGATGAATGAGAAAAAATGTAACTCACGGTCAGTCTTGAATCTCTGTTGGAGGGGACGAGAATCATGCGCGGCAACGTAGAGAACATCGATTTGGGGACGCAGACAGTCTGGGGCGGAGAAGATGAATATCTCATTCAAGGCGCCACACAAGTACCGGTTGTGCACAGCGTAGGTTTTGGCTATCGAGATTTGGATGAGTGGCTCGATGTCGCCCTCGGCAAACGCGAAGGTCACATCTACGGGCGCAATACCAATCCTACCGTACACGTCTTTGAGGAAAAGGTGCGGTTGTTGGAAGGAGCAGAGGCGGCTACCAGTTTCTCAACCGGCATGGCCGCCATTAGCGGAACGCTGTTCACCTTGTTAAAACCGGGGGATCGGGTTGTGTCGGTCAAGGATTCGTACGGCGGGACGAACAAAATTTTTACCGAGTTTTTGCCTCGTTTCCAAATCGACGTAGCACTGTGCGACACGAGTGACTACGAGCAGATTGAGCGGGAGACGCGGGCGGGCTGTACGGTTCTGTACCTCGAGAGCCCGACCAACCCGACACTCAAGGTCGTCGATATCGAGCGATTGGCGAAGGTGGGGCGTGAAGTGGGCGCCACGGTCGTCGTCGACAACACGTTCGCGACGCCCATCAATCAAAATCCACTGCAGTTAGGTGCGGATTTGGTAGTTCACAGTGCGACGAAGTTTCTCGGCGGACACGCCGATGCGCTTGGTGGCATTGTCTGTGGTTCCAAGGATCTCGTCGAGGAAATCTATCACTATCGCGAAATCAATGGTGCAACACTAGCCCCGATGGAAGCGTATCTCCTGCTTCGCGGCATGAAGACGTTGAAACTGCGGGTGGAACGGCAATCGGAGAACGCTGCACAGATTGCGGCCTTTTTACAGACACATCCACTCGTGGACGAGGTGTTTTATCCCGGCCTCGAAACGCATCTTCACCACGATGTGGCGAAGAAGCAAATGCGCCGTTTCGGCGGCATGTTGAGCTTTTCCCTCAAGGGCGGCTTCGACACGGTGAAAGTGTTCCTGCCGCGCCTGCGATTTGCACACTTGGCCGCCAATCTAGGTGCTGTGGAGACGACCGCTGGCCCCCCGAGGACGACCAGCCACGTCGAATGCACGCCTGCGGAACGCCAAGCCATGGGGATACCCGAGAATTTGATCCGCTATTCGGCCGGGATCGAGGATGTCGACGATTTGATCCGGGACTTACAGCAGGCACTGGCGTATGCAGAAGAGGCTACACGGGTGAATTCGAGTCAGCGTTGACGACCAAAACCGATAAGAGGTGATGATTCGGATGGCGCATAAGTTGGCCTTCATTGGGTTTGGAACGGTCGGTCAGGGCCTCGCGGAGATTTTGCTTAAGAAACAGCACGTCGTGCGTCAGGAGATGGGAGAGGACGTCAAAGTTGTGGCGATATCTGACGCAATCAAGGGCTCTGTCTACAACTCCGACGGGTTGAATCTAGCGCTCATTCTGGACGTGGTGAAGAGAACTGGCAGCTTGGAGGACTATCCTGACGACCGAGGTACAGAAAAGGGCTGGGACAGTCTCAAAACAATAGAGGAGACGAACGCGGACACGATTGTGGAGGTCACCTTCACCAACGTGCGCACGGGACAGCCGGCGATAGACCATTGCCGCGCTGCGTTGGGTGCGGGCAAAAACGTGGTGACATCCAACAAAGGGCCGGCGGCACTGCAGTACGCCTCGCGCAGGAGCGCGGCGCGTACTTTGGCATCGAGGGCACGGTGATGAGCGGGACGCCGACGCTTCGGATGCCGCTATTGACGCTCCCGGGAAACGACATCACAGAGATTCGTGGGATTTTAAATGGGACGACAAATTATATCTTGACGAGTATGGAACGAGGTCTGACCTATCACGAGGCGCTCTCTAGTGCACAGCAGTTGGGTTACGCGGAGGCGGATCCGACAAGTGACATCGAGGGGTACGACGCCATGTACAAGGTGGTCATCTTGGCGAATGTCGTCATGGGCGTCCCGCTTCAACCGCAACACGTGACGTGCAGAGGCATCGCCGACATCACGCCTGGCGACATCCAGCGTGCCACAGCAGAAGGGAAACGATGGAAGCTTGTCTCTCGCCTGGTGAAGCGAGGCACAGACGTGCTCGCCTCGGTCGCACCGGAAATGATCTCCCTCGACGATCCGCTCGCAAGCGTTTCAGGGACGACGAACGCCATCACGTATGACTGTGACCTCATTGGCCCTGTGACCGTCATGGGCGCCGGGGCAGGCCGGACGGAAACGGGATTTTCGCTGCTCAGCGACCTGTTTGACATCGCTCGCCAAGCGAGACAAGCGCAACGGGTATTGGTTTAGCTCGATTGCTTGCGCATTTCCAACCGATTGCATGTCAAAGGAGGACACTGCGTATGACCGTTCAAGTTCTCGGCAGAAAGATGTATATACGCGGGATGTGGGTCGAGCGAGAGAACATGATTGACGTTCGCGACCCGCAGGATGACAGCTTGATCGACTTTGTTCCCGCGGCCACACCGCAGGACGTCGAGGTGGCCATCGAGGCGGCCAAGGATGGGGCGATGCTCGCCGCCTCCATGCGGACGCACCAGCGCATGAACATCTTGCACAAAACGGCCGATTACATTCGATCCCATTGCGAAGAGTACGCCGTCACCATCGCTCGCGAAGGGAGCAAGACGATTCGCGAGGCGCGTCGGGAAGTTGAGCGCTGCATTCAAACACTCGAGCTCAGCGCGGAAGAGGCGCGGCACCTGCAGGGTGAAGTGATTCCGTTTGATCAGTCTCCGGCGGGCGACAAGCGGGTGGGTTACTACTATCGCTTTCCAATCGGGATCGTGGTCGCCATTACGCCGTTCAACGACCCTCTAAATCTCGTCGCCCACAAAGTCGGACCGGCCATTGCCACGGGAAATGCGGTCATCGTCAAGCCATCGATGGAGACACCGCTCAGCGCGTTGATGCTGGCCAAGGCATTTTCGGAGGCCGGGCTACCGCCGAAAGTGCTGTCCGTGATCACTGGACACGCAAATGATATCGGCGATAGGCTCGTGACGCATCCCGCGGTACGGGGAGTGAGTTTCACCGGCGGCCTGGCGACAGGTGAGCGGATCTCCAAGCAAGCTGGATTGAAGAAACTCAGTATGGAGCTTGGATCGAACTCGCCGGTCATCGTCTTAGCCGACGCAGACCTCGACAAGGCCGTGGAGTCGACTGTGCAAGGTGCGTTTGGCGCGGCGGGACAAAATTGTCTGGGCGTCCAACGGGTGTTCATTGAAAAACCCATCTACGACGCGTATGTCGAACGATTTACGAGACGCACCAGGACGCTGGTCGTCGGCGACAAGTTGTCCGAGGAGACGGACATCGGTCCGCTCATCTCGGAAAAAGAGGCCATCCGCGTTGAATCGTGGGTAGATGAAGCGGTGTCCATGGGCGCGGTTATAGAAACGGGCGGGCAACGAGATGGGGCGTTCTATCAACCGACTGTCCTCACGAATGTTCCATTGCACTGTAAGGTCGTGCGAGAGGAAGTATTTGGGCCGGTCGTCTCGCTGTTTTGTGTCTCGGGATTAGAGGAAGCCGTGGACCTGGCAAACAGCGTCGATTACGGACTGCAGGCCGGGATTTTTACACAGAACATACACCTTGCATACTCTGCCATCCAGCGTCTGCAGGTAGGCGGGGTGATGATCAACGACAGCAGTGATTTCCGGGTCGATGCGATGCCGTTTGGCGGTGTCAAAGGATCCGGGATTGGAAGAGAGGGTGTCCAGTTTTCCATCCGGGAATTCTCAGAATTAAAAGTCGTCTGTTTCAACCTCAACTAAGGCATACGACCCTGTCGCTGGGTCATCCATCACAAGGGAAGATCCGATTATCGCCGATCGCGACAACTGCACAGGCGGAATCGGGTCTTTCTCACACGAAAAAGAGACTGAATATTTAACTAATGGAGTGGAAGAAAATGATGTGGAGTCTGTGGATGTGGGGTGTCGCTTTATCAAAACAAACGTGAAAGAAGGAGTTTTATATGGCACAGGACAAAAACTTTCTCCTTGAAACGCGAAGTATTGATTTTATTCCGACGCACTTGCGGCACGGCAAAGCTTCCGACTTGTTCTTCTTCTGGTTTGGTGCAAACGCTCAGATGGCGGTCATCGCGACTGGGCTCATCGCCCTTGTACCTGGTTTTAGTTTGTGGTGGGCAGTCGTAGGTATTGTCATTGGTACAGTCGTCGGCTCTATCTTTATGGCATATCATTCCGCACAAGGGCCGAATTTGGGCGTACCGCAGATGATTCAAAGCCGGGCTCAGTTTGGTTACTATGGGGCTGTGGTTCCACTGATCATGGTGGTGGTGATGTACCTTGGCTTCTACGCCTCTGGTGCGGTCATTGGGGCTGAGGCCATCGCGAAACTATGTCATGTCTCTGTCTCTGTAGGCATTCTCCTCAGCTCGCTGGCCGTGATGCTGCTCGTCCTCGCCGGGTATAATCTGATGCACAAGTTCAACCGCGTGATGTCCTATTTCTTCAGCATCGTTTTCCTCATCGTCACCTGTCTACTTCTATTTGCTCCTAGAGTTTCCGTGGCGTCATCTCCAGCACACCTGGGCGCGACCAGTTTTCAAGTAGGTCCATTTCTGTTGGCTATATCCCTGGCGGTCATCAATACACTGGGGTATGCGCCGTACGTAGCTGATTACTCTCGTTATCTACCCCAGAATACGTCTAACTCCAAGACGTTCTGGTTTTCTTATACAGGTGTCCTCATCTCGAACATCTGGATGATGGTTCTCGGCGCTGTCGTTCAATCGAGAACGCCGAATCCAGATCCGATTACCGGTTTTCTCCTCATCGGGCACACCGTTGGATCGTGGTTCGTCCTCTTCATTTTGCTCGCTTCCGCCCTTGGGATTGTCAGTATCAACGCGCTCAATATCTATGGTGGATTTATGTCATCTCTGACGATTGCCAACACGTTCTTCAACAAGTGGAAACCGACGTTCGCGTTGCGCGTCTGGTTCATTATCCCCATCACCATCGTGGGAACGTATCTTGCCTTTCTGGAGAAAGGGAATCTCCTGGGCAGTTTCGAGGCGTTTCTCGGTCTCCTCATCGATTTTCTCGTACCGTGGACAGCCATTAACCTAAGCGACTATTATTTCTTACGACGAGGAAAGTACGCCATTGACGACTTCTTTAATCCTCACGGGCGCTATGGAAGCGTGAATTGGGTCTCGATGACCGCCTACTTTCTAGGTATTCTGGCTGGTGTCCCGTTTGTCAACACGTCGTTCTACGAAGGTCCCATCGCTAAGATGATGCACGGAGGGGACATCTCGTGGATGGTGGAAGTCGTCGTTGCAGGCATTTTGTATCTACTGTTGTTCCGCAGGTTTCAGGCGGACAAGGAACGGTCTGTAGTTGGCCGGGACTTTAGTGAAGTGCAGACGGGGTAAATGGTCGTCATGAGGAGGTTTTGGGTGAGCGGATGATAGGGTGTCCCGTCAGCGCATGCAGCGCGCTCGGGACACCTTCGTTCTTGGCACGCATACGGCCCCTGTCTAAATCCAACATGCGGATGGCGTGAACGACCATGACGTATGCAGGCAAATCACCGAAACTATTCGTAAGCGCTTCCATATGAGGCTGGAGTAACGGTTAACGAGGTAAGTAGGAGGATGGAAGATGACGTTGAATGTCGGCGTGGTCGGTGTCGGGAATATCGGAAGCATTCATGCAAAGGTGTATGACGAGCATCCAGGGACGCGATTGGTGGCGGTTTGCGACATTGACCGTGCGAAAGCGGATTTGGCCGCCGAGAAATACGGCGCCACGGCGTTTTATAGTGTGGAGCAGATGCTCGGTTCCGGCATCCAACTGGATGCTTGTAGTGTGGCCACCAAAGGCGAGGAAAATGGCGGTGAGCACTTTGCTCCAACGATGGCGTTACTTGCGGCTGGAATTCCAGTACTCGGGGAAAAGCCGATCTCGAATCAGATTGGCGAAGCGACACAAATGGTCGAGCTGGCACGGCAAAGACAAATTCCTTACGGCGTGAATTTGAACCATCGCTTTACGCCAGCGGCGAAGTTGGCAAAGGAATGGATTGAAGAGGGGCGCCTAGGGACGTTACACATGATCAATATGCGCATGTGGATCAACAATCCAATCGAGTCTTCCCCGTGGTTTCACCTCCGTGCGCTACATCCCCATTCGTTTGACGTCATGCGGTACTTCTGTGGTGATGTCACAAGAGTAGCTGCATTCATGATGAAGGGGGAGGGGCGTACCATCTGGTCGAACACCCAGATTCTTTTACAGTTCGAGAATGGCGTCATCGGCAATTTGACCGGCAGCTATGACGCGGGTCCGAGTTACGGGTTGGAAAGATGTGAGGTGGTTGGCTCAAAAGGGCGATTTGTCCTGGAGGATGCCTGCGAACATTTGACGTTCTCCCCGCGCGATAGCATCGCGGCTGAGACGTACCACTATCTGGGTGGCATGAGGGAGTTCAGCGAAACGTTCGCGAGCCGCATTGGGGCGTGGATCGACCAACTTTCGGCAGGGGTGCCCTACGACCAGGTAGACGGTTCCGGGCAGGATGCGTTGGAGGCTCAGTGCATCATTGAAGGGGCCATTGAGTCGTGGAAGTCCGAGCGCATCGTCGAGTTGAGTGAGCTGCGCGACAAAGCGGCTATAAGGTGACTACGCACTATCTCTAGTCTTGCAATCAGAAGTTCGGAGGGACGATTGCCATGAAGAAAAAACCAAATGTGTTGCTCTTGGGGATCGATAGTTTGCGTCGAGATCACATGAGTCTCTATGGGTATCCTCGCTTGACGACGCCGCATATCGATAAGTTCGCGCAAAGTGGTACGGTGTTTGAACAGCATTTCAGCCCAAATATACCGACGACGCCAGGTTATGCGTCGATGCTGACGGGAATGGACTGCTTTGGGACCGATGTGGTCGCGCTGCGGCATCAAGGGGAACTGGGACAGCACGTTCAAACTCTGGCCGAAGTGCTGTCTGACGAGGGATACAACACGACGTGTGTAGGCTTTAGCGGCAATCCATCCGCGCGCGGTTTTCAGAATTATTTGGACTTTGATGGGTGGGCGCCTGAACAAAACGGTCGCAGTCCGAAGGCTGAGCGCCTTAATCAGGTCGCTATCCCTGAGTTAAAGCGTTTGGCTGCACAAGATCAGCCGTTCTTCCTCTTTGTTCGTCACATGGACCCGCATTCGCCGTATTTGCCGCCTGGCCCTTTTGAACGTATGTTTTACGACGGGGACGAGTGCGCGCCAGACAATACCTCACTGCGTGACGTCTACGCGTTCAAGCCGTTTGCGGACTTTTTCCGCTCGTGGTTCCCAACCGGGTGCACAGACAAAGCGTACATCAATGCACAGTATGACGGCGCTATCGCGTATATGGATGCCTGCATTCAAAATATCTTTGAGTGTGTGGATAGTTTGGGTATAACGGACGAAACGATTGTGATTGTCACGTCCGATCACGGCGAGACACTGGACGAACACGATTGTTACTACGATCACCACGGATTGTACGAGTGCACACTGGTCGTTCCACTGATTCTGCGATATCCGGGACGCGTCCCAGCTGGCAAGCGCTATTCCGGTACGACGTTAATTCGCGACATTATGCCGACCATCCTCGACTTAGCGGGGATTCGAACGAAAATTTCGTTTGATGGGCGCAGTCTGGAACCGGTTCTCGCAGGTGGTGAACGGACGCCGGAGCCGGAATTTTATATCACAGAATGTACGTGGATGCGAAAGCATGGCTGGCGGACGCCGGAATGGAAACTGATTCGGGCATTGGAGCCGGACTTCCATTTCAAGGACGAAGTCGAGCTCTATCATCTCACAGAAGATCCGCTGGAAACGAACAATGTGGCTGACGTGAGACCGGACGTTGTCGAGGCGCTGACGGTTCGAATGAACGACTTCATCGCACGTCGGGAGCAAGAGACCGGTCGCACGAACCCAATGTATACGAATTTAAATTGGCATGGCTTAGACACGGGTCCCTTCAAGACGTCTGTGCAAGCGTACGACGCACTCCACATTGGGTCGATTCGGCACGCCGTGTCGTTGCAGTCGAAGGACTAGTGGAGCAAACCGGGCAGGATCTACCGCCACTTGTTATGTCGATATGCCAATAAAGGGGATGGAGGTTCGCGTTTGCAACTCTGTAGCGAGAGCTTCATGAAGGAAAAGTTTCCGTTTTGTATCATGTCGATGGTCCATGACGCCGATCACATCCCCGGCGTTCACGGACACGACTTCATTGAACTGGTGTATGTCGTGAGCGGTCAGGCACGGCACATGTTTCAGCACGAGTCGTATCAACTTAGCGCGGGTGACGTGTTCATCATCAACCCGGGAGAAGTGCACAATTACAGCGTTGACCCCGGCCATGAGCTGGAGATTATCAACTGTTTATTTCTTCCTCACCTGATCAAGGATTCGTTACTGAGCGAACTGGAAATCTCGCACTCAATGGACTACTTTTACGTGCACCCGTTCCTCAATACGAACGATCGCTTCCATCATCGTCTCAATTTAGCTGGCGATGAGGCGGTACGGGTATTGAGCATTCTTCAGAACATGATGTATGAAATGGACGCGAAGCAAACGGGCTACCCGACCTTGATTCGCATGCAGATGGTCGAACTATTAGTCATTTTATCCCGCTACTACCAGCTCTCCCGCGAGCAAAAGACCCTTTGCCACGCGCGCGAGAACGCGCTCATCGCCGCACGCATCTGCGGCTATCTGGAACGCCATTACGACCAGAAAATCACTTTGAACCAACTTTCGGACCTGTTTCATATCAGCACGCGCCAACTGAACAGGGTATTTAAACAGGAAACCGGTATGAGCGTGATCGAAAAAGTCCATCAAATTCGACTGACGCGGGCCAAGGCGCTGTTGTCGGAAACGACGGAAAAGGTCATTTCCATAGCTGCGTTGGTGGGGTATGAAGACCCGGCCTTCTTCAGTCGGCTATTCAGCCGACACATCGGGTGCTCGCCGAGCCATTATCGGTCGCGAATCAGCAGTCAGCCATCATGAAAGGATGAGTGTCGATGGATGTGGGGGTTGTGACCCGCAGCTTTCCGGAACTGACCAACGCACAAGCGGCTGAACTCATCGCCAGTGAGGGGTTTCGCTGGATTGAGTTGTGCTTTTCGCAGACGGATTCGAATTACTGGGTATACAACGGCCGCTCGGACCTAACCGGACTATCAGACGCGAAGAGCAGAGCCATCGTCTCGGAGTATCGGAATCGTGGGTTAGAAATTCCATCGCTTGGGGTATTCACGAATCTCTTGGAGCCAGATGACGCGCAGTGGAAAGAAAATCTCGCCTACTTTGATCGGCTTATGGAGATCGCCGCGACGAACGGGATTCCGGTGGTTGCGACCGAATGCGGATTCATCCCTGGCCAGCGGGGGATCAACGCAGATGCGTTTGAGAGTCGGTTCGAGCGATTGTGTAGTGCCTTACATTGGCTGACAGAGCGCGCCAGCCAATACCATCTCGACGTCGCCCTCGAAGCTTGTGTGTTAGATGTGGTACCGAGTGCAAAGCGAGCGGCAGACGTGATTCAACAAGTCGGGTCAGAGCACTTAAAGGTCCTGTTAGACCCCGCGAACTTCATCGCCAACAACACGGAGGAAGAGATGTTTGCCCACCTATCACAATATGTCGCATACTTTCACGGCAAGGATAGGGAAGTGAACGCTGCAAAGGGATGTGCTGTCGGGGATGGGCACATCAACTGGCCGAAGTTTATCGAGTTGTATCAGAAGCGTACGCCGGGTGTCCCGTTTATTTTGGAGTATGTCACACGGGACAATTTTTGTGAAATTCGAGATCGCGTGTTGGCTATCGACCGAGAAGTCGCTACGCTCATGCATCGCGAAACTGCATTTTAATCGTCATCGCCCACTCGAAAACGCTTGCAATTCGTCGCGTAGATTCGGGGATTACGGAGGGAGATTTCAAGCGCGTAATCGCTCTGCTGTATCCTCACAAGCCGCTCTTTGATGCGGAATGCGGTCGACTCATTCAAGGAATAGAGGTGTTGTGAATGGCGGCTTCTGGGACAGTTGAACATGCCACAGAATTGGGACCGTCAAAGTCGCAGTGGAAATGGACCTTCTTATCGTCGATGGCCAATTATATTGACGCAGGATCGATTGTGGCGGGGGCGTCTGGTCTCAGTCTATGGCAAACCTTCTTTCATATGAGCAACTCATTCGTCGGCATTTTAGCGGCGTTTAGTTCGAATGCCATATCAGCTGGCGTGGGTGCGCTGATTGGTGGGAGAATCTGCGACCTGTTCGGCCGAAAACGAATCTATTCCTGGGACCTGCTGGTCTACGCGTTCGGAATTCTCTGGATCATCTTTGCGATGAACGCGTGGATGCTCGTGGTCGGGTATGTCATCGTGGGGCTCGCCGTGGGTGCGGACGTGCCGGCGTCGTGGACGATTATTGCCGAAATCGCACCGAGTAAATCGCGCGGTAAAATGAGTGGCATGGCGCAAGCGCTGTGGAATACCGGGCCGATTGTGTGTCTGCTCCTCGCATTCGCATTCTCTCACCTTGGCGTACTTGGGACTCGACTCGTCTTTGCTCACTTGTTTATCTTGGCGATGGTCACCTGGTTCATGCGCCGGGGAATGGTGGAATCTGCCCGTTGGAAGTCGGCTGTGGAACAAAAGGACAAGAAGGTCCACAGTGGGTCCGGGGCCTCTGCCCGAAAGCAGGAGAATGCCGCTCAATCGGCTCCGTCTTCGGCAGGGTTCCAAGCCTTTCTGAGAAAACCACACTTTGGCGCCATCGTATTTTGTATCGGTATGTATGGGATTTGGAATCTGAATGCGGGGACGAATGGATTCTTTTTCCCGTACATTCTCAGAACAGTCGGTGCGGAGAGTCAATCGACCAGTGTGCTGATGCAGTGTTTAGGATTCTTCCTCGGGCTTCTCAGTACCTTGTTCATCTTTATGCCCTTCAGTGACCGAGTCAATCGGCGGTTGTTCTTCGGAATCAGCGCCTTGATGCAGGTGGTGGCCATGGTTCTCTTCGCCGTCTTTCCCCTGACGATGGGCGTGGCGCTCGCATACCTGCTGTTGGGCAACATCTGTGGGGGATTTGGTCAACAGGCCTTCTTTCAACTGTGGTCCGCAGAATTGTTCCCGACCAGGCTGCGAAGTACAGCCCAAGGTATCGCCTTTGCGGTGGTTCGGATTGGGCTTGGAATTTGGAGCTTTTTCGTTCCCATCTTGACGGCGACCGGATTTCACAAACTCGCCTGGATTTTAACCGGGTTTCTCTTTATCAGTGGACTGATTGGCGTCATCTGGACGCCTAAAACCAAAGGCAAGTCACTGGAGGAGATCGAAGCCGAACGCATCAATCGCCCATTCACAGTATCCACCGTGTCAGAGTCGCCGAACTATCCACAGTCCTGAGTGACCAGCCGCGGATGTATGAGGACGTGATCAGATGAACTCGGATGCAAGTGTCCGAACAGCTCAGTGGAAGTGGACGTTTTTGGCATCGATGGCCAATTACATCGATGCTGGATCGATTGTTGCGGGGGCCGCAGGCCTCAGTCTCTGGCAGGCGTATTTTCACATGTCCAACACGTGGGTCGGTCTCCTCGCAGCGTTCAGCTCGAACGGGATATCGGCAGGTGTCGGCGCATTACTAGGCGGACGAATTTGTGATCTGTTCGGGCGGAAGCGAATTTACTCGTGGGATCTGCTGGTGTACGCGTTTGGGCTGTTGTGGATCATCTTTGCGGCAGCTCCGTGGATGTTGGTCGTCGGGTACGTGATTGTGGGGCTAGCCGTGGGGGCGGATATCCCAGCTTCTTGGACGATCATCGCAGAGTTGGCCCCCAGTGGGTCTCGCGGTAAACACAGCGGCATGGCCATCATCCTCTGGAACACCGGGCCAATTGTCTGTCTGTTGATGGCGTTTGCGCTCTCATCGCTTGGTGTCCTCGGCACCCGCCTGGTGTTTATCCAACTGTTTGTCGTCGCCATCATCACGTGGATGATGCGTCGGGGAATGGTCGAATCATCGCGATGGAAGGCGGCCACTGTGCAAGAGCACACGCTGACTCGTCGGAGTGAACACCGCTCCCGGTATGGTTTTCGATCCTTCTTCAAACGCCCTCATTTCGGCGCAATCGTTTTTTGTATTGGATTCTTCGGCATCTGGAACTTGGAAGCGGGGACGAATGGGTTCTTCTTTCCATATATCCTGAGAACGGTAGGTTCGCAGACTCAGTCGACCAGTGTACTCATGCAGTCATTTGGGTTCTTGTTAGGCCTTGTCAGCACGGCATGTTTCTTTATGCCGCTCAATGACCGGGTCAATCGCCGGTGGCTGTTCGCCCTCGGCGGTGCGCTGCAAATCGTAGGCATGATGTTGTTTGCGGTCTTCCCATTGACCATGCTTGTCGCATTCGGGTACGTACTGCTGGGTAATATCGGCGGCGGCGTCGGCCAACGCCCGTTTTTCCAAGTCTGGTCTGCGGAACTGTTTCCAACCAGACTGCGCAGCACCGCACAGGGGCTCGCATACGGAATTGTGCGTGTGGGCGTCGGACTGTGGAGTTTCTTCGTACCCGTCTTAACGGCTACAGGATTTCACGTCCTGGCATGGATGCTCACTGGCTTCTTATTTGTCAGTGCCTGTATTGGCGTGATCTGGGCACCCAATACCAAAGGGAAATCCCTTGAGGAGATTGCCGTCGAACGCGGATATGACACCGATTTCCACATCGGTCACCCATCGTAAAGGGTGACCTCTGACACGTCACTCTCGGCACAGGTGACGCACATGGCGATGGCGCTATGCGTCGTCGCCCAACACAGTCTGCGTCCTTATCCAACATGTTTGTGGCTGAATCGGCCATGATTTATCTCGAGAAAACCCTGAAACTATCAGTAAGCGCTTGCAATTTGAGTAGATCAATCGCCAGCAAACGGCGTCACGGGAACGCGCAGTGTTGCAAGGGGGGAGATCAGGGTGGGCCAACAGCCAAATCTCTTGATTGTCGTAGTCGACCAACAGCGGTATGACTGCATTGGCTTTGCCGGGGGCTATCCGGTGAGGACCCCGAATATTGACAAGTTGGCCCGAGGAGGGGTTTGGTTTACCCGCGCGTTTAGCCACATTCCACTTTGTAGCCCTGCCCGACAATCGTTTATCAACGGCAGGAGACCCGAGACGTTTGGCGCCTTGTGGAACTACGACAATGGACTCAAGGTGTCGGCTCTCCATCCGGAATCCTATGCCTGGCCAAGGGAGTTGCAGAAGTCTGGATACCAAACGGGGTATGTCGGAAAATGGAATGTCCATCCATCGTTCGATCCTACCGCGTATGGCTATGACCACTGTGTGAGTGACCGATCTTATCTCGTGTTTCAAGCGGAAAAGTATCCGGAAGTTCACTTTTCAAAAGGCTTTTTCGGCGAGCGAAACCCGATTCCACTGGGCGATTCACAGACGCATTGGCTGGCGTCCAAAGCCATTCACCTGATGGAGGAGTATTCACAGAACGGTCGCCCGTGGCACGTTCGTGTCGATTTCCCGGAACCGCATCTGCCTTGTCGCCCGTCTGCACCCTTTTCCGGTCTGTATGCGCCGAACGCTGTACCGGTTTGGCACAATTTCCAGGAGACATTTGAACAAAAGCCATACATCCAACGACAGCAGCTCCTGAACTGGGGGATAGAGGATTTCACGTGGGATGACTGGGCGCCAATTGTGTCGAGATATTACGGCATGGTGAGCCAGGTGGACGACGCGATTGGAGTCATGCTGAACGCCCTGGAGCAGTTGGGGGTCGCCGAGGATACCATCGTGATCTTTACGGCAGATCACGGCGACTTGTGCGGGGCACACAAAATGATGGATAAACACTACGTGCTCTACGACGACGTCGTTCGAGTACCGCTTGTCGTCAGGTGGTCCACCAAAATTGACCCTGGCCAGACATGCGACCCATTCGTCTACAACCTACTTGACTTACCGCCGACGATTTGTGACCTGTTGGGACTGGAAAAGCACGATGCATTACAGGGGCGTTCTTTGTTTCCGCTTCTATTCAGTCAGTCGGTTTCCAACTGGCGAGACCACGTCGTGTCGACATACAACGGTCAGCAATTTGGCCTGTACACGCAGCGAATGTTGCGCACCACTCGCTACAAATACGTTTGGAATACCACCGACGTCGACGAATTTTACGATCTAGCGAAGGATCCAGATGAACTTGTGAATGCCATCTACGAACCTGAGTACCAGGCCGTGATCGAAAGGTATCGGCGACAACTGTACGATGAATTGCTCACGAGCGGAGATGGACTTGTAAATAACCCTTGGATGAAACGACAGTTGCTCTACGGTCGAAAGTTATAAGGAGCTCGAGGAGGCGTGGACATGTTGAAACTCGGTGTGAACACGGTTTTATTTGGTGGGTACGACTTGCGCACCGCGGCAAAATACATCCATTTTACGGGGTACCAAGGCATTGAGTTGTCTTCGATTGTCGGCATGGCCGAGCATCTCACAGACACCGCTTCGGTGGCGGAGTTGAAGGAAATTCGGACGATTGTCGACGCGAACGGGTTGGAACTGTACGCCATTGAAGCGGCGACAGATATCTTGGTTGAGGCCAATCGGGAAAGGTCGAAGCGAATATTTGAACGCGCGGAACGTCTCGGCGTTCCGATTGTGACGATTGGCAGCAGTGGCGTCTCGGACGACGAGGAGAAGACAGAGGCCTCTATCCGGGCTATCGAAGAACTGGCCCAGGCCGCAGGCGATTGTGGCATCAAATTCGCCCTCAAAATCCACTATGGACAAAGTATTTACAACACCCGTACAGCGCTTCGTCTGATGGAAGAAGTACAGCACCCGGCACTCGGGCTAAACTATGACGCCACACATGTGGGGCGCGTCGGTGATGATCCCGTCGAGGCGATTGAAGCGCTCAAAGATCACATCATCCACATGCATATTCGCGACACCTTGATTGAGCAACTTAAAATTGCAGCCCCTCCACTTCAAACGGCAGGTAGAGGCACGACGCCGTTGCCTGAAATCGTCCGCAAGACGGTGGAAATCGGGTACGACGGAGCTATAGATCTCGAGATTATCGGTGCCAACAGCATGGAGTTGCCTGAAGTTGTCGCCATCGCAGCGGAAAGCCACGGGTACCTGAGCAGATTGTTTGAGGAGTCGCGGCTCAAAGAGACGACCGGGGCTTCGGTGGGGCGGTAGCGCTCTACACCCTGTAAACGATGAATGTTTAGGATCGTTTTGATGCGGAGGGTGGACGTATGGTTCGAGTAGCCGTAGTCGGCGTGAACAATATCGGAAGGCGACATTG
Source organism: Alicyclobacillus fastidiosus (assembly GCF_026651875.1). Lineage (GTDB taxonomy): Bacteria > Bacillota > Bacilli > Alicyclobacillales > Alicyclobacillaceae > Alicyclobacillus > Alicyclobacillus fastidiosus. The sequence continues at coordinate 3,248,955 of NZ_CP104067.1, read as the reverse complement.
TGCCATCTACGACCAGTGTCCAGACACCGAGTTGGCGGCCGTGTGCGACCTCGTGGAGACTCGGGTCGCACAGGCAGCGGCCGAATTTCGGACGAAAGCTTACACAGATTTGCGTACGCTGCTTCGCGAGGAAGACGTCGACGTGGTGAGTATCGCGACAAGTGGCGTAGAGGGCGGAAGTCATCACTATGCACCAGCCATGCTGGCCATCGAGGCAGGCAAGGACGTACTCGTGGAAAAACCTTTATCCAACGACCTCGTGGAAGCGCGGACAATGGTCCAATGCGCACGGGAGAAAGGTGTACGACTGGCGTGTGACTTGAACCACCGGTTTGTACCAGCAGCATACAAGGGGAAGGAATTGATCGACAAGGGACAACTTGGGGACCTTCTGTTTGTGAACATGAGACTCACGATTCGCAATCCGAACGAATCCAGTCCCTGGTTTCATATGCGGGCGCTACACGCGCACTCGATCGACGTCATGCGCTACTTTGGCGGGGATATCGCCCGCGTTCAGGCGTTCATGGTGAAGGCGCCTGGACGCAGCGTCTGGTCGACGTGTTCCGTCAACATGCAATTTGCCTCGGGGGCGGTTGGTCATCTAACAGGTAGTTACGACATGTCCATGCGCCACCCAATCGAATTTTGTGAAGTCGCGGGCAATCGGGGACGATTCGTCATCGACAACGTCTACGAGAATTTTTCCTTTTATCGACACGACCAGGATGAATTATTAGTGCAGAGAAACCCGCTGTTCGGGGGAATTGGCAACTTTCACGACACGATGGCAAATCGAATCCACCACTTTATCCACCAGATTCAGGCGAATGTGTCGCCGGATCGAATTGAGGGTTCAGGGAAAGACGCACTCGCCGCCCAAGCGGTGATCGAGGCGGCCATCCAATCGCATTTGCAAAATGGGGCAGTCGTAGAAGTGAAGGATGGGCCTTAGGGGGGATTTCTGTGAAGATCGTTTTCGTCTCGTTGGACACCCTGCGGGCGGATAGGCTCGGCTGTTACGGATACGCTTTGCCGACGAGTCCGCATTTAGATCAGATAGCAGAGGAGGGCGTCCTGTTCGAGCAGGCGTTTGCCGCAGATATCCCCACAGAGGTCGCGCACACCGGGATTTTCACGGGCAAGGTCGGATTGCGCACTGGCGTCGTATCCCACGGCTCCCCCCTGAGTCAACTGCCGAAACACGTGGAATGGCTGCCCGAAATCTTGCGAAAGGCGGGATTTGTGACTGGGGCGGTGGATAATCTGTATCAACTGAAAGAGTGGTTTGCTCGAGGATATCGCTACTATATCAACTCGGTGGGTCGAGAGAGGTGGATTGACGGGCGAACTGTGAACGATCTCGCAATACCATGGATTCGCGAGCACAAGGACGAAGACTTCTTCCTATTCCTGCACTATTGGGACTGCCATACACCCTATCTGCCCCCGCTGGACTACGTTCGTTCGTTCTACGACGAGCACAAAAATCCCTATGACTCAACGAATCAAAGTATGAAGCGCGCGTACAATCATCCTGCGTATCCTTTCTTCAAGCACCATCACTACAGTTTGCTGGGCGAAGTGGCGGATGCCACCTACGTCAATGCCCTGTATGATGCAGAAGTCCGCTATCTGGACGACCGCCTCCGGGAACTCGATGAATGTCTTCGCGAGCAAGGGGTCTATGACGATACGCTGCTGATTCTCTTTGGCGATCACGGCGAGAGTCTAACCGAACACGACATCTATTGGGATCACTGTGGACTGTACGACTCGACGGTTCATGTCCCGATGATCCTGCGTTGGCCGAATCGAATCCCGCCTCGTAGGAGAGTCAGCGGGCTTGTGCAGCAGGTTGACCTGATGCCGACTGTGCTCGAGGCTCTTTGCTTGAACCCGCCGCGCCATCTCGACGGCAAGAGTCTATGGCCGGCGATTGACGGACTGTGTGAGCAGACACACGCGAGAATTTACCTGAGTGAGTGTGCGTGGCAGGCGAGTCGAGGTGTCCGGACCAGCGACTACAAATTCATCCAGACGATCGATTCCGGTCCGTTCGTTCGACCGCCGTGTGAGTTGTACGACTTGCGGTCGGACCCAAACGAAACGAACAACTTAGTTGACTTGCTGCCTGAAAAGGTACTCGCGATGGCACAATTGTTGAACGATTGGGTCACGCACACCTTGGACGGTCGGGAGGACCCGATGAACGACGTACTTCGCCGTCAGGGACTGCCCTTTCGCAGAAGAATCGAGCAGATATTGTGTCAAGTCGGTCTCACGTGGAACGATTGGCTCAAAGATCCTTCTAAGCGGCGGTTCGACGAACTGTACGAGATGCATGTTCCGAGTGGTGTTGGAACATAGACTAGTCATGTGAGCGTGGAGGTGCCGCACGATGATGGGAAAAACAACTTGGGTGATCCCAGATGGCTTTCTGCCAACGAAGAGCCTCGGTGAACAGCCGAGCCACGAAGCCGTATGTGTGCTCAATCTGACCGATGAACATGCGACGATTAACATGACGTTTTACTTTGAAGACAAAGAGCCGCTTACAGGATTTCAGGCCAGCTGTGGGGCGCTTAGGACCCACCATATTCGCCTTGACAAGCTTCGGAGTCATTCGGGTGAAGAGGTGCCCAGAGGAGTTCCTTACGCCATCAAAGTGGAGAGCAGTGTTCCGGTCGTGGTACAGCATAGTCGGCTGGATTCGTCGCAGGAGGCACTCGCATTGTTTACGACGATGGCCTACTCCGGGTGATGGAAGGGGGCGTTCCCCTTCCCGAGATTGGCGCGCGCACCCGAACCTTGCGATTGAAAAATACTTCGTTCTATCCCCCTTTGCACGCCTGCCTTGCAAGCGAACGTTGCAATCACCTCTCGACTTGTTTCTCTAGAGAAGTTCACACACATTCACCCATTTCCAAGCGTCATCAAAAAATAGAAAATTTCGATGGTTGTTCCCTATTGGGAACGAATATAGTTTACAATTAAGAACAAATCCTTAAAAGGGACGAGTATTCCTGGTTGGCATTTATTGTCGTTCGACGAAAAACCGTTTTCCATGGAGGGGTGAGTTTGATTTGAATCCTGATGCGCGCAACTTCGTTGGTTACGTTCCAGGATTTGGTATGCAACTCGGTCATTTAGTTTCGATGATGAACTGTACGCGCGGCAAAACGGTAGAACTCGTCTGTAGATTGAGTGTCGAGCAATTGGACTATGTGCACGATGAACAGAGCAATTCCATCGGATCGCTCCTACTCCATATAGCGGCGATTGAAACAGCGCAACAGATATGGAGTTTCCAGAGCCGTGACCTCACAGACAGCGAATTTCAGCAATGGGGTGCCGCGTTGAAACTCGGTGACCAGGCAAGAACGGAAATTCGCGGGAACTCTTCGAAGATGTATCTCGATTGCCTGAACGAAGTTCGGAGCAAGACCATCGCAGAGTTCAAAAAACGTGACGACACTTGGCTGAATGAAACAGTTCCAGCTAAGCGAGAAAACCAATATTATCGATGGTTTCACGTCATGGAGGATGAAATCAGCCACCGCGGACAAATGAAATGGTTGCTCAATCGAGCGATGCAGCGGGTGAATCACCCATACGCTCATACCTGATGACTCAGGGCGAGATAGAGGGATAGCAACGCATCAATACGCGTGGAGGGTGTAAGTATGAAAACAGCGCTGATCACGGGAGTTACCGGTCAAGACGGAGCGTATCTGGCGGAACTGCTCCTAGAAAAAGGATATCAGGTTGTCGGAACCTATCGCCGGACAAGCACACTGGACTTATGGCGTCTGCGCCATCTCGGCATTAAGTCCAAACTCATTCTTGAAAGTATGGACGTAGAGGATTTAGGGTGCCAGGTTCGGCTCTTGAAAAAATATATGCCAGATGAGGTTTATAACTTTGCAGCACAGAGTTTTGTTGGGGTCTCATTCGAACAACCGCTGTTGACGAGCACCATTACAGGCCTCGGCGTCACGAATTTATTGGAAGCCATTCGCATCACCAAGCCGGATACTCGATTCTATCAGGCGAGTACCGCTGAAATGTTCGGCAAGACGAAAACCACTCGTCAGAATGAGGAAACCGCGTTTTATCCGTGTAGTCCATATGGGGTCGCAAAATTATACGGGCATTGGATGACCGTCAACTACCGGGAGTCGTATGGACTTTTTGCATGTTCCGGAATCATGTTCAACCACGAATCGCCACTTCGAGGAATCGAGTTCGTAACCCGTAAAATCACGGACGCGGTCGCTCAAATTAAGCTCGGGAAATCAGACAAATTGGTGTTGGGCAATCTGGATGCAAAAAGGGATTGGGGATACGCCAAGGAGTACGTGGAAGCGATGTGGCTGATGCTTCAACAGGACGTCCCGCAGGACTTCGTCCTGTCCACTGGCCGGACCAATTCAGTTCAAGACCTCGTCCACTTCGCTTTTCAGGCAGCAGGCTTGGGCCCGTGGAAGGACTATGTCGAAACCGATCCAAAGTTCGTACGACCCGTCGACATTGGGGTATTGGTCGGCGATTCGACGAAAGCAAAACAAGTGCTTGGCTGGCAACCCCGGACAGATTTCAAACAGCTGGTTTCGATGATGGTTGAAGCCGACATTCGGCGCCATAGCCAGCATGAAAAAACTATGTTGACCATATAGACGAATCTATCTGGGTTTAGCAACTCACGGCGTGATCTCGAATCGGCCCCGTGATCCTGAACCACAACGAGAACTAGCGGTTCACGGATCACGGTGCGGCTGTGTGAAACTTTGGAGGTTCAGAGCGGATGCACAAACTGTTAGCTGTGTTTGCCCACCCGGACGATGAGACGTTTATATGTGGAGGTACGTTGGCGAAAGTAGCAAAAGCAGGGACTCAGGTCGTCCTCATCTGTGCAACCAAAGGCGAAATGGGACGGCGCATGGGGGTGCCACCTACAGCTACACGGGAAAGTATCGCGGCAACTCGCGAGCGAGAATTGCAAAGTGCTTGCAAGGCACTCGGGATTAAGCATCTACATTTCCTTGGATTCCGCGACAAAACACTGGAAATTCAGCCAGTTGAGACGGTAACGAACCTGCTTCTTCAGTATCTTGTGGATGAGCGACCGGACGCTGTGGTGACATTTCACGAAAGGTGGGGTGGGCACCCAGATCATTGTGCCATTGGGGTCGCGACAACCCGCGCATACGCCGAATACTCAAAACTCGTTCAGGGGACAAAACTGTATCACGTGTGCAGCGGCCACATGATTCGGAATCCGGAACAGTGTGGTCTTGCCGGAAAGCTGCTAGAAATTGATGTGACCGACTGTCTCCAGGAAAAGTTGGGCGCGTTTCGCGCGCATCTCACACAATCGCAGATGGAGGATTGGCTCTGGGAGGACGACGAAGTGAGCGCTAGCAAACTGTGGTCGGTGGAATACTTGGCCGCCGCTGTGCCGGGAGGAGGGGAGCAGCCCATTGATCTATGATTTCAATCAAGAAATCGACCGTAAGCGAACATCGTCTCTCAAATGGGACGGTCTTGATAAAGTATTTGGCACACCCGATGCCATATCGATGTGGGTAGCAGACATGGATTTTCAATCGCCGGAGCCCGTAATCGACGCTCTGCGGCGCAGGGTAGAACATGGCGTGTTTGGGTATGTGCTGCGCGAGGCGTATTTCGACGCACTCGTGGCGTGGTTCCGTGACCGACACGACTGGGACATTTCCCCTAAGTGGCTTGTCAACAGTCCCGGTGTCGTACCGACACTTGGGCTTGTCATCGAGTCCTATACGACTCCAGGAGACAAAGTTCTGATTCAAAGGCCCGTATACTATCCGTTTGCGAACCTCGTTCAGAACAATGGACGCATGCTCGTCAACAATTCGCTGCGCTTACACGACGGCCGGTACACCATGAATTTTGAGCATCTGGAGCAGCAGTTGAAAGACGGGGTTCAATTGCTCATATTGTGCAATCCACATAATCCAGTGGGCAGAGTATGGAGTGTGGAAGAACTCACAACGCTTGGCAGCCTGTGTCGAAAATACGACGTTTTGGTGGTCTCGGATGAGATTCATTGCGATCTCGCTCTACCCGGGCACACCTATACGCCGTTTGCCTCGATTTGCGATGAATTCGCAGAAAACTCAATCACGTGCGTCGCGCCCAGCAAGACCTTCAATCTAGCGGGGTTGCAGACGGCGGCCGCCATTATCCCGAACGATGCCCTTCGGCGCAAATATCAAACAACCTTGCAGCGGTTTGGCCTTGGAGCGGGGAATGTGTTTGGCGTGATCGCCGCAGATAGCGCTTATCGATACGGCGCGCAATGGCTGGGAGCAATTGCTGATGTATCTGCAGGGGAATCTGGACTTTACCACTCATTATATCGAGTCCCACTTGCCCGAGCTGAACGTAACGCCGCTTGAGGGAACATACCTCGCGTGGTTAGACTGTCGGGAACTGAAAATGAGTCAAGAGAGACTGCAACACATTTTGTTACATGAGGCGAAATTGGCCCTCGACATGGGACACATGTTTGGGACCGAGGCAGAGGGATTTATTCGAATGAACATCGCTTGCCCTCGGTCAACTATAGAGAAGGCATTGAGACAAATGGATTCGGCCCTCAAGCAGCTCAACCCTTAAATGGCGTTTCGCACGGTCGAAAAAAGTCTATATTGGAGAATTGCAATGTCATTTCAAAAAGTCGTCGTCAAAGGTTTGAAAAGGTGGAACACGTCCAAAATCTGGGCAGAGATGCAACTCCTCGTGCTCTTCTTTGCAGCGGTCGTCGGGTATGCTATCGTACACCATTACGCCGCGCACCCTGGCGCCCATGTAGCCGGAGCGGTGTTGTTGCTCGACCTCTTGGTTTGGCGCAAAACTCGGCGGTTACACGTCGGGAGAATCATCGGGATCGGACTTTTGAACGCCCTTGGGGTATGGGTCATCCACAAGGCGCCGGATCAGGTTGAGCTCTCGTACGCAGGGTTCATTGGGCTTTACTGCCTATTGCTCGTTGGTGCTGAGTTGCTTCCCCGGGGGATGTTTGAGAAGAGCCACAACTGAATGGTCACCACCTGATGGAGCGGTGGGCGGCGCATGTGAATGTGTCCAACCTCGATAGGGGAACGCTCTCTCAACACGTTATTGTTCGTTTAAAAGAACATATATTGACTTAATTAAGAACAATAAGTATTCTAGTGATCATTGGGGTAAAGGAGGGTATCAGATGGAGCATGCAAGGTTCACGCCGCCAGCCGTTTTATCACACCAGCCGTTTGGGTTTGAGACCGGGATATCTGGAGGCACTTCATGTGGAAGTACGACGAGCACGACATCCACCACGTCTACGACATCGACCACATCCACCACGTCTTGTAGTTCCACATCGTCGACGACTTCCACGACGTCCTGTAGTTCCACATCGTCGACGACTTCCACAAGTTCCTGTAGCGGAGGCTGGAATTGGTAGACGGCTGAGCAGCGTGCTGTTTGCTTGGCGATGATTGTCGTGAAAGGTGTGCACTCGGTTCGGGGGGTCCTCGTATGTACTACGACTTTGGTCCAGGTGCGGCGCTGGATCCTTTTGTTTCTCGATGAAGAAGGGGAGACAGGTGTTGACTGGATATTCACTGGCAACTGATGTGTCTGACAGCAAATGCATGGAGGATGTGATGGACGTTGTCATATTTCACGATGGATCGACACTCGGTGAGCGAATCATTCATACCTGGCGCGAGAAACACCGTGCAACTGTACACGTTCATGTGACAGGGAACTGCTCGTTCTCCGATTTGGAATCACTTCATCCGAAACTTGTCATTTTGGCGTCGGACACGCCGTCGTCCAACTTCGAACAAACCGTGTTGGGGAAGTGCCGGGATTTAAAACTTCCGGTGTTGCCTGTGCTTGGCAGAGCGTCAACGGTCCTTCTTGGACCACTCGAGGTGCCTGGTACCCCTGGTTGTACGATGTGCCTACAGTTGCGGTGGGAACACACTGTTCATCGCAGTCGTCTGAAGTCTATTTTCCAGCAACAAGTCGGCGGTACGGCGGAATCCGTGCACATGCCTTTGATGATGTCGCAAGATGACCTCACGACGTTGGCAGGTCTTGTCGTCGCTGAACTCGAGCAGATTCTGCTAAACGCTCAAAAGCCTCCGAATTGCGCCGGGAAAGCAGGCGTCTATAGCCCAGCGGAACATTTCGAGTGGGTATCCGTGATCCCAAGTCACGATTGTCCTCGATGCAGTCTACTCCCGGATGATCATCCTGCTCTTGCTCAGGTGCAATTCGAGTCTCATCTTATGAGCGACGTCGAGGAATTGAGAGTTGGGACAGTCGATTTCGACCAGTTAGAACAGTTGTACGTGCATCCGAAAGTCGGTTACATATCCGCTGTACACGAGCTGTGGAATGAGGACCGTTATGTTCGGGCGAGTGCGCAGATCTATACGCCGACGGGGACGGAACACGTGGGGTATGGGTCTGGATTGACCATCGTCGATGCCAAGCGTTCCGCCATGCTCGAAGTGTTGGAGCGAAGTTGCGGATTTCAGGCGGCAAAGCGACGGCCGGTCACCTTTGGCAATTATTCAGAGTTTAAAGACCACGCTGTACATCCGTCGCGATTTGGGCTCCATGGCGATGAGTTGCTGCAGCTGTCCAACCACATTCTTGAACCGTTTGACGAGGAGAAGAAGTACTCTTGGGTGTGGGGATACTCGACCAAGTCGCAGACAGCTGTCCTGGTCCCAGAACAAATTGCGTACTACGGCTGGACAAATGATGAGAGACGGTTCATCAAGGAGTCGTCGAACGGATGCGCACTGGGTGGAACCGTGGAAGAGGCCGTCTTGCACGGAATTTTTGAGGTTCTCGAGCGGGATGGAATTCTGAACATGTGGTACGCCAGGTTGCCTGTTCCTGAGCTCAGACTGGATAAGAACTGTCCTTCACGAATCTCGAAAGTGGTCGAGCTGTTGGAAAACGAAGGGTATGCAATTCGTCTATTCAATATCTCGCACGATCTCAGTGTTCCTGCGGTGTTTGCTGTCGCCGAGAGATCCCGTGATGGTGCCTATCCGAAGCTCGTGAGCGGATCGTCGTGCCATTTGAACCCGTACCAGGCCGTTTATAGCGCCCTCCGGGAACTGACCGTTCAGGTGTTTCACCTGCAGGGTACGTCGGAGACGAGACGCAAACAGGCCTTGTCCATGCTTCTCAACCCGGCAAACATTCAAGATATTCTCGATCACGTGGTCGTTGGCGCACTGCCCGATGCATATCCACGTTGGGAATTTCTCTTGGGCAGAGAGAATCGACGCCCGATTCAATCTGTGGAAGAAGCGTACGCCAATCCGGTTCAACAATTCGAGATTGACTCAGGAGACATTCGGCGCGTTCTCGATTCGGTCCTCGACGATGTACACAATCGAGGATTTGACGTGCTGGTGGTGGATCAAACCAGCGCGGAGGTCGCTTACGGCGGGTTACACGCTGTGAAGGTCTTGATCCCTGGAATGACGCCAATCACATTTGGATATGGATTTCGAAGAGTGCGAGGACTCACACGCGTATTTGAGTTGCCGTATCGGATGGGTTATTCCACACATGTGCTGACGGAGAACGACCTAAATGAGGATTGTCACCCATTTTCATAACTAATAACCGGTAAGTTTGCTATTTTGTGGGGTACAAGAACTGGCCATGCCCAGAAGTGGCTGACCAGGTGTACGTTAGGCTTTTGCTTCACGCTGCGAAAATTGAATGAGTCGGTGTCGCACGTCTTTGAACCAGGGAAATGATGTGCTTGTCCGCTATCACTGCTCCCCGTTCTTTAATCGCCATTTGTGAAACTCGAGGTATTCACGAAATTGTTCTTTCGTGATGCCCGAATTCATGGCCTCTTGTGCTAATTTCACCCACTCAGGATCAAGCACTTCGTTCTCTCCTGCGTCCACATCGTCCGGAAGTAATAAGGCCGGAACAGATACGTTCAGTACAGAAGCGAGTTTCTCAATGATCTGAATGGAAGGATTGCCCTGAAGAGAGCGTTCGATAGCACTCAGATAAGATTTCGCCACACCTGATAACTCCGCGAGTTCAGACAGTGAAAGCCCTTTAGCCAGTCGTAGCTGCTTGATGCGTTCGCCAATCAATCGGCCTGCCTCCCGTAGTAAATAAGACTGATAACTTTTTTCAGTATTATATCAATCTTTGTTCTGGATTGGAAACAGAAAATGACGGCGTGTTGCGTACACCGTCATTTCCCTTGTGTGTCGTCGGGAGAACCGACGCAATATTTTCACTTTTTCTGTAAAAAGAGTCTGACTTCTTCGATGGATAGTCCAATCTTTTTGGCCATCAAGATAAGTTGTAACCACTCAATGTCTAGCGCGGGCTCGTCCTGTTTTTGTTTCTCGGCATCCAACAGCATGTCCTTACCCCTCCGAACCCACCTTGGATGCTTTCTTCGGAAGTCCAGCCGTCATAGTTTGTGTCTCGAACCGTAGACCCGTGACTTTGCGCACCCATTCTTTCAAATGGGATAGCCGTTTCGGAAAGCAATCTGGATTAGTTTTCTAAATAAATTGTATTTGGAAGTAGAGCAAGTCATCAAGACATACTTTTCAACAAATTGTCAGACGATTCTACAGTTTGGATTTCATTTTGACATAGCCGGACATATTTCATCCAAGATTCACTGTTTTTCACTGCACTTGGAAGAGAGAATTCCAAAAGATTTACCGAATTACGCCTTCTTTCGCTTGTTCGGCCGATATTCTGCAACGCCGCCGAGAGCGGGGATCCCTAGATACTTGACAATGTCAGTTTCCGTCTTGAACCGCAGATCCAAATACTCCAGTAGGAACGCTAGACCCAGGCTGACGAGGAACGCAATTCCCGCAGCCAACGTCACGTCCTGCTGCTTGTGAAGAGGCACCGGGGAGGATGTCGCTGGGTTCAGAACTCCAGCGCTATGCAAGCCAGGGATGATGCCGGGCCCTTTGTCAATCACCGTTTGTGCGGCAGCGTCCGCAGCTTTCGAGGCGAATTTGGGGTCGCCTGACGTGACGCTGATACTCATCAATTGGCCGTTGAAGTTGAGCTCGATCATCGATCCCGAAATTGGCAGGTTCGACTCAGCGTCGACCATTTGCGTAAAATAGTCGCTTTGAATCACACCTGTATAGGTTGCGGTATCTGGAGTACCACCGATTTGGTTGCTGGACTGGCTGAGTAGTAGAGTCGTCGTCGCGGTATACAGCGGTGTCTTTTTCATGACGTAGTAACCGGAGACCGCGCCTGCGACAATCGGAATAAACAGAATCAACAACAGCCGCTTTTTGATGACCCGCCAATACTCTCTCAATTCCATGAAAATCGAAGCTCCTTTCATGTCCACTATGGTTAGCCGAGCGTTTCGATGTGATAGTCATATCGGCCTTTGGGTTTGCGGTTCAGGACGCCACCGATGATCCGGCCGTTAACCTGCCGCAAAGCGGAGATTGCCCGTCGCGCACTCGCGCGGTTCGTCCTTTTCCCGTCGATGACAAATACGATTCCGCCAACAGAGGGGGCGAGGATGAGGGCGTCGCTGACTTCCAGTACCGGAGGGCTGTCAATGATGACTAAATCAAACTGACGACAACAGTGTTCGAGGAAATTCGTAAACTCGCGTGAATATAGCACTGCATTTGGGTTTTCATGAGTAGGTCCGCTGGGCATCACGTATAAATGGGGAATCTCCGACTTGACGATGCACTCACTCCACTTGTCCCCCCCGACGATCCCGCTCAATCCGGCCTCGTTCTCGATATAGAAAAGGCGGTGGAGCTGCGGTCGGCGTAAATCGGCATCGACGAGGAGGACGTTCTTCCCGGTCTCAGCGGATACAATCCCCAAATTGTAGACGGTAGACGTTTTTCCCTCACCACTTGTTGCACTCGTAACAAGAATTAAATTCGAGTCGAGGCTGACGCCGCCTAGCAACATATTCGCACCGATCGTCTGGTACGATTCAGTCACAGAGGAGCCTGCATTGCGTGAAGTACGTGATTTACGTCGTCTTTTCGAAGCCATTGGACCATCCCTCCAACTCCAGCCGTTGTTCTTTATACAGAACGCTAATGCCATTATATATGAGTGAACCAATTGGTCAAATTCCATTGTTGGTTCAAAATCGTCGTTTTCATGTTAAATACTCATGGAATGAACGAGAATGGAATGATTACGGATCAGTGATTCGCTGAGTATGTATCAGTAGACTCCTTTGTGGACTCGGAGTTGTCACTCTTCCTGACCATCGACACTCGACTCTCCAAGCAGCGTTTGAATTTGCACATTTAACACCCGCGAAATCCGCTCGAGGACGTGGAGCGACGGATTGACTTGGATGTGTCGTTCAATTGCACTCAGGTACGACTTCGCCACGTTCGACCGCTTGGCCAATTCGGACAGAGATAGGTTTCGCTCCCGGCGAAGTTCATAAAGGCGCTTTCCAATCATTGAAACACCTCTTTTACGTCAGCAATCTAGTGAGCTAACTACTCATGACTGAAATCATAAACATCATACATATTTTATCGTTCTTAATCAAATACAAAATTACAATATTTGCGGATTATAATCCAGACCAATCGACATTTTAGGTTCTTAATTGAGAATTTTAGGGGAAAATGTTCGTTTTAAAGCATTGATTGTTCTGTATAATGAACAATAGTGGTGTTAGTGCTACACATGATGATCGAAGGTTGTGGGGTGTGTTCGATGGAGCATCTTTCGCGCAACGCGAAAACGATTAGTTTTGTGGTGGACCTGGTAACTGTCATCGCCGTTTTTTTTCTTACCTTTTCTGTTGCAGGGGCCATCGCCGGTCACCAAATCTCCTTACTCGGATCTCGTCGGTACATGGAGACGGAGATTCTATGTTTCACATCTTGGTCGCTCGCTCTCGCACTGCTCGCGGAATACCCGAGTCGACGTACATCTGGCGTACTTAGAGACCTTGAGGTTGTGGTAAAGCTCAATGTCCTCGCACTCCTGTTATTTTCATGTACGTCCTTCGTCTTTAAAGCGGTGGATGTGAGCCGCATCTTTATCGGAACATACCTCTGCCTGGCTATGGTGTCGATGTTTCTCAATCGTTACATCGTTCGATTTGTTCTTTACTTGCTCCGACAGTCGGGATGGGATCTGCGCAGTCGGGTACTGGTCGGTAATAGTGAAAACGTGATTCGGTATCTCAACGAAGTTGCCAGTGACCGAAAACTCGGCCTTCGTGTCACGGGCTACATCGCGTGCGAGCACAATCGGAGTTTGCCAATTCCATATTTGGGGCCCCTCGAGGAAATCGGTGAAATTCTGTCTCGATACACGCCTGACGGAGTAGTCATTGCGCTTGGAATCACAGATCCGAATCTAGAACACGTCATCCGCGCCTGTGAAGAACAAGGCGTTTCGATGGAATTGCTACTCGACGGATTGTCGACACAGATTGCGAACAGTTCCATCTATCATGGACCCACCATATCCAGCTTATTGCTGTCAGCGATTCCGCACACGCCCATCTCTCTGTTTCTCAAGCGCGTGACGGACGTAGTGGTTAGCCTTCTTGCGATAGTCCTTCTTTCTCCCATCATGTTATTCGTCGCCTTGGCGATCAAATTGGAAGACGGCGGTCCCGTGTTCTTTCGGCAACAGCGGGTCGGCCTGCGAAACAAGCCTTTCGATATGTACAAATTCCGCAGCATGCGGGTGGATGCGGAAGCGTTGAAAGAAAGCATTCTCCATTTAAACGAAATGTCAGGACCCGTGTTCAAGCTGATGAACGATCCACGGGTGACGAAGGTAGGGGCGTTTATCCGCCGGACCAGCATTGACGAAATTCCTCAATTTTTCAACGTGCTGGTCGGCAATATGAGCCTGGTCGGTCCACGGCCGCCACTTCCAAGTGAAGTGAATGAGTACGAGCACGTGTACCGGCGACGTCTAAGCGTGCGACCAGGGATGACTTGTCTGTGGCAAATCAGTGGAAGAAACGAGATCGACTTTGAACAGTGGATGAGCTTAGACCTCAGGTACATCGACAATTGGTCGTACTTGCAGGATTGGAAGATACTCGCGATGACCATCCCGGCCGTCCTCAAAAAGAACGGGGCGCGGTAGCCGTTATTCTAGACACCTTCCACAATGCCGTCACTCAATCTGTCTGGGGGGAAGTACGTGAAGATTGCGATTGTTCATGATTACCTGAACCAGTTAGGCGGTGCGGAACGCGTCGTCGGCGTGTTGCACGAGATGTTTCCGCAAGCACCGATCTATACGTTGTTCTACGACCGAGAAAAGCTCTGGCCCTCGTTGCAGGGAGCTACCTTGATTCCTAGCTTTTTACAGCGGCACGCGTTTATCGTGAAGCATTTTAAATTGTTTTTCTGGTTGTATCCGCTGGCCATTCGAACAATTCGATTGGCAGATTTCGACGTGGTTCTCACGTCCAGCAGCGCCTATGCGAAGGGGGTCCATATCGGTGGCGGCGACCAGCGCAGACCCATTCACATTTGTTACTGCCATACTCCGATGCGATTTGCTTGGGACTATGACCGCTACATTGCCAATGAAACGAAGAACCAAATCCTGGTGTCGTTGGCGAGGTTGCTCGTCCCGGTGCTCAAGTTGTGGGACACGTGGTCCGCACGCAAGGTAGACTACTTCATTGCGAACTCAACCGCAGTACAAGGACGGATTTCTCGGTACTACAGGCGAGAATGTATCGTCGTTCACCCTCCTGTCGAAGAGCGACAAACCACAGTTTCAAATGCCGTCACGAATGATTACTTCCTCGTTGTGTCGAGGTTGGTGTCATACAAACGAATTGACTTAGCGGTGGAGGCGTGTACGCGCTTGGGCAAACCGCTCATCGTCATTGGCCAAGGGCCGGACAGGCAACGTCTGGAGTCTCTCGCTGGGTCGACCGTAACGTTTCTCGGGTGGCGTTCTGATGAAGAGGTCGAACAGTATGTAGCGGCCTGCAGATCCTTTATTTTCCCAGGTGAGGAGGATTTCGGCATCGCGCCAGTCGAGGCGAACATGCTTGGCAAACCCGTTGTGGCATATCGAAGGGGGGGAGCGCTCGACACTGTCTGCGACGGCGTCAATGGGGTGTTTTTTGCAGAGCAAACAACTGAATCATTGGTACACGCTTTGGAGCGCTCGGAGACCATCGACTGGGAACCTGAGCGAATCCGGCACGCGGCCGAGAAATTTAGTCGGAGGGCATTTGAAGACAAGATTCGGCGAGCGCTACAGGAAGCGGCTTCCACGCGGATACAGATGGTCACAACAGAAGTGAATGTTGTCAATGGGGAGGGTATATCACAATGAAGGTGTTGGTTGTGGGAACTGGTTACGTGGGGTTGGTGACTGGGGTTTGCTTGGCCAGTTTCGGGCACGACGTCGTCTGCGTGGACCAGGATCAACAGAAAATTACCATGCTGAACATGGGGGAGTGCCCCATCTATGAAGATGGACTCGAGCCACTTTTACAAGAGCAATTGCTTGAACACAGACTGTGGTTTGACACCAAGATCTCGGATTGCGCAGATTTTGATATTGCGCTGATTGCGGTGGGCACGCCGCCTCGCAGCGATGGCTCTGCTGACCTCACAAGCGTGTTTGAAGTCGTTACAGAACTCGGAAACAAGCTCAAACAGGGTGCCTTGATTGGGACCAAAAGCACAGTCCCAGTAGGAACTGCACACAGCATCGAAACGTATCTGGAAACCATGGGGCGCAGAGACATCAGGGTTGTGTCGATTCCAGAGTTCCTGCGCGAAGGTAGCGCGTTGTCCGACACGTTACAACCAAGTCGATTGATCTTCGGTGTCCCTGACGACGAGTCCTTGCGTGTGTTGAAACAACTTCACAGCCCGCTCGACGTACCAATTGTGGCTTGTAATCGCTCGACGGCAGAGATGATCAAGTACGCCTCCAATGCGTTTCTCGCGACAAAAATCTCGTTCATCAACGAAATTGCAAATATCTGCGAACGCGTTGGGGCGGACGTACAACTGGTGTCTCAAGGGATGGGGCTGGATCCACGGATTGGTTCCTCGTTTTTACGTGCCGGTCTAGGCTATGGCGGGTCTTGTTTTCCAAAGGACACTCGTGCATTGGTCAACATCGCAGGGGATGTAGCGTACGACTTTAAACTGCTCAAAGCCGTGGTCGAAGTGAACCAGCGTCAACGCACGGAGCCGATCGAACGACTTCGTCAGTGGTTTGGCGACCTGAACAACCTGCGCGTGACGCTTTTAGGTGTGGCGTTTAAGCCGGGCACCAACGATATCCGGGAGTCGCCAGCGCTGGAAATTGGCGAACGATTGCGCGACCACGGGGCGCAGGTTCAGTTTTACGATCCGGTCGTCACACGCTTTTGGTTGCAGAAGCAAGAGTCTGTTCGCGTCATGGATGATCCGTACGTGGCACTACAAAATTCGGACGCTGCGATTGTCGTCACGGAATGGCCGGAGATTGTGGAGCTAGATTGGATACGTGTCGGAACCATTATGCGCGGTCGGTTTGTCTTCGATGGTCGCAATGTACTAGATCCGGTGGCCCTTGAACGAGCGGGTTTTGTCCTTGAAAATTTCGGGTTTCATCCGGCTCCGTCGCTTGCTGCCACCTCGAGATAGACAAAGTGCAGGCCGAGTTTTATTCAATTTGGGAGGGGTTGTGAATGCACATACTGGCTACGGGTATGGGCTGGTTTAGCGAACAGCCGGGCGGTTTGAACCGATACTTTGCAGACTACCTGGCGGCATGGAATTCCAATGGATCTTCAAGGGCCCTTGTAAGAATCTGCGAGGCGCAACAGCGTGACTTGCCAGATTATGTTCGGGCGGTGAACGGAAGTGGCTCCAATCTAGTTCAGGTTCGGCAGGAATGGAAGAGAGCTTTGCAAGCGGAACTGAAGCAAGGCAAATTCGACATTTATAATCCACATTTCGCCTACTACGCATGGGCCGGAGGTGGAATCTCGACGGAGCAGCCCATCGTCACCCATTTCCACGGACCCTGGGCGTATGAAGCAAAGTTGGAACACGGGACCAACCGATCCCTTTCGTCGCAAGTTCGTTTTCAGATGCAGCGCGCGATTGAAAAGCGGGTGTATCGGCAATCGGACCGATTTATCGTCCTGAGCCGGTATTTTCGAGACGAGCTCGTCGAGCACTACGGGGTGCCTGAAGACCGAGTTCATATCGTCCCGGGTGCCGTCGATATCGAGCGGTTTCACGATGCGGAGGATCGAGAATCGTTGCGACATCGATTAAAGTTGCCGACTGATAAATTCATTCTTCTTACGGTTCGACGCCTCGCGAGAAGAATGGGACTAGGCAATCTGATTCGGGCACTTGACGCATTGCGTCACGACTTTCCCAATGTGCTCCTCGTCATCGTCGGTGGCGGGGAAATGTACGACGAGTTGCAGCAGTTGACTCGTGATCTACACCTGGAGAACCATGTCAGGTTTACAAATCGCCTCGCGGATGAACAGTTGCCTTCCTACTACCGCGCGGCGGATTTGCTGGTCGTTCCGAGCGTTGCCCTGGAGGGATTTGGATTGGTCACGCTGGAGGCGATGGCCTCTGGCACACCTGTTGTGGGTACACCGGTTGGCGGGACAAAGGAGATCTTGGAGCGCTTTGATGAAAAGCTGCTGTTTGGCGGTTCGTCAGTCCACGATTTGCGCGAAGGGTTGGGAAACGTTTTGTCCCATCCAGAGCGACTCCCCGACAGAGGTCAAACAAGGCTCCACGTGGCGCAGCACTATACCTGGCGCGCCGTGATTCCACAGATTCGGCACGTCTTTGACGTCGCGATTGGCAAGCGACAAGGGCCAGCCTTGGTTCCATCCGTTGAGGAGACCCACCGTCATGGTTAAGCAGTCGACAGGTTTACCTAGCCGTGTCGTGTACTACAATCACTCGGGCGATGTCAGTGGTGCAGAGATTAGCCTCTTACTGACCATTTCGCAGATTAAAGACATCGAGACCATCCTTGTGGCCCCGGAAGGGGAACTGTTAGAACGCGCGAGGTCCGCCGGTATACGCGTGAGCCCAATTCGCAGCTTTCGAGCAAGAATGACGAAGAATCCCATCCATGTTCTCCTCGGAATATGCGGTACCGTCTTGGCCGGCATGGAGTTCCGACGGACGCTGAAGATACTGCGACCCGACATCATCCACGCCAACTCGATTCGCGCGGGCCTCATTTCCATCGTGGCGGTGGCGGGACGACGTATGACATTGGTCTGGCATATCCGAGATACGCTTCCACACAACGCGATTGGAAGGGCGATTCGCAAGGTCGCTGCCATCCGCGTGGACGAGGTATTCACCATTTCGAAGGCGATTCGAAATAACTTTGCCAGCACCAAGCAACTGGGTGGGAAGGCGACGATTGTGTACAACGGGATCGACACCAGTGATACCAAATGGTCCTCTATTCGCCCTCAATTCGACATCCAAGAGGACGCATTCATCGTGGGCGTGGTCGGCCAAATCGCACCGTGGAAACGGCAGCATGACGCCCTTCTGGCATTTTCGCAGTTTGCAAGCGAGAGACAGGGCAGTGAGTTGTGGATCGTCGGTGAGCCAAAATTTCGCCAGGAGAATGTCGACTACGAAACGCGCCTGAAAAAGTGGGCGGTGGAGCTTGGTGTGCAGGAGAGCGTGCGCTTCTTGGGGTTTCGTGAGGACATCATGAACATTATGAGGACTATCGATGTGCTCCTGATTCCTTCTGAAAACGAACCGTTTGGTAGGGTCGTCATTGAGGCGATGCTCGCAGGTAAGCCAGTGATTGGTACGAACGAAGGGGGCATCCCGGAAATTGTCGTCCACGGCGTTACAGGGTTCCTAACCGACGTCGGAGATACGGACTCGATGTCAAAATACCTACGACAGATGTCTGACGATGCTGGACTTCGTGAGAGGCTGGGGGCGCAGGGGCGCCGAAGGTCGATTGAGCAATTTTCGATTCAAAGTACTGCGCAAACGATCCAGCGCTCCTACGCCGCACTCACGAGCGAACTCGGCCGGAAGGCTCGGGGTGAGCAAGCCATTTCAGCGAGCGCGCGACGAGTATCGGAACAGAGTTTGAAGGGAGTAAGAGAGTGAAGAATCGGCAGATTGTCTTTGTGGCGAATGACGTCGGCGGCATTGGCGGAATGGAGAAACACTTGACGGAATTGATCACGCGCGTCAAAAACGACTTCTCCATCACCGTGATGGCGTCGACCATGAAGTTGCAAGATTCGGACGGTGTGCGATTTATTCGTATTCCGACCCCCCGCAAGCCATTCCCGGTGATGATTGTGCTGTTTTCCATTTGCGCTTCGATTCGCCTGCTCTTTATGAAACAGAACTTGGTCCATACTACGGGCGCGATTGTGTTCAACCGAGTTGACGTATCGACGATTCACTTTTGTCATCGCGGCTATGTACAAACAGGTATCGGGGATAGAGATGTGTCGAAGTCAATTTTCCATCGAATCAATTCGGCCATCAGCATCAAGATGAAGTTGTGGTTGGAGAACTTTTGCTATCGCCCCACACGCACCCGAAGATTGGTCGCTGTTTCAAGTCGCATCAAACAGGAGTTGTCAGCGGCTTACAAGTGTCCTGAATCTACGGTCACGGTGATTCCAAATGGAGTGGATGTCACGAAGTTCCACCCTGTTCAACACCTTGAAAGAAGAAAGCTGCGCGGTATTCACGGATTGCCCGAAGACGGTACGTTTTTGTTGTTTATGGGCGGCGATTGGGGAAGAAAGGGGCTGCAGTTTGCTCTGCAAGCATTTAATGAGATTGCCGTACTGCACCCAAACGTCTATATGGTCGTTGTCGGTTCTGGCAACGCGGATGCGTTTCTTCATTTTGTCTCCGAGGAAGTCCGGCATCGAGTGATTTTTGCCGGCAGACAGGCCAATCCAGAACACTGGTATCAAATGAGTGACGTATTTCTCTTTCCTTCCAGCTATGAGGCTTGCTCGCTTGCTGTATTAGAAGCGGCCGCAAGTGGCCTCGCCATGGTCGTTACGGATGTAGGGGGTGCAAACGACGTCGTCGAGGACGGTGTCTCTGGCTATCTTGTCCGACAGGATGTCGAGCACATTGTCAGTCGTTTGGACATGCTCTTGCGAAATCCCGAGCACCTGAACCAAATGCGCACAGCAGTTCGCGAACGGGTAGAACGAATGACGTGGGATGCGATGTACCATCGGTTCCGGGCATTGTACGAAGAGATCCTTCTGGAATCGACTCAGTCCAAGAAACGGACTGAAACAGTGAAGGCAGGGGTTCGGAATGTCGAACGCGCATAGTTTGAACAAACAGCCGGAGATTTTGGTCTTTGCGACGCAAGGGGCGGAGAGTGAGGATGCGAGGCGACTGTCTACGCTTTGTCGCGATCTTCCAGTCACTCACTACCAGTTCCAGAAAAGTCATAAGTTTGGCTCCGCTTACGCGCTGTTTCGCCACCTAATCCGCCGTAAGCCAAGGCTAGTTGTGATGGAAGGCACAGGTATTGGTGGCGGTCTCGCCGTCATTCTTGGCAGTATCGTAGGCAATGTCCCCTACGTGGTGAGCAGTGGCGACGCTGTGGGTCCGTATGTCGGCAAATTTCATCCGCTGCTTCAGCCAATATTCACGTTCTATGAACGGATTCTTTGTAAAAAGTCCTCAGGTTACGTCGGATGGACTCCTTACTTGGCTGGCCGAGCACTGACCTTCGGAGCTCCCCGGGCAATGACCGTTCCGGGATGGGCGCCGTTTCGGCGAACCGAAGTACAAATTCAATCCGCGCGGACGGCCATTCGAAAGCAACTCGGAATCCGAGACGAGGACATTGTGATTGGAATTGTCGGCTCCCTGAGTTGGAATCGTAAGGTCGGGTTTTGTTATGGGTATGAATTGGTGAAGGCGATTCAGAAGGTCCATCGTACCGATATCAAAGTGCTGATTGTCGGGGATGGGGATGGGAAACCTCATCTAGAGGAAGCAGCTCGGCTAAATCGGCAAAATCAGGTAATTTTTACAGGACGAATTCCAAGAGAACAGGTACCTGACTACTTAGCGGCCATGGATCTTGCGAGTCTTCCTCAATCCATGGACCAGGTGGGCAATTTTCGTTATACCACAAAAATCAGTGAATACTTGTCCGTTAAGCTTCCGGTCGTCAGCGGACAACTGCCGTTGGCATACGACTTGCACGGAGATTTTATCTGGCGCCTAAGAGGAAGGTACCCGTGGGGCGACGATTACGTGGAGGCGCTCACGCAACTTCTGTCACAGATGACGCTCGAAGAAATTGCATACAAGCGTTCAAGTATCGTCGATGCCGAAGGGATGTTTGACCAGGAAGGGCAAATCCAGCGGTTCACAAAATTTGTCACTGATCTGTTGGAAGAGGAGCGAGACTCTGCAGAATGGCCTCGAGTCTCTGCAACCGTGACTTGATTATGTTTTGTTGTTCTATATAATGAACAATAATGTTCTTTATAGGAGGCTTCAAAGTGAGGATTGCGTGGATAGGCCCCATGCCCAATGAGACGGGAGGAGCGACTGGGGTGGCAACTCAGTTGCTGCTGGAACTCGCCAATTATGACATAGAGATCGACTGTTTTTTCCCTGGATCACCATCTGCGTTGCCAGCCAGTTTAACCGACCTATCGAATGTGCACTTCTATTTTCAAGCGTCTTCGTGGGAGTGGGACCGTTGGTATAGCCGCAACGGGTTGATGTGTTTTATCACGGGCCAAATTGCGAACTATCGATCCGAAGATCGGCTAGCCAAGCGACTCCTTGCGCTGCATGAGGAGCGTCCATATGATCTGGTCTATCAATTTTCCCATATCGAACTATCTATTTTGCGGAAATTTATCAAGCAACTTCCCCCTATCATATTGCACCCATCTGTGCACGCGGCTGGCGAACTCAGGTGGCATCGACGGGAATCGGCTATCTCGAGACAGACGGAATCGTGGATTCGACGCATGGGTGCGCGCCTCATGTTGACCATGCGTACCGCCATTCAGCAAAGACACATTCGCTATCCACAACATGTGATTAGCATCAGCAAGAATTTCCGTGACGAATTGGCGTTCGACTACTCGGTTCCAGAAGAAAAGATGACCGTGATCCCCAATCCCATTGATACGGGGAGATTTGTGCCAAAGACGTCCATCCGTGAACACAAGGGGGATCGTCTCGTCTTTCTATTTGTCTCTCGCATTGCGGTCCGTAAAGGCGTCGAGATGATGGTTGAATTGTCCCATCGCCTAGAAGACATATCAGAACAGATTCAAATTCAAATCATTGGAGACAAGTCCCTTTGGTCTGACTACACCGCGTTGCTACGCGGTTTAAATCCCAATGTCGCCGTGTTCGTCGGAAAAGTGCAGGGGGCAGGTACCAACATGGTGGAACGGTATCATTCGGCTCACGCGCTCATCCAACCTAGCCACTATGAACCTTTTGGATTGACCGTAGGGGAGGCGCTGGCCTGCGGCCTACCAGTCATCACGAGTGATAAAGTGGGCGCTGCTGAAGAGGTGAGTCCGGATTGTTGTCGAGTATTTGCAATGGGCAATCTGGACGAATTAGAACGGGCGGTACGTGCGCTCGTGCAGGATCTTCAGAATCTGACAAGACAGCGACAGATTGGACAACTCGCCCGCGAAGAAGCGGAGCGCCTGTTTGACTGCTCCGTCGTGGCCAGAGACCTGGTGGCATGTTTTCAACAGATCGCAGGCCGTGCGACCACGTACCCTTCGGCGCACACCCAATCGCAGGCTCGCATGAAAATCGGCGGTTGAGCCGTTCCTGTTTTTTAAGCGACAAATCTCCCGTCACAAGCGAAGCGACTTGGAACGGGAGATTTGTCGTGGAAGGGTACATCTTTGATAGTCAACAAAACCCTGTATTACAGTTGCATATTCTTCGAAAATTGCTCAAATACAAAGAGCGTCCTGGAAACTCGATTGTGCGGTAGTTTCCCGAAATGCAGGAGCCGTTGCTTCGAGTGTACGGGGTTCGCTGCGCGAATCACCTCTGAGTGGCGCGATGGGGCGGCGCGGATCACGTCCTCCTGCGATTGGTGCTTGCTGAGCATCTTTGTTTTGGTGCAAAGTTCATCCTCGGTCAGCTGAATCCGAGTATACGCTGGATCGTTTAGGAAGGGGTCCTTCGGAAAGTGGATCTGCGAGGTCCCGAGTGGCGATTCTCGATTGTACTCTGCCCACTCATACACTTCAGATAACGCCAACTGACGGCATAAGAATTGAACCACAAAGCTGGTTACATCGTGATCGATATGCCCTCCTTCGATGGAATGGACGTAAATGCGAGTTGGACGAATCGTTTTGAGCAGGGACAGTAAATCTGCGGTAAGAGGTTGGATATAGCGGTGCAATCCACCATCGGGGAAGCCGAGGCTAATGACGTTTGACGGTGGGATGTGAAGAAGCGCAAGCCCTTCACATGCTTCTGAATACCGCAGCTCGGCATATGCACGTTGGTTCGCAACCGAACGTTTCCAATCGCCACCCGCACCATTGGTGGTGAATACAATCGTGATTGGATCCCCGCTTTTTGAATGCCGAATCAAAGTGGTGGCCACGCCTAGAACGTCATCGTCCGGGTGCGCAGCAATCACCAATATTCCCCTTCTGTTGAGGTGATCCCCCGGGAAATTCTGTCTCCCGACGATGGAGTCAGGATATCTGCACACGCCTTCTCTGTATTCGCGGCGTTTAATGAATTCCTCCTTCCACACTGTACGATCGATTGCATGCATCAGTTTGGTCTTTAATCGTCCAAACACGTCAGGGATTCCTCCTATTATGGCGAGTAGGGGCACTATATATGGAACTTTAAATAGAACATTCACATTCTTAATATAGAATAGCACGATTTCGTGCGTTATTGCTAACAATTGACGCTTGGGACAATAACCGAGTACATCTTGTCACGTTGCTGCTTGTTCGGGGTCAAATCATGATTTTTGCCTTCCTAAAGTGGTTGATATGGCGTATACTGTGCTTAGTTGTTCTTTATATAGAACATTATCGTGCGTTTGTCCACCGCTAGGACTGTGTTCATAAATCACATATTCTGAAAAAGGTGAACTAGATGAACGTGTTAGTCGTGATGCCTCTTGGGGAATTTGGCGGCGGAGCTGAAAAGATGTTGTACACATATCTTGCCTCGCGCCCGGGAAACGCAACAGTAAATCTGCATGTACTCTTCTTAAGTCCGGGGGGACTCGCGGAAGCCACGAGGAAGATGGGCTATCCAGTCTCGGTAATCACGGCCGGCCGAGTAAGGGAAATTGGTCGCCTCGTGCGAGCTCAATACGAAATTGGAAAGTTGTTGGACAATTGGAAAATTGACCGAGCCCTCGCCTGGATGCCAAAAGCGGGTATCTATGTCTCGCTTCCGGCAAAACAGAGGAGAATCCCGTTGTTCGTGTGGCGTCATGATATCCCCTCCCTCTTAGGCCGTCTCGACAGGTGGATGTTACAATTCAACCGCCCCGCAGGACTGGCTTGTTCGAGCGAGCTTGCCTGTCGAGCGCTTCAAAGTACGCTGCGTAACTCAATCGATGCGACCTCCATTCATCCCGGAACCCCTCGACTGTCCTATGAACCCAGTGAAGTGACGAAAATTCGCCAGAGCGTGTTGCGAGGTGACCATGGCGGGATCGTCATAGGGACGGTAGCGAGATTGCAGCCATGGAAGCGAGTAGATCTGTTTTTGCAGTCCATCGCCATCCTGCATCGCGAATTTCCAGAAGTTCGTGCTTTGGTGGTAGGTGGGGAAAGTCATGGGCTGTCGAAAGGGTACTCCGACGAACTTCATGCACTGGGCAACGAACTCTTGGGGGATGCGGTCGTATTTGCAGGTGAACAAAGAAACGTCGGGGACTGGCTACAGGCGATGGACATCTTCGTCTTGGCCAGCCGAGGAGAGCCGTTTGGAATTTCGCTCGTTGAGGCACTTCTTGCAGGCAAGCCGGTGATCGCGTGCGCTGGCGGAGGACCCGAGGAGATCATCGACGACTTCACCGTTGGCACCGTCGTCTCAAGTAACCCTAGGCCCGAGGAGATGGCCCTGGCGATTCAACCATTTTTGCAACCAGTGGCACGAGAACGGGCAAATCAGCAAAACCCAATCCGAGGGGAATCCTTTTCACCGCATGCGATGGCAAATCGGATAGATAACTGGGTGAGTCAAGCCTTGTAATGGAGGATTTGTATGGTTCAAAGATTTTGGTCTATACCGTTTGTCCGCGCGCTCATTGGGGGAATGTTCGCTGCGGTCGGAGCCTATGGGATAGGACATGAGATTTTCGACCCGAGTCGGATAAAGCTCTTGATTTTTATCGGTTTAATCCTCTTGTTGATCGGTCTAGGGGCGAGCAATCCAGCGCTCAGTATGTATTTACTCACGCTGTATTTGCCCGTCATGGCCCTTCTTCGCAGGGCTTTAATTCCCCTAGCCGGCTGGGGGGCACTCGACCCACTCGTCATCGTTGCGCCAGGGGTAATCTTGTTTCTAGGCTCGTTTTGGTTTTACAATTATGAGAAAGCCTATCGTGGACGATACCAGAATATTCCGATTGACCCGTTGGCTGATTTTCATTGATCTGCTGCAGGCAGCCAATCCGAAACAGGGGGGATTGTCCGTCGGATTAGGCGGAGTCATCTTTTATGTAGTCCCCCTGTTTTGGTTGATTCTAGGTCGCCAATACGTGGACGAGCGCTGGCTGAAACGAATCATGGGTACCGTCTTTGTGATCGGCGTCCTTGTGTCCTTGTACGGCTTGAAGCAGACCTTTTACGGATTTTTTCCTTTCGAACAGCAATGGGTGGACATCGTGAATATTACTTCACTCAACGTAAACGGATTGATTCGCGCGTTTTCCACGTTTTCGAGTGGACAGGAGTACAGTCAATACCTTGCGACTGGAATAGCGATTGGCTGGCTGTACGTCCTCAAGGGGCGGACTCCGATGAAGGTCATTGGAGTTGTCGGTACGGGGATTATGGGGTATGCGATTATCATGGCGTCGGCGCGCGGTACCATTGTGACGGCTGCAACGGCCATTGTCATAATGACCATCATGCACGCTGGAACCGTACGTGGGCGAGTCGTGATGGGGATTTTATTAGGGACTGTGTTGACGTTTGTGTACATTAAAATCGCGCATATGCATACGAGTAACCCATTGGTCACGCACGTCGTCGTAGGCTTGGCCAATCCATTGAATTCGCAGGATTCAAGCCTCGCTGGGCACTCGGGAAGCCTGTTCTCTGGAATCTTAGACGGCTTCAAAATGCCTATCGGTCATGGATTGGGGAGTACAACGACCGCTGGAAGCAAGTTTGGTTCCGCAAATGGAGGTACAGAAGTTGACGTTAGCAATATGTTTGTGTCCGATGGCGCGGTTGGAGGTGTCGTCTATCTAATCCTGCTCGTCTTCGTTGCAATTGAAGCTTTTCGCCAGGCCCACTCCCGAAAAACGTTGGCCCTTGGTGTACTTGGGATTTTTGTAGCAAATGCCGGACAATGGGTGAACGGAGAACTGTATTCGACCGCCTCTCTGGTCTGGTTGTTCGTCAGCTACCTGGAACGCCAGGCTCCACGAATACCCCACGTCAGCCAACGAGAGGTATTCCTCACAAAACCAATCCTCACATTGTCGTCCGCACATCACGCGAAGATGCACAAACACTGAGCGCTCACACAAATCTATGAACGCTCCCTGCGATGTGATAGGTTGTAGGTCTTTACAAAGAACTTAGTGTTCTTTATAATGAACAATGAGAGAGAGTGAATAGGAACGTTGCAATGAGCCGTGGACAACAGACGCTGAAATTAGAATGAGGTTGACACATGCAGACTCGGTTAGTGATTGTGACAAAATATTTCCCGCCTCTCGAAAACGGGCTAGCGCATCACTCGGCATATTTAGCAGACTTACTCGAGGAATTTTACGATGAGGTCGTGATCATCTGCGAATCAAACGCGAAACAAATGCGCGATGCCCAACTGGTGAAAGGCCCGTTGATAGAGTTTCATTCGGTTTGGCACTTATATAGGGTTTTGAAGGCCATTTGCCGAGAATCATCCAAACGTACCGTCCTCATCTTTCAGTACGTGCCGCATATGTGGGGGCACAGCGGAGTGGCCATTCTTCCATCCATCCTGCCGTTGTGGGTGCGGTTTGGATATCGAACGTCTGTGGTTACTTTTTTACATGAATTGAAGTACGACTGGAGTTTGAATCCCAAAAGACTTTTGAGTGGATTGTTTCACCGCATCCAACTGCTGCTTATCGGGCTGGGCAGTAACAGGGTGATTGTGACCAATGATTTTCGCTACAGGGCACTGACCAGACGATGGCGTTGGTTCTTTGGGAACAAGGTATCTAGGGTACCGGCTGGATGTATTAGCGGACGAGGCAGTCACGAATTGACCGATTGTTCGCCTGCGCCATACATCACTTGGTTTGGAACATTGTCGGAAGACCAAAAGTTAGAGAAATTGGTGTCCGCTTTTTACAGTGTATCCCAGGACATTCCTGACCTGCGCCTGGTGCTTATGGGGGCGTTTGATAAACAGGCTCTTCGGATACAACGCATTCAATCCAATATCGCGACGTGGAAGCTCGAGGATAGAGTGCTGATTCGAGGCTTTGTGGAGGACGAGGAATTGGGCGCAACATTGGCCGGGAGTTTTGTGAATTTTCACATGGCTGGAAGCGGGCCTTCAGGACGGCGGACCGTTGTCGCCGCGTACTTGAAAAGCGGTCGACCGCTGGTCGCCGTGGATGGCCATGAGACGGACCCGGAGTTTATTCATGGACAGAACGTCTGTTTTGTGAAGTCGGAAGCCACAGCCATTCGAGATGTGATCATCAAGCTTTGGCACGATCCGAACTTCCGAAACAAATTAGCACAGGGAAGCAGACGACTCTATGCGGAGATGTACTCAGACGAGAGAATCAGACAAAAATTACAAAGCCTCTTGGCGGGTGCGGTTCAGTCTCGGAGTTTGGACGGTGAACGAGAACTTCTAGATGTTGGGGGGGAGACTCTATGAGAGTGGCAATTCTCATGCCGACCAATCACGAGGGGCATGTCCGAGGTGGCCATGTCCAAATGAATCAGACGATTGCAAGTCTGCGAGACTTAGGTGTGGATGTCACGGTGGCGAATTCGGCAGAGCAGTTGGAAGAACGAGTCGACATTTGCCATATTGTCGGGATCCAGGATGATCAATTTGCGCTGTCGGAAGTCTTGCGAGCAAAACATTTAGGGGCAAAAGTCGTTTTATCTCCTATATGGTGGGACTTTGACAAACTGATGCTACAAGAAGGTTGGTTGTCGACGTTGGAGAGACGACAGCCGCGTTGGTCGACCTTGGCGCGCATCAATCCGACAATGGCCCGTGCGACGTTTATGTTGTTGTATCGGATGCGAATCTATCAAGCAAATCGTAGGAGAGCGCTCGTCTGTCGCAAGGCAGATTTGACATTGCCGAATTCTCCCGGCGAGGCAGAGCAAATCAATCGACTGGCCGGGAAGAACATCCCGTATGTGGCCGTGAGAAATGGCATTGATGAAAGTCTGTTCAGAATTACGAACCTCACTGGCCAGCGGGACATCCCCATCTTGTTTGTGGGCCTCGTAGATCGAACGAAGAATGTGCATCGATTGATTCAATCCGTTCAACAATTGGACACGCCACTGGTCATCGTAGGTCAGGCACCAGACAGGTCCTACCAAACTTACTGTAACGCTTTAGATGAGAAAGGTCTGGTTGAGTGGAAAGGGAAACTCACTCACCAGGAACTGGTGAGTCACTATAATCGGGCACGAGTCGTGGTCCTTAGCAGTATGCGTGAGACGCCCGGACTAGCACTCTTAGAGGGAGCCGCGTGTGGCGCAAATGTCGTCGTAACCAACATTGGTTCGGCGATGGAGTATTTTGGCGACTTCGCCGAGTATTGCAATCCATTTTCGGTCGACAGCATTGCACAGGCACTGCGGCGTGCTTCCTCTAAACCGTGTCCCAATCATGAACTCAGTGAGTATGTGAGGAACAAATACACATGGTCCTTGGCAGCTCGCGATACACTCGCAGGATACGAGTGGGTCATGGAGGGTAGGTCGACGGTTGTCAATTCAATCAGGATTGGGGCCTTTCAGCATGATGCGAGGCACATTTAGAGCGCGTCAGCAAAGTTTATTCGCGCGTGTTTTCGATGTCACGGTGATGAATTACGCCATCCTTTGCATGAACTTGTTGACAGGCATACTCACTGCGCGATTTCTCGGGCCTTCACAAAAGGGAGTATACTATGCCATCAGTTCATGGGTGGATATGATCGGGTATTTGGCAGGGCTCGGCATCAACCAAGCGTTTGTCTGGTACTACCATGGCAACGTCGACCGGCGGAAATTGTTCCGACGAACGCTCATGATCGGGCTCTGCTCCATCCTTGTCTCCAGTGTGATTGGCGGTTTCCTCATTTGGTATCCAATGCATCGATTGGGGCATACCGCACTGCTGTGGGCTGGTATCGGCTTGGCGATGTTGCCAATCGGCACCCTCTATGGCATTGCGACTACATATTTATTGGCGAGCGGAAACGTAGCCGTCTACAACAGACTACGTCTCATCCAGTCTGTTTCCTCAACACTTGGCATCGTGATCTTGGCAGCCTGCAAATACTTAAATCTGAGTTCTTACCTGACCTGTCTCAATGGTACGAGTTTGATGGCGTCACTTCTCTGTGTCGCGGTGACCATCCGGCAACTGCAAAAGGAAATCACTGCGGTAACGGAGGAAGTGCCAGCTGTCCCACAATTTATGTCCAAGTCGTTGGCCTACTTCTTACCGTCGCTTTCCAGCTTATTTAATGAACGGTTAGACCAAATGATATGCACCTTGTGGCTCAGCCAACGTGAGATTGGACTATATGGAGTATCCAATTCTTCGCTAGGTGTTCTTGGCTCATTAATCGGCGGATTTTCGACGGTGTTCTATCCGACGATGGCCCAGTCTGACTCGGAGGAAATTACGAACAAAGGGAATAAAGCATTTCGCCTGTACACACTGATGGCACTCGCTGCAATTTTCTGTGTAATCACTTTATCTCCAGAAGTTCTTCGAGTGATGTACGGACGAAACTATGTTGCTGCGTATCCGATTGTGGTTGGACTCGCACCAGTCGCCGTGTTTTCAGGACTCATCGCAATACTCTACCAAGGTTTCTTTTCTGCAGGAAAACCGTCATACGCCTTGGTAAGCGAAATCGTCGGAGCTGTATCTGGAGCGATTCTCATCTGGTGGCTTGCACCGCGAGACGGTGCGGTGGGTGTTGCGGTAGCAAACAGCATCTCCTATGTCCTCGACTTTGCGATTTGTATCTTGTTCTGGATGAAATTAGGCGGAAAAATCAGGGATCTGATCCCGATGTGGACGGATATCACAAGTCTTTGGACCGCAAGTAAAGGTAGGTTGCGGGCACTCTTCGCATAACAGGCGAGCCGATGAGTGGAGGTGAGAAGGAGTGAAAATACTCTTGATGTTAGGCTGGGCAACTGGGTTTGGCGGCGTGGAAAAAGTTGTCCAACTGTTCACAGAGGAGATGGGAGCAAGGGGTCACGAAGTCGTTATTGCCCTCGATAAAACGGGGGTACAGAGCACGGAGTGGCTCAAGGGGTATAACTGGTCCCCGATGGATCTTGGAATGGAGGAGAATGGGGTAACTTGGAAAGCGAGGCGGGTCGCGGTTTGCGTGCAATTGCTGTTGCGCATACGCCCAGACATCGTCCTGGTCGATATTCCCTACTGGTTGAAGTCTATGCAGTTGGCCAAAACCGTGCATGGGCGGCGGCACAGACCACTCCTTGCGAGTTGGGTACACACCCATATCGATGACTCCGCGGCAAAGTGGTTGCAACACGCCGACTGCCATCTCGCGATATCAAAGGTCAATTCCGATAGATTGGCCAGTACCGTGAATACAGAGAAGATTCGCATCGTACACAACCCTGTCATTCTTCCAGAACACCCTGTCCGACGTTCGAGTCTGGATTCGCCACACTTCGTCTTCATCGGTCGACTTGCACAGGAAAAGCGAATCGACGTATTACTGACAGCCGTCTCGAAATTATCCTCCGACATCGACTGGCACCTAAGTATCATTGGCGACGGTCCTTATCGCAACGAGTTGCGCGAGCTCCAGAGCAGTCTTGATATCCCTTTTGAGCGTGTAACTTGGCACGGTTGGCAAAGGGATCCTTGGGCCTGCGTCAACGATGCTTCAGCACTCGTTCTGCCATCTCCACACGAAGGGTTTGGTTTGGTTCTCGTCGAGGCACTGGCGAGGGGCGTTCCGGTCATTATCAGTGATACTCAGACCGCGTTACAGGATGTCGTCGTTGGAAGAGGAGCCGGCTGGAAATTTCGTTCAAATGATCCGCACGCACTTTCATGTATTCTTCAAGGCCTAGGCAGCGGCGCCTTGCGGTTGAACGACGCAGCCTACTTAATCTCGCTCTCGAAACCCTACGGTGTTGCCTCATGGATTGCAAATTTTGAGCAGGCCTTACGAGAACTACTGGACTATCACCGCATGACTCAACGAACAAACTGACGAGGGGGAATGGCTTATGAGGGTCGGGCATTTGACATCGGACGACTTTGGAGGCGTTAGCACGATGCTATATCACCTTGTTATGTGCTCGCGCGAGTTCGGCCGACATCAACACGACGTCATCATCGCCGATGTGAATCAGGAACGAACCCAGACGCTCAGCAACCGACTTGGCAAAGGAAACTATCGGTCGGTGGAGCGAACCCGATTGTCACGCCTTCGCTGGTTGGTTCGCCATGCACATCAGTACGATGTGCTGGTCGCTCATAAAACCTCGTGGTATTTCTGGTTGGGTATCTATCACTTGTTGTTCGCTTGGCGGTGCCGGCCCGGTTTCATCGCGGTGATTCACGATGGAACACTTTTTTTACCAGGCATTCAGTTTCGCGAGAGAATGACAAATCTATTTATGAAAAAGTTCTCACAACAGATTATCGTGGTGAGAGAAAACTTCAAGTCTCAGATCGAACGGACACTGAGTCGCTCCAAAGGCGTCCACTACATCGGCAACGGA
Source organism: Alicyclobacillus fastidiosus (assembly GCF_026651875.1). Classification (GTDB taxonomy): domain Bacteria; phylum Bacillota; class Bacilli; order Alicyclobacillales; family Alicyclobacillaceae; genus Alicyclobacillus; species Alicyclobacillus fastidiosus. The sequence goes on along the minus strand of NZ_CP104067.1, from coordinate 3,216,689 downwards.
TTGCCGTCGACGTTCTCCACTGGCCTCGATGGAAGATCGACACCGAGCGGGCAACAGGTGATTTTGAGCCTCTCTCGCTTGGATGACGTAGCAAAAGACGTGGGTACGATTCTCCAGGCTGTACATTTGATCGATGACTGCAATCATCAGGTCATCGTCGGCGGGGAGGGGAGATATCGAAGTCATTGGGTACAGCTGAGAGATGATTTGTCCTTGGGACGGCAAGTCAAATTTGTGGGCGAAGTCAGCGACGTACAAGGTTTTTTTCAAGAGGGTACCCTGTTCGTTTTATCCAGCACCTTTTATGAAGGGACACCCATGGTTCTATTGGAGGCGATGTTGAGTGGGATACCGGTCCTGGCATCCCGATCCGCCCTTCCGGATTGGGCGCTCGAGCATCGACTTTGTCTCGATTTTGAACCGGGGAATGGAAGCGATTTGGCCAAGGCAATTCGATATTTTTGTTCGCTTCACGCGTCGGAGATTGAGGAAATGACCGATTGTGCTAGGCAGTACGTAAGGGAGCATTTTGATGTAAGGCAACAGTTGCTGGCGTACGAAACCGTGATTGAACAGGTGACCGCATAGCGCGACACTGGGTTGTCCATGCCGGGGAACTGGCCAACATTCAAATAATTTGGAGGGGATTCCTCATGAAAAATGCGTTGATCACAGGGATTACAGGACAAGACGGCTCATACTTGGCTGAATTATTGTTGTCGAAGGGGTATAAGGTGTATGGCTTGAAGCGGAGGACAAGTCTGCCCAACCTCGAGAATGTACAACACATTGAAAAGGAAATTGAGTGGGTATTTGGGGATTTGACGGATCCCGGCTCACTGATAGAGGCCGTTTTGAGATCAAATCCAGACGAAGTGTACAATCTCGCAGCGCAGTCGTATGTGGCCACTTCTTGGGACCAGCCTACGCTCACCGGGAACATTACGGCCATCGGCGTCACGCACTTGTTGGAGGCCGTCCGCCGAGTGAAACCAGATGCCCGGTTCTACCAAGCTTCCAGCAGTGAGATGTTTGGTAAAGTACAAGAGGTTCCGCAGAGGGAAACCACCTCGTTTTACCCAAGAAGTCCTTATGCAGTAGCGAAGGTATATGGACATTGGATCACGGTGAACTTCCGAGAGAGTTATGGAATGTACGCCTGCTCTGGAATTCTGTTTAATCATGAGTCGCCGCGAAGAGGCGTTGAATTTGTCACTCGTAAGGTCACGCGTGCAGTGGCCCGAATCAAGGCAGGACTTCAAGAACAGCTCGCGATGGGCAATTTGGACGCGAAACGCGACTGGGGATTTGCCGGGGACTACGTCGATGCGATGTGGCGGATGCTCCAACAGTCCAAACCGGAAGACTATGTCGTCGCAACCGGTGAAACCCACTCTGTTCGGGAACTTTTGGAAATCGCCTTCCATCACGTTGGACTCAACTATCAAGACTACGTATATGTCGATCCCGCTCTCATTCGGCCGGCAGAGGTGGATGTCCTGCTCGGAGATGCGACAAAGGTCAGGAAACTCGGCTGGAAACCAAGAGTTTCATTTCCGGAGTTAGTCACGATGATGGTGGATGCCGATTTGGCCTCGATTCAAGGTCGGGTGCTCAATGTCGCCGCACTGTAGACGGTGAACATCTTAGGCAAGTATGCGCGTATTGGGTCCGACATGAAATGTGTCGTTTACGAATTTCAAAATGGGGTGGCTCACTTGATAGGATTGCGCAGCTCCACGATACAATCCGTGGGAAAGAGACAGGCAAACGTTCTACATATCTGTATTTTGGTCTTGTTGGGCATTTCCCTGGTGGCTGCCTTTTTGTTGAAATTCGCAAAAACGGTTCGTGGATTAGGCGATTTCCAGATGTTTTGGACCGGTGCCCGGGCACTCGATTTAGGGCTCGACCCATACAAGCCAGAATCTTGGCAAATCGTCTTTCCCAGCGGATCGAATGGGTTAGAATATTTTAGTCCAATATTTCTTGCTGAGTTACAGAGTCCACTTGGTTTATTAGGAATACACAGTGCCAAATTGATTTGGAACTTCGCTTCACTGTTGATCATCCTGTTCGTACTAGGCTTGCTGTTGAAAATGAGTAAAGTTAAACAGAGATTTGGTTATCTCGCCATTGCGTTTGCCGTGCTCACGTTCAACCCCATCATTTTCATGTTTGGCAATGGACAGACGGACGCCCTGGTATTGCTGGGGATTGTTTTGAGTATGTACTTGCTCGAGTCGGGGCGGAGTTTCCTCGCCGGCCTTTCCCTTTGCATCGGAGGTGTAAATCCCCACTTAATTGTCGGCGTTGCAGTGTACTATGTACTTAGATCCGTGATGAAACGAGATTTTCAATTGTTTCTCGGCATGCTTTCTGGAGGGGCATTTTTATTCGCGGTGTCCATCCCCTATCTATCGTACCTCGTTGAATGGGTGAGAACGGTGTTGCCACATGCTCAACGTGAGGCCTTTGGATTGCCTAATGAAATTACATTTACACACATTGTTTGGAGCTTTGTCAAAGGTCCGGCAGTGAGTGCCCTAACCGCGTTGTGGGAAGTCATCAATTTGGTAATGGCGTTTCTGTTCTGGAGAAGGTCGCATTTTGCAAATACCCTCAAAGATGTGGCCACAGCGATTCTTCTCACCTTAAGTACTGCAACGTATTCATTTAATCAAGACTACGTCATTCTATTGGCCTTCATCCCGTATATTCTCGTCACACTCTCGAAAGGTAAGGTGGAGAACGGCAAGACACTGCTTCCTCTTCTGATTGTTATCGGGCTTTTGTTCTCGCCGCTCACCGGTGACATGATACCTTTAAGCAAATTAGGCTATGAAATTGTATTCCCACCACTGGTCCTAATTGGGGCGATCATCGGCAATCAGACGTTTCACACGTTTCGGATTCAATCAAGGAGACTTTATATAACGAGTGCATGCGCCGTATGGCTCGCCTCACTTCTAGTATGTGAGCTGTCACTCTACTTGGGGAACGCACTTGTGCAAGAGATTTTGTTGATTTTAGTGGTGTTTGTCGCGTTGATGAGCCTGCGTTCCAAAGAAGTTTGAACGAACGGAGGCGCAGGCGTAACGCGGTGATGTCCGCGCGATGCAATGATCAAGAGGTCCGGGATGTACTCAGTCTGAAGCACGGCTTGACGCCACCTGCGAGTTCACCCGATTTAAGAACTCGTACGGGTCTTGAAACCAATTTAAACGCGACAATAACGTTGCCTCATCCCATTCCCACCATTTGGATTGCCGGATGGCGTTGCGAACGGCTTCGGGAAATCGATACTTGATGACCTGGGCCGGGCATCCAACAACGACCGCGTAAGCAGGGACCTCCCCAAGGACTATCGAACCCGCACCAATCACCGCGCCGTCATGAATGATTGCCCCGCGTGTTATCGTTGCATTACATCCTATCCAAACGTCATTCCCGATGAAGGGAACAGGTTTTTGTTGTTTCCATTGTGCCTCGGTTGGGCACCATTCCGTTTCATCGTACCAAAACGGGTGGGTAGACACCGCTCGAATCGGGTGCTCATCTGGACCGATTGTCACGCCCCAGGCGATGGAGCAGAACGCTCCGATGGTTCCCGAAAACACTTGTGTATCTGGACCGTTGATGTAGGTGTTTGGCCCGATGGTTACAGACTTGTCCACGAGAACATTTGGGCTCACACGTACATTGTTACCAAATTGGCGAGTCTCTGAATCGCCTAGTGCACTCCATTCACTGACCATCCTCAGTACCTTTTTCGCGAGTCGGCTCTTCGTCTTGTTTAGAATCAAACCGTTCAACCCCCGTTGTCATTCGTGCCGCTGGTCGTTTGGACCAAATGATGTGAACTTTACTCTGTGTAAACCGATAACAGGCTACTGGCCAATCGTTGCAATGAGAAATTTGTGGCTTGTTTGCGCCCGCGTAGAATCAATGGATTGATTACCGAATGGTCAGTAATTTCTAGAAGTCCACGAATCATGTCGTCGATCTCTAAAGGATTCACAAATACAGCTGCATCGTTCGCCACTTCCCGAATCACCTCAATGTTCGATGTCAATACAGGACATCCGCGAGCCATCGCCTCGACGATTGGATAACCGAACCCTTCAAACAGGGAGGGGAACAACAGGGCGGTGGCGTGATCGTAGAGCGAAAGGAGCGTCTCCTCAGATACGTGACCGAGATACACGACGGGCACGTGTACGTGTACCTCATGCAGGTAAGGAGAAGGATCATGTGGACCGACGACGACGAGCGGAATATCGAGATAGGATTCCGCTAAGGCGAGTAAGAGCCGTTTGAAATTTTTGTTGGGCGAACCACAGGAACCGACAAAAAGGAGGAAATCACCCGTGATGCTTGCAGGGCGCGGCTTCTTGGGACTCTCCAGGTACACAGGTTCGATGGCTGGATAGATCTGTCTGATGCGTGACTCCGGCAGTCCCCACGTCATTGCGTCATCCTTCGTACATTCGCTGACAGCCAGGACGACATCCGCACGTTGTAGGGAACTTTCAATTGTCGCGCGCAGTCCTTCCGCATGGCTGGCCCCCCGTATCCAGGGCAAATCAAATAGAGAATAGATAGATCTCGATCCGGCGAGTTGCACTAACCGGAACTCTACGGTGTGCACCACGTCCGGAAGTCCGATGAAGCGAGTGCCGAGGGCTCCAAGTCTCCATCCTGTCCCCTTGTCCCATAATGCGCGCTTCACAGGTCCTGGTAATCTGGACATACGGACAGGAGATCCACCTTCATCCGCTTTTCGCTGCCAGTGAACCAGGTCGAATTTCACCACGTCGATGGTTTGGTTGAAACTAGCGTGACAACAAAGTAGATCGACGGCCGCTTCGACAGCCCGTGCGAAGCGATTTCCGCCTCGACCGAGGCCGCCTCGCGATAAACTGCAATCTAACGCAACACGAACACTCGTAGACAAGAATCCACCTTCTCACACGATATAGAGAACATATTGTTCATTATACAGAACAGTAGTGTTTCCGGCAATGAGTGTCCAGTGATAATGTTCTTGATGAAGAACGTATTGTTCGGTACAATGAATGCGATGAAGAACTGTATGGAAACGAAACACAACGCCATATCACAAGGAAGAAATTCGATGCAAGATACCTGCGAGCCAAACGGAATTGGATTGGACAAGGCCACTTTGGATCAGTCGGCTAGTATCTCGGTTGTCATTCCCTCCTATCAGAGGCCGCAGAGCCTCACGAAGTGCTTGGAGGCGATTGATCGGCAGACCTGGCTTCCGAAGGAAGTCATTGTGGTCTGTCGAACGACGGACGCGGACTCCATCGAAGCTGTTCGGGATTGGGAACTGATGACGCGTGGCTATCAGAAGCGCTTGGCACTCGTCGCGGAGCCGGGCCAGGTCGCCGCGCTTCGCATGGGCACATACGCGGTCACGAGCGAGATTGTCGCCTATACAGATGACGACACGATACCGGAGCCGAATTGGCTCGAGAAAATTGTCTCGTATTACAAAGACCCGTCGGTGGGTGGTGTTGGAGGACGGGATGTCATTCACGGCCTTCGTTCTCTGCGAGCGGCTTCGCGGGTGGGGGTTTTGACCTGGTATGGAAAGCTCATTGGCAACCACCATGTAGGATGCGCGGGCGTTCGAAAGGTCGATGTTCTGAAAGGCGCGAATGCCTCCTTTCGCACATGCTTGGTTCAATTCCCCAAATTCTTGCGTGGAGATGGCGCACAGGTTCACAACGAGGTGTACGTCTGTCTACGAATTCGGAGAATGGGGTATTCCTTGATTTACGATCCAGCGATTCAGGTGTTGCACTACCCAGGGCCGCGCTACGACCGGGGAGGTAGAGGCCAAGTCGTAAAAAGTGCCATTCGCGATGCAGCATTCAACGCCGATGTCACGATGCTTCTATATTTATCGTGGCCGATGAAGGTCGTTCGATCCATCTACAACCTGCTACTTGGGCACCGCGGTTCGCCGGGTCTGTTCCGATTGCTCATTGGGTGTATCCGGGGAGAAAGGGATATCCTGCTGACCTTCCTCCCTACGCAGCTGGGGCATCTCGATGGGACGATATTCTACTTTCAACATCACGTCTTCAATCGACGGACGCAGACCTCGACCTCCTGGTTGCGAAAGACAGGGGAACGTTTAAAGGAGTTATGATCATGAACCGGGTGATGAACGCGTTCGGCATAAGTGGGTACGGCTTTTCTCTAGGTGTGGTCAAGCGGTACTACCGCTTTCTCATCCCGTATTTTCGCCCGTATTGGAAAGGGTACGTCGGTCTCTTTGCAATCATGGGTGCGAATGTTTGTATGACACTATTTGTTGCAGGGTTTCTCAAAAACATCACAGAAGCGGCGCTGCAGCATGATTTGCAGACGGTTTGGAGGATGATCGCGCTTGGCGCGATGCTGTTCGGGGCGGCAGGCGTGATGGGGTTCTGCAATACCTACCTGAGTACATCCATCATGAACCAAGTGAAGAGAGACGTAACGGCCGATTTATTTGACAGGCTCTTGCACTTGCCGGTTTCGTCGATGGTCTCGTTTCACTCTGGAGATGCGGTATCGCGGTTGACAAACGACGTAGGAACCGCGACAGGTGGAGGCGGGACGAACCTCATCAATATCCTATACCTGCCTGTCATGGCTGCCTCATCTTTCCTCTACCTGTTTCATCTGAATCACCAATTGTCTATCATATGTGTCTCTTTCGGACCTGTCGCACTGATCTCCGTGTTGCTGTTCAGTAAGTACATGCGGACGAACGGGAAGGCCATGCAGAAACAGTTAGGAATCATCTACAGTTTGATCAATGAATCGCTAGTTGGACATATGGTCATTCGATCCTTCGTTCTGGAACACATATTTTCAAAAAAGTATCGCAAGGTGAACAACGCGTTCGTCTCGCTTGAACTAAGGGGTGCCATCTTGCGAGGGGGGTTCTTCTTATGTTCGCAATTCGTTGGTGCAACCGCTTTTTTGTTGAGCCTGGGTCTAGGTGCCGCGGATGTTGCAAGAGGTACCATGTCGGTCGGATCTCTGCTGGCGTTTACGAGTTTACTTCAGCACCTGGTGTCGCCTTTTACAGGTATGGCCCATCAAGTGGGCGGACTGCAGAGGTCGCTCGCAGCGGCAGAACGAATTTGGGAAGTATTTGACGTCCCCAGAGAGTGTGAGGGGGGGAGGCTCGCCCGCGACGAGCGGGTCATTCCCTCTGTTTTCGGAACATCTCGCTAAGTTACGACGGGTCGAGGAAAGCCATTTCAAATCTGTCATGTACCATTCCGGCGGGCGCCGTGGTCGCACTGGTCGGACCGAGCGGGGCGGGGAAGAGTACGCTGTTTCACCTGATTCTGCGCTTCTATGAACCTACGTCAGGTCGCATCCTCATCGACGATACGCCGATTCATCAGTTCCCTGTTCGCGACTTGCGACAGCTCATTTCGTACGTACCGCAGGAGACACACCTATTTAGCGGCACGATTCGCGAAAACTTGAGGTATGGGCGCCCGTCAGCCAGTGATTCCGACATTGTGAGCGCAGCGAAAGATGCCAATATTCATGACTTTATTGCTTCTTTGCCGAACGGGTACGGCACGGAAATCGGTGAGCGCGGGTTGCGGCTCTCGGGTGGGCAGAGGCAAAGGATCTCGATTGCGAGAGCCATTTTGAAGGACGCCCCCATCCTGTTGCTGGACGAGGCGACGTCCGCGCTGGACTCAGAAACGGAGCTGTTGATTCAGGATGCTTTAGATAAATTAATGAAACATCGAACGACGATTGTGATCGCCCATCGTTTGTCGACGGTCCGGAATGCGGATGCGATTTTCGTCATGGACAACGGTCATATGGTGGAGCAAGGAACTCACTATGAACTAATCCAACAGAAAGGCCTGTATTCACATCTGTATCGGCTACAGTTTCGGGAGGAGACAGTGACTGTGCTGGAGCGGGATCCAAACGTGGAAATTATTTAAATCCTCCGTCTTGATCAAGCACCACTTGTTCTTTATAATGAACAACATAGGACGGCGTGGTGCTGAGTCGGTGAAAACTGGACAAGCGGTCAGCTTTCATGGAGAGGATACATGTCTAGTTCGTTGTTCGTTATTAAGAACTAAAGGGGGACATTTGATGAACAAAATTCGCAAAGTCGTGATTCCCGCAGCTGGGCTGGGAACGCGTTTTTTGCCTGCAACCAAAGCCATGCCAAAGGAAATGCTTCCACTCGTAGACAAACCGACGATTCAGTACATCGTCGAGGAAGCGGTCGCATCGGGAATCGAGGATATCATTATTGTCACAGGCAAGGGTAAGCGAGCCATCGAGGATCATTTTGATCGTTCAGTAGAGTTGGAAGAGTTGTTGACTCACAAAGGGAAGCAAACGCAGTTGAACGAACTTGGCGACATCGTCAATATGGCCAATATTCACTATATTCGTCAAAAAGTTCCGCTTGGTTTGGGGCATGCGGTTTGGTGTGCGAGGCGGTTCATTGGCGAGGAGCCGTTTGCGGTGCTGCTCGGAGACGACATCGTCCAGGGAGAGCGGCCGGGATTACGACAGTTGATCGATGTTTACGAAACGTACGGGAAGTCAGTCGTCGGCGTGAAGAGTGTACCCGTGGAACACGTATCGCGTTATGGAATCGTGGGTGTAGATTCGATCGGGCCGCGGCTTTCCCGCGTGAAAAGCCTCGTCGAAAAGCCGTCGCCGGTACTCGCACCATCTACGTTAGCGATCATCGGGCGATACGTCTTAACGCCAAATATCTTTGAATATCTGGAAAGTGGTCACATCGGAGCGGGCGGGGAGATTCAACTCACCGATGCCCTAGAATACGTGAATTCGCTGCAAGGGATGATGGCCTATGAAATCGACGGCCGGCGTTACGACGTGGGCGAAAAACTTGGATTTATAGAAGCGACACTCGAGTTGGCACTAAGTCGACCCGATTTACAATCTAACGTTCGGAACCTCATGCAAAGGCTGCTGTTAGAGGAAGAAGTAACAGTTGGATAGGGGGGCGAGACGGTGAGAGTTGTCTTATTGTCCGGTGGATCAGGGAAACGGCTGTGGCCAATGTCCAATGAGGCGAGATCGAAACAATTTTTAAAGGTGCTCCACGATAGAAACGGGAACCGGGTTTCCATGTTACAGCGCATATGGGGGCAATTGGGCGACGTAGGGCTGCAGGTGGGCACCTACCTTTGTGCATCCAAGGCACAGCGAGATACGATTGAAAATCAGATTGGGCCTGTTCCGTTCATCGAGGAGCCGATGCGCAGAGACACGTTTCCGGCGATCGCGCTCTCCATTCTGTACTTGGCCGATGTCGAAGGCTGCACAGATGAGGAGGTCGTCGCGGTACTCCCGGTCGATCACGACGTCGACGAGCAATACTTTCGCTTCATCCAGCAGTTGGATGTGCGACTTGACGAGTCCGGGACTGATTTATTGTTGATGGGCGTAACGCCATCTGCGCCCGTTTCCAAGTTTGGATACATTCGAATCGGCGAAGCGTACACACCTCAAGGTTCCATGTATAGAGTGCACTCGTTTACGGAGAAGCCCACCAAAGAGGTAGCAGAGTCCCTCATTGAGAATGGAGCTTTGTGGAATTGCGGCGTGTTTTGCTTCCGTATCGGATTTCTCAAACGGGCTCTGGCTGAATTGGGGTATCCCGAGAGTTATCAAGAATTGGTCACGCTTTATCCGCTGTTGCCAAAGCGCAGTTTCGATTATGAGGTGGTTGAACAAACGTCGAATGTGGCGGTCGCCACCTTTGCTGGAAAATGGTCGGACATGGGGACCTGGGGGACTTTGTCGGAAAAGATTCGCGAGGAGTTTGTCGGGCTGGGGACGTCGGTCGACTGCGATAACACCCACGTCATCAACGAGTTTGGCATACCGGTTGTCACCATGGGGTTGAAAGACGCCGTCATCGTGGCCACACCGGATGGGATTTTGGCAGCCGACAAAGAGCACGCTTCCGAGATCAAAAACGTCATCGACGATTACGCGACGCGTCCTATGTTCGAGGAACGTCGCTGGGGCACCTACCGAGTGCTGGACTATCAAAAGTTATCAGACGGCACAGAAGTGCTCAGTAAGCACGTCGAACTTCACGCTGGGAAGAATATCAGCTACCAAAAGCACTCCAAGCGAAGCGAGGTTTGGACTGTCGTGCAAGGGCGTGGGGAAGTCGTGCTGGATTCGAGAGTGATTCAAGTCGAATCGGGTGACGTCATCCACATCCACCCTGAACAGTGGCACGCGATTCGCAGTGTGGGAGCGGAAAAACTGGTCTTTATCGAGGTGCAGTTCGGTTCTGAGCTCTCGGAAGAAGACATTGCGCGCCGATACGTTGACTGGGAGCACATCCTCCATCACCTAAGTATTCTAGTGGGTTAGTTGAAAGGTGCCTTTGACGCGATTCTGAACTTGCGAGCGAAACCGGCTACGGTTCGTTGAGTCTATGTTCTCATTTTTTGAGGAGGAGTCCGCATGATTGCCAATTTGATCAAGAGTTTGTATCACGAGCGGACTCCTCCGGCCATGGACTCCGAACTCTTCGAACGATGCATGGAGGAAATAGAGCGTTTCTCCGTTGCAGCACAAGTCTACCAATTGCTCAGCGAAACCGACACGCTGGGTAGCGTGCCAGCGTTTTTCCGGAATGATTTGGTGCAGAAACACGAGAAAACAATGTTCCAAAATCTCTACATCAAACATCAACAGGAAGCCGTCTTCGCTATCCTTGAACGCGCGAACATTGAAGTCATCCCCTTAAAGGGCATCTTATTCGCCGAACGATACTTTGGGCACTTTTCGGCGAGAGGTACATCGGACGTCGATATTCTCGTCGCGAAGGACGATGTGAAGCGAACCGTCGAATGTCTACGGTCGCTTGGATATCACGGACCAGCACCATACAATCCAATTCACTTCCACTGCGTTCTTTGGAAGGAGACCAATCATCGAGAATCGCCGTTGAACGTGGAAGTTCACTGGGGGTTGGTCAAAGAACACCATTCGCGCATGAAGGTAAAGGACTTATGGAAGAATTCAGTTCCTGTTCGTGAATATCAGTTTATTCGTGAACTATCGGTGCAGAACACCTTTTATGCGATCTGTCTTCATGGTGCAAATCACCGAATGGAATCATTCAAGTACGTGCTCGACATCGTCCAGATGATCCAACGGTGTCGTCGGGAAATTGACTATCCCAGACTTTTTGCACAGGCACGCGACGACGGTACGGCGAAGCGGATATCTGCCGTTTTAGCTTACGTGTATCAGCAGTTTCCGCACCTTCATGAGGTGAAACCGCTGGATTCTATGAGGTTGTCTTGCATCCCGCCCAGCGCCATCTTCTCGAAGTGGCCACTCTTCTTACTTGACCACTGGAGAGATAGAGTTGGTGTGCTCATTGGCATCGTCCGGCCCCCGAGGGAAGTCGCCCTTTGGCATCTAAGGGATGACTCCAAGGTCACAGCTTCGAACGTGTATGTCCGGTTTTACCAGAAGCGGATGCTGAAGTTCGTAGCCAAGTTTGCACGCAGGCAAGGCGGGTAGAGGCGGCACTGCCTGGTCAACCACGCAAAATGGTCAAAACAACTGTTGATCCCTACTTAACACCGTTACATTTTTTAAACCGGAATGGAGGCGTTTCTCTTGGCTGAACAGTTTAAGATTTCCCCGCATTTAGAAGTTGTGGAAGCGGATGATCAGTGGATCGTCTTGAATGCGAGCAATTATACCATTACCAAATTGAACAAGTCCGGCGGACAAATCTTGTCGCTGTTAAAGAATCCAGCGTCTTTGCCAGCGATGGTAGATCATTTACGCGACACGTATTCTAGCGTGGATGAAAATACAGAATCCGAAGTTTATGACTTCCTTCAGAAATTGCTGGAAATTGGGCTGGTCGAGTCCGTAAATCGTTGATTGGGAATCGAGACGATCAAACGATGAGGCGACCCTCGCGAGAACACAGCAGTGTCACTGTACGCCCGAATTTTCGTGGTCTGATGACGTCTTTTGGCAGCAAGGTGAACGCAGAGTGCCCGCCTTCGTCTACCGAACTGCACGCGATGCGTTTGCGGATACTGAGGTTGCTTCCGTACGTCTTTCGCCATTGGACAGTTTATCTCCCACTCTTTTGTTTAATGGTCGTCGAAGCGTTCACAGGCATTTTCTTTGCCTGGTTTCTGCGGAATAGTACGGAGGCTGCCATCAGACATGAGACCGCGACACTCGGCTGGATACTGGCTGCCGGAGTGGTCTTTGTCGCGCTCACTGGGAGCGTGAATTATCTTACGACCTTCCTTGGGGCCAAGGCGATTAGTTTGGTCAAGCGGGATCTAAAAAAAGACCTATTCCATCACATCTTGCGTTTGCCGACCGAGTCTTACACGAACTATCACTCAGGCGATTTAGTATCGCGATTAACCCACGATGTCGGCAGTATCAGCGGGGCCGTTGGGGAGAGTCTGCTCAATCTGATTCGCCTAGTGCTGATATCGAGCTTCTCTTTGGTTTACATATTTACGATTAACCGAGTCATGGCCGCGTTGTGTTTGCTGCTAGGACCAGTTGCAATCGTCACCGGATCTATCTTTAGCAAGCTCATGCGCAAAAACACCAGCTCACTCTACCAGTATCTCGGCAAGGTGAATAGCTTTCTCAGTGAGGCGTTTGCCGGGCATTTGATCGTACGGGCCTTCACGTTGGAAAGCGTCTTTGCAAAGCGCTTCTTCGATGACAGCGATTACGTATCTTCATTGGAATTAAAATCCGCCCAATACATGGGGACTTTGCGAGCTGGATCCAGTGCTGTAGGTGCAGCCGCACTGCTATTCAGTGTCGGCCTTGGCACCATCTACGTGTCAAAGGGAGCGATCACAGTCGGATCGTTAATGGCATTTGTCTCGCTCGTTTCGCAGGTCGTACAACCGATTCGCGGGGTTTCGGGACAATTGGGCAGTTTTCAACGTTCGCTGGCTGCGTCGGAGCGCTTGTGGAACATATTTGAGCAGCCCGTCGAACTGGATCGACTACATGAGTATCGAGGGATGAAGCGTTTGCAGGAGGGCGTTGTGATACGCGGTGTCACGTTCAGTTACGACGGTGTGGTAAGCGTCCTGAATAACGTCACGATTCATGCTCCAGTTGGGCAGAAAATCGCCATTGTAGGTCAAAGTGGCGCCGGAAAAAGCACGCTGTTCAAGTTGTTGTTGGGATTGTATAAACCGGTGTCGGGTCAAGTCTGGATTGACAGCAGATCGATCGATCAGATGGCGGTTGACGAACTCCGCAGCCACATCGCTTACGTGCCGCAGGAGACCATCCTGTTTGGAGGAACGATTCGAGAAAACCTATTACTTGGTCGACCGGATGCGAGTGAGGTGGAGATGATCACAGCGGCCACCGATGCCAACGCACACGATTTTATCATGGCTTTGCCGAAAAGTTATGACACGGAGATCGGCGAACTCGGTGTGAGGCTCTCGGGTGGGCAGCGACAGAGGTTAACGATTGCCCGCGCAATGCTGAGAAATGCTCCTATTCTCCTACTTGACGAAGCGACCTCGGCGATGGATGCGGAAACCGAACTGTTTGTGAAAGAGGCCTTAGAACGGCTGGTCCACGGCAGAACGACGTTGGTGATCGCACATCGCTTATCCACAGCACGCGACGCGGATACGATTATTGTTCTCAAGCAGGGCCAGGTTGTGGAACAAGGGAAACACGATGAATTGCTTGCGCAGGGAGGGGAGTATTCGCGTCTCTATCGCCTTCAGTTTCAAGATGGTACGTCACTTGCAACTCGGTGAATGACGCCGTGTGATACACTTGAAACTTGTGATTCTTTTAATCGAACAATATTGACTTATATTGAGAACGAATGTTAAGATTTATTTATTCAGTAGGAAACCAGGTGAGGTAGTGGACCCAACGAATTATGTATCACCCAGCGTTCTCTCAGTACAGCCGCTCTCTTTTGAACAAACAGTATCGAGTCTCCACTCTGGGGCGGTTACAGGCAGTGATCCAGACGCATCCGGGGCTTCTCAGTCGAATGGAACAGGTAGTTGGCAGCCGTCCGATAGTGCTTTTTGGGGTGCCAATGGAACGACAAATAGTGATACATCGACCGATAATGGCACATCGGCAGATAATGGCACATCGACGGATAGCGGCGTATCGACGGATAGTGGCACATCGACAGATAGTGGCACATCGACAGATAGTGGCGTATCGACAGATAGTGGCGGATCGACGGATAGGGGTGGGTCGACAGATAGTGGCGGCGGATCGACGGATAGCGGTGGATCGACAGATAGCGGTGGATCGACAGATAGCGGTGGATCGACAGATAGTGGCGGGTCGACAGATAGTGGCGGATCGACGGATAGCGGCACATCGACAGATAGTGGCGGATCGACAGATAGTGGCGTATCGACAGATAGCGGTGGATCGACGGATAGCGGTGGATCGACGGATAGCGGCACATCGACAGATAGTGGCGGATCGACAGATAGCGGTGGATCGACGGATAGCGGCACATCGACAGATAGTGGCGGATCGACAGATAGTGGCGTATCGACGGATAGTGGCGGATCGACGGATAGCGGCGGATCGACGGATAATGGCACGTCCACAGAGAATAGTGCGTCGACAGACGGCGCTACTTCGTCGGATGACGACTCGGCAGTGGACAATAGCACTTTGGTCAACGGCAATTCCACGAGCAATTAATACAACCAGAAAGGCTGCTCGAACAGCATGTCAGCTGAACATTTCAAGCGAACATGTGATTCAGATTTCCAGGTTTGAAATGGGAAACATGGGTCTTCGAAACCTGCATATGAGCGCTTTGCAGAAGATAAATACCGATATTTCGGAATTCTGCAAGGCGCTCACTTTGTATTGGTCGATGATTGAGCATGACCCCGCGATCGCGCTGAGTTTGTGCAAAGCCAGGTGTTCGTGCCAGCAAGGCGATTCCATCGCCATTTTACATAAGTGTCTTGACAAAAAGATGAGATTTTAGCAGACGGTGAATCCGTGAGCCGTCAAAGAGGAGTACGGAGTATGGACAAGGTGTTATGCTTTGAAATCGGTGAGCACACGATACAGGTGTTGACCGGCTCTGACCGTATCGCGAGTTGGTTTGAGACGGCCTTTCGCACTCCACTTTCGCGCCCAGCGGTTGCCGAACGGGCAGATCTGATCGTGTCGGTGGAAGAGGGATATGGAAGGCCGTTTGAGAACTTTGACGTGGGCATATCGAGGACATCGGATGCGATAGAATATCGCCGCTCGGACTATCTCATTCGCGCAGATCAGTCCTACGCGACTGCGACCCTCTCGATTTATGACGAAATTGCATTAAAACACGCCATCATGAACCTTTACAGCGCATTCCTCGTCCAGACGGAAAGCGGACTCCTCGTTCATTCTTCTTGTGTGGTCGATGGCGACAAAGCATTCTTATTTTCCGGTTACTCAGGGGTCGGGAAGTCTACTGTTGCATTGCTGTCCAGGCCTCGTCGACTCCTTTCGAATGAAGCGACCATCGTCAAGATATGCGACGGCGGAGCGTTCGCTATTAACTCGTTTCCCTTTCGAAGTGAAGAAGGCTTGTTCACCGACGGGCAATATCCGCTCGAGGCTATCCACTTGCTACATCAATCTCCAAATGTCGTGAGGCTGCCGCTCTCACCTTCCGCGGCGCTGCTTCAGCTGATGGATAAGGTATTTTTTTGGCCACACGATCCTGCGGAGACCGCCAAAGTCCTCAAAATGATGACTAGACTCGTGCGACACGTTCGTACGTACCAATTGTTCTTTCAAAAGAACGATTCATTTTGGAGTGAGATATCCTGACGGTTTGAAGGATGGGGTGCGTAGAGCATGCAATTCACTGCGGATTCTATCGAATTACTCAAACTACGCATCCGTCAACACGGGTGGATAGAAATCCCATCCAGTGGGACGAGTATGTATCCGTTTATAGCGCAAGGGAATGTATGTCGATTTTATCCTGTGTGGCCGAGCCAAATAAAAAGAGGGGACATCTTACTTTTTTCGACGGGTCATGGTCGATTGTTCGGTCACCGAGTGTTCCAAACGAGTGAACATCATGGTCACATCGAGTATGTCTGTAAAGGGGACACAAATCGATTCCCGGACGATTCCATTGTTGATACCCAGATTATTGGAAAGCTTGTCGTCGTCCGGAAGCGATGGTGCTCTTTGCGAACAGATGGGTTTATCGGACGTTCCTGGACCAAGCTGATGGTCGTGTTTCCTTCAGGAGGAATGTGGATTCGATGGTATCTGAATCGCAAATCCATATTCATTGAGAAAATCCGCAGATGGAGGGGCCAACTTCGTTAGACCAAACCCTTTGTCTGTACCTTCGTGCAGAAGTCTGAATCAAGAGGTGAGTGAGATGGGAAGGCATTTCGTACATGCTGATAGGACTTTTCGGCGCGACGGCCGGGCAGTTCTGAGAATCACGCTGGTGGTGTGCTGGGGGATAGGCCTAATCATCTGCGTATGTGCTGGGAGTATGCGAGCTTTGCTTGATCTGTCATCCCTATCCTTTCAACTTGTGCCGCACCCGGATTGGTCCGCGTTCTTCACCCTGGATTTTCAGCTTAAAAATCCGGAATGGCTGATCACCAAACTCGGACACTTTTTCGGTTTCGCCATCATGGATTTGTTGTTCTTGAATTGTTTGAGGCGAGGTAAGACGGCAGTCGCTTGTTCCGTTATGTTTGCGATTGGTACGGAAATTCTACAGGTGCCGTTCGGCAGAGATGGAAGACTCTACGATGTAGGAATCGATACCATGGGTATTTTATGCGCCGGGTCTATCGTCGCGCTGGCCCGGGCCGTGACGACGACATAATGAAGCGTAACCAGGCGCGTCAATCAACTAAAATGCCAATTGCTAATTCCAAACAAGTGAAAAAAGCCATCTAGAAAAACAGTTACCCCTCTTTGATGATGGCTGCCAATCACTTCAGAAATCACCAGTATGACGGTGATCATCCCCACTACAGTCCAGTCTCTTCGTTCCATCGTAGCCCTCGTCGTCAGCAATTTTTCAATTGAGCTCACGAGCATGTATAGCCGCGAGGACGCTGTGAACCCCTATTGTCCAGCACGATTCTGATACAGTCAATCGCTATTCATTATTATGAACGATTTCGTTCTTAATTACAACTAGTGAATGCTGCTACACGCGTGCATTTCCGAAAGGAATGCTTGACCTTGAGCGAATCATCGTCAGGGTTTCGCAACTCGTTAATCCGTCGACCTCGAGGGCCTTTCGACTCCTCTTGGCCGCGTTGAAGCTGGATCGGCGCTGCATCAGGGCGTCGCTCCTATCTTCAATTGTGAACACGAATGAAATAAGGTTCCAGACCTCTTGATGATCGTGGAAGTCTTTTCGTGCGTATCTCTATATCCCCTTCGTACGCCATGCAATTTATGGAGGATGTAGATCGTCAAAACTGAGCTCCTGGAATATCATGTATGCTGGGGAAATTGGAGAGTGTTAGAGTTGTTTGTGTTATCATACATATCAAAATATTTTCTAATAAGGTATCTGATTGGCCGGCAGGAGTGGATGGGTCAGGATGGAAATCTCTGAGATTCAAGACATGGCGAATCGGGTCAAGCAATGCGTGGGCCAGGTCATTGTCGGTAAGGATGACATGATTGAGATGCTGTTCATCGCCATCCTTGCACGCGGGCATGTACTGCTCGAAGACGTGCCGGGCACCGGCAAGACGATGATGGCGAAAGCGCTTGCCAAATCCATTGCATGTACAACCAAACGTGTTCAGTTTACCCCAGATTTATTGCCCAGCGATTTGACCGGTATCGACTTCTTCAACCAACAATCTTCCCGATTTCAGTTCCGACCCGGCCCTATCTTCACGAATATTTTGCTGGCAGATGAAATTAATCGGGCGACGCCGCGCACCCAGTCGAGTCTACTGGAGAGCATGGAAGAGCGCCAGGTGACCATTGATGGTGAAACGCATGTCCTTGACAGACCCTTTCTCGTCGTAGCGACACAAAATCCAGTGGAGAGTCATGGGACATTTCCACTGCCGGAGGCGCAGTTAGATAGGTTTTTGTTCCAGTTGCACATCGGTTATCCGTCAACAGCCGAAGGCATGGCGATCTTGCGTCGCTTCCAGTCGGCGGATCCACTGAACTCACTCACACCGGTCGTCAGTAAAGCAGATATCGTCGCGGCCCAACAGGCAGTCACCCAAGTGGATGTGTCCGATGACGTCCTGCGCTATTTGCTTGATGTCGTTGAAGCGACGCGCAACCAACGCGATGTCCATCTCGGGGTGAGTCCTCGCGGCAGTCAAGCTCTCCTGCGGGCGACGCAGGTACGAGCCGCTCTGCGCAAGCGTTCATACGTGACGCCTGACGACGTCAAGGCAATGGCCGTACCGGTTTTGGCGCATCGGATGACCTTGTCTCACCGATCACGTCACGACGGACATGGAGCGATGGGTATCATCGAGCGGATCACTAGCACGCTGCCTGTACCGACAGAAAGTTTTGCGTAGGGAGTGGATAGCCTATGGCGGACGTGCGCTGGCTCTTGATTATCGCATTCATCCTAGTTGGCAGCGAAGAGCTGATTTATCGACGTCTTTCCCTCTGGCGTGTCTCATATCGCCGCTATTTTGCACAGCCGGTCATCCGGGCTGGGGAATCGGTCGAAATGGTTGAAGTGATTGAGAACAGAAAATTTCTCCCCGTACCGCGCGTCGTCTTAGAAGCCGCTTTTGATGCCAGCATGCATTTTCGTGCAGAGACAGACGCATTTCTCAACCGGTCTGATAAATTTTTAACCAGCCGAAGTATTTTCTCCCTGTCACCGTACACGCGCATCACGCGGCGACATCAGATTCGCTGCGATAGGCGCGGGATATATAAATTGAACAGCGCAGCAATAACAGCTGGCGGGGTATTCGGCGGATCGGTATTCAAACACTGGGAGTGTACGGGTCCAGATACGGAACTGATGGTGTATCCACAACTTGTCCCAAATGAAGACTTGCTGTTGTCGTCGCTGAGTCTACAGGGTGATGCTATTGTGCGCCGATTCGTCTCGCCAGATCCGTTTATGCGACAGGGTGCAAGGCCATATCAGTTTGGTGATTCCTTGAATCAAGTGAACTGGAAGGTGACCGCCAGAACAGGTAGTCTTCATGTTCATCTTCAAGAGTTCACGACGGATTACTATGTCAAGGTTCTCTTAAATTTCGTCATCGACGAGGGGATGTGGCAGCAAATTTCCGAGCCTGTTCGAATTGAAGCAGGCATCAGCTTGGCGGCCACCCTTGCCGATGAGCTGATAGCCGCTGGTCTCGCGGTTGGCTTTTATTGTAATGGCGTACATTCGGATGAGTATACGGAAGGTTTGCAACCGGAGAACGGACCCCATCAGCTTGCAGATCTGTGGTCACACTTGGCCGGGTTGCAGTTAAAAGTCCGGTGTGATTTCAATGCCCTGCTCCGATCAGAAGCAGAATTGGCCATCCGCAAAACCGATTTTGTGCTGATTACTGGCTATGTCGATGAAGAGATGCGAGATATCATACAGTCGCTTGAGGACGAAGGGCATTCTGTATCCATTATCAGTTTGCCGAGTGAAGCACAAGCGAGTGCATGGCTCAACTGGGATGATCACCCTGAGGTGAAGGAGGCACATGCGCATGGCGAAAAGCCTACGTAACGCCCGCTTCCGGGTAACCGTTCTACGATATCCGTTGCTGCAAGCAACTATCGCCTCCTTTTCCTGTTTAGTGGCCTTTCTTCCGCTGCCGCTAGTGGTGGGCGCTTATGTTATCAAACCTGGTGCTTTATGGCTGTGGCTAGTCTTTCTGTTTCTATTGGCCTTTGTGGGCGCATGGTTTGGCATCGTTGTCCGCCGCTTCAACCCTGTTCTAAAGTCGTTGAGCGTGGCAGCCATCGCACTCGTCTGGTGTGCGTTTTTCGCCGATACGCTCGGTCGAATGCCGTTTGCAGCAAGTTTTGCCTTGTGTGCCATGTTCGTCGTTCCCGCCAGCATCATGGGTGCCAATGGTCTTCGTATGCTGTACTCTAACAATTTGTTGTCAGTATGGCTGATAGGTCTTCTTGTTCACTTCGCAGCGTTCTTTTTGGTTACCTATTTATCTTTGTTACGTCCGGAGATTTGGATCATTACTGTATCTGCCTTTGTCACCGTCTCCATGGTTGTCTATGCGTTGAATCAATTTCAACTAAACAGCTTACTGTCGGATGGTCAAGCACATGTTCCGAGCAAAGTACGCACGTTTAATCGACTCCTCGTCACCATGTTTCTCGGCATTGTGCTACTGACTTTTGCTTGTTTTGCGTTCTTTGTAAATTTGTCCGACATTGAGAGAGCTATTTCTAGTTTGCTGCAACACTTGTTTCCTGGTGGGCAACAACAAACGCAATCAAGGCCGATTCATACACCGACGTTTAAATTCCCCAAACAACCCGACACGCAAACACATCAAAGTGGCCCGGCTACTTGGCAACATATTGTCTCCATCATCATTGCGGTAGCATCCTTCGTCGGTCTCCTATTCTTGTTGGTGCGGGGACTTCATGCGGTTTGGAAGTGGTACCAAAGGCATCGTGGCATCGAGACGTACGAACCAACGGGTTACGTCGATAAGGAAGAGTCGATTGCGGGAGAATCGCACAGAATGGGCTTTTTTCGGCGAGATCGCAGAAGAAGGCATGAACTAGCGTGGAACGAGCTCTCATCACCAGAAGAACAAGTCCGCTATTTGTATCGACAGTTCGTTCGCAGAAGTCAGTCTAAAGGATATACCTGGGTATCGGCCGATACGGCTCTGGAGACCACGGAAGGGATTTGGGCGTGGTTGGAGGAGAAAGATTCGATACAGGTGCGACCAACTGAATTCATGCATGATTCAACGTTTGCAAAAGGTTGCAGATACCTTGAAGAATTGTATGACAAGGCGCGATATGGGCAAGGCGGCATAACGAAGGATGAGGTGGAGCATCTTCGCGATATGATGGGGATGTAAATAAACTTTTTACAATGAGTGTCCTGCATATCTCTAATTCCTTGCCGTCCAAGTGCTTAGAAATATGCAAAACACTTTTTCTTGGAGACACTCACTGGACAAGGCTATGTGGCCGTCGATTCAAAAATGGATCAAACAAGTTGGACAAACGAAGTTTAGTACGACGGAACCAATGGGTACAGGTACAAGGTATAATCCTAGCAAAGCCAAGCAGCTACTCAAAGAGTCAGGGGTTTCCCTGCCAATTCATGCAGACTTTTATTCCAGTAATGATGCTTCTAGATACACTTCTGGCTACAAACGAACAGCTAATGGATAATTTGATAATGTACTCCAACAAAGACGTGGACAAGTAGCTTAGTGAGGCGGAATACGATATGAATGCACAGTCCCGCCGAACCTTTACAAGAAAATTACTATACAAGCCATGAAGGACGCCACGATTGTACCCATCTATGATGAGAAGTACAACTTTGCCGTTCAGCCCTGAATCCACGGATACTATATCAATACCAGTATGAATGTGGATCCCCTTTCGTATCTTTGGATTGACCCTTCTCATAATAGCTAATCATCAGTGGAGGCATCGGTGACATGGAGCAGAGAATCGTAGATGCGATACGTGAGTTGGAACAGTTGGACGAACAGACAAACGCGCCGGAACCCTTGTACCGCATATCGGCGGACAATGGCCAATTTTTGAATCTGCTGGTACGTGTGTCAGGGGCGAAGCGAGTATTGGAAATCGGATCCTCCAGTGGATACTCGGGCCTCTACCTTGGGGAAGCGGCTCGTGCAAACGGCGGAACCGTGACCACCTGTGAGCTGAGCGAATACAAGATTCAGCTAGCTAAATCCGTGTACGAGAAAGCCGGGCTGTCGAACACCATTTCGATTGTCGAAGGCGATGCACTCGAAACGTTGAAGACGCTTCAGGGACCGTGGGACTTCGTGTTTATCGACGCTTGGAAAGAGGACTATCCGGCCTATCTCCATCTGGTATGGCCCCACGTCAAACAGGGGGGTGTAGTTGTAGCCGATGACATCATTTCGGCGGGTGACAGTCCCGGCATCAAGCGTTATCTGGAAGATGTACGAGCCAAGGCGGACGCACGAACGGTGACGGTGCCCGTTGACGATGGGGTGGAGTTCACCACGAAATTGTGATGGTGGGATTGGGGATGCGGTAAATGACGGGACATCCATACGTAGTGACCATTGGAGAAATTCTCGTAGAAATCATGCGGTCACAAGTAAACGTGCCACTTCATCGGTCTGGCGAGTTCCTTGGCCCTTATCCCAGTGGGGCTCCAGCCATTTTTATCGACGCCATTGCCAAACTTGGCATTGGCGCCGGCATGATTGGATGTGTCGGTGATGACGACTTTGGCCGGTGTGTGCGGGATAGATTGAGCGACGATGGGGTCGATGTCAGTCAGGTTCAAGTGCGCAAGGACAAGACCACGGGGGTGGCTTTTGTCACCTATTTTGAGAATGGCGACAGGAAGTTCTTGTTCCACATTGCAGACGCGGCCGCGGCTGCAGATTCGGGCCGAGCAATTAGACGGCAACTGGCTTAGCAAGGGCTAGATCGATTACGGTCTTCGATATCGACGATACGCGCCTTCAAATGGCCAAGCGGTTAGGTGCTGACCATGTCATCAACATGTTGAACTCGGATGACAGAGCGGCTCATTTGGACATCACGCGCGGGCGGGGCTATGCTGTGGTTCTGGAAACGGCGGGGGCCATCCCCACGATGCAATCGAGCTTTGAATTAGCCGCGAACAAGGCGAAGGTCTGCTTCGTAGGTGCCGACGAGGGAAATCACATTTGACCCCAAACTGTTTGAACTCATGCAGCGCAAGGAGTTTACGCTGACTGGGAGTTGGATATCCTATAGTGCGCCGTTTCCAGGGGATGACAAGCCATTGAACCCGAGAGAAGGATGCAATGGCTTGATTGGTTCTATGTGGATCTCGGGGCATAGCCACGAGGCAGTCTTTTACAGCGAAGTCCTACGCCCTTGTGTATACGAGAGGGTTCAAACGACTTTTCGCCAAATCCCCTGGCGCCAGTTCGGGCAACCAACTCTTGAGGTCATTCTTCCGTGCATTGCTGTCCGGTTCGATTACTCTCGCACCATCAGCAAAATAAATGATGGTCATGACTTCACGGACTTGTTTGGTTGGATTGCCAGGTGCGCTATGAAGAGTCCAGCCGTAATGAAATGTAGCATCGCCAGCCGACATTTCTCCGTAGTTGACTTGCGGCAACTGATGATACTCTATATATTCCTTGAGGTTTTTGTGGGATTCATCTGATATTTCCAACTTACTAATGAAGCCTTTAGTATGTGATGCGGAAGCGAACGTCATCGTTCCTACCTCTTTTGGTATATCCACGAGGGGCATCCATAGTGTGATGGTGTTTCTGGTGTCCAACGGCCAATAGACCTGATCTTGGTGCCATGGCGTATGTCCGCCTGACGGTTCCTTAAATAACGCTTGATCATGATAAATACGAACACCGTCCACGCCCATTAAATCCGCAGCTAACTTGGCAAATCTCCTGGCAAGCACAAAGTGTGCTACATTCGCATGTGTGGCCCAAATATTTGATATTTGGATAAAAGCCTTCCCATACGTATCTCGTTCTGACAATGCCTTGGTCTGTTGATTGCGTTCCTTGACAGCCTGTTCGATACGGGGGCGGTACACGTCAACCGCTTGTTTACTTGCTACCCCTTTCAAATAGAGATGTCCATTTTTCTGAAACTCCGTAATTTGTGTTTCTGACAACATGTACTCTTCTTCCAGTGTAGGTGTTAGCCGCAGGTCTTCACTCATCTTCATACGACCTTTCCTAATTTTTGTGAAGGTGTAGGCTTCTTTCTATATGGTGGAATTCATGGATGATATTGTTCATCTTTGGTTATGGATCCATTAGATTAACTATATTTAAAGATAGCGCATGCATTCTTCACAAGTAACTACTTCGCAAAAAAAAGGAGCTTTTTTTGTAGCAGAATAGTGCAATAAAATAGCGTGTACGTGCATTTTGGTGTCTTCACAATACTGCTATGATTGAAGTTATATTTACGAAGCTGATGGTCATAAAGATGGCATGAAGGGGATATGTAAGCGTTATCTTTTCGGTGTGGTCGTCTGCAGTGGAACGGGGCTGAATATAGAGAAAATGAAACCACCCGGAGTGGGATTTTCGGTTGAATGTTGTTGTTACATCACCAGGAAAACTTATTGCACAGGACTTGAACAAGATAGGCATTCAAGTAAACGTTCAACAAGTTCAATACGGTGCCTATATGTCGCAGTTAAGCGGGCATAAGTTCCAACTCACAATCTGGTTCTCACAGAGTGGACGTACTCCTTATTACTTGTTTAACAGTCTACTCGGCACGAATGAACAGTACAACTATGAACAATTTAGCGATTCGACCACAGACGCCGACTTAGCGGATTTTGCTAAAACAACACATCAGTCGAAGCAGATGCAGGGCATTTACAATGTGGAAAGGACCCTTGCTTCGAAACTGCCGGTTATCCCATTGGTGTATGGTGCCACATGGTACGAATATAACGATAGTAAATACACAGGATGGCCGACGGCGGACAATCCATATGAGACACCCGCACCAGGTTCTTGGCCGGCGCCCGAAATCGTCATAATGCACCTGAAACCAACAAAATGATGCCTGTCTAAAGGCGTATGTAGACCTTATAATCCAGCATTTCTAAGGAGTCATTGACAACGCATATCAATTGCAGACAAATCAGCGTCAAGCCGAGCTATTCTCCGACCGCTATACATCCAGTATTGTGGAGATACGCGTGAATGGTTGGCATCAGCGAAAAACGGAAACGAGGTGCGAATCATTGATACAACCGCAAGAACGATTGAATCCGCTTACCGATGAACAGATTGCAGAGTATGAGAGAGATGGGTACCTTATTTTAAGAAACGTGTGCAGCGACGATTTGGTCGATATGTACAACGCGCACATCTATCACATTCGGGCACAGGATGACATGCCCGAGTGGGCATTGCCCCGTAAAGGACCTATTCGCGCCCAAGACCGTTTCACGGTTCGCGTCTTCAACCCACACTTGCACGACGGCTTTTCGCTGCAAATGCTCCGTCACCCTGTGATCCGCGGCGCCCTCGCCCAACTGCTGGGGGACGAAGCCGTCGGAGTTCAAAGTATGTATTTCTATAAAGAACCTGGCTCTCCCGGTCAGGCCGCACATCAAGACTATTTTTATATCCGCAACGAGCCAAATACGCTTACGGCGGCGTGGATGGCGATGGAGGATGTCGATGTGGAGAACGGATGTCTCTGGGCAATTCCCGGAAGTCATCATGTCGGTCTGTTGCCGCACGGCAAGGTCAAAAACGTAGAAGAACATGAACCGTGGACCGATGAGTCTGAAGGAGTAGACCTGTCGAAGGAAATTCCGCTCGAGATGAAGAAAGGCGACGTCGTGATCTTTCATAACCTGCTGGTCCACTCATCGAGGAAAAATCGATCCGTTGACCGGTGGCGACGCTCCTACGTCGGTCATTACATTCGCCACGATTCGGTGATTGAGCGTGAAGACCTGAAGAAGAAAATCCCGCTATCCTAGCATCAGGCAGGATTCGTGAGGGAGGCGTGACGGCATGGTCGCTGGACCGAACAGATTAGAACGAGGCCATGTTCGTCACGCCGAAGCCGGATCCGTAATCTACCCGCCCGGCGGTCGCTACGGTCCGCGAATCGAGGAGCATTTCCAACTCGTGCTCGTACATACAGGCTGTTATGCAGCACCGGGCTGCCGCAGAGCGAGAGTGCGGAACAAACTGTGTTTCAGTCCACTTATCACCTATCCAGGACAATCAGGATGACCACGGGACATACCGCTATAGAGATTCGGCGAAGTTTGCGCTAACGTTCATAAAACAACCGAAGGCGCCTGTACTATTGTCCATCGCGTTTTGGTAGCCCTCTATGAATGGCTACAATTATCGAACGAGGTGATTGTCGTGAAAATTGCAGCGCAACTTTATACCATACGAGATTTCCTGAAAACCCCTTCAGATATTTTGGCGTCCCTACAGCGCGTGAAGGAAATTGGGTACAACGCGGTTCAGGTATCCGGTCTTGGCCCGATTGATGCGGCCGAACTGAAGCAGATGACCGACGACATCGGCCTCACCATCTGTGCCACACACGTTCCGTATCCTCAACTGCAGAGTGACATCAAGTCTGTGATTGAAGTTCATCAACTGTGGAATTGCAAGTACGTCGGCATCGGATCCATGCCGGATTCCTATCGGAGCAGTCGAGAAGGCTACGAAGCGTTTGCCCGTGAAGCGTCAGAATACGGGCGGGTTCTGGCGAAGGAGGGCCTCAAGCTCATCTATCACAACCATAACTTTGAATATGCCAAGTTTGACGGCGTGACTGGCATGGACATCTTACTGCAAACGTTCGATCCCGCTGCCGTCGACTTTGAACTCGATGTCTATTGGGTACAGGCTGGCGGTGCTGATCCGGTGCAGTGGATCCGCAAAGTCGCTGGCCGTATGAAGGTCGTTCACTTGAAGGACATGGCGGTTAGCCCAGATAGGAGCTCAATGTTCGCCGAGGTCGGCGAAGGCAATATGAACTGGTCAGAGATGATCCGGGCCTGTAGCGACATCGGTGTGGATTGGGGCGCAGTGGAACAGGATCAATGCCAGGGGAATCCATTTGACAGCCTGAAGACCAGCCTTGAAAATCTGCGGAGCATGCCGGTAGAGATTTAATAGAGGAGAGAGATCACCCGAGGGGACTCTATCCAACGGTGCGTACTTCCTTGATGCATTTGTTTCGAAGAGCGTTTGTTAGCCACCGCCTTGCCGCTCGACCATTCATCCGACATAAAATGGAGTGAAGAAGCTGAATGAAGAGATGGCTTTGTGACTCTCTCTTGTGTGATGGAGACAAGACACTTGCTGATGCACGAATTTCATTGAAGGCCAAGACGGTACATATCACCGATGTAGTGGCCAAACTCAGCGAGGGAGGCATTCATGATTATTATTCAAATGCCGACTATTGGTGGCCCAATCCCGATAAACCAGATGGATTGCCTTATATTCAGCGCGATGGTCAAACGAATCCGGAAAACTTCGAATCACATCGTTTGATTTTGCGTAGATGTAGGACACATATTGCTACGTTGGCTGCAGCCTATGTGCTGACAGATGAAGAATTGTATGCGCAAAAGGCCATGCAATTTATAAAAGAATTCTTCTTCGATGAACAAACGCAAATGAGTCCGCACCTTTTGTATGCCCAAGCCATCCCAGGCGTATGCTCAGGTAGGGGAATCGGGATCATTGATACGTTGCATTTAATCGATGTACCTATGGCGATTGAGGCACTGCGAAACTCTGCATCCATGACCCTGGAAGATTACCAAGGGCTTAAAGGATGGTTTCAAGACTATTTGAAGTGGATGACCACTCATCCCTATGGCATAGAAGAAAGAGATACCCAGAATAACCACTCGGTTTGCTGGTATGTACAGGTTGCTGTTTTTGGACGATTTACCGGAAACCAAGAAATTGTCGACTTTTGTAGAAATCAGTTTAAACGAGTGTTGGTACCCGATCAGATGGCTTTAGATGGCAGTTTCCCGCGTGAGTTGTCACGGACGAAGCCTTACAATTACTCTATTTTCATATTGGATAATCTGGTGGCACTTTGCCACGTTCTTTCGACAGAAAAAGAAAATTTGTGGGAATTCCAACTGCCAGACGGGAGAGGGATTCGGCGCGCGCTCGAGTTTCTTTATCCTTATTTAAAGGATAAAACTAAGTGGCCATATACGCCAGATGTGGAACACTTTGAAGCGCTGCCAGTCAGAGTACCAAGTCTTTTGTTTGCTGGACTAGGGCTTTCAGATAACCGCTTCTTGGAATTGTGGAGACGGTTGCCACCCGATTCCACAGACCAAGAGATCAGGCGCAACATCTCCATCCGGCAGCCTCTTTTATGGTTGCTTTAATCAAAATGCAATCACTATTCATGAGCGAAACATGAATTCGGTTATAATATAAATACAACTCATTTTGTAAAGACAGCGAGGTAGATGGGACCCGGATGTTAAAGTGATCTACCTCGCATTATGCCATCAAGGAAAAGTTATTCTTCGTGACTTGCCATTTGAGGGGTCTCCCCTCTAAGTACCGCTCCAACTCTTCCAACATGTATGCGCCCATTCTTCCGCACTCATTTCCTTGACTGCCGGCAATATGCGGGGTCAAAATTACATTTGGCAGTGAATAAAGCTGGGAGTCGGAGACGGGCGGTTCTGGGTAGGTGACGTCTAAAATGGCTATCATATCGGAGCGTCGCTTCAATACTTCAATCAGTTCGTTTTCTCTGACCACAGCCCCTCTCGCGGTATTGATAAATGTCGCATAAGGCTTCATCATCTCAAAGTGTGCGCCAGTTATCATACCTTCGGTCTCTTTTAGCCACGGCGTATGCAAAGACACCACATCTGATAGTCGAAAAATGTCTTCTAGTGAACAAAGCTCGACGTTCAACGATGACGCTTGCCGCTCTGATATAAACGGATCGTAAGCAATGACCTTGACTTGAAAGTTCTCTAGTAGTTTACATACACGACGACCAACCATACCTAAAGAAATAATGCCTATCGTGCTGCCCAGCGCTCCTGGCGCGGGAGGCAGTGGTGGCTTTTTGAATAACTTTGTTTGCTTGATAGAGAGGGCAGAATGCCAACCGTATTTTAAAGAAAATAGAATTTGCGATAAGGTGTACTCAGCGACCGGTACGGCGTTCGCGGCATAGGCGCTTGTAAAGGTAATATTTCTCTGCCAACAAGCGTCAGTCACAATTCCTTTCATGGAACCTGCAGCGTAAAAAAATGCTTTCAAATCTGGAGCAGCCTGCAAGAATTCCTCATTCAAGTTCGGACCTCCCCAACCGGAAAATATCACCTCAGCATTCCGTAGCAGTGCAGGGTCTTCTGAAACCGATTGACTCGTCTGTGGAGCGAGGTAAACGTCCGTCAACTTTTCAATTTGATTCCGCACATTGTGTGGATAAACCAATGGAAACGACTCTTCGTTCATAATGAACATACCTTTCAACATGGACAATATACACGCTCCCAACGTTCGATATTGTTCCTACAGAGAAATCAATTTTCGTAATACTAAGATATATTTAAAAATAACATGTTATATGAATTTATTGTCAAATACACAAGGAAGTGTAGTGGTCATGTTTAAGACAGCACAAGAGTATATATTTGCGGCAGCCGATTATTGTCAACTTGGGGCTAAATTGTAAGAGTTATTAAATGTATGTCCACATCAATAGAGCTTTAAATTTCTACAAGTTGGGTGTCGTATCCTTGGCTAAATGGCATCATTCACACTTTCGGATCGTAGACGGCCCAGGGGGTAAGAACTTCGGGACTGTTTGTAGCCGACATTGTACTGTGGACCCGCCTTATCAGGAGCCAACCTTGCAAATGGTGGGCCGGTTTGCACGGTGATGTTAGGGAATCGCGTCATGGTGAGGTGCGTGAGATGGGAGGCTGGGACCGTGAATGAGATAGATTATCAAACGAATCGGATATTGATTGAAGATACTGTCTATGTTCAATATCGCAAAACATCAAGAGCTCCGAATATCGAGTACCCCCACAGGCATCATGGCTATGAAATATACTACTTCCAGAGTGGAGCGGCCACATACATCATCGGTGAAACGATATATACACTGAGCCCTGGTGACATGTTGATTTTCCGTGGAGACATATTGCACCTGGTACGTCCAGTACCTAAGAGTGCCTGTTTGCGGAGTATAATAAATTTCAAATTTTCTGATGTAGATGACTTGTTGGATCCAACAATACAACAGAAACTAAAATTACTCTTTGACGCGGCGAACGGAACGCATGTGCATTGGAGACAAGAAGAATGTAGAAGCATTGAGCACCTTTTTTTTACTGTTGCTGAAGAAAGTCGTCACCGTGAAGTCGGAGCTAGGAACATAATTCGTCTCCAATTGGTAACATTGCTTTTACGTATTTTACGCAACTACGAGGGGATGTGTTCAAGAAAGATACGACCTCCCGCACTTGGGCGGCAGGAAACACACGTTGTAAAGATCCTGAAGGTGCTTAATCAGCGATTTCGAGACAAATTATCTTTAGATCAACTGGCGAATGCAGTGCACTTGAACAAGCATTATATCTGCCACTGTTTTAAAAGCATTTCAGGATTGACTATTAATCAATACCTTGTAAACCTTCGTATCGACGAAAGCAAGAAGTTGTTATTAGAGACCAATAAACCTATAAATATCATTGCAGAAGAAGTCGGGGTTGGAGGCGTAGCTCAGTTTAGCAGGTTATTTCGCCAACATGTAGGTATGGCACCGCAAGTCTTTCGTAAAACCAGTAGACGTTTAGGCCAAAATGAGTGCGGTCATGAGTACCTTAAGTCATTACAGCAATATTCGTTAAATGATGAGCAATATCTATAACTTACACGAATCCATCTGGTGCTAGGATGAGACTACAAGGCAATTGTGCAGCGTGGTTAGAATCATATTCATAGCGGAGGAGACATGCTGGATGCAACTCGGGTGTTGTGTAAGTCCTACTTATTTAAAATACGTTGTAGACGCTGGATTTGACTATGCTGAATTAGCATGTAGTAGCACGCTTCCGAGCGAGTCGACGAGCGTGTGGAATAACGAGCGCGACCAATTATTAGCGCTTGGAGTGCCGATTCGTGGATTCAATGTGCTGATGCAACCGAACTTACATGTTGTCGGTCCTGATGTGGATGTCAGTGCAATTCGGGAATATCTCGACATAGTGTTAACTCGGGTTGCGGAGCTCGGCAGAGAACATATATCGTTTGGTTCGGGAAGGGCTCGAAAGATACCGAGGGACTTTGAGCCCGCTCGTGCCGAGAACCAACTGCTTGAATTTTTAGCCCTTTTCGCAGAGTTGAGTGCACCTTATTCGATACAAATTAACTTGGAGTTTTTGCGTAGGGCGGAAACAAATTTTATAAACAGCCTTCTGGAGGCTAAGCGTTTCGTAGAGCGTATTCACTCGAATTCAATAAAAATCTTAGCTGATTTCTTTCACATGATGGAGGAAGAAGAGCCAATTTCGGATCTCTATTTAGTTTCAAATCATGTAGGTTATGTTCATGTTGCCGATACGGGCCGTCTATATCCGGGTTCAGGCTTGTACCCGTATAATGAATTCTTGAACACCCTGCGAAGAATCGGATATGACGGACCCATTTCTGTTGAATGTCAGTGGGGTGATGTCGAAAGTGAACTGCGTTTATCAGCGGAGTTCTTGCGTCAGTATATTTAATAAAGTCAGAATAATTAATATATTATTGTTTATCCTCGCATCTATTCAATTATTTATTTCACCAAAACATGATCCGGGTGAATATCACAAGAATTCATCCGCCGCCTTTAAACGCTGGTTAATCGGTTAGCTAAATCTAAATATCGCACTATTGCATGAGAATTGAAAGGGTATATGGAAATTTATGGAAGTGTTACCGTGACATTTCGGAGACGTAAGACTCACACTATTTTCGTGTGCCTTCGATCCGGATAATTTGGTCCAATGTTCTTGAAATCGGTTACACATGTATTCTTGCATCTTGTATGTTTTTTACAATTGGTACACATCAAGGATGACCTACTCAATGGTGCAGAATTATTTCGAATGGCCACAGACTTATTGAAGGATGTCTCGGGGAATTGAATTGGGGATGGAATGAATCACTTTTAGGATTGAAGGGGGATGCATATGGAACAGGTACGAACGCGAATAAAAACAGATATAAATCTGCAAGACAGAAAGAAAGCGAATACAAAGACGCACCTCACTTGGTATATGTTTCTACTTCCTAGTATTTTGGGGATTTTGTTGTTCATGCTTTACCCAGTTATCGATTCTTTTTATTTAAGTCTAACGAATTCGAACGGGACAATAGCGTCCTGGGTTGGATTTCGGAATTATGCTAATATTTTATCTGATTCTACGTTTTGGAACGCGATGTACAATACGTTCTACCTCGCATTTTTCCAAATGCTCATTTCTATTCCATTAGGGTTTATTGTGGCGTCTCTAATCAATTCCACGAAAATATTACAGAGATTTTTTAAAGTTTTGTTCTTCATTCCTTATATTACTCCGATTGTCGCTACTGCCATGGTTTTCATGTTTCTGCTAGATCCGAATCAGGGGGCCGTTAACTTTTTACTTTCAAAGTTAGGACTGCCACCTTCTAGTTGGCTGTCCGATCCTGCTACTGCTAAATGGGGCGTCATATTACTCGGTACTTGGTCTGGACTTGGTTTCATTATCATTATTTGCTTGGCCAATTTACAAGCTATTTCGCCGCAATTGTACGAAGCAGCCAAGATAGACGGAGCATCTGATTTTCAACAATGGCTGTACATCACGATTCCCAATATGCGGGGAACCTTTGTGTTTTTCATTATTACGGGGTGGATTGGCGGCTTACAGCGCTTCACTGACGTATTCATATTAGGTGGTGCTACCGGTAGTCCGGATGGATCTATCCAAACAATTGTAGAGTACATCTTTGAACATGGCTTTCAGGGTTTCAATTTTGGCGTTGCATCCGCCGCAACATATATATTGTTTGTGATAATTTTGATATTTACCTATTTCAATCTCAAGGCATCCAGGTTAAAGCTTTAGTTCTGAAGGGGAGGTGCTTAGTATATGGATGAAGCGATTACTGTCGGAAAACATAGACGCAAAGTAAAACTCCAACCAGTAGATTTGGCTCGGTTGCTGGCGCTGTTGGTGTTTGGATTCCTGATGATTTCACCGTTTATCTTAATTCTAAGTATCAGTTTTGACCGCACCGCCAACGTCACGCTGCCATATCCACCAAGGTTTCTTCCGGCACATCCATCTTTGTTTAACTATCGACTGATCTTTCAAAATGGAGGGCTTTTACAAGCGTATGTAAACTCTTTCATCGTGGCGGTTGCGTCAGTCATTGTAAAGGTGAGCAGTGCATTGCTGGCAGGTTACGCCTTTTCAAAAGGGAAATTCAAAGGAAAACGGGTGATCTTTCTAGTTTTCTTGGCAACTTTGATGGTCCCTGTCGAATCGCGACTTATCTCACTGTACCTTATGTGGAACCACGTGCATCTGATCAACACATTCTGGCCTCTTATACTGCCGAATATGATTGATGCATTTTTGGTATTCCTCGCAAAACAGTTTTTCGATGAATTGCCAGATAGCTTTCGTGAGGCGGCACAGATTGACGGAGCCGGCGAGTTTCGGACATTTCTCAAAGTATATCTTCCACTCGCTGGACCAATCACAGCGACCATGGCCATTCTTTCCTTTATGTGGAGTTGGAACGACTTCCTTTGGCCGTTGATTGTTCTGACATCCACGAAGTTACACACCATCCCACTATATATGGCTTCATTTACGTTACAAAATGGCGAAAGCTATGCCGGGATGACGATGGCAGCTCTCGCGCTCGGGAGTATACCCGTCTTAATCCTGTTTATATTTTTACAAAAATACGTAATTCGAAGTGTCGCTCTCAGTGGTTTAAAGGGGGAATGATTGTTTACACAACTCATTGTATAACCACAGAAATATTCTTACTTATTTGAGGAGGAGCAATATGAAAAAGAGGGCAAATGTGATGGTAACAGCGTCGTCCATTGTTTTAGTTGGTGGTTTAGCCGTTGGCTGTGGAGGTGCTACGTCCACACAGGCGAATCCGTCCTCGCCGTCTAGCACTGGGCAATCAGGATCGCCCAGTTCCAGTGCGAACACCGTAAACGTCGTCTTAGAGGGAAATTTTCAAGAGAAAAACACACTGAATCCGGTTACGGGTCAAACAATCCAAGGGTTGAATGTCCTTCAAAACGAATTTACAAAGATGTATCCAGGGGATCACGTTAACTTTATCGTTATTCCATGGACTAATTACATCGCAAAACTGCAGACTATGATCACTGGAGGTCAGGCTGATGTCTATCAGGCAGCAGGCCCGGAGGATCAGTGGGCTGCTCAGGGATTGCTAGTGAATCTAGCACCTTACATCAAAAAGACAAACTTCAATTTGAATCAGTATTTATCCGGTCAGGTGAACGGATGGAAAGCCGTCGGTGCGGGAGATTCCAGCCCCCAGATTTACGGTATTCCGGAAGCTGGAGATACCGACCTCATCATGTATGACAAAACGCTGTTTGACCAATGGCATGTGCCATATCCATCTGCTCATCCGACGATGTCAGAAATTATGGCCGATGCTAAGAAGATGACCGGTAAGAATCCCGTTACCGGTAAGCAGAATTATGGTGTGTGGTTTGATGCTGGGGGTAACAGTCACGACCCCATGCTGCTTGCAGATCTAGCCGAAGCACAAAATGGAACTTGGGGTACCGGCAATGCGCCGAAAAATATGAAGTTAAATTTTGACTCGACACAATGGGTCAATGGATTGACATGGCTTAAGCAACTATCGCAATACGCTCCAAAAGGAATTGAGAGCAGTCAAGGTGCTGAAAACTGGTTAACGCCGAATAATGATGTCGCTATCGAACTGTTCCAGGGTCCTAGTAATATCGTCAACCAGGCGGATGCAGCCGGATGGGAAAATCGCTTGGGTATTACCCAAGTCTTTAAGGATAGCAAAGGCATAGGCGGTGCATTTTTTGGAAGTCCATTTGTGATTGGTAAATCAAGCAAAAACAAAGACCTTGCATGGGATTTTATTCAATTTAGTGCATCTGATTTTTATCAGGATTACATGTTTAAAAACTACGGTGTTCCACCAGTTACAACATCTGCTTGGAATTTACCGGATTTGAAGAATAACAAACTGATGCAACCGGTTAAAGAGGCGCTGAGTACAATGTGGACTCCCGTATATCCATGGGAGACCCAACCACGGTTCATTTTGGCGACTGAAATTCAGGGGGTTTTGACAAACAAGGAAACTCCCCAACAAGCGCTAACAGCAGCCGAACAAAAATCGAATCAGTGGATTGCACAACAGAAATAATGAGCCTGGAGATTCACACTGCTTCCGCATACTTAGTCCTGGTGAATGAATGTGGCTTAATGCGGATCAAACGTTCCGTTCGCATATGAGGTTCATACATTTCAGTTTATGAACCTCTCGTGAATATCATTAGGAGGGCTCGTCCCGTATAGGGCAGTGGATTGAATCCGGATGGATTTTTGGATGGAGAGATATTGGAGGGGTTAGTATGAGTTTTGTTCGCATGGGAATCGTTGGTATTGGAAACATGGGGAGTGCCCACGCAAAATATTTAATCCAAAACGAAGTGCCAGAAGCCCAACTTACAGCCGTGTGCGATACGAACCCTGAAAAGCGTGAATGGATTCGGTCACAATCGGGCGATAGTGTTCAGTTTTTTGATACTCCTGAGTCGCTCTTTGAGTCAGGAAGTGTCGATGCGGTGATGATTGCGACCCCGCATTACAGTCATTCAGAATTGGCTATCAAGGCATTTAGGCGTGGGCTACATGTATTGGTTGAGAAGCCAGCCGGAGTGTATACGAAACAGGTTCGAGAAATGAACGAAGTAGCTGCTCAAAGTGGGAAAGTGTTTGGGATTATGTTTAATCAGCGGACGAATCCGTTGTATCAGAAGTTAAGGGATTTGATTTCTAGTGGTGAGCTAGGGGATTTGAAGCGAACGATTTGGATTATAACGAATTGGTATCGCCCGCAAAGTTATTACAATTCCGGTGGATGGCGTGCGACATGGGCTGGAGAAGGCGGGGGCGTACTGGCGAATCAAGACCCGCACCAATTGGATCTCTGGCAATGGACTACGAATATGTTACCGAAAAGACTGCGGGCATTCTGTGGGTTTGGTAAGTACCACGATATTGAAGTAGAGGATGATGTGACGGCATATGTGGAGTACGAGAATGGCGCTACAGGACTGTTCGTTACGTCCACTGGTGAAGCGCCGGGTACGAACCGCTTTGAGATTTCCGGTGATAGAGGAAAAGTTGTAATTGAAGATGGAAAACTTACGTTCTGGCGATTACGTATTTCAGAGAGGCAATTCAACAAGGAATATAATGGGGGATTCGGTCAACCGGAATGTTGGAAGTGTGATGTTCCAGTTCGCGGCGTAGAGACTGGCCATAAAGGAATTACCGAAAATTGGGTATCGGCGATACTCCATGGTACGCCACTACTTGCACCTGGAGAGGAAGGAATTCGCGGTCTTCAGTTGTCGAATGCAATGCACCTGTCTGCTTGGTTGGATAATTGGGTAGAAATACCGTTGGATGAAGAACTGTATTTGGAAAAGCTGAATGAGAAGATTGAGGCATCGACTTTTGTAAAGAAATCACAATGCGCCAAAATCCTCGATGTTCGAGGCACATTTTAAACTGAAGGCTCGATTGTTAATCGTGTATTTTCCCATCATAGAATTTCTAAACCGACTAGGCGTCATGAGTTATAGGGGGGGGACGTGATGAAGGGAACAAAGACGAAGCACCAAATCTCTGAACGGTCAGATCTAGTGACTGGAAATCGTGTTCGTCGATTGACCTCTCTACCCGGCAGCCATCAACATTTGTACTTTACCAGCAAGAGTTTTACTCGTGATAGTCAATCAATTATTTGCATCAGCAACCAGGACGCAAACCCGAACATTTATCAAATGAGTCTCCAGGACGGCGAAAGTCGACAATTAACTAACAACCGCGACAGGTACCTGATGAGTTATGTTTATTATGATGGGACCCCTTTCCATGGCCTAGGCAAAGCGAGTGTCAGTTATAACCCTGAAACGAACCATGTGCTCTATATACAAGGGAACGAAGTCCGGCTTCTGGACGTGGATAGTCTCGAGGAAGAAGTCATTTCAGTTCTTCCAAATGATGTGGTTACGGGATTCACACACCTATCAAGTGACGGGCGGTACGCTTGTATTCCATATATCGACGCAACTGCGTTCGATGTTGGCAGTGGTAACAAAATGAAACTTATCAAGGATAAAGTGCAATCGAGACAATTGGAGTCAAGAGTACTGGTGATTGATACCGAAAAGAAAATATCAGAAGTCTTGTTTAGCCACGTAGGCTGGATTACACATGTGCAATTCAGCCCCGTACACAACGACGAGATTCTTTTCAATCACGAGGGTGGGGATGTCGACCAACGAATTTGGCTCTACCGCCATGGGGCGGCTGTAAAAATTCGTGATGAATCTATTGAACGTGGTACAGTATGGATTTGCCATGAGGTATGGGCGGCGAACGGCAGTTCAATTGTGTACCATGGTACAAAGTGTATGACTGGTAAATTTGATGAACGGTCTATCAGCTTTGTTGGTAGTTTTAATCTAGAGAAAAATAACTTTGTTGAAGTGCCTTTTTTACCGAATATGAACCATTACGGTCATTTCAGCATCAGTCAAGATTCTGGGACTCTTGTGACCGATGGTGTCATTACCGCCAACATGTTACATCATTGCGTTGTCGATTGGAACGACCAATCGTTATCGTGGACTCCTCTTTGTCTTCACGATAGTAGTTTTTGTGTTCAAGATGTCCACCCCCATCCCGTGTTTAGCCACGATGGACATCACGTATTGTTTACATCTGATGTCGATTCTGTACCGGGTATGGGCAACATCTATATCGTCGATATTGAATAATGGGGTAGTATCCCCGCCGTCTTCAGTGAGGTGCACAAACAAATTGTTAAATTCCAACTATCCGTTAGATACGACGGTACGTGAGTTCTTTACTGGCCCTAACTCTAGTTCTGATCTTGAAGATTTAGACGTGAACTCTAAAACATGTCTCGAGTTGATTTATAATATTGTTCATTATTTTACGGGTCATCAGTCTGAGCATGGTCGGATTATCGATCCATACGTACATCAAGAAAAGCAATATTCTACTCCAGCTTACGCCGCTGTAGCTGCATTGTTGGCGAATGAACTGAAAGACTCATCGTTTTTAGATCACGCTATCAGGGCACTAGATGCTTCGTTGGATGACTTGATTCACCAAAGAGCTGCTGATGGACATAGTAACTTTTATACTACAATGTTGGTATTTGCTTTTCATGAGTTGAAACCTCAAGTTTCATTAAATCAGGTGGAAATATGGAAGAGGGCATTTGATGGGATTGATTGGCAAAGCGTCTATAAACCGTCATTCAACAACTGGAGCATCGTGCAGCTTGCTGGGGAATGGCTTCGTAGTATTGCGGGACTCGGTCCAAGTCTAGAGGTAAACGACTTTGATGAAGCATTGGCCCCTCATATGGAGCTAATCACAGAGTATGGTATGTATATCGATCCGAATGGCCCTCTCGCATATGATATGTTTTCTCGCAATTATTTACTATTGATTCTTCTTCATGGTTACAATGGGAGGTTTAGGAAACAACTTCAGGAATGTTTCCGAAGGGGGACATTTACATCCTTGTTTTTGCAAAGTCCACTGGGGGAAATGCCAACTGGCGGGCGGAGTGCTCAGCATCAATGGAATGAGGCGCAACAGGCGTTTCAGTTTGAACTTGCGGCGAAATTCCATGCGAAACAAGGGGACTTACGAATTGCGGGCGCATTTAAACGTGCGGCACACCTGTCTGTTGCTTCTATTCGACGTTGGACTCGACCTTCTGGTGAATTAAATGTTGTAAAGAACCACGCTTCGCCAATGTTGCGTACGGGTTTTGAGTCGTACACGTTCCATTCTCAGTACAATTTGCTTACGGCTTATCTCTTGGCACTCACTTTTCGTTTTGGTGTAGATTCCATACCTGAGGATTCTTGCCCTGCAGAAACCGGAGGCTTTTACATTTGGATAGAACCTTTCTTTCATAAGCTGGTAATTAACGTAGGTGGGAACTACGTTCAAATCCAGACCAGGGGAGAACCTATCTACAATCCGACGGGCATACTGCGAATTCAACGTAAGGGCGTTTGTTCCTTGATTGGTCCTTCCGATGGTGCCTCACATCAAGCGGGAAAGGCGATAGCTTACGCGCCTGCGTGGGAAACGTCTTCGCTGAGGTCGGACGTGACTCGAATGGCCGATTGGTCACCGGCCAACGATGTTGAATTGGCATTGGGAGTACATGAGAAGACGGATAAAAGAGTATCCGTAGAACTGAAGTATCGGGGACCATTAAATGGTGTGACCTGCGTTCAGAGACGGCTCACTGTTACATCTGAAGTCGTCTTGGTCTCCGATAGAGTGGTCGGACAAATTGATGCATTGATTGAGGAAATTCCTGTGTTACTCTGGGACGGTTGTCGTCATACGGATGTAAACCTAAGTGGAAAACGACTGGATGTATCAACTGAAGATGGGCGAGTCAGCATCTTGTGCTTAGACTCGGCTGCAACTGGTTTTACGCTTAGTGACGCCGTGCCATTTCGGAACGGTACAATCGGGATGGCCCGGTATCGAACGAACCGACGTGATACCTCTTTCTTGATACATCTGTATAAGGCTGAGAATGTTTTGTCCAATAATCATTTAGTTGAATTCTACAAATCATTTGATGGAGAGACAAACGATTAATAGGGTGGGGTTGAACATACCCGACACCGTGGTTGTCAGCTGGGTAACAGGTCGCAAGGATACTATGACAGTACACGGTGGCGGCCGCGTAGGAATGGAACGTCGGCGATGCAGTGCTTGCTCAGTTCATTTACACCATCGACTTTCAGTGCAAAAAAGGACCCGCTGAACAGTAGTTGCACGACCAATTTTCTAAACAGTTGGACGATGAGGTGACGATATGAAAATTGCTTTTTCAAACTTAGCATGCCCTGAATGGTCGATGGAGCAGGTCATCCAAAATGCTGTCGAGTTTGGTTACGACGGTGTTGAATTGCGGCTTGTCGACGGAGAGGTCATCCGCTCGGACATGGACTCTGCTGCACAGAAAAGAATTGTGGCTCTTGCGAAAGACAATGGAATTGAAATCATTGGCATTGGCGCATCTACTCGCTTTGCTACGCCGGACGCTGAGGAGCGTGATCGCAACGTCACAGAATTGCTGGCGTACATCGAACTTGCTGCGAAAATGGAGATTCCGATGGTTCGTACTTTTGGTGGAGGGGTTCGAGGTACTTCAGAGATGAAGCAGGGTGACGATATTCAGTTTGTTGCTGAGTCTCTTAATAAAGTCGCTTCCAGAGGTGCAGAGCTTGGCATTCAAGTATTACTCGAAACCCATGATGAATTTTCGTCCTCGCATCTTGTTCGAGCTGTCTTGCAAAGTGTTCCAAGCAAGGCGATAGGAGCGTTGTGGGACACGCACCATCCATATCGAATGAATGAAACCGTAGACGAAACCTACGAGAACCGAGTCGGCTCGGGCACGTTCATTTGAAGGATGCTAAGCGAAATGGTGCTGGATGGGATCTCGTGGTATTCGGCGAGGGAGAAGTGCCGGTGCGCCAGATCGTTCAAAAGCTCATTGCTTCAGGCTACGACAAGTACCTTTGCGTCGAATGGGAAAAGAAATGGCACCCAGAGATTGAAGGGGCGGCCACAGCACTTCCGAAACATCTTCAAATTCTGAGAGGATATCTAGGTAACCAAAGAGACAGTTGCCGCCTATGAGACATCCAAGGGACCTTTCTGACGAATCAATGTCCTAACGTTCTACACTTGCTGGCCTTTGACGATTTTTTGGAAATCTCAGTGGTGCACAAGCTTTGTTCTCGCGAGCGTTTGGGACATCAAAATATCATATGGTCGACAACGATGGCCTGCGTTGGCTGAAAAATACGGTATCGAACGATGGAGTACAGATTTGCAAGCGTGTTTACAAAATCCAGCGGATGAAATTTACTTCGATGCACAAACGACGTTGCGTCGAGCGGACGGTGTTCGTATGGCCATCGAAGCGGGCAAACACATCTACTGTGAGAAGCCAACAGGTGTGAATCTCGAAGAGGCGCTTAGTCTGGCTCTTTTGGCAAAGGAAAAAGGGGTCAAAAACGGCGTTGTTCAAGATAAATTGTTCCTACCTGGACTCTTGAAGATGCAACGATTGGTCGATACCGGATTTTTTGGCCGTATTCTCTCGGTCCGTGGCGAATTTGGATATTGGGTATTTGAAGGAGAGCATCAAGAAGTGCAAAGACCTTCTTGGAACTACCGCAAGGAAGATGGAGGCGGTATTATCGTCGATATGCTTTGTCATTGGCGCTATGTACTAAGTAATATTTTCGGCGATGTGAAAGCGGTATCTTGCTACGGTGCGACCCACATTCCTAAGCGTTGGGATGAATCGCAAGCGCCTTATGACGTCACGACGGATGACTCGGGATATACCACGTTCCAATTGGCAAACGGCATTGTGACTCAAATCAACTCCTCGTGGTGTGTCCGGGTGGATCGTGATGAATTGTTCCAACTTCAAGTGGACGGCACGGAGGGAAGTGCGGTCGCAGGATTGCGCAACTGGAAGGCACAACACCGGGCCAACATGCCAAAGGCGGTCTGGAATCCAGATGTTCCAGACTCGAATCAGTATCGAGAGCAATGGATGGTCGTACCAACGCTGAGCGAACCGGACAATGCGTTTAAGGTACAGTGGGAAATGTTCTTGAAGCAGGTTGTCTTGAACACATGGTTTAAGTTTGACTTGCTGGAAGGTGCCAAAGGCGTGCAACTGGCCGAACTTGGATTGCAGTCTTGGGAAGAATGGCGATGGAAGGATATCCCGACTTTATCCGTGCATTAACGAGGGGGATTATTGTGCAAAGTGTACGATTACCGCGCGCAGGTGGCGCAATTAAACCGTATGTCTTAACTGGTACACCTATCGAGGTGGCACACCGTCAGCCCTTGGAGGTGTTGTGTGAGTGGATACGCGATTTCTAAGTCTCAACCAAATCACAACTGAAGACTGGACGGTTAGGCAGGCGGTAGATGGCTGTGCGCGGGCGGGCATCCGGTGGATTGGCCTATGGCGTCACAAAATTTCCGAAATCGGATTACAGGAAAGCCACAGGGTTGTTCGAGATGCGGGTATACAGGTATCCGGATTATGCCTTGGTGTATGTTCCCTGCCGCGACAAAAGCGGAACGTTTGGCCCGCATCGTCGACAACCGCCGAGCTATTGACGAAGCCGCTGCCATCGAACGGACGTATTGGTCCTGGTCTGCGGGCCGGCAGAGGGGTGCACGCTTTACGATGCGCGCAATGGTGGAAGAGGGCATAGGGGAACTCATTACCTATGCGACACAACGCGGTGTCAAGCTTGGCATCGAACCACTTCACCCCGTGTTTGCGGCAGACAGGTTTGTGATATCGACGCTCGGACAAGCGAATAATATTGTAGAGCGCATTGGGTCTAGACAAGTAGGGGTTGTTATTGACATATATCACGTCTGGTGGGATCCCAAGCTGTACGAAGAGATTGCGAGAGCCAAGGATCA
Organism: Alicyclobacillus fastidiosus; assembly: GCF_026651875.1. Lineage (GTDB taxonomy): Bacteria > Bacillota > Bacilli > Alicyclobacillales > Alicyclobacillaceae > Alicyclobacillus > Alicyclobacillus fastidiosus. The sequence continues at coordinate 3,173,995 of NZ_CP104067.1, read as the reverse complement.
CATTTTCGGATTTCATGTCAACGACTGGCTCGCTCCCGTCGAAAATGCCATGATGTCACGGGGCATGATGGGCGATAGCTGTGTAGAAAATGCCCGCATTCGTCGAGTGGTCGAAGCGGCTGGTTACCACGGCCCCGTTGAAGTTGAGATATTCAATCAGAAGATATGGAATACCCCGTATGATGAAGTTTTGCAGCAAATGAAGCAAAGGTTTGAAGCCGAGGCCTAGGATGGGCTGTTCAGATGAGCGTACTGATTGTCGAGGTTATCGGTCGGCTGGAGATACACTCAGACAATAGCAGATCGCGATGTAAAAACAGGAGCAGATGACTCAATACGAGAGCCTCAACACAACTTTGGTAGCCCTCTATGAATGGCTACAATTATCGAACGAGGTGATTGTCGTGAAAATTGCAGCACAACTTTATACCATACGAGATTTCCTGAAAACCCCTTCAGATATTTTGGCGTCCCTACAGCGCGTGAAGGAAATTGGGTACAACGCGGTTCAGGTATCCGGTCTTGGCCCGATTGATGCGGCCGAACTGAAGCAGATGACCGACGACATCGGCCTCACCATCTGTGCCACACACGTTCCGTATCCTCAACTGCAGAGTGACATCAAGTCTGTGATTGAAGTTCATCAACTGTGGAATTGCAAGTACGTCGGCATCGGATCCATGCCGGATTCCTATCGGAGCAGTCGAGAAGGCTACGAAGCGTTTGCCCGTGAAGCGTCAGAATACGGGCGAGTTCTGGCGAAGGAGGGCCTCAAGCTCATCTATCACAACCATAACTTTGAATATGCCAAGTTTGACGGCGTGACTGGCATGGACATCTTACTGCAAACGTTCGATCCCGCTGCCGTCGACTTTGAACTCGATGTCTATTGGGTACAGGCTGGCGGTGCTGACCCGGTGCAGTGGATCCGCAAAGTCGCTGGCCGTATGAAAGCACCTGAAGGACATGGCGGTTAGCCCAGATAGGAGCTCAATGTTCGCCGAGGTCGGCGAAGACAATATGAACTGGCCAGAGATGATCCGGGCCTGTAGCGACATCGGTGTGGATTGGGGCGCAGTGGAACAGGATAAATGCCAGGGGAATCCATTTGACAGCCTGAAGACCAGCCTTGAGAATCTGCGGAGTATGACGGTAGAGATTTAAATAGAAATTTAATTGGAAGAGACTAGTCACTCGATGGCCCCTCCCCTAACTATTGCGCCACCCCTTTCAACGGTCTAGTGCCCATTCTTCTGCTGGCCGTATCGGGAGCCGGATCACATTTTGGAGAGAATACATCTAGGAGTCTTAGCCCAACAATGTAGGTCCCATGTACTTGAACACAAGTGCTTAGGGGCCTTTTTTGTTTCACTTCAGAGCCAGTGGGCAATGAGTAGAAGGGGTGTTGAACTATTCATTGTTAAGGTCCACCATCCTACAAAAGAATGGGATTCATGACGTAATTCATTCATCCCAGAACTCGCTTTCGAAATTGTGCAGGGGACTCTCCAAACATCTTTTTAAACATGACGCTAAAATGATTTGCATTTTGATATCCGACCATCTCAGAGATATCTTGAATACTCTTGTGGTCAGTAATAATGTTTTCGCATGTCCTAGACGACGGTTAATCACATAGCTGATCAATGATTTTCCAGTTCCTTCTTTAAATATGTGCGATAGATAGTCAGGGCTGATGTAAAAACGGTTGGCAACGTCGCTAATAGAAGTGAAGTGGGTGTAATTTAAATCAATATATTCTTGGATTTGACGAGCAAGTGGGCGTGAGGATGGCGTAATACGGGTATTACAGTAAGGATGCTCGGTTTGAATGATTCTAAGAATGAGCACTATCAATGAACTCAGCAACGTTTCACTGACCGTTTCATAACCAATAACTTGAGACGTACATTCCTTAAAAATGTCTGATATGTAGCTCTCAATCTTGTACACGTATTTATTGGCGTGGATGATTGGTTCCATATTGTCAGAAATCAGATGTCCTGGTTTCATACCGCGGATATGCAGGTTTCCAATTCCGCAAAAGTAAGTGTGCAGTTCGTTTTGAGGATTGGGTTTCTCTTCATGAAGTACCCCGGGGTTAAAGATCACAATATCACCCTGACGTGAACCATACTCCCGATTGTTAATTTTAAGGATACCTTCACCTCTTTGAACATAAATAACCTCACAGAAGTCATCGGGTTTATGACTCGGAAAGCTCCAATTCGGTTCATTCGAAATTTGGCCTGAGTACAAAAGACTCGGCAGCCGCCCGTTGTTCATCGCCATCCTTGCACGCGGGCATGTACTGCTCGAAGACGTGCCGGGCATCGGCAAGACGATGATGGGGAAAGCGCTTGCCAAATCGATTGCATGTACAACCAAACGTGTTCAGTTTACCCCAGATTTATTGCCCAGCGATTTGACCGGTATCGACTTCTTCAACCAACAATCTTCCCGATTTCAATTCCGACCCGGCCCTATCTTCACGAATATTTTGCTGGCAGATGAAATTAATCGGGCGACGCCGCGCACCCAGTCGAGTCTACTGGAGAGCATGGAAGAGCGCCAGGTGACCATTGATGGTGAAACGCATGTCCTTGACAGACCCTTTCTCGTCATAGCGACACAAAATCCAGTGGAGAGTCATGGGACATTTCCACTGCCGGAGGCGCAGTTAGATAGGTTTTTGTTCCAGTTGCACATCGGCTATCCGTCAACAGCCGAAGGTCAGTAAAGCATATATCGTCGCGGCCCAACAGGCAGTCACCCAAGTGGATGTGTCCGATGACGTCCTGCGCTATTTGCTTGATATCGTTGAAGCGACGCGCAACCAACGCGATGTCCATCTCGGGGTGAGTCCTCGCGGCAGTCAAGCGCTCCTGGGCGCAGGTACGAGCCGTTCTGCGCAAGCGTTCATACGTGACGTCTGACGACGTCAAGGCAATGGCCGTACCGGTTTTGGCGCATCGGATGACCTTGTCTCACCGATCACGTCACGACGGACATGGAGCGATGGGTATCATCGAGCGGATCATTAGCACGTTGCCTGTACCGACAGAAAGTTTTGCGTAGGGAGTGGATAAGGTTGCAGATACCTTGAAGAATTGTATGACAAGGTGCGATATGGGCAAGGCGGCATAACGAAGGATGAGGAGGAGCATCTTCGCGATATGATGGGGATGTAAATAAATTTTCACAATGAGTGTTTTGCATATTTCTAATTCCTTGCCGTCCAAGTGCTTAGAAATATGCAAAACACTTAATTCATACAGCTGTTCAAATCCTGTTGCTGTAATAAAATAAAGCCGTCATTGGGACCTTCCGTGGTGACGATATTCGGTCGGCGAGCAGCCGAAGTAGCGCTTAAATTGCTGTGAGAAATAGACACGATGTGACTGAAAAGTTAAACAAATAAATGTCAGGTATGTAACTGCGTGATAGACGGTAAAGTTTCCAGCTCCGGGAACGATTTTACCTGAGCCTGATAGGTTCGATTATAATCCTTTTACTTGTTTTTCCGATTGGAGTCTGTCTTGTGATCATCATGAGTAATCTGACTCGAGATGTAAGATGGGCATTCGGAATCGTGTATTCATTTTATCTGTCTCGTACGATGAATTAGATGAATTGGACGCCCCTCGTTTGGCAGAACAAGCAACTCGGTAGCCTCGAATGAGAGCTCGGTTTGTTATGGGGGCTTTGAAGACGAGAAATCGTGTTGAATGCGCCCACCTCTATTTGTCAAGGAATCGTGAAGCGAATATTCCAGTGTCAAGAATGATAGTTTTATAGTGAGGAGTGAGAGTGATGACGAAGATGGAAAGATCATGATTGAACGTTGTCCATCACAAATGTCCAATGGGTTAACTCTCTCTGCCGATGGAAAGTGTCTGGCATGTGAACATGCTGGTCGACGCGTCTCGCTTCCAGGAATGCTGCAAGACACATTGGTTGACCATTATAATGGGAAGAGACTCAATAGTCCAAATGATATTGTGGTCGGGTCAGACGGAACTGTTTTATTTACGGATCCGACATTTGGTTTGACCGCAGAATTTGGTGTCTTGGGTGAATAGGAACTTCCATTTCAAGGTGTCTATCGGTTGTCGCCCGATCATTCGGAACCCGTTCCGCTTGTGGACGATTTCGAACAGCCCAATGAACTCGCATTCAGTCCAGATGAACAAAAATTGTATATTGATGACTCTAGTCGACAGCACGTACGTGTGTTTTGATGTACATTCGGACGGAAGTCTGAATAATGGAAGTGTTTTTGCCGAACTGGATACCAGCATGGGAACTGGCGCTGCGTTTTCAAAATGTTGTTCAGCCGCCGTGGAGGTGTTGGGAATGGTGACGATATCTATTTTGAAGTCGATCAAGACAAACACGATGAGTTACAGAGACTCTATTGGAGTGAATTTCCCGATCATTCAGATTCAAGAGGGCTTTTGGCACACGACCTTATAAAAAAGTACGGAGGCATGTCCAAAGGTTCGAGATAGACATTGTATTCGATTCGGAGTCCTTACGTCGAAAGTGGGCCTTGGGGCCTGAACATGCAAAGGTTTGGCCCCTCATGGAACAAATATCGAAATCGATCACGTGGGAAAGCTATCATATCATCGACAGGAATTACTTGGATAATTAAGGGGATATGGAGGAATCCTGAATCCGTGACGTCTGTAGAGACTGGTCAAGGTAGTTTTGAACATGACTCCAAGCGTCGGCGAGCAGTCAACAGAGTGGTTCATTTTTGCAGAAGAGAGGAGTCTGTGAATTTGTCCACAGGTGAATAACCCCTTCGTTTCAGGGATGCATTCACATGTGGATACATCGGACGCTCTTTCCCTTCTTCATCCAAATGCTTCGTATAGTCGCCTAAACACGGGCAACCACCGGTTACCTCGTCCGAATCGTAGCCGTGTCTGCCTCGCGTGTCTCGTCATTTTCGCCGCAAGCGTGATGAGATTCTGGATCACGGTGCGTATGCGTCGCCTCTCTGCTTTCTTCCGAATCGGTGCATCCTGCTCTCTCAGGCTCTCCTGTCCGATGATGCGCAACAGGTTATATGCCAGTACACCAAAATGCAAGACAAGGTCGTTCGTTGCAAACTTCCCCGAGGGCAACCGTTCCAAATCTAAATCTGTCTTGATCTCGCTATGAAATTGCTCCATCGTTCCATGTGCATGATACAGGTCGATGATCACCTCTGGAGCCTCTGGCAAGCTCGTGACGTAGACGTTTACCTCAATGCTCGGGATGAGTAATGCTTGACCGTCGCTCTGGATCGTGCGTTCAATCACTTCAAACACCATCCGGACCGGTTTTTCTAATCCCTTCATTGGAGACAGGATGGACCCTCTGTACACCTTCTTCCCTGCACGGGGCTCTGTGTAGGTACCGTGTTGCTCAGCCGTCAGCAACCACGCATTCGGGTTCTCCTTACGTAGGTTCTTCTTCACGATAAAGTCGGCCGAGGTTTCGTCGGCCCTGCATACGACTAAGTTTTCTACGCTGTCATTTCCCGCATCTAAGCGTACGAGTAGGCGCTTGTCCGAAATTCGTTGAGCATAGCGGATACTCTGAGCCAGAAACGCGGCGGTCCCCTTTTGACAATGTGTACTTCCCGTTCGGAACTCTACGTGAACGGCGTATCCTTCCTGTCCTAAGTAAGCGAAAATCGGCGCGTATCCGTCGCACCCTTTATAGGTACGAGACACGCCCTCCTTCTTGGTTCCTGAGTTGTCAAATGGGGATACATCAATGTCAAGCGGTAGATATTCACGATGCCCATCCCCCAGTACAATGGGTGCAAGGTACACGCCCACCTTGCTCAATAGGTCAGCTGATTCTTCGAGGATAACCGATTGCCAGTCACATTTTTCTTCGGGTGCTACGAGATCCAGGCGTTGGCGTAGTGTTGGACTCGACGGTACATTGGAAATGGTCAGCGCTTCAGGGAAGAACTCGTCCTGACGCAACGGCTCAATGTGGTCAAAGTCGCTCTTCCCCTGACACAAGAGGCCCAGGTAGGCGTAGGCAACATCTTGATTCGAAATTTCCGTATACGCGCGCCCTGGGACAGGGAGGGCATTGAGACGTGCGGATAGTTGAGTCTTGCCAAGGAGCAGTCCAACCAGAGCAAGTCCAGAATGGGATGTCAATATTTCATCTGACTCTTCGATCACAAAACGCATGAAGGCACCACCAAGTAGGTGAGGTAGATTCGTCCATCTGATAGCGCCATTTTACTTGATTTCACGCGATTTTTGTCGTCCTCTTGAAAATCCACGTCACGGATTCAGGGGAATAGCAATGATTCAATTCTTGTCTCACCCCATACGCAAGGGGGACCCTGGTTGGCCCAATTCGCCTACATTTGAATTCGAACAAACCTCTCAAATTGGGGTGAACGGGCAGTCTGCGAACACCTACTCATTACACTTATTCAACCACTTTTCCAGCCATATGGACGGCCCAAACCATTTCAATCCCACTGGTATTCAATTATACGAAGTTCCAGCCGAGCGCTTCGTGTATGAATCACCCGTCCTGGTCGACGTGACCCTCGGCCCGGATGAGTTGATCACAATCGAGGATATTAAGCCATACGAAGATCGAATTGCAAACTCGGACGCAATATTGTTCCGAACACATTTCACTAAAATCCGCTCAAGTGATCCTGAACTTTACGCCAGTCATGGTCCTGGTGTGTCTCCTGAATTATGTGAGTATATTGTTAAACAATTCCCTAAATTAAAGGCAGTGGGACTTGACTTTATTTCATTAGCTGCCTATCAAAAGGGATCAGAGGGTGTACTGGCACATCAGTGGATGTTGGGCAATTTTCACGAACACTATGTTCTCATTATTGAGGATTTGAATTTTGAAAACTTGGTACAGGACCATCTACAAACAGTCATCGCATTGCCGTTGCGCGTCGCAGAAGTTGACAGTGCGCCGTGCACAGTTGTGGCGATCAGTGCCCGATGAAGGTGTGCAGAATGGAGGAATTGTAATGACAAGTATTGAGCAGGACTTGCGCAATTTGCTTTCTGCAGAGCAAGTCTCAACGAATCAAAGTGTACTTGAACAGCACAGCAAAGATGAATCCTATCACCTACCGGTTTTACCAGATGTAGTAGTGTTTCCAGAGTCCACTGAGGAAGTTGTGAAAGTTGTTCGTTATGCAAACGAGCACAGCATCCCTATTGTTCCTTTTGGAATGGGGAGCGGTTTAGAAGGCCATGTGGTTCCTGTTAAACGCGGAATTTCCATTGATATGATGCGAATGAATAAGATTCTCGAAATTCGACCGGATGACTTCTTGGTTCGGGTACAAACTGGCGTCACCCGTGTACGACTAAATCAAGAACTGAAGCGCTATGGTCTCTTTTTCCCCGTTGATCCAGGGTGCAGACGCCTCGTTGGGGGGCATGGCATCTACCAATGCAAGCGGTACGACGGCAGTCCACTATGGAACTATGAGAGAAAACGTCCGCTCCCTTGAAATTGTTCTCGCTAACGGTGAAGTCATTCGGACCGGTTCTTTAACAGTTAAGTCATCTTCGGGATACAACCTAACTCAGTTGTTCGTAGGTTCGGAAGGGACTCTAGGTATTTTCACCGAAGTTACGCTGCGTCTCTTTGGAATTCCGGAAACAACTGCGGCAGCGAGGGCTGAATTCCCCGATATCCAAAGTTGCGTGAACGCGTCGACGGCACTGATTGGAGCAGGTGTACCAGTGGCTCGTGTGGAGTTGGTTGACGGCCCGTTCATTGAAGCGGTAAATGCGTTTAAAAGGACAAATTACAATACAGTACCTACTTTATTTCTGGAATTTCGGGGTAATTTTGATAGTGTACAATCTGATGTCAGACTCGCACAAGAGATTGCTGTGGAGGAAGGTTGCGTCGACTTTCAATTTGTATCCGATGAACGTGAACGTAATCAACTTTGGGACGCACGTCACTCAGCAGCTTACGCGTTTACCCATCAGCATGTTGGATATGGCCACATGGCTACAGACGTATGTGTCCCAATTTCCAAGCTGCCTGAATCCGTAACAAGGGCAAAGCGATTGATTGAGGAGCTAGATATTATTGGGTGTGTTATTGGCCATGTTGGAGATGGAAACTTCCACGTTAGCGTCGCAGTGAATCCAAATGATCCAGACAGTGTCTCCCGCGCACATCAATTCAACGAACAGCTCGTCTACCATGCGCTCAGTCTTGGCGGAACTTGTACGGGGGAACATGGTGTTGGCCTTGGCAAAAGAAAATATCAAGAGAAGGAACACGGCCCAGCCATTGAAGTGATGAGAGCCATCAAAATGGCTCTCGATCCAAAACATATTTTAAATCCAGGGAAGCTCATAGACGCAGACTGAACGTATTCTCGACGCAATCTGAGAGCAGAGGGAGCAGGACATGCAATATTGTAGATTTATCTTCCTAACAGGCTGACACCTCTCTTGAGGTGTCAGCCCTCTTGTATTTCTCCAATTCCCTTAATTCATCAGATGAATACGAATATCGTCTGTTGAACCAGGCTACATATTGAGAGCTTACAGGCATAAAAAATAGTCCTCTGTGTATGATTTAGTGAGAGCCAATTTGTCAAATATTCATCTGATGATTTAGCGTCTATAGTTAATTTTGGAGAGGTGTCGCAGGTTTTAACAATGTCATTGGCAGTATGTCCGAGTGGAGTTCAATGATTCATGTGCCGAATGTATCGATTCCCGTGCCATGCCATTTGTGATCGCACGAGCCATACATTTTGCTCTTTTGAATAATGGATCTGAAACACAATGCTATCTCCAATAGATCGAATCTCTATGAAATGTTTTCAACGAAACGCGTGAATCTTTAAGAGTAACAAGAATCAAATACTCACATAACAATACCCATTCATTTTTGGTCGTTAAAATCCCTATCTGTCAGATTTTTTCTGTTCAACGGGAATACATTGAGTGTTAAACATAACTTGATTCAATATAAATGATAAAACAATTGTGAAACATTGAAAGGGTTCTATCTGTGAGAGTTCATAAATGCGAATCCGCAAATTGGAGGAGTTTAATGAAGAATCCAGTGCATACAATATCAGAGTTGTTGACTGAGAGCTTTGAGATAATCGATTTGAGTCATACGCTCGTAGAGAACATACCGGCATGGCCTACTCATTCCAGGTTTGGGCACACATTATATGAGTCGTATGAAAGCGGTGACATAGCATCCCACTATCAGTTGGTAATGTCTGAACATACAGGAACACACATGGATGCCCCCTTACATTTTATCCGAGAGGGAAAGGCGCACTATGGTGTTGATAAAGTCAATTTACAACAGGTTTTTGGCAAAGCAGTGGTGATTGACGCTACTGACGTGCCGCCAAATGGCACGTTAAGCTATCAAAAAATTAACGAGTGGGAGGAAAAGAATGGAACCCTGCTCGGCGGTGAAATCGTGCTGATTCGTTATGGATGGGATAAACGCTGGGACATCAGACCGCGTGGGAATGAATTTCTCAAGGATTGGCCTGGCTTGGGTAAGGATGCCGCAGAATACTTGGTGAGTAAAGAAGTTAAGGCAGTCGGTTGTGATACCCTGGCTATTGACAGTTATGTGGCATCCGACAATCCGGCACATTATGAGTTACTAGGCAATGAAGTTTTAATTATCGAGAATTTAAATAATTTACAGAAACTACCAAAATACTCATTGTTCTTTGCTTTCCCATTAAAAATTGGTTCAGGCTCAGGCTCACCGGTCCGAGCGGTGGCGTTTGTTCCACGAATAGAAGTGTAAATATTGTTCAAGTTTTAAGCGATTTCCCTCTTGTGAACCGATTTTTTCGAAGGGAATATCAGATTTGGGGGGGCTACATGGTGATAGGAACATATCAAATACAAGAACGTGCAACGGGTGTTGCTGTTTCACGGGTGTCCCTAAAAAATGTTTCAAAACGCTATGGGCCAACACAGGCTGTTAACAATCTCGATATGGAAATCCCTGCGGGTGCCATCATTGGTTTGATGGGTTCGAATGGCGCAGGAAAGAGTACAGTTATGAAGCTGTTATCAGGTGTAACGAATTTCACGTCAGGACAACTCGTCATCGATGATGAAGTGGTAGAGCTGAGTCATTACAATGCAAGATTTGCGCGTTCACATGGAATTGCAAGTGTGTATCAAGAACTATCTCTGTCGACAAATCTGAGCGTTTACGAGAATTTCTTCGTTGATTACCCGTCTTTTAAGGGAAGAAGACGGAGAGCTCAGGCCAAAGGGATGGCGGAGAAGGCGCTTGAGAGCGTGTTCCCCAGAAACGACATTGATGTTTCCAAACCTGTTGCAGAATTGTCTTTAACACAGCGGCAAATGATCGAATTTGCTCGAGCAACGCAAAATCCCAACTTGAAACTATTGATTCTTGACGAACCAACGTCATCATTGACCACCGAGCGAATCGAACAGTTGCATACATTCGTTCGAAATTTAAAGCAACAAGGCGTGTCAATCATCTACATTTCCCACAAATTAAAAGAAGTGATAGCAATTGTAGACTCGTTAGTTGTGATGCGAAACGGATGTCTGGAATGGGAGGGCGCCGCAGCTGACACCACAGAGGAGGATCTAGTCGTCCTCATGGGCGGTGTCGGTCGTGAACGAGATGTGACGGAAGGGGAAACTAGGGTCACGGACAGTTCTGCTTCACCGATTGTAGAGTTAAAAAATTTCACTTCTAATTCGTTATATCATGTAAACATCGTTGCACGTCCGGGAGAAATCATAGGCATTTCTGGTCTCGAAGGCAGTGGTCAACTGCCACTGTTGCATACCTTGTTTCAGCATGCTGGTAAACGGAAGGATTCCATTGTAGTAGATTGTAAAGCGGCATATGTGAGCGGCAATCGTGCTGGTGAAGGCGTATTCCCGTATTGGAGTATTGAGGATAATATCACCATCACGAATATTTCCAGGCTGACTCGTATCGGGATTATTAATAGGACGGCTGCCAAACGGATGGCGAACGAGTGGTTTGATAGACTTAAATTTAAGGCGAATAGTGCCAATGATCAGATAACTAGTTTGAGTGGGGGAAACCAACAAAAAGCACTAATTGCACGAGTATTAGCGTCCGACGCGGAATTGATTCTGCTGGACGATCCCACCAGAGGTGTGGATATTGAAACAAAGCAGGAAATCTACGATCTTCTTAAGCACGCTGCTGCGAATGGTAGAACTGTGATTTGGCACAGTACCGAAGATAAGGAAATGGAAGAATGCGACCGTGTTTATGTCATGCGGAAGAAGCAAATCGCCCGGGAGATAATAGGGCCCAACATCGAAGAAAGTGAAGTAATCGCTGCTGCATATCTTCCAGTCGAAGATATTCCAGACCATGAAACTTCCACACAACGAACAACAAAGCGTTCGAATTCTCTGTTATCTGTTTTTCGAAAACGTTGGTTCCTTCCGATTCTAGCGTTTGTTGTTGTTTTAATATCAATATTCAGTATAAACCAAAGGTCTATGTCCAGTTTTGGTTTAGGACTTCTGTTCAGTTCAGCAGTTCCACTCGTCTTGGCGGCATTCAGTGAAATGTTTGTCATCCTCTCAGGTGATATTGATTTGGGTCTAGGGGCATTTATGGGGCTTGTGAACGTCATTTGTGCGACATACTTGGTCACTAAGCCGTTATTAGGCGTGTTGTCGCTACTGATTTTAATCGGACTATATGGTGCGATGGGTGCTATTGTTCACCTTCGGAAAATCCCGGCAATTGTTGTTACACTGGGGGCTTCCTTTATATGGTTAGGCCTTGCGTTAACCATTCAAAGTACCCCAGGAGGTTCTGCACCACAATGGTTGATGAGCTTGTACGGAATCAACATCCCTGTGATCCCAGAGCCCATCTGGCTAACTGTCATCTTTGGTGTAGTGGGCTATTGGTTCTTGTTTAAGTCCAAATACGGAACTGTACTACGCAGTTTTGGCAATCAACCTGAGGCAGTCGTCCGCGCAGGGTGGTCCAGTCTTAAGGCTAGAATCACGTTATATCTTCTCGCAGGCCTGATGGCTGTATTAGCCGGTATTGCAGTTACAGCTGTAAATACTAGTTCCGATGCCAATGCATCAAGTTCCTACACCCTGTTAGGCATTGCGGCTGTAATTCTCGGGGGCAGTGAATTCTCCGGGGGAATTGTGTTGCCGATAGGAATTATTGCCGGGGCATTGACACTGTCGTTGATTGGCTCGTTACTCGGATTTTTATCAGTGGGTTCGAATTACCAATCAGGGCTAGAGGGCATACTTCTGATTTTAGTTCTGGTAAGCAGGGCGTTCCAGAAAAGAGGAGGACAGCAAGGATGAAACGCGTTGGGCTAAATCGGCTGGAAAATACACCTTGGCTGTGGTCGCTACTCGCCTCTTTTTTAATGTGGATAGTGATAGGGGTCCTATCAAAACAGTTTTCATTGCAGACCTTGATGATCAATGCGACGTTGGCAACTTTTTTGGCAATCGTAGGATTAGGACAAATGTTTGTGATTACTGGGGGAGACGGAGGTATTGATTTATCGATTCCTTACGTTATGACACTCACTGCGTTTCTGTCCGAAGGGATCATGAATGGCAGTAACGCGAATTTGCTAAAGGGTATTTTAATTTCACTGGTTGCAGGCCTTGCTGTGGGTTTTGCTAACTCCATCCTCGTTGTTCTCCTCAAGATTCCGTCTATTGTAGCGACTTTGGCTATGGGGTATATCGTTGACACCGCGGGACTGGTGTATGCACACGGATTTTCCTCCGGACAGGCAAGTCCGTTGTTGCAGCACTTTGTGAAGGCAAATTTTTTAGGAGTTCCCTGGATGGTCATAGCGACGATTATTGTCGCCATCATTATAGGTGTGGTTCTCAATCACACTCCATACGGTAGAAGGCTGCTAGCGATGGGGCAGAATAAGCGTGCTGCACAGTTAGCGGGAATAAGAACGAAGAGAGTTCAATCTATCAGTTTTCTCTTGAGTGGAGTATTGGCTGCGCTTGGCGGTGTGATGCTCAGTGTTTATGTTGGTGGTGCCTTCTTGAACATGGGCTCTCCTTACCTCCTTGAATCGATTGGGGCGGTTGTTATAGGCGGGACATTCGTTTCAGGCGGTAAATCCACAGTTACAGGAACACTTGGCGGCGCTTTGTTCTTGACGCTGGTAGTCACACTCATGGAAGTGACAAAACTAGCAATCGGTCTGCAGTATGTGGTCGAAGGGGCATTAGTGATCCTCGTTTTGCTAGTCGCGAATCGACGTACTGCAGGGGCGTAAAACAAAAATCAGTGAAATTTTGTTTTTTGAATAACGGATACCATTTAATATCATCCATATAATGGTATATACAACTCTGAGGGGGAGTCAAAGTGAAACTCAAGAAATTTTCAGTTGTTTTAGGTGTTGTTTGTACGCTAACTTTAGCACTAACCGCATGCGGTACAGCGGGAAGTTTGGGGAATAGCAGTGGAAGTAACTCTAGTGGTGGTAGCTCTAGTAATAAGAGTTCCGGTAAATTTACTATCGCATTAAGTAACTCGTATATCGGCAATAGTTGGAGAACACAAATGGTAAATTCGTTCACCCAAGCCGCCCAACAAGCAAAAACTCAGGGGGAGATTGCAAATTTCGAGGTGGTGAACGCGGATAATACAGCCAGCCAACAGATCTCCCAGATAAACGACATGATTTTGAAGGGTGTCAGTGCAATCGTAATCGATTCAGCATCAACTACAGCGTTAAACGGAGTCATTGCTAAAGCACATGCCGCAGGGATACCGGTGATTTCGTTTGATTCCGTTGTCACGAGTCCAGATGCTTACAAAGTGAACTATGATTACGTCGGTATGGGTGAAGACGAAGCTAAATATATTGTGCAACGATTAAACGGTAAAGGAAACGTGTTGATTAGTCGAGGCGTCGCCGGTACATCCGTCGACAATGGTTTTTATCAGGGTGAAATGGATGTATTTAAGAAATACTCAGGAATTAGGATTGTCGGACAGGTTTACAGTAACTGGACCGAGACTACTGCACAATCCGCAGTAGCATCCCTGTTGCCAAGCCTTCCTAAAGTGGACGCGGTCGCGACCGAAGGGGGAGACGGGTATGGCATTGCACAGGCATTCTCAGCAGCTGGTAAGCCTGAACCAATTATTATCATGGGAAATCGTGGAGATGAGTTGAAATGGTGGGCACAGCAGAACAAGAAAGATGGCTATACCACCATCTCAGAATCTTCTTCTCCGACGGTAGGATCCGCCTCTTTCTGGTTAGCCCTTGCAGTATTGCAGGGAGCCAAGGTTCCACAGAGTGTAACAATGCCAACGGTAAAAATAACCCAACAAGATTTAAGTAAATGGGATACTCTGGGTGATAGTGACGTGGCTGGACCTTCCTACGATTACAGTTGGGTAAAGCAAAACCTACTGACGCAATAACCATGTTCGAGATGAGTGTGGCGTAACGGAAGTGGTGCGAGCTTAATGTAGTGTGGTTGTATCAACAACACCGCCCCAAGGCTAACTGACTTGGGCGGTGTTTGAATGATTAATGCAATAGAGTATCTTGATTATAGGACGATGACCGCGCATGGACCCATTTCATGATCGCTACTTTTTAATTAGTGTAGATTTGAACATTGGGGCCGATTCTCAACATGAATTGCAAAATCGAGGGTATCGATAGTGCGCTCTATACGGTTTATGCGTTACCTACCAAAATCGACAACTACAAGTATTATAGATTCGATTTGAGTAAATGACCGTAGAAGGAGATTTACAAATGAAAGCACTCGTTTGGACGAATCCGCGTGAATTTCAACTCCAAGAAGTTCTCATGCCTGTTGCAGAAACAGGGGAGATGGTATTAAAAACGCAATATGCGGGGATTTGTGGTTCAGATCTTTCAGGGTATCTTGGAGAAAACAGCCTTCGCAAGCCCCCTCTGATTATGGGGCACGAATTTACGGGCGAAGTGGTTGAATTGGGAGAAGGGGTTGCTGAATTTCAACAAGGCGATCTTGTTGTCGTCAACCCGCTCATCTCTTGCGGGCATTGCAAGATGTGCAAACGCGGCGACCAGCAGAATTGTTCGCGCCGGAGCATCATAGGTATTCATCACCCTGGGGCTTTTGCAGAATATATTAAAGTCCCTGCAAGTGCCTGTTTCCCTGTACGGGATGCACTCGCAGGTGCACTCGTAGAACCGTTGGCCTGCGGTATCCGCGCCGTGGAGCAAGCGAAGGTCTCCTTGGATGACAACGTGGTTGTGTTTGGCGCTGGCATTATTGGTCTTTTCTCTTTGAAAGCGGCTTCCTTGCGTGGAGCGGGGCAACTCATTCTGATTGACACAAACGATGAGCGGCTGGAGCGAGGCAAAGCATTTGGAGCCACCCATACATTGAATCCCAAAAATGTGGACGTCGTCGAGAAAGTCAGAGAAATAACGGGTGGATCAGTTGAGAAAGTCATCGATGCGGTCGGACTTCCCGCGACGCGACAGCAGGGAATTGCGATGGCTGAAAGCGGAGGTCGAGTCGTTTTTATTGGACTCCACGAAGACGATACAGTAATTCCAGGGAACGTGATTGTCCGGAAAGAGATTGAGATTGTAGGATCGTTCAGCTACTCCGACCAGAATTTCGCACAGGGGCTGTCGCTGATTGAGAAAAACGCAGTGGTCCCGGATGCCTCCTGGCTTCATGTTCGCCCGCTCGAAGAAGGAAAATCTTCATTTGACGAACAAATTGACGGATCCGCTCAATACCCGAAGATTATGCTATCCGTCTGACACGTCTTTCTTATGAAAGGTGATTATACATGAAAGTCTCCCTCTTTATCACCTGCGTCGCAGATGCAATGTATCCAGAAGTAGGAGAAAGTGTTGTACGCATTTTACAGAGATATGGTGTGGACGACATTGATTTTCCGATGGAGCAGACGTGTTGCGGTCAACCCGCGTTTAACTCGGGTTACTGGGACGAGGCACGTCAAGTAGCAAAGAACTGGCTCGATGCCTTTAAGGATAGCGAGTACATTGTGGCGCCCTCTGGATCTTGTGTCGGAATGATTGTTCATAATTATTTGGAACTCATGGAAGACGACCCGTATTACAAGTCACTTGCTGAAACACTAATTCCCCGAACATTCGAGTTCACTCAATTTCTCGTAGAAGTACTGAAAGTCACTGATCTGGGGGCAACCAGTAAACAACGTGTGACCTTTCATCCATCTTGTCATTGTTCTCGCTTTTTGGGGGTCGTCGATCCGCCTAAGAACCTACTGGAAAATGTGAGAGGTATCGACTATGTAGAACTTCCCCACCCCGACCAATGTTGCGGATTTGGAGGGACCTTTTCTGTCAAAATGTCAGATTTGTCCCGGGCTATGGTGGACGAAAAGGTGGAAAACATCGAAAAGACGAATGCCGAGGTCCTTGTCGGGACGGATCTCGGCTGCCTAATGAATATTGCGGGTCGCTTACAGCGGGAGAATAAAGCGATTCAGGTACGACATATTGCACAATTTTTGGATGAGGGGATGGATTCGTAGTGGCGAACGGATTGAAGGAGCGGATTCACTACGCACTCCAAGACGCACGGTTGCATGACGCGGTGCGACGTGCCGTAGACCATATGAAG
Source organism: Alicyclobacillus fastidiosus (assembly GCF_026651875.1). Lineage (GTDB taxonomy): Bacteria > Bacillota > Bacilli > Alicyclobacillales > Alicyclobacillaceae > Alicyclobacillus > Alicyclobacillus fastidiosus. Next base: position 3,157,292 of record NZ_CP104067.1, on the reverse strand, counting down.
AATCAAAAAAAAGCCGCAGAACCCCAAATCCCTTACGAGGCTTTTCGTGAACGTGCTAGAGAGATTCGGAATCATACAGAGGCGCATCTGGATTATTACTTGGGTTTGTTTGCGGAAAATGTACGGAAAAACGGAGGACAAGTCCACTTTTGCCAATCTGGTGCCGAGGCGGTGGATACCGTGCAGCGGATTGCGCTTCGACGTCATGCGAAAAGCATTGTTAAGTCCAAATCCATGGTCACCGAGGAACTCCATCTGAACCACGCCCTGCAGGATCAAGGAATAGAGGTGATCGAAACTGACCTAGGGGAATACATCATTCAACTGGATGGAGAGACTCCATCCCACATAGTGGGACCCAGCCTTCACAAAACAAAGGAGCAAGTGGCCAAGCGATTTACCGAGATCGCAGGAAAAGAGATTCCAAGTGATCCGCATGCGTTGACCGCGTTTGCTCGCAAAGTATTGCGGCAGAAATTTTTACACAGCGATATTGGAATTTCGGGATGTAATTTCGCCATTGCTGAGACTGGTTCTATCTCGTTGTTTACCAACGAAGGGAATGCCCGTATGGTGACTACCCTTCCACCCGTTCATATTGCAGTGATGGGGATGGAGCGTATCCTACCATGCCTTGCGGATTTGGAAGTTTTTATGAACCTATTGCCACGGGCGGCGACAGGTCAAAAGCTTACGAGTTATGTCACACTCATTTCCGGACCGAGGCAAGGATTAGAAGTGGATGGACCTGAGGAATTCCATGTCGTTATTGTCGACAACCACCGCAATAATCTGCTCGGGGATGAGTATCAGGAAGCACTGAATTGTATTCGTTGCGGCGCCTGTTTGAATGCCTGCCCCGCGTTCCGTCATACGGGGGGGCACGCCTACGGTTCTGTTTACTCTGGACCCATCGGTATCGTCATCTCACCTCTCCTGAATGAACATGATACGGCAATACAAGAACTTCCGTACGATTGCAGTGTATGCGGCGCCTGTGCCGAAGCGTGTCCAGTAAAAATTCCTTTGCCCGATATGATTGTGCGACTTCGAAACCGCAATGTGCGCCGAGGGTTGACACCCCGTACGGAACGTATGGCTTTTACGCAATTCGGCATTGTATTCTCAGATGCGAAAAAATATAAAATTGTGTTGAAAACGGGCAGAGCGTTACAGAAATTCGTTTCAAAAAACGGCAGAATTGATGCTAAACTCCCAGGGTTATCAGGTTGGACATCTTCGCGCAGCCTTCCTCAAGTGGCCAAAACTACATTTCGGGAATGGGTCCAAAACGGACTTCTTGAACAATTGAAAAAGGAACAGGGGGGAAAATAACATGGTCGACGAAAAGGAAGGAGCGTTTTTAAGTCATATCGCGCGTCGCCTGGGCAGGTCTAAACCTTTGATTGAGGCACCACAACGTAAAACTGTTGGTGTTGCCGGTCTGGTTGACATGGACTCTCCTCAAGGCAAAGAAGAGCTTATTGAGCAGTTTATCATCAATTGGAATAATCTGCATGGTATTGCCGGCACGGTTTACAAAAGTGAAATTCCTGGACTCATTCGAAAGCTCGTTGCTGAACACAGTGTACAGAAAGCATTTGGATGGAATGTGACAGAGCTTTCTGAGTACGGAGTTCCTGAAGCTGTCGTATCCTCTGGTGCAGAATATACAGCTTGGACGGAGCGGGAAGACATGATAGATCTGGCCGAGCAGTGCACACTTGGGATCACGACGTGTGACTTTGCCATCGCTGAAACCGGAACACTCGCATTGTTTGCGTCTCCGGAACATGGACGGGTGGTTAGTTTATTTCCATGGGTGTACCTAGCCCTGATCCCTGTGGAACGACTCGTTCCGCGTATGACAGAGGTGTTAAGCCACGCAACCGAGCATGGTATGCCATCTTCTTTAAACTTTGTAACGGGTCCAAGCCGTACGGGTGATATAGAAATGGTTTTAACCGTTGGTGTTCATGGGCCTGGGAAGGTGTACGCGTATATCGTGGAATAGCATCGCTTATCACGTGTCCCCGACCGCTGTTCAAATCCTGTTGCTGTAATAAAATAAAGCCGTCATTGGGACCTTCCGTGGTGACGATACTCGGTCGGCGAGCAGCCGAAGTAGCGCTTAAATTGCTGTGAGAAATAGTGTATGGAACTATAACCAAGGACATCGGCTATCTCGGTAATCGTGCTGTGACTTTCTAACAAAGATGCTGAAGCTAATCTCATTTTGGCCCGCAGTGCGTATTCGCCAGGAGACATCCCGACCACTGTACGAAAACGTTCGTAAAACTGAGTCTTTTTCATTCCGTACTGTCTCATCCAATCTTTGAAGTCTGGTCGGAATGCAGGGTGTTCATCGATATCATCAAGAAGCTTCTGAATCCTGTAGTCGTAAACATGTGTCTTTTGATTGATATTAAATAGCTCAAGCACCAGAGTATATAGGAGGCTGTGCGCAATATCGGAACTATATCGGTCGTTAGAACGATGATTGAGCACGATATGACTGAAAAGTTCAACAAATAAGTGTCCGGTATGTAACTGCGTGATAGACGGTAAAGTTTCCAGCTCCGGGCACGATTTTACCTGAGTCTGATAGGTTGGATTAAAATCCTTAGGATCCCACGCTAGATGGATATCTGTCACTTGTGCACCGTCGGGCCACAGTTCGCAGTAAATGTTGAAGGAAGTCATGGGATGATTCGAATCGGTGTAAAACGAGTGTTGTTCACCAGGGGGAATAAAGATGACGATACCTTTGTTGACCTGATATCTGCGGTTTCGGATTGTGACTGTACCTCGACCCGAATCGATCAAGTGGAATGCGTAACAGTATCCTAACCGGTGCTGTTCAACCTTATTGGACTCTTCATTAAATTGATAGTGATGCGCGACCCGGATTAAAGGGCGAATTTGCCTGAGGGTATTCACCATTGTTATTGTCCCTCTAAAAAGTGTGACATTCAGACCTCCTTCATCGTACCACATCACAAACTCAAGAAAACCGGAATAAATCATAAATATCGGATTTTTCAATCAATACAGTCTGAAGTTTCACCTGTAGAATCTGTTTCACGGGAGGGATGAATAATGGCACGACTCGAGGAAGCGCAGGTGGAGTTTTATCATCAACAAGGGTATTTGGTACTTCCAAATTTGTTGACGAATGAAGAGATGCAAGCACCGATTGATGCAATGAAACAGAAAGTTTCCCAGATTGCGGATGAACTCTTTGAGGCAGGCCTTGTTCAAGACAAATTAGAGCATCGTCCTTTTGAGTACCGACTTGCAGAGTTATTCGAAGGTTTGTCAGAGCAAGAGTTCTTAAAATACGGCCGAAGCTGGAGAGATAGACTACCGGGGTACTTCACCTTGATGAGCAATACCAAAATTTTAGACGCAGTTGAATCCTTGATTGGCGGGGAGATTTTTTCCAATCCCGTTTACAATGTTCGTCCGAAAGTTCCTAAAGTTGCAGCCGGAGCTGTTCCTTGGCATCAAGATAAGTCCTATTGGCCTGATGCAAATTCCAACCCGGTGATCACCGTATGGATTTCCATGGTGGATGCAACGGAGGAAAACGGATGTCTGCATATCAAACCAAAAACTCACTGCGAAAAACTGTTGGAATGGCACAATGAAACGTATACAGGAACAGGATACACGGCTCTTAAGGAGAGTCAACTTGGCAAAAATCCAACTGTCGCTCTCCCCGTAAAGGCCGGGACGGCAATTTTATTCAACGACCGTTGCTTACACATGTCAACTCCGAACAACTCAAATGGTGTCCGTTGGAGTGTGGACTTACGTTACCAACCGATTGATCAGGATCGGATGCCTCAGCATGGCGTGGGCTTCTTAGCGAGGAGTTATCGCTATCCCAACCGAGTTGCAACCTTGGAAGATTGGTTGGCGAATAAACCCGAACGTAACTGAAGTTTCTTAGGTCAAACAACTTCGCGTAGACTAGACGACCTGTCGGCGAACACAATCATCAGGCTTAGGAAGGGGCGGCGATAGCCAGCCGCCCTACAACCTCGTGCATCCTTTCACGGCAACAGAGATTGGATGATGGTGCTCAGCTTATTAAACGAGGTTGGTCCAATATAGATGCCTTTGACTCGTCCATTAGGATTAATGACGATCAGGTTTGGATATTCCTGTTGAATCATCCTTGTCTATTATTTTTATAATTATTCAAAATTGAAAGGGCGTTGTTAACAGCTAGAGGGACAAACTCTGGCAGCCTCTTATGTCTATCATCAAATTCTTGATAGACCCTTGAGTTCTGTTTCAAGTTCTCGAGTCAACCTTGAAGAAATTCAGGCTGTAGTGGGTGAGGGAACGGGGACCCGGGGTTAGTATTCTACAAAGATGACTTAACATTGTCGATGCTGGTTTCTCTTTTGCCTTATTATAATGAATCAAAGTTAACAGAGGAGGTCCATGCGATGGCAGGAAACGCGCCGCAGTTGTTAACCGATGAACAAATGCGACAGTTCATCACACAAGGGTATGTGATTCTGAAAACAGACTTTTCAGATCGGTTTCACAAACATCTAACGAAACAGTTGAATGAGGTTTACACGAACGAAGGCAATCCGGGGAATAATCTGCTTCCCAGAATCCGGGAGTTACAAAAAGTGTTTGACCATCCTGTTATCGATGGAGCATTGACGAGTGTGCTTGGGCCGAATTACATGATGCATTCGCACCGACATGGCCATTATAATGCGGTGAATCGTCCAGGAGGATGGCACAAGGATAGCTATTGGGGATATAAGAGAATGCGAAATCATCACCCATGGTGGGCGATGATTATGTATTTCCCACAGGACACACCAGTAGAGTTAGGCCCTACGGGGATTTTTCCCGGTACGCAATATTATGAAACTCGTACCTTTAGGCAGGATGAAGGGAAAGATGAGGTGCTAGCCAGTGGGGATGCTGGCACATTTGCCCTGATTCATTACGACATCTGGCATCGTTCGACGGCAAATCTGTTGGGGCAACACAGATACATGCTGAAATTTGAATTCATGCGGACATCGTATCCGGTACAACCGACATGGGATAATCACGATGACGAGTGGGCTCTGCCGAAAAATTTGAATGCACCGGTTGCAAGACATGATATTCTCTGGAAGGAGACTTGGAATTGGCTGTCTGGAAGGGTTGGAAGTCTATCCCGAACATTACCGGAGGATTCTGGGCTTGTTACTGAACTAGCTGCGCAGTTACATGACGAGTTTGAGCCAACTGCCCTGAATGCGGCCTATGAGCTCGCATGTAGGGGACAACTCGGCGTGAATGCGTTGCTGAGCGCCCTTCAACACGAAGACGTCCGCGTGTCACGTATCGCAGCTTATGGTCTGTCTATTGCTGGTAGGGATGCAATTGAAGGACTAACGAACTCCTTGGAAAGTAAACGGCTTGAGACAGTGACACACGCTGTGTTCGCTTTAGGAGAATTAGGCCACCTGGCGAGTGAAGCAGTGACGAGGCTGGGTGACCTACTCGGCCATCCATCGGAAATAGTGCGCCGCGAAGTTGTCGAATCTCTTGGAATGATTGGGACACCTGTGAATGACGTGGTTTCCGGCTTAATTCGGTGTTTGAAAGATGAGGACGTTCAAGTACGGTTCATGGCGGGGCTTGCATTAACCCATCTGGGGTGCGCCGGGGCTGAAGCGGTGCCTCATCTTGAGGAAGTTTTAGACGACGATAACCGCTATGTCCGTGGGCACGCTTTAGAGGCATTACGATATATTGGCACAGACGAGGCGAAGGATGTGCTGATTAAAATATTGATGAACTCCCGTTGGTGTTCGACAACGACGCCATCCAGCACGTTCTACCCGTAACATTCCTATACGACCTATGCAGTTAATGGATTAGCTTGGTTTGGAAAGGGATCCAAAAATGTATCGGTTGTATCTATGACATTCCAGCAAGACGTACATGTAGGCCACGAATCTTGTGGCCCTACATGCTGTATCGGCAGATGGCATTCAACACACATAGACATATGCCGTTTAGCAGAAGTGGCTTCAGAGGAGATGAATTCATCTCGAGTGGATCTTGGAGCCTGATACTCTATGGTGATCGGGAGCAAATCCACAGTGGTTGTGGGTGATTATAGACTGGTGGTGCCTGTGTGAAAAATGTCTTCGTCAATGCGAGCCTGTACTGAAAGAGGCGGTTTATTATCTTCTACAAAGAGCTCGCGATACTCAGTGGGTGGAAATCCAGTGTATTCCTTAAACATACGAGAGAAGTAAGCGATGTCCATACCTAGTGAATCTGAAATCGACATAATGTTCCAGTTCGTAAATCTCAGCATTTGTTGGGCCTTCTCGATTCGCATACGGTTAATGTAATGTATGGGCGACAATCCGGTTGCGTTTTTAAAAATGCGGATCAAATAGTTTGGATGGAAATGTGCTACTTGCGCGAGTTCGGTTAGAGACAACTTGTCGGACAAATGTTCTTCAATATATAACAGAACGTTATTAATCCTTTTAAGTGAATCAGTTGTCTTGCTGTTGATTTTGACTGTTTCACATTGTTCCATAAAGAAAGCGATAATCTCCAGAAAAGTGGAATGGAGATGCATTTGTGAGGTCAGCGACTCTTGATGGTGCCAGTAAATTAGGTCTTCGAATTTCTGTTTTAGCCACTCAGGTTTCTGAATATGGATAAAGGTTGAAGTACTCAGGAATTGGAATAGATCTACGTGACCAATTTTTGCTCGAAAATGGCACCAATATTTACCGAACGTGTTTTGGTTGACAGTTCCATACGATTGAACGGTTCCTGTAGGAAGCAAGTACAGGTCCCCAGGGCACGGAGAGAATCTTTGACCTCCTACTTCGAGATACCCTTCACCCTCCATGATAAAATAGAGCTTGTTAAAGTCGGGAGTGTAATTGTGACTGCGCCAAGTAGTGGGTACTTTTGTATAGGCTGCTACGGACAAATCTAGCTGTACGTTGGTGATGTACTGTTTTGCTAAGGTGGTTTCATTCGGATTCATTCCCATTCATCGCTCCCGTAGCTTCTTTCAACCTCATGAGGGCCAACACAATCGGAATCTTGGATGACCACTCCTGGCTTAAGGGCTAAGCGTTACCCACAAGTTTAGGGTAGATAAAGAATATACCATATAATGGATAATCCACGTTTTTGTCAGGTCGGCGAGTCGTACTAGTTTAATACGGTGAATACATCGAACTAAGGATATCAAAATATTGCGTACCCGGTTAATTTATTACGTTGGCTTAATTTTATTCGATGAAACTCGGTGTTGAATATTCTGATAATTGAAGTTATGATAGCGGTAACATTTGAAAGGGGAACGTGACATGGAATTTCAATGGCCAGTGAATTACGGTGATCCAGAATGGTTTGTTTACGATAGGTTCGGGTTGTTTATACACTGGGGGCTCTACTCGCTTGCCGCACGTCACGAATGGGTGATGAATCGTGAGAAAATTCATCCAGATGAGTACCGAAAGTATTTCACTCACTTCAACCCTGATCTGTTTGACCCCCAAAAATGGGCCCGTGCTGCTAAAAATGCTGGCATGAAATACTTTGTGATTACAACGAAACACCATGAGGGATTTGCACTTTGGGATTCAAAAGTAAGCGATTACAAAGTGACGAATACACCTTACGGGAGAGACCTGATCGGTCCAATGGTAGAAGCATTTCGCAACGAAGGGTTGAAGGTGGGTTTTTATCATTCATTGATCGATTGGCATCATCCGGAATTCCCAATCGATGGACTGCATCCGCAGCGTGAGGACGAATCCTTCAAAGCGGCAGCGCAAAATCGCGACATTTCAAAGTATGCACAATATCTTAAGGAACAGGTTAGAGAATTGTTGACCGACTACGGGAAAATCGACTATCTGTGGTTTGATTTTTCCTATCAAGATAGGGACTGGGGATGGTCACGTGGTAAGGGAAAAGATGACTGGAACTCGCAAGAGATTGAAGACATGATTTTCGAACTTCAACCAGACATTGTCCTAAATGATCGGATGGATCTCGGACGGGGTATCGTCACACCTGAGCAGTTTCAGCCGCAAGAAGTTGTAAAGCGCAATGGTCAACCTGTGATTTGGGAAGCCTGCCAGACGTTGAACGGAAGCTGGGGGTATGATCGAGACAATCTTGATTGGAAATCGGTTGACTTATTAGTCAAGATGCTTGTGGACACTGTCTCAAAGGGAGGAAATCTGCTTCTCAATGTAGGACCCAATGCACGTGGGGAGTTTGACCAGCGTTCGCTAAACGCGCTCGAAGGAATTGGGGAGTGGATGCATTTGCATTCGCGTTCTATTTATGGAGCTGGTTATACTGACCTACCAGCACCGTGCGATTGTCGCTATACAAGGAATGGGGATCGATTGTACTTGCACATTTTCTCCTGGCCATTCAAGCACATCTACCTAAAAGAGCTAGGCGGGAAGGTAGAGTATGCGCAATTTTTACACGATGCATCAGAGGTCAATATCCTTGATTTAAATGGGGAAGGCCCGCATTCTCACGTTACACCTCCTGGCATGGAAGGAGTAACAGTTTTAGAGATTCCAGTCCAGAAACCCAATGTCGTCGTTCCGGTCATTGAACTCTTTTTAAAAGAGGAACGATAACACAAGTTCTTCCAAATTAGGTGTGTGATTTGAATTTGAAGATTATAGGAGGATAATGCATGCCTAAAACGTCAAACATGGACGCCGACACTACTACATCCGGCCCGTTTGAAGATTCGTGGGACTCATTGGAGAATTACCAAATTCCGAAATGGTATATGGACTCAAAATTCGCTATATTCATACATTGGGGATTATATTCAGTGCCTGCATTCGAAAACGAATGGTATCCGCGCTTAATGTACCAGGAAGGCTCTTCAGTCTATGAACATCATGTAAAAACGTATGGTTCTCAAAAAGATTTTGGTTATAAGGACTTTATACCCATGTTCACTGCTGAAAACTACGACCCTGGGGAATGGGCGCGGTTGTTTAAGGAGTCAGGTGCGCGTTTTGTCGTCCCTGTCGCAGAACATCATGATGGATTCCAAATGTATGACAGTGACATATCCGAATGGAATGCCTTCAGGATGGGGCCAAAACGTGATCTTATTGGTGAACTGGCGGAGGCTGTACGAGCAGAGGATATCGCTTTTGGCGTATCGAGTCACCGGGCGGAGCATTGGTGGTTCTTCGACGGTGGAATGCGGTTTGATTCGGACGTTCGAGACCCGGCATACATAGATTTCTATGGCCCGGCGCAGAAGGGACCGACGTATCATCAAGATCATTTGGCTAGCATGCCAGACGAGGAATTTCTAGAAGATTGGTTGGCACGAAATTGTGAGCTAGTCGATAAATACCAGCCGCAAATCTTCTGGTTTGACTGGTGGATCATGAATTTGGCGTTTAAACCGTACCTGAAGAAGTTTGCAGCTTATTACTATAACAAGGCGAAAGGTTGGGGAAAGGGAGTCGCAATCAACTACAAATTGGATACTTTTCCAGTAGGAACAGCCGTATTTGACGTAGAACGTGGCCAGTTAACTGGAATACGGAGTCTGTTTTGGCAAACAGACACATCAGTATCGAAGAATTCTTGGGGATACATCAACGGACACGATTATAAGACGGCAAACGACATCATTTGCGATTTGGTTGACATTGTTAGTAAGAATGGCGCCTTGTTGCTAAATGTAGGACCAAAATCTGACGGTACTATTCCTGAACAAGAGCAGGATATTCTTCGTTCTATTGGAAAGTGGTTAAACGTGAATGGCGAAGCGATTTTCGGAACGCATCCCTATCAAATCTTTGGTGAAGGGCCGACTAAGGTGTATGAAGGTGCATTTACAGATACACATCGATCTCCATTCACTAGCGAAGACATCCGGTTCACCTGCAAAGATGGTATTTTGTATGCAACGGTCTTAAAATGCCCAGAAAACGGAATCGTCAATGTGACCACATTAGGTAATAGGTCCCAGGATGCGTTGGCTGAAATCCTCGATGTAGCGATTCTAGGAGGTGAGTCACCAGTATCATGGAGCTGTAGCGATCACGCTCTCAGAATTGAAACCACCGTAAAAAGCGAGCAACCGATTGTATTCAAAATTGTCTACCGTGCGTCAAATTAATTAACAAAATTCAATGAATATAATCGCTATCTATAGATTGCTGCTCTTAGAGGGGGGCTCCGAAACAATATGAGTTTTCAATGTGTGTTACAAACTTGTACCCCTGCAAACCCCATGATCGTTTTAGGATAAGCGTAGTTGATTTAATCGGTGTTTAAACCATGAACATTCTGAGCGCTATGGTATCCGTGCACGCTTGGGTTCTCCCATCTTCTAATAAAGGGGGATGATTACACGTGTTTTCTGCTACAGGACCTTTATATCGGCTAGGAACGCTTATCTACAAATACCTAACCTTGAATGTGCTATTTTTAGCATTTTGTATACCCGTGGTCACTATCCCTGCAGCTACCGCCGGATTGTTTGCTGTGGCTCGGAAGATTGTGTATGAAAAGGAGCCATTTATTTTACGTGAGTTTATGCGGGGATTCCGGAAGAACTTTAAACAAAGCTTAATTGTTGGACTAGTGACGCTTATTGTTGCTGTATTCTTGTGGATGGATTATCGGGCTACGCATTTGGTTTTGGGTGGCTTACTCATGTGCGTGTGGGCCGTAGCCATGTTCATCGTCTTGGCGATATTTGTTAATGTATACCCGTTGATGGTGCACATGCATTTGACAATTAAACATATTTTACTAAATTCAGTGAAAATAAGTATGATTAAGCCGTTCCTATCCATTTCGATTGTCGTCTTAACCCTTGGTTTTCTCTTCCTAGCCTATATTATCCCCATATTATTTTTTACATTTTTCTTTAGTGTCTTATCCACCACCATCTATTATTTGGTAAATAAAAAATTTGAGGTGCTTGAAATTGCGAGTGCTAGAGACGCACGTGAAGACGGCTGACTCCAATTTTCCTACCTATGCTTGTTAAGCGCCTATATTACGGCTAAATGGAGGTGTCGTATGGATACAAATGGGCGGTTTCAATTACTCGTCAAAAGTCAAAAGCTTGGTCAAAACAAGAGGGGCCAAAACGAATGGATTCCGGTCTATACAAAGGTTCCATTTGTAGCTGCGCAAACAGCCATTATTGTATGTGATATGTGGGATAACCATTGGTCTAAAGGAGCCACAGAACGTGTAACTAAGATGGCGCCCCGTGTTAATGATTTTATAAGGAGAGCCAGAAGTAAACACGTGCACATCATTCACTCCCCGTCTGACACGATGGTATTTTACGAAGGATCGCCAGCTCGGACAAGGATAAAAGATGTGCCAATGGTATCGACACCGAGCGTGCTATCCGAAGTCGATATTCCATTGCCTATCGACGATTCAGACGGTGGCTCTGATACAGGAGAACAAACTGTGATAAGGGTGTGGGCGAGTCAACATCCGTCAATTGAAATAGATCAAGGCCGTGATGTGATATCGGACGACGAAAAAGAAATTTATAGTTTCATAACACACCATAGTATTAAAAATGTATTGGTCTTAGGAGTTCATACGAACATGTGTATATTAAATCGTCCGTTCGGCATTAAAAAACTAACATCCTGGCAGATACACACGACATTAATTAGAGATTTGACTGATGCCATGTATAACCCGGCTAAACCGCCCTACGTTAGTCATGATCAGGGCACTCAGCTTGTTATTGAGTACATCGAAAAGTTCTGGTGTCCGACGGCTGACAGTAGGTCACTACCTTGGTGATAGAGACGAGTAAGGTTCAGGATTCTTGGGAGAGTATACGTGTGAATACACTGCGTTTTGGGGTTATTCGTCGCATAAACCACAGGTAATATTGTATAACTCTATCCTATAATAATGTTCATATATGAGGTACGAACATGAAATTCGGTTTTTATTGCGATCCCTTGGACGCAATTTAATAATAAACGAAACAATCCCATTATGTTAGTGTTATCACCCGCTATGCAACCGCCTTTATCACGTTGGATGTTCTCGCCGAACAAATCGATTCATCTTATCGAAAGGAGACCTGCTACAACTGGCTAGTACGTCATCGGTATTTTGTGTAAATGCTTACATTTGATTGTGCTGAGACTTTGTCGCACGAATACACACTAGGTGAAAATTGGAGGTAGGCAGGATGGCCGTAGAAGTCGCCAGGCAAACGAGGGTTGTAAAAGCCGATGGCTTACAACTAACGTGGAAGAGAATTCATCGACATTGGCAACTATATTTAGTCATTGCCGTTCCATTGGCGTTCCTAATCACCTTTAACTACGTTCCGATGCTTGGAGCACAAATTGCATTTAGAGACTATAACCCTATACAAGGTATGTGGCATAGTCCTTGGACTGGGTTTTCTGAGTTTTCCGATTTCTTTAAATCACCTTATTTTTGGCCACTTATTAGAAACACATTAACGCTCGGCATTTACACACTAGTTATTTCGACGCCTGCGGCTGTGATTTTAGCTCTAGCGTTAAATGAAGTCCGAAACGAGCGGTTTAAACGGATTGTGCAGATGTTCACCTATGCACCCTACTTCATTTCAACTGTTGTGTTAGTCGGGATCATGCAAATTATTCTTTCGCCATCCACTGGACTGTTAGGGCAATTGGCCCATTTGTTCGGAGCTAATCCACCCAACGTTCTCGGCAACCCGACTGCGTTTCCGTCAGTGTACGTTTGGTCAGGAATTTGGCAGGAAACCGGATATGGAGCTGTTATCTATTTGGCTGCTTTATCCAATGTCAACCCTGAGTTATATGAAGCTGCTCGAATTGATGGCGCTTCTCGATTTCAGAAGATGCTTCACATTGACGTTCAGTCTATCAAGCCAACGATGATTATCTTGGTTATTCTGGCCGTCGGTAACGTACTTAGGGTTGGATTTGAAAAAGTTTACTTGCTCCAGAACAACCTAAACTTAAGTACATCCGAAATCATTTCAACGTATGTTTACAAAATGGGCTTGTTGAATGCAAACTTCAGCTTTGCTGGCGCGGTGGGGCTGTTTGATGCAATCGTTGGGCTCATCCTCATATTCGCGGTTAACCTTATCGCAAGAAGAGTGTCCGATACAAGTCTTTTTTAAGCAAGGAGAGAAAAATATGAGAGTGTTGAACACGATTCGGGAGTCCAGAACTGATAGATTGTTCATGATAGGTGTATACGTGTTTCTCTCAATTGTCTTAGTAATTGTTGCGTATCCACTCATTTATGTTCTTTCGTGCTCCTTTAGTTCGGCATCAGCTGTTATAGGTAACAAAGTGTGGTTGTGGCCCGTACATCCAACCTTGCTTGGATATAAAGCGGTTTTTCAGTATTCGGCAGTATGGACCGGGTATCTGAATTCACTGATTTATACAGTCGGTTTCACGGTGATTAGTGTACTGCTTACCATCATGATGGCCTACCCATTATCGCGTAAGGATTTTTACGGACGAAAGCTATTCATTTGGCTATTACTTTTCGCCATGATGTTCTACGGCGGTTTGATACCTTTTTATTTGGTTGTTAAAGACCTGGGGCTTTTAAACACGCGGTGGTCAATAATCCTACCGACTGCTCTGAACATTTTTGCTGTGATTATTGCGAAGACCTTTTTTCAGTCCACTATTCCAAATGATCTCTACGATTCAGCACAAATTGATGGATGTAGTGATGTGAATTTTCTAATCAGAATTGTGTTACCACTCTCGAAGCCAATTATTGCCGTATTAGTGCTATGGGCCGCAGTGTGGCAGTGGAATACCTATTTTAATGCCTTGATATTTTTAAATAATCAAAACCTATTTCCACTTCAGCTAGTGCTTCGACAAATATTAATACTGAACACCGCTTCAGGCGGATCCGGAGGGATGAATCTCAGTCCAGAACAGTTAATAATGTTCCAAAATATGCAAACTTTGCTTAAGTATTCATTAATTATCGTTGCAAGTGTTCCAGTTTTATTCCTGTACCCACTTGCTCAAAAGTACTTTGTCAAGGGGGTGATGATAGGTTCTGTGAAGGAATAGCCTGGAAGACAATTTGGGGGCATAGGAAGAGGAGGGGTAACTTTGAGAAAGAAAAGGTTTTCAAAGAAAGTCATGTGGTCTACTGGTGTAGTTGCCGCATTGACGACGACGGTCACTGGATGCGGCACTAGCGGAAACTCAGGGGGATCGCAAACGGGTAGTTCTTCCGTTACACAGGTCTCTATGTTTGCCGCACCCGGTCCAGACATCATCAACTTAAACACGAATGCGTTCACCAAGTATGTGGAAAAGAAGTTTGGCATAAATATTACATGGGATACCGTTCCGAGTAGTGATCAGTTGACGAAACAATCTCTGTTGTTGGCAAGTGGAAATTATCCAGATATCTTCTGGAATGGTAACTTCACAAATTCACAGGCCTACCAGTACGGAAAAGAAGGAGCTTTTATCCCACTAAATAGCCTGATTAAACAGTACGCCCCGAATTTGGAGAAGGCGATGCAAACGGTTCCTGGTTTGAAACAGGATATGGTTGCCCCTGATGGAAATATTTACACAATACCAAATTACAACTATTGCTTCCACTGTTTTTGGTCAGCCAAGTATTGGATCAATACAAAACTCTTAAAGCAATATGGCTTAAAAATGCCAACGAATACCGCTCAGTTTACACAAGTGCTTGAGGCCTTCAAGCAACATGGTCTAATACCGCTCACTGGCGCGACAGTAACCACAAGTTGGCATTCGAATCCCGTGACGTTTTTAATGAATGCGTTCATCTATGACGATGGTGGCTCTGCTGAGGGTGGGTCATGGTTTGAAATCAAAAACGGTAAACCTGTGTTCGTGCCCATTCAACCGCAGTATGAACAGGGACTAGAGTATATTCATAGCTTGTATAGCAAGGGACTTATCGATCCAAGTGCCTTCACTCAGACGAATACTTCACTTGAAACCGAGGTCAGCCAAGGCAAGGTTGGGGTTGTGCCTAATGGCTCCTCAACAGGTTTTATCGACAACTATGGTGCTAAAGGTTCTAATTATCAATATTGGTTGACTGTACCGCCGCTCACGGGTCCGAGTGGAGCACGTAATGCCGCTTTTTACCCTTCGCCAGCTGGCGGTACATTTGCAATTACCAATAAGGCGAGCCAAGAAGAAGCAATCAAAATTATGAAGTTAATCAATTTTATTTGGAATCCCAATGGTACTGGTACGCAGATGCTCGACTTTGGTCCAGAAGGTACGGACTGGACAACCGCGAAGCCGGGCCAGCTTGGATTGAACGGTAAACAAGGATTGTTCAATACCAATTGGAACGCATTTTATTCCGGTAATGCCCGCCAGAACGAGGGATGGAATCAGATGGGGCCTATCGATCAGTCCGAAACTTGGCGCAATGGTGGCGTCGCAATACCTCCGTTTTCATCAGGTGGCAGCCAGTCGATGCTTCAGCTTGTCACACAGCAAAATTATGCAGGACTTCAGCCTGAATATGTATTTCCAAGTGCAGTCTGGATTCAACCTAGTGACATACAGACTTACACAACTGACCAAACAAATATAAATAATTATGTAAATCAATGGACAGATGCATTTGTTACTGGGAGCAAATCGATTTCAAGCGACTGGAATGCATACGTACAAGGTTTGGAGAATCTTGATTTGACTAACTATATCTCAATGTCAGAAAAGGGAATGGGGCAACCGTTTAATACTAGTTCGTTCCAACAAGATCCGTCAGACGTGAAATTCTTGCTGAATGACAAGTAGAATTAGAAAACGTCATTGTTACTCAAATTAAAAAACTTACTATTCTGTTAATCGAGGAGAAGTTCAAATACTCAAGATGTAACTTGTAGAGAGGGTTTGCACTTCTCCGGGAATCTGTTTAGTAAGACATTGGAGAACGGACTATGAACATCCAACCGGATCTCATTGACACTGTGGTCTGCATCGAATTGATCGGTAACGATTTAGTAATGGATTCTCTGGATACTTTGTAGAGTTGGAAATGAATATGTGAGGGGTGTGTTCGATGTCTCCTGTGGACAATGTTCAGTTTTCTGTTTTTACTAAACCTTGGAAAAAAATCCCTGTTCCACAATTAGCTGAATTTGTTAAGGGTTTAGGTTTCGATGGAATTGAGTTCCCCCTGCGCGACGGTTACCAAGTAAACCCTGATAACGCGGAAAACGGACTCCCTGAGTTGGTCTCTCATCTTGCTGATTACGGAATTCGCGTATTCAGCGTGGCTAGTTCCCCTGATGAACAGGTGTTTGCGGGATGTGCCCTGGCTGGTGTACCGATGATTAGGATTATGATAAATATTGGCGATGATGGGTATATTGCGTCGGAGCAAAGAGAAATGAAAAGGCTGGAACGATTAGTGCCGCTGTGTGAAAGGTACGGTGTGAAAATTGGCATTCAACAGCACTATGGTAATTGTGTAAGCGACGCTTCAGGACTACGCCATCTTGTTAGCCAATTTAACTCCGAATATATTGGGGCGATTTGGGATGCTGCACATGATGCACTAGCTGGACAACAACCGGAATACGGACTAGACATCGTATGGAACCACTTGTGTATGGTGAATTTGAAGAATGCGTTTTATATGCGGGCAAATGGCCCAGAGGCAGAAGTTGCAGACTGGCAGCGATACTTCACGACTGGAAAACATGGCCTCGCTTCATGGCCGAGGATCGCTTCCTATCTAATACGACGGAACTATCGGGGAGTCGTGTGCCTCACGGCCGAGTATACCGACGAACAGGCGACTGAGCGCTTAATTCGAGAAGATATTCAATACGCCAAGTCACTATTTCAATAAACGAGGAGGGTTTTTTTGTGTCGGATCGGAAGCTACGTATTGCTATGATTGGTGCGGGACAGATGGCAAATACAGTACATTACCCCTCATTAGCATCATTTGACGATGTGGAATTCGCGGGGATATGCGATGTGAATTTGGAACGCTTGACGAAGACGGCGGATAGGTACCGGATAAATAATAGGTATCAGGACTATAAACAGTTGATCTCGGAAACGAAACCAGATGCCGTCTATGCAATTGGGCAGCCGCACATCATGTTTGATGTATGGACATGGTGCCTGGAACAAGGGATGAATCTTTGTATCGAAAAACCAATGGGTCTCACCATGCATCAGGCAAGAACGTTGGAGTACTTGGCAACGAAAAACAGTTGCATCACGCAAGTTAGTTTTCAACGTCGCAGCTCTCCTATGGTGTCTGCCTTGCACAAACAGTGTTTACAGAGAGGCCCGATTAATCATGCCGTCTGTAGATTTTACAAATCAAACATGGAACCCTTTGTAAACGCAAGAGATCACATGATGGACGACACGGTGCATTCGATTGACACATTGCGGTGGATATGCGGTGGAGAAGTGGTCAAAATCGACAGTGTTACTAAGCGGGTAGGCGTTCCTGACATCAACTTTATTTCGGCCACATTGCACTTTGACAATGGGGCGAGTGGATATCTCATCAATAGTTGGTCTAGTGGACGCAGGATATTCTCAGTGGAGATGCATGCGCCGAACATCTGTGTTGAGGCTGAGCATGAGGGAAAAGCTACGGTATACATGGACGGAGACACGTCCGGTACTCACTATGATGCACGCGAATTTACTGGTAGCGACGAATTGTACATTTTCGCTGGATTTCAGGCAAAAAATCGCGAATTTGTAGATGCCGTAAAATCTAACAAGCAACCTCCTTCGAACTTTACTGATGCTATTAAGACAATGGAAATCGCGGAGAAGATTCTAGCGCGAGCGATCTTAAGTGAGTGAGGCTATGTGACGGATGGTGTGAACCCCTTTTATATACGCGTTAAAAACTGAATGTTTTGTCTCGAGGGGGTAGTTCCATATGGAATACAGGAAGCTTGGCGTATCAAATTTGCAACTTGGAACCATTGGATTGGGGTGTTGGGCGTTTGGGGGAGGAAGTTACTGGGGAGAGCAAAATCAAAAAGATGTCGACCGAGTTGTCCACGAAGCCTTAGAGTGCGGAATTAACTATTTTGACACTGCGGAAGTCTATAATGAAGGTGCCAGCGAAATATCACTGGGCAAAGCGCTCCAAGGAAGACGAAATGAAGCCATTGTGGGAACGAAAATCACTCCAGCAAATACCGAACCTGCGACACTAAGAAAGCATTGTGAGGAAAGTCTTGCGCGTTTGAATACGGATTATATCGATGTGTATGTCCTTCATTGGCCCATTTCCCCTCATTCTATTGAGCATTTCAGTGATGACGCTCGATTGTTTGTTTCTCCGCCATCCATAGATGAGGCATTTCACACATTAAGATCTTTACAAGCGGAAGGGAAAATACGAGAAATCGCTATTAGCAATCATGGCGTAAAGCAAATGAAACAGGTATTGGGCACCGGAACGAAGATTGTAGCTAATCAGCTTGCCTATAATTTACTATCCCGGGCGATTGAGTCGAGCATCCTTCCTTTATGTATCGAAAGAGGTGTTGGCGTGATCGCTTATATGCCGCTTCAGCAGGGACTCTTAACTGGTAAGTATCACCGCCCAGAAGCCATGAAGCCGATGCAAGCACGATCTCGCCACTTTCATCACACGCGCGGAAGTGGTACACGACATGGCGAGAATGGCGCGGAACAGGAAGTCTTCCAAGCAATTTCGGAAATACGACACATTGCCGAAGAAATGCACGTCGATATGTCTGTTTTAGCTTTGTCGTGGGTTATTTCAAATCCAGCGGTCACGACGGCCATTGTCGGTTGTCGAAACACAAAGCAGTTGGAGAATAATCTACAAGCTTTAGACTGTCCGTTGGACTTATCCACATTGTCGAAATTGAACGACATTACACTCCCTGTGTTGGAAAAATTGGGAGATAACCCGGATTACTATGAAAATCGATTAAACAGTCGGATCGAATAAAACTCGGTGAGCAGGTGAGTGACTGTGCTAAAAGGCATTCCGAGCATCATTTCCCCTGATATGATGAAAGTTTTGATGGAGATGGGGCATGGCGACGAAGTTGTATTGGCTGATGCAAACTTTCCAGCTGCCTCGTGTGCGCAGCGGCTTGTGAGATGTGATGGTCATCGTGTATCGGATCTCTTGGCGGCAATTTTACATTACTTCCCGCTGGATAGATCGGTGGATATGCCAGTCGTTTTAATGGCTGTTTCTGGGAATGAACCGATTCCAGATGTTTGGAAAGAATACAAGAGAACGATTCAATTACACGGTGAATTTAGAGGTTTTGAGTATATCGATAGGTTTTCGTTTTATGAACGAGCAAAGAGCGCGTATGCGATTATCGCCACGGGCGATCAGGCGCCCAAAGCAAATATTTTGTTGAAGAAGGGGGTAGTTAGGGAATGAAATATAAAACTCTTATTCTACCAACGAAGACTAGACTTAACGACGTTTGTTCACCCATGTGCCACGAATTGATTGATACTTATTGCCAACCAGTTTGGAATTATTTAGATCATGATTTAACCTCACAGGAAGTTATCAACCTTGTTGAGGATGTGGACATTATTTTGACCAGTTGGGGATCTCCAGTGATACATGAAGAGGTCCTATTACGGGCCAAACGGTTAAAAGCGATTGCCCATGCGGCTGGGTCTGTCAAGCAACTTGTCCCCCGATCGGCTTTTGAGCACGGAATTGTCGTGTTCTCGGCAGCTCCTCGAATCGCCCAATCGGTTGGGGAGTATTGTTTGGCGGCCCTGCTGAATCTGATGAACCGATTTAAGGATTTGGATCAAAATGTACGTACCTATCGATGGAAGGAAAAAGGTGTACGCCGCAATGAACTCGCACACAAACGTATTGGGTTAGTATCCGCCAGCTCAACTGCCCGCGCCTTTTTACAGTTTCTGAAACCGTTTCACTGCGAAGTGATTGTGTATGATCCTTACCTGCACGACGAGGAGGCACGTGAACTTGGAGTTAGCAAGGGAACACTTGAAGAGATATTTGCATGCGATGTGATTTCTCTTCATGCTCCATCTATTCCGGAAACTAAATATTTAATCACGGGAGATTTACTGAAGAGTATTCCTGAAGGCGCCATTTTCATAAATTCTTCTCGCACAACCATTCTTGATGAACATCTGTTGATAAAGGAATTGCAGACAGGGAGGTTTTACGCAGCTCTTGATGTGTACGAGACAGAGCCCTTGCTGGATTGTCACCCATTTGTATCAATGAACAACGTACTCTTAACTCCGCACGTGGCCGGTGATACGGTAGAAGGTCATCAGGACTTAATGTATGAAGTGCTCAAGGATGTAATCGGCTACTTGGAAGGTGAGCAGCCTAAGTACGCGTTGAATCCAGAAAAATGGGATACGATGGCGTGAGAGTTCGTTAATTTAAAGTATTATTTTGCGATTAAAATACAGTACTGGAACATCGTAGAGAAGTTAAGTTACGCTATAAAGGATTTACTACAAATATGAAGCAGAATCTCGTAATCGAAGCCCTATCAAACCTGAGACTACGGTGGTCAGGAAAGGAAACACGACCGTGGTGACAATTACCAATGGGCACGCGTTATTCGTTGCGAAAGAGCAATAAACTGCGTCTTTCTTGAGAATACCAGTGAGTTTTTGGGGGGGTGCACACGTGTTATATGGTATTTCTAAATTGATTTCTCCAGAGCTGATCAAAGTTTTAATGGAAATGGGCCATGGTGACGAGATTGTTTTGGCTGATGGGAATTTTCCTGCTATGAGTCATGGTGCTACGGTAATTCGGGCAGACGGGCACGGTATGGTTCCCCTCCTTGAAGAAATATTGAAACTATTCCCACTCGATGCATACGTGGAGAAACCTGCAGCATTGATGCAAGTTGTACAAGGGGATACGGTAGAGACACCAATTTGGGATCAATTTGTTTCGATTTTCAGACAACACACATCACTAACCGAACCATTTGAACACTTAGATAGATTTGCGTTTTACGAACGCGCTCGGAAAGCGTGTGCAGTGGTTGCAACTGGTGAAGGAGCGCAATACGCGAACATCATTCTGAAAAAGGGCGTTATTACCGAGTAGGTGCTACCTTGAAATCTCGCCTGGCTTTCTGCAAATCCTGGTGCAAGATTGAGGGGACAATTCATGCGCTCCATCAGCCAGAGCAAACCATTTCGGAACTGACGAATGGAGAATATCCTACCCTGGTATTTGATGCAACGGGGAATGCCAAGTCGATGAAGGATTCCATCCATTACGTTGCACATGGAGGCGGGATCGTGTACGTGCGATTGGTGCAGAATGACATTTCTTTCTCCGATCCGGGATTCCATAAGCGCGAGCTTACGCTTCTGGGGAGTTGAAACGTGACGACTGAGGATTTGACGCGGTCCTTCACGCAGTTAAGGAAGGACTGATGGATATTTATATTACGTACAGGATTCCCTTCGATGAGATTTTGGATAAATTTTCGGAAGTCACGTCGCACGAAGCAAATGCCATCAAGTGTATGATTGAGCTGTAACACTTTGAGTGGTGAACACGAATGAAGGTAAGGATTACCGAGTGAATATGATGGAGGTGGGTGGTGTGACATGGCACGGACTACCTTCATCAAGCAAAGCCACGAACCGATTGGTTCGTGGCTTTTACCTTTTTATAGGCTCCTTTGTTGACGGTTCGTGGAGGAGGTGGCGACGAAGAACATGCGGCATTCTCGGTTACTCATGGCGAGGTGAATCCTCAAAGCTCAACAGGCCGAAATCCCTGTAATTGACTGACGTGAAGCTACTTAACTGTTTGTTTATATTAAGTGAGACAAATATTCTGATAATGATATGTAAGATTCAAATACGTAATATTGTACGACTAAACGGTGATATCGCAGGTGGTAGATGACGGTGAATTCATTTATCATAAGTCCATCATCAATGGGTACGTACAAGGCGAAGGTGTGTGAGTGCGGAACAATGATTATATCAGAATGTTCCGTTCTCTATCCTCCTTATTTGTTCGTACATGTGAGGTTTTTTGTTAGCTTAGAAAGCGATTTCGAAAAGGGTCAGTGTGCGAAAAAGGGGGACGAAATGAATGAAGTATGTAAAGACGGCAGGTTGGGCGACATCTATTCTGTTGGCTGGTACTGTCACCCTTGTAAACGGTTGCGGAACTTCTAGTGGCTCTGGCGGCGGAGGTAGCAATTCATCCGGAAAGAAAATCACGCTGACCTTAATGGATTATTACACGAGTGGTCAGGGCGATACGGAGATGAATACCTTAATTTCCGAGTACGAAAAAGAAAATTCAAACGTAACCATCAACCGAACATCGGTTCCGGGCGGATCTTATCAGCAAAAAGTACTTCAAGAAGCGACTGCCAACTCTTTGCCGGATGTCTTAATGTTAGACAACCCAATGGTTCCGGACATTGCGAGCACGGGTGTACTTGTACCACTGACCACATTAGGACATATAGACACCAATAATTTTCCTAAAGGTTCCTTAAGTGAAGGTCTGTACAACAATTCTCTCTACGCTCTTCCGAATGGAAATAACACCATTGGGCTGTTTTACAATAAGAAAATGTTTCAACAGGCTGGAATCAAGCAACCTCCTCAGACATGGGCTCAATTAGTTACGGATGCTAAAAAATTGACAAATGGTTCTACGTATGGATTTGCCTTTTCTGGGGCGAGTGGTATAGGAAACGTTGCTTGGCAGACAGAGCCATTCTTCTGGACTGACGGTGGCGACCTAAAAAATAACATAGACTCAGCGGGAACAAAAAACACACTGAATTTACTCTTAACCATGGAAAAAGACGGATCGATGCCGCAAGACGTGGTCAATTGGAACCAACAGGATGTCCAAAATCAATTTCAGGAAGGCAAAGTCGCGATGGTCATCAATGGCCCGTGGATTGTTCCTTCGTTGCAACAGATCAGAGGATTGTCTTATGGCATTTCGACCATTCCAGTTCCAAAAGTCGGAGACACAGTGGTCAGCCCACTGGGAGGGGAAGTTTGGACGGTAACAAAACAGAATTCAAGCACAGAACAAGCAGCTTTCAAATTTATACAGTGGCTGGCGGATACAAAGCAGAATCAAATCGCGTGGAATACGGCTAATCAGACTATCCCGGCATACACACCGGCGATGGACGCAGTCGTCAGTAAGTACCCATACCTGAAGACGTTTGAGACGGAGGTAAAGACAGCGAGGGCGAGAACAGCTGACTTGGGAACAAACTATCCGAACGCGGTTAATATTTGGGGAACCGCCCTTCAATCCGTACTCACCGGAAAAGCAAGCGTTGACCAAGCACTGGCGACGGCAAAGAGCGCGACGCAGCAAATGTTGAGTTCTAGTTCTCAATAAGTAGTGATTAGATCTTATGAGTTCGTGCGACTTGATCGTACGAACTCTCTCACAATTTTGCGCGGGCGTTAGGTTTTTTCGCCCGGAGGGAAAGGGGTACAAGACAATCGTGTCTGCTGTAGTGACCAAGCAACAGGACGTGACGACTGCGCTGAAAGCAAAGAGAAGAAAAGGTCTTGGCTGGGGACCGTGGCTGTTCATACTTCCACTGATGGTGTACCTGGTACTGATGTTTGGATATCCACTCTACTACAGCCTAATTATTTCATTTAAAAATATGAACCAAATTACGATGATCAGCGGAAACGCGCATTTCATCGGCCTGAAGAATTATATCCAGGCGTGGTCTGGACAGCAGTTTTGGCATACGGTGGGGAATACGTTGGAATTCACCGCGCTCTCGATTGTATTCCAATTTTCGATAGGGTTAGGGCTAGCCATCCTGTTCAATCGCAAGTTTCCGGGAAGCAAGTTTCTTCGGTCAATGATCCTCGTTCCATGGCTGATTCCAGCACTGATCTCCGGAACGATATTCAAGTGGATGTTCGATGCGAACGACGGTATTGTCAATGAGGTGCTGCTGTCACTCCATATCATTCACCATCCGATCCCGTGGTTGTTGCACTCACAGCTTGCCATGCTGGTCATTATCGCGACAAATATTTGGGCTGGAATTCCGTTTAATATGGTCTTGATTTACAGCGGGCTACAGGATGTACCAGCTGAACTGTACGAGGCGGCTCAGTTAGATGGCGCGTCAAAGTGGAAGTCCTTTTGGCATATTACGATTCCTAGTGTACGCACGGTGTTTGCCATCGTTTTGATGTTGGGTCTAATTTACACATTAAAAGTATTTGACATTGTCATCTCGCTGACCGGCGGTGGACCGGCCAATTCTACGCAACTATTGTCTACGTGGTCCTATACGTTGTCCTTTACGAATCTGAATTTTGGTCAAGGGGCGGCAATTGCAAACGGAATGATGATTATTGCCTTAGTCTGTACCTTCTTTTATCTCTGGTTCAACAAAAAATCGCTCAAGTAGGAGGGATATTGCGATGACAGTTGCGCAAAAGCGTTGGGGACAGGGAATCTACTTCGTAGTCGCCTTGATATGCGTAGCTATTTTGGTGTTTCCAATGTACTGGATGATTGTTTCGTCATTGAAGACCAACATGCAGTTATTTGCGAGCAATCCGGCGTTCTATCCCCCGACGCCGCAATGGGGAGTGTATGGACAAGTACTGAGTTCACAATGGACGCACTTGGTGACGAGTTTAATCATCGCATTTGGAGTGGTGATTCTTTCACTCCTGATTGCGTCGCCAGCGGCGTTTGCCCTAGCGCACTTTCGACTCAAAGGCATCTCCATTCTGCTCTTGGCGCTATTAATTGTTCAAATGGTGCCCGGTGTTTCCCTTGCGAACGCATTGTTTGTCATTTTTCACAAATTAGGTCTTCTGAACAACTACTTTGGGATTATTCTGGCGGACTCGACCTACGCGGTGCCATTCTGTGTGCTTATCCTGCGAGCATTTATGCTATCGATTCCACATGAATTGATGGAATCCGCCTTCGTGGACGGAGGAAACAATTGGACCGCCTTTTTACGAATTGTACTACCGATTGCTAAACCCGCATTGGTGACAGCCTCATTGTTCGCCTTTCTGTTCTCCTGGGGAGACTTCTTGTTTGCGCTGACGATGACGACAAGCAACCGCATCGAGCCTGTGACATTGGCCGTCTTTCAGTATTCCGGACAGTATGGTAACCAATGGGGGCCGATGATGGCGTTTGCGGTTATCGCGTCGATTCCGGCAGCATTGATTCTCATTTTCTCTCAACGTTTTATCACCGCAGGGATCTCGAGCAGTGGTCTAAAGGGTTAATCACTGAGGATAAAGGTGCCCGAGTACCGAAAAGGTACTCGGTTTTTTGGTGTGTTTTGCGAGGAAATGTACGCCCCTACGCCCCGTAGTCGGTTGCGCACCAGACGAGGGTGGTGCACTGGAAGGCTATACTTGCTTCGATCCGACAAATAACCCCAGGCTCACGTCATTCGACGTAGCCTGAGGTTATCGCCCTCCAAGCGAATCTTCTTAATGTACCATTAGGTCCACCAAATTTCGCCAATACGTTCTTGAATCAGTAGCCCTTTTAGGAATTGCGCGGCCTTTTGGAAACCTTCGTTCACGGACATCAAGCTGTCTTCATGTTCGATACTGACAGCGCCTTTATAGCCGACCAGTTGCAACGCACTGATGATATCCCGCCAGACGTCTTCCCCGTGTCCATAGCCGACCGTGCGGAATATCCATGAACGGTTCATCTCATCTCGATAGGACTTCGTGTCGAGTACGCCGTTTAGCGAGGTGTTGTCTCGATAAATGGCGGTATCCTTCGCGTGGAAATGGTACAGTGCGTTTTCCTTCGCCAACTCTTTGATACATGCAACCGGATCCATCTGTTGCCAGAAGAGATGGCTCGGGTCAAAGTTGACACCGATGCTGTCACCGCAAGATTGGCGCAAGCGCAGAGAGGTCTCCGAATTGTACACGACAAATCCTGGATGCGGCTCAATGGCGACGCGAACCCCGTTCTCTCTCAGGAATTTGTCCTGTTCAGTCCAATATGGAATGACCTTCTCCGTCCATTGCCAATCGACCACTCTCGAAAAATCGTTCGGCCACGGGCAAGTGACCCATACAGGATTCTGTGAAGTCTCAGATTCCCCAGGACAACCGGCGAAGGTGACGACGTTCTCCACACCGAGTTCCGCTGCCAAACGAACGGCATTTTGAAAGTCCTCGTGAAAACGCTCTGCTTCGCTCCGAGTTTCATCTAAATAGCCTCCCCAGTCGTGATGGAATCCTCTGAGTTTAGTACTCGATTCGAACCTTCTTGCCGGTTTTGGCACTCTCAATGGCGCCAAACACCATGGCCACGCTCTTGATGTTGTCTTTGCTGTCGGTCTCCGCCGGTCTATCCTCGTCAATCGCGGCGAACATTTCGTCCAAACAGCCCCAATGTCCCTCTTGACCCTCCCATGTCATCGGGAGCTTGATCTTTTTGTATTCATGGATAAATGCGTGCGGTTTCGTCTCATCTACCACCTGGCACACGGGCGGATTCGTGCCGTCCCAACGAAGGGTTCCAAGACTGCCAATCACGCGCCAGTCGGATTCCCATGAGGTATTGAACCCTTCTGAAGACCAGGATCCACGATAAGTAAAGACGGATCCGTCGTTCATCTCAAAGAGACACACAGCTGACGCATTTCCCTGATACCACGAGCCTGGCATGTTGAATTCGTGACAGAAGACAGACACCGGATCCGCCCCGGAAATGAACCGTGCCTGGTCAAAAGTGTGAATCGCCATGTCTAGAATCAGTGGATTTGCCATGGCATCGCGAAAGCCTCCGAAGTGCGCGCCGATAAAGAAGTCCGCGTGAATCGCGCCGACTTTGCCAATCATCCCGCGCTGTATCCCGTCACGTACGGCCCGAATTTGCTGATTATAGCGCCGATTTTGCATGACAGTATAGCGTGAGCTTGACTGATTCGCCGCATGTAGAATCGCTCTCGCATCTTCCAGTGAAGCGCCCATCGGCTTTTCCCCAAGAATATGGCATCCCGCCGCGAGCGCTGTTTGCGCCACTTGGCGATGACTGTCGGGAATCGTCACATCACAGATTACATTCGGTTTCGTGACTTCAATAGCTTCTTCCAAATCTGAGAATACAGGAACCTCGAGTTGTCGACGTTCTGCCATGGACTTGGCAGCATCGATAAAAATGTCGACGAGTCCAACAACCTCCGTATCCGTTCGCAGTGCGAGGTAATCAAACCACTTGTTCGACATGCCACCACATCCGACGACCACCACGCGATATTTCGCCACTAAAATTCCCTCCTCATTTCGCAACAAATCAGCTAGGATTCGGAATGAAATCCCCACCGCGACAACGCTTGAGATAATTCAGACCATGGACTTGTCCGGTCATCTCGAGTGCGTCGCGATACACGGGATCGTGAAAGCCTTCGATGTCAATCGAACCCTCGTATCCACCATTGCGCAAAATTGAAATGACATCTGTCCAATTGGTGTCGCCGAAACCTGGGGTACGGTGCCAGACAAACTGTTTTGGTCCGTGAATGCCATGTTCTCGAACAACGTCCCACGCAATCGTCGCGTCCTTTCCGTGGACACTGAAAATCTTGCCCGTCTTGATCCACTTCTTTAATTGTGGAATGGGATCGATCAAGCTGACCATCTGGTGGCAAGGTTCCCACTGAAGTCCAATGTTATCGGCAGGCAAAGCCTCAAACATATGCGTCCAAGCCAACGGATTGTGCGCAATATTCCAGTCGCCATGTTCCCATGTACCGCCCATGTCGCAGTTTTCAAAGGCAATCCGCACACCTCTATCCTGTGCGCGCTTCGCCAACTCACCGAAAACTTCTGCATACTTGGGAAGCGAATCTTCAATGGCTCCAGGCATGCGTCCTGTGAATCCAGTGACGAGATCGGTCCCGAAGCTCCTCGCCTTGTCAATTAAACGTTCCCAACTCGCAAGCGTATCTGCGTTATCCCCGTGTCCGGTAAGCGGATTTCCGAAGATAGAAAGACTGGAAATCACCGCATCTGATTCAGACAGAATATTCTCCATCTGCCTGCTTAACTCGTCTAAATTCACCGTACCGGTTGTCTGCCAAAAGGTTAAACTAAACGATTCAAAGCCATGCTCCAGAATTTGCGGAATGACGCGTACAGCTTGATCCCCCTTGACCAACGTACCAATTCGGATCTGATTAACGCCGTCCATTTGCTTGATGATGACCACCTCCGATTAGAATCTATGGTATGACTGTTCGATGATAGGAACTATGTCAGGGTGTCACACGAATTCGCACAATTTTACGCTTTTCAATGTAAAATTGCTGTATACTGGCACATATCGCGTCGCAGGAATCGTCCTAGATGGAGGTGTCACAACAATGACCACCAGCAGTCCAATTCATGAGATCACGCCGATTCCCGACAAAACCTTTCCGATGAATACGTTTAGGTGCCAGAATTTTGAGCCCCACTGGCATGATCACCTGGAATGGGTCGTCATTCTTCGTGGTGCGTCACGATTTCAAGTAGACGGCGACTTTGTCGACATGCAGAAGGGTGAGCTGATGTTTGTCAATTCGAAGCAGGTTCATAGTGCGACACCGCTCACGGATGACACGGAAATGATTGCCGTGGTGTTCAACGACGTCCTGTTGAGAAATGCCGGTCTGGATTGCACCGATAATCGGTACTTTGGATCCCTTTTAAGCAACCGTTTACAATTGCCTAACTTCATTAAAATGGATGAACCACTCTGCCCAGATATTCGCCACTCACTTCTGGCCATCATCGATGAGTTTGAACATCATCGAACTGGATTCGAACTTTTTATTAAATCTGAATTTTATAGATTGTTTGGTGTGATCTTTCGCAACTATCCACCGGCGGGCGAAGCAAGGCGGCAAAGTCATGAGACGACACAGTTCACATCTTTATTAACCTTTCTACGCGAGCATTTTGCTGAAACCATTCAGTTACGGGAAGCAGCTCGAATGGTGAATATGAGTCCGAATTATTTTTGTCATATATTTAAGAAGTTAACAGGGAAGACCTTAGTCGAGTATTTACACATCTTACGTGTCATGAAGGCTGAACAACTATTGCTCGAAACCGACTTACCCATTACCACCATCGCTTGTGAAGTAGGCTTTAGTAACGTCACGTATTTTGGACGCATTTTTAAAAAATATAAGAACCGGATGCCGAGTGACTTGAGACGCCAAGAGGTGGACGTTCCAACAACGCATGTTATGTAACCGCCATTGTGCCTATCTATTTTGTTCAAGAAGATTGTGAGTCGACTGTCCAGGAATTAAACTAACGTAGCTCAAAGGACCACGATTGTTTTCGTGGTGGGGATGGTGGAACAAAGATATAGATGAAATTCAGCGGACAAAGGATGAACTGCTCTTAGAGCGTGCACAAGAAATTCTAGCAATTGAATTGTTTCATCGGCAGTTGTTAGTCCGTGCTAGTCATCAGAACTTCGAAGATCTTTTTCGCACTTTGATTGACGACGAGGGGCAGACACCCGGATTGATTGAAGATCGGTGTGATAGGTTAGGTTCGGCGCTTGACAGGTTACCTCTTATCATGCTTATAGGTATCCATGATAGAAGTCAAGTCCAGAGCGTGATCGACCCATTGATTGATTTAAGAACTGAATTTCCACCCGGTAGCGGGATTACGATATCGGCTCGACAAGATTACTGAGTTGTGCTTAATCGACTGGAGCAATATGAATGATCGAGTAAATCTTTGGGTGGCACTCACGATTCATTTCTCGTTACACAACGGTTTCTAGAAATGGAGGTTGAAATCAATGGGGTGGGTAGCACTGCAAAGGAGGAGGGCTCGAGTGATGAGATTAGCGCAACGACTACGTTTGCAGTCCGCTCATATAAGAGAGATGGAATTAAAAAAACTTCAAGTGATACACCAGGTAACTGACCTGGAAGAAGTAGATAAAACCACGAATGCTGGTTCAAACCAAGGGCATTGACTGGTGAATAAAGAGCATAAGAAAGCGATTCTAACCTAGGGAAGTGGTTTCAATGAGTACCATGAATATAGGAACTGAAAAGTTTTCTATTCGGATGGAGCCCAGTGGGGTAGAAGTCCGCTGCGGATCAGAGCAGACCGTTTTAGACGCCGCGATTCGGAGTGGGATGTCGGTTCCATACGGTTGTCGCCATGGTAATTGCTCGTCCTGCAAAGCGAAGGTTGTCGATGGGGATTACGAATTAATGAATCGTGTTTCCGAGTTCGCCTTGATGGAGTTTGAACGACAAGAAGGATACATTTTAATGTGCAGTACTATGCCGCGTAGTGACATGATCATGGAAGTCGAGGAGGATGAAGAACCGGGATTGCAATTATTTCCGGTTCGTGATTTTAGTGGGGAAGTTGTTAGTAATGAGAGAGTGACTCCAGATTCGGCGGACGTCGTAAGTGGCTCAGGTCCGTTTGGACGTATGCAATTACGTTCATTAGATAACGACATCGTGTTTGTTGCAGGTGGTTCCGGTCTTGCACCTATCAAAGCCCTTCTTGAGTCTGCTTTTGCTCAGGGATTCACCCGGCAAGCTTGGCTATTCTACGGAGCTCGTACGACCAAAGATCTTTATTTAACAGAACACTGGTTTGATTGGGAAACTCGGAGTTCGTAGCTCATCGATTTACTATGATGAGTTCTAATAGTCTCAAGAAATCGGGTAGAGGCTGTCCCAAAGTGAAAATCGCTAGATGGATGGCCCGTTTTGTTTTGGTAAAAAGGTGTGATTCATAGTGTTCCTTCTCAGGTGCCTGAGTGCACAGACTGGGACAAAAGGACAAGTGGTCAAACATTCAATCGATGATGTGCATATATAAAGCGTCTTCATAATAGTTTGGTATTGTACTTTTGTTTTTGGGCTTTTACCGTTGGAATCGCTTTTCAAATCAAGACCATCACCCGCAATAAAATTGTTAACAAAAATGTTGGCTGGATTGCGGATGTTAAAGCACAATTCAACCAACGGGCAATCGCGATTCCGAAGAGGTTTACCTACGCAGTGATGATAGGGTGTCTGTGCTAATCGATAAGTAAATGAGGTGGCTAAGTTGAGTTGTCGCAAGAGTCTTGAAATCGAGGGAGTTACGCACGGGAAAACGCTCATTCCACAAGGTGCGAAAATTGGGCCTTTCGTATTCTCCTCAGCCATTGCCGGGGTTGATCCGTCTACCGGAACGATTCCGGAGGATCCTGGACAGCAGGTTCAACTTGTCTTCCAACACGTTCGTCACTTTATGGAGGGCGCCGGCGGCAGTCCGGAAGATATCGGTAGAATGACCGTGTATCTCGAGAATGAGGAGTTGCGCCACTTGGTGAATGAAGAATGGGTGAAGATGTTTCCCAATCCGGAAAGCCGGCCAGCGAGACATTCTACGGTGACGCACTTGCGAAACGGGGCAGTCGTGCAAGTTGAAATTACTGCCGTCGTTCGCGAGTAGGTTCATCGATCTCGCTGTTTGGGGTTACGCGGGATGCCTATATCCAGCCTGGTTAGAAAGCGCATTCATTCGAACTTAAGTCGGAGGATTCATCATAAGGAGGGGTACCATGGCTAAAATCGTGCTAGGAATTGGCTCGTCTCATAGCCCACAGGTCAGCAGTCCATCAGATGTCTGGGCCATGCATGCCGAACGGGATCGCGAAAATCCGGATACGCAGTACGAGGCGCGAGAGCGTGAACTCTCCCATGTTCTTCAGGATCAGCTATCACCCGAACTATGGCAGCAAAAGTACGAACAATGTCAGGTCGCTGTTGAGCATTTGAATAAGGTCATTCAGGACGTGCATCCGGATGTCTTGGTCGTGATTGGAGATGACCAAGAAGAGCTGTTCTGGGATGAGGTGAAGCCGACGTTCGCCGTGTTTTGGGGTTCGGAAATTAAGGATCTACCCCACAAGTTAGAAGAGTTACACCCGTCCTTAAGGCCGGTCATATGGGCGTGGCATACAACGGACGAACCTGTTCACTACGCTACTGAGGGCGACCTCGGTAGACACATCCTTGAGTGCATGGTGACCGAGGGATTTGACGTCGCTCAAAGTAAAACGCAACTGGAAAATCGCTCTTTAGGTCATGCGTACACATTCGTCAAACGTCGTTTGGCACCGCAAAAAGACATTCCCATGGTCCCTGTGTTTGTCAATTGCTTCTTTCAACCCAATCAACCTACTCCTGCCCGCTGCTATGAATTCGGTCGAGCGCTGAGACGGGCCATCGAGTCGTGGGACCCAGACAAAACCGTTGCCATTATTGGATCCGGCGGCTTAAGCCACTTCAAGCTGGATGAGAAGTTGGACGAACTTGTCATCCAGGGACTCAAGAACAAAGACGCAGATATCCTGAAGACCTTGCCGAGGGAAAAATTGGAGGGGGCCTCTGGGGAAATTTTGAACTGGATCGTTGCTGCGGGCGCATTGGAACATCTGAATCTACAGTATTTGGATTATGTTTCTGGCTATCGTTCGCCTGCTGGAACGGGCGTAGGGATGACGTTCGCAGTCTGGCAATAGGAAGTCAAAGGGCGAGTAGGGAGGAGGATGTTGGTGGAATTTTCCCCAGTTCAGGAACGTCAAACCGCGCTGAGTCACGGCGTAACCCACTATTTGGAGGCAGGGGAGGGAGAGCCTCTTATTCTGCTCCATGGCGTCGGGTTTTGGACGGGCGGTGATTATTGGCTTCCCAATATCGTTGAACTCAGCCGACATTTTCATGTATTTTCTCCTGATTTTGTTGGATGGGGAAAGGGTGACCGACTGTCGGTCGAGTACTCGTTTGCTTATCTGGTGGATTTTGTACGGGAGTTTCAAGATGCGTTAGGCATTTCCTCAGCGCATATCGTCGGGCATTCAATGGGCGGCTGGGTGGCAGCGCTCTTAGCCTATGAAAGTCCTCACCGGGTTCGCACGTTGAGCTTAGTGGGCAGCGGTGGTATGTCGACGCGTACATTGTCGACCATGACACAGTTTCAAGCCCCTACTCGGGAGGCAATTTTGGCCCACGCGACAGAGACCATTCACGACGGGTCTGATGTCACAGAGATGGCGGATGTTTGGTATCAGCGGACCTTGCTGCCAGGCGCAGTGGAATCGTACCGAAGGGTTCTGAATCATATGAACAACCCGGTGCATCGCGCGAGGTATCATCTGCGCCGCAGATTGCCACACATCCAACTGCCGACGCTCGTCGTCTGGGGAGCAGAGGACAAGATCAACGATGTGAGTATGGGCCAAGAGATGCATGCGTTGATTCCAAATTCGCAAATGGTCGTGATTCCGGGTGGACACTATTGTCCGAGTCAAAGTCCAGAACCGTTTAATCAACAGCTCATTCAATTTATTCGGACTCATGCACGAAATGCATCGAAATAGATGAAAACTCGTTTTGCTTTCAGAGGTATACGAGGAGGGTGAGGTATGAAAGAGAGATCGCGGGTATGGTCTTATCAAAATGGGATTATCCTCATGATGTTTTTCGCATTTGGATTGGTATTCATGGATCGCCAAAGCATTACCTTTCTGTCGCCGTTTGTCATTCCAGATCTCCATCTCAATAACGCACAAGTGGGTATGTTTGCCTCTGCGCTGTCGGTGTGTTGGGGTGTATCCGCGTGGTTGTTCTCGAGTTTTTCGGATTTAATAGGAAATCGCAAAAAAGTGTTGGTTGTTTTCATTGTGGTCTTTGCACTGGCATCCGTCCTGTCAGGCGTCGTTGGGTCATTCATGGGCATGGTTCTGGTCAGGGCCTTGATGGGATTATCTGAAGGGCCTGTGTTCCCGATTGGAGCAAGTGCGGTCAAAGCAACGTCGACGCCGAGTCGTCAAGGTTTCAACATTGGCTTTGTCCAAAGTGCGAGTGGCTTGCTCGGCAGCGCGATTGCACCACTGATTGTCGTATCTCTCGCAACGGCATTCAACTGGCGGGTGGCATTTTACTTGTTGGCGATTCCGGCCCTCATTCTCGCAGTCATCGTGGCAAAGTACATGCGGGAACCGAAGATCACACAAGAGCTCGCTCACAGAAAGCTCAGTTGGTCGGACTATAAAGTCATCTTTCAAAACCGAAACACCTGGTTGTGCCTCATTTGTTCCATCGGTTTTATCACATGGCTGATTACCTTCACAACGTTCGCCCCGATTCTGATGACAGAGGTAGATAAAATCAGCCCTACGCAGATGAGTTGGGCCATGAGCGCGTTTGGTTTTGGGTCTTGGATTTGGGGATTTGTCGTGCCGTTGGTGTCTGACCGAATTGGGCGAAAACCGTCGCTCATTATCGCGGGACTGCTTGCCACTCTAGCGCCGTTGGTTTTGGCGACAGTGCACACTGGGATTGTTCCTATCATCATCCTATTGTTTGTATTGGCGATAGGGCAGGGCTACTCCCCCATCGCGATGTCCATCATTCCTAGTGAATCTGTACCTGCGGTATTTGCTGCTTCCACGATAGGCATCATGATGATGATCGGCGAGATATTCGGTGGCACCACGGTGCCGACAATAGCGGGAATTGCAGCGGATCACCATGGTCTCATAGCGCCCATGCTGATTTCTGCTGCCGGGTCCTTTCTAGTATTCCTCGTCGGCTTTGGCATTAAGGAGACCGCACCAAGACGTGTGGCCAGGCCGGTACACAGCGAGGGAGTAGTTTCGGTCGGCTAAGGTTCTTCAAACATGGAGGTTGATGGAGTTGGCGAAGAGTGCCGCAATCGACAAGACGATACTCGCAGGCGTGAAGGAAAAGATTCAACGTGGTCTATTGCCGCAATGGGCGTTTACCGACGACGAAATTTATCAAGCCGAAGTGGAGCAAATCTTCGCAAAGACGTGGAATTTCCTAGGTCACGAGTCGGAGATCGAACAGCCCGGCGACTACGTGACTCGTTGGATCGTCAATGACCCAGTCCTGCTATTGCGGGATGAGAATTGTCAGATTCAAGCGTATCTGAACTCGTGTACACATCGCGGCACGAAATTGTGCACCGCTGATTTTGGTCAGAAAAAGGCGTTCACCTGTCCTTATCATGGTTGGACGTTTAATCTGGCGGGCGATTTGATTGGGATTGTCGCGGGAAACCGAGTGTACGGGGAGGAAATGGATCGCAGTCGATGGTCACTGCGAAAAATCCCGAAGGTATCGAGTTATTGCGGGATGATTTTTGGCTCGTTGAACGAACATGCCGAGCCGCTAGAGGATTTCTTGGGTGATATGAAATGGTATTTCGATATTATGCTCGGTCGCAGCGATGCGGGAATGGAAGTGCGCGGCGTCCCGCAAAAATGGATTATCAACACAAATTGGAAAATCAGTGCAGATAACTTTGGCGGAGATCCATATCATACAGCGATGAGCCATCGCTCCACGGTAGAATTAGGCATTAGTCCGAAGGATCCGATGTACGCTAGTTACGGTCATCAGGTCGTGCTCGACAATGGACACGGCATCAATATGTGTACAGCGGCAAAAGCTGGAGCGGATGTACCGCCCTACCAAGGCCTACCGTCGGAAATGTGGCCGATGTTCAAACGGAATTTGAGTGCTGAACAACTCGACGTATTTGAAAAGACGATGATCATGGTCGGCAATTGCTTTCCAAATCTGTCGTTCGTCAGCCCCATGCACGGAACCGGAGGTCCCGATGAACCGTTGACTTCGTTTGTCAACTTTCGCGTTTGGCGGCCCGTCGGACCGATGAAAATAGAGGTCACTTCGTGGTTCATGGTGGATAAAGAGGCGCCTGAATCGTTTAAACAAGCGTCATATCTCAGCTACATTGGCTCGTTTGGCCCTGCAGGAACCCTGGAGCAAGATGATGCGGAGATTTGGACGAGAGTGGCAGAAACCACTCGAGGGACGATGGCGCAAGATAAAGACGTTCATTACAACAATGCCTTGAACTATCTGATGGGCCTCGACAGAGTGGAGCCCGATTTAACGTGGCCGGGACCGGGAACCGCGTATCCAACTTGTTATCTGGACGCCATATCGCGTGCGTTTTACGAACACTGGGTCGACTCCCTATTGAAAGAGGCAGATGTTCCGACAGGTGTCCTGTAAGCGATTTCCGGAAAGGGGGATGAAACGATGACATATGAGGAAATCTGTCATTTTCTCTACACAGAGGCAGCACTCCTGGATCGTCGGAAATTTGAAGAGTGGCTCGAACTACTAGATGACAATCTGAGTTATCGGATGCCTGTGCGGGTGACTCGAGACTTTGAACACCCAGATGATATCGTCGATGACATGACGTTTTTCGACGAAAACAAGCGCAGTTTAATCACCCGTGTGCAGCGGTTTCGGACCACCTCGGCATGGGCGGAAAACCCGCATACGCGCACTCGGCGCTTTGTGTCCAACGTCCTTGTGGAAGCGGGTGCGTCAGAGGATGAGGCAGAAGTTCATAGCAACTTTCTCATTTTAAGAAGTATTCGCGACAGACCTGAAATTGAGCAGATGTTCGGCGAACGCGTGGATGTGATTCGGCGAGTCGACAATCGGCTAAAACTCGTCCAGCGGACCATTTATCCGGACCAAACGGTCCTCTCCATGTTGAACTTGAGTATCTTCATTTAAGTGAAGAAGGGGATGTTACCATGACAGGAAATCGTGCAGTCGTGTACAAAGGCCCGGGGCGGGTCGCAGTGGAAGCCACTGAATACCCAGATTTGGTTCTGAAGGATGGGCCTGGTGTCAATCCATTGAATGTGGGTCGAAAATGTGAACACGGTGTCATTCTAAAGGTTGTGTCGACGAATATTTGTGGCAGTGACCAACACATGGTCCGCGGTCGTACGACGGCACCAGAAGGGCTGGTTCTGGGGCACGAAATCACCGGTGAGGTGGTCGAAGTCGGGCGTGATGTCGAGTTTATTCACAAGGGAGACTTGGTGTCGGTACCGTTTAACATCGCGTGTGGGCGCTGTACGAATTGTAAGCACGGGGATACACATATTTGTCTCCATGTGAATCCAGACCGGCCAGGATCCGCCTATGGGTATGTCGACATGGGCGGCTGGGTCGGTGGCCAGGCCGAGTACGTGATGGTTCCTTATGCAGATTTTCAACTATTGAAGTTTCCGGATAAAGAACAAGCGATGGCAAAGATTCTTGATTTGACGATGCTCTCTGACATATTTCCGACTGGATTCCACGGGGCGGTCACGGCAGGGGTGACGATTGGCTCCACAGTGTACGTG
The DNA here is from genome assembly GCF_026651875.1 of Alicyclobacillus fastidiosus. Lineage (GTDB taxonomy): Bacteria > Bacillota > Bacilli > Alicyclobacillales > Alicyclobacillaceae > Alicyclobacillus > Alicyclobacillus fastidiosus. Next base: position 3,119,951 of record NZ_CP104067.1, on the reverse strand, counting down.
GCCGGCGCCGGCCCGGTCGGGCTCGCCGCAGCGCACTCTGCACAATTGCTGGGGGCCTCGGTGGTAATTGTCGGAGATTTAAATGAGCAACGCTTGGCTCAAGCGCGCAGTTTTGGCTGTGAAACGGTAAATTTGAGTGAGCATGACGATTTGGGTGAGCAAATTGAACAAATCTTGGGTCTTCCTGAGGTGGATTGCGCGATTGATTGCGTCGGATTTGAAGCCCATGGTCACGGGCACGTTCACACGGAGGCACCTGCCACCGTGTTGAACACGATGATGCAAATCACGCGTGCTGGCGGCAAATTAGGAATACCCGGACTGTATGTCACAGGGGATCCTGGGGCGACGGATGAGGACGCAAAAGTGGGATCTTTGAAAATCCGGATTGGATTGGGGTGGGCGAAAGCGCATTCCTTTACGACAGGGCAAACGCCGGTTATGCGCTATCATCGACAGCTGATGAACGCCATCCTCAGTGGCAGGGCGGCGATTGCGAAGGCGGTGAACGCGACTGTCATCTCGTTATACGAAGCCCCTGCTGGATACCAGGAGTTTAACGACGGAGTCGCCCGAAAGTTCGTTTTAGACCCACACGGTCTCATCAATCGATAAGTCGGTTCAGAACGTTTCAGTCATACGGGATGTCTCCCCGGTCGCCCTTCACGGTTTTCACTCCTGCGAACAACAGCACTTGCCTGTCAATATTGGAGGGAATGAGATGAGTAAATTTGAAGCGCAAATCTATACTTGCCTGAATCCAGTTGCAAGGTTGTTGGAACGGACGACAAACCCTTTACACGTCGCTATTCTCGAAAACTTTCGTCGACATGTCCACCTTGAGGGTGCTGGCATGTTCGACGAGATTATCGCTTCTGACATGATGGTTGACAACCCCACTTATCGGGTGACTTGGGGAAGTAACCCCACGGTGATTGAAGGGAAAGAAGCGGTCGTCGGATTTTATAACATCGCGGCAAAATCCGTGTTGTGGCATTCAGATGATTTGCTCGCTGTGGCAGATTGGGGAATATCTGATGAACTCACATTCCATCAGTTGATCCAAGGGCAGGGACTAATCGATTTAGGGTTCGAAGTCGACCATCCCGATAAAATTTATCATTACACGAGTCGCCAAGTGTTCCTGTGGCCATATGACGAACACGCCAGACTTAAAGGTGAACGCCTGTATGAGGACAAAACGACGGTAAACATTGTCGAATGTGACCCAGCAGACATCATTACGCCAGAGCGAGTCGCTGAAATTCATCGGGAATGCCTTGAAAAATTAGAGGCGACCAAGCCAGAAAAGTATTGGACGCTGGAAACGGTAAAAACTCAACTGGCGGTCAATCATTCAGCAGCGAATGTTTGACTAGTTCTCCTCGTATCGTTTGCGATTCGCGACGTACAAGAAGAGACTTCATCCCAATTGTTCACCGGATCGAGTGAACAATTGGGAATGAGGTCACAAGGGGGAGTCAATAGAGGCGACTAAGACGCAATCACCATCAACACTCTAAGCCCCCTCCGGCTACGTTCCGACTCATGCCTTCCTCGCATTAGAGAAAAAACCCTCCTCGGTCGTGAAAGATCATCAGAAAGATTCATAGCAAGCCGATTCCGGATGGCTGATGACTGGACTTGCGAGCATGCTCCGATTGGATTAAGGACAAAGATGACCAGCATATTCTGTCTCAGGAAGCCTCCAGGGGGTGGTTGGTCGTTGAATGGCACAAGAAAATTGAATCCCAGCGATATTGTTGTACCGGCGGGATATCAGGTCGACGTCTTCGCAGACGGTTTGAATGTCCCTATCAATTTAGTGATCGCGGATACAGGTGAGATGTTCGTGGCCGACGCAGGAGTAACAGATGGCAACGGCAAGGTTCTGAAGTACACAGACGGCCGATTTGTGGTCGTCGCGGACGGATTTTCCCCGCCGTTAACCGGGATCAATTGTCATAACGGCAATGTATACGTCTCTCATCGAGGAGCCATTACGGTCATCAAGCCTGACGGCGATAAGGAAGATATTCTGGCGGGACTACCGAGTTGGGGAGATCATCACAACAACCGGGTTGTCTTTGGCCCGGACGGCAAAATGTACTTCGGTCAGGGGACGGCGACGAATTCCGGCGTCGTCGGCGAAGACAATCGTTGGGTTAAGAGATACCCGTTTTTTCACGATTATCCGGGAGCTCGAGTGCGTTTGGTCGGGCGAAATTTTGTCTCAAACAACTTTCTGACTCAATCGGCCGAGGATAAAGCCTACACCGGCGCTTTTTCGCCATTCAGTGTGTCAACGAAACAAGGGGAAAAGGTAAAAGGGATCACAGCGGCGAGTGGAAGCATCTTACGGGCCAACCCCGACGGTTCAAACTTAGAATTGGTCGCGTGGGGGCTACGTAATCCGTTCCGAATCAAGTTCGACCGCCATCATCGGCTGTTTGCCACCAACCACGGCATGGACGAGAGAGGGAGCCGCCATATCGCAAACTCACCGGATGAGTTCCAGCGTATCCGGCCTGGGGTTTGGTACGGGTGGCCGGATTACACGGGGGGATATCCAGTGACACTACCTTGTTTTAAGCCGGAAGGAAAGAAGCAGCCTCGTTTCTTACTTGCTCAGCACCCCATGCAGCCACCGTTACCCGTCGCAGTTTTCACACCGCACTCAGCAGCGATGGGGTTCGATTTCAACTATAATCCAGATTTTGGTCCGGTCGAGCACGCCTTTGTTGCCGAATTTGGAAGTGGTGCACAGACAGCAGGAGGAAAACGGTTGCCAAAGGTTGGGCATCGCGTTTCTCAAATCGATTTGCAGACGGGTAGGCTGAAGAACTTTGCCGTAAATCGATCCGGATATGCAGCGACGTACACTGGAGATGGGGGATTTGAACGTCCAATCGACGTCGTATTCGGTTCGACAAATGAAATGTTTGTTGTCGATATGGGTGTCAGTAAGAGAGGAGGATTTACAAAAGATACGGGTGTAATCTGGAGAATCACGAAAAAATGAAAAGGAGCTTGTTCTGTCCCGCGGTGGTCCAGGTGGGATGCAATTTCTACATGTTGCATCGGGCCCTATGGTATCGTTAAGAAAGTGGGGTGTACATATGAAGGCGTACCTGTAGGATGATCACAAAGGGGATGAAACCGTGACCATCCAATATGAGACGATTCCTAGTGAAAATAGTGAATGCTGCAGAGAGCTGTGCAATGAACTCATGGTCTTTCAAAAGTCAAAGGCACAGATTAGACAAGAGTTATTTGACAGCATGAATTTTGAGACCAGAATGATTCCGTCCATCAAAAGTGCCCTGCACAATCACATTGTCGTCGTGAAAGATGGTGAAAAACCAGTTGGCTATGTATATTCGAACATCTCTCCGAAAGAAACATATGCCAACGATTTTGCCACCTTTTTTGATCTCTCTTCCGTACGTAAGCACGATGTAGGTTGTTTATCGCAGTTTTATCTTCGAGAAGAGTACAGAAAAAGTGGCATCGGTTCCCGGTTATTCGAGATGTCAATGACATGGTTGCATCAATTTGACGACGTCGAGGACTATTTTATCTTCGTGTCAAACGGCAACTCCGACGCTTTGGAGTTTTATAAGCGAAAAGGATTTGTGTTTAGCCACGAAATACTAGATGGTTTTATCACCGTTTTACGCAATAAATAAGCCGTCTTCGTCGCAGCGTGCACGTCCCTCATCGCATAGGATGCTATCCATGGGCTAGGTGCCTGGCCCCTATGCGGTTTTCAACTACTCCACACGAATTACCACTCTTTGATTGATCCCGCTAAACACTTCTTCGCCACGTATCGGAACCTCACCGACGTGAATCAAGTCTCAGCATTCTCCTCGCTGTGGAGTTTCGCCCCATCGTTCTCGATTGGTCGATGACCCAAGATTTTAAAATCCACTTACGGTCTAGCACGATAGAAAAACGAAGGACGACGTGTTGACAGTTCATTTGCGGTTGTACGGATGTTTCAGTTTCTTTCCGAATAAATATGTACATCCAAGTTATAATGTTGTCCCTCGATTTGTATATATGAATATTGAGATTTCTGCTTAAGGTGACAATACGTTCGCACAATGTTCTATTGATTCAAAATATCGTGATGAGTGGGGGTCTGTATGTAAGCGGTGCCATCGGGCTGTCGAGAGAGTTATAAAGTATTGCAGTAGGGGATTTAAATACTGCCTGCTGTAGCTTTGATGGCACGTCGCGATGGTTCACGTGCTTGGGTTGTATGTGACATTCATATCGATTTGCGACGCAATTGTCCTTTGAGCGAACGATTAAAACGATAGGGGAAGTTCTTATGAACAAGAACAAGGTATTGACAGTATCCTTGGCAACCGCATTGTCAAGTGTGATGGTCGTCGGTTGCGGCAGCTCGGGCTCAAGCACGGGTGACTCGAAGAGTCTGCAGTTCATGTTTTGGGGAAGTCCATTTGAAAAACAGATTCAGACTCAACAGGCGGCTGAATTCTCAAAGGATAACCCAGGCGTTACCGTCACTCCGCAAATCATTCCGTCTGACTATCAAACCAAATTAAACACGTTGATGGCTTCAGGGAATATGCCAGACATGTCATATTTGGGGTCTAACCAGGCGCTTATCTGGGGCGCGCAAGGGCATATTCTCAATATTGCACCTTATGTAAAGAAAGACGTCGAGCTTCAAAATTGGTTGCCGGAAGCTTATATTTATTGGGCTCCTGGGAAGTATACGAACTTAAGTACCTTAGAGAATGAAAATTTGTATTATAACCCTTCTATTTTCAAGAAGGCACATATTTCTCCTCCTCCAGATTTGGAGAGCAAGGCGTGGAGTTGGTCGCAGTTCGTTCAGGTTGCTGAAGAACTTACTGTGGATAGTAACGGAAAACACCCCAATGATCCTGGATTTAATCCGAATCAAATCGTGCAATATGGCGTCAATATGCCTATTGAGAACAATTATGACGGTTGGTATAACTACCTGTTGAGCGCTGGTGGTAGCATTACCAATGCCGCTGGAACAAAGTACACAATGAACTCACCTGCAGCTGTTGATGCCTTTCAAAAACTTCATGACCTGATATGGAAGTATCACGTGATGCCTACTCCGTCGCAGTCACAGAATCTCCCAGGTACAGATCAAGCTCTACAAACCGGAAAGTACGCGATGATTATGGATGGTCAATGGATGTTACTAGATTTTAATCAGGAACACCTGAGTTTCGGTATCGGTGTGCTGCCGAAAATTCAAAAGCCAGTGTCGTTTTTGTTTTCGGGTGCTCAACCCATTTATTCCAGTACAAAAAATCCCGATTTGGCGATTAAATTTTTGGAGTTTGAGACCAATCCGTTGAGTCAATTGGTGACACAAGGGCTGTGGATGCCGCTGCAAAAGCAATACTACACGGATCCGTCCTTAGTGAAAAAATGGGCGTATAACAGTGCTCATCCTGAGCCGCAATATCAAGATGCGGTGATCAACACAGTGCTCAATTATTCCGCTCCAGATCCGGGGAATACGTTAAAGAACTTCTCGCAAATTGACACAGTGATAGAGCAAAAGTTGGACCTGATTTGGGCCGACAAGGAACCTGTACAGACCGTTCTCGATCAGATTGGTTCGCAAGTGACTCCTTTGCTTGAAGGTGTGTATCCATCCCATTAAGGACTATTAGTATGTGTGATTTGGGGAACGATTCGACCGGCGGATCGCTAGACACGAGTGACGAGTGGAGGTGTAGCAATGAAGCGTGGCTCTGGAGTGGAGAGCATGGAGCGAAAGTGGGGGATTATATTCGCATTACCATCCATACTGGGGTTTCTGATATTTGCCCTGGGACCGTTTTTAGCTTCTTTCCTATTAGGGCTTACAAAGTGGCAAATCGGGGCGAAGCCGCAGTTTATTGGTTTGGGTAATTATCATCATATGGTGTCACAGGATCCGGTTTTTTGGAAATCACTTTGGGTGACTCTGTATTATTCGCTTCTGGCCGTTCCAATTGGCATGCTGCTCGCTTTTTTGATTGCGCTGTTGTTAAACCAAAAGGTTCGAGGACTATCTCTCTTCCGTACGATCTTTTACCTGCCCTATGTGGTCCCGAGTGTATCGAGTATTATGCTTTGGATGTGGATGTTTAATCCTACCTATGGCCTTTTGAACGGTTTTCTGAAGGCACTTGGGTTGCCTGCGTCACAGTGGATATACAGCCCGTCAACGACCATACCCTCGCTTGCCTTAATGAGTATTTGGCAACTAGGGAACACAGTCATTATCTATCTCGCTGGTCGGCAAGGTGTCCCCGTTCATTTGTACGATGCAGTAGAAGTCGATGGTGGTGGCGCCTGGAGTAAATTGATTCACGTGACCATTCCCTCAATGACACCGACCATTCTCTTTAACCTAGTGCTATCGATTATTGGAACGTTTCAAACCTTTAACCAGGCGTATTTAATGACTCAGGGCGGACCCAATTACGCTTCACAGTTTTTTGTCTACAACATTTTTCAATATGCGTTCCAGTACGGAGACATGGGATATGCGTGCGCCCTGTCTTGGATCCTATTTATCATCATTATGATTTTGTCGGTCGTCGTGTTCCGAACCTCCGGAAGATGGGTCTACTATGAGGGGGCCGATGCGATGTGAGTATTCGAAGTGAAGTGAACGTATCTGCGGTACTGAAGGAGAAGTCTCAAAAAATGACACGTCGCATGAGTCGAGGGTTGATTTATTTAGTTTTAATCGCTGGCAGTGTGTTGATGTTGTTGCCCTTCATCTGGCTCATACGGAGTTCACTGATGTCTGATGGGCAGATCTTCAAATTTCCTCCTGAGTGGGTGCCCCATCCATTCGAATGGGGAAATTACGTTCAGTCGCTCACCGAAGCCCCATTTCTCACTTACTTCAAGAACACGATGATCATCGAAATCGGTGTTGTGCCAGGGACGTTATTAACAGCGGGCGTATCCGCGTATAGTTTTGCGCGATTGCGTTGGAAAGGTAAACGTGTGGTCTTTGGGTTGATTATCAGTACACTCATGCTGCCATACGCAGTAACGCTCATTCCGACGTTCATTATGTGGAAATCGATCGGGGCCGTAAATACATTTTGGCCGTTGATTGTACCTGCCTGGTTTGGCGGTGGAGCGTTCAACGTGTTTTTATTGCGCCAATTCTTCTTGGGTATCCCGAGAGAATTGGATGAGGCGGCGTACATCGATGGCGCGACTCCTTGGCAGGTCTTCTGGCGAGTTGTTGTACCGCTGTCGAAACCGGCATTTATCGCCGTTGGAATCTTCACGTTTATTGGCGTTTGGAATGACTTCCTAAGTCCGATTATCTACTTGAACTCGGATTCGAAGTTTACCTTAGCGTTGGGGCTAGCACAGTTTTTGGGGCAGTATCAGCAACAGTGGGGATATCTCATGGCTGCTTCGACAGTCGTTTTACTGCCTATCGTCATCCTGTTCTTTGTTCTACAGCGATACTTTGTCCAGGGGATTACGCTAACTGGTTCAAAGGGTTAATGGATTTATACTTTCAAAGGCGAGAAGGAGACTCATGGTTATGGATAAGCTGAAGGCGATGGGAGACGCGAACGTAACGTTACAGGATTCGTCGTTCTGGTCAGAACGGGTACAACTCGTTCGAGAAACGGTTTTACCCTATCAGTGGAGGATTCTAAACGATACTGAACCAGATGCTCCACCAAGCTTCACAATTAGAAATCTGAGAATTGCAGCAAAAGAAATCGATGGAGAATTTAACGGGATGGTGTTTCAAGATAGTGATTTAGCGAAATGGCTTGAAGCGGTAGGGTACAGTTTGGCCACACACCCCGATAAAGAGCTCGAAAGGGTGGCCGACGAGGTAATTGATTTATTAGAAAGAGCGCAAGAACCGAATGGATACCTGGACACATACTTTATCGTCAAGGAACCTGATAAGAAATGGACGAATGTTAGGGACTGGCATGAATTGTATTGTGCAGGACACCTTATCGAGGGCGCCGTGGCGTATTTCGAAGCGACGGGGAAGCGTAAAGCACTAGATATTGTGTGTCGTCTGGTTACCCACATATCTACTAAGTTCGGGCCCGAACCTGGAAAATTAATGGGATACCCCGGCCACGAAGAAATTGAATTAGCGCTTGTAAAGTTGTACCGTGCGACGGGGGATTATAAGTATTTGGAATTAAGTAGTTACTTTATCGATGAGCGTGGTCAAGAGCCCAACTTTTTTAGAATGGAAGCCGAGGCGCGAAAGGATCCTAGGCATTATAACTTCGCGTATTCTCAAGCTCATGTGCCGGTGAGGGAACAGGAGACAGCGGAAGGCCATTCGGTCAGGGCGATGTATCTCTATAGTGCTATGGCAGACTTGGCCAAGGAACTGGATGATGATTCATTACTACAAGCGTGTCGTAAACTTTGGAACAATGTTACTCAGAAGAAAATGTATATCACAGGTGGAATCGGCTCTAGTGCATACGAGGAGGCTTTTACTGTCGACTATGATCTCCCGAATGACCGAGCCTACACGGAGACATGTGCAGCCATTGGTTTGGTATTTTGGGCTCACCGAATGCTGCAGATAGATGTGAATGCGGACTACGGTGATGTCATGGAGCGGGCTTTGTACAATGGAGTCTTGAGCGGGATGTCTATGGACGGAAAGAAGTATTTCTACGTGAATCCGCTGGAGGTCTGGCCGACGACTGCGAACCATCGGCACGATATGGCTAGCGTCAAAACCACGAGACAAAGCTGGTTTGGTTGTGCATGTTGTCCACCCAATATAGCAAGGTTGTTGGCCTCCATTCACCGTTATCTCTATTCGTACGATGACGAAGGCATATACGTTCATCTCTATTCGAATAGCGAGGCTCGGTGGGAGACTTCTGGACAACGGGTAACCTTAGCCCAACAATCACAATACCCTTGGGATGGACATATACAGTTCGAGGTTCAGATGGAAAGACCTGCGGAGTTTGCAACCAGGTTACGAATTCCCGGTTGGACCCGAGAAGCGCAGATCCGAGTCAATGGTCACCCCATTGCTGTTAATGTGGAAAATGGATATGCAACAGTGCAAAGACAATGGAACAACGGCGATCAACTGGAATTGATACTCCCCATGCACGTCGAACGCGTGGTGGCCAACAAATTTGTTCGGGCCAATGCCGGCAAGGTTGCTCTTCAGCGTGGACCGATCGTGTATTGTGTCGAGGAAGTTGACAACGGGACGAACCTTTCTGACATCGTTCTCAAGAAACAACTTGAACCTGAATTTCATGTTGATAAGGAGTTCTTACAGGGAGTACCTTATATCACTGTTCAAGCGTGGCGGAGCTCCTTGAATTCAGACCAGAACTTATATTTACCGTTTGATGAAGCCACAGAACGCGTGTCGACGGAAATCCGTGCCGTGCCTTATTTCTCATGGTGCAATCGCGAACCCGGCGAAATGTGTGTTTGGTTAAGAACGGAATGATGATGGAACTTTAACGGTTTAAAGTCTTGAGTGATGGTGTCACTCTACCGTTAGATCTTGATAAAAAGCCATCGAGTGCAACTGACCGTGTCGAAGCAATTCGTGGCGGGGGCACATCGATGGCTTCTGTTAAAATACGGGATAATGGCACGGGTATGGATGAAGATGCCGTGGCCCATTTGTTCGACAGGTATTACCGTGGGACGAACACATCGGAGCATCAGGTGAAGGGATCCGGTTTAGGGACGGCCATTGCCAACCAATTGATAGAAGCGAATGGTGGCCACATCTCAGTGGGAGCGCATTGGGGCGCGGCACCACCATGGTGGTGGAATTGCCACCGCAAAATTAAGACTCTCTTGAGCAGCCGTTTCACGTCTTAAAGCTTGGTCACGTGTCCGTGTGAGAGGAAAGTCGACGATATTGGCTGATTATGGAGCAGATAACAAAGCGGATCAAATGTTAAAAAAAGAAATCACCGAAGAAATTACGTCTACTTTTTTAAGTGGCGTGAACAAAGGGGCAGATGTGCTTCATTTGGAAAATGCCCTATATCGAAAGCACAATCGAATGTGGAAGGACACCTTCCGAAAAAATCACTTATCCGTAAACAAAAGCATGCTTGGTAACGTCACTGTGACTGTTCGACTCGACGTGCAAGTATCGATGTATTGGTACTTTCCACCGTTGGGTACCGTTACTTTAGTGTGGTGATCATAAAATTGCCCTTATCAACTGATTTCTCAGCCGATAAAATCGCGATATAACCGTCTGTATAGTACCGATCTCCTTCACCGTTGTGTCCATCGTTGGTCGGCGTGGAGTAAGGGATTTTAATTTTCGATACCATAAATGGCTTTAATTGTGAAACGACGGAGTCCCTTTCCTTGTCTACATCGGCATCTATATGATGGGTTGGTAAATCATTGACATGGCTTAGCTCAATGCCGTTGTCGTAAGTTGCAGATCCAATCCATACGGCTTCTCCGTCATACAAATCTCCCGTATCCCACAAACGGATGTGTTCGCGAGTACGTGCGGTTTTCCCAGGTCGTTCAAACGCTAAATCTTCCTTTCGTGCGTATAAATATAGGTTGCTCACAGGTGCTGTTGGATAAGGTTTTCCAAAAATCGAATCAACGCCAATTTTTAATCCAGTTTTTCCGCTAACGGGGTCTGGAATTTTCCAACCTGCTTTGAGAAAAACCTGTGTAATGACCGTCTTGTCCGCAAGTATTAAGATGTTAATGGGGTCGCCTGGTCTCCCGTGCTTGGTTAATGAGCACTTAGGATATTTGTCGAGAGAGATTTGTTCATTGTTGTTGAATGATTTATACATTTCAGTGCCCTCCTCGATGTCTAGACCTAGTCTCCGACCTCATCCGTCCAATGCTGTGTGGTATTCGTAAAAAGTATAAACCATGATTTCCAAGATGGGACCATGCTAACAGAAAAAAGACGGATGATTTACATTAACTTGATGGTGAAAACACTGGGAAGTTATGTTCAATTAGCGTTTGCTTCGCTGATATAATGTTCCGCGATTATAAAGGGGGAAATCGTACATGGAGAACAATAGCGGCAACGGTTTGTCTCTGGTGCCGGATGTCACTATTCGCCCTTGGTCTGAAGAAGATTTCCAACTGTTAAAGCGTATGAACACTGAACAGATGTGGGCTAGTTTGGGTGGTCCTGAGACAGATGATGGAGTCACTGCTCGGCATCAGCGATATCTCCACGACCGCAAGGTACACATGTTCGCAATCAAGTTTGGTACCGAATCTATAGGTAGCGTGGGGTACTGGGAACGACGATGGAAGGATAGTGATGTGTACGAAACGGGTTGGAAGGTTGTACCTGAATTCCAAGGGCGAGGCATTGCGACTCGTGTAATGTCTATTTTGCTTAATATCCTTCAATACGAAGTTCAACACGCAACCGTCTATGCTTTTCCCTCCACGGACAATTTAGCATCTAATGCGATATGTCGTAAGTTAGGATTTTCCTTGGTAGGCGAAACTGATTTTGAATTCCCGAAGGGTAAATGGATTAAGTCTAATGAATGGTGCCTCCACTTGTAATACCTTGAGACAGCATGAAAGGAAACCCAATTCTCATGGAAAGGTTTGTTCCCGATGATAGGTTTAATCATTACAGCGTGTTTACTTGGTTTTGTTTACAGTGCTGCCCCGGGGGCTGTGAACACTGAAGCCCTACGCAGGGGATTGCAGAGAGGTTTTGTACCTTCCTTTTGTGTGCAAATTGGAGCTCTTATAGGGGATTTAGTGTGGGCAATTATTGGTTTGACAGGCCTTGCACTCATATTCCACTTTTTGGATGTACAGATTATTTTGGGGGTCGCAGGCGTGACCTTTTTGATTCGAATGGCATGGTTGTCCTTTTTGGACGCTCGTAAGCCAGTTGATCTAAACTGGAACCATAGCAAGAAGGAGCAGCGGGACTTCGTTACAGGAGTTGTTTTTTCGCTGGCTAATCCGTTTGGCATTGCTTTTTGGGGCGGCATTGGCGACGGATTTGCAACTCAAATTGTAGGCATGCCGTTGCTTGATAAACTAGTGTTTTTATTCCTCGGTTTTTCTGTTGGTGCATTTGCTTGGTGTATAGGTATTTCAGCGCTGGTAGCATGGTCACGTCAATTTATCGGAGAAAAGCTTCTACGTGGAATCTTTACAGTATCTAGTTTGGCAATGGCTTATTTTGCAGTGGAAATGTTATGGACCTTGATTCACAGTACAGTTTATCCGATGTTTTCGCATCGTTTAAGGTTGAAATCCAGCCAGTAAAACTAGAGAGAAACTTAATGATTTCCGGCCAAAACGCTTCCTGTGAGGCGTTTTTTATTACATATCCTTTTGTGTATTATAATTTTAAAAATAGAATAAAAATACTGTTGGTTTGGTGGTGATTGCTATGGAAATTCGTTTAGCCACATCAAGTGATGCCCATGATATCCATTCGATTATTTTGGATGCATATTCGGAGTATAAAGATATACCAGGTTCATCAAGTGCTCTGGATGAAACGGCGGATAGTATTCAGGAGTCTATAAAATTAGGAAAAGAGAATGCATTGCTTGGACTTGTGGATCGCTCAGTGATTGCATGTGTTCGTTATAGTTTTAAGGATGGCATGTACTTCTACCGTTTAGCAGTTCGGAGGGACTGGCAAGGTAAAGGCTTAGCAAAATTGCTGCTTTCTCACCTAGAGTCATTGGCGATGGTAGAGAGGCAACCGAAAATCTGGTGTAAAGTTCGATATTCAGTGCCAAGGAATGTTTATCTGTACCAATCCCTTGGCTATGTAAAATCTGATGAAGAGCTTGTCCACAAGGATGACGGAGTTGCCTTAGAGGTTTGGACAATGAGTAAGGTTTTTTCCGCGTAAAATCACAAATTAACCACGCATAACGCCCATAAGTTCACATACTTATCGGTGCATGGATATGCACTGCGGGATATCGATGTCTAATGTCACTGTCGAGCAGAAAAGTTACAGAAGCAATGTAATAGCCTCTCGGTATTGGATGGTTAGAAAATTACATGAACCAGATGAATTTCCAGAAATGAACTGGTAACCATCGGCTTCATGGTTGTTCGGCAAGGTTCCTTGAAAAAGGGTATAGCAAACAAAGCGATGACGATGGGATTTTTAAAAAGTCATCGCTGGAGATGGTATGATTGGGGTGTTCTCAAGCTGACAAGAGCATTGGCTTTAGGTCCAGGTTGCTCTCTTGGTACCAAGCGTCAATGTGTTGACACATTGCAATGCCATAGACCCGGATGGTCCACATCATGGTGCTGCGATGCTTGGCGGCTTCGAGGTGGTAATCCTCTTTTGCTCGCTTGTTGCTGCGTTCGCAGGTGGTTCTGCGTTTGTAGATATTGGTCCACTCGTTGCTGTTGCGAGCGACGGGTGGAAACAAGCGGGGATTATCCTTGGTGTATGTGTGGACACATCTTCCGTAAGGTGAAACGGAGCATGGCGTGTCACATGTCACCACTCCCTTTACGACAAGCGGACAGTGATATTTGCGACGGGCTCTTGAGCTGTCGTATCCACGGTCTCTCATCTCCAGCCCTTTCTTGCAAATCGGAACCCCATTTCGAGAGATCATCATATCGTCTTTGTATTTCTTGTTGCCCGTGTTGCGCTGATTCATGTCGATGAACGGTGTAATCTTTTGTGACCTTAGATACTCGTAAATCGCCATGGCATCATGTGCAGCGTCAAGAAGAACTCTGTCCCAGGTGTATTCTCGGAAGTATGCCTTGAACTCACGGGCACTCACGACCCAAGATGTGGCATCGTGTCGGGAAGCCCTTTGTAGCCTAGGGTAAATCGGTAGGTCGTAAGGGCTATCCGCAGCGACAAGGCTGTATAAGTGGTAGCCGAAGTAAAACTTATTTCGGTAGCTGTCCCAGCCCATGTCGCAGTCTGGTTGTGAGAACTGGCGATGACAGGAGCACTGATTTTTCCCTGGTCACGACAGGAACAAATTCGCTTGCTACGAATCTGGGCTGCTGTTTGCACGGGCATACCGTCACCAGCGATGGACAGGGCATGTACATTCCTAACAAACCACAGTGAAGAGGAGACAGAGAGAAATTGTTGTTGGAAGAGGCGAAGCAGCACGTCAAAAGGCTGTGAACGAATGGCTGTACGTCTTTGCAATTGAGATATGAGTTTGGCAATTCTCTTTGGATTGGTAGTGGGCGCCTTTTCTCCCTTTTTTCCTCTCTTGGGTTTCTTTCGACTAAGTCTTCGCCTAGATGCAATGTTGGGAGAAACGTGATTCCATAGCCGCCCAAAGAAATCGTAGAACGTACCTACGCCCGGGGTGTGACCATACTCAAAACCACTGAGGATAGCGTATAACGGGCAGCGGCGGAGCTGGTTCACCCACATCGTGATGGATGGTTCTCCAACCTCAAGCATGAGAAGGTAGGAACGGAGTAGGTTCGCAGGGTCAATGGATTGGGGACCACGACACGAGTAAGTACCTTTGACGCACTGGAAGGTGTCAGAGAGATCTGTGACCCAAAATTTTGCTACGAGCGCCCAGTCTTTGGCGATGAACAGCAGTGAGCCATTCGAGTAGTGCAGGCGAAGACGTTCCTCAATGAACGATGGATACTGTTGGTGAGACCGAAGGATAGGTAACACAACCCCAATATGGATGAGATAGGACGGCTAAGCCCTTCTCGGTGATTATTGTGTGTATTCCAAAAAGTCAAGTGTTATTTGATGTTCCAGCATAATTTGTTCCGAATTCGTATTTGAATTTCCAATTCAGTACCCTCGGCATATGGAGGGAACGTGGGGGCAAATGAAAATCTCTCTAGGTCCAAAACCTTGAGAGACCAATAAAAGCCAAATGCCGAGAGGCTATTGTAGGTAAAGGGGGGAAGTTTATGCAAATGTATGTGATTCGTCACTGCGAAGCAACTGGTCAATCTAAAGATGCACCTTTGACAGCAAAAGGATTTGCACAAGCCGAATTACTTGCCGATTACCTTCAAGGCATAGGGATCGAACGGGTGATTTGCAGTCCGTATCTGCGTGCTCAGCAAACCATTGAGCCGTATGCCCAACGACTTCACATTCCGGTTACGTTGGATGGTCGATTGTCAGAGAGAGTTCTTAGTACCTCAAACTTGGACAATTGGTTCGAATGTCTTCGGCAAACGTTCGATGACTTTGAATTGTCATTTGACGGTGGGGAGTCGAGCAGAGATGCCGTGGAGCGTGCTGTCGATGCTATAACCGATTTCGAATCAACCGACCCCACGTGCTTCGCCGTTGTTACGCACGGAAATTTAATGACTTTGTTACTCAGACATTTCGATGTCCGATTTGGATTCGATGAATGGGCTAGGTTGACCAATCCCGATATTTTTTTGGTATCAATCGATGAGGATAAAGCTACAGTACAAAGGGCGTGGAGAGACTTAGTTTAGCTCCAAGTCGGTTTCCCATGTTATGGGCTAGTTTTAGACTTTCCTTAGTCCATGGTGAAGTTGCCTCGTCTCCAAGAACGTTGTCAATGGGGAGCCGGAGACTATTGGAATTAGTTGTTGACTCAAAAGCAGTATTCGGTGAAGGACCGTGTTGGGATGCAGATCGAAATATTCTCTACTGGGTGGATTTCGAAGGGCATTGTGTCCACACGTTTAATCCCGATTTTCGCTGTGTGGCGATTCTGTGTTAGTGTTTTCAACGTGATTTCAAGAAATGTTGATTACATTATTGTGGGAGGAGAAACAAACCTGCCTAAGCACGCTTACAGGTCATGTGCAGGTTTGTTTTCCTATGTATAGTATACGTAAAACAATGAGCCGTTATAGTGGTAGGTTATTGAAAGTACCAGTTAGCACAATTCACCAATTCAATATGGAATACTCGATGTCATTTAGCCTGATGTCGAAGCATCGCCATGGTGAAATATGTGGGGAAGGTTAGCCTCTTATTGAAATACTACCCCATGGTTGGCTCTCGCATGTTTCCTCTGCAACCGGAGAGCATGGGCTATGGTTGCGATCAAACATTACCTCAAGAGATGATTTCGAAAGAACTATTCCCTCAAGAACGACCCGAACATACGAATTCGGACGGATCACAATGTTGGCTGCAGTCGTTGGATTCGCTTTTAGGACTGGAGCGTTAGACGTGTTTGTTGGATTTTGAATGGATACCTTGTGTGTTGTTCCTAGGCCAATTAAAAAGTTTGTCGGAGGTGCATCAGATTTACGTCTTGTCATCGCAACAACCCTCTTTGCTTCAAAGATACAATTAGTGAATGCACAACTGGTCTCGAGGGAAAGGGACAAGTGGAGCAAGTCATACGTTGATATCTCAATCCGCGCAAAACGTTTATTTCGGCTGACGGTCATTATCACTTTGGAACGATTGGTCAGGAGACGCATCAAAAACGACCTGGAACGCTTCTCAGGTCGTTTTCGATATGTAAGATTTTAGCTTAGTCATTTTAAAATTTGGTTGAGCGAGTTGTAACGCCATGGCTTACTCATACGTTTGCTCATGCGTAGGTGGTTTTCAGCGGCGAATGCGAGGTGAGCATCGAGCAATGAACTCTGCGACATCCGCAAAAGAGGGCATAGAGCAACTATTCCACTTGTATGCGAGTGATGTGTATCGATTTGCCAGATACTTGGCACCAAGTGGAGTCGATGCGAAAGACGTGGTTCAAGAGGTTTTCTTACGAGCGTTTCGGAAATGGAACGGTCAAAGTGTATCCAACCCGAAGGCTTGGCTTTTGCAAATCACTCGGAATTACATTTTCGATCTTTTGAGAAGGAAAAAATGTGAGTCTCACTACAAAGAAAAACACAAACCTGATCTTACGATGGTCAGCGTTCCGCTTGATACCTTAATTGAATTGGAAGAAGCGGTATCGGCATTGAAGCCCGATTATCGGCAGGTGTTCATGCTGCGATGTGTTCACGACTTATCGGTCGAAGAGACCGCCCAAGTACTTGGTTGGTCTCGAGCCAAAGTACGAACTTCATTGCATCGCGCAATAACAAAACTCCGCGTCGCCCTGGGTCCGGAACGATTTGATTCACCGCAACCACTCAAGAAAGTGGGTGATCCTGATGAACCTGGAAGAAAAAGCGAAGGAAACGTTCTCTCCACTCAGTGAAGTGGATCTCAGTTACGACGACAAACTCGACATTTTGAGCAATTTGCGAAGGGAAATGTCAACGAAGAAACCGAGAAGGAAGTTCAAGTTTGGCCTAATACCAACTGCAGCAGCTGTAGCGGCAGTTGTCATCGTTGCAGGTGTGATCGGGTATGACGCAATTCACACGACACCATTCACCACAGCTTCAAACCAAGCTAACGTGGTAACGAATGAACAAATCCTACATCTGCTTCCAAAGGGAGCTGAGTTAATTGCATCGAATTCGGGGGGCGATGTGATTCAACGGCTAGACCTAGGCAACGACGGCAATGTGGAGTACGCATCACTGTACCAGTATTCGTATGACGGCGTCAAACAAAGTGGAGCCATTATTGTTGGCCGGAACGGGAACAAACTGAAAACACTGTGGCAATACAAAGGACCTGGACTAGGATCTGAGCCAGGGGTGGTGCAACCAATCTCTCTCGTAGTGAAAGATGTTCTTGGAAATGGGACAAAGGACGTGGTCTTCACAGGACAAGTGGGTGCCGGCGCGAATTGCGTTGAGGTCATCTCATGCCAAAACGGCGCTGCCAAAACACTCTTTGCGACCACATCGACTCGAGTGGACATCGGTCATTACGGGACCTCCAGTTCCAACTACAATCAAATCGTCACTTGGTCCTTAGATACAGGCGTGTTGTACAACTTTCAAGTATATGGATGGAATTCGAAAGAGCAGCAGTTTGACCCAATTGCCAACACAAGTGCAGCCAATTACTTTAAGAATACTGTGGTTCCGTACTACAAAAATCTGACGAATTCTACCCAAGGAAAACAAGACCCTAAAATGGTCACTTACGGATTAGCGTCAGCGTATTTTTACGCAGGCGAATATTCATCTGCTCTGACAGAAGTCAACGCGGGGCTCAAACTTAGTCGGAATGACTATCCACCAAACAGCGAGTTTGTGAATCTCAAAAACCAAATCAGTCAGAAGGCAAGAGCAACTCGTGATCGGTGAAAGTGCTTAGTTCTTACCCACTTTCGGAGATTCTCCATGAAGCAGCGGATGTTCGGAGTGTTTGGTGGGGTGGAGCCCAACGACCATCGACTGATTTGACGGGCTCCAGTGTACTTATGTCATGCGGTGTTACAGCACGAGACTTTCAAGCGCCAGTCTCAGTCGGACGACGCCTTCCTCGATTTCCTCTTCCAATGCCCGCGCGTAGGTTAGCCGAATGAACCCTCTGTCCGCCCCATACACCCCACCCGGCAAAACAACCACGCCACGTCGGATGCATGCATCGAGCAAATCTGTGTCTTTTACCTTAGAGGAGAGCTGGCACCACACGTGATAACTTCCCTGTGGAATGGTCCACGTCATCAGTTCCTTCAAATTTTCTTCCAGTGCCGCAAGCATTCGATTCCGCCGCTGCTTTAGAATACGGCGTAACGACAGCACGTTGTCCTGCCATGCACCGGACTGCAAAAACTCTTGTGCGATCAGCTGGGAAATGACGCTCGTTCCAAAGTCCATCTGTTCCTTGGCGTCGGCGAGTCTGTCGATCACGTTTTTCGGACCGATCACCCAACCGATTCTCAGGCCCGGAGCTATGGTCTTCGACAGACTGCCCAGATAAACCACTTTGCCGAAAGCTTCGGGTAATGCTGCGAGAGGGGCAACCGGAACTTGCTCATCCAAAGCCAATTCGCCATACGGGTCATCTTCGACAACGGGGAGACGCAACGATTCGCAAATGCGTAGAAGTTCTCTCCTGCGATGGACGGGCAAGGTGGTGCCAGTTGGATTTTGAAATGTTGGGTTGATAAACACCATACGAATTCGATGTCTCTTGACTAAATCCGGAATGGACTCGGGGATGACGCCGTACTCGTCCATCGGAATTGGAAATAAGCGCAATCCCGCAGACGTAAAGAGAGACAGAGAGTACGCATAGGATGGACACTCAAGGGCCACGGCATCACCGGATCGAAGTAGGCACGATGTGATGAGATGAAGCGCT
This sequence comes from Alicyclobacillus fastidiosus, assembly GCF_026651875.1. Classification (GTDB taxonomy): domain Bacteria; phylum Bacillota; class Bacilli; order Alicyclobacillales; family Alicyclobacillaceae; genus Alicyclobacillus; species Alicyclobacillus fastidiosus. Next base: position 3,100,747 of record NZ_CP104067.1, on the reverse strand, counting down.
TGCTGGGCACCGGAGGTAATGAGGATTTCAGACGATGTCGTTTTCATGTTGTATTGTGCATGAACGTGTTGGGCAAGAACCTCGCGCAAACCTTCCAGGCCCTTTGGGACAGAATATCCAAGTGGCTCCACAAGATGAAGATGATGTATGAGTTCGTTTAATTGCTTTACAGGAAAGAGATCGGATGCTAACTCCCCACGGGCAAAGTCGATCACACCTTCGTGAAGACTGGCTTCCCGAATTCGACGAACGAGTGGTTGTGCCGGGCGAAAAATCCCGCCAGATGTGTACTCCTGCCAAGAAGGAGCAGGGTGGACTGATACCCCCCAAAGGTCTTCGCTGACCTTTGTACCACTGCCTTGGACGGATTTGACCAAGCCCGAGGCCCGAAGTTCCTCATACGATGCTGTAACTGTACTCCGGTTGACACCCAAAGACTTTGCGAGCGAACGCTCCGCAGGCAGATGTTCTCCTGGAGACAGTTTTCCCGTAAGAATTTGCTCCTCAAAATGCTGTGCAATTTGGCGATATACAGCAATGCCCAATTGAGCGTTAGGATTCCAAGACATACGACTTCTCCGTCCTCATGAAGTGCTGTTTCAAGTAATGGTATACAAATTGGCTGGTTAAGAAAACAACCAATTGGCTGGAGACAGATTCAGTTGGAAAGAGTAGGATGACCACATCCCTCCAAGGAGATGACGGCATGTATATACCGAAATCATTCGAAATGAACGATCCGACTGAAATTACGAACTTCATCCAGGCAAACAGTTTCGGCATCTTGGTCAGTACCGTTGACGGAACCCCGTGTGCCACCCATCTTCCGTTTTTTTATGATACAAACCACAATATCCTAATGTCCCACATGGCCAAGGCGAATCCACAGTGGCAGAACCTTGACGGGCAACCGGTGTTGGTGGTGTTTTCAGGACCACACGCCTATATTTCACCGTCTTGGTACGAAGTACCCGCCTCCGTGCCGACGTGGAACTATGTGGCAGTGCATGTGTACGGAAAATGTACTGTGATCGACAGTGAAGAGCCAATGGCGGAGCTACTGGAACGTGTTGTGCGATTCTACGAGCCGGATTCTGCCTTACCCTCGCAAGCTGACGAACCGTTTTATCGAAATATGATGAAGGCGATTGTGGGGTTCCGCATTGATATCACGCGTGTTCAGGCGGCGGCAAAACTGAGTCAGAACAAGCCAGTGGAGGTGCAAGAGCGGGTAATTGCGAACCTGTCTAAATCGACAGACGCTTTTGCTCAACGTGTCGCACAGGTAATGCTGGAACGCCTGAACGGAAGTGCTAGGAGATGAACGAGTTCGAGCTTTACGAACAGACACATGGCGAATATGTGATTTCGACGGATCGAGAGCGGATCGATCTCGATGTAGTCTATGAATATCTGCACAACTATGCGTATTGGTGCAACGGGATCTTAGTACGTTCAACGAGGGAACTGAGATCCACGGCGGTACACTGGGCGAGGTCTTAACCAATTGCTATACATCTGTTCTACTTCCTTAACTTTGGTTATATCCGAGTATTGGAGACGAACTCTTCGATAAATTATCTTTAACTCACTATTCACTCTGTTGCTCCGATGTAGCAGGTTGTGCGTATCATTGCGGAGTTTTTCATTCGTCCACTTCATACGATTGAGTACGTGATCTCCAAAATTGCACTTTACAGCTTTTAACCAGGTTGATCGAAGAACGGGGCCTATGTATCCCTTGGTTCCAACGGCAATCGTGGGGACACCACACGCTAATGCTTCAATGGCAGTACGACCTGAACCGATTACTATATCGCATGAATTATAGAAAGTTTGCATGTCATCAACATGTCCGAGAACTCGACAACGTACTGAATTCTTTACTGATAACTGTGATCCTCTGCCTGCCACTAGTACCCATACATCTCGTCGGGACCTAGATATCCCCTCCAAGATCTTAACGACCCGTTTCCCGAGCAAACGTTTCTGTAGTGTGAATCTACCAGCATACCCTATTACTTTTACATTGTCGGGGATTCTGTACCGAGCTCGTAAACGTTTGTTGGTCGTTCCTTTGAAATCCGTCATGGAAATACCGTTTTTGATTAATGTCACTTTCGACGAGGAGACACCAACATGTGCTACATAGGTTTGTAAAGCAGGTGAAACAACAATCACTCGACTTGTTTTATTGAGACAGCGACGAATCAACGGACCATCGATATACATACCGTGAATCGTCAAGAAGGCGTGTGTCTTAGAGGGAATTTCTGTATGTTCGATAAGTCTCAAGCTTCGGGTATCGTGAGCATGAATCACACTGTAGTTATTACGAAGAATCACCTGGCTTAATTGTTTCGATGTAAATTTTTGTTGATGTACTTTAATGCCAAGTTCTCTAGCTTTTTTCGCCCACAATCCTCCGGAAGTAAAGATACCTACTTGGTGTCCTCTTCGTCGGAGTTGATTAGCCAAATTCATCACGTGCGTTTCGGTTCCACCGCCTTGGAGAAGCCTGTGAATAATCAGCAAAATTCGCAAGTCATTCAACTCCTTTCTGAGTACGAAATTTCATGTTCAATGATTACTCGGGTAACTAACATGAAGGGCAAAAACATGAGCATTCGTATTCAAAAATATGATTGTTTTGAATGAATCACGTTTGCGTAAATATGTTCAATACTGCACCCAACCTTTCGGGCGCTAAAACGATTGATAACCACCCGTCTACTCAACGTTCCCAATTTGCCAATGTATCCAGGGGGGCTCTTCAGTAAGCGTTTAATGTCTCGAGCCAACAATTTAGGTGTACTAGAAAAAGGAGCAGAATGATCTCCGAAATTTCCGTCTACGGCAGTGTGAATGTTGTTCCGGTCGATAATTCCGACGTACCCAGCATTACCCATCCCGATGACCGGTTTTCCACTCGCCATTGCTTCCATTGCAACTCTTCCAGATCCAATTACTAGATCAGCCGTGTGATATGTTGTTTGGACCAATTGCTTGGTTGGCACGAAACGGATACATTGTCGACCTAATCGCTGGTTTGCTTGATTCGCTTTGCGAATTAACTGCGGTCGCGCGGGACCCACACCGTGCAGAATCACCTGAAATGTAGGATGGTCGTAGGCGAGTAGTCTACTTGCAGCAATTACTTTTTTTGCTACATTTGCCTTTTGTCCTTCAAAGCGACCCACGTAGGCGACAACAAATCGGTTTGTACGTTTTGACAGCGATCTATGTTTTGGGTTTTCAAATGGGGCGAACAGTGCTGTATCAATTCCGTTAGCTAGCACTTCTAGTTTTTTCTGTTTTATCCCAATATGGTGAACCCATCGGTAAACACTAGGTGATACAGTAATAATACGTTTTGCCGAAACGGCGGCTCGCCTTAATGACGGGATCGAATGGTACCGGCCGTGAACTGTAATTACACATGGTACACGGGTTAACCTTTGCCCCATTCCAACTACATAGAAAGATTCCTCATCATGTGCGTGTATTAGTTGGTATCCTTGGACTTTAATAATATTTAAAATGGTTCGTGTCATACCCCGAATATTTGCGTATTTAGGGATGCGGTGAACGCAAATACCGGACGCTTTGAATTTCTCTTCAAACGGTCCTCCCTTACTCGCGATCCCCACGGTATGGCCCATTTTTTTAAGTGAACGCGCCAAAGACAATACGTGTGTTTCTGTTCCACCCACATTCAAGTAGGTAACGACCATCAAAACCTTCACGGATATCCCTCCTTACATGACCCTTGTATTCCTATTCTCATGAAGCGCCTGTTGAAACAGGCATGTATCTAGGGCTGGGTAGTGTGTTTGCGAAGTCATGCGAAAGCCTCGGCATCCGCCCTTACACCAAACGCATGTCGGAAATAATTATGGAGGATAGGGGGGGGATTACGATGGCGAATAAATTAATGGTGGTTGCCCATCCGGATGACGAAAGTATCTTTGGAGGTGCTCAGCTCATTCAGGGAACGGGTTGGAAGGTTGTCTGTGTAACCAATGGTGACAATCGCTTGCGCTCAAAAGAATTTTCAAAGGCGATGAATTTTGTTGGTGCTGATCATGAAATGTGGTCATATCGAGATGCGTGGGACGGAAGCTTTAATGTCGTTAAACTGAAAAATGACCTCGAAAAACTTCTAGCAAGCGGAAACTATACCAAGGTCGTTACACATAATCTACGAGGAGAATATGGTCACACACAGCACAAGTGTTTAGCGAAAATTTTACGCCAGCTCGTTACGAAAAATCTCTATACGTTTTCTTTGAGAAAAGGAGAATTGTCCAAAGAAATATCAGACAAAAAGAGAAAATTAATTAAAATCTACAAGAGCCAAGCCAAAACCATCCAGGAACTGGATTTGGAAAGGCACATCACTCATGAATTGATTGTTCGTGTTAATTAGTTGCCGGCGACTGGCACGAGACACATAAGATCTCCGATCCCTGGATTGCAAGACCATCCGACGACCTTACGGTATCGTGATCCACTGTTTCGGCAAGGTGTCTAACCGTTAGCGAGAGCACCAGCGGAACGATTGGAAAGATGTGTGAGGCGTTTGGAGCATGAAGTTCTGGCAGGCTGTGGCAGGAAAAGTATGGGGAGCTACTAATCTATCTGAATATGATGATGAATATCAGTCTATTGTGACGAATAGAGTTAGGCGTCAATCCGCGGTGTGAAGAAAAACGGTCGACGAGCACAGGTTTGAATCCATTGGATACTTGAGATGGACAAGCACATGATTTTTAGTCGAAAAGGGGAATTGTTGTGGCAATTGTAGCGGTAAGCATCGCCCCGTTGGGAACGGGAAGTACAAGTGTAAGTAAGTATGTCGCGGAAACCCAAAGGATTCTGACCCGATATCCGAACCTTAGGACTCGCCTCGATCCGATGTTTACAACCATAGAAGGCGAACTGGCCGACATCTTTGCGGCTATTCAGGAAATGCATGAAGCTTTGATTGCCATGGGAGCAGAGCGACTATCCACGGTTGTAAAGATCGATGATCGTCGTGACGTAAATCACTCCATGGAGGAGAAGGTTACAGCGGTGAACGATCAGCTACAGAACGAGGATTGAACAAGGGTTCCGTCGATCCTCCTTTGCTAAAGTCGGTGAAACCGAATGTTATCCTTTCCAGAAATAAATGTTAAGTGGAGAGGGTGACATCGTGGAAGTACATATGCAGGGGATTAACGAAAAAATTGGCGCATGATGTTGCAAATTGCCAATCTCATCAAGCATGAACGGGATCACATCGAATTCTGGGTGATTGGCGGTGCCCAAAGCGTAGAGAGAGACTTGTTTGCGAAAAAATTAGAGGAACAACAGATGGCGGATATGATCAAATGGTTTCCGGTGATCCCGTACCAGCAGATGCCAGACGTATATGCCAAAATTCGCCGTTCTGGCGGCTGCTATCTTGCTACGACGAAAGTGGAATCATTCGGCAACACGTTTATCGAATCCATGGCTTGTGGGGTTCCTGTTATCGCACCTCGTCATTCCTCCATTCCTGAAATTGTTGTACACGGCCAGACAGGCTATTTATTCCGGAAAAATAACCGAGTGACAAACGTACAAACACAAACTGCGCAAAAGTACCGAAGACTGATGACGCGGAAAATGAAATTGTGTACCGAAAAACAAAGTCGTGGACGGGAAAATAAAGTCCTATACTAGTAGTAACCAATACCCGGGAGTTTGGTTAGGACCTTTGAGTTCAGGGTCAACTGATTTATCCATCAGCACCCAAATAGTACGCACTTTGGAACCTGGCTGCTTGTGTCGCTAAATAGCCTAGCGACGTATGCACTATACACTTCTAAAATCCCTGTTTCGCGATGTAGTCAATAACGAGTAGACGGAAAGTGGACATTTTAATATTAGGCTGGTGGTTAATTATGGAGAACTGTAGTGTTGAAAACGACGTAATCGTTTACATAATCTCTGGACCTTGTGGTGTTGGGAAGTCGACGGTGTCCAAAGAAGTGGCACAACGTATCCGTCGTTCGGTACTGCTAGTCGGTGATGATCTTTTGCACGTGTATCAAGGGTACGAGGCACGTTGGGAAGAGCGATTATCCTTGACATGGACGAATATTCTCAGTGTAACTCGAAACTTCATTCGCAACGGATGGAATGTCGTGATCGATTTTGTGGTAGAGGACGAACTCGCATGGTTTATTCAAGAACTGGATGATATGTCGGTCACCCTTTATTACATCGTTCTTATTGCCGACGAAAATACCTTGCTGGAACGACTTAGGCGGCGCGGCAATCCAGAGATAGCGGAGCGTTCGCTGTTTCTACTCCATAAACTCAAGGGTCTAAACACCAACAACGGTTTCTTGTACGATACAACTGGCAGGGAAGTGAGGGAAATTGCACAGGACGTTCTCTCCTCAAAATTCTTCAGGATACTGTAGCCGTTCATGATAAAGCCGAAAACATATTGAAATCACTACCAAGGCTCCAAAGGCGGTATATAGTTATTTCCAATGAGACCGCAAATTGGTTCTTACTCGAGTTCAGTGTCCAATGTTAAGCTTATTGTGCTAAAACTTCTGCGTATCGAAGTACGGGGGATTATTTTCAGTTGGTCAAATGCGTACCAACTTGGGGTGAACGTGCTATGCCGCGTAGGGTTGTCTCCTCACACCCGAACCCGACAACTAACCTCGTCAGCACAATAGGGAGGACATATGAATTTGAATTGGAAAAATACACTGTTGTCTTTAGCAGCTGTAGGAGCTACAACCGTTGCTTGTACTACACCAGTATTCGCCGCAACCTCCAATAACAACACGTACGTAATAAATGGCAATGATACGTTTTGGACGATCGCCCATGATCATCACATCTCAGTATCATCGTTAATATCCGCGAATCCTGGCGTAAACCCCTTGAATCTATATCCAGGTCTCACCATTCATCTTCCGGCCGACCAGTCTACGCAATCTTCATTCACAACAAACGACAACAGTTCAAATGTTTCAGATGTGAAGGAGATTTCCTGCGTGGCGACAGCGTATACAGGGGATTCATCGGAAAATGGATGGGGAGCAGTTGACTATTTCGGAAATCCATTGAAGTTGGGTACGATTGCGGTGGACCCATCTGTGATCCCACTAGGTGCAACAGTACGCGTTACTGGATACTCTTTTGCCGGGTTACCAAGTGGGAGCATGATTTGCCATGCCAGTGATGAGGGTGCGGCAATTCAAGGTCATCGGATTGACATCTTCATCCCAACAAGCTCAGGCGTTGCAAGTGACTTTGGTTTTCAAAATGTTAAAGTTTGTATTTTAAAGCCGTAATCTGGAAAATGTAATTTGGGTACCACCATTATCCAACGGCATTCACTGCGGATGCCGTTTTTTCGCGTCTGCTGAAGCATCGTATAATTTAAGGAGTGTGGTGGAAACATTCAAACTGTGCTGTTTACAAGGAATTTGGGCACTCGTGAAGGAGTTAGACATGAATAAACTCTATGCGCGTCGTCTACACATTAAGATTTACCGAATGTTTGTAGTAATGATTGGAGCCAGTATATTTCTTAGTCTTGCACCGACGACCACCGCCAGTGCAGCAGTGAAAAAGGTATACCTAACTTTTGATGATGGGCCGGATCCAGTCTACACACCGCTTATCCTTGATACTCTACGTGGGGAGAACGTGAAAGCTACGTTTTTTGTATTGGGATCTCGTGCAGAACAATCCCCAAACATTTTGAGGCGAATTCACAACGACGGCCATGAGATTGGCAATCACGGATACTATCACACTTTTATAGTGCGAAAGCCACAGGACTGGGTGAAACAGGACATCATTCGTACGGATACAGCGATACATGCCGTATGTGGTGTAAAACCAAAGTATTACAGACCTCCGGGTGGGATTCTGAGTCAAAAGGATTTAGACTTTGTTGTTAAAACGGGGCATCCCGTGGCCATGTGGACAGTCGACACAAATGATTGGAAAGCTAAAAATGCCTCATCCATTATCAACACGGTCAGAGAAGAAGCTTTTCCAAACGCAATCATTCTTTTGCACGATGGAACACCTTCAAGTATGTATACGGTTAAGGCACTACCGTCAATTATCCACGACTTGCGCTCATCTGGATACACATTTGCGATTTTACCGGAACAGTATCACGGAAAATATATAGGAAGACCAACAGACAGTACCAATTATAGATTTAACAGAAAATAATAATTACATTGGGTTTTTGAACGGCGTGCTAAACTCCAATTTCCATCTAAAATCTGCTTGTGATTTTTCGCAAATTCGGCCGAGTTGCATATATTACCCCAAATCAGCAAATGGGGTGTTTTGTGGTGTCTGACAAACGGGATCGAACCCATTCCAATTCGTCTGCTGCAGAGGGTGGCATGTTTCATCACGCAAGCGGGCAAAGCGAAGGCACCAATACTTTTGCAGGCGGAAAGGCGGCGCACGCAGAGGGCAGCGGCACTAGGGCCCTCGGTAATCAGTCACATGCAGAGGGTGACTCGACAACCGCTCGTGGAGATGCGTCGCATGCGGAAGGAGGGGGGACGCAGGCCTTAGGAAATCAGTCACATGCAGAAGGTGATACGACAACCGCTCAAGGGGATGCATCGCATGCGGAAGGCGGTGGTACGCAGGCCTTAGGAAATCAGTCACATGCAGAGGGTGACTCGACAACCGCTCGTGGAGATGCGTCGCATGCGGAAGGCGGTGGTACGCAGGCCTTAGGAAATCAGTCACATGCAGAAGGTGATACGACAACCGCTCAAGGGGATGCGTCGCATGCGGAAGGCGGTGGTACGCATGCCAACGGAACCTTGTCGCATGCAGAAGGTGACTCGACACGGGCCGAAGGAGATTCTTCTCACGCGGAAGGAGCGGGGACGCGGGCCTTAGGAAACCTGTCACATGCAGAAGGTGATACGACAACCGCTCAAGGGGATGCGTCGCACTCGGAAGGCGGTGGTACGCATGCCAACGGAACCTTGTCGCATGCAGAAGGTGACTCAACACGAGCCGAAGGAGATTCCTCTCACGCGGAAGGAGCGGGGACGCGGGCCATAGGAAATCTGTCACATGCAGAGGGTGACTCGACCACCGCTCGTGGGGATGCGTCGCATGCGGAAGGCGGTGGTACGCATGCCAATGGAACCTTGTCGCATGCAGAAGGTGACTCAACACGAGCCGAAGGAGATTCCTCCCACGCGGAAGGATTTAACACGAAAGCAACTGGTGCGAACGCCCATGCGGAGGGCGGATATACAACCGCGCACGGTGCTCACGCTCACTCCGAGGGGGAAGGAGTTGCCGTTGACGGGCGAATGAGGAGGACGCGAGCGATTGGGCGTGCTTCTCATGCTGAAGGACAGGCAACCTCTGCATACCAAGCGGCGTCGCATGCAGAAGGGTTTCACACGACCGCCGGTCAAAGAGAGTCTGGCTTTGCTGCTCACGCCGAAGGTAGTCGTTCGAAGGCATTAGGAAACTTTGCCCACAGTGAAGGATTCGCCACAGTGGCAAACGGTGCCGCATCTCATTCTGAGGGAAGGTCGCTCAAGGTTGGTAACATGTTTCTGCAACTTGAAGCAACGGGCCGTGCTTCTCACGCCGAAGGAGCGGGAACCCAGGCATTAGGGGATGCATCCCACGCGGAAGGCGGACCCGCGATCATTGGATCCACCGTTGTACAGGTACAGGCTCACGGGTATGCATCGCATGCGGAAGGCGAAGGTACGCTCTCAACGGGGGATGCGTCGCATGCAGAGGGGGCTCCGGCTAAATTTGAGAATTCCATTGTGCCCACGGAAGCCAGCGGGCGCGCTTCTCACGCCGAAGGGGAGGGAACAAAAGCCTCAGGAGAAGCTTCACACGCAGAGGGGGTGTACACTCGGGCTCGAGGGTTTGCTGCACATGCACAAGGAATTAACACCGACACAGGAGAGTTCGCAGCTTCTCATGTGATGGGGGAAGACGGCACGGCCGATGAGTCTCATTCGTTCTTCCTGATGAAGCACGGAATTCGAGCCAAAATATCGGGGAACACGGGCACCGGCTATTTTGCCGGCGGTATTTCCCTGAGTCGATCCGACTACGCCGAACTGTTTGAGTCGATGGATGGTACTGAGATTGAGCCTGGATATTTCGTCACCTTCGCGAGCGATAGTGACAAAATCCGCGTGGCCACATCGACAGACGACTATATCCTCGGGATTACTAGCTCAACGCCTGGCGTACTCGGCGACAGCAACGATTTTGAGTGGAAACACAAATACCTTACTGACGAGTGGGGAAGAGTTCTGTGTAGGGACGTAGTTGTACATGAAGGACACACAGGTTCACGGGACACGACTTACGAACCCATCATTAATCCAAAGTGGGATCCCGCTCGAACCTACATTCCACGCTTGCACAGACCGGAATGGGTTGCCGTCGGATTGCTCGGCAAACTGCTCGTACGTGAGGATGGGACTTGTCATCCTGGGGGGTATTGTAGACCCAACAATCAGGGGATAGCGACTGCTTCCAAGGACGGTTATCGCATTCTAAAGCGAACGGGGGTAAAGCAAGTTTTAGTTCTGGTGAAATGAGACAGTGCTTCCGAGCATGATTCAATCCTTTTGAACTCCAATGACAACGAACTGTGAGCACGGCAACAATAAGTCCAACAGCCCCACCCATCGCTATGACACGTGACCTTACATATGTGAATGGGATATACACGGCGACAATCGAACCCTTTGTGCATGCTGGGGCAAGCTAGCGACGCAAGAATTTCGCAAAAGAGAAAAGGGTGCGTTGCAGTTTGTCGTGTTCAAACAGAGGCAGTGTGCATAACATGCTATTTCTAGGGCACTGTAACATGATTGATCTGTACAATATATGGGCGTTGGGTGGATGTGAAACAGTCCTACAGATGATTTGGAGAGAAAGGTTGTGTATGGTGTGCATCTACATCATATTCACCATTTGCTTTTACATTTTGGGTTAATTGGTATATTCATCGGTGTGTTGGGTCAAGCATTGTTGCTCCCGTTTCCATCGGAAACGCTCGTCACGCTCGGAAGCGTCGCAGCTTCCAAAGGTGTATATCCGTATTGGTTGCTCTTGCTAGTGGCTTTCATTGGATCTTACTCTGGCTCTCTAATTGGTTATGGAATTGGACGACTAATTGGAAAAGCTACACTCCATCGTTTATATGCAAAACTCAAGATCCCTAAAAAATACCTTTTGAATGCAGAAAAGAGAATGGTGAAGTATTCCTCGCCAGTTTTTATTGTATACCGGTTCTTACCTGGAGTTCGAGGCATTATTCCCTACATAGCCGGTGCAAATCTGTTTCCGTTTCGTTCTTTTGCATTTTTAAGTGGGATCGGGTCAGTGGTGTGGGTGGTCACATTTGCTGTCTTTGGTACTGTTGTACAGAAGTTTATAGGTGTACTCATACACTATAATCTACATGTGATTATCATCGTCATTTTCGTCGGATTTCTATCCGCATATACTGGTTATCGTTTAGGATTGGCTAAAACGTACACATCAGAACAATAAGATCCCCGACATCAGCGGAAGCCCTTGCCATCGTCAGCATTCCGTATACGCTCCTTTGAGTTAACTTTAAAAGAACTTATGTATCATCTTCATTATTCCGTTATAGGAAATTACTTTCTACAAAAGGACGAAATTAGTAGTTCTCGAAAGTCATTAAACGGAAATTAAATGAAAGCAATTTTAGGCTAACACAAGAGCGGGAAGTAGTTTTAATTGCATTTATGGAATCTGGGCAGATGTTTACACCTTTACAAATTCATGAAAACGTAATGAAAAATACAACACCGTAGGTCTGACGACTGTTTACCACATGCTCGAAGTCCTCACGAAACTTCGCCTTCCTACGCCATTTCTTATGAAGGGTGACATTCTCTATACCTTTTGTTCAACGCAACACCATCACATTTCGTGTCTTGAATGCCACAGGGTAAGTGGTGTTTACGAACGTTCAGAACTAACGCGGTATCATGCCCATTTAGGTGTAATTACCAACGTATGGACGTGTATGGCTACTGCACGAACTGTGAAAAAGGAGAGGGAATAGCTTTCCGCTTGGGTCGGTTTTGTGCCTGAAGTGGGTGGAGTTTCAATCTGGCTTGCACTACGTAAAAATCGGCTGCACACAGCACGGATTACATAGAATAACGTTTAAGGAGTTGTAATGAAGATGAAACGTACTACCAAATATGTCTACACATCTTTCATTGCCTTGATGTTTATAGGTATTGGTGCCAAAGTTGTCATGGAAGAACACCACAAGAACTTACATAAGAATCAATATGAAAGAACCAAGGTAGTACAAAATAGTCTTGTCGTACATCGAATATCAGACAGTAATGTTTCTATTCATATCCTTGGAATGCGACGTTTTCCCTATCCATACGACTCAATGCTGGCCATTTCATCTGACGCAGATCATGAAACTTTGCGAAAATTTAATTTGATACATGAATTTGTTAATACTCATCAAAAAACACCATTTGGGTATTACGGATTAGGTCTTCCTTTTGCAGATTCTTTCTTTATGTACAACGGCTCCAATATTAACAGTCCGGTAGATACCGGCAATACGCCGATTACTCAAGAAATGAGCTGGTATAAAGGGGTATCAAATCAGCAGTTCGACGCGAAGGAAATCAACCATTACATAAAGTGTGGTTGGATCGATACACTACATTCTTATGGCGACTTTTCTCGACAAAACCAATGGACAACTCTCTTTTCTCGTCAACTCGCGGTAAGAGCCATTAATACCTTGAAAGAAAACGACGACTACTTAACAGTATGGACTGATCATGGAAATCAGTCAAATGTCGACAACTTTGGCTTGTATGGAACAAATCCGTTCTACAACTATCAGCTTGGATCCGCCCCTAAGACACCATATTACCACACGGATCTGACCATACCATATGGTGTGCGTTTTGTGTGGCCTGATGGTAACAGTGATGTTTTTGGACATACTTCCATGATTTATCCAATTACACTTCCTGACGGAAGAAAAGTGTGGGGATTTTATCGATATACGTCAAGCGGATATACCTCGAATGGGAATCCTAAATGGGACTGGTCCGTTGGGAACTTATCTCAACAGCTTACTCCACAAAACCTGGAATCCCTTGAAAAGTCGCATGATTACTCTATCATTGCACAGCACTTAGAAGCGATAAATACGAAGCTGCCACTCCCACAGAATGCAATTGACGCTCTTTGGCTCTTGGCTGGTCAGTATGACAAGAAGAAAATTCTTGTTTCAACAACGAGTCAATTGCTGAACTACAATGTATCTCAGCAGTACCTCCATTACGACGTAACCTATTCAAGTGGTCTGGCTTATATTCATATAAACAGCATAACGGATCCTGTAGACGGTACGTATATCCCAACGCTAACTGATATTCGTGGGGTAACATTCTATACGTCAGATCCTTCTCGTACGATTATTGAGATTTGGGATAGGCCAATACCGTCGTCTTATGTACAACATAACCCATCGGATGGCGTAGCTCCAAGTGTTGGAATTAAGTGGTTTACTTGGAACACTACGAATTACGCTGAAAGCTAAGGTGTATCCAATAAAATCTCTTTGTAATAAATGCCTATAGTTCACTAAAATTGGTTAATTACAATACCATGGTCCCGAACAGTATTAAATGTTCGGAACCATGTAAGGATACAGTGGTTGAGGAATTTGTATAACATTATTAGCCAGAATATACGGTTGTGTTTGCTGTTGTGGATACCAACTTGTTGGTGCGTACTGATTTAAATAAATCAACAAGGGTTGGGAGAGTATTTTACCGTTAACGGATACCCATTGGTTGTTCGTTACCGTTTGTGAAGTCGGAGATTTTACAAGAATTCCAACAGGTTCTGCATCGGCAATACAACAATAGATAAAATATCTGGTTAAAATGAAAGTGTTATTCGGAAACCCTGGAGGATGGTAGACGAACCCTTCAATTGATACATTACGTCCAATTAAATGTGTTCCGTCTGTCCCATATTCCTCTGCAAGGGTTTCCTCTGATAATTGCCCCTTCTTTTGGATAACGGCGTGATCTTGTAAAGCGTAGTACTTCTTGTCTGCAGCCAAATTTATTTTACTATGCGTTACCTGCACCCAATTTGTTAATGAGGCACCATTCTCAGGGGTTACGTTTTTTCCTGATACAGTATCCTGTATTTTAAAAATTGACCCAGAGACCTCCGTACTCCCCATCGGTATCATATTTGTACCCAGTGGTTTCGGATGCCATGTGAATGCAAGTCCAATGAAGGATGTTAATAGTATTAATGTTGTTATCCCCCACTTAGAATGTATTAGTGTGTGTTCGTGATGATGAGAACAGTTAGGACCATGCACATGTGGTCTGTAAACTAGAGCCGAGATGAAAGAAACTAAAACCACTGCATCAATGACGAATAGAGAAATTTTAACCACGGTTGCTATAAGGGGGGAAACAAGTAAATAAATACTGTTAGATATGATTAAATGCCAGATGAACACTGTGAATATAAGTAAAAATGTGGATGTGGAAAGTTTGGAATAGTACTCTATTCGCTGCTTCAAACCACATGTCACCTCAATCCTGAAATAACTGAACCCACCAAAAAACATAGAGATAAGCAGCCTATGATCGTCACAATCCCTATTCTCCTACCGAACGTACGAGGGAGTAAAAATAAGTTCCTTAAATCTGCCATCTGTCCGATGAGCATAAATGACAAGACACTACCGAAGGAGTACGTACTCAGAAATGACCTCGCCACAAAAGCGTCGGCCTCAGAACAAAGAGAAAATAGAATTGCAAGGAGCATCGTAGTTACCACTTCCAGACTTCCTAAATGTGCAGCGCCACCACCAACATGCTGTACATGATAAGCCTGATAGAGAGATGAAACTGCAGCACCACAAATGAGAAGTCCAGAAATGCTGAAAAACTCTTTAACAGTATGATCTACTATATTGTTCATGCGTTTCCAGGTTCCTTGTATATAATCACTGAGTCTATAGCTGGTATTTGGGGAGGCAAGAGACGGGGAAAGGTCTCTGGTGAATGCTTGACGTTCCTTGACTACCTTATGTTTAACTGACATGTAACCGACAGTACAAGCAATACAATAAGTTAAAAGTCCCCTCAATAAAGTAATCCGGATATTCAATCCAAAAGCAACGAATGTAGCGGCTAACGTTATCGGGTTAACTACAGGCGCTGCTAGCGTAAATGCAACGACTGTTGCCTCAGGAACGCCTTTAATCAAAAGACTACGTGCTATAGGGATCGTTCCACAGTCGCAGATTGGTACGACAACACCTAGCAGACCACCCACTAAGACGGAAAGTACACGATTTCTAGGTAAGTACCGGCACATAGCATCTACTGATACAAATTCTTGAATGAACGAAGACAATAACGCACCAAATATTACAAATGGAAAGGATTCAATTAGGATAGCTAAAAAAATAGGTCTCGCAGATGTTATAGTTTGGTGAATTTGATTTACATTGTTTGGAATCGGGATTTTGACATCTGGATTGAAATCTATATAACACACTCCGAGCAAACCAATAATTGGGATTGCCCAAAATACAGTTGTTTTAAATCTCTGAATGAATTGATATGCCATAATTCCTCCTGTTGTAATACGGAATGACAGTCTATACGATGCAAATCACAGCTTAAGGTGCTAGTTGATAAGTTACGTTATGTGACTTAGCGCGAAGCGCTAGTGCCGAAGGTTACATTTTCTAACCAAGTCGAAAATCCTTGCGTTAATCCTAACTCAGGTATTACAACTTGACCAGCCTAAATCAAGCTGATAAACAGTGCTGCCATACAGACGATCCTGTCACTGAGAGATGATAGTGCACTTGGATGAAGCGATTGTCTGAAGTTCGAAGAAGGGAACGTGTTTCGAGATGATGAGGCTTGTACTTCACGAACATCGCGGTGCAGGTTTACGATTATAGAGTCACCGTTTTGGCGATGGATTTTACCAATAAGTCTTGGGTGTTTACCTCTAAAGCTTTGCCTTAATGCCGGGGCCTTGTGTAGCGTACCCATAATGGTGCAGTACGATGTGAAGACGAATTATTCCGAATAATTTGCCGTTCGTTGTAGACCATAAGGGCGTAGGGAGATGATGTGTATTGAAGACGACCTATTAGGATGTCTCAAACCATCGACGACTTATAGGAAGAGACCGCTACCCCAGATAGCGGTCTCTTTTGGATCTTAGTAACCGGGCTTGCATGGCGATGATCAGGCACTTTTTTGTTTCCGTAAACAAAATTCTCACCGTGGCACGTGTCTCTCGACGCGCGGTGTTTAATGAAAGTTGCCCGAGGTTGCAGTGAATCACTCGAGATTTTGCCTAATCAGGATTGGCGAAGATTAAAAAATCAGACTGACGGTGGATGTTGATTTTGTGACATATTGTGCAGAAAATCCAGTCCAAATGAGTAATTTTATCTAAGGGTATATGCTGGTTGAACCCGTATACGTTGTCTCCTGAACTGTTTTTCTCCAAAAGGGCTAACGGAATTTGAGTATTCCATGTATGTTCGCTGCATACGCTACCTATTGGTTCTATATGTGAGGGCATAAATTGATACACAATTTTGCTTCAAACTGCGTGAACATACGGCGACGACCAGCCTTTATCGTACTATTGGGCAGAAGTGTGCAATATGATTTCTACCATGTAAAGGGAAAGGTATTGTAACATTCTACCAAAGAAAGGCAGGATGTTCCTGATTGGATTGCCAACCCCACATCCAGAGTTCCCACTATCTACGACCATTATGTGATTCCCTGTAAACGAAGAGCCTATTCAACACATTAAATTCCAGGATGGTGAAATGGTGAATATCCATGTAGGCGAAGTAGTTCGTAAGTCCTCTAAAATCTTGTCGGGTGCAATCCTGATGACCGCAGGGATTGGAATATTCATCCCCAACACACTGGCAGGTACATTACCTTCCTCAGATGCGCCGCCCGTGGTTAACGGCTGGGTTCAAGTTTCGACACCTGACCAACTTGAGTACATTGACCAGAACCAGAGCAGTGACATTACCACAGGATCGACTACCACGTATCTGGGCGCGAATATCGAGTTGATGAACAACATTGACCTCACAGGTTATTCGGGCTGGGTGCCAATTGGCGGAAATTCAGAACCGGATTTCGGTGGGACTTTCAACGGTCAAGGATACGAGATCACGGGATTGAACATTGATGATTCAAGTGATGCCAATGTCGGGGTTTTTGGTGAAACTATTGGAACAGTCGAAAATGTCGGTGTATCAGTCTCTCTGGATGGTAGTTCGGGAGCCAATGCAGCGCTGGTCGGAACGCAAGTCAGAGGGTTAATTTCTTACGCGTACACGCTTGGAACTGTAGAAGCACACTCGGGGGGCAACGGGAATTTCAGTGGTGGCGGAAACGGCGGAACGGCTGGTGGGTTGGTCGGCATTCAACTGAGTGGTGGGCACATTCAAGATTCATATTCCAGTGCCCAGGTGTCCAGTGGGGCAGGGGGCAATGGCGCTGCCGAGGAGGGTGGCTGTCCTGGTGGATCAGGTGGAGACGCTGGAGGCTTAGTTGGACAGGCGGCTGGAAACATCCAAAACGCCTACGCTATCGGAGATGTGACGAGTGGGAATGGCGGATCGGGTATCGGCAGTTCGGGAGCTGGTGTTGACTATGGTGGGAATGGCGGCTTAGCAGGAGGGCTAGTAGGTGACGATACTGGATTAATTGTGGATGCCTACGCTGTTGGCTCAGTAACGGCTGGAAATGGTGGCAAAGGCGGTGGCGGTGGCGGCGGTGCAGATGATTATGGCGGAACCGGTGGTTCTGCAGGTGCGCTGGTCGGTACTGATTCCGGACAAGTGACGGATGCCTATGCGGTGGGTGCAGCGGTGGCTGGCTCTGGAGGTGTGGGTGCTGGAGGGGGGTACAATGACGGTAACGGCTCAAGTGGAGTGACCGGCGGGTTAATTGGCATCTTCTCTGGGACACTCTCTGGTTCCTGTTACTTTAATAGTACTGCCAATAGTGTAGGAATTGGCTCTGGTACTACTCCGTCAGATTTGACAGGTGAGTCCGTGTCAGAATTTCAAGCACCCAGCAATCCAGAGGGTACCAATTGGGACTTCACCAATAC
Organism: Alicyclobacillus fastidiosus; assembly: GCF_026651875.1. Lineage (GTDB taxonomy): Bacteria > Bacillota > Bacilli > Alicyclobacillales > Alicyclobacillaceae > Alicyclobacillus > Alicyclobacillus fastidiosus. The sequence continues at coordinate 3,082,486 of NZ_CP104067.1, read as the reverse complement.
TTGGGCTATCAACGCATCAGTGAATAACGGTTATCCGTTCTTCCTTCCGCAAATCCTGACGACTTCACCACTTCCTCCTGCAGGTGTAGGTCAACCTTACAGTTACACCTTGAGTGGTTTTGATGGTGCAGGTGAAGGTTTAACATGGAGTTCAACAGCTTTGCCAAATGGTTTGGATCTCAGTTCTACAGGGGCCATCACAGGTACACCGACGGGAGGCTATTCCGGCGACGTAACAGTTAGTGTAACGGACAGCGCGGGAAACACTGCCTCAGCAAACTTGCAACTAGACGTCGTGCCAGAAGCACCAGGTATCATAACACAATCCATCGGACCGGGAACATCACTTGGTACAACCGAAGTGACCGCAACACCGAACAATAACGGAGATACTTTTGCTTACGCATTGGGTAGCACACCTGCAACCACTCCATATGTTGGAGATCCGCTTCCAAATGGTGCAACGACGTATATGTCGGGAAGCGACATTCCGAATGTGAGCGCGGGTCGGTACCTCGATATGTACGAAGTTAACGGGAGTAACCAGATTCAGGCATGGCATGAGTATCAGTTAACAATCAGGGACATTAACTCTGCAGGACCTACTGGGCTTACACACAGCAGTGTTACTCAGACTGGATGGGTAGAAAGTTGGAGTCCGGCCTCAGGTGCATCATCGTATAATGTTTACCTGGGTGGACAAAAGGTCGGTAGTACGACACAAAGTGTGTACTCCTATACGTTCACAGGAGAAAAGCCTGGAACAACCTATAGCGTTCAAGTATCTTCCGTAAATAGCTCTGGTCAAGAGAGTGCATTGTCAGTGCCAGACTCGGTGACAACTGCGGTCTATGGTGGTGGAGGACCCATACCTCCATATATCAACACCGTCTCCTTTATGGAGGATGCAAAAGTTGGTACACCATACTCGGCCCAACTCGTGACAACAGGGGGTACACACCCGTTTCAATGGAGCATTACCAACGGCGCATTGCCGCAGGGACTGACCCTGAACAATCAAGGTATCATTTCTGGCACGCCAACAGGTCTTGGTGGTCAGTACCTGTTCACTGTGAAAGTCACCGACGCGAACAACTTAAATGCCACACGTCAGCTCACGTTGACAGTGGATGGACCGACTTCGTATCCATTGATCACGACCACGAGTCTACCGTCGGCTACCGTAGGTCAATCGTATGAGCAGACGCTGGGTGCAACGGGTGGAACTGCGCCCTACACATGGAGCGTCACAAAGGGGGCGCTACCGTCGGGGCTGAGTCTTAATGCACATACTGGGGAGATCACAGGTAGTGCGTTAACGAGCGGAATATCTAATGTGACGATACAGACTATAGACGCAAACGGACTGACTGTAACAAAGACTCTCTCCATAGACGTCCTACGAAAGAATCAACGTGAAATTGTGTGGAATGGACACATTCAGAACGTGCCTACAGTTGTTGGAAACGATGGGGGTACGCAGACGACGTACATACCCATTTGGTACGTGATGCAACTGCTGAAGTCGATGGGTATTCAGAGCACGTGGAATGGCCAGAAGTGGAACATGTCCACATCAGCGACTGCGAACCTGTCGAACATTCAAGCAGGGACAGGAAGCACCAGCATCTACCTGAACGGGACGCTGGTACAGAATGTGAATACGGAAGCGCAAGTTGATCCGTCGACGAACAAGCCGACGATGTACATGCCGATTTGGTACGTGCAACAGGTACTCAATCGAGTTGGTTTGCAGAGCACATGGAATGGAACAACGTGGGTTGTAACTCAGGAGAATAGCTAATCCTGTGCTTTCAAATGCAGGTCTCGTGTAAATACGGGGCCTGCTATTTTTAGGAATTTAGTGCAAAATCTACTTGGGCATCTGCACCTTACTCAGTCAAAATACATCACCATAAATCTATGCGTGTAGACATTCCTTCACAATATCCGACCGACTTGCTATGTGATTTACCAGGCCAAAACTAAAGTGGCGTTGTTGTAGTAACACGGGTTGATACGTTTGATGGCGTCAGTGGGGAAGGCCCTATGAATACGCCGAGGCAGCACTGTATCTATGTTCAGATGAATCCTCATTTATCACGGGTATTGCGTTACCAGTAGACGGCGGCTTCACAGCAATGTAATTTTCAGAATCATGCCGCGAAACACTAGGCCGGAGTCAGGCGACATCATTAAATCTGAACTTCTGCAGGCGTGAATTATACACAAATATCATTTTAAAAAGGGGTCATTACGGACTGATTCTGATAAAAAGAATAGATGTCCCCGATCGTATTCCATGTGGCTTACGGTGTACTTATAGGCCTCGCTGCGCCAGAAGAACGTCGGATAATGATTTCTGGCTGAAAGATGATTTTCCGTGGCCCGGAGATAGGAATCCCATCGATAACCTCAAAAAGCATCTGAGTCGCGAGCGATCCGAAGTTGTATGCAGGCTGCGTAGCGACAGTGAGAAACGGCTCAGCAAGGGATATCTGGTCAAAATCGTCGAAGGAAACAATAGATACATCCTCAGGCACGGAAAAATTTTGCTGACGCAATAGTTTTACGGTTTGCGCGGCAACAAAGTTATTCGCCGTAAAGATGGCCGTAGGGCGTGGGGTGCAACTCACCAATTCATGTACGACCTGATTGTTCAGGGGCTTCGTATAAGAAGCCTCTTTGACGTATTCTGCCCGAAATTCGATCCCAGACTCTTTTAATGCCTGCGTGTAGCCCAATAATCGGTCGCGACTCGTTGAAGTCGTGAGACTACCCGTGATGATTGCAATGTTCTGATGTCCCAAATTAAATAGATGATCCATTAATTGTTTCGTCCCGAGCACACTGTCGCCTCGAACCACATCAGAGTGAATCCCGGCTACTTCTCTATCTACAAGCACATAAGGGATCTTGAACTCGGAAAGCATTTTCAGGTTACGCTTTGATTCGTTTCCGGCAGGAACAACGATCACGCCATCTACTCGAATCGACAAACACATTTCTATATATTCAAGTTCCTTGTTTACGTTTTCGTCGGTATTGCCAAGAATGACTCGATAGTTTTGTTTTCTAGCCATATCCTCGGTACCTCGAGCGATCGTCGTAAAGAAGGGGTTTCTGATATCTGGGACAATCAAAGCAAGAGTTTGTGTCTTTTGTCGGACCAGACTTCGCGCTAAACTGTTGGGCACGTAGTTCAATTCTTTCATTGCTTGGAGAACACGTTTTTTTGTCTGTTCCTTGACGTAACCGTTTCCATTAATGACACGAGATACTGTCATTGAGGATACCTGAGCAAGTTTTGCCACATCATGAATGTTCGTCACGGTTAACGCCTCCAAGTAAGTAAACACGAAATACGAATGCGCAAATATTATGGTAATAATAACATATAATTAGTTTGTAACATAATAATCAGAATACTCAAGGCTATGTATGATAGCACTGTCATGTTTTGAGGTGAGTCCATCAACAATCAGAGTCGTATACCTCGTGACTATTTGGTCTAATAAAACTGGAGAGCTTTAAGAGAGCTAAAAACTTGAAGAAAGCGATGTCTAAGGTTGCATTGGTCGGGGTACCGGGACCGATCCTCATATTGTCACATCTTGCGAACTTTTTTTCCATGTTCACTTCAGCGAGGTGAATGTTTTTCCTGATTTTGTACCCATTGTCTCTCCCAAATCTATATGAATATGCGTAAGTTTTACGGATTTGATATTGAACAAGCGGGGGCGAGAATTGAACAACCTCGTCGATCAATTGGTGCATGGATATTCAGCGCAATCCCGGACGCTGTCATGTCGTTTAGGGGCAGTTTAACGCAATACCACACCAGTTTAATAAACAACTAGGTAAATACTTTCTTTCATCTCATAAAATATTTAAATTACAGAAGATTTGAGCTACCATTTCGTGTGCATTTGAAACGCAAAATACAATCTCGAGGTGGGTCCCGTGTCGTCTATCAAAACAAAGTTCAACAACGAGGCAAAATTTCACCTCAGAGATATTCATGCGTTCAAGAATGCGGCCCGTTTCCTGTGGTTGCTTGCATGTGAGAACTGGATGATGACGATTGCATTGGTGGTCGTTACCCTCGTTCAAGGCTTAATTCCAGTGTGGGAAGTTTCTGTGCTAGGTCGCTTTGTCAATCAAATCGCATCATAGATTTCCAATGATAGTAAACTTTTCCTCAAACCTCTTTATTGGTCAGCAGGGACCTTGCTTGTTCTTATGATTGCACGTAATGGAGTGCAGTTGGCAGCAGACGGTTTGTAAGACTATCTTCGAGATCGAATGAAAGGCCGATTGCAACTGCGCGTTTTGCAGAAGGCATTTCGGATGGAGGTCTCCTATTTCGATCACGAAGACGGATACGAAGAACTGCAGCGTGCGAATGCCATGCTAAATTATCGAACCGTGAATATTTCGATATTTGGTTTATACACCGGTCAATCGATGGTAACGTCCATTGGTTTTGTGGTCGTTATTGCCCGCGTATCGTGGTGGCTAGGATTACTTATTATAACGGCGGCGCTGCCGTCCTTATGGTGGAAGATCAGGAATTCAAAGCAGGGTTACATCCATGACTATAATACGCTTACACCAACTCGGAGACGTCTATCCTACTTTGAAAGGACAATGACAGACAAGGAGTTTTCGAAGGAAGTCAGGTTGTTTGGACTCGGCGGCCACTTGCTTCATTCGTGGCAAAAGTACCAGAAGATCTGGTTGCGGGAGACATTGCAGGATTCGCGGCGGGAAGCTAAGGCAACCTTGGTGAGCGACGGCATACTACAAGCGGCGTTCGCTATTGCGGCTATCATCTTCGCCGTCATGATCGCCAATGGAAACCTGAACCTGGGTGAATATGTCATGTTACTTCAGATGATTCGCCAGCTTCAGGGTTCGATTGAAAGCATAATGAAAATGCTTCGCAATCTTTATCAAGACGGGCTATTTGCTGAAAACCTGTTTCGTTTCCTGGAGAGGCCTATCCAATCCGTTGCTCAAGGAACTATCAAGTTTCCAAATCCATTACGTCTTGGTATTACCTTCGAGGATGTCTGGTTCCGCTATCCCCACTCTAACGAATGGGTGCTGCGTGGTGTTTCGTTTCATATTGTACCAGGCCAAACGGCGTCGCTTGTCGGCCGAAATGGCTCCGGAAAAACCACTCTGGTCAAACTTATGATGGGGATGTACCGACCAAATCGTGGTCGAATTCTCCTTGATGGGATCCCGCTTCAAGAGTTGCATGAGGATGACCTGTGGCGCCACATGACGGTCATATTTCAGGACTTTACACGCTTCGAATTAACGCTTCGTGAGAGTATTGGCTTCGGGGATATATCGAAGCTGGATAATTTGGATGATATCCGGCACGCATCGATGCGTGCCGGCGTATCAGATATCGCGACTTGGTTAAAGGACGGATACGAAACGCTCCTAAACCAGGAATTTGGTGGAATCAATCTATCTGGGGGGCAATGGCAGAAAGTCGCCTTGGCGAGGACTTTGATGCGGGATGCGGACATTCTCATACTCGATGAGCCAACGTCCGCGTTAGATCCCAGAGCTGAATACGCGGTATTTGAACAGTTCAAGCAACTTTCCGGAGGGCGTACCACTTTCCTTATCTCTCATCGAGTCGGCACAGCGCGGTTGGCTGATGTTATTTTGGTATTGCGTGATGGAGAATTAGCGGAAATGGGCCTCCACGATGACCTCGTCACAGCTCGGGGCGAATATACCTCGTTGTTTGAGGCGCAAGCACAATGGTATCGCGAAACTGTCACTTGAGAGAGGGGCCCGGGATACAGGCTATGAAGGCAAAGGAACGTTTTATGAACTCGCTGCAAATGTTATCCGGGATAGGTCTACTATGTACATATATATGGAACTCTGGTAAATTTTCGTCCGTTGGACTTGCAGCGAATACGATTCTCTCTGGATTACTACCTGCTTTAGATATCTGGGTACTCGGACAAATGGTGAATGCGGTGGCAAATTGGGTTGCTGGACACTCTGCGACAAGTCATCCTGCCGTATCCTTCTTTCATGCATTTCTACCCTGGTTGGTTGTCTTGATATTGTTACGAATGTTAAAACAGAGTTTAAGCAGTCTTGGGGACTTTCTCGAAAGCTATCTTCAAGAGCAACTTACGTATCATTTGGAGACTGACCTTCTAGTAAAAGCAGCCCGCATGTCTCTTGCTCATTTTGAAGATGGGGAGTTCCACGATCAGTTAACTCGAGCCAAGAATGGTATGGGCCTTGGCCTGGTTAATCTCTTTTACATGGTTCGCACCCAAGTACAAACGCTCGTGACTGTTGGCGGCTTAATTGCTGTAACTGTTAAAGGATATTGGCTGATTCCAATCCTTGTAATCTGTTCAAGCCTCCCGACGCTCCGATTGCAAACCAAGTTCAACATCAACCGGTATGAGATGTACTTCGGCCATACACCGAAAAACCGTCTTATGCAGTATTTGGTACAGGTGCTTATAGAACGTGATGCAGCCAAGGAGGTCCGGTTATTTGGACTTGGTTTATATTTGTCGAACCGATGGCGAGCGCTTTACGAAGAGGTACGGAAGGAAACCGTTCATCAGGCGTCCAAACATCGACTGATTCTTTTCGCTGTTGGGTTGATTCCGGCCGTGGCATTTGGCTCTAGTTTAGCATTGGTCATCTGGACCGTCGTCGACAAGCGGCTCGTTGTAGGCGCTGCGGTTGCTGTTGTTTACGCGGTTCAGCAACTTCAGCAACAAGTGGAAAGCTCCATTCGCAACGCTGGACATCTACATGATCTGTACATGCGGTTTTGGGGAGACACCATGACCTTCCTTCGTATTCCTGAACAGCCTTGGGAGAGATCGGAACCTACGACTGCTACCGAACGTGAATCTATCCCTCACGTACCAATTGCATTGAATGAGAGATGGTCACGTACGATGTACCCGGAGCCGAAAACAATCGTCGCTGAACGCGTGACCTTTTCCTATCCTGGTTCATCGACTCCAGCTGTGCAAGATGTCACATTTACGGTGAAGCCCGGTGAGAAAATTGCGCTTCTCGGAGAAAATGGAGCGGGTAAGAGCACTTTGGTGAAATTGTTGCTGGGGCTTTACGAACCAATGGCAGGAGTTATTCAGTACGGTGATGTAGATATTCGGGCTATCCATCCGGACGCTTTATGGAATCACGTATCAACTGTCTTTCAAGATTTTAGTCAGTTTCACTTGTCTGCACAGGAAAACATTGGATTTGGCCAATTATCCCGGATGAACTCGCTTGTGGCGGTGAAGGAGGCCGCTGTTGGCGGCGGAGCGGCAGACTTTATTGAAGCGTGGGAAGATAAGTACGAAACCCTTCTCGGTCCCACTTTTGGTGGAAGAGACCTATCTGGTGGACAGTGGCAGAAGATAGCCACCTCACGAGGATTTATGCGACAACCATATTTTCTCATTCTTGATGAACCAACAGCAGCGCTAGACCCCATAGCGGAAATGGAGGTATACCGGCGTTTTCAAGAGATGGCCGGAGATCGAACAGCCCTGTTGATTTCGCATCGGATTGGATTTGCAAGGTTAGCAGACCGAATTCTCGTGATGAAAGAGGGACGGCTCATCGAATCGGGGACCCATCAAGAATTGATTCAAACAAGAGGCGAATATTACAAACTGCTAGAAATTCAATCGCAGTGGTACAAATGACTTTCTTTGTCTGGTGCTAAAGTTACAGGTTTGATAAACCAATACCAGGTAGATTGGGCTACTGGTATTTCACACAATATGCCTTGTGATTCCGAGGGTATTGCTCTGAGAATTATTCGGTGGGCCTGGGGCGTGAAAGCATTCCGTACGAGGTGCACAGTATCCAAAGATCTAGGTCCCCTACTAGAACCCCCCGAATATTCTTGCGCTAGTCATAATGAACGACACCGGCTCCGTTTCGCACATCGTGGATTACACTGAGACTTGAGAGAACAGTGCAGAGCCACATACGAAAGGAGCCGAGTCGTTACTATGAAGACTATCACAAAGTTTGTAGGTTTGGATGTATCTAAGGAAAATATCGCAGTTGCGGTAGCAGACGAAGGCCGTGGAGAACCGAGATATATCGGAATGTTCCCTCATACAGTGGAAGCTGTAAGGAGTTTAGTACATAGACTGGCTTCAGAAGAACTGTAGTAAAGAATAATTCTAATTAGCGTTGAAGGTCGGGACTGAAGGCACAGGAATCCGGTACGGGGAAACCTCGTCCCCCGATTGTGCAAAGTCCAGAACCTGACGCACGAAGCTAGTCCGAGGCAGCCCCATGACGGAGGTACGAAATGTGGTAACCAACCCACGGATATCAGTGTGCCAACCGTCGACGAACCTTGCCTTGGGTCCGGGCTTTCAACCCCATCACGACACGGGGCTTGACGGTGTCGTTCATATCATCGGGGCTTATGCGACAGATCATGCATGAGTCCTTTTCGTATTAAAGGGCAGCATAGTCTCACAGCGCGCCCAGCTAAGCCGGGCACAACTTGTTGGTGGGAGGACAACCGAGGTAGGGCCCAAGCCGCCTCGTAGCTAGCAGGAATCTGGTGGTGAAGGCCTAAGTGCTACGGTAATATGTCAACTCCCTGAAACTCGAGAAATGGAAATTCTGTTGGGCTAAATCTCTGTGAAGTTACGAAAAAAGACAGCGCCAAAGAAAACCAGTCTGTCGTTTAGATTAAATTGGATTTTTACCCAATAATGTTAAATGTCCGATTATTGCTTCTCCGTATCCACCTTCCTTCTAGGCTCTGCTTGTTTTTCATATTTGACTAATATAGGCGGGGCAAAAATCAAGAATTTCTTGTGAATAGACTGAGTTACACCATTAGGTCTGCCATCAAGCGTGATGAAAAAATTTGTCCGAATTAAGGCTACAAATCGATGGAGAGACGGAAATCTAGATAGAGAAAAAGGGGAGGGGTTCATCGATGTACCCGGATTTGAAAATTTAATACATACGGACACCGTCAGTCCAAGAAACCTATTTTTGGTTGCGGTCAATGATAATAGTATTGTCGGGTTCTCAAGATGTAAAGGAACCTACCTGAAGAGATTCTCTCATACAGTCGAATTTGGCGTATGCGTACTGAAGGAGTTTTGGGGATACGGAATCGGTAAAAATCTCCTGAAGCAGTCTATCGTTTGGGCTGACTCTAATGGTTTCCGACGGTAAATACTACAACACCATTGTTATGGGAAGGTTCAATGCCTGACAGCCAAAGAAACCATTATTGAACGGGGGCGAATGTCGAAGAAGGACTTAGACTCGCCAATACATAAATATACAGTATTGGTTCGGAACGCAGATTAGTTCAATAGTGTTCCTTACTATGATATGGATTGGCTCAACTGCATGGTTCCAATTCATTATTTAAAGGTGGCGAAGAGGTATGACAGCGTGGGCCTCAATGATTATCCGTCGCCCGATGTCCGGCGACACGAAAATGGGCACTCATCGTGCGCTCCCGGATAATTTGACAGTTCTCCCGGAAAAACTACAACTCCACCCGGAGTACGCTTCAACAGCATTAAACCTTAAGCGAGGAAAACTAAAAGTGAAAACAAGTGAGAGGTGTCTCGAAGACTGCTCTCACCATTCTATTCAAGGGTTGTCCCGTGTATGCCAGCCTCGATAGCTTCCGACTCCATGCTATTCATCATTTTGTCCTAAACTTGGTTGAGATAAAACATAGAACGGTGTACGGACTGAGTATGCATAGACGGGCCTGGGCTTGTGCGTTAGTACTCTCTCATACGCGTCAAGCAAATACTGAAGTTCCCATTTGTCCTCCTCGAGGGCGCATACATCGCCCACGCTATTCCTAGCTATTGCAATTAGTTGAGTCGCTTTGCGCATACCCCGAGTACCACCTGGGCGTGACATATGTTCTGACCAAGCCTCAATAACTTGCTCTGGTGTCAGAGATGTTAAGTCAGATGGAGACAGAAAGCTACGTAATGTTGCTAGGGATCGTGGGATGAATATCTCTTTGAAAACCTTTGTGTACTCAGGGAATCGTATGGTACACAGGTCGAACCCGTTTCGGACGGGCACCTAGAATAGCCTAAAAGTGGGGCGAATAAGATAGAGTAATCTGTCTGCGGGGAGGGTGCATCGTGAATTTGGCGGGCATAAAAACCTTGGTTACGGGTTCGGATGGGTTTATCGGCTCTCACCTTGTCGAAGAGCTTGTCTGTCGGGGATGTCACGTGAAAGCTCTTGCGTTTTACAATTCATTTGGCTCCTCTGGTTGGCTAGAATATCTCCCTTCCGAAGTACACAATCAGGTTGAAATCGTATTCGGTGATATCCGCGATGCTGACTTTGTGATGAACGTGATGCGGGGATGCCAAGTCGTATTCCATCTGGCAGCGCTCGTAGGCATACCCTATTCATACCAGGCTCCCGCGTCGTATGTAGACACCAATGTGAGAGGTACGTTGCACGTGTTGCAGGCAGCGCAGACACTTGGCACGGACAGAGTCATTCACACTTCAACGAGTGAAGTGTACGGGACGGCGCAGTTCGTCCCAATCACGGAATCCCACCCGTTACGCGCACAGTCGCCCTATGCTGCAACAAAAATTGGCGCCGATCAGCTCGCATTATCCTTCCATGACGCTTTTGGCGCACCCGTTTCCATCGTTCGACCCTTTAACACGTTTGGTCCAAGGCAATCCCTCCGGGCCGTCATCCCTACAATTATTAGTCAGATTGCCAGCGGTAACCGGAAATTGAAACTCGGCGCGCTTCATCCGACGCGGGACTTCACTTATGTGAAGGACACAGTCCGCGGGTTCACGGCTATAGCCGAAGCCGACACGTCGGTAGGTAAAGTAGTGAACGTAGGGAGCAATTATGAGATTTCTATCGCACAATTGGTGCAACTGATTGCAGATGTTATGGGTGTTCACGTAGAGGTCGAAACGGAATCAACACGGCTTCGTCCAGCAGAAAGCGAAGTGGAGCGATTGTGGGCGGATAATTCATTGGCCCGCACATATTTTGGCTGGACTCCGCACTACGTCGGCCGGGACGGACTTAGAAGCGGACTGAAAGAAACCGCGGATTGGTTTATAAACGAGGACAACCTGAAGCACTACCATCCACAAAGGTATGGCGTATGAAGACAAAAGACGAATTTCTGACGGATGTTCTCGCACGACTGCGGATTGTACTTCCGCAATCTACAGACAGGCTCATTCCGTTGCATGAGCCGACTTTCGGTGGGAACGAGTGGGAATACATCAAAGAGTGTTTGGATACTCGGTGGGTATCGTCGGTGGGTCAGTATGTGAGCCGGTTTGAAACCGAACTTGCCGAGTACACGGGCGCAAAATTTGCGGTTGCCGTAGTGAACGGCACAGCAGCACTCCATATGTGCCTGAGACTATGCGGGGTACGGCCTGACGATGAAGTTTTAGTTCCGGCGCTTACGTTTATTGCAACAGCCAATGCAGTGAACTACTGCGGTGCAGTACCTCATTTCGTGGATTGCGCGGAGGAAACGCTCGGGCTCGATCCGTTGAAACTGGAACTTTACCTTCAAGAGGTTGCGCGTGTTAGCGGTGATGAGTGCTTTAACCAACAGTCTGGTCGTCGAATTAAAGCAGTTGTTCCCATGCATACATTTGGTTGTCCAGTCGACCTTGATGTGCTTGTTGATGTTTGTGAACGTTACAAACTCGCTCTCGTGGAAGATGCCGCGGAATCGCTCGGATCCTACTATAAAGGCCGACATACAGGGAACTGGGGGATGCTCTCGGCTCTCAGTTTCAATGGCAACAAGATCGTCACAACGGGCGGTGGCGGCGCGATATTGTGCAATGATAGACAACTGGCAGAACAGGCTAAGCATCTCACAACGACAGCAAAGCTTCCCCACGCCTGGGCGTTTAGCCATGACGAGGTCGGTTACAACTACCGATTACCGAACATTAACGCCGCGCTCGGTGTTGCTCAGCTTGAACAAATCGCCTCGTTCTTAAATTCCAAGCGACAATTGGCGATGACGTATCAATCGGCTTTTGCAGGTTGCCAGAGTATCCAGTACTTTAAAGAGCCCCTACATTCGAGCAGTAATTATTGGTTGAATACATTCCTTCTAGACGATGCGTATTCGAAATGGTTGGACGACTTGTTGGCACTCACGAACCAGGAGGGCATTATGACACGCCCATGTTGGACACCGTTGCATCACCAGATTATGTACACGAATTGTCCGCGTATGGATCTCTCCGTCACGGAAAGGCTGGCAAAGCGGATCATCAATGTACCAAGTAGCGCGTCTTTAGGAGGTCTTCATGGCTAAATGGAAGATCTGCGTGGTAACAGGAAGTCGAGCGGAATACGGCTTACTGCACGACATCATGGTCGGACTGAACAAGTGTAATGATGTGGATTTGCAGGTCGTGGCCACAGGAATGCATCTCTCGCCAGAATTTGGGCTGACGTATAAGGTGATTGAGCGAGACGGATTTGACATTGCCGCGAAGGTAGAGTCACTGCTATCAAGTGACACCGCCGTAGGAGTCACAAAATCTATGGGTCTAGGCATGATTGGATTCGCGGAAGTGTTTCATACGCTGTCTCCAAATCTCGTAGTTCTCTTGGGTGACCGGTTTGAGATCCTGTCGGCCGCTCTGGCCGCTTATATCGCCCGAATTCCCATTGCTCACATCGGAGGAGGGGATGTCACCGAAGGTGCGTTTGACGACTCCATTCGGCACAGCATCACGAAACTGGCGAGCCTGCACTTTGTGACGCACGAGGCCGCAAGACGAAGGGTCTGCCAACTTGGTGAGGACCCTGCAGTTGTTTTCGACGTAGGGCACCCTGGAATTGACAGAATTCGAAACCTTGTACTGCTCTCGAAAGAGGAGCTGGCGGAAATCCTTAAATTTCAATTTCGAACCAACAATGTACTGGTGACATACCACCCTGTGACACTGGGACCACGTCACTCATCTGAAGAGTTTGGGGAAGTCCTTCACGCGCTCCATCAGTTGGGTGAGGACGTCGGAATTATTTTTACAAAACCGAACGCTGACCCAGAGGGGCGTTTGCTTGCCAATATGATAGACGATTTTGTCGCCAATCACGCTAACGCTGTTTCGCACACGTCGCTTGGCCAACTCTACTATTTTAGCGCTGTTCAGTGGGTCGACGCAGTTGTTGGAAACTCCTCGAGTGGAATTTACGAGGTGCCAAGTCTGAAGAAACCGACGGTGGATATCGGCGACCGTCAAAAAGGGCGAATGCGCGGGAACTCCGTTGTACACTGCGAGCCGAGAGCAGAGGACATCTTGCACGCGATTCAGAATGCGTTCCAACTTGACTGCCAGAACGTCGCAAACCCGTATGGTGACGGATATAGCAGCGAGCGCATCCTTACGGAGATAATGCTTTACATTCCGCAATTAGGTAAAACTACAAAACGGTTTTGCGAGGTGGGGAATTAATGCGACGTTCGCGAACGTTTGTGGTAGCGGAAATTGGGGTCAACCATAACGGTTCTCTCGCTTTAGCGAAAAAATTGGTTGACGCGGCGGTTGCTGCGGGCGCAGATGCAGTGAAGTTTCAATCTTTCCATGCGGAAAGTCTGGTTAGCTCCACTGCACCGAAGGCCGATTACCAGAAAGATTCATTGGAAGACACCGAGCCACAATACGAAATGCTTCGTAAATTGCAGTTATCGATAGCGGACCATGGTGTTCTCCGGCGTTATTGCGAGGAAAGACATATTGAATTTATGTCCACTCCATTTGATATGGAAAGTGTTCGGATGCTGGTGCGAGACCTAAACGTTACTAGGATCAAGATAGCCTCGGGTGAAGTGACGAATTTTCCCCTTCTCGTAGAAATCGCACGCGCGAAGAAGCCCGTCATTTTATCCACTGGAATGTGTACACTCGGAGAGGTCGAGAGCGCTCTGGCTGCGCTCGCTTTTGGATTCATTCACACGACTTCATCGGAGCCGACTCTCACGGAGTTTTACCATGCCTACTGTTCAACAGATGGCCAAATCGCCTTATCGCAAAAAGTCTGCCTCTTGCATACGACGTCGGAGTACCCAGCTCCCATGGAGCAAGTCAATCTGCGGGCTATGAATACATTAGAGCAGGCATTCAGGTTACCGGTAGGTTTGTCGGATCACACCCAAGGTTTTTCAGTCGCGATTGCTGCAGTAGCGCGAGGGGCCGCAATGATTGAAAAACATATTACGCTCGACTGTTCTATGGAAGGACCAGACCATTCCGCTTCGATGGAGCCAGATGGCTTCAAACAGATGGTAAAGTGTATTCGGGAGGTCGAAATCGCACTCGGATCCGCTTTGAAGCACCCCATGCCGTCTGAACGGGGGAACGCACAGGTATCGCGTAAAAGCATTGTTGCCGCCATGCCCATCGCACAGGGGGACATATTCAATGCCGAAAATCTTACCGCGAAGAGACCCGGCACCGGAATTTCTCCCATGTACTACTGGGAGTTGCTCGGTAAAGTTGCGCCACGTCCGTACAAGAAAGATGAGATGATTGAATGGACATTGCCATTTTTGGGGCAGGGGGATTCGCCGAAGAAGTAGCAGACCTGTGTTTAGAGCTCAGATATAACAGCGTCGTTTTGATCGATAAAGACCATGGTGTATCCACAGCCTCTGGATTCCCGGTGGTCTCTGAAATGGAAGTGGACGCTTTGCGACTGGCAAAATACCAGTTTGTCATTGCATTAGGCAATCCGCGTTTGCGAAGGGACGTCCACTGTCGCTTTTCGATTCTCCCTTTTGTCAATGTAGTCCATCCCTGTGCAACGTTCGGCATCAGGCAAAAGGCGGACCTGCTTCAGAGAAAGGGCAACATTGTACTGGCAGGGGCCAGGGTGACGGTTAACATCACGTTCGGCAACTTTGGAATCTACAATCAAAATTGCACGGTAGCTCATGACTGTGCAATTGAGGATTACGTCACGATTGGTCCGGGTGCGAATGTGTCGGGGAATGTTCGATTGTTGGAAGGTGCTTACATCGGATCGGGAGCCGTGGTTCTACAAGGGAAAGGGCGGGATGCAAAGCTGTCAGTCGGTCGATACGCCACGGTGGGCGCGGGGGCAGTCGTTACCAAGAATGTCCTAGACGGCCATGTAGTCAAAGGAGTCCCTGCTCGATAACAAGCACGTCGCACGTAAAAGTTATCACCATGCGTGAAGTCCACCATCCACAAACAAGCTGTGACCTGTCACGTAAGACGATGCGTCGGAAGCTAGGTACACCACCGCCCCTACGAGTTCGTGTGGTTTGGCCATGCGCCCTAGGGGGATTCTTTGCGAGTAGTTGTTCACGAAAGTTTCGTTCTGGCCACTCTGAACGCCTCCGGGAATGAGGGTGTTGACGCGGATTCCATGCTTTGCCCACCGCGCCGCGAGATACCGGCTGAGACCGATGACACCTGCTTTGGACGCGGAGTATACGGCAGGTGAGTTAATGGAGGTTCCCAGGTAATTCGATCCGTCGTAAATGCGTTCATCCGGTGCTAAAGCTCCATAAATTGACGAAGTCTGAATGATGGAACCCCCAAGACCGCGCTCAATCATCGACTTACCGACGGACTGAGCAACGAGGAACATACCATCCAGGTTAACAGACATCACTTGTTTCCACTGCTCCAACGAATAGTTCTCGAATGGAGCGAAAAAATCCGATAGACAGTCCGACTTACTGGCAGCGTTGTTGAGAAGGATATGAATTGCACCCAACTCGTTCGTGACGGTCGTAACCATCTGGTGTACGGAATGTGGATTCGAAACATCACACGAGATGCCAATGCATGACCGTCCATACCGGTCGTTCAATTCATTCGAGAACTCGGTGGCTTGTGACTGATCGAGGTCGACAATCGCGACGTTGGCGCCGAACTCCGCCAGACCCGAGCAAAACTTTCGTCCTAGAATGCCGACGCCGCCCGTTACCACAGCAACTTTTCCAGACAAATCAAAGAGTGCCTTGTACATTGTCGGGTCCAACCTTCTCACTCCTTTGCTTCATTAAACACTCCACCACTGTGAAATCCAATTCCGAATCGATGTCGATAGACCGTTCAGGGGGCATTACAAAAAGTTGACTGCCCTTACCGAACAGTGTCTGACTGGTGAAAAGCCAGTCGCGCTTCCAAACGTAAACCGAAGCGTTTAGGTCATAAGTCGGTGGTGTATCCTGGCGTCGGGCATAGAGAGAGGCTGGGGGAAGCACCAAATGTACGCTGTCTTCACTTTCTTCGACTATATTGAAATACGGTGATCGACGGGACGGCGTGCCTGTTAGGACGATGTTGGCATTTCTTTTCTCCAGCAGTTCGACCGCTCCAACAATGTCCTCGATGTATCGCAATGGGGAGGTTGCGTCGAGGTCAACGATGGTGTCGAATTGAATACTCACATTTTGCTCAACGGTTTGGACACAGTGTTGGATGGCTGGGAGCTTCGGGGCTTCATCGGTTGCAATGTGCGACGGACGCTTAACAAGCTCCTGTACACCATATTGCCCAGCAACATTCAGGATTTCCTTCGAATCACTGCTGACGGCGATGATGTCAAACAACTTCGTTCGTTCGGCCTGTTCTATGGAATAGGCAATGAGCGGCTTTCCAAGTAAGTCCCGGATGTTCTTGTTTCGCACTCCCTTTGACCCGCCACGAGCACAAATCGTACATAATCTCTTCACCTTGTAACCCACCTTCGCCGCTGCATGCATTGTTCGACTTCCTCGATGAGATCAACGATGGCCAACGCTTCTTTGGCAGAGCAGAGTTCATTGTACTGACCGAGAATGAGTGCCTGAAGCTGTTTTCGGTACGTGAGATCGGGTGTACAAGGATACTCTTTGACGTCCCTGTCAACCTGCAGCGTGTTATGCATCAAATCTGCCACGTATGTGTGTGCATCGGTGTTGACGAGAATTTGCCGACGCCCTAGCCTATCTAAATAATTCATCTGTATGTTTAAAACCGGGCACTGGTTCGTTTTCATTAAAATTCCACATACGTCATCACTGTCGATTTCCAAGTTGCTGCAATGTCCCCCTAGAGCTGTGACTTGTCGCCACTTTCCAAACAGCCATTGAACGTAATCCAGCTCATGGCTGAGGTCTCGCAATGCACCGCCGCCTTCCTGTCGCTTTGCAGAGTAGCACAAGCGGTAATCACCTTGTCGCCAAATTGGGAGGTATTGACCAACATAAACTTGCGTGGAGACGACACGGTCTTGCTTCACCAAGGATTTTAGACGATTAAGAACCGGGTGAAATCGGAGATTATAGGCCACGAAAACGTTGTGCAGATACTCCGGCGGCAGTGTTCGAGCGCCATCGAATAACGGCTTCTCCATGAGTACAACACCTTTGTATCCCTGTTCTCGAAGGGCACACAGTGTGCCGAAGTGTTCGTGTGTCCGATTCGATACAACGACGACATCGGGGTTTACTGCCTGTAGTCCATCCTTTTCGCACCGGTACGTTGGTAAAAGGGATGGGGCGGCATGCCGACTGACGATAGAAACGTGACAGTCCAAGCTTTGGAGTATACGGCTATGCCGCTGCCCGACCGAGCCATAACCGATAATGAGGGTGTTCATGGGAACACCTCGGGATACTCTCTCAGCGCCCTGTGGTAGTCGTCCATTTTTCCGATATCCAACCAGTACTCGCGAATTGGGAACACGGAAACGGGGAGGTTCTTCTGTGCGAGTTGTTCGAGAAAATCGGTCATGTCGATATTGGTACAGGGAGGTATGAGTGATAGGACTTGTGGTTCTATGACGTAAATTCCAGCGTTAACAAACAATCGGTGCTGCGGTTTCTCGTGTATCTCGATAAGACGGTTGTCAGCGAACTGCACCACACCGTATGGAATGGAGTAAACATGTTCCCGGATACCCATCGTTGCCACACTCTGGCTTGCCGTATGGAACTCCAGCAGCTGTCCAAAATCCACTCGCGTTAACAAATCTCCATTAATCACAATCACGGGTTCCATGATATTGGGTGGCAGCAGTGAAAGTGCCCCAGCCGTTCCAAGACGTTTGTTCTCCCAAAGATATTCAATCTCGACTCCCCATTTCTCCCCTCTCCCGAAATAGTCTTTAATCATTTCTGCCTTGTAGTTTACGGAGAAATAGAAACGGTGAAAGGAATGATTGATGAGGGAGGTGAGAATTATTTCTAAGATGGGTTTGGGACCAATCGACAATAACGGTTTTGGACAGTTGGCGGTTAGAGGAGCCAACCGAGTTCCGAGTCCCCCAGCCATGAGAACCACATTGTTGGGGCGTTTCGCAGTTTGTAGAAAGTCTTCCAGGAGTTCAATTCCTACCACCCGCCCCTTATCATCAATGACAGGGATGCCCCGAACTCTCTTCTGCCCCATCAAAGCGAAGACGGATTGGGGAGAGGTGCCACTCTGAACGACGGTCGGCCGTGTATTCATGATCACGCGAATCGCTCGGTGAAGGTCGACGCCATTCAGGATGGCGCGCCGGATGTCACCGTCCGTGACGGTCCCTAATAGATGACGCTCAGAATCTACGACCAAGGCAATCTGGAACCCGTGGTTGTCAATGACCCGGATAGTTTCTTCAATGGAGGAGTCCGGGTGGACCATGATCTTGGTGCACGGTTTCATCGGCTTCACTCCTGTCAAGTAAAGTGGCTGGATTTGACTCCGTACAATCACCATGAACGTTACGCATTGGATGGCAGTGTAGACCGTGTGGCTAATCTTTCAACACGGTCTACATTTGCCTCCATACGCAGGTATCGTATGAACATTCGTTACACAGCGGAACGGAAGAACTCGGTCATGCACAAGTTAGCAGTCGTGCCTGTACTCACAACAGTGGATGTCACGCTAACGGAGGTGAAGTTTGGTACAACGAACGATCTGAGTTTTTGTCCTGTAGCGAGGGTGTACGTTGCAACCGCCGACGTTCCCCTCCGAAACGTAAAGGTGAGGCTTGCCGAATTCGTCGAGTCGTTGGAAAGTAAACCGCTGGCTGCAACAGAAGTCGGGTTGGGGCCAAACAGTGTTTGCCCGGCAGTTGAGAATTGGTAACTTTGCGTTGGCAGACATACACTGACCAGCTCTTGACCGCAACAGGATTGTGTTGAACAACTACACGACATTTTTTATTCCTCCTTGGCATATTTTCAATGCCATTTAATATATGAACTAGAGAGACAATGTGTATAGACAGATGATGTGTAAAAATTGGCCAGGAGCATAATCTACAATATTGAAATAATTTAACGTCATGTATGATCGATTTCCGATTTCTGTATGACGTGTCGTTCAGCGAGGTCAAACTGTTGGGTCATCACCGCACAAATCTTTTTAAGACATTCATACATGTCTCTGTAGAGTCTCGTGGCCAAATATAAACTATCCACACTGTCGACTTCTCCAAGATCATTAATTTGTTTATGAAACGCGAAGAGAGCGTGTTGGGTGTAAGGAGCGATTTGGACGTCTGTAAATTTTTCGCACGCAACACTGCTTCTTTCAACTAATGCCTCGATAAATGAGGGGACTTCAGTCTCCGGGTGTTTCGCCTTTAGCTGGCATGCCAGTTCGACCAGCCTGCAGTCTTGAATGTCGTCATTGGCAGATTGTGTTAAGGAATGAAATTGGTTTTTCATATCTTTAACTTTGGATAGCAGCGTACTGTACTTTTTTGCAATCTCTGACGTATTGGGGAGAACAGAAGCGCTTTGAACGTATTGATACAGAGCTGTATCTACGTACTCCGTGCAATACGTGGAAACCACTTCGTCGAGGGTCATTAGTTCCGTGCCGTGAATGTAGGCCCCTCCTTCGGTGGCGTCGATAAAGTGAACCTCAGGGTGCAAACTGATTTGGTCTTCAAACCAAGCTCTGAACTCGTCCCAGAGTCTGGTCGTGAGTACTCGCTCACCGTTTACGCCCGGAACATAGAAGGCTGGTTGTTCCCGCAGCGACTTAACTTGATGTGCGAGGGTACTTTCGGCATAGGCAGATAACTGACTATGTGTCGTCTTGTCTCTGCCAAAAGCCAGATCTTGGCCTACAAATACGATGGGATTGGCGCCCGTCCATACGGCAAATTCAAACGCTAGGTGAGCGGATGACGATCCGCTGTGAAGACCGCACACGTCATCCGTAAGCGTCTGTTGTATCCACCTACACGATGATTCTCCAGACCGAAACACCGGAACAAAGGAACCCTGGAACAACTTTGGAATCCTTGGGTCTATCAGGGTCAAGCCAATTAATACAAGGTCAGATGGGAGTCGTTGGTTTTCGAAATGGATGTGATACACATTGGGTGTGCGCTCCGTGACTGCCACAGCATCTGGTCGTATCCCTCGTATGAGGCAAGGCCGCAAGGATGATTCTGCGGTGATGATAAGAGATTTTCCAACCGCTCGGGTGAGTGTATCGATATTTCTATCCAATGAAGGACCATTAGAAACGATAAATGCCGGTTTACCCATGAATGCATTACGCAGTGAAGAAAGTTGTGGGCTGCAGATAATCTCTTGTGCGTTGTCTAGGGTGTTGTAGACACCAACCAGTGTGTCATAAATGGAGTTGCCAATGCTCATGCAAGATCCTCGAAGGGCATGCAAGAACCACTCATGCAGCGTAAGGTACAGGTTTTTCTCGTGGCGGTGCGCCAGCCAAGTAAACGAGACGGTCAGATTCGTGCTTCGTAGCAGAAACTCCTCATAGAGGAGACTCTTCAGCTGGCTCTTAATTTGGTCTATGTTCCCCACGAGAAAATGACACGAGGGATCGCTCAGTAAAGGTTGAAGGTCGATACACTGGAGCATGGCATAGAATAGTTCGACGTTCTGCTCAAAGATGAGTGTTTCTGTATAGGCCTTTTTCCGCTTCGCGTATTCGAGGAGGGGGTACCCGAAGCCGCAGCCATAGATGATACTCACCTTGGTGTCTTTATAATTGATGGATGCTGCCCACTGTTGAGCTTCTGCCCAAGGGTCGACAAAGCTGTTGGTGTGAGTGTGGTTGTTTTCCATGCGATAGATACCGACGGGCCAACCGTTCTTTCCAGTGGCAATCTGAACCGATTGCCAATACATTTCGTGATTTGATGGTGGTGGCAGCAGGTCTTTGAGATATTGAGGTAGGCATGCAAGGTTATTGGAAAAAATTTCGTTATCCATAATTATCCTCCCATCAGTTACCCTCCCGTCCACTCGACGGATTGCCACGTGTTTCTGGCCCTTAATACGGGCAGCAATTCATACTCCAAGATGTCAGTAGCCCGAGTGATGTCTTCGTTTCGCAAATGGTCCAGCATATTTCGCAGCATTTGGGTCACGAGATGAACCATGTTGTCAGAAAGCCGATTCTCGGTATCCTCTTCATCTGGGCGCATTAAACCATCAAGCCATAACAAACAGGCCATTTGAAACCAACTGAGCCCACCTAAGTCATCCCCGCAGCGCCAGGATTCACACCCTTGTTCCATACAGGAGACGAAATCATGATCTCGGATCATAGCTGTCATAGTCCCCCTTCCGGAAGCGGTGCATGGCATTCCGGGCCCCTTGTTCAAAAAAACAATTGATTTTTGTCATTATCGACTGTCTCATCCATTCATTGGTCTCCGAAAATTGCATCACAGGCACTTGCATTCGTTCTGTGTCAGATTCCTGAAATAGAACTTGTGGATTTGAGGTGAGCCAAACATACCATTCTTCAAGAACCAACAGTAATTTCTGCCGAACGTCGCTCTCCCGGTTTGGCTGTTCCACAGGGAACCTCACCTCACATACATAGTGTAGTCACCAGATTGACGTTACCTTTCGAACTGACGTACGCGAATCAAATAAGCGCCCTTGCACACTCCACTCTCTCCGCAACATTCCACCCTCAGACTTTTTAAGGAAGCCACATTGAAAGATACCTGCTGCCCTTGTTCAATCTGCGCGATGACTTCCTCCTTTCCGTTCAATTGGATGAAAACTGTCATCGCACACTTCGAGTCGTTGTCAACCCTCACCATTGCCGCGGGGTACGGATGGGTGGAGAGAAAATAGGTTCTAGCCTCATCGCTACATAATTGGAATATGCGTCCACAAATTGTCTCCCAGCAGAAGCGTTTTGCTTTTGGTTTTTTTTTCCTAGGGATACAGCGCCGTCGTTTCCGCGACTGACCACAGTGGACATTTACGACAGTCACTCGTTTGCTGATTTGCGCCATATGGGATTTTTGCATTGAACCCCTCCTCCCTCGATAGTGCACTAAAAAATAATATTGCGACCCGGGCCAGCATGCGAAGGACATAAGCCGACGAAGGTATGAATTTAGTTGCTTGCCCTGTGTTTCTATCCGCATTTCTATTCAAAATAGACGAATACACGCATACGTCCGCCGGGGCACCTTGAATGACCGGAGGTATATTACATTACACTGAGAGGAAGCCATTGGGAGGGGGAATGGGGGGCAGTGAACCGTCATTCGCACTGTGAAGGTATCTGTCAAAGGCATCTCATTCAACAATGCTTGCAGGTTGAATGGATTTTAGATGGGGAGAATAAGACTGTTGTTTACGTTTCAACTGAATTGGTTTTGGGCTCAGGTAGTGTGACGTCGGACATGACTCCGTCTGAGGAGGTCAAAATAGAGTTTCTATTTCGTGACACGGTTATTCAGGCCATCCCCTTATTGCCAGGGCAATCTGTTGCATTCACTGTGAGCGGCTTTGATATAATCCAGGTCGTTGGGACAGCATCATCAGTTGCGTCCGGGAAGTTGTGTTTAGAATTACAAATACCTGCACTCTGAATTTTGTAGAAGTCTGAGAGGTCCTCCGTGTATCTTGTTTCACGAGCCGTCGTGAAGTCTTGCCGATGATGTTAGAGCCCTTGTAGAGGAAACCGCTTCTGCCGGGGCATCTCGTGTGTACGTTAAACAATACTCTGAGGCCGATGGTCAGCAGCATAAGAAAGGTGCAGAACTAACAATTTTAGTTGCTGAATAACATTCTCTATACAGTACAACGGGTGTCCGTAAATTGGGGAGGTACCCGTTCATCCTCATACCCGTGTAAGTGTATTCGTCAACAAGACCACTACTTGTTGTCATTTGACGATGAGAGTCCAAGCCTCATAGAAAGAGAAATAGATAGTCGTTGGGTAGCGAGACATGTTCATAAATTTTAAACACGAAAAGGGTGCAATTGCGCCCTTTTCAGATAGGGTCATTAGAAGTTGACAACGAGGTCGAGGACAATCGGATCGCCTGGATCCAGCGATGCTCCGCCTACAATTGTAAGATCTGACGTTGTAACGGTTGCAGACCCGTTTTCTTGTGGAATGCCGTTAATGAATAACGTATAGTTGGCATAGCTAGCAGGGAATGCGGTTACTGCATTTCCGTTGTCATCTACAAATGACGTTGCGACAATTACTAGATCGGACCCGCTCACAGTCCCTACACTAGCAGGTGTATAGTACTTGTAGGACTTAAGATTGGGGTGGATAAGAGTCACTGCCATGATTTATCACCTCCTTTCATCACATCAGTTTTTAGATTTGGCTTATAAACTCAATGGCAATTGGGTCATTCGGATCTAACTGGCTTCCCCCTATTACGAGAAGAGCAGATGGTACAACTGTGAAGGTTCCATTTTGTTGAATAACTCCATTGATATAGAGATTTGTATACGAGTATCCAGTAGGGAAGGAGGTGATTGTGTTCCCAGAATCATTTACAAAACCTAAAACCGGAATAATCAGTTCACTGCCAAGATGTGTTCCACTTGAGGTTTTTGAAAAAAACTTTTGAGAGACAAGTGACAGTGGTTCGTTATGGGGATAACAACAGAAATAAAAAATGTAGGTATTATGACAATCGCGATTGAGCGAATTACCTTCAAAAGGTTTCATCGATGTACCCGGATTTGAAAATTTAATACATACGGACACCGTCAGTCCAAGAAACCTATTTTTGGTTGCGGTCAATGACAATCGTATCGTCGGGTTTTCAAGATGCGAAGGCACCGATCTGAAGAGATTTTCCCACAAAACGGAGTTTGGAGTGTGCGTACTAAAACTCGCTTGTCTAATTCAGGACCATACTGATGAACCCAGCGCATGATTGTGGTATGAGAAACTTGGACTCCTCTTTCTTCGAGCAGTTCGACGATGTAAACGGTAACTTAAGCTGTATTGCAAATACCATCGGACAGCCGTCAGGATAATGTGAGCTTCGAAATGCTTCCATTTGAACGCATTGATAACCTGTCATCTTCATCCCATGGATTTATTCGCCAATATTAGCACCTTTGGTTTTTTTGCACCAGAACCTTATTTTCTTGAAACTACTTTGGTCTTACTTGTTGTTTTTGTAGTAGAGGTTATGATCTGGTTGAGATTTAAATAAATGCCCGATGAACTCGTAGGAGCCACCAACGCAATCGTGTTTGCACCCCGCTGCAGGTTGACAGTGGTTTGTACCGTACTCCAAATGTCCCAACCGCCAGTATTGTTGAAGGTCAGTGAATCCACTTTTGATCCATTCATATACAGGTCTCGCGGAGCCGCGTTACTAGCATTCGAGTAACGAATGGAGAGCGTCACGGTACCTGGGTGCTGAGCCCACACCGGAAGCACCACAGCCTCATTGCCTTTCCCATCACCCCAACCACCGATGTTGCTGTTGTCCGGTTCATAAGATCCACCAACTTGGACGTAGTAGCTATACGGCGTACTGGGGTTTGTGCTCTCCATCATCGCTGGAAGCGCGCTGTAGACAGAAATACCCTCGGGCGATGCTGTAGAAGGTTGAGCTGGGAAATTTTCGGCGGCCTGTTGATACGTAGCCATGGAAGTTAAAGACATGACTGCACTTAGTTCATTAGACAGATCGACAGAGGAAGCTGACGGTGCAGGACCAGTCCAATTACCCCCAAAAACGCCTGCGGTAGACGTTTGGTCACGATTCCACAACGAGGAGAGATTGGCCTGAACAAACTTAAATAGATTCTGATTTTGGCCATCTACACTTAGCAGTTCAATCATATATCGCATGAAGATCCCTTTGAACAGACCTCCATCGCCGCCGCCCGTCTCGACGCCTGCCATCACGTCGTCAGAGTTTGCGAATTGCTTAATGGCTGCGTTGGCAACCAGTTCGGCGTCCGATAGATATACGCCATTACCTGTCAATTGGAACAGTTCAACAGCTGCGCCTATGACAAGACCGTAGTTATAGGTCCACTGTGCAGTGCCGCCATTTGGATACGT
The DNA here is from genome assembly GCF_026651875.1 of Alicyclobacillus fastidiosus. GTDB lineage: Bacteria > Bacillota > Bacilli > Alicyclobacillales > Alicyclobacillaceae > Alicyclobacillus > Alicyclobacillus fastidiosus. The sequence continues at coordinate 3,057,122 of NZ_CP104067.1, read as the reverse complement.
ATTCTGCTGACTAAGTGGATTCCAGTCTACACCATCCAAAACAGTACCTGGACCATATTTTGTTCCTCCTGCTATGCCTCCTTTGGGGAGAACCAACGTATTCCATTCCCAATCAAATAGTTGCATAGCATCAGCAAGATACGACTGGTGCCGAGTGGCTGAGTATAGTTCGGCAGAGAGGATTGCATCCGTCATATTAGCGGCTGTTTCTCGATAGAAGGGATTGTACCAACTGCTTCCGGCGCTCGGTTTATCCCATGTGATACCACCTTCTGGCGTACAACTTTTCTCAATATCCGCCTGAAGGGTTTCCGCGTCCTGTACAAGTGCCGGCGCACCGGCATTATTCATACCGTCCGATATTGTGGGAGCTACTGGAAAAGCCGATGTCGAATTGGTTCCCATCGCTTTAAATGCTTGCATTAAGGCAATCCCCAACCAACCCTCGTCATCATTCCAACTATCTAACATCTGTGAACCATATTGTTTTTGAAGACCGGTGATGAAATTGGTGATGTACGAATTATAAGTCGTTGAATTCGTCGCCAAATCAGCATCCGCTAAAGCATAGAGTGCGTTTGCTTCTCACCAATAATTACCTGCATAGCTCCCGCCGGGTGTGTTTTCAAACTGATTCCCGGTACTGTTCCAATAGGATCCTATTAATCCCTGAACAGCGGTAGTTGCTTTGGTTTGATAATTTATATGAATAGTCTGATTATTGTTTTGAGGGCTTGCAGAAACAGTGTTTGTACTGATACTTCCAACAGCTAAAACACTGAAGGCGGTCGCGATGCTGCGCTTCACCAGCATATTTTTTCGAGATCCCAAAAGCACGGACTTTTTCATCAAATATTCTCTCCTCTCAATCCTTAATGTTCCACGGCATGATCATCGTTCAACTCTTTTTGATTGCGTTTTCATAAACATCATTTTTAATAATGAAAGAAAAAACTGTGCCCCTCATGACACTATAAAGCTACCACGTGAAGTTACTGTAGCATGGAGAACGGCACACTTTCAGTGTGATTTAGTGACGACTACACTACGACTTTATGACATATCTAGGTAGAAGTTTATGTCTAAGTTATCGCTCAAATAGTATCTATGGTGCTTAATAATATCCACAGCTTTTGGCTCCCAGTCTGTCTCAGTGGCTCCGTGTGCGCTATCCGCAAAGTTTCACCAGGCTGAGCTTGTCATGCAAGCTTTTTTATTTGCGTCATACAGCATCGGTTAGCGACTTCGGTACGTCACAAGAGACTTGCAAATCATCGAGCGATTGAAGGAGCAAACCACCTTTGAACGTGCTTAGTCATAGTGGATAAGAACCCTGGTGATTGATGGATTGGTTGAAAACAACAAGATGTGTATGATCCCAAGACGCCAAGTAGAAGAGCGCGTCGCAAGATCACACAGCTTCCAATAAGAGTTGGATGATTTTTGATCTCACACGAATGTGTCGAAGATGCCTGTCAGTCTGATCTTAAAACTCTATCATCATGTCTTTCGTAACAACATTTGCAAAATTGATTTAACTCTTTTGATTATGAGGTTTTTGCAGACTTCTGAACCCTTGTAGTACAAGGGTTTGTAGGAAATAAAAAAGTACTTCACCCCAAATTCGAGAAGATTTCAAGCACCTAAACAAGAAACTCTCAAGGAGGGAAGTCGCTTGTATCTTCTCCAAAAGTCTCTATTTCCCTTTGAGTCATGGTTAGAAATCGAGCCCAGTGAGCGTTTGGAATTGTTCTTCTCCGCTTTAGGGCTCCATCCGTACGCCGCGAAATTGCGAAGTTCGTCACCTCAGGGAGCAAAGCCTATCAATCGAGAGGCTATTTTGAGAGCCCTACTTGCCTCACCATTCGAGGGGATCTCTACCTTCACAAGACGACTACATACGTGGTTGGATACGGACCTTCGCTTCCGCTACCAATGCGGATTTCGCTTGGACGAGCCGGCACCATCGATTCCAACGCTGAGCCGTGTCTTTGCAGCAATCACAGAACAAGGTCTTGCGATGGAACTCTTCATCGATCTGGTCATTCAATGTCGGGAAGCCGGTGTCATTGACGGCAGTCACCTTGCCATCGACAGTACAGCAATCTCTGCCTATGAGAAGAAGCAGCCAAAATTACGTAGCCAGGAAACCGGGAATGCCAATTGGGGTGCCAAGTTCGATACGTTTGGCAATAAACTCACTTGGTTCGGGTACAAGATTCATCTTGCAGTCGACACACAGAGCGAACTTCCAGTATCTCTGGAGGTCACGCGAGCGAATGTATATGACGGTAAAATGGCAATTCCCCTCATGGTACATGTTGCCGAAGACCTCGGCTGGAAATTCAAGTTTGTCATGATGGACGCAGGTTACGACCAGATGAAGAACTATGTGGCAGTTCGAAACTACGGTGCGCAGGCAATCATTGCATTGAACAAATGTGGTGAGAAGGAACCACCGGAAGGGATGTCAACGACCGGCACACCTCTTTGCTCCATGGGCGATGACATGGTTTACTGGGGAGCCGACGGTGACCGACTCAAGTCCGGTGTCCGCACATATTGGGCAAGGTTGACTGTCCATTTGGATCAGCGGCGTGTTCGGATTCGGGCTACGGTATGGTCGTAAAGCGAACGATTACTGAAGACTTGCGTCGATTCTCCAACCCGCACCGGAATACACGCCGATGGGCGGAACTCTACAATGAGCGAACTGCTGTCGAGCGATGTAATTCTAGAATCAAAGAAAACCTTTCTGCCAACGACGTTCATGTCGGTGGAATCCAAAAGGTCATAACTCACGTTTATCTTAATGCAATCGTCCTTCTAGCATCAGCCCTGGCGATGAACAAAGCAGTAAGCGCAAGGAGCATTGCATAAACAGAAAGAAGGAGCTTAGAGACAGGAGCACCGAATTGCTAATCAAAAAAATGAAGACCCTCCGTTTCAATTAGGTGTTGCCTCTTTTTCATTCCAGTAGAATAGCTATTCTGCAAAATCCTCGATTATGCTTTGACAATGTCATGGTAAAACCAGGTAATTTGTATGTCCGATAGTCTTACTCCTTATGTCGCAATTTTGCTATTGGCGATATGTTAACCTGTTAATATACTCGGTTCAAGGAAAAGTAGGTGTTTACCATTGCTCACTTTTGAAACAATGCTCACCACATGATTCGAGGAGGTCACAATATGACTCAGCGTTTGAAGAGTGGGGACATACTTAGCATTTCTTGGTTTGTTAAGTAACATTTTTGAAAACGTTTACAATTTGTTAGTTTAAAAAATCATAAGAAAGGGGGAGAGTGAACCTCTTAGTACGTACTTCCTATTACCAATTAACGAGACACCCATATGCAGTATCGAGTTCGAAGTACATGTCGAAATTATACCTTTTTTGTCCGAGTATCGGTTTCAATACATTGATTGAGAGAGGGTAGACAACTCATGAGTACACCAATTGGAGCACGAATTCCACCAAAGTTGAACGCAGAAGGCTTCGAGCGAGTAGCAGAATTACTGAAGGGTCTCGGTTTGTCCGCGATTGATGTTCCAACATTGACAGCGGACGTAGCCGAAATTTGCAGAAACAATGGACTTACCATCGGCTCAGTCGATGCCCACAACGTATCGCAGTTACTGTCTCGGGATAGTGATGTGCGCCAAATGGCCGTTGAGCGTATTTGCGTACAGATTCGCGAGGCGTCCAGTCTTGGCGCCAAGGTGATGTTTATGTGCCTTGTACCGGAGGAGAGAACGCAACCGATATCAGAGTCGCTCGGCTATTTCGAAGAGACCTTTGCTGAGATTGCGCCCGTGTGCGAAGCATCTGGCATTCGTGTCGCTATTGAAGGATGGCCTGGCCCTGGTCCCAACTACCCGACGCTCGGTTACACGCCAGAGGTCTGGCGTGCAATGTTCCGATGCGTTCCGTCAACAGCCCTGGGGCTCTGCTTTGATCCGTCGCACCTCGTTCGCCTCGGCATCGACTATCTGCGCGTGTTCGACGAATTCAGCACGAGAATTGTCCACTGTCACGGAAAAGACACAGAACTGCTTCCTGAGCAACAGTATCTCTACGGCACACTGGCAGCCCGTCTTGACGATACACCTGGATTTTCCGAGGGTCCTTGGCGATACTGCATCCCTGGCAACGGAGAGGTCGACTGGCATCGAGTCGCATATCGTCTTGACCAAATTGGCTACACCGGATGCGTATCTATTGAACTTGAGGATTTCAGATACTGGGGAACTTTGGAGGATGAACTGCGCGGCATTCGCAAGGCGCACGAACATTTGGTGAAGCATTTTGGCTGACACAATTACACACTCGTATAACATAAGGAGCTTTGAAATCTTTCATTTGATTTATTCATATTCATATTGAAAGGAAGATCTTGTTCAATGAGTAAAGTACGGTTTTTAATGATTGGTATTGGCGGTATGGGGCGCGTACATGTTGAAAATCTCTTGAATGTGCAAGACGCTGAGATTGTTGGCCTGGTAGATACATCGGATGCTTCCATCGGGGCCACGAAATCAAAATTTGCGTCGCTGGCAGAGGTACCGTCGTTTTCTGACTATCAACAGGCGCTTGCTGAAGTTGAAGCTGACGCAGCTGTCATTGTGACACCGCACAGTCAACACTTCGAACAAGGGATGGCATGTTTGAGCCGCGGGCTTCATGTCTTGATGGAAAAACCATTTGTCTCCGGTAGTGAAAACGCGAAAAAATTGATTGCTTATGCGAATGAGCAAGATAGACACTTGGCAGTGAGCTACCAACGTCATACACAGGGACAATATATGTACCTTCGCCATCTCATTCAGAGTGGCACACTAGGTACGATTCGATTTATTTCGGCTTACCAGGCGCAGCGCTGGCTTGAAGGATGTCGCGGCACCTGGCGACAAAATAAGGCATTGTCCTGTGGCGGTCAGCTAAACGACTCCGGCTCACATTTGTTGGACGTCATTTTGTGGTCGACTGGATTGGAACCAAAAGAAGTTCAGGCGTATATTGACAACCGCGGTACAGAAGTGGACATCGACACTGCGCTCTCTGTACGTTTTGAAGGCGGTTGCATATGTACGTTTAATGTGGTTGGCAGTGCCAATATCGGGTGGTGGGAAGATGTCTCCGTCCATGGCGATAAGGGTAGCGCTCTTTATCGGAACGGCAAGTTATTCGTTTCGAGAGGTGCACACGAGGCGCCTGTTGAAGTGCCGGACAGCGAGCTACCGACTTCCAGTAATCCGGATAGAAACTTTGTCGACTTGATTTTGGGACGTGTCGATCAAGCGGCTGCACCTGCAGAGTGTGGTTATCGTGTTGCTCGCCTGACTGAGGTCGCCTGGCAAAGCGCTGAATCCGGAAAGTCAATTCAATTCTAAAAACGATGATGTGTAAACACGATGCACTTCTCGATGTTTAAGGAGACATAGGGGATGGGCAACGGCGCGTTGCCATTCGCACGCGGCTTAGTTGACAAACCGGATGGCACTGAAGCTGGGCTTTCAATCCCCTCATGTTTCTTTCTCGCAGATGCAGTCGACAGTGCGGGAGGATGACATAAGTAGTGTATGCTTTGCAGCAAAAGGAGGAAGATGATGATGACCCCTACGGGAATCCAGACTCAATATCCGCCGATTCGACGCAAATCTAAAAAACAAAATCTGAGTCCTACGACGCGCAGCCAACGAAACGCCGGAATTGTGCTCGGTCTGCCGTGGTTTATAGGGCTTATCCTGTTTTTCCTCATTCCGTTTTTCATTTCACTCTATTGGAGTTTTACGAACTACAGCATTCTAAAGCCGGGAACATTCGTTGGATTAAGTAATTACGTTCACCTTTTTCATGACGCCACTTTTCTGAAGAGCCTGCTCGTGACTTTTTACTATACTGTGTTTTCCGTCCCCCTAACGATCATCGTCGGCGTTGGTGTTTCGCTGCTTTTGAACCTTAAAGTTAAAGGACAAGCGATTTTCAGAACTGCTGCCTTCGTGCCGAGCCTGGTCCCCGTCATTGCAATCATGATCCTTTGGAACTGGCTCCTCAGTCCACAAATCGGTGTTGTCAACTGGTTATTGTCCTTGATTCATGTCCAAGGTCCAGGATGGTTTACCGATCAACATTGGGCAATGCCTGCTATGGTATTGGTCAGCCTGTGGACTGGTATCGGTGGTTCAACCGTTATTTATCTCGCCGGCTTACAAGATGTTCCGCAAGATTTATATGACTCAGCAGAAGTGGATGGAGCTGGAGTTTTCCGGAGAGCAAGGCATGTCACGATTCCACTGTTGACTCCGGTAATTTTTTTTCAATTGATCATGGGTATTATCGGAGCATTGCAACAGTTCAACCTCCCATACCTGATTTCCGGAGGCAATGGTAATCCGAACAATTCCTTGCTCTTTTACGGCATTTACCAATACCAGACCGCCTTTTCATATTTAAGGATGGGTTACGCGTCTGCAATGGCGTGGGTCATGTTTATTATCATCTTAATTATTACTGCCTTTGTCTTTAAAAGCCAATCTCGTTGGGTGTTTTATCAAGGAGCGAAAGAAAGATAGTCGTCATCGCTTTGCAAAATAATACGGATGTCGAAAAGGGGGATTTCACGCGATGAGCAAGATCTCGAAAATAACTGCTTATATCGTCTTGATTATCATCGGGCTTTTTAGTATTTTCCCTCTCCTGTGGATGATTTCCACCACATTGAAAACGAATTCGCAGGTGAATCTGGTGCCTCCGGTCTGGATTCCGCACCCATTCGATTGGAGCAATTGGGTCCAAGCAGTGACGTTCATCCCGTTTCCTCAATATCTGTGGAACACAATCTTTATTAGCGTGTTAGCGACATTTGGAGCCATGTTGGTTTGTCCAATGATAGCATATAGTTTTGCCCGTCTTAGATGGCCTGGTAGAAACCTCGTTTTCGCGCTGACGATTTCAGTGATGATGTTGCCAGCTACGGTCACAATGATTCCCCTCTTCGTTGAATGGAAAACCGTCGGCCTGGTTGGTACGCGATGGCCGTTGATTTTAGGGGCATTCTTCGGAAGTCCATATTATATCTTTTTGCTCAGACAGTTCTTTTTAGGACTGCCGAACGAATTGGAAGACGCAGCCCGTGTAGACGGCCTGAGCGAATACGGAATTTATTTCCGGGTCATGTTGCCGTTAGCTGTACCAGGTGTATTGACAGTCGGTTTGTTCCAATTCATGGCATCCTGGGGAGACTTCATGGGTCCTTTGATCTACCTCTTTAAGCCGAGTACGTACACTTTGTCACTCGGCATTCAGCAATTCATGACCCAGCACACGGTGATGATGCAACAGTTGATGGTTGTCGGTTTGTTGACGACAATTCCGATTATCGTAATTTATTTCTTTGTCCAAAAACGTTTTATCGAGGGTATTACGTTTACGGGGATCAAGGGCTAAGTACCCTCTCCTGTCGCCGCAACCGTGCGATGGTAGCCTATTAAAAATTGGCGCAATTTAACTAGGGAGGATCACCATGAAGAAAAAAGTATTCTCGGTCTCTCTTGGTATCCTGACACTTTGCTCCCTCGTGACCGGGTGCGGGACGAATAGTGGCAACAACCACGTAACGACGATTAATTTTTGGTATGGGCAAGGCGGGATTGGCGGTACGACCTACGAACAACTCATTAAAGAGTTTAACGAAACACACAAAAATATCCATGTAATCGGTACCTTTGTGGCATCCAGCGGATCAATTGTGCCACAAAAGCTGATTACGGCGATTGCTGGTTCAAAAGCGCCTGATTGTACCGAACTCGACAGTTTTCTTGTACCTCAGTTCGCACAAAAAGGGGCCCTCATAGACTTAACCCCATATATTCAGGCGCAAGGTCTGAAAAAATCTGATTTTATTCCTGCCATCTGGCAAGCGAACACGTTTGACGGACACCTTTATGCGTACCCACACGATACGGATGTTAGGTTTTTATATTGGAACAAAGACCTATTTAAAAAGGCTGGTTTGAATCCAAATCAACCGCCGAAGACGATTGCACAGCTCGATCAAGACGCCGCAAAGCTGACCGTACACAATTCGGCAGGGCAGATTACGCAAGCTGGTTTTATTCCATGGGGAGACCAAGGTTCTTTCGACACGTGGGCTTGGGCATTCGGAGCCACCTTTAACCAAAACTCGGAAGGAGAGATTAACCTCGCAGATTCCGCGTCTATAAAATCCCTACAATGGCAACAAAAGTACGCAAAAGAATACGGTATTGCCAAGTTAAACGCGTTTACAGCTACCTTGCAAAACACAGGACTCAGCGCGTTTGACGCGGGTAAAGAGGCAATGACGGTGGATGGTGTGTGGAATATCGCCACACTTCAGCAACAAGCTCCTAAACTCCAGTATGGAGTTGAAGCGGTCCCCACGGTAGACGGTCAAGGATCGACGTGGTCAGGAGGCATTTCAGAGGTCATTCCGAAAGGTGCAAAGCATCCGGAAGCTGCTGCCGAGTTCTTGAATTGGCTTGTCGCCCCCAAACAGATGTTGATATGGGATAAAGCGACCACGCATCTTCCCACCCGTATGTCGATGCTGAAGAACTTGGGGACACCTGGACATGTAGTCGTCAGCCCGGCAGGCGACAAGTTATCCGCTGAACTCTTGCCGACTACGTATACGCGCCCGAACTCTCCTCTCAATGCGGAGATTTGGGACGGCACGACTAGCCTTGTCAGTACGGTGACGAATGATACTTCACAAAATCCTGCCACTGCCTTGAAAGCATTCTCGAATAAAATTAATCAAGAAATCAAAAATGGCTGGTATTGATCCTCGACAGGGAGGGACTCAAACGAATACAAGATGCGTAAAGTGCCTGTCACTCTTCGTGTACCGTGCCATTTGAATCCGATCACATCCTCGTGAAAACTATTGAGGTACGCGGTAAACGCCGCGTACCACCCTGTTGCAGATCAATTGGCGAAACGTGAGCCGGGGTTAGGAAATGTGTGCAAGTCAGTCGCCTTGGGTTAGGGAGTGCTGCGCTTGGTTTTTTATACGAAGCGGTAGAAACGCGCAGGTTACAGAGACGATTTCTTTCGCAGTGGAAAAAGGCGTGCGTCTTTTGATACGGTATCTTTATACGGTACAGGTCTCCCGCAGCAAAGGTTTGGTTCTTCCGAGCATTCCCCGACAAGTTCGTCGTTGCAACAAAGGTTGGCTCCGATTTTGACCCGAACGATCCGTCCAAGATGATTCAAGACTTCACCCATGATGACGTGTTACGACGGTTTGAAAGAAGTCTGTAACGTCTTGTGCTAGACTACGTTGATACCCTATATATCCACGTTCCGGACGATTTCTATGATGAGGCAGTCGGTGGCGCGTACCGCGCTATGCAACGGTTGAAAACTGAAGGCATGATCAAAGCGATATCTACTGTTATTTCAGGATGCTCTGTTTTTCTTACGAAAAGGTGAGTGTGAATGACACGAAGTTGCATTGGGATTGGTGATAAATACCATAAAACTGGACGAGTTTCAATGAGGGCACGATTTCTGTCTCATATGCCCTATTCGTGGCTTATTTTTGCTGCCTTGGCTCTATGGATAGAATGGCCGGTTGTGCTGCATCCGTACACACGGATTGTTGGTGGAATCCCCGATTCATATCAATATACATGGTATATAGGATGGTTTTGGCACGCAATTGTACATGGTTTAAACCCCTTTTATTCACATGAGATGAATTGGCCGCAGGGATTTGGACTCATGTACAACACATCGGTAGTTGCAATATCTGTTTTATTCGGTTGGCTTGTGCCAATGACGTCCACTGTATTTGTTTACAATTTCGTGTTCTTCATAAATATTTTCTTAATTGGTTGTGTGGGCAGAGCGATTTTACGTGAATGTGGCATTCGGCCTTGGTTGTCTACTTGGGGCGGTATCATGTTCTGTATTATGCCGTATCTCACTGCTCAAGAACTGGGACACATGAGCCAATATGTCGTTTCTCCATTATTCGTCGCCACGTACTTGTTCGTTCGTTGTATCAACGGGAAAGCGAATCATCAAATGATTTATGGAACGGCAATTGGCGTTGTATGCGCGGCTGAGTTTTATACTTCACTCGAACTGACTGTTACATTTCTATTAGTACTTTCGATATTCCTTATCTATCTCGGCATTCAGAAGAGTGGCCGTACTTGGATCCAGATTCACTTCGGCCCACTCCCTGGACGGTTTTGGATTCCGCTGGTTCTGAGTGCAGTAATTCTTATGCTACCTGGTATTTTTGCGTTTATCTTGACAGGAGGATTACTATTTTCTGGAGTCGAGATGCATCCGAATTCGGGAGAATATTGGGTTGCAGACTTTTTGAGCCCGTGGTATCCTACACGACTTTCTCTGATTCATACTGCTCTCACACAACGTATAACCAATGATGACTTTCTCGGTACACCTGAGGAACATGGGAATTATGTAGGCATCTTCTTTTTCTGCAGCGCGTTAATTCTTTGCAGAGCATGGAGAACACCAGTGAGCCGGTCCCTCTCATGGTTGGCCATCACAATGTTTATTCTTTCGCTGGGTACCCACGTGCATGTCTTCGGCCGACAGCTGCCTATCGTTCTGCCATGGATCCTATTTTCTCATGTTCCATTCCTGAATTCTGCACTACCTATACGGCTAGCCCTATATGTTGATGCCGGTCTCGTAATCTGGACAACGATGTCCCTTCAACACTATTTGTCATCCGCCGGCTCAGTCTCCATCCGTCGATTCATTTGGCTAACGTTTATTTGTTTTTTACCGCTTGTGTCGTGGTTGCCAACCGTCGACTACCCATATTCGTCCGTGTACTCCCTGCCGAAGGCGATTGTCCAGCAAATCGGTTCACAACCAGTCTTTTGGATTACGCCGAACTTTGGATATGATATGCAAGCTTTGACAGCATCCAGATATGAAATAAAAGTTTATAACATGTATGGATTTTCTCCTTCTGATGCGTTGAACCAAGCAGCAGGCGCTTCACTGAGTCAGTTTCAATTCTCTGCGCAATATGGTAGTTCTGCGCTCTGGGTTCAACAAATTACAACGATTAAGCAGACTTTACATTCCGGATATGTCTTACTTACACCGTTCGATCCGAGTGGAGTACCTTTGCCCTCAAACTTGAAGCAAGAATTGACAAACAGTTTTGGGAAACCAGTGCTTCAGATTAAGGGGTGTGACTTGTGGGCAATAAGAAATAAAGAGTAGAAGTAAGAGGCCCGGCAATCAGGTGAGATTGCTGAACATACAATGGCAGATCTTGTATTGCTTGTTGACCAAATGAACCTCGACGGGACGCTCCACCTCCGCATCATGAATCAGAGATACAATCTACTATCGACATCTGAACAAGGCTGTGCAAATCATCTCGGTGGAATCGGAAGAACATACCGCAGGTATACAAAAACTGCGGGCAACCAGCAATTCGCAGACGCCTCGGCTGTGTGTTTGTTTCGCCATAACGAGGGGGGGGGGGGCTGCGAATTCCTATTGCTTACGGGTTGATCATTCGACGCTGTACATCTCGCCGATGTGAATTTTTTAATGTTATATTGAATAGGCTTCTTTGATTTTGTTTAGTCCATATGTGGCAACATTTAGGGCGGATTGATGTTCAAAGTGTTCAATAGACAATTCGAGAGATAAAAATCCGTTGTATCCAATACCGTCTAGTAATTGAGCAAATTTTTTGGAAGGTAATATCCCGTCGCCGGGAAATACTCGGTCTTTATCCATAATGGTCTCTCGGTTAGCATCGTCAGGACAGTCATTTACGTGTACAATGCCAACGCTCGATCGATTTATATATGCCACTTGCTCCACAATGTTTAAGTTAAAAGGTAGCAATGTAGAAGAATTAAGAGCTGTTTTAAAAGGAAACATATGTATTCGTCCTAGTTAATTATAAATTTTGTTTATTACCCTTTGACCCGTCTGTCACAATAGCAAAAACTATCCACATCACTTCCTCTTTTATGATTTCTCCCGACCATTCATGACTAGGTATAATGGAAAGACAGCCCAATTGGTTAAGGTATTCTTAGGTATCTCCGTTTACAGGGAACTGAATCTACTATACCAAAATGTTTTTCTTAAGTTTGGATAGTTGAAGTAGCGCACTAGATAGGCTCAGATTCAGTATCACGCTGAGAGGAGATTATTTTCGTAAACTTTGCCTTTGCGATGCGATAAGTGATCGCTGCTGAGACGCTAAAGTATATAGTCGGCAACAGGATGAGGATTTTACTTGCAAAGAAAGTCAATAACACCAATGCTACCAAATTTAGCACGGTTAGATGCGGTTTTACCAGATTTAATTTTAGGGCATTTTTCACCAGGTTCAATGTAGTCAATTTAGTATGAGCCATCAATGTAAATATGTGTATGAATGTGGATGTGGTGAGTAATGAGATGAATAGAATAATCACTAATGCAGCACCACTATACGTCCAGCCATTTATCAAAAATAGATGTATATCTATACCTAGTATTAAAAAGATTGGTGTAAACAGTATATAAATGGCCCAGCTCTGAATGAAGTTCTCTTAAACTCGTGCCAAAATGTTCTGCACAATGGAGGCTCCTCCTGGTTTGAATATTTTCTTGTCATTGCAAATAGTCCTGCAGTAGCAGGGGGAATCGTAACAATAAATATACAGGAAATTAAAAATAGAATGTTCAATAACAGATATCGACTAAAGATGGATAGGATGCGATAAACAGGGCCATTCAAAGAGAACATAAACATATACTCCTTTAGTACATAAGAATCAATCACTTTGGGAGCTGCCGACAGTATTACGGTTTTTAAGCAGGATTGCAAGTGTCTCTGAATAGGTATTAGGTAAGCATGCTAAAAATGAAAAAAACATCTCGATATTCGGGAAAAGCCACTCTTCGTTCGTTACGGAGACCGAGCAACTACACTCTGCCTAATTAGAGATAATGTCATACGGAATAGATGTCATTGTAGGGACTCTCTCTCCTTTCATCTTTGCATGCAGCAATCGAACGGCAACTTGGCCCATCAGAGATTCATTCTGCCGCACATGAGGAAAATAAGGTGACCGCACACATCAAACAACGAATCAAAACTGGGTAAGCGCTTACTCAACTCAGTCAACACTCTAAACAAAAAAACCGCAATTACAGTGGGTTTTTATATAAACCCACTAGCGTTGCATAAAGGAATTTATGGTTTGTCAAGTGCTTCGAGTTGTCAGAATGTATAGATGAAATGTTTGGAAGTTTCATGATTTAGACAACACCAACATGAAAAAATCTCCTTAGAATGAGAAGTACAGGTAGTCCTGTCCAACTCTCTCTAAGGAGACCCACCATGGACAAGGATACCACGAAATCGGCGTTCCGGGAGTATGTTACCCCGCTGAATGTCAGTACCATATTGCAGGAATTAAACCGTCTCAAGATGGAGCGGTACGTTAAGAAGCTCGGTGTCATCTCATTCATCCGGCTCGTCGTCTTCGCCCAGGTCAATCAAATCCCGTCACTGAAGGACATCAGTTTGGAGTTGGAAGCCAATGAATCCCTCCAGAAAGAACTGGCGCTAGACTCTATTAGTGCTTCCCAGTTGTCCAGGAAGTTGCGAGAAACGCCGTCATACTTTCTGGATTTCGTGTTCCGTGAATGTGTCGAGCAAATCACTCGCCAGGTCGGTGCAAAACGAGCGAACGAGAAAATGCGACGGATTAATCTGGTGGACTCATCGACCATTTCAATGTGTGTTTCACAGTATCCTTGGGCAGAGTTTCGCAGTACTAAAGCTGGTGTGAAACTGCACCTGCGTCTGGTATTTCTAGACGATCAAGTTGCGCCAGATAAGGCGATCCTCACGCCCGCCAAACCTGCGGACAAGACACAGATGGATGCGTTAGTGGTCGTAGAACCGAATGCGTTGAACGTCTTTGACCGTGGCTATGTGGATTACCGTAAGTTCGATACGTACTGTGCAAACGGAACGAAGTTTGTCACTCGGCTCAAAGATAATGCGGTCATTCACGAAGTCATTGAAGAGCGACAGGTACCGTCCGATTCACCGGTTACGAGAGAAGCATTGGTACGCTTGGGGAGTTATCCAAATTACGTGATGGAGCACACCCTGCGGTTGCTTGAAACCACGGACAATGAAGGCAAGCGCGTCGTGATACTGACGAATGACATGACGATGGATGCAGAGCAAATCTGTGACGTGTACCGAAAGCGTTGGCAAATAGAGTTGTTCTTTAAATGGGTCAAGCAGCACCTGGTACTCAAGCGCCTATACGGTCATAGTGAAAATGGCGTGTATAACCAACTGCTCATTGCACTGATTACGTACTGCCTGTTGATTCTCTTGCAAGCGAAGGTGTCCCACAGCGGCAAGCTACTTGAGGTTTACAAATGTCTACGTCTCTATTGGGACCGAGCCTTTTCTGAGTTTGTGAAGGCGTTGTACAAGAAACCAGGTCGAACATCCAAGGGACGACGACGATGCAAGGTGGAAGACATCTTTGAGCAAACGGTGCAGCAGTACATAGAGCGTGAAACGGAGCATCTTGAGACCGTTATCTACGACCTAATCTAACATTCCTGATTATGGATATTCGGACTACCTGACATAGGGGTATTGACCTTTTAGACCATAAGCCACGGAAACAAAAAATCCGAGTATTCAGTCCGCAACTTTGAACGGCAATTCACCCTCTCTTGACAGGCTCAGAGAAGTTTTATGCAACGTTAGTGATATAAACCACTCAAATAAAAAGGCAGACTAAATTCATAAATCCCCCCAATCATCAATATTAGCGATAGCTTTATTGTATAAAATTATACTATTATAAACAATCGCCAAACCGACCGGCCGTGGAACATGTACCCGGCTACTTTGTGTCTCCGCATGGCACGTTTGTGGATGCCCGTGGTGACACTTTGTGGTGGAATGGGTGCCGCAGGGGCGGATTACAAAATTACGTCGCGTACGCGAGTAGCATAGGATGGGCTGCTAAAGGCAGCGAAAGTGCGAGCACGGCGTCATCCTAAAGGTGGTTTTTACCAATATTTGTGGCAGCGACCAACACATGGTGCTCGGCAGGACAACCGCACCCGAAGGTCTCGTGATGGGTCATTAGATCATGGGTGAATTGATTGATGTGGGCCGAGATGTCGAGTTCATCAAGAAGGGGGGACCTGGTTTCGGTTCTATTTAACATTGCCCGCGGACGCTGTTGAAGCTGCAAAGAAGGTAACACACATATCTGCTTACACGTGAAGCCAGATCGTCTAGGATCGGCGTACGGACACGTGGACATGGGTTGCTGGGTGGACGGCCAATCGGAATACGTGATGGTACCGTATGCGGACTTTCAGTTGCTTAAATTTCCTGACAGGGAACAGTCCTTGGAGAAAATCCTTGATCTGACGACGCTCTCCGACATTTTTCCGACCGGGTATCATGGGGCTATCAGTGCCGGGGTCGCAACCGGATCGACCGTGTATGTGGCGGGCGCAGGTCCCGTCGGATTGGCGGCGGCGCATTCCGCACAACTGCCGGGTGCTTCTGTGCTGATTGTCGGGGATTTGAACGCGTTCAAATGGGACTCTCCCTAAGGGGTAATGGCACAATCGCTCAACGCCACATTTCCACCACGAATCCTTCATTTCGCTCTGAAGCTCCGTTGTCCTGGTGCCCTTGTACCCTGATTATCCAGGAGTGCTTTAGATCCCATTGCTAATTTACATGTCCGATATTGGTAATCAATATGTCCGATTTCCGCAATTGACGCGGTTAAAACTGGATAATATACTCGGCTCAAGGTTGTGTAAGCGTTTAACTATGCTCACTTTTGGAACACTCTACACCGCATGCGTCGATTGTGTCTGAGAGGGATTTCCCTGCTGCCAGTAACCTAGATGCCAACTTTATAGATGTCATCCTTTAAAAACAGATAGCGCAGCTGCACCTGCAGAGTGTGGATATCGTGTTTCAAGGTTGACAGAGGCTGCTTGGCGAAGTGCAGAATCGGGTCAGTGGTTCCATTTTAAGGCGTATTCTTCGATAACAACGATTTGTGATTTAGCAGCCTAATAAACAGGAACAAGCAAATGGTTTTATGGATGGAATACTCCGTTCTGAGCGAACGGCAGAGAAGTCTAGATACTCTGAACGATATGACAACAGCGAGACTTTGATGAGTTCCTTGCTGTTTTGTCGTGTCTATTTTCGAATTGATTCGATTAAAGACCGTGCCAAGAACGGTACATCTGTGGCTGTCCAATATCCCCGTTCACACTTCAATTGAAAAGATGGTTGCGCTGGCCTGAGCGGCAGCGAAGCGATGGCATAGTAATGGTCATGAATTACGCGAGAAGGGTGGAGCACATATGATGAAAGCACTTGTGAACTATGCGAATGAATCGCAAAAGGTTGAAATTCGTGACGTTCCAATTCCTAATATACTAGATCCTTACGATGTTTTGATACAAGTTCAAGCGGTGGGCGTATGCGGTAGTGACTTACACATGTACCATAATACGCAAGGATTTGCCGTGAATCGCCCTGTAACATTAGGCCATGAATTCTCTGGAATTGTTTCCGATGTTGGTAGCGCGGTGACATTGTTTCAGAAGGGGGATCGCGTTGTCAGTGAAACACCGGCATCTGTATGTGGGACTTGCATTTATTGCCGAACAGGTCAATACAATTTATGCCCGCATCGTCTAGGATTCGGTGTTTTGGTAGATGGTGCAATGGCACAGTATGTGAAAACTCGCGAAGCGATTGTCCACCATGTGCCCCACAATGTTTCGTTCGAAAAGGCAGCGCTTACAGAGCCGTGTTGCGTAGCATACAACGCAGTTGCACATCACTCGCAAATTCGACCAGGAGATTATGTGGTTGTATTTGGTCCTGGGCCCATTGGGCTATTGTGTGTTCAAATTGCGAAGTTGTTCCATCCTGGACAAATTGTTGTCGTTGGTACACAAAGAGATGTGAATCGGTTGAAAATCGCCAAACAATTCGGTGCGGATGAAGTATTAGTCGCTGAGGACTGCGACGTTGTAGCCGAGTTACTCTCGTATGGTGATGGATTTGGTCCGGAATTGGTATTAGATGCAGTTGGAGTTTCTGCGACGTTGAAGCAGAGTATCGACGTTGTCAGACCAGCTGGACAAATTACTAAAATCGGTTGGGGACCCGCGCCTGTCGGATTTTCACTGGATCCTATAATCCAAAAGGCAGTTCGCCTTCAAGGTTCATTTAGCCATCTCTATCCGATGTGGGAGAAAGTTCTGGTAATGATGGGCAAGGGAGAAATCGATCCATTGCCCATGGCAAAGACATACAGTATGGAGGATTGGAAACTAGCGTTTGACGAGATGGATTCACTCGTTCATGCAAAGTCAATTCTTTTGCCAAACGGGTATCAACTATAAGCATTGAAGAGAGGGAGAGTACGTTGGAACCCATTGTGCAAATTTCCTTGGATGTTACAACCATTGATGAAGCAATAGAAATGGCAAAAATCGCCGTCGAAGCTGGAGTTGACTGGATCGAAGCGGGAACGCCCTTGATTCTTGGCGAAGGGCTCCATGCTGTCGCGGCGCTACGTAAGGCATATCCGAATCATCCCATTGTTGCGGACTTAAAGACCATGGATGGAGGATACCTAGAGGCTGAGATGATGGCAAAGGCTGGTGCAACACATGTCGTTGTTATGGGTGTGGCGTGTCCAGCGACGATACGAGCTGTCGTGAAAGCGGCTAGAAAATACGGTATCAAAGTGATGGGCGATATTCTTGCTTCTGCGGATCCGGTTCTTTGCGCCAAATTGCTGGAGGAAAACGGAGTTGATTACGTCATCGTCCATACGGGATTCGATGAACGAGGAGAGGATCCTTCAAAAACGCCATTTGATCACTTGGAGAGAGTGGTCGAAGCGGTATCTATACCGGTTCAGGCTGTTGGGGGATTATCATTGAGAGCAGGCAGCGATGATGCCTCAGTATGGTGCGCCGCTCGTTGTCGTCGGTGCACCACTTGTGATTGATAACAAAGCTTTCCGTCCAAGTACAGATGCGGACGAACTTCGTACCATCTTAAAGCATCTTGTCGATAAGGTTAAAGGCAGAGAGGGGTGATGATATGCCACGAATCGCAGTATTTCCTAAGGCATATATGGGAGCGTTATCAAATGGAGAAATGGAACTGACGGATTGGATTGAGAAGGCTGCGACGCTAGGAGCAGACGGGATTGAAATGTACCCACTATTTTTACGTCAATTAGACGAATCTTATCTGAAAGCAGTATTGGATAAGGTTACGGAAAATCGGATGACTATCCCGATGATGTGTTCTTCTCCGGATTTCACCCATCCTGATCCGGCGTTTCGAGCAAAACAAATCAACCAGATGAAGCGGATGATTGACGTGATGGCGTACATCGGCCCTGAGGATTTTCGAAGTTGTAGAGTGTTGTCCGGTCAAAGGCGCAAGGAGGTGTCGCGGGCAGAGGGAATTCGATTCACAATCGAGGCTATCCGCGAACTGTTGCCTTACGCAGAGGAAAAACGCGTTCACTTAGTGATGGAAAATCACTACAAGGACGGGTTTTGGATTTATCCAGAATTCGCACAATTCATGGATGTCTTTCTGGAGATTATTGCGGAAATTTCGTCTCCTTGGTTTGGCATTAACTATGATCCGTCGAATGCACTTGTCGCCGGAGAAGATCCGCTTGCGCTGCTTGAGCAAGTAAGCTCTCGGGTGATCACGATGCATGCCAGTGATCGGTACTTAAAAGATGGGTTCTCGTGGGAGGCACTGAAGCAACACGAAGCAGCAGGGTATTCGGATGCTTTGGCTCATGGTGTCATTGGGCAGGGAATGAATGATTATGATGCAATTTTTGGAAAGCTGGCAAGTGTCAATTTTGACGGATGGATTTCCGTGGAAGATGGTTTGAATGGATTAGATGAGATGCGCCTATCGGTAACCTTTTTGAGACAATTCGTCGATAAGTACTTAACGAGTGAATGATACTTCTGGTGGAAAACGTCATGTGGACACAAAGTTACGTTCGTAGACCTAGCGTGTATGGTGATGAATTGCGAATAATGAAAGTGGTTTCGCATAGGCTATAGTCGCTCGATCGAAAACCAAACATTCCAAATTTCAAGATAAGTTAGAGAGGACGCGTGGGTAATGAATAAATTACCAATTGGCGTTGCGCCGTATACGATACGTGACGCGGTGGAGATGGATTATGCCGGGTCCTTGGTTAAAATCTCACAATTGGGGTACAAGGGCATTGAAATAGGACCTCCTCCTGACGGAATGACTGTTGAGGAGCAGAAAAGTATTCTCAGTCGTTGTGGGCTAGAGGTGATTGGCACGCACGCCCCGTTTAATCATATTGATTTTAATGTACATGAGTTATTGGATTATGTCGAAGACGTGGGTGGCCATTATCTTACAATTTCGATGAAATACCATTCGAAAGATGACGTTTTAAATAAGGCACAGAAAATGAATCGCGTTGGCGAAATGTGTCGTCAACGCAATATACAATTCCTATATCACAATCACAACTGGGAATTCGAAAGTTTTGATGGGGAATATATATTGGATATTTTGCTGCGCGAAACTGACCCGGAACTAGTGAAGGCAGAACTCGATACGTATTGGATTAAACGCGGCGGAGAGGACCCAGTGCAATATATGAATCAGGTCGGAAATCGTTGCCCCTTGCTGCATATAAAGGACATGGAAGCTGGGGAAGGGAACTTTTTTGCAGAAATCGGTGAAGGTATCCTTGATTTTTGTGAAATTACCAAAACAGCTGAGAGAATCGGCGTGAAATGGCTTATTGTCGAACAAGACGAGTGTCGTAGGGATCCGTTCGAAAGCTTACAAATCAGTTACGCTAATTTGATCAAAATGGGATTGGTAGAGGCGCCGGGTACACAAAAGTGAACAACAGCCTGGTTCGTTCAGCAATTTATATACATTCGTACATTTGAGAAGAGGTGTAATGAGTGTTCCCTTTTAGAATCGCACTAAATTCGTCTACATTGCGTCCATTCAATTTAAATGTAGTGGAACAATTGAAAATTACTTCGGAGGCAGGATATGAGGGTATTGAACTTTGGATGGCAGATATCATGTCCTATATAGAAAACGGAGGGTCAACACGAGCGTTAACGGAGTACATGAATGATGTGGGGATTTCATTTGTAAATGCGATAGCTTTTTTTCGATGGTCTGACAGAGACGGTATTCAGCGAGAGGCTGCTCTTCATCAGGCCCGAAAAGAGATGGAAATACTCGCTGATTTGGGGTGTCCGGCTGTAGCAGCCCCTCCATTCGGAGATTTGGAAGGGTTATCTTTTCGTACAATTTCCGAATATTTTGCCCAACTGTACGAGATAGGGTGTGTGATTGGAGTCGAACCGTATCTTGAGTTTTGGGGAAAGGCAACACATTTATCCCGAATCAGTGAGGCCATGTTGGTGCTGATGGAGAGTGGCGTGCCAAACGGCAAAATGTTGATTGATCCGTTTCATATGTACACTGGCGGCAGCAGCTTGGACCAATTGGCGTATATCAATGGAGCAAGTGTTGGAATCGTACATGTTAACGATTATCCGGACGGGTTTAATCGTAAAACCATAATGGATAAAGATCGTCTGTTTCCCGGAGAAGGTGTACTGCCGTCAAAAAAATTTGCTCAGTTGCTAAACGGTATTGGATACAGTGGATTTTTGTCCTTGGAATTATTTATTGAACATTTTGGGGATCAATCAGCACTTGAGGTTGCCCAATATGGGTTAAATCAGATTAAAACTGCCTATGCCTTATGACGGATATAGTAGCACATGTATTGGTTGTAATTTATATCTTTGTCGACAGCCAAATATGAAAAAAGATAACCATATTGAAGATGGCCTTTACAATTGACCTGTGATTAAATAACACGCAGGATGCAAAGTTACTGTTGTCGCTATATAGAAAACGTTTGCAAGTTAAATGAGGACTGTCAAGCAGGTATCTGAAATGAAATTTTTATCAGTGACCTTCAACTCTCCAGCACCCCGTGTCAGCCTATTGAATAACGAGGTGTGCCGTTTGAGGAAATCCCGGAAGGCGTGTTTTCACATCGTTGATTTACCACAGCGATAGATTATCCATCGTATCTATGGGCGGTTGCTTGTCTATTCTTTACCCGGGCATATCCGGTGTTCATGATGGCGAACTTGATTTCCAGACAGCGTTTTCGGCAATATCTCTCATCAAGCAACGTATCCAGATTGGACCGACTTTAATATATAGAACAAGAGTGAGCTTTCATTTGTTGCGAAACAGGAACGTGTTTTGATGAATCTCTGGTTACTCCAGCATAAACACATTGAATATTTAGTCTGTTTTGTGGGTCTGGTTGTGGAATCGCGGTGCTTGAAGGTAAGAAGGGCGATGAGACCGGGGGTGCAGTATGCGTTTAGGTCTAAGTATGTACGGCACAGTCTTCAGTATGGGTTTACATCCCAAGTCGGAAAGACCGACCATCACCGCGCTGGATCTTCTGCAGCGGGCCTTGGAGATGGGTTTGTCGGGTGTCGAATTACCCGCTCAATTGCTCGATGAGACGAACATCGATGCTGTGAAGCGATTCGCAAGAGAACATAGCATGTTCATCAATGTGGATACCGGTGGATACGATCCGGTCAAGCTCACGAACGTCATAGAACTGAGCGCCCGTGTGGGTGCCGAGACTGTACGTACTGTCGTCGGCGGTGCTGACTTTGGTGGTGACCGACGGCCGATGGTCGGACGGTGGTCCGAATTCTTACGGGATGTTTTGGCCGGATTCAAAGAAGCTACGCGGGTGGCCGAACAGGTTGGGGTCGATTTTGCCATCGAAAACCACCAGGATCTCGCTTCCGAGGAGTTGGTCTGGCTGTGTGAGTCCATCGGATCGAAGCGGTTCGGGATCAATTTGGACACAGGCAATCCGCTTGCAACGGCGGAGGAACCTTTTACGTTTTTTGAACGGGTTGCTCCGTACTTGAAGAATGTTCATCTAAAGGACTATGACATATTTCTTAGTGACGAAGGATATCGACTTGTACGTTGCCCCCTCGGACAGGGGGTCATCGATTTTCCAAGCCTGTTTCAAATTCTTTCCTCGTGCACACCGAATATGACTATGGCAATCGAACTTGGCGCCTTGGAAGCAAGACACGTCCGGGTGTTGGCAGACGACTTTTGGCCTCTATACCAACAGCGTTCCGCTGCGCAGTTGGCGCACGTGATACGGTTTGTCCGAGACAACGCAAGGATTTCGGGAGACTGGCGCACGCCGTATGAACGTGGTGAATCGACTGAGGAAATTTCTCGTTATGAGGAGCATCAACTGGCGGCAAGTCTGGCGTACTTGAAGGGATTGGACAGCAGTTTGTGGGAAACCTGACAACCTACGAGGTAGCGAGGCTGGGAGCGTGAAATGGATGGATACCATTGATTTGACCGGTAAGGTAGCGTTGGTTACGGGATCGAGTCGGGGACTAGGACGAGAGTATGCCTTCACGTTGGCACGAGCAGGCGCCGACGTAATCACTCATGATGTGAATGAAACTGCAGCGGCTGAATTTGGTGAGGCTAGTTCTGGGCCGTCCGTGGCACAGGAGATTGAAAGCCTTGGAGTACGTTCAATATTTCTTGCCGCGGACCTTAGAGACCCCGCGCAGGTTGAACAGATGGTCGATAGAGCAATTCAACGATTTGGACGCATCGATATTCTCGTGAACAATGCAGGTGGTGACATTGGTGCTGCAGACCCGCGTCCGGATCCCAATGATGCACTCGATATCAAAGTCGAGGACATTCATGCGGTCGTGGAGCGAAACCTGCTCGCTACGATGTATACCTGTAAGTTCGTTGGTTTACGTATGCGGGAGAACGGGGCAGGAAAAATCGTCAACGTCGGTTCTGTGGCGGGGCACCTCCCGGTGACCGGCGGTATCATTTACGCGGCCGCAAAGATGGGTATCTCGCACTACACGCGTTGTTTAGCAGAACAACTGCGGTCTGACGGAGTGAATGTGAACTGTGTCGCACCGGCTCCGACGTACACAGGAAGGTTTATGGCGACCCGCACAGTCAGAGACCAGGATGATTTGCCTCGCCTTCGCCGGGTGTGGCAGCCGGGTGACATGGCCAAGATTGTTTTGTTCTTGGTGAGCGGACAATCAGATCTGCTGTCGGGTGAAACGATAGTTTGCTGGGGTGGAAACTGAGTTGGGCGAATAGCGGAAGTTCGAGTTCGTTCCTTCATCATTTGTACACAGTGACGGCGTTTAGCGGCTCGATAAATTGAACTGCGTGAGGGGGATATTGCCATGGGAAACAGGCTGGAAGGAAAAGTTGTCGTCGTAACCGGAGGCACTCAAGGTATTGGAAAAGGCGTGGCCTTGATGTGTGCAGCTGTGGGCGCGAAGGTTGTCGTCAATGGCAGACATGAACAGAATGGAACGGCAGTCGTTCGCGAAATTCAAGACAAACATGGGCAGGCTGCACTGTTTGTGAAAGCCGATATCAGTTCAGAAGAGGAATGCAAACGATTGATGGATGAGACTATCCGTCAGTTTGGAAGAGTAGACGGGCTGGTCAATATGCGGGGATTTTTCCCCGTGGAACCATGGTCAATACCACCGAAGACCTATTCGACTCTATTTTTGCAGTAAATATCAAGGGAGCATTCTTCTGCTGTAAGTACGCGATTCAGTCTATGATTCAGACGGGCGGCGGATCGATAGTGCAGATGGGCTCCACCAACGGATACAAGGGTGGTAAGGAACTTGCTGCTTATTCGTGCTCGAAGGGAGCCATGTTGACATTAAACCGCCACATTGCGGCTCACTATGCCAAGGATGGCATCCGCTCCAACTGGGTGACCGTGGGATGGGTCGCCTCTGAAGGGGAGATTGAATTGCATGAGGGCATGGGTATCAGCGCCGCGGAATTGAACAGGCGCGCTGAGGCGCATATACCGAGCGGCAGAATGCAAACCCCGAGCGATATAGCGTATGGAACCGTCTATCTATTATCTGACGAATCAAGCCAAGTCACGGGCACGGAACTGCACATAAACGGGGGACTGGGACTGTAGCCGCGATTCGCGCTGCGCGATTCAAAACTGATTACAGTGGGAGTGGGATACATTGACTAGTTTCAATCTGGAAGGCAAGTCGGCTCTGATCACGGGTGGAGTTCAAGGACTCGGATTGGAGTTCGCCCGTGCGCTTTTGAGAGAAGGCACGTACGTGGCAGTAACCAGTCGGGATGAGCAGAAGGCGAAAGCGGTTGCTGAATCGCTTCGGGAGGAAACGGGAGGAAGGGCAATTGGAGTCGCGGTGGACGTGACGGATTCGGTGGGTGTCAAGCGCATGGCGGACGAAGTGATGCAGTCTTTCGGCCGAATCGACATTTTGATCAACAATGCAGGTATTAATGTTCGGAAACCCATTTTGGAATATGACGAGGACATTTGGGACATGGTGCAGAGCACAAATTTGAAGGCACCCTTCCTGTGCGCTAAGGCTGTCGTACCCTACATGATCAAGCAGAGATTTGGACGAATTATCAACATGGCATCGATGCTTGGAACCATAGCATTGCCGGAGCGGTCGGCCTATTGTTCGAGCAAAGGTGGACTGATTCAATTGACCAAGGTGATGGCGCTCGAGTGGGCGGAGCACAACATCACCGCGAATGCCGTATGTCCGGGACCATTCGCAACAGAAATGAACCAAGTGGTGATAGCCAATCCAGAGGCGAATCAACACTTTCTAAACCATCTGCCCGTGAAACGCTGGGGAGAACCGACGGAGTTGGCAGGCTTGATTTTGTATCTGGCTTCCAACATGTCTAGCTTTATGACCGGATCGGCCATCGTCATTGATGGTGGTTGGACCATTGAGTAGAAGGCGTGGCAGCATGTAAGATGAGGTCCGCATCATCGAGGTCTTGAACGCCTGGCATATCTATATCAATCCACTCAATCGAACGAACGAGGGGTAAGCCCAAGCTTGAGTTAGGAGACGAATATCATGCCTAAAAACCGTGTGCGCACCGGGAGCGCACTGATTCGTGAAGTGGACGAAACGAAGGTTCCCTTCGGGATGTTGGCTATCTGGTTTCTCGGTCAATGCAGCGTCATCGTTAAAGGGGCAGACACGGTGTTGTACATCGATCCGTATCTTTCTTCATCTCCCCACCGTACGTTTGAGCCACCGCTGAAACCCGAACAACTGACGAATGCGCAGGTTGTACTCATCACTCATGAGCATTCAGACCATCTCGATTCCGACACCATCTCTAGACTAGCAGCCGTAAAGGACGATACGGTCTACATGGCGCCTGGATGTTGCAAAGAGGAACTGCTCCGATGCAGAGTGCCTTCGGATAAGTTCCATGCGGCTCGGACGAACGAATGGTGGACGGACCCAGGCTTCAGGGTAAAGCCGATTGCATCCGCTCACGAGGAATTGGAGTGGGATGCAGAACTGGATCATCGGTACGTAGGCTACATTGTGGATCTGAATGGCGTCACCCTCTACCATGCTGGTGATACCACTGTGTATCCTGGACTGATTGAAGCGTTGAAGGCAGAGTCTATCGACTTGGGACTCTTGCCCATCAATGGGCGCGATCCGTTTCGGAATGCGCGAAACTTGGTGGGTAATATGAATTATCGTGAGGCGGTGGAGTTGGCTGTCGCTGCAGAATTTCAAATCGTCATCCCCACGCACTATGATATGTTTGCTGGTAACTCGGAAAAGCCAGGCTACTTTCTGGACTATCTGTACGAGAATTATCCAACGCAAAAGAGCCATGTCTTGGCGCGATTCGAACGCTACATCTATGTGTCTGATTCAATCTTATCCTCAGAGAAAACAAGTGGGTCCCTGGATTTTGAAATGATGTATCCCATGTGAAAATTATCGTGTGCATTTTAGAGTAAAGCTTATGAACCTAAAGCTAGTTATGCGGCCTCATTTTCCGAAGGGTGGTATTTTAATTGGCACTCATTCAATGTCACTTTTTTTCAGATGTTCTGCAGTTAAGCACATCAATGACCGTGATACTACCGCAGAAAACCACGAATCAAATAGGCATGAATAATGTAAAAATGGGAGAAAGGCACCAAACACTTTATTTGCTTCACGGTATGTCAGATGACGATACCATCTGGTTACGGCGCACATCAATAGAACGTTATGTGGCGTCATTGGGACTTGCCGTTGTGATGCCGCAAGTTCACAGAAGTGCATATACGGACATGGCCTATGGTAACCGCTACTGGACGTTCTTGAGTGAGGAATTACCCGAGGTCGCACGTTCATTCTTTCACTTGTCTGATGCAAGAGAAGACAATTTTGTTGCAGGTTTGTCCATGGGTGGATACGGTGCACTGAAGTGGGCGTTGCGGAAGCCAGAGCAATTCGTTGCTGCAGCATCTTTGTCTGGGGGGGTGGCACGAACAAGGGTCCCAGAAGATGCTGAAAAGCAATATGAATATAAATTGATATACGGTGATCAACCCGTTTCAGGTACCGACAACGATTTGTTTTGGCTATTAGAGCAGTGTGATAAATCCGGCGGTCCCAAACCTAAACTTTATCAATGTTGCGGTACGGAGGACTTTTTGTATGAGGACAATATTTTGTTCCGGGATGCTTGTATGCGTACCAGCTTGGACTTGACTTATGAAGAGGAACCCGGCACCCATGAATGGGGGTATTGGGATCACAAAATACAAGATGTCTTACGGTGGTTGCCATTGAGGACATAATCAATCAGTCGCTTCCGGTGAAAGAAGTTTGTCGTGAGCAACCTGTGTCATGGTCGGCAGGCGTTTGATGGTCGTGAAACACCCGCTAGGGACAGGCGGGTGACGATCCTCGCGTGGATGATGAAATCTACGAAGGATGGACAGACGTAACAGATTCTATTGCGATGTATAATGGGGTGTTCATTTAACGTCCGATAATATATATTATGTTAACTAAAATGATCGAGCCCATAAAGGAGCTTGGGATTCAGTCAGATAATGTTCATCATATGGCGGTCCCTACTTCGTGTTGGCTACAAATGAATTAACACATCTGGCCAAGAATGAGACTTCACCAATTAGATTTTTCAAATGAACATTTGCAGTACCACTATCTTACCAAATCAAGCCCTGTCATGGGACTATGCTGATGCCCGGACTTGGTGCACCATATCAGGGCCAAATCCCTCGACTCATTTTGCCAAGTCAAGGGATTGTTGTGACATGGAAATCTTCAGGAATAAGCCGCTATGATAAGTGGTATTAGCGGTTCGCTTACGTGGCATCGACTAGATGTTCAGCCTGTCGACTCGTGCCAAAATCCTTCATTTTTTCTTTTACCGTGGCAACAATTGCTTCTTTCCCAGGGGTGAGAATGGTCCGCGGATCATACACTTCCCGATCCATTTCTAACACGCGGCGAACCGCAGTTGCCCAAGACTGTAGACATTCTGTATTTACATTGATTTTCGCGTGGCCCAATTGAATGGCTTTTTGGACTTGAGGCAGCGGAATGCCTGAGCCACCATGTAGCACGAGCGGTATGTCAACCAATTTCGAGATTTTCTCCATTTCCGCGAAGCCAAGTTTGGGTTCTCCCACATATCGTCCGTGGACGGATCCAAGTGCTGCCGCCAATGCGTCAATACCCGTTTCTTGAACCAGGCGCAGGCATTCATCGGGATCGGCATATTGTATGCCACCAATCAGCCCATCTTCCATTCCGCCTACAGTACCCATCTCTGCTTCGACAGATACTTGTCTTTGTTCCGCATACTCAACGACCTGCTTTGTCATGGTAATGTTTTTATCTAGCGAAAAATGTGACCCATCAACCATCACCGATGTGAACCCCGCATCAATCGCTTTTTTACACCGCTCAACTGAAGTCCCATGATCTAAATGCAAAGCTACGGGGACAGTGATGCGCATCTCTTCCACAAGCGCGTTCACAGTAACTGCGATGGTTTTAAATCCACCTAAGTAGTCGACAAGTCTGTCGGAAGCTGCAAGAATAACGGGTGCCTGCTCCTCTTGCGCAGCTTGAAGGATGGCTTGTACCCACTGAAAGCTGTTCAAATTGTACTGGCCAACGGCGTAACGCCCTACTTTTGCTCTTTGTAGCATTTCTTTCATCGATACCAACGCCACTGTCATTCTCCCCCCCTGAATCAGACGCGTTGCTCCATTAGAGTGCGGTGACACGCCTTTTGACGGTAACTATCCTTGGCTGTTTGAATGGCTCCCTCTGTGTCAAGGTGGAAATATTCATGCCGGAATCATTCATCTGTTCTAGATTTCGGAAGGAGGATAGTAAAAAGCTGGTTTATCTATGAGTGAAATAGACTCCCTTTTACCTGTTTGCTGTGCCCTGACGCAAGCATCGGCAGTTACTGCAGCAATATAGCCATCCCACGCAGTCGGACCTTGAGGTTGGCCCGTCCTAGCAATAGAATCCATGAAATCTTGCAACTCTTTGTCATACGCATCGATAAATCGAAGTTTCCAATCCATTAATAGAGGTACACGTAGTTGTGCTTCCTTCTTGACCAGAACGTTGGGGACTTCCGGCAGTTTTAAGGTGCCTTCCTCACAAACTACTTCGCACTGGATGTCGTAGCCGAATTTACAGTTGACAAAGACTTCAACACTAATGTGTAGCCCTGTCTTTGTCTCGAAAATAATCATTTGAGGATCTTGAAGATGATCTAGGGCGTGTTTCGTTTTCTTAGGGAAAATGACCTCGACCCACTTATAATCATCGTTGACCAACCAATGTAACACATCAATCTCGTGGATCAGTGTGTCAGTGATCGCCATGTCTGTGGTATAGCGTTCATGGACGTCCGCATTCCGATGCGCGCAATGAATCATTAAGGGCTCGCCGACCACATTTCCCTCAATCGCCTCCTTCAATTGAACATATCCACTGTCAT
The DNA here is from genome assembly GCF_026651875.1 of Alicyclobacillus fastidiosus. Lineage (GTDB taxonomy): Bacteria > Bacillota > Bacilli > Alicyclobacillales > Alicyclobacillaceae > Alicyclobacillus > Alicyclobacillus fastidiosus. The sequence continues at coordinate 3,028,024 of NZ_CP104067.1, read as the reverse complement.
ACCGCCGCATAAACCCGACTTGGACGAGGCGTTTTCCATGTTTCATCTCGGCCTCGACAATTCGCATACATCCTTCAGCCGTCGTCGCAAGAGGCTTTTCACAGAATACGTACTTCCCCGCTTCAATAGCGCCTAAAACACTCGCTTCGTGTGCGGAACCCCAACTGGCGACGAGTACTGCATCGATATTTTTATCTTCTAGAAGTGCTTTATCATCTGGATACACGACAGCATCTAAGCCGAATTGGTTGACAACTTGATTCGCTGCATCTTGGTTTACATCCGTCACGGCAACAATCCTGCCACCCGACAACGTATTCGTAATACGGTCAATATGCTCTCTCCCAATTGCACCCGTACCTATAACTCCAAATCTAATCGTCATTGGATATCCTCCTGTCGACAAAGGCGATCAATGTATTTGCGCGCGATCAGCGCGTATTCTAACGGATGAGCAACAGATGGATCCTGTTCGGCCTCTATCACTATCCACCCTTTGTAATCGGATTCGAGCAGGAACTTGTAGGGTTTTGCAAAGTCAATGCAACCGTCCCCAGGTACAGTAAACATACCGCTTAAAAAAGATGCTAGAAACGACCTACCTATCTTTTTGCACTCTTGCAGGACGACTTCTCGCACATCTTTAAAATGAACATGACGAACTCGGTCAATGTGCTTTTCTAAGAGCCCCATGTAATCCCCATCAGAAACGTAGATATGACCAGTGTCATACAACAAATGAACAAATGATGGGTCTGTATTTACCATGAGCCTGTCGACTTCCTCAGACGTTTGAATGCCGGTTCCTAGATGATGGTGGTAAACTAACATCAAATTGTAGTCTTTAGCTATCATTCCAAGGCGATTCAAGCCTTGACAAAGGTTTTTCCATTCAAGATCGCTAAAGTTGGGCTTTTCGGTGAAAATGTTCTGGTCTAAACCTTGTATACTATAGGTTTGCTCAGAGACCACCGCCACGGTGGCCTCCACTTGTTGCAGATACGCACAATGCTGACGGAATGCTTTTTCGGTTTCTTCCAGACCATCGCGGAGAATAAAGCTGCTAAACCACTGACCGGCAATTCTCAGATTTCGGAGCTGTAGTTCTTTCTTCAATATACTTGCTTCTGGGAAAAAACCGCCTACTTCCGTCCCCTGAAATCCAGCAACGACAATATCGCTGAGCAGATGTGAAAGTGTGTTTTCTGCCCCGATTTCAGGCATATCATCATTGCGCCACCCAATGGGTGCAATCCCCCATAAAATCTCCTGTTGTCCCATACGCAGTTCCCCTCTTCTTTTAGTATTGTTTCGCTAGTTTTCGCTGTTGTTCTTGATGCTCATATGCTTGTTGAATCCCTTCCCTATCGGACACCTCAGCAACCCCAAGATTCCACCAACTGTCATATCCCGCCGTCATCGTTTTCGGGAGTACTTTTATGTCAATCAATGTACAGACACTTTGTTTGGCCGCATCAGCGAGAGCCTCTTTTAACTGTTTGACTGTGTATGCGCGATAAGTCTTTGCTCCGTAACCTTCTGCGACTTTGGCATAGTCGATATTCAAAATCTGATTGTCACTGTCTCGAAATTCGCAGCAGTAGCTGCCGCCGCCGTTTTCCATTTGTAGATTATTGATACACCCAAATCCAGAGTTATCAAAAAGGAGTATATTGATTTTCTGATTGTATTGAATCGCGGTTATGAGCTCTGAGTGAAGCATTAAGAAGCTGCCATCACCGACCAGAGCATAGACGTCTTTCGTAGCCTCGGCCAATTTAATACCCAGTGCACCGGATATTTCATATCCCATGCAGGAATATCCATACTCCAAGTGATACGTGTTGGAAACGGTAGGGTTCCAAAGGCGTTGTAGATCTCCAGGAAGCGACCCAGCCGCACTAATCACCACACTATTTGGTGCGATGGTCTCATTAATCGCAATTAGAGCGGTCGTCTGTGGGAGTTCTGTGTTCAGGGTCCCCGCGTACTCATTCAACACATCTTGTGTAAATTGCCCCTTAATCTCCGGGTCGAAGTCTTGTTCATGAAAGGTAACTCTCTGCAAACGTGCGCGTTCTACCGACCACTCATCTTTCAAACGTTGAATCTCGTGACCGAATTCGGTTACATAATCTCCAAGTAACGGAGCCAATTGTTCTAACGTTGCCCTTGCGTCTGCCACGACCTGAAATGCGTCCAACTTATAAGCGTGTAAGCGACTGACGTTAATGTTAAGGAACCGTGACGTATCAAAATTGAACGCTGTTTTGGACGATGTCGTGAAGTCGGTATACCTCGTTCCAATCCCAATGATAAGGTCCGACTGCCGCGCCGCCCGATTTGCCGCCAGTGTTCCTGTAACGCCTAAACCACCCAGATTGTTCTTGAAATTGGACTCCACGGTGGATTTCCCTGCTTGGGTCTCCACCAGGGGGATGTTGTGCTTTTCTGAAAGGGAGATGAGTTGGTCACGAGCCTGAGAATATTTGGCACCTCCACCAACGACGATAAGCGGCCTTTTGCTCGATTTAATCAGTTCAGCTGCGCCTTGTAACTCGCGGTCTGTTGGCAACTTTCGATCATGATAATGAACGCGTTTGACGAAGAAACGCTCATCAAAGTCAAACGCTTCACCTTGTACATCCTGTGCAATACAAATGGTCGCCGGGCCTGCTTTTGCCGGGTCCGTCATAACTTCAAATGCCCTGATGAGACTAGTCATCAACTGCTCTGGACGAACCACCCTGTCCCAATATCTAGACACAGCCCGTAGGCTATCATTCGTGGTAATTGCGAAACTATGTTCGTGCTCAACTTGCTGCAAGACTGGGTCTGGTTGACGAGATGCAAATGTATCCGACGGCAAAAATAGAACGGGGATATTGTTAGCCAATGCTGTCCCAGCCGCTGTTACCAAGTTGGCCGCCCCTGGGCCGACGGAAGTCGTTACAGCAAAGATTTTCTGACGCAACATCTGTTTACTAAATGCCATTGCTGCATGAGCCATACCTTGTTCATTTTTTCCTTGGATCACTTTTAAATGACCGGCATCTTGTTCAAGTGCTTGACCTATGCCTAATACATTACCGTGACCAAAAATTGCAAAAACACCTTCGACAAACGGAAACTCCTCACCATCCACATGCAGATACTGTTGATTTAGAAATTTTACTAAGGCCTGGGCTGTTGTGAGCCTGATAGTTTCCAAGAGTTATTTCACCTCGATTAAAAATCCTTTCCAACTCAAACGTTTACATTGACGATCCGCTCAATTTCGTCGACGGTTGGCATCGCTTCAGATGAACTATGTTTACTCACAACAATTGCTGCTGAAGCGCTTGCATACTTTAGAGCAGTTTCTAGATCTTTGTTATGAATTAAGGCATACAAAAAAGCAGAGGCATACGAGTCGCCTGCACCAAATGTTTTTAAGACATTGCTAGGATAAGCATGCCCACGGAAGGTTGCTCCTGCCTTCGTGAACGCATACGATCCATCAACCCCGTGTTTAATAACGATAATACTTGGTGTGTGTCGGAACAGGTAATTGGTTGTATCTTCGTTCCGACCGCCGATTACATTTTCCAACACGTCGTATTCATCCCGCGTTCCAATCACAACATCTGACTGTTCGGCGACAGCCGAATAGTAAATGCCCGTCTCATCTGCTGATGCCCAGGAGTACGGGCGATAATCTAATTCAAACACAATTTTTACTTCGTTTTTCTTGGCTAAACTCATCGCTCTGAGTACGGCTTCTCGAGAAGGACTTCTGGAGAGTGCTGTACCGGATACCAATAGTATTTTGGTTTCTTTTAAATAGTCCTCATTAATTTCCGCAGGAGTGAGATAAAGATCTGCAACGTTTTCACGGTACATCAAAATACTGCATTCATTGGGACTTTTGATTTCTGTAAACGCTAATCCGGTTTTGTGGCCTTCTGTATCAACTACCATATTGGACGTATCGATTCCCATATCACGCATGTACTTTTCAATAAAGCGTCCATGTTGATCATTCGAAATCTTCCCGATAAAACCAGTTCGCAAGCCTAATTTGGAGGCCCCGATAACGATATTTGCCGGACTTCCCCCAACATATTTTGAAAACGTTTGAGTTTCCTCCATGGGACGATTGTACTCGACTGCATTTAAGTCGATACACGCCCGACCAATGGCTATAATGTCGAATTTCCTCTCTGTTTTCCATCCATAGTTCATCTTCGACAATCCTACTTTCATTGACGTTCTAGAATCCACTCGTGGTCTGGGTCATTAGAGAATTTCCAAAGACGTTTTGGTCCTGCCATTACATTTAGATAATAAGATGCATAACCGTCCGGAACTCCTACCGGATGATAACCCCGGGGGACAATAACTACATCCGCGTGTTCAACGCTCATCGTTTCATCGAGTGACCGATCATCGGTATAAACGCGTTGAAATACAAACCCTTGTTTTGGATTCAATTCATGATAATAGGTTTCTTCAAGCATAGATTCGCTTGGAATGTTGTCTTGATCGTGTTTATGTGGAGGGTAACTCGACCAATTTCCCCCTTCCGTATACACCTCTACCACCAACAGGCTATTTGCGGAGGTATCCGAGTCTGGTAAAATATTGTGGACAAGGCGTTGATTGTTCAAAATCCCCCTTTTTTCAACGCCGTTGTCGGCTGCCTTAATCAACCGCGTTGGTAACGACCTTTCAGAAATGGAATAGCAGAATGCAACGCGTGCTGGTGTCACAGCCTCTACTTCAAAACTACGATCATTCGAAATATAAACACTGTCAGTCGGTGTTTTTTCGAACACGCTTTCCCTGGTTCCAATGTTCTGAAACGTCGTATCGTGATCAGAGACGTTGACTTTCCCTGTCAGTACAACGATACAGCACTCCTGTTTCCCCAACTGTTCACGATACTTCGCGTTTGGTTTCATATCCAAAACCTTGAATTCGATGTATTCCAGTTGAGAGCTACCTCTGGTCAACCCATTAACAAACGTTATCCCGGGCTCAATTGGTGTCTGTTTCGCCTTGACGAGTAAGTGACCCACTGTTTCCTCTACCTCCTTAAACCGATCCAACTTCCAAATTTAAGCGTAACTGCTAAAAAAAACAGTAGGTGAATCCGCGCTTACTAGAAGGTCGGCGCTTTGTATCGTGCGGTTACCACTTTCTTACGAGTATAAAAATCCACGCTATCCTTTCCATTTGCGTGTAATGTTCCAAAGAATGAAGACTTCCATCCCGAGAATGGGAAAAATGCCATGGGAGCTGGTACACCAAGATTTACCCCAAGCATTCCTGCATCAATATTCTCCCGGAAGTACCGGATTGAGGAGGCATTCGATGTAAAGATACAAGCACCATTTGCAAATTCTGAACTGTTCGCAATTTCGACTGCTTCTTTTAGATTTTTGACCCGAATAATCGATAACACAGGTGCAAAAATTTCATCCTTCCAAATTGACATTTCGGTGGTAACTTCATCAAAGATAGTTGGACCAATAAAAAAACCATCATCTGATAGCCGTTCACGGCCGTCACAGACTAACTTTGCGCCTTCTTCGATACCTTTTTCAATGTATCTGATAGTACGTTTGAGGCTGTCTTCTCGAATCACAGGCCCCAAAAAAACTCCATCGTCTAAACCGTTACCCATTTCGATACCGTTTGTTTTTTCTGTTAACTTCGCTAAAAATTCGTCCGCTATATCGTCCTCAACAGTTACGACAGAACATGCCATACAACGTTCTCCGGCGGATCCAAACGCTGAGCCAACAATGTTCGTTGTCGCCTCTTCCAAATCGGCGTCATTGAGTACCACCACATGGTTTTTGGCACCAGCTAACACCTGTACGCGTTTAAGATTTTCGCTTGCTCTTTTGTAGACATATTCTCCAACAGGTTTCGATCCAACAAACGAAATTGCTTTAACAGCGGAATGATCCAACAGCCCATTCACTACGTCGTGGGCACCGTAAACAACGTTAAACACACCTTTCGGCAACCCCGCCTCAGTAAACAGCTCGACTAGCCATTTGGTTAACAAAGGTGTTTTCTCTGACGGTTTCAAAATAAATGTATTGCCCAAAGCAACAGCCATCGGGAACATCCAACAAGGTACCATCATCGGAAAATTGAACGGTGCAATACCGCCGATCACTCCAATGGGATATCGGTAATTGGTGGCTTCGATATCAGTAGCAATCGTAGAAAGCGAGTCACCCATCATTAGAGAAGGAACACCGGCTGCGAATTCAACATTTTCAATCCCACGTTGAACCTCGCCCATCGCTTCAGACAAACTTTTACCATTTTCAATGGTTATTAATCGCGCCAATTCATCTGTATTTTCTGTTAATAACTGGTGATATTGAAAGAGTATTTTGGAACGGCGCGGAATTGGAACATTCCGCCACGATTCAAACGCACTTTTGGCCGTTTCTATCGCGTACTCTACATCCCGACTCGTTGAAATAGGTACTTGAGCAATCACGCTCTTTGTCGCTGGGTTAAACACATCCTCGTAATAGGACGTATCACTTTCAACCCACTCCCCATTAATATAATTCTTCAGCTTTTCCGCGTTCACGACTACATTCGTCACGGTTTCTCCTCCTTTATTCGCAAGCATCCGTATAGAAAATTGTTATTTGTTGATTATCTTTTGATTATATATGATACATATGCAATATCAATCCCCAATGAATTCATCAACCAAGCCAAGCAAGACGCGAGAAGCACTCATCATGTCGGCCTTTGCTGCAAAGGTGCATCCAAGCGCGGCACCAAAGAACCACAACACACCATAGAGAACGATCTTGTGACGTCCAGTATGACGGGAAAGCCTACTGGTCAATATAACCCCAAAAGAACACCACTTTTATTAACATATTCGAACCTTCGTACAACTTATACAGCGCTTTCGTGAAGACTTGGAAAATGGATGTAGTTCCTTCGTCAGGACAGCAACGTTTAATGAAGTGCAGTTTGCTTTATTACGGTCCCCTTATAACGCAATTTCGTATAAAGTCACGATAACATTTTGGGTATCTTTTTTATACCGATATTAACTCGAGCGATTTCAGTCAACTTTCACCAAGGAGAAATGGTTAACTTTTTATCATATTTTGGTATAATACAGTGTAACGTGCTTTTAGGGTGCAATTTGCACATTCTTGAAGCCTAGGAAGTCACGATATATCACACATTTGTACCTAACGAAAAGGTGAATTAAATGCTGAAGTCTAAAAGGATCAAGGAAATCCAAGAATACGTTCATCAACATCAGACGGTATCTCTAGATGAACTCGTCTCGGTGTTCGATGTCTCAAAGAATACCATTAGACGAGATGTACAGTGGTTGGTTGAACGAGGAGAGATCAAAAAAGTTTACGGTGGGGTTGCTGTCAACAATTCTACACTGGTTTCTTTTAATGATCGTAAAACGAAAAATCAAAAACAAAAAGAGCTGATCGCGAAAGAGGCCGCTAATTTTGTAGAGGATGGCGATATAATTTTTATCGATTCTGGAACCACAACGCTTGAAATGTTTGAGTATATCAAGCATAAAGATATTACCATAATCACGAATAATCTAACCTTTATCTTTAACTGCCTTCCTCACGAAAACTTAGATATCATCTCCATAGGCGGTGCCCTTGAGCGTAAAACCAACTCTTTTGCTAGCTTCAAAGATAGCAATTTACTGCAAACCTACAATATTAATAAGTGCTTTATGGCTTCAACAGGTATTTCCATAACCAATGGTGTTACAAATGCTTCGCCTCTTGAAAGTGTGCTGAAACAAACGGCAGTTGAACGAAGTTCTGAGGTTTATTTATTGATCGACCATGATAAATTTAATAAGCACGGGTTAATTACGTACTGTAAATTGAACCAAATTGATTATCTTATAACAGATCTGGACCCAGGCACTGAATATCGAGAATATGCATTGCAAAATGATATTCAATTAGTCATAGCAAGATAAGCTACGCTACAGGAACTATGCAGACCAGATGAATAGTGGTTTTCCGTTAATCCTGATAAGCCGCTAAACAACACAAGAAGCATCCTACTGACCGATTGCGACAAATTCACATGTTTTCAGGTTTTATTCAATCTTTGCAAATAATCCCCAAAGCTATATGTTCCGTTTTGATTTAACCGTACATCCAACAAAGTGGCAACAGACTATCGAGTTAAGCTCATATCATTGTGTAACAAAGGGTCTTCTCTTCAACAGATAGTTGAGCCACCCCGCCCCTCTTCGGTAAATTGTTTGCTTACCTTCACCGAAGGGATACGTTGTGGCTCCGTACCAAATTACCGTGGATGAGGAGGTTTTGTACGACTTGTTGCATGGAAATGGGGATCTAAATACGGACAGCTGTCCCGACTCGTGGGTCGAATTTTATTCGAACAGCGACCACTCGGATATCTCCTGTTCTGGTGGTGCTTCAAACCCCGCAATCTTACTGTGTCCCCATCCAAATTGGTTACGTAGACCTATTAAGTATTCAGCATATTTGAGCGGCGCAATCGTAGCGTCGAGTACGGGGACGCCCACCCGGCGTTGCACTTCCTGATAGAACCCGAACTCGATTGTGCAGCCAAGCACAACGACCTCAGCTCCGTCTTTTTCCACAGCTTCCTGCGCGGCTTGGAGAATTTGGCGTTTTGTCTCTTCGTGATCTTTCTGAAAGTCGTGCACGCCCATCCCGAGAACCTTAAAGGACGCTAATTTATCTTTGTATCCATATTTGTGCACATTTTCCCGCATTTCTGGAACCCACTTTCGGCGGCCGACTATGATAGAAACTGTATCACCGAGGGTGGCAGCCAACCGAAGACACGATTCCGCAGGTGCCGTTACCACCATCTTGTTTGCGACTTCACGGGCAGCCCGCAGAGCCGGGTCATAAAAACACCCGATCACAGCCGCGTCGTAGCCCTGTTCCTCGGCACGGCGAACAGTTTTCATCAACTCCGGCATGATCATCATCTCGTAACAGCTATATTCTAGATGTTTAGGTCCAATTGGCGGGAACGAAACCACATCTACCCTGGTGAACGGGGCCTTGACATCTTGAAACATCTCGAGCATTGGCTTGTCAAAAATATCTGTTGCGACCGGATTAATCCAGAGAATTTTTTGATGGAACTGACTATCGCTCATACTTTTTCCTCCCTTTTCATTGTTGGCAGAGGGCTTCTATTCTTTAAAACAGAGACCAGTCACGAATTTCTTGTTCCGGTGGTGCTTCAAAACCCGCGATTTTACTGTGTGCCCAACCAAACTGGTTACGTAGACCAACTAGATATTCAGCATATTTAAACGGAACGATGCCGGCGTCGAGGACGGGGACACCAACCCGGCGTTGCACTTCCTGATAGAACCCGAATTCGCCGGTGCAACCGAGCAAAATAACCTCTGCCCCATCGTTTTTAACTGCATCTTCCGCAGCCTGGAGAATACGGCGATTCGTCTCTGCATGATCTTTCTGAAAGTCATGCACACCCATATCCAGAACCTTAAAAGATGCTAATTTGTCTCCATACCCGTATTTGTGAACGTTCTCCCGCATTTCTGGAATCCACTTCCGACGGCCGACGATGATGGACAAGGTGTCACCTAGTGTGGCGGCCAATCGTAAACACGATTCTGCAGGTGCTGTAACCACCATCTTGCTCACGATTTCCCGAGCGGCGCGCAGACCCGGGTCATAAAAACAACCAATCACAGCCGCGTCGTAACCCTCTTCTTCTGCACGGCGAATCGTTTTCATCAACTCAGGCATGACCATCATTTCGTAGCAACTATACTCTATATGTGCCGGTCCGTTTCGCGGGAAGGAGACTACATCGACCTGCGTGCCGGGATCCTTTATTTCTTGTAACATCTCCATATACGGCTGATCAAAGACGTCTGTTCCAAGAGGGTTAATAAAAAGGATTTTCTTCTCGATTGGCTGAGACATATCAATGAAAGCCTCCTCATTCGGGTTCATAAACACCGGTTGAACCGACTTCAAACATTGCACATTTGTGTATTTGGCCTGCTGTTTTTCACTCTCTGGTGACGCACCACCTCCCTGTTGTTCTCCGTACGTTGGGAATATTCAATCAACTCAGTGCGTTTGAATCTGACTATGCGTGAGTAGGGGCAAATTCATATTTAGATTCGAGCGATGCGCTTACGCACCGACTCCCGTTGCGGTGATGAGGCGAACCACATCCCCTTTGGTAAGGACTTTTCTGGAACATTTACCAAATGTCCCCTCTGTGGTCCCGTTCGTTCGAATGATCTCAACCTGGTTTGTAGATCCATCTTCACCGCCCATGGAGCCCCAAGGTGCGTACTTGTGCCAACCAAAACTAACCGTAACAAATTGTCCGTTTGTAAGCGCTTCATAAGAACGAATCACTCCCGATCCGCCCCTGTACTTTCCTGAACCTGCGCCGTCGGCTCTAAAACTGTACTCCCGAACGCGTACACCGAAACGAGTCTCCGCCTCCTCTACCGGGACGTTATATGTCTCACCGTCACCAACGCAGAATTGTCCTGTCTGGCAACACGGGCGCCAAAGCTTTCCATACGATGTCTGCACCAAAAATCATCGATTCAAAATAAGTAGATACAGGTGCCCCCGTATCACTGAAGCATTTCGCAAATTTCGCCGTTTGTTCTTAGCCACCTAAATGATAAATGGTTCAATCAGGCCCGCCCGGTCGGATGGCCTGACCATGGTTTCAAGGTTGATTTGCCGTACGATATTCCCTCGTTGCAATTGTGTCCAGTTCAAACGTGTCTGTGTGGATGACAACACCATAGTCGTGTTTGGCAGCTTCGATAGACACGTACTTGTTTCTCACATCTTGACATACTTGTTCTGGATCACGGTCGAAGGGATGCCCAAATCCTCCTCCACCCCCGGTGTAGGCAGTGACTATCGTTCCATACTTTAACGGCATCGCGTTGACTTTAAGTAACTCAACGAGTTCACCGTCCGGTGATTGAATGGTCACCCTCGGTTTAGCCCCATCTTTCCCACCAAACAGTCCCCAGGCCGGTGTGATCGAGCGCTCGAACCACAAATATACCCAAGATACATCTGTTCTAATTTCGTACCCGCGAATGACGCCTGTGCCCCCTCGCTTCTGCCCAGGACCACCGGAATCTTGCCGGAGCGCATAAGAGGTCACCTTAATTGGATACTTCGTTTCGAACACTTCAATTGGCATGTTCTTAAAATCGCCATTTACGTTGTTGATGAGTCCGTTTTGGCCATCGCGTTTGGAAAAGCCTCCCCAACCACCAGCGGTTGCCTCCACACTCAAGAACGGTCCATCGGTTTTTGGATCATGACCGGCAAATGTCATCACCATTGAATCACCGTAATGAGCAGCCGCACTTTTCTCTTTTAAACTCGGCGAGAGTGCTTTTACGACCAAATCAATCAGCAGACCAAGCGCAGAGAAATACCAACCGCAAGGAGCTGGCTCTTTCGCATTGAAGATAGTCCCTTCAGGCGCTATCACTCGTAGAGTTTTAAAGTTGCCGCCTGTGACTGGGGTGTTCGGACTCACCAGATCTTTAAACGCAACGCGGCAAGCGGAAACCGTCTGAGCAAAACCGCAGTTCGTCTGACCTTGTTGCTGTGGACTTGAACCGGTGAGGTCGATTGTCATATTTTCACCGGTAATTTCAACCTTTACCTTGACGTAAACTGGTTCTGTATTGTGTCCGTCATTATCGAGGCAACCCTCCGACTCATAAACTCCATCCGGAATCGAGCGGATGACGTCATTATCTATCCGTGCAGATTGGCTGAAGATATCCTCAACGGCTTCATTCACTGTCTCAAGACCATACCGCTTAATAATCTCCTGGAACCTCTTCTCACCTGTTCGGCAGGCCGCAATTTGTGCACCCAAGTCGCCAAACGCAGCATCTGTAAAGCGGCTGTTGATGGTGAGCATATGAATGACGTCATTTCTGGGGATGCCGCCATCGTACAACTTGACGGGGGGGATGCGAATCCCTTCCTGATAAATTTCTGTCGCGTCCATGGGATATCCCGGGTCTTTAGCACCAATATCCAACCAGTGGGCGCGGGTAGCGGAGAACCCGACCAGTTCATCTTCATAAAAAATCGGAGAAATGGTGGTAATATCATTCAGATGTGTGCCGGTTAAATACGAGTCATTGAGAATGTACAAGTCTCCAGACTTGTAGTTTTCTACGCCACCGATGGCCCTGGTGGTAAGTTGAATACAGTGATCAAGATTGCCTAAAAAGATGGGTAAACCGGCAGATTGTCCGAGAAGTTCCGCATTTTTGTTGAAAATACCCACACTACAGTCTTTCATTTCATAGATAATCGGGGAATATGCACTACGTGCCAGACTTGCATTCATCTCTTCTGCTGCACTGATCAGCGCATTTCGAATAATCTCTGTCGTGATGGGGTTTGCCATGCGAATCACTCCTTTGTGATTTCCAGATTGCCAAACGCATCGACAATGACGAGATGATGAGGAGGAACAACTGTCGTAGCTTCCCCGTCCTCAATGATGACAGGCCCTTGCAAGCGCTGACCGGGTTCTAGGACGGCTCTTGTAAAGACTGCAGCCGTCGTTTCAACTCCGCCAAAAATGATTGATTTCACAACACGTGGATTAGGATGCACCACAGGGGTGGAGGTTGTGGTGGCATCTTTTTCGGTGGGAGCGTCTTCTCGCTGGTTTAATGCCCCGTATCCAATGACTCGTAGGCTCACAAATTCAACCATACCATTCGGATTGTTGTGTCCATAGATATTAAGATGCATTTCGTGGAAACGGTTTATCAATTCGGGAAGCGAACAGTCACCTGGCACATTCACAGTATATTCTTGGCCAACATACCGAAGATCGGCAGTCCGATAGAAGGTCATATTCGCCTTCGCAATATTCTGGTACGCCAGTACATCGGTAATCTCCAACTCCAATTCTTGATATACCGGTTCCAATTCTTCTTTGCCTACTTCTGTTACACCATGGTAGAACGTCCGTACCGCATCATGGCGAAGATCGGTCTGAAGCATGCCCCACGCAGAAAACACACCGGCCGTAGACGGTACAAGAACGCGCTTCATGTCGAGTAAGTCAGCAATAAAGACGGCATGCATAGGACCTGCACCCCCAAATGCAACCAACGTAAAGTCGCGGGGGTCAATACCTTTTCGGACCGTAAGCGTTCGGATGGCGTCTGTCATTTTCGCATTGGCAATATCACAAATACCTTCTGCAGTCTGAGTAGGCTCAAGTCCCAGTTGTTCTGCTAGATTCGCAACTGCTTGATATGCCGCTCCTTCGTGGAGCTTCATTTTGCCTCCCAAGAAGCCCTCCGAATCAATCCTGTTCAACACTAAATTAGCATCTGTAACAGTGGGTTCCACACCACCTCGTCCGTAGCAGGCCGGCCCCGGGTACGCTCCTGCGCTCTTTGGCCCAACACGAAGACCCCCGGCTTCAATCCAAGCGACTGAGCCTCCACCTGCACCAATCGTGTGAATATTGACCATCGGTGTCATAATCGGAAATCCTTCTAAATGGGTTTCCGACGTCACGTCGGGCTTACCATCAATAACCATACTTACGTCAAAGCTGGTTCCGCCCATATCTACGCAAATCAAGTTGTCGGACCCAGTCGTCTTGGATAAATTGATCCCACCGATGGTTCCACCGACTGGACCCGACAATAATGTTTGAATCGGATGGTGTTTCGCTAGTTTCGACGTCATTACACCACCATTGGATTGCATAATAAAAACGTCACCCAGTAGTCCTCGTGACGACGTTTCATTTTCAAGTGTTGTAAGGTATTTCTCAACGATTGGCGCTATGTAACCGTTGATGACGGTTGTGCTCGTTCGCTCATATTCACGCCATTCACGTGCGACGTCGTGAGATAAGCTGAGGGAAACGTGGGGTGCAACATCTTGAAACACGCTTTGTATCAATTGCTCATGAACTGGGTTTTTATACGCATGAAGCAGGCATACGACAACAGATTGGTACCCTTTACGGACAATTTCTTCCGCTAGTTGTTGAATTATAGATAGCTCCAGTTGCTTTTCGACCGTCCCATCAGCCAGGATGCGCTCCGGCACTTCATACACATCTTGACGATTCACCAGTGGGGTGGGCTTGCGGTATTGTATACTATACATATCCGGACGATTCGCTCGTGCAATTTCATATATGTCACGGAATCCTGCAGTGGCCAAAAGTGCCACACGTGCGCCTTTTTTCTCCAAAAATGCATTTAAACCGGCAGTTGTCCCGTGCACAAAATAAGAGATTTCCTCAAATCGGTCTATCAGTTCTGTCATTCCTCGCATGACACCTTTAGCCTGGTTTTCCGGTGTGGTTAAGACTTTATGGATTTGATAGGTCTGATCTTCTTCGTTGAACAGAACGAGGTCGGTAAAGGTTCCGCCGATATCAATCGCGATCCGTTTGTTTTGCATCGAAGCATCTCCTTCGAAAAGACTAGTGGAAATGTTTACACGACTTCCCTTGTGAGTTTCATTTAAGACAAGTCAATTCGGTACCAAACCTGTGCATCTCTAGCAACGAGTGATTCACACCTTGGTTCGCTATGCCTCGATAGTGCCTAATGTTCTATCGTTATTGGATCCACCTCGTTTGGAGCAAAAGGGCGTGAATTCACCATTTTGCTCCAAACTGGGAGAGCGAATTTGTCAAGCGAAGCCTTATTTGCTGACGAGTGACCACACGACCAGCGCTTCTTCCTTACCATTGTTGTAACACCAATGTGCTTCCCCTGCGGGGATAAGGGTAGCATCTCCTGCATTCACCTGATATTGATGGGGACCAGACTCCATTACTAGCGAACCCTTGACAATGTAAGAATACTCATCTTGTGCATGTGAACCGGTATCATGCAACGGAATGCGCGCACCAACTGGAATGCTGACGATTCCGAAACGAACCCCTTGACCTTCCAAAAGCGATTTCAAATCATACCCGTTGCCCTCAGCTATCACATTTTGTTCTTGTACGAGAATCATGATGATTTCCTCCGTTCTTCTGTAAATCCATCTATGGTGTAATTCGCTGGGTTGATCAGAACACCGTAAACGTCTCTTGCCTGCTCACAGGTCAACCATCCATTTTTCACATCTTGAACGACATGATTCGCGTCGCGCAGCAGAGGACTTCCGTAACCTCCACCGGTTGCTGTAATGAGTCGAACAATATCTCCTTGGTTCAGAACCATTCGGGCACATTTTCCAAACGGACCCTCAATGGTTCCATCTTTGCGAACGATCTCTACCTGATTCCGGGAACCCGGTTCTCCTCCTGCCGTTCCCCAAGGAACGAATTTGTGCCGCCCAAAGCTGGCTGTGACGAATTGACTATCCGTCAGTGCCTCGTAGCCTCGAACTACACCACATCCCCCTCGGAATTGGCCAGCACCGGCACCGTCTGTATGGAAGCTATATTCGGTGAGTCGGACACCATATCTTGTTTCCGCAACTTCCACCGGAACGTTGTACGTCTCTCCGTCACCAATGCAGAATTGGCCGTTTTGTCCGTCGATGCCGAACCCGGCACCCCAACCACCCACCGACGGTTCCACAATTAAGAAGCGCTCGTTCGTATCTGGTTTTACACCACCGAGAATCACCGCACAGACGGATTCTAAATGCCCTGCGGTGAGCCGTTCTGGCAATATTGGAGCGAGTGCTTTCCAGGCTACATCAGCAGCGAAGTTTCGTGACTCCCAATTTGTCGCGACCGGCGCTGGACGTTCCGCGTGAATGACGGAGCCCTTCTGTGCAATGACCCGGAGTGGTCTAAAGACCCCATCGTTGACATCCTGACTTGGATTCGTCGCTGCTAAAAACAAGGCACGAACAGAAGATACGAGTCCACTATATGAGCAGTTAATCGGGCCGGGGGCCTGCTTAGCGCTTCCTGTGAAATCGACGATAAATTCATCGTCCGTGATGGTCACTTGACATGTGATTAAAAACGGTCCATTTCCGATTCCATCGTCATCAATAAAATCTTCTGCAGTGTACACGCCGTTTGGCAATTTCTTGAGTTCACTTCGCGACAATTGCTCTCCGTAATCCAACATATAATCAATGGACGTCAGGACAACGTCCTTCCCGTGCTTCCTACACAGTTCATGGAAACGCTTTTCGCCAGTTCTCAGACCAGCTACTTGGGCCCACAAGTCCCCCAAGGAAAGCTCAGGGAAACGTACATTTGCTTCAATTAGATCGAGCAACGCTTGATTGACTTGACCTTGTTGAAACAACTTGACAGTTGGAAACTGTAAGCCTTCTTGATATATCTCAGTAGAATCGGTTGTCCAGGATCCCGCATCTTTCCCCCCAACTTCTGTCCAGTGACCCTTATTCGCCGAAAATGCAATGAGTTCACCTTCGTAAAAAATTGGCATTACCAGCCCCACATCAGAAAGATGGGAGCCGCCACCGCCGTAGGGATCGTTTAGAATAATAATGTCCCCAGGGTGCAAATCATCACGAAACTTATCTAAGGTTTCCTTGACCATAAACGTTAACATCCCAATGAAACCAGTTACACCGTTGCCCTGCGTCAGCAATTGTCCTTTGGCATCTGTAAGGCCAGACGCGAAATCCAAAACTTCATAAATAATTGGACTCATCGACGTTCGTGCAAGGGCATAAAACATCTCTTCACCGATGGCCATCAACGAATCTTTAACAACTTCGAGTGTGAAAATATCGGATTTATGCAAAATAGATTCACCCAGTCTTTTGATAAAACTGGTGGAGCTCACTAGGAGCCCCACCTCCATGATGACGTGTTAGTGTAGAATCTCGCCTTCCGTCTCTTTCAGGAAGAATGTTGCGATCACGGTGGCAACGAGGAACGCCGTAATAAAGGAAACGGTGCCAGTAAAACTAGAGTTATGTGTGAGCATAGCGCCAATCACCATCGGGGCAATCGCGTTTGCAACACGTTGCGAGGTTGCTCCGACACTGTAACCAACGCCGCGTACCTCAGTCGGATAAAGTTCACCTACCCAAGTGTCCCAAACGCCCCACGCACCGAGACTAAAGAAGGACAACGCAAAATTCCATACATACATCTCGGTCATGTTTGCAGACTGAGCAAATCCGAACCCTGCAATTGCTGCGAGAGCTACGAATATGATCATGATCTTTTTGCGGCCATAACGACCAGTTAGCCATGAAGATACGATATAACCAGGGAACATAAAGAGTGCGGAGAGAGCCATGAAACCGTAGCCTGCGGGTGCAGATAATCCCTTCTTCATTAGTAACTCTGGCATCCATGTAGAAAGTGCCCAGTATCCCCACGAGAAGCAGAAGTTGATAATCAGCTGCAACCAAGTTGCACGTGACAGCTTCGATTTAAAAACCTCAAGGAAGGACCCCTGTCTAACGTTGTCGACCACGAGTTTCGCCGTGCTCAAGTCAACACGAACTTGGTCTTTGGCAAGATACTGAATCGCGTCTTTTGCCACTTGTTGTTGACCATTTCCAGCTGCCCAGTATGGAGATTCAGGAACCATTGCCTTGATGACAAACGCCCAAAGACCTGCCAGTGAACTAATTGCCAAAATCCAATGCCAGCCAAGAGGGCGTAGCGCATAGGTGAGTCCAATCGCGATGAGATACCCAATTGGCCATCCCGATGCGAGATAAACGGTTGCTCTGCCGCGACTTTTCACCGGAAGCAATTCTTCGAAGTAAGGAAATGAAGCGACCATCAGTCCTCCAAGTCCGAGACCGGACGCAAACCGTAACCACCAAAGCATTTCGTAGGATGATGAGAAGGCACTGATCAGGGAGAGGATCCCATAGAGACCAACACTCCACATCATCGTTTTTTTACGACCAATTTTATCAGTGAGTTTACCCCAGATTAGACAACCAGGAATCATCCCAAGATAAATTGAGCCCATAAGCGATCCAATTTGTGCACTCGTTAGTTTGAAATCACTCCCAATCATTCCGCCAATAAGAGTGATGATCATCATTTCCCAAGATTCAATGACAAAAGAGAAGAATATGGCGAAACCTGACTTCCAGTGCCGTCCTGTAAGCGGCATGTCTGCAAAAAGCTCTCCAATTTGCAGGTTTTGGGCACCCGTAGGCTCAGTATTGAGCATAAACACAATTCACTCCTTTTTGTGGTTTCCACGCGAGGATCACAGCACAGCTTGATTCGCCAGGTCATCTCCCCCTTTCTGTAATTTTCTGAAAATTATTCATCGTCGGTTGGCCCTCCTTTTGTGGAAGGCCAACTCTGGGTTATTTTAGCTGTTGTTTGCTACTGGCTCTACGACTGTAAATGTAAACGGATCGATCATGACGCCGTAAATCTCCTTTGCCTGGTCAACCGTAACCCAGCCATTTCTAACGTCTTCTGCTACCTGATTTGGGTCACGCAACGTGGGGTCTCCGTAACCACCACCTGTGGCCGTAATTAATCGGACGACGTCACCTTGGTTGAGTGTCTTACGGGCACATTTTCCAAATGGGCCTTCCTTCGTCCCGTCCTTACGGACGATTTCGATTTTATTATTAGACCCGTTTGCTCCACCCGCTGCACCCCACACAGGGTATTTATTGCGTCCAAAACTTGCCGTGACGAATTGACCATCCGTCAAGGCTTCGTAGGAACGAACAGCACCAGCACCACCACGGAATTGACCAGCACCTGTACCATCGGCAGTTAAGCTGTATTCCTGCAAGCGTACGCCATAACGGGTCTCCGCAACTTCTATCGGCACGTTGAACGTTTCACCGTCACCGATACAAAACTGTCCATTTTGACCATCCATCCCTTCTCCGGCGCCCCAGCCACCAACAGACGGTTCCACAATCAAAAAGGGTTCATTGGTTTCTGGGTGTGTCCCAGACACAATCACGGAACAGACGGATTCGAGATGGCCTGCTGTCAAACGGTCAGGTAGTACCGATGAAAGGGCCTTCCAGACCATATCCGCTCCAAAAATCATCGATTCCCAGTAAGTAGATACCGGTGCAGGTCGCTCAGCATTTAGAATGGAGCCCTTTTCAGCGATAATTTTGAGTGGGCGGAAGACACCATCGTTGACGTCCTGACTTGGATTGGTTGCTGCTAAGAAGATGGTACGTACAGCAGAAACTAAACCGGTAAAAGAGCAATTTATGGGGCCCGGAACTTGTTTGTGGCTACCAGTGAAGTCAACGATAAATTCGTCATCGGTAATGGTTACTTTACAACGCACATTGAGAGGACCATGTCCGAGTCCATCGTCATCTATGAAGTCTTCGACTTCATAGACCCCTTTAGGAAGTCTTTTGAGTTCCTCACGAGCCATTTGTTCGCCATAATCAAGCATGTACTCAACAGATTTCAGGACCACTTCTTTACCAAACTTTTGACAAAGTTCTTGGAATCGGCGTTCTCCGGTGCGTAGACCAGCGACTTGAGCCCACATGTCTCCCAGTGATAAGTCCGGGAAACGAACGTTTGCTGCCAAGATATCCACCAACGCTTGATTGATGTTCCCTTCGTTAAAGAGCTTAACGGCTGGGAACTGCAGTCCCTCCTGATAGATTTCGGTTGAGTCGGTCGTCCAAGACCCCGGGTCTTTCCCTCCAACTTCGGTCCAGTGTGCTTTGTTGGCTGCAAACGCCACAATCTCACCGCCGTAGAAGATAGGCATAACGAGACCCACGTCAGACAGGTGGGAGCCACCACCTCCGTACGGATCGTTGACAATGATGACGTCGCCAGGCTTCAAATCACCCTCAAATTTAGTTAAAGTCTCTTTGACCATAAATGACAACATACCGATGAACCCTGTCACTCCATTACCCTGAGTGAGAAGCTGTCCTTTTGCATCGGTGAGTCCTGAAGCAAAATCGAGCACTTCATAAATGATTGGACTCATCGAGGTCCGGGCAAGCGCATAAAACATTTCTTCCCCAATGGCCATCAGTGAATCTTTTACGACTTCCAGCGTGAAGACATCTGTTTTAGCCAATCATTGCACCCCCGTATCAATGATCAAGTTGCCGTACTTATCGACGGTCAACTTTTGACCTGGGTAAACCAAGGTTGAGGTGGATGGTTCTTCAACAATCGCCGGGCCCTCAATTGAAAAACCGGCCCCAAGCCGTTCGCGATCGAATACTGTGGTGTCAAGCCAACCATCTTCTTCAAAATAAACGGGACGTGTTTCTAAAACAGCTTGATCCACCGTATGGGTAACGGGCTCAAGTTCAGCGATTTCCGGTTGCGTTACTTTCCCAAATGCGACCAGGTGAAGATTTACGATTTCCGTCGGGTTGTTCTCAAGCTTAAACGTATAATTTTGCTCGTGAATCGCGTGAAATGCAGCATTGGCTTTTGCGAGTAATTCGTCAGTCAATACACCACTCGGAATTGGAACTTTGACAGTGTGTTCCTGACCGAGATAACGCATATCCGCGTAGCGGTTAAATACGATTTGTCCTTGTGCGATGTCTTCTGCCTGGTACTGCTCTATCGCCTGCTGTTCAAGAACTTTCCATGCTCCGTTCAATTCACTGAGATCAAGATCTGATGTACGACGGATAAACGTTTGCAGGTAGTCATGACGTAGATCTGTCATCAACATGCCCCAAGCCGAGAAGACGGAAGCCCCAACTGGCACTACGACTTTCGTCACACCAAGCTCTTTTGCAAGAAACGCAGCATGCATCGCGCCGCCACCCCCAAAAGCGACCATTGCAAAGTCTCTCGGATCATAACCGCGGCGAACGGAAATGAGTTTTAAGGCATTCAACATGTTGGAATTCGCGATTCGAATAATACCAAGAGCCGCTTCCTCCACTGAGACACCGAATTTTTGTGCAATTTTATCTTCAATGGAGCTTCGAACTGAATCCAACTGCACGGACATACTAAAGTTCTTCGGGGACAGCCTGCCTGTGACCAGGTTTGCATCCGTTGTCGTCGGCTCCGTTCCGCCACGACCATAAGCAACCGGACCGGGCAACGCACCTGCCGACTTGGGTCCTACTTTCAAAGCGCCTGCCTGGTCAATCCAAGCAATGGAACCCCCACCGTTACCCACTTCGACGATGTCCACGACAGGCACCTTAATAGGGTAGCCGGCATGACGGTCATCCCATTCGATTCGGTAATCCGTTGTGACAGTCACTTCCCCACCGTCAATCAAGGAACATTTTGCGGTTGTACCGCCAATGTCAAAGGCGATGACATTTTCATAGCCAATCATTTTACCGAGGATGGCTGCGCCAAAAACACCTGCCACTGGACCTGACTCCACCATATGAATAGGAGATTGTTTCGACTGTTCAAAAGTGGTTGTCCCTGCGTTGGACTGCATGATGTATTTTTGGCCGGTTGCATTTATCTTCAACAATTCCTCGTTTAATTTATTTACATATCGTTCGGCAACGGGTTTGACGTAAGAATTGAGTACAGCAGTATTTGTGCGCTCGTACTCACGCCATTCCTTGGTCACTTCGTAAGAAGCCGTTACCGCGACTTCCGGCCACATTTGTTTAATTAACTCGACAGTTTGTTTTTCATGCTGTGGGTTCGCATAAGCATGCAGGTAACAGACAGCAATCGCTTCCACACCCTCTTTGCGCAACTTTTCCACTGCATTTTCCACATCAACGGTGCTTAATGTGGTAATTACCTCACCCTTTTGGTTCAAGCGCTCTTCAACCTCTAAACGTAGGGCCCGCGGTACAAATGGAGTGGGTTTTTGATAGCGAACATTGAATAAATCGGGCCGATTGCCACGTGCAATTTCTAAAACGTCCCGAAAGCCTTTGGTTGTGATTAGACCTGTTTTCACACCATTGCGTTCCGTCAATGCGTTAATGATCACCGTGGTACCATGGATGAAGGTACCGATTTGTTCGCCGTCCAATTCCGCTTTCACAATCACATCCATGACACCCTGCTCGAAATTCGGTGGCGTAGTATCTGCCTTTGCCACGCGCACTTTACCATTGTCATCAACGCAAACTAAGTCGGTAAAAGTTCCTCCAATATCTGTCGCGACGCGCACTGAACAACTCTCCCCTGTTATTGGAATATTGCCGGTTGCAACACGCACAAAAGTTTCGATGGCCTTTCCAACAGATTTTCCATCGTATGTTGTATTGAGGATGGAAAATGAAGTGCGTCTCCTTGTGCCAAGACATAGTCCTCGTCTCCAACCTGAAGGAGGATCTTCCCTTCAAGTACGTAATAGAACTCTTCACCAGGATGACCATATTTCGTGCGAATGGACTGATTCGGCAAAAGCTCGACAATCATTGGCTCGAGGTTTCGACCGGCAAAGTTTCCCGCGAGCCGAATGTAGGTCATGCTTGCTCCTTCGATTTGGAATGGCTTTTGGTCATCTGCTCTAACAACAAAGTTTTTGTTCTCCGCGGCTTCAAAAAGCGCCGCCATTGGAATACCAAAGGCCTCAGCAATCCGCTGCAATGAGGTAATTGTTAAGGAGGAATTCCCTCGTTCTACTTGAGACAAGAAGCTAACGGACAGGCCTGATCTATCACTCAGTTCCTGTAACGTCATCTTGTTCTCTTGGCGTAGGGCGCGGATTCTGTTAAATAGCTGTTCCATGATGCCTCCAGTTTTAAATATTATTTATTTTAATATTATAAAAACTAATTTAAATGTGTCAAAATATTTTTTCTCTAGAGAAAATATTTTTAATATATTGAAATTCGGTTGTGGGGATGTACTTAGCGGTCAGTATTATACAATCAAGAGCTCTTTTGTGAAGTTATTTAGACTCTCACAACTAGTTTCAGTAGCGAACACAATATCTTCAATACGTACGCCAAATTGACCTGGCAGATAGATGCCAGGCTCGATGCTGAACACCATGCCTGGTTCGATGGTCTGTGAATTATCTCCAAACACGAACGGTTCTTCATGAACTTCGATGCCTAGTCCATGTCCGGTTCGATGGACAAAGTATTCCCCATAACCCGCGTCTTCAATGACGGCTCGCGTAACCTGATCGACTTCGCCAATCGGTATTCCAGCTTTCACTGCCGTCACCCCGGCTTGTTGAGCACGACGAACGATATCATATACTTCTCTGGCTTGTTGAGAGGCTTCCCCAACTGCACATGTCCTCGTCATATCGGAGCAGTAATGATTTGTGATCCCCCCCATATCTATCACGAGGATATTTCCAGACCTGATGACCGTCTCATCCGACTGATGATGAGGCATGGCACCATTTGCACCAGCACCCACAATGGGATGAAATGAGGGTTCCCGAGCACCGACTTTTTTCCATAACTGATTTAACTCTTCGACAACCTCGAGTTCACTCATACCTGGTCTTATTTTTGTAACAATCTGCGCCATTACGGTGTCCGCCGCCTTGCCGGCCTCACGAAGTAGTGTTCGTTCGCGCTCATCCTTGAGTAGTCGCAAGCGGCCAAGTGTGCTTACGCTGTTGATGAAATTTAATTTTGGACTACTTTTCATAAGAGAAATTAAATTTTGACTGGGCCATAAGTTGTCTATTGATAGTGTTCCATGTTCAGGAAGACACGTAGCGAGTAAGGAAATTGCATCTTGCCCATCTTCCCAAAACAAAGTTTCTGTCGCAGCGTTCGCAAGATCCTCTCGATGCATCTTTGGAGCCAAAATGACCGGGTCGCCATCTTTTCGTATGACGTAAGCCAACAACCGTTCATGCGGATTAATCCATGTCTCTGTAAAATAAAAGAAATTGGCAGATGAAGTTGCGACCACAGCATCTACGCCAAGGTCACCAAGTATCCCTTGCATTCGCTGAACTCTATTCTCTAAATAATCCTTCATGGTATCCACCTCTTATCCTCAAACTGTTCAGGTGCTCATTCCGACTTCGGGGAATAGCTGGACCCACCTATAAGTTTATCATATATTTAAAATTTTTTAATGTAGTGAAAATAATTTCGATATATGAAATACACGCGTGAAGAAGGGATCATCGTAATACCGGGTTCTGTGTTCGGGGACTTAGGCATTCGCAGGACGAATCCGGAGAGCTCTAGTCTGTGTCTCAAGACCATAGCAAAAAGAAAAAGCCCGCCAAAAAACGATATTCGTCTCTTGACGGGATGAGGATTACAAATTAGTGACGCTCACAACTTCAACGCGCGTCGAAAAAAATGTTGCACCGCCCCCCATGTCGGCGATTCTCTGTGAAGTGAGTACATTTACAGACTGGTAACCTAGTACGTCGTCATCCCACCACAGCCCTTGTGAAATTACAAGACCAGGCTGAACATCCGGCGTTATATCAGCTTGGAGCACGATTGATCCCCGGTCGTTAAAAATTTTAACGAGCTGTCCATGCTCTACTCCGCGCTCCAGAGCGTCCACCGGGTGAATCTGGAGGACCGGCCGTCGCTCTGCAGCCATTAACGCAGGGACGTTCGCTCCCGTCGAGTTCAAAAAGTGATGATTGGGTGGTGTTGTAAAATACAGCGGGAAGGACGTGTCTTCAGACAGCTCCACATGTGTCGGGAGCGGAGGAAGTCCTGCGCGCTCCAACCTCTCCGAGTACAAAGCGATCTTTTTCCCGGTCGGGGTCGGTGGCACTGCTTCGCTAAGTTCTGTCTCCGGAGGGAGCGCCAGCTTCACCCATCCCTTCTCTCGCAAGGATTGAAACGAGATGCCGCGCAAATATGGATTGTTCTCATATTGAAGGGCAGTCTCAATCATTTCTTCTTCCGAATCATTAAAGCAAGGCTCGGTAAAGCCCATCACCTTCGCCAGGTCTTTAAACAGCGTAAAATTAGATTTACACTCTCCAACAGGTGGAATCACCGGTTCATGCAGCTGTAGATACAAGTGCCAGTAGGATTTGTATAAATCGAGATTTTCAAAGTGACTGGTTGCAGGTAATACGAGATCGGCGTATTGACAGGTGTCCGTAAGAAAGAGGTCGTGAACAACGGTGAACAGGTCCTCTCTCAAGAGCCCCTGCCGTACTTTGTTTTGGTCAGGCGCAACCTGCGCAGGGTTTGAGTTATAGACAAAGAGGGCCTTGACTGGCCGTGCCGTTTCAAGCAGGACGTCTCCCAACCGGTTCATGTTGACGGAACGGGGCAATGGTTTGGGTAGCAAATCTGGCCTCTGAATCCCTCTTGTATTCAAAGTGGCATAGTAGCTGTTCCCTTTTACCGCACCCCCTCCGCGGATTCCCCATTGCCCGGTGAGAGCCGGCAGGCATGCAATCGAGCGCACAATCATCCCGCCATTGTCATGATGCTGGAGACCGTTTCCAATTCGGATAAACGAAGGTGTCGTTGTTCCGTACAAATGTGCAAGCGAGCGGAGATCTTCGACAGATACACCGGTAATTGCTGAGACCTTCTCTGGAGTGTATTCGCCCGCGTGACGTTTCAGCTCGTCGTAGCCTACAGTGTACTGATTTAAAAAGTCTTCTTGAACGAGATCATCACGGATCAGAATGTGCATAATACCCAGCGCTAAAGCGGCATCGGTTCCAGGGCGGATTTGAATAAACCAATCAGCCCACTTGGCAGAGCGGTTGTTGTGGACGTCGATGACCACGATCTTGGCACCGCGCTTGCGCGCTTCGTTTGCCAGCAGCATTTGGTGCATATTCGTGCTCACAACGTTACAGCCCCAGATGAGAATGAGTTTTGAGTAGATTGTATCTTCTGGATCCGTTCCGGCGTTGGCACCCATCGTATAGGTAAATCCTGCAGCTCCAGCCGAGTTGCAAATGGTTCGCTCCAGCCGGCTTGCCCCGAGGCGGTGAAAGAAGCGCCGATCCATTCCTTCGGCGTTTAAAATCCCCATATTTCCGTAAAAACTATAGGGAAGAATCGATTCCGCACCATGCGTTTCAATCACAGATTGGAATTGGCGTTTTATTTCGTCGTACGCTTCGCTCCAAGATATTCGTTCAAACTGCAAGGAACCTTTAGGTCCCGTTCGTCGCAGAGGATAGAGAACGCGGTCTTTATGGTATACCCGCTCTGGAAACCGGCGAACTTTGTGGCAGATTGCCCCTTGTGTAACAGGATGGTCGGGATGACCTGTGACCCGTTCGATTTTTCCGCCCTCAACATCCACTAAGAGGCTGCAGGTGTCCGGACAATCGAGGGGACACACAGATCTCACACGTTTCACAGCATATTTCCTCACTTTCAGAACGATGGTTGTCCTCTACCAGTTTACCACCGCTCATTTATGGGTTTTGATCGAACTGCAGCCGAGACGCAATGGCATGGACTGTATATGTATACTGTAAACATTTCTATGTTCTCATTCACAGAGGTAAAGACGTCTGAGATAAAGTCCCCTTTAGCGACAAAACACAAACGTCATAGATTCCCTACTGGTGGTATATCACCCAAAAACCTGGTTATTGCGTCAACGAACTGGTCCGCTTTGAAAAACAAGAACATGTGGCCACCAGCGAATGTAATCAGTCTTGAGCCTCGAATTTTTGAGTGCATTTCTTCTGCAAACCTGCATGGAGCGAATGTATCTTTTTTCCCATGCACGATGAGCGTGGGTACATGTATCTCGTGCAATCTTTCGGTTGCGTCATAGTCGCGCGCTGCATCGCGTTGTCGTAGGGCACCATGATGTTGTTTCCCTAGCAGAGACGAGAGCCGAAGGAGCATATTCAGCCTACGACTCTTTAAATTTGACTCGATCCTACGTACATACGTGGAAACCAAAATTAGACTTTTAACCATATCGGGATGTACTAGTACCAGCTCTGTCGCGATACGTCCTCCCAAGGAGATGCCTACGACATGAGCTCGATAAATGCCAAGATGACTTAGGAGTTGAACGACATCCTCGGACATCATCGATATCGAATAGGGTATATCAGGCTTATCCGTTCGCCCTGAACCACGATTATCGAGCACAATGACCTTGAAGCGTTGCGAAAGCAGATGAACGATTTTTTTATAATCTGTAATGTCATTATTCAGTCCAGGGATCAGACATAGGGGTTCGCCGTTGCCATGAATTTCGTAGTAGATCTTAAGAGCATTGACCTCAACTGTGGGCATTGACATGAACCCCTTTGTTTTCATCCGCATTTGTTTACTACAATACCAAAAATTCATCTGTCGCTATTCTGCGCGTCATGACCATCGGTACAACACTTTTGGATTTTAAGGCTTTATTTGTCCGCTTGGATACACTCGGGTAGAGACGGCCATCTTTAGAGCCATCACACCACTGCCATAACAAAAATCCGAATATAGAGTGTTTCCGTACACCCACTCCACGGTTGTGTGTTCTCCATCTCCGGCTAGATTCTCGCCGAAAACACCGTAGGTTTCCGGAAGCAGCGCTGTGTTTAAGTACGCAACGTCCTCTTTCGCGAGTCGAACGTCTTCATCAATCGTTCCATCCCACACTTCGAACGTCCAGTCTCCTTCATGCCACAGAACCATTGGTAAATACGTTGTGGAGGCTGAGCTTGTGTATTCTGTTCCAACAATGCCGTTACGCAAGTCCACGCTTGACGTCGTGGCTTTCGGCGGTGCAATATACGCAGGTGCAATCGATTGTGCAGGACTCAAATACAAATCATTCTTGGCAGACATGGATTGCGGATATTGGACAGCCCCAAACGAACCGATGATCCGATCTGCGTATTGATACTGCGCGGTGTTAAATTGCGGGCTGTTCAGCGGGAGAGGTTGATCGGTTGCAAATAGATTTACAGAGTAACCGTTTTTACCGGTATCCGCGGATACCTGAGCACCGATATAAGGAGAATCTGGTGAAAATATTCGGTCCGTCGGTGCCATCAAGGGAGCCATCACTTTTTGCTTTTGTACATACTGCATAGCCAGACGAATTGTCGTTCCAAACTCAGCTCCTGTGGAGCGTTCGAATGAATTCGGTGCAGTGGGATGCGCCCCAGAAACAGTGTTCTGGGTACTGGTTACATCATTGCCAGACGTGAAGCTTGTTGAGTTGTTCACCTTCGTAATCGGACTCGTGCTACTATCGGTATTCCTTGTACGATTGGTTGTATTATTTGTCACAGTAGATTTTACTGCAGCGGTAGTATTGTTGTTTGTTGAACGGCTCGCTGACATGGTGGCATTACCACACCCTGCCAACGTCGATATACATATAAGTGCAATGCCAATGCCTATACCCCGACACTTATATCCAGTCATTGATTCACCTTCAGATTATGAAATGTTAAGCTGCCTCAACTTTTGACGGGGCTCAGATAAAATGTGTTACAGTCCCAGTTCCTCGCCGATTCCTGAATTTCTCAGTTTCGTGTGCATTGGAAAATAATAAATCGCAAAGGCAACTACTAGTCCGACGATCCACGCGATGTCCGCCCCATTCATCCGCTGAGCGATAAATCCAACATGATAAGTTGTATTCATGAACGGAAACTGCACCAATACTGCGATGACATAGGTCCGTCGTTCAATCGCCATCACCATGGCCCCCTTTGCGATCGTTCACCGCGCAATTGCTTGAAATCGCGCCTGTACTGCGGCAATCGCCTTTCGAACTCGCTCATTGGAGACGGTTTGCAACTCGCCGTCCCTGACGACGACGCGACCGCCTACGACGACACGCTTGACTGCCGTCGGTTGCATCGAGTACACCACGTGGGACAAGAGTAGCTCTGGTGAAGAAGGATGAAGAGAGAGATCGTCTAAATCGAGTGCGACAAAGTCGGCCCGGTAGCCAGGTTCAATTTTACCGATAGGCAACCGAAGGATTTCCCCTGCATGGCGCGTCCCCATCGCGTAGGTCTCTGTCGCCCTGATGCACGTTGCGTCGAGCGTCCGAACTTTTTGCAGCAAAGACGTCATCCGCATTTCTTCAAAGACATTAATTCGGTTATTGCTGCACGCGCCGTCCGTACCGAGGCAAATATTGACACCCGACTGAAGCAACTCCGGAATCTTCGTGATGCCATCCGCCAAAAACATGTTGCTGGATGGACAGTACGCAAGGGATGCCTTGCGTTGGCCGAGTAGTGCGATCTCGGCATCCGCGAGCCAGACGAGGTGGATGGCGATCATCGACTCGTCCAGCACCCCCAACTTGTCGAGGAAGTGGACGGGGCGGACGCCGTGATCGCGAATGATTTCTTCGACCTCGAACATCTCTTCAGCCACGTGAATGTGATACGGGGTTCCGAGTTCTTTCGCCAATCGATGGCCAGCTTGAATCATCTCTGGAGATGCGGCGTGCGGGCTGTGCGGCGCCGGATGAATAGCGATCATCTGATTGCCCTGATACTTGATTGCCAATTCGCGCGTGCGCCGGAGGGCGTCGTCAATGCGCTCCTGATACGATTGCGGTGCACCCGGCCAGTCGTACATCGTCCGCGCCATGACGAATCGAATGCCTAGATCCTTGGCCGCTTGAATGACCGCTTCGTCGTTCTGTGTTCCGCCGTCGTGGATATAGAAGAAATCGGCGACCGTGGTTACACCATTGAGCATCATTTCAGCAAAGGCGAATAGCGCACCGTTGTAAATCATCTCTGCGTCAAGGCAAGGGGAGTATCGATAGAGCGCCTCGTCTCGCCAAACTAAGAACGGTTCATCTGCAGCAATACCTCGAATCAAACTTTGAAACGAATGGTTGTGAGCATTCACCGTACCTGGCAGCAAGGCGTAACGGCTCCAGTCGACGCGCTCTGCGTCGGGATGGTTGGCGACCAGCTCTGCGACTGATCCCACTTCCACGATGTCGCCGTCGACGACGAGTACGCCCATGCCGCCTAAGAACTGACTGCCTATCTCGACATACCTAGGTTCAAACAGTTTCTTCATGTGCGATCTCTCCTCCCGACGTCAACTTGCTGTCCAACGCGATCGAAGCAGCAGCGAGTACATAGAACGCGTGCTCAATGTCTTCGATGCGCGATTCTTCTTCCTTGCAGTGACTCTTGCCGCCGATGCTCGGCACAAACACCATCCCCGCGCGCGTGAAGCTCGCGATGTGCGTCGCATCGTGCCCCGCCATGCTCGCCAAGTCCAGATACGGGATGGCGAAGTCCGCTGCGGCACTGTGGAGTACATCAACGACGTCTGCCGCCATCGGTTGCGGTTGCTGATCTAGAAGCAGTTGCCTTTGATACCGGACGCCGCGCCGCGCCGCAATTTCGTCAAACGCTTCGATACAAGCGTCGCGAAAGGAATACACCCTGGCCATGTCGCCACCGCGAATCTCCAGACTCCATTCGCACTCTCCCGGGATGATGTTCATCGCGTTCGGAATGACGTTTAATCGACCAATCGTCGCGATGATCTCGTCATCGTTCCACGCCGTTAGCATCCGTTCGACGGCAAGTAACATCTCGCTGCTTGCCAACAGTGCGTCGCGCCTGTCCTCCAGCCGTGTGGTTCCGGCGTGATTCGCTTCTCCCGTCGCTCGAATCGATTCTCGGTATATCCCGCAAATGCCAGTGACCAAGCCAATCGGGATATCTCTCGTCTCCAACCGTCGTCCCTGCTCAATGTGCAGTTCGAGAAACGCCGCGATGTCGTTCGCGGTTTTACGAACCGTCGCAAATGCCTGCAAGTCCCCACCCGCAGCATCCACGGCCTCGCGAAGCGGCCGCCCATTCCAGTCGGTTGCAGCAAGCAGCTTTTCGTGCGTCAGGCGCCCAGCGACAGAACGGCTGCCGAGCGTCGACAAGTCGAACGGATTCGGCTCTTCCGCCGTAAACGAGACAAACGCAAGGGGATGTTCGTTTGGATAGCCACTCTCTTGGAGAGACTGAATGACCTCGATGCCCATCAGGACGCCAAGTGGTCCGTCAAAGCGGCCTCCGTCTGGCACCGAGTCATGATGGGATCCGATCACGATTGCCCCCTGATCTATCCTCCCAGGCAATACACCCCAAATATTCCCGATCGCGTCGACAGAGACAGATAGCCCCACCTCTTCTGCCAGACGCATGAGCCATGCGCGGGCGGCCAAATCCGCATCACTGCCAAACGGGCGGTGAATTGCCCCATCCTTGGTTTGACCGATCTCGGAAAACGAAGCAAATCGCCGCATAAACCGCTCAGTCTGAAACGCGGGTACTCTTCTCTGTCCCAACCCGTTCACTCCCCATCTCGCGCCATGTCACGGTAAGACCCGATTGTGCCGCTTCGCGAATTCACAGAATGCGCCGTCCCTTCACAAGGACTTGGCGCACATGCGAAATGCCGAAGTGCGTGAGGACGTATTCCGGATTTAGAGCCGCATAGATCACGATATCCGCGCTGCGTCCGGGCCGAATGACACCTGCGACACGTTCTCGTGCAAGCGCGCAAGCCGCGTTGCGCGTCGCCGCCATAAACACTTCTTCTGGCGTCATTTTCAATGTCAGGAGCGCGAGGCTCATCGTCAATCCAAAGTTCTCAGACGGACACGAACCCGGGTTGTAATCACTTGCGATAGCGACGCCAAGCTGTGCTTCGTCCATCATAAAGCGCGCGCGTGCCGCCGGTTTTTGAAGGTAGAACGAAGTGCCCGGCAGGCAGACCGCCATCACGCCCGCCTCTGCCATGCTTACCAACCCTTCATCCGTCGACGCGAGCAGATGGTCAGCTGAGGTGGCGCCCAGTTCCGCGGCGAGTTGCGCCCCGCCAATCGGCACCATTTCGTCCGCGTGAATTTTCGTTTTCATTCCAAGCGCTTTGGCCGCCCCTAGAATATGTCTTCCCTCCTCGACCGAAAAGACGCCCTCTTCCACGAACACATCCGCAAATTCCGCGCCTGCCGCGTGCAAGTGCGGCAACATCGCGACCAACTCATCGATGTACGCTTCGCGACCAGCAGGCAGTTCTTTCGGAACTGCATGCGCTGGCATCGCCGTATGAACCATGTTCACGCCAGATAACTCGGCCAAGCGCTCTGCGACGTGCAGTTGTTTCAACTCCACCGCCAAACACGAGCTATACCCCGTCTTCGCCTCCAACGTCGTGACGCCAAATCGTTGCATCCGATCCAAACTCGTCTTTGCTTGCGCGAGCAGAGCTTCTTCCGAATACGCCGTCGTTTCCCGAACCGTGCTCAGAATGCCGCCGCCCTGGCGCAGGATGTCGAGATAGGACGCGCCCGCCATACGAAGCGGCAGTTCTTTTTCTCGCGATCCGCCGTGGACAAGGTGCGTATGCGGGTCCACCAACCCGGGCGCGACGAATCCCCCTTCTGCGTCGATGAACTCCGTCTGTGCGTCGGCCATGTCGCAGATAACCTTCTGCGGCCCCACCTCGACAATGGCACCCGCTTCGTCGATCGCGATGGCCGCGTCCTGCATCGCGCCGACCATCCGCATCGCTTCTGCGCCACAGCGCGGGCCGTCCGAATGTGTTTCGTCGTCCATCGTCCACAACAAACCGATGCGATGAATAACTTGTTTCACACGTGTCAAATCGTTCACCCCGTCTTCTTGGTTGAAATCGATGGAAATCTATCATCGGACGAACGTCATTCCCCCATCGGGATGCGAATGCCACGCTCCTTCGCGACTTCAATCGCTTTGTCGTAGCCCGCGTCGACGTGACGAATCACGCCCATGCCAGGGTCTGTCGTCAATACGCGCGCCAGTTTGCGTTTTGCCCTATCCGATCCGTCCGCGACCACGACCATCCCTGCGTGTAGCGAGTATCCCATGCCGACGCCGCCGCCATGATGAACCGAAATCCACGATCCGCCAGCCGCCGTATTCACCAACGCATTGAGAATCGGCCAATCCGCCACCGCGTCGCTGCCGTCTTTCATCGATTCGGTTTCGCGGTTCGGAGACGCGACCGAGCCTGCATCGAGATGGTCTCGTCCGATGACAATCGGCGCGCTGAGTTCGCCACGGCGGACCAACTCATTCATCGCGAGACCCAGTTTTGCTCGTTCACCATAGCCGAGCCAGCAAATGCGAGCTGGTAGTCCTTGAAATGCGATGTCTGCTTGTGCCTTCTGAATCCAGGTCTTCAGGTGCTCATCATCCGGAAACATTTCTAACACGAGCTCGTCGGTACGATGAATATCCGCCGGATCGCCCGACAGTGCCGCCCAACGGAACGGCCCTTTGCCTTCACAGAAGAGCGGGCGGATGTAAGCAGGTACGAAGCCAGGGAACGCAAACGCGTCGGTAAGTCCCTCGTTGAACGCGACCTGACGAATGTTGTTGCCATAGTCGAAGACCACAGCCCCCTTCGCCTTCATTTCCAACATCAACTCGACGTGCCGCCGCATGCTCTGTTTCGACTTCGTGACATATTCGTCCGGATTACTTTGGCGAAGGGCGACACCTTGCAGGGGGGTCATGCCTTGCGGGAGATACCCGTTGAGCGGATCGTGTGCCGACGTTTGATCGGTCACAAAATCCGGAATCATCCCAGCTTCGAGCAGCCACTCAAACACGTCGATGGCGTTTGCGTGAATGCCGATAGACAGTGCCTGCTTATTTGCGACAGCCTCGCGGACCCACGCCATCGCCTCATCCATGCTCGCCGTTTGTCTATCGAGATAGCGCGTTTGAAGGCGGCGGTTGATCCGCGTGTCGTCCACTTCTGCGACCAAAGCCACGCCGCCGTTCATCGTGATGGCTAGGGGTTGTGCTCCCCCCATGCCGCCGAGCCCGGCTGTCAACGTCCACGTCCCAGCTAGCGTCCCACCAGTATGTTGACGTGCCGCTTCGGCGAACGTCTCGTACGTACCCTGGAGAATCCCTTGCGACCCAATATAGATCCAACTGCCCGCCGTCATTTGGCCGTACATCATCAGACCCTTTTTGTCGAGTGCGTGGAAGTGCTCCCAGTTGGCCCACGCCGGTACCAGGTTCGAATTCGCCAAGAGCACCCGCGGCGCATCTTCGTGCGTCTTGAAGATTCCGACAGGCTTACCCGACTGAATCAACAGCGTTTCGTCGTTTTGAAGCTCCTTTAGCGATCTGACAATCGCGTCAAACGCGGGCCAGTTGCGGGCCGCTTTGCCGATGCCGCCGTAGACGACCAAATCTTGCGGCCGCTCTGCAACTTCCGGGTCCAGATTGTTCATCAACATGCGAAGTGCCGCTTCTTGCTCCCAACCTTTGCAGGACAAGTCAGTGCCGCGCGGCGCACGAATCGCTGTGCGAATTTCAACTGGCATGGAAAGTTCCTCCCCTGAATCAAGCCTCGTTCTGCTGGTCTAACCTGTCGATGTTCACCGCCTAGATGTCTGTAGGTGCTAGGTGTGGCCCTGAGCCGCACGATCCGGCTCATGCTCCGATCGCTGATTCAACGATATGATGCAGAGCGATTTATAAGACGCCCCAAGGCTTCCATTAAACCGGCACAAGTGGAGATGTTGAGGGAGATTTGCTTTTGCGCTATCCGAAAAAGAAGGCATAAAAGCCGGCTTCTTTTTAAGCCGGCGGGGTACGCATGGATCCATAACCGTTTAGGAAGGTACCTAAACGAACTTGCTCTTTCGTTCTATAGGGGTTTGATTGGTACCCTTGGTTGAATGGACGCCCCCCAGTTTCGGAACGAACTGAAAGGGGCAATTGAGGGCGCTCAAGAGTGAATGCCAATTAAGTTTTCGATGTCATCTGCAATGGAATCCGGAGTAGTTTGTGGTGCATATCGCTTAACGATCTCGCCGTTCTGATCAACAAGAAACTTGGTGAAGTTCCACTTGATAGATTCCGAGTTCAATATTCCTGGTACGGCTCGTTTGAGATATTTGAACAATGGGTGTGCCTCGTCCCCGTTTACATCTACCTTTCCAAATACGGGGAATGTCACATCGTATGTCAGTTTGCAAAAATCCTGAATCTCCTGATTCGTACCTGGTTCCTGATGCCCGAACTGGTTACAGGGGAAGGCAAGTACCGTAAATCCTCTTTCAGAAAACCTTACTTGTAACTCCTGCAATCCTTTATATTGTGGAGTGAACCCACATTTGCTTGCCGTGTTCACGATGAGTATAACCTGTCCTTGATAAGCGCGTAGCGCTGTCTCATTTCCGTCTGCTGTGGCTACAGTAAAATCGTAAACACTCATTTCAAATTGCCCCTTTTCAATGACATGCTGTTGATCGACTGTTTAAATTTATCGAGGCAGTTTTGACAGATACATGATTTCTCGGATTGGTTCAATGGACGTTTCTCAAAAATCTCCTTAGGAAAGACCTCTTTGTCGCACCAACATGTACCGTGCGGTTTACCCGCAACATTGCCACAGTGATTATCCATACCGCACAGCGGACATACGTTGGACATTTTTACACCTACTTACATCGTACTAAAGTCTGGTCTTAACCCTTTGCAGACGGGATCAGGGCAAGTCTGATATCAGTCTGTCACGTCAGTCGAGTCTAGATATCTGGCGAACCGCTCCGCAATTTCAACGCCTTTGTGCCAGTCGGGTCTCCCGTCCTCAATGGACCAACAAGCGTCAAGTACCCCTCGAGCGATTCCCCACATCGCGATGCGACGGGCACTCAACTCAAGAGTATCCGAGATGATACGTATTCGGCTTGTCAACACAGTGTAAGCATCCCCGTCTTTATCCACGTAGTTGAGCAAGTATTGAATCGTGTCAAAGTGCCGGTCTCCAACGATACCCTTTGGGTCGATCACGACCCAAAGGCCGCCCTTTTGCTGCAAGATATTGTCGTGGTGTAAATCTCCGTGTAGAAGTACGCGTTCATGTGTGGAGGAGATCAAATCAGCTAAACATTCCTTGGCGAGTTCGACCCAATATGCCGGTAAAGGCCCGACTTTGTCATCACAAAGTCGCTGGCGATATCGATCGATCCCCGAAAAGTGCTCCTCCATCGATACGTAAGGCATTGACACATCAGGTGCACACGAAGGCGTGCAATGAATATTGCGAAATACACTGCAGAAAATCTCCGTGGCCAGGCCATCATCCTCGATGGTCGACAGCGGCGTTCCAGGATTTGCCCGTTCTAGCACGACGGCACCCAAGCAGTCATCCGCGTCAAGCACCTGAATGCCTCCACGTCCAGAGAAGGCATTCAACGCATTCCTTTCTCGATAAAACTCCTCTTTTCGCACCGCAATTTTAAGCACCACGGGCGTGTCATCGTACCGTGAAGCTCGGAGGACGAGGTTCCACGACAAATTTAAAAATGGGGCTTCCAGTCTGAGACCAAACCGGCTCTCACATCTATGCAACAAGTTGGGCAGGTCTCGCAACCATTCCTCTCCTTGCCGACCATATAACTCTTGCACACGTCTGGCGAATTCGATAGGCAAAAGCTCCATCCATACCCCCCTCCCATTCCATCAGACTTTTCGATAGGTGCAGAGCCGTCGCGCGATTAGCCATCTCGGCTGGGTGGTGTGGAAATTGTATCGGATTGAGTATCGATAGTCGCCATCGAATCCGTAAAGCGGTCGCGTTGGCGTCCCTGTGTAATCCGTACCTCGTTGCATCAATAAATGGTGATTGGTTATAATATGGATAACTGATCATGAACTTTCACGTTTGAAGCACTGTCATCATAAAGTGGGCCGCACAGTGCTGGTAACACCGTGCGACCCAATTATGTATCAGACAGGTGCCCTTCAAGGGGGCTGCTTCTCGGGGGAATAGACCGCGACCTTTGGTGGAGGGCGGTCTATTTTATTTTATCGCCAACAGGTGAAGCGCGTTTGCGCCCTTCATTTCCTTCTATTCACTGACAGCACAGCTACGACGAGCGTAGCAAAGCTGATCATGAGCGTTAGGGTCTGAAACACTGTCAACAGGCCTCACCTCCCCTCCTCGGAGGTGAAGCAGCCCCCATGAAAGCTCGACTGTCGATACAAAACTAGTATATCATTTCTAGGCTCTCACTTTGAAAATTCCATCCGTTTGAGTTCAAGTTGACGAAACATATGTTATGTTAAATTCCATTCTAGACAGCGAGAGACTCGCCTTAGGTCAGCAGTGACCGTCACGACGATTTCATCGAGTGGATCCGCTCGTCGATTCGACGCTTTTCCAGGATGTATTGTACGAGTTGGCCTTCGCCGACGCGCGCCCGATCATGCTCGCCCCAGACGTCGCACACCACCTTGTGATCCGATACTTCAACGACCACAGCTGTGAATCGCACTCGTTTTCCGCTCGGTGCTGGCGCCAGATGATGGACAGCTATACCACCGCCAATGCCCTCCTCCCCGTCTTCCAAAAATGGAAGGATGACGAGGCGTCCGACCCACTCCATGTAGTAGACCATGGAGACAGTCGACATGGTTTCATGGACAACCTGCCCTGCAAACTCTGGAAACATCTCGTTTGTGACGGTGATCTCCACCGTTTCTTGATGGCCGACTCGGAGACCAGGTCGCATTCGTTTCTCCCTCCGTCCTCGGGACCCCCGTCAATCGAGTTTCGTGGCGTGCCCGACTGTGTTCACCGTAAACCTCGTCACATGCCACGAAACGTAGGTCGGCGCTTCTCTAGAAAGGCTGCGATGCCCTCTTGGTGGTCTGCCGTCTGACTGGCCAACTGTTGGATGTGCGCTTCGCGGTCGAGGGAGTCGGAGAGCGAAGATTCAAGCCCGTCGTAGAACGCGCGTTTCATCAATCCGATGGCACGAGTTGGCAAGCTCGCGAGTCTTTGCGCTATTTCAAATGCCTCAGCCAAAAGTGTGTCTCGCGGCACCACACGATTGATGAGACCGATTGTTTCTGCTTCGTTTGCATCGAGTTTATCGCCAAACATTGCGAGTTCCATAGCTCGAGCGAGTCCGACGTGTCGGGGCAGAAGCCATGTACAACCAGAGTCGGGCACAAGGCCGATGTGGACGAACGCTTGCACGAAGCTTGCGTCATCCGCCGCTACCTTATAGTCGCAAGCGAGTGCAAGGGCGACCCCAGCACCGGCGGCGACGCCGTTCACAGCGGCGATAACCGGTTTTTCTAGGTGTGTGAGAGAGCGGATGACACGGTTATAGCCTCGTTTCAACGCCTCTTCATAATCGATAGGGCCTTGCTTTGTCACGCCTAAATCCTGACCGGCGCAAAACGCTCGACCGCTGCCAGTCAAGACGACGGCGCGTACCGCGTCGTCCTGGTCCAGCGCTTCGAGGACGTCGACGAGTTCGCGATGCATCGTGCTCGTGCATGCGTTCAGTTTGTTCGGGCGGTTGAGCGTGACGATACCGATACTTTGACTGCGTTCTAGCAGGATGGTTTCGTACATCGTATCAACTCCCGACATCAGGTCTCGATGACGCTGCCAATCATCATGGAGACCAGCTTGCCAGCGAACCCCATAAGATCTTTTGCAGCCGCTTTCCCGCCCGGGGAACTCATCGAAGTTTTGAGCGCAGCCTCATCGTCGAAGTACATCTCTGCCATCAGGTAGTAGTCGGACTCGGTGCCCATCGGTGTTCCGAGCATTTTGGTGACCTCGATGTTGCGCAATCCTGGCATGTTTTTCGCCAGAGGCGTGTGGATGTTGACGTAGTGATGGTCAAACGCCGCCTTGTCCTCAGGCTGGCGATACAACGCGATGAGTTTTACCATGTGGGCGTTCCTCCTCAATCTAATCAGCCTTACTAATCAGCCTTAGCGTCCGTTTTCATTGCGACTGGAAAGGGTAGCTACCGCTTCACCACCCATCTACGCTAAACCGCTTTCATCCCCTCGAACGGTTGTTGACAGGACGTACAGTAAAAGAGTGATCGACATGCAGTTGGACCAAACAGGTTCTCAATCCTCGTATCCGACGCCCCACAGTACGGACAGGGTGGAGGTACGAGGCACCTTGGCTCTCTTCGCACGGGTGGCGCGATGCCAAACGCGCGAAGTTTCTCAATGCCAACTGAGGTAATACGCTGTGACGTCCACGGCTGCGTCATCACGAATGAGACGTTCACTCGCTTTGCGTGGAACTGGGCAGTCAGTCGTTCGATAACTTTGCCGCGGATCAGCTCGAGTGCCGGGCAGCCGACGAACGTCGGAAGCAGTTCGACGGAAATCACGTCCTCCTCTGCCGTCACGCGATGGACCATGCCGAGCTCTCGAATGCTCACCGCGGGTATTTCCGGATCTGACACGCCGTCCAACGCGAGGAGGACGGCCTGACACAAAGGTTCTCCCGCGTGTCCTTGATCATCGGAATTCATCCAAAACACCCCCCAGGTCCCCCTTAGGCACCCTACCAGTTTGTCTGCGGATAAGTCAGATACACTTCTCCCATGTCAGCTAAAAGCGTTTGCAGGTGGATGGTGTGCTGCCCAACGCGACCGCGCTCGGCTGGAAGCTGCGGAGAACCCGGCCACTGCAGCTGCAATTCTGTAAAGACCTGTGTGACTTCTCGTTCCCAAGCCGCGTACAACTCAGGTTCGTCCATGGTGATGATACCTTCGCGGACTAAGATTTCGCGGTGTTCACCGAGTGTAAAAAGATCCGCTACATCCTTCCAGACAAGTGCCAACGCGCACTCGATGCGGCTTCGTGCCACACCCCCGTTCATAGCGAGTCTTCGAAACCATGTACCCATGTGCAACAGGTGGTAGTACTCTTCGCGCAGCATCTTGTTTGCACCTTGGGCAACGGGCTCGTATGCAGATGCTACAAGCGCTTTTAAACGTACCGACTCAAACAGGTCATATAGATAGTGGCGTATGATGGTCGTCGCCCAGTCCCCGTTTTGTTGCTCTGTGAGCACGGCGTTGCGGCGTTCCGTTACAGTCCGGACGAACGCCAGGTCGTCGGCACGGCCCTCGCCCAGGGCTTCGAGTAAGCCGTAGAAATACGTCGCGTGTCCGATCTCGTCCTGTGCCATCGAGGCAAATGCCACATCTTCTTCGATGTCCGGTGCGACACCTAACCACTCCGAGTTGCGGTGCCCCACCACCAGCTCATCATCCGCGAGCTGGTAGAGGAAATCGACCAGTGCAGTGCGCAGTTGCGGTGGGATGGACGATGGACAGGCATCTGTGTTCTTCATTGCGCTCACCTCCCCGAACCATAATCTCCGACCGCCACGTCCCATCAGCCCTGGTCTCGCTGCGCGCGCCTCTCCTTGAACGCCTTCCACCGCCGCGCATTGTCCGAATACCCTGTGACTTCTCGATAGCTTCGAGTGAACTCGCGCGCGAAGAACGCATGGTCTTCTGAAGGGGTTTGGTGGATATCGGACTGGCGTACGACCCAAATGTTCACTGCGGTGTCCCGGCGCAAAAAGTTTTCTCTGGCCAGTTGCAAGGCCAACTCAGGAGAGGGCGCGAGAACGCTTCCGACATGCACATGATAGTCGAGTTTCGACTTCTGGATAAATACTTCGTAGGGTACATAGCAATGGCGTGTATCGTCTTCTGTCACGACTGCTCCCCCCTGTCGCGCCTGGCTGCTCCGTCCGGCAATGGCACGGCTCACACCACCGTCGCTGAGGTCCGGTTCCCCGCCTCAGTCATGGCCTCGCGCACCCATGCTTGCCCTTCGTGCGCCGTTCGCCGCAATTCGATCCGCTCTTGTGACTTTGGGCCATCATTTCGACGTACCATTCTCGAAAAGCGCTCCCAGTCTGGCTCCGAATAGCTCCATCGACCCGTCCCCTCGTTCAACGCGAGTTTTTCATCCGGCACGGTCAAGCCCAGGACCTGAATTCGCACAACGTAACGCGTGAGGAACTGCTGCCTCATCTCCTCGTTGCCCTTCGTGCGGATCTTGTACGTCGTCATGCGTTGTGCTGCATCGGAAACCTGTGCCGGTCCGAAGAAGAACATGAGCGATTCCCACCAGCGGTTCAAGGCGTCCTGCAGCATTTGACGTTGCTCTGCACTCCCTTGGGCGAGAGCTAATACGACCGATTCACCATGGTGCATGTGAAAGCTTTCTTCAGCGCAAATCCGCTTGAGCACGCGGGCATACGGTGCATAGGAACAGTCGAGCAGAGCCGTCTGCGTGATGATGGCGGCGCCGTCGACGAGCCAACCGATAATCCCCGCGTCCGCCCACGTTGGCGCTTCCATATGAAACACGTTGTGAAACTTGACCTTGCCCGTGAAAATATCGGTGATGAGATCGTCGCGCACCTTGCCGAGTGGCCGCGCCAGATCTTCGGCGACGCGCAGGAGGAGTTGACCGTGTCCCATCTCGTCTTGTACTTTCGCGAGGAGAGACAGTTTTCGACGCAGCGTAGGCGCCTTGGGCACCCATTCCTTCTCGGGATACGCGCCCATGATTTCGCTGACGCCGTGCATGTGAATGAGCCGCAGCAGCAAAATCCGGTAGTCGTCCGGCATCCAGTCGGTCGACTCTATCTTCTCACCGCGTTCAATGCGACCGAGGAACGCGGCCATTTGATCTTCGTCAAGCACGGTGATCTCGCTCCTTTGCCGTGTCCTCTATACCGTTCACGAGAATCTGGATAAACCGTTCCGCAATTTCGTCCGGCGACAGCGGACCGGAGGGACGATACCAGTGGTAGAGCCAGTTCGCGACAGACAAGAGCATCAGTCGAACAAACTTCGGGTCCGTAATACACATCGACCCGTCGTCGATGCCTTCCTGTAAAATGGCATTCCAGTGCGCCTCATACTCATCTCGCTTCGTTTGAATCAGGTGTCGGCGCTCCTCCGAGAGAGCCTCCCACTCGTGGAAGAACACGGTCGTCGCGTCCATCCGTTGTGCGATGACTTGAATATGCGCACACAACGCCATTCGCAACTTTTCGATAGGAGATCTGTCGCTCTGCGAAACAGCGGTGATGGCACTCAGAAACGCATCCGCCCCGTCATCGACAATTTCGAACAGCAGATCCTCTTTGGACGAGATGTGCGCGTACAGGCTCCCGGACAAAATTCCACGGTTCTGTGCAATTTCACGAATCGTGGTCGCGTGATAGCCCTTTTTACTAAAGAGGCGACTCGCCTCGACTAAAATTTGTTCCCTCTGACTCGGCCTTGCCAATGATTGTCTCTCCATCTCTCTGTGGGCTGACACAAAACAAGCGATTGCTTGTTTTAATCGTACAGCAAATTATCAAACTTTTCAATCAACTTTACACCATCTCGAGAAAAAGTTGGTCCGGATCTTCGAGCAAACTGCGAATCCGATTTGTAAAGCGAACTGCGGTGGCTCCGTCGATGAGGCGGTGATCAAAGCTCAACGAGATGTTCATCATCGTGCGAATCACACTCTTCCCGTCGCGAACGACGTTTCGCGGCTCCATTTTATGAATGCCCAGAATGGCCGCTTCCGGGTAATTGATGATCGGCGTGGCGTACAACCCGCCAATTGATCCGACGTTGCTGATGGTAAACGTGCCCCCCGTGATTTGGTCGATCCTTAGCCTTCCGGCGCGCGCAGCCGCCGCCAGGGACGCGATTTCTTGTGCCAACTGAAACACCGTCAACTGGTCCGCGTCTTTGATGACGGGTACGATGAGCCCGTCGTCCGTATCGGTTGCGATCCCGATGTGATAGTAATGCTTGAGCAGGATGTCACCGGTCTCGTCGTCGAGCGACGCGTTCAAGATGGGAAACTCCCGCAGAGCAATGACGACAGCCTTTACGAAAAACGGCAAGAACGTGAGTTTCACCCCTCGGACTTCCGCCGTCCTC
The DNA here is from genome assembly GCF_026651875.1 of Alicyclobacillus fastidiosus. Taxonomy (GTDB): domain Bacteria; phylum Bacillota; class Bacilli; order Alicyclobacillales; family Alicyclobacillaceae; genus Alicyclobacillus; species Alicyclobacillus fastidiosus. The sequence goes on along the minus strand of NZ_CP104067.1, from coordinate 2,985,385 downwards.
TTCAAGCGTTCACGCAGTCCGTTTAAGGCATCCATCTCCAGCTCGTCGACACTGGTGACGTGTGGGATGACCGAAACCGATTTGACCATGTGTTCGGCAATGCGCTTGCGAACGCCCCTGAGCGCAACTCGTTCCACACGTCTGTGCTCCTGTGCGCTCTTCTCGGTACTGGGGGCACGCGTGGCAGCCTCGGTGAGTGCTTCGCTCCCCTGCGCCTCGGTCGCGGGTCGCGACGACGGTGCCTGCAGGCCATGTTTGAAGCGCTTCAGGTCCTCCTCCGTCACGCGCCCGGCGCGGCCGGTACCTTCGACCTGTTCGATGTCGATACTCATCTGCCGCGCCATGTATCGGATGTGCGGCGTGGCAAGCGCCCGCTTCGCAATCGGTGTCGTGCGGGTCGCCTCGCCTAGGATGCAGCGGTCAGCAACCGTGCCATTGCGATCTTCTGCGACAAGCGAATGAGGTTGTGTAGCGCCGTCTTCCAACATCGCCTCTGGAGGTCTCTTCGGCAACTGTGGCTCCACCTTTGACTGTGCGTCTGCGATGATCACCAATGTGGATCCGACGGGTACCATCGCGCCTTCTTTGGCCAAAATGTGGTGAATTCGACCCGTCACGGGCGCAGGCAACTCGGCAGTCACTTTGTCGGTTTGCACCTCTACAATCGGATCGTCCACCAGTACGTTGTCGCCTTCCTTCACGAGCCAGCGAACGATTTCCCCTTCGTGCATGCCTTCCCCGATATCAGCGAGTTTGTATTCGAACATGTGCTTCTCCCTTCTCTCCTTTCGCAATTGCGACGCGTCATTTCATCGGCCGCGAAAAGGCGTCATGCGAAGAATTAGAATAGCATCGTGTCTACGATTCCTTGCTTCACTCGCGCTTGGGTCGGCATGAATTCGTCTTCGACAGAGAAGAATGGGACCGGCACGTCGAAACCGGAAATGCGCTTGATCGGCGCCTTTAGGTAAATGAGGGCCTCGTCGTTGATGAGGGAGATGATCTCTGAGGCCATACCTGCGGTCTTATGCGCCTCCTGGACGATGAGCGCACGCCCCGTCTTTTGGACTGAGGCAAGGATGGTGTCCCTATCGAGCGGGGAGAGCGTGCGTAAGTCGACCACTTCGCAGCTGTAACCGCGTTCTTCCTCGAGCTGTCTCGCTGCGCTCATCGCCAGCTGGAGCATCGCTCCCCACGCAAAGATGGACACATCCCGCCCCTCTTGTACGACCTTCGCCTTTCCGATAGGCACGCGATACAACGCTTCCGGCACCTCCTCGCGGAATGCGCGGTAGGTGCGGGTCGGCTCGAGGAAGAGGACCGGGTCAGGGTCTTCGATGGCGGACACGAGCAGTCCTTTGGCGTCGTACGGCGTGCTGGGGACGACCACCTTGAGCCCTGGCGTGTGGACAAAAAACGCTTCGACGCTCTCTCCGTGCAACTCCGGTCCTCGAATGCCCGCACCGTACGGCGTGCGGATGACCATCGGCAGCGAGTATTCGCCGCGCGTTCGGAACCTCATCCTCGCGGCATGGGAGAATACCTGTTCGAGTGCGGGATAAATGAAGGCGAGAAACTGGATTTCCGCCACGGGAATCATTCCACCAAGCGCCAAACCGATGGCGGATCCGACGATGCCGGACTCTGCGAGCGGCGTGTCAAACACCCGCTCTTCCCCGAACTTCTGAAGGAGGCCGTCAGTTGCCCGGAAGACGCCGCCGTTTGTGCCGATGTCCTCCCCCAACAGTACGACGCGGCCGTCATCCGTCATCTTCTGGTCCATAGCCTCAGAAATTGCCTGAAGGATATTCAAATTCCGACTCACGGCTGCATCCCGTCCTTTTCCATCGCTCGTTCGAACTCTGCCGCTTGTTCCTTGAGGTGCCATGGCATCTCTGCATAGACGTGCTCAAACATGTCGAGCGGATTGGGCGCTTCGTAGCGCGCGAACTCGTCGAGTGCCAGCTCGATACGCGCTGTCGCGTCAGCCATCACCTCGGATTCGAAGTCGTCTGTCCATAGCCCTCTCTGCTCGAGAAATCGTTTCAGCCTGCCGATGGGATCGCGATGAGTTCGCCAATCGGTCGCGAGCTCCTGGTCGCGGTATCGCTTCGGGTCGTCAGCGGTGGTATGCGCGCCATAGCGAAACGTCACTGCCTCAATCAGAGTCGGCCCCCCTCCTGCGCGAGCGCGTTCCCTCGCTCTCGACACCGCATCAAAGACGGCCAAGACGTCGTTGCCATCCACTCGCTCCCCTTCGATGTCGTACGCGTTGGCGCGCTGTGAGATGGTTTTTGACGCCGACTGTTTAGAGAATGGCACACTGATGGCATAGCCGTTGTTTTGACAGATAAAGATGATTGGCAGGTGATAGAGCCCGGCAAAGTTCAGCGCCTCGTGGAAATCGCCTTCCGAGGACGCACCATCGCCGAAATATCCGACGGTGACGACGTTCTCATTGCGGAGTTTCGTCGCCCAGGCCATTCCGACGGCGTGTAACAGGTGTGTGGCGATAGGCACCGACGGCGGTAAGATGCGCAACGACTTGGCGCCCGTGCCGCCTTCCAGGCGTCCCGCCCAGTACAAGAAGACCGTCGTCATCGATTGGCCGCGCGTGATGGTTGCGGCGTGATCGCGATAGGTTGGAAACATCCAGTCGTCTTTCGCGAGTGCCAATGCGCTTCCGATTTGAGCGGCCTCCTGCCCTTCAAAGGGCGCGTATGTGCCCAGGCGCCCCTGCCGCTGGAGGTTGACCGCCTTGCGGTCAAATTGACGCGCAATGGCCATGTTCCGATACATGTCTAAGAGCAAAGATTCGTCCATCCGCCCGTCAAGCGGCTTCGCGAGTACCCCGTCCGGCGTGAGAAATTGCGTGAAGCAAAGCCCTTCCGCCAGCCGGCCATCGCGTAGTCCGTGTTCCATCAGCATCTCTGTTCCTCCCTGTCTATCTATCAGGTGAACGCTGACGTCACTCCACTCGTTCTTCTCTCGTCTATCTCAGCGAATCGGAGAGTGCTGCAATAAATGCCTCGTTCTGTTCTTCAGTGCCAATCGTCACCCGAATCGTCTCCGGGTACGCATCACACTGCGTGCCCGAACGGACGATGATGCCCCGCTGAAGCAGAGACGCGAACACCTCGTCGCCCGACCGCGAGACGTTGACGAGAAGAAAGTTACCCTGAGATGGATAGTATTGGAGCGCCAATCTGTCAAATTCCCTCTCGAGATAGTTCCTCCCTGCGGCATTTTTATCGCGGCAGAACGCGACATATTCCTGGTCCTTGAGCGCTCCCAGCGCCGCGGCTTGGGCCAGTCGATTGGTATTGAACGCGTCCTTGACCTTTGTCAGACTTTGTAACACCTCGCGTTGCGCGATGGCGTACCCCACCCGCAGCGCGGCCAAACCGTACACCTTTGAAAAGGTGCGCAGGACCAGGAGATTCGGATGTGTGGCTAACAGAGGCAGAGTCTGCAGGTAATCTAAATCGGTCACGTACTCGTAGTACGCTTCGTCGACGATGACGAGCATGTCACCGGGCACCTGTTCAATGAAGTTGCGAAGCGCTTCCCTTCCCACGATGGTGCCTGTGGGATTGTTCGGATTGCAGACGAAGATCATCCGCGTCTGCGACGTAATGGCCGCGAGCATCCCCTCGAGATCGTGGACGCCGTCGATGAGCGGGACTTTGACAGGTGAACCGCCGTCGATGAGCACGTTTGTCTCGTATCGTGGAAACGTGACGTCTGCCATAATCGCTTCGTCGCCCGGTCGGATGTAACTGCGGGTGACGAGCCGAATGAGTTCGTCTGAACCGTTCCCAAGCAGAATTTCGTCGGGTGAAACACCCAAATGGACACTCAATTGTTGGGTGAGTTCGGGTGCGGTCGCCTCTGGATAGAGGGTCACTTTGTCCATCTCTTTGAGCATCGCCTCTTTTGCCATGGGAGAATACCCAAAGGGATTTTCATTCGAAGCCAATTTGATGATTCGGCCCAATCCGAACTGCCGCTTGACTTCCTCAATCGGTTTCCCAGGCTGATAGACACCGAGTTGCTCAAGTTCTTTTCGCACCGGAATCCTCGTCAACATGTAAACGCTTACACCCCCATTTGAAATGAAGCAACCATTCGCAGGGATACGTCATAGGATAGGATGCCTACATCTCTCGCTCAGGTTGCTCGGTCAGGTGCCCATGAATTTAAACAAGCGCTTGATTGGTTTAAGTATATAGAAATGTATGAGGTTTTTCAATTCACAGAACCGTGTGCCTTTCGCCAGGAGACGAAAACGACTGTCATAGGGATGAGGCAGAAAGCGGCAGAATGACCATTGGAGGCATCTATGAAGAGGACGGCGGCTCGCACCGTTTTGACCTCGACTTGTGCGACCTCACCGCCCGCACCACCATCAGGTCACGTTGAGCCTACTCACGGCCCTGGCCATGCGCTGCTACCTGGAACCCCGTTCGCAGCGTTTGTGAGATCAGTTAGTTGCCCTTGGAGGATGGCCGCGGCCAGCGTCTCAATCTCCTTCGAATACGACCGATCCGCCACGTATCCGGGGACGAGTTTGCGAACCCACCCGTACACTTTGCGCGTGGCTGGCGCCAGTTTCGCGCTTTCCTTCCATTCGAGCGCTTGGGTCGCACAGATGAGTTCGATAGCGAGGACAGCCCCTGCGTGATCGACAATTTGTGCGGCCTGACGGGCGGCAATGGTCCCCATACTGACGTGGTCTTCCTGGTTGGCGGAGGACGGAATCGAATCGACGCTCGCCGGATGGGCGAGCACCTTGTTTTCTGACACCAAGGACGCGGCGACATATTGCAGAATCATCATGCCGGACGAACGCCCGGCATCTGGCGTGAGAAACGCCGGAAGTCCTTCGTTCAGTTGGGGATTGACCAACCGCTCGGTGCGGCGCTCGGAGATGTTGGCGAGTTCAGAAACCGCGATTTTCAGGTAATCCATGGCGAGTGCCACCGGTTGTCCGTGAAAGTTTCCGCCCGAGTAGACGAGCCCCTCGTCAGGAAACAAAAGCGGATTGTCGGTCGCGGAATTCATCTCGATAAAGAGCGTCTCGCCAATATGGCGCAAGGCGCGAAGGGAGGCGCCGTGTACTTGCGGCACACACCGCAGAGAATACGCATCCTGGACTTTGCCAGCGTGCGCTGTGCCCACATATTGACTTCCCTCAAGATGCGTACGCAGATCTTTGGCAACCGACGCCTGCTCCGGGTAGGGTCGAACGCGTTGAATCGGTTCGGCGAAGGGATCGACAATGCCGTTTAAGGCTTCCATGGTAATGGCCGCAATGGTGTTCGCGGCACCGAGGGCGGCCGTGGCCTGGCGGTAGGCTATGAGCCCGACCGCCATCATCGCCTGTGTCCCGTTGATGAGTGCGAGTCCCTCCTTCGCCTGCAGGACGACGGGTTGAATGCCCGCCTGAAGCAGGGCTTCCTGTGCAGGAAGACGCCTGCCCTCGTACAATGCATCTCCTTCACCGATGAGGCAGAGTGCCAGATGGGCAAGTGGCGCGAGGTCTCCGCTCGCGCCCAGCGACCCTTTGCTCGGGATGATTGGGTGGACACCTGCGTTTAGACAGTCCCGCAACGCGTGCACGATGTCGAGGCGCACCCCCGAAAATCCGCGCGCGAGTGAGACCAGGCGAAGCAACATCATCGCGCGGACGACTTCCGTTGGAAAAGGCTCTCCGACTGCGCACGCGTGGCTGCGCAACAGATTTACTTGCAATGCCTCGCTATCCGCTTCTGGCAGGACGACGTTACTCAGCTTTCCGAACCCGGTATTCACTCCGTACACCGTCTTTTTCTCGAGCAGCACTCCCTCCAGAAACGTGCGACACTTCACGACATTGGCCGTGCACCCCTCGGACATGTCGACGGTCGCATACTGATACACCACGCGATAAAACGATTCGAATGTAATCCCCTCTTCGTCGATCACAACGGTCGCACGAGACATCATTCGCTCACCTCGCAGGGAGTCTGTCATCCAGTCGAATATTGCGGTCACACATCCAGATGCAACGAGGGGCTAAACAGCCGCGTGCACTGTTTAGCCCCTGATGACTGCCAACTTTCATCGATATATCCAGCCCTGAATGAGTTCACTGAATAACTCCACCTTATTCCGTTTTCGCCGGCCGCATGCGTGGAGCAAACGCGCAAATGACAGCATCTCGAAACATCTGCGAGCGGCTGATGTGACCTTGCGTCAAGATGCCGATGGTCCCTTCGCCTTTTGAGATGTCGTGACCGCCTGCCCACTCGTCGATGACTTCGCCCAACTCTCGCCCACGCCGAATTTCCTCGGCCACCTCGGTCGGAAGCAGAATTTGAACGCCCGCGCCGACACTGACCGCGCCATCTTTGCCTGCGATTGCCGCCCAATTGCACAACATCAATCCGTACGCGGTCTCTTCCACCCCGCCTTCGAGTCCGACCCCGTAGTCGAATTCACCATCCAGCAAGGCGCGTTTCGCCCGATTCACCGCCCCTTGCATCGTCACCTCGTTGGAGAACGGTTGGTCGGAAACACCCGACGGCGCGTTCACGCCATCCATCTGTGCGGCGATTCCCATTTGGTCAAAAGCCATGGCGACGGCTCGTATTTTCGCCGGATTCTTAGAGCCAACTGCAATCTGAAACACCAATACCCCTCCGTAATCGATTGAATGATAGATGTGATGGTGCGGGCTGATGCTCCGCCTCGCTCACGGCCTTCCTCTTCATCTCCCCATACCGCTCGCGCGTGAGCGGTGCGTTATGCCGACGGCGACGAGACCTGTGCCTCGCGTTTTCGCCGTCGGAAGCGCGTGTTCGCGACCAACGCCACCGAACACAGGATGATGCCCAAGGCGATGAGGAGCCGCAACGAGAGCTGCTCATGGAGAAACGCCGCTCCCCAAACCAAACCGAACACTGGGACGAGGAACGTGACACTCATTGTTTTGACTGGCCCCACCCGCTGCATGAGGCGAAAGTAGATGAGATAGCCTAGGGCCGTAGACAGAACCGCGAGCGCGAGCACGGAATATACGACGGACGCCGACAATGGAGTCTGTATATGGTGAAAGAAAATGAAGGGGAACAGCCATATCCCGGCGGCAAGCTGCTGACCAATGGCAAGGTCTAGGGGGCTTACGCCGACAAATTTCCTCGCTGAGTACACACCCCCAAACGCGTAGGCCAGTGCAGCTAGAAGTGAACAACCAGCCCAGAACACGGGTGACGTCGCGTGGACGCTAAAATCGCTCCCTACGGCGACGAGGACGCCAAATATGCCCAGCACCAATCCACAGACCTTCTTGACGGAGAGGGCATCGCCCATCCAAATTCTCGCGACGACTGCTGTAAACATCGGTGTGGTGGCATTGAGAATCGCGGCGAGCGCCGCGGACAACCGGAGCTCGGCGATGGAGATCAAACAAAATGGAATCGCAGCGTTGATGGCCCCAAGCACCAGATACGATTTCCACCTCGCCAGCAATTGTACGCGTTGTCTGAGTACGAGGGCGTACAGGACGAGCGAAAGCGCTGCGATGAGTACACGGCAGTCGACGAGCAATGCGGGTCCGAGCATTGGCGACGCCACGCGGATGAATAAAAAAGATGCGCCCCAGAGTGCCGCCAGTACGACGAGTAGGAATAAATCCACAACGCCCAACGTTCAACCTTCTCTCTGTTCAATAGCGTTTGTTGCGTAGGCGATGATACCGCCACGGCTTATTGTACCTGGTTTCAAGCGAACTGTGTAAAGAGGACTGAATCATCGATTTGTGACTGAAAATTCCCCATTGTAGCACGTACCCTCACGGCTCTATACTGAGTTTATCAATTGACAGAACAGGGTGCCATGTATGCGTTGGTGGATGGGAATTACATTAAATACGGTGTACTTTGGCGCGGTGTGGATCTTGAGTTCAAAGTTCATCCCGGCGTCTAAGCAGTTCTTGTTTCAATTGTGCTCGATTCCCCTGATGCTCTTGTTTAATTGGCTTTATGCCATAGGTGTCAGCCTCGCGTACAAACAAAATGTCCCCTTGTTTGCCGTATCGTTGTTCAATACGGTATTGGGGGTCGGCATCAGCGTGTTGGGCGGTTGGCTATTTCTCCACCAGTCCTTGAATTGGAAGCAGGCTCTCGGTGCCGCCATCATCCTGTTCGGAGTGTTTGTATTGAACTACAAACAGGCGTAAGTTGCCCAAAAAGCGTTCAACCTCGCCGGTTCAAGGGCGGTGATGACTGGGCGTGTCAATGAGGATTGTCCATTCCTCGCACGGCCGTACACCGCCCTATAAAGGGCTTTAAGACGAAGAAGACGCTTTGCCGTCCCTGGCAAAGCGTCTGTTCTCCTCACTCACAAAACGATTTGGATGCCCATGTAGACGCCGAACAACATCACCATGGCGGAAAGTGTCCACACAGTATACTTGTACGCTCCCTTCATCCGCCACTCCTTTGGTAGCACCTTTGCCTCGAGCAGCAAGAGAAATCCAAGGACGATTGGCAGGAGCAGTGCATTCATCACTTCGGTATCGACAGCCAAATTTACTAGATTGACGCCGCTGAAGACTAAGATGGCACCTCCGACATGCGCCAAGGTATATATGAAATAAAACCACTTCGCATCCTTCACCTTGTTGTTGACGCTGTGTTTGAAGCCTGCGACCTCACCAATGCCCCACGCGCCGGCGAGCGATACCACGAGAGCCGCCACAAAACTGGCACCGAGCATTCCCAGGCCGAAGATCACCTTGGCACCGGATGGCCCTAAGAACGGCAACAATCCTTGCGAGATATCCGCCACCGTATCCAGTGGGTGTTGAGGATCTTTCAGACCCACTGTGGCCGCAATCATGACGACGACGGCAATCATGATGACTTGTGTCAGAATCGATCCCGCCATCGTATCTAACCGCGCAGTGTTCAGGTGCCTTATGGAGAGTTTCCGGTCCACGACGGCAGACTGCTGGTAAAAGATCATCCAGGGCATGATTACGGCCCCCACATTTGCTGCTAACAAGAACACATAGCTCGACTGATGGATTGGAACCGTCGCCAATCCCTTCAACAATTGATGTCCACTTGGGTGTGCCATGACGGCAGCAGGCACCAATAACAGCTCAAACAGTCCCATTGCAATACCGATGCGCTCGACGCGCTTATAGCTTCCTGTAAGGCCGAGCACTATCAAGATGATGGTTGCAACCGAGACGCTGTATCGAGGCGATATGCCGAATAGCTCGCCAACGCCGGCGATGCCGCTGAATTCGGTCACCAGCGCTCCAATCGCGGAGAGAAACAACGTGGACACGGAGAAAATGGCCCACTTTCGGCCAAACCCTTCGCGAATCAGCTCGCCATGACCTTTACCGGTGACGACACCCAACCGAACGGTGATCTCTTGAACCAGATACACAATGGGAATGAGCACCAACTGCGGCAATACCATTGAATAGCCCCACTCCGCACCGGACTGCGCGGCTGTAATGATGCAACCGGCGTCTGTATTGGCGAGCATCACGATGATGCCGGGGCCGAATATTGAAAGAACCCATAGGAAACGCTTAAACGAACCGCTTGGGTTGATATCTTCTACGAGTGATTTCATGATAGATTCCCTCATATCAATTCGGACTAATGAACAACAACAGTTAGTGTACTCTAACCGCAATGGTGATTACAATCATCAACATTGAAAACGCTCGTCCAAATTGTGAAGAGTTGTGGCAAAATAGGGAGAGGTTAGGAAATATGAGGGAGGCTTCATCATGGCGACGATTGAAGATTTCTCGCAACTCGACATTCGCATCGGCACAATCCAGCACGCTGAACCGTTTCCGAAGGCGCGGATCCCAGCTATCAAACTTCAAATTGACTTTGGTCCCTTGGGTGTCAAGCGGTCCAGCGCGCAAATTACTCAGCGATACCAGCCGGAGGCACTCGTTGGACGACAGGTTGTAGCCGTAGTCAACTTCCCACCCAGAAATATTGCGGGCTTTCTGTCCGAAGTGCTAGTTCTCGGCGGTGTACCGGAGAAAGGTGACGTCATCCTCCTTCGACCTGATATGCCAGTGCCAAACGGAACGCCCATCTCGTAAATGCCTAAACTGACCTAGGAACGTTGGCACCAAGCCACGCCAGAACGTCTCTGTGAACTTCATCCCGGTTGATCTCGTGGAACAATTCGTGTCTCGCACCTGGGTAAAGCCTGGAGGTCACGTTCGTCAGTCCCTGCTGCTGATAGAGAACTGCCAATCGTCGAATTCCTCGACCAAAGTGAGATAACGGGTCTTTTTCTCCGGCAATGATGAAAATCGGCAAATTATTTGGGATCTGTCGAAGTCTGTTAGAACGGTACATGTTTTGTAGTGTAGTAAACATATCGTACATAGAGGAAGACGTAAGAGAAAATCCGCAATGCGGATCTTCCAGATACAGGTCTATTTCGTGCGCATCCCTGCTGAGCCAATCAAAGTCGGTTCGATTGGGGCGGAACGCCCGGTTGTAGGCACCAAAGGTCAAACGCGTCAACAGCGCACTTGTGCTAGTAGGCCCGTGCATGTTAGAGATGCGACGGGCTATCCATTTTACCACGTGTAAAATCGACCCTTCTGGACCGTTGCTCCCGCACAATACGCAAGCATCGATGCTTGAGCCGTACTGGGTCAAAAACGATTGGGCTACAAAAGAGCCCATACTGTGCCCTATTAGAATGATAGGGAGTGCCGGCGTCGCGCGACGGAGTGTTTGAATGACGTGATAGGCATCGCGCACGAGGTGCTCAAACCCGTCTTCCCCCAAATGTCCACGGGACTTCATTCGCTCTCCAGTGAGACCGTGCCCCCGTTGATCGTACCCGTGAACGAGAAATCCCGCGGTGGCGAGAAACGTTGCAAACGAATCGTACCGCCCGATATGGTCTCCCATGCCGTGCAGGATAAGCACGATGCCACGCGCCGACTTACTATCATCCGGCTCCCAAGAGCGCCCCTCGAGTACCACATTCTGCGCTACGGTGTACGCTACTGTTCGGTTAGGCATTCGCAACTACCCCCTGCTCATACCAGTTCCGGTTACAGGATTCAAGGTTCAAGCTTGCAATTCGTGGACGGTGGTCGGAGCGCCATAAAAGTACTGGTAAAAATCAAACATTTGGTGCTTGTCGTAGAGTGACTCATCGGGAGTTAGATTCTTAATTTTGATTTCGGATCCAAGCGATGAACCGTAGTGACTGAACAGATCTCCCTGAAAACGGTAATCTTTCACACGCCCGATGTCCGATAGATTTTGATGAAAGTTCGTTCCAATGGAATCGAACACCGTGGCTCCATCCACCTGCCAGCCGGGGTATTTGGATGTAAACGTCTTGTACATGCACTGCGCCAACCAGCCACCCATGGAGTGACCCGTGAAAATGACGTGATACTGTCTAGGAGGTAAGCTGGTGCGCACCTGATTGACAAATTGCATCGCGGGGACTTCTTGGTCAACGATGTTTGATACGCTCAAATAGATTCCCGCATCCGATACGAGGTCTTCGACATCATTCGTACCTCGGAACGCGATCACAATCGTATTGCCTTTCTGATATGCGACACCATAAAAACCTGAGTAATCTTCCTTGTCTTCCGTGGCGAGAATGCGCCATCCCGACAAGTCCGAGAAAAAGTATTGATTTGCCTGGTCGTACGACAGATGCCAATCCCTTTGATTGACAAATGCTACCTGCTTATAAATCCCACTTGGGCCGGAGTGCTCTTTCGACAGTGCAGCGATTTGATTCAGTGTGTCATGTTGATAAGGTCCCAAATTCGAGTACGACAAATCCGACATCTTCATCAGGACGCCGTCGTACACGCCTCCAGTGGAACCTGCCGCCGTAGGTACGGCTTTCGACGGGGCGGCAACCTCGTTCCCCACGACCGCGTTGACATCGAGAAAGCGAAAAGGAATCATACAGAGTGCGCTGGCGACCGTAAATCCAACGACGCGTCTCCAATATACGGAAGCCTTCATGCGGTTAACTGAAACACCCTTTCAGCATTCGTTTTCCGTTATACGGTTTGACGGATACTCGAAAAACGACGGTACCATATTATAGCATAGTAGGCTTCCCATGTTTGCCTTGTTTTATGTGAACAACTACCGCAAAGCTCTGTTCTCAAAAAAAAACGCCCCAGTTTAGAGGGGCGCTCAAAATGGTTTTTATCGAGCGTGCTCTTCTTCAGGGGGCAAGTGTTCATGGATAAATCCAAATATCGCCTCGAGTCGCCGAATGCGCAGAGACGGTTTACCATTTCGTGACAGCCCATGACTGGCGTTCGGAATCCGTAAGAGCTGCGTTTCTTTGCCTTGGCTGCGAATCCAGGTGTAGAACTGTTCCGCCTGCTCCATTGGACAACGTAGGTCGTTTTCAGAGTGAATCAACAGAAGAGGCGTGGTCACGTGTGTAGCGTAGGCGAGCGGAGACATCATCCAAAGTTTGTCCAGATTTTCCTTCGCGTTTGGAGTGAGCTGTGCTTCCACAAAACGCGGGCCGATATCGGAACAGCCGTAAAACGAAACCCAGTTGGAGATGGAGCGCTGCGAGACGGCGGCAAAAAACCTGTCCGTGTGCCCAACCAACCAATTGGTCATAAATCCACCATAACTGCCCCCAGTAACAGCGACGCGTTTCCCATCGAGGAAGTCGAATTTCTCGAGAGCCGCGTCGAGACCATTTAACACGTCCGCTGCGTCATTTTCTCCGTAGTGATGGCGAACCGCATTGACGAACGACTGGCCATAACTTTTCCCGCCACGAGGATTGGTATAGACGATGGCATATCCTTGTGCGGCAAACCACTGCATTTCGTGGAACATCGCATAGCCAAAATTAAGTTGCGGCCCGCCGTGGATTTCGAGAATGACAGGATATTTCTTGCCTTGTTCATAGCCTGCAGGCTTCATGACCCACCCCTGAATCCACCAGTCTTCGGCAGAACGGTACCAAAACGGTTCCGGGTCACAAAGTTCGACGGTGCGAAGCCACTCGTCGTTCGGCGCGTACAGCGCGTGTTCCAACTCAAAAGCAGGTGAGCATACACAGGACTCGTCCATGGGGGCATGTGGAGGTCGCGCGATACGGCCGCCGTAACGAACGTCTGAACGGAGGATTTGCGAGGCCAGGCGGCTCGGATTCGTATCAGTCGCATACGCATAGACGAACGTATCCCCTCGCAGCGCAAACGAGAAGACGTCTCGCCGCCCCGCGACGACCACCTCGCCCTGCGGCGTCGAACCATCTGTTCGAAAGCGCACTACCTCGCCACACCCCTCACGGGTCGAAAGGACGTAAAGATACTCTCCGTCAGATGACCACTCGATGAGGCTGTCGCCCGTGTCCGCTCGGAGGTCGGACAAATTTGAGTTCGTCAGATCATCCGGGAACGATTCCGTCAGATGTGCAAGCGTCTGTCCAGCCGGGGTCAATAGATAGAGCTGCAAATGTGCGGCAGACTCGTACCTGTAATACGACTCGTCGTGCACCAGGGCGGCGATGGTTGAACCGTCCGGCGAACATTGCAACCCGTGAAATATGAACGCGTCGGAGACAAGCGAACTCTTTCCCGATGTCTCATCGTAACGATACAGATCGGAAAACCACCACTTGAACTCCCTATCGCGCCCCCTGGTAAAATACAATGAGCCATCGGGGGCGACGGCGAACGTGCCTACGCCTTCCTCGCCGCGAGTCAGTTGTGTAAATAAGCCGGTTGTGACGTCGATTCGAACCAATTGGGGATACCTCAGGTGCGACAGTCCGGTGCCGTCCTGTTTGTAATAGAGCTGCTCATAGCGCTTGGGTCCTTCGCGCCAGCCTTTTGCCTCCTTATCGACGACTTCCTGAGCTAAAGACGGCGTCAGTCCCGCGTCGAACACCTCTACTTCGCCATTCGCAGCAGCCGGCACGAGTGCGTAGAGCACCTGTGCGTCAGGGGACCAACAGACATGGGAGATGCCGTGTTTAAAGTTGGTCACCCGCACGGCTTCACCGCCGTCGACGGGGATAACCCAAATCTGTTTGCCGAATTCTCGATCACCGACGAACGCCACCTTGCGTCCATCCGGGGACCAGCATATTCCCTGGTTTCGTTTACCGGAAGTTGTGAGTGGACGCACAGACTGGTCGGATAAATTGATGTGCATCAATTGAACGCGATAATCGTCCTCGCGCAAGGATACCGTCTGCTGGGAAAACACGGCCCTCGTGCCGTCCGGGGAGATCTGAACTTCGCCGATGAGGGTAAAGTTTGCAAAATCACTTACGTCGAGGCGTCGCTTTGCCATATCTGAAACTCCTTCGCCGAGAGAAACGTCAGGTTGTTTTTTAGCTACGCTTTGAAAATGCGTCGGTCGAGGTGACTGCAAATGCAACACTCTGCCAAGAAAGCGGATGGTCCCCGTGAATCGACGTCGAGGTGACACCCTACACGTGAAATTTCCTCGTCTTTGAATTGAGTCTGTCCGTGAGAAGTTGAGAATCTAGGTAGTCGCGCGAACTGATGGTAGGAGTCGTAACGGTACTCTCTGCGGCAAACGTGAGGAAAAGCCGTTTTGGCTTGCCAAATTGTTCAATGACTTTTGCTTTAGACATCCCGTGACGCTTCACACAGTGAATCGAGGTGAGCTCCTGTAACAATTCTTTGCATATTGGACATGTGACCACCTAGCATTCCTCCTTCGTCGCCGAAAGGCGACCGGGCTTCGGATAGGAACTTTCAGTGATATCAAACAACTTTAGTGTATCGAAGATGCGGACGAAAATGTATCAAATCATTGTAAATTTTTAATTACCGAGATAATAACTTCGATCCCGCCTCATCCTACCCGACTTGAAACAATTTTCGACAAGTTGCTGACCGATTCACGCCCCATTCCGTGTCGAGCGCAGAAAATCCTGCGAGGGCTTCAGTCGAACCGGTATGGAGAGTCGGCAGCGGCGAATGTCGGCGTGAGAGCGCGTGCCATGCCGTAAAGAGGGCGCCTCCTCACTGATTATCACCAATTCTACCAAACGCGTGCAAAGTTTTGGTAAACCCATTGCAAAGTTTGAACACAATCGGCAAATCGTTATGAGAAGGGCCCTCAGCAGAGATCTGATCTATTTTTGCTCCGTGGTTCCTGTGAGCAGGTGATTGACAACACGTTCCAATTGCATCCCGCGAGAAGCTTTGACAAGCACGGTCGATCCAGCTCTTACCCACTCTGAACACCGAGCGATAGCTTGCTCGACGGAGGACACGTGGTGAACCTCCGGCAGCCGTTGAGAGTTGGCCTCTTCGGCAATCCATGTTGCCGCCGGCCCGATGCAAATCAGGGTGTCTACACCGGCCTTGGCGGCGAGTGCCCCGACTTGGCGGTGCCCCTCCTCTGTGTAGTCGCCTAGTTCATACATATCTCCAAGGATGGCTACACGTCTTCCTGGGGCCGCCAGTTGTGCAAGGACTTGCAAACTGGCCCCCATCGACAACGGGCTCGCGTTGTAGCAATCGTCGATGACGGTCACCTCGCGAGGCGCGTCTAGGAGTCGAAGGCGTCCGCTCAACGGCTGTAACGAGGCCAAGCCGTCAGCGATTTGCGCGAGCGACAACCCCACCGCTGTGCCCGCTGCGACAGCGGCGAGTGCGTTCTGAACGTTGTGCATGCCAAAAGTCGGGAGGGTGACGCGTTGGCTTTTGCCCTGCACATGAACCGTAAACGCCATTCCCTCTTTGCCCCACTCGACGTGTGTCGCATAGACGTCGGCGGAAGGCGACAGGCCGTACCAAAGCACCGGGGCTTTCGATAAGGTCGCCACTTTTCTCAGCCAGGGGTCATCGACGTTTAGAATCGCCGTTCCATCACTTCCAAGCGACTCGAGCAACTCCGCCTTGGCCTTCGCAATCCCTTCCTGGCTCCCGAGAATTTCGATGTGACTATGGCCGATATTCGTGATGACACCGATGGTAGGACGTGCAATTTCACACAAGTCCGAGATCTGCCCAAAACCTCTCATTCCCATTTCTAAAACGATGGAACGATGTTTTGGTGTTCGCTGTAGAATAGTTAAAGGTAAGCCCAATTCGTTGTTCCGATTCGCCTGGGTGTAGAGACAGTCGCCCAGTTGTCCGAGAACGGCGGCGACCATCTCTTTGGTCGAGGTTTTTCCATTGCTCCCCGTAATGCCGATGACAGGGCCGGCAAAGCCGGATCGTTCGTGGGTTGCCAGGCGTTGAATGGCCTCCAACGGACTTCCCACTTGGACAACGGGACCAACACCAGCCTTGACGGGCTTGCTTACAATCGCTACACTTGCACCGCAGTCAAAGGCTTGGTCTATGAAATTGTGTCCGTCGACCCGTTCGCCCACGAACGCGACAAAGGCGTCTCCTTGGCCGATTTCGCGGTTGTCGACACAGACACCTGTGACGAGCGTATGTTCATCGCCTTGTGTAGATAAGGCACCTACAATGTCGGCCAATTCACGCAAGGTAACTGGAGTCAAGGCCATCCCTACTTTCAGTTTCAATATCTTCCTGCAAAAAGGAGTTGCGATACGTGCCTTTAAACCGCATTAAAGTTGGCGTCGTATTCGGTGGAAAATCAGGAGAACACGAAGTTTCCCTTCAATCGGCAAAGTCAGTCATCGAGGCACTAGATCCTCATCAGTATACCATTGTGCCTATCGGGATTTCGAAGAGCGGGCGCTGGCATGTCGGGAAGAATGCCGTAAAATCCTTGGAGGAAGAACAAAAGGCCACCAAAAAGGTGACCTCCGGTCCGTCGGCGAGCTTTATCAACGAACAAGTCGGCGGATTGACTTCCGTCTCCGCGCAGTCTGCTCCAGAACCCTTGCCGCCAACCCTCGCAGGTGATGTCGATGTGATTATTCCGGTCATGCACGGAACATACGGCGAAGATGGGTCTATCCAGGGCCTGTTAGAACTGATGGACGTGGCGTACGTGGGAGCGGGCATTCTCGCGTCGGCCGTCGGACTCGACAAGATCGTCATGAAACAAGTGTTTGGGTCGGTCGGGTTACCGCAGGTTCGATACGTCGGATGTACGCGTAAGACTTGGAAGACTCGGCCGCATGAGATCATCGACGAAATCGAGCGCACATTTGGTTACCCGTGTTTTGTAAAGCCGGCGAATTTGGGTTCGAGCGTCGGCATCACCAAGGCGAAATCGCGCACCGAATTGGAACGGGCGATGGAACTGGCCGCACAGTACGACCGCAAAATCATTGTCGAAGAGGGACTCGACGTCCGCGAGGTGGAGGTCGCCGTACTCGGGAATGACACACCACAAGTCTCCGTCGCCGGTGAAATTGTTCCGTCCAATGAGTTCTACGACTACAAGGCGAAATACGTCGGTGGAACATCGAAACTGATTATCCCGGCAGAACTGACGGATGAACAGCGAAACGCGATTGCGACGTACGCCACGCAGGCGTTTCAAGCGATTGACTGCAGTGGGCTCGCACGGGTGGACTTCTTTATCGAAAAGTCCTCTGGAAAAGTGATCATCAACGAGATCAACACGATGCCTGGATTCACCCGGTACAGCATGTATCCGAAGCTTTGGGAAGCGTCCGGTATGTCTTACAGCAAGTTGCTGGATACCCTTATCCAACTGGCACTGGAGCGCAACAACGAGAAGCGAGAGCTAACCCGCAGCTTTGATGCGGAATAAAGGACGACGTCATAACGAAAAAAGGTGGATGGCACCGGAGTGCCTCCACCTTTTTCGTTTAAATGTCTTCCCGTGCGATGTGAAATGGAATAGGCTCTACGCCAAACACTTGGTACAGGCGTTCCCCATTGGGGACGACGCTCCCCTCCTTGAGCATCGTCAACTGATCCATGCTCAAGGGAGAGCTTCCGAACACCGTCGCGCCGCGCACGAACACCTCGATGATGGGAAGCGGGATATGCACGGAACCCCGCTTTTTTCCGCTGACATCGACGATTTCGCGCACAATGTCCTCGTACTCCACGACGGATGGACCCCCGACGTCAAACGTTTCGCCGATGGTCGAGTCCATCTCGAGCGCGGCAGCGAAGGTAGCCGACACCGTACGCGTGTGGACGGGTTGCAGCCGAAAATGACCATCTCCGATAACCGGGACGACCGGCGCGCGCCTGACGACGGTGGCTAGTTGTCGAACGAAGTTCTCCCCCGGACCGCCCGGGCCAAAGACCACGGATGGACGAAAGATAGTAAACTTAAGCCCGCTTTGGCGCACGCGCGTCTCCGCTTCCCATTTCGTCTTGTGGTACCTACTTCGCGCACCGACGCGGGCACCAAGCGCACTCATGTGGATGAGTCGCTCTACGCCTGCGCGGCGTGCCGCTTCCAGAACAGCCGTCGTGCCCCCGACGTGAACAGCCTGCATCGTAATTCCCCGCCGTCGGTTCTCCCGAATGATGCCGACTAAATGTACCACTGCATCTGCCTGATTCATTCCAATCTGCAGCGCGGTGGAATCAGCTAGATCTCCGTCGACCACGTGGACAAGCCCACAGAGGTCAGCGGGGACGCGCGACGCGTCGCGGGCGAGCAGTGTGACAGAATGCCCCCGTCTCAAAAGTTCCCGTACCACTGGTACCCCCACGTAGCCGGTGCCACCTGTCACAAATACTCTCATACACCGTCAGCCCCTGTTAACTTTCTGGGAACAGTTGATAAAAATTCGCGTACCGCTCGTCTCGACTTGACTCTTTCGACTCGCTGGTGCGCTCAGAGGTGCCGCGTGCCGCTGTGTTCGATTTGTAATTCTGCCCGGACTGTGCGGTCGCCGGGCGTTTTCGCGTCTCCGCTTCACGAATCCTATCCCGATGCTGCTGCCGATACTGATCTAGGTCCTGACGAGACTTGATCTGGTTTCGTTGCCAATCGAACAGAACTCTATCGATGTATTTAAAGCTGTACTTATTTGCCAGAACGGACTCGCGGAGCGCCTCGACGACCATCCACTCAGGATACCCTTCGGAACCAAGCCACGTCCGGATTTGATCGCACTCGAGCGCCGATAGAGGGCGGCCGAATTCCTCCTCGAACATTGTTACAGGGTCTTGGCGCCACACGCGCGACTGCGCCGTGGCAGAGGGCGCCGGTTTTCCGCGCAGGCGCTGCCACAAGGGCTGCAAATCGAAGTACGTGACGTGTGCGCCCAAATCGTCAAACCGCTCTCCAATACCAAGAAGCCCCTCTCGAACGAGCCGCTCCACACAGAGCATAATCTCCTTGCTGCTCATCCCGCAGAGGTCTCCCAAGTCTTGCGCGGACAGTTCTGTCGTGCCACGAATCTGTCCGCTCGCGAGAATCTGCAAGAGCATGATCATCTCGTGAGCATGCAGTCCCAAATCGGCGTAGTTTTTTAGCAAATCGTACGGTAACGCTACAAAAGGGGTACTCAGAAAGTCCCCGTTCGCAGATTGCCTAGCGGACGGTTTCACATGCGTTTCCCCCTTTCCCCTTGATCATGGATAGAGACGGTACAGCGTCCGCGGAAACGCGATGGCTTCGCGGATGTGTTCAATGCCGCTGATCCACGCGATCGTCCGTTCCAGGCCAAGGCCGAAACCGGAATGCGGCACAGATCCATATTTGCGCAGATCGAGATACCACGCATATGTATCTTCCGGAAGTTTGTGTTCGTCGAACCGCTGCTTCAACAGCTCATAATCGTGGATGCGTTGGCTGCCCCCGATGATCTCGCCGTAGCCCTCCGGCGCGAGCATGTCCGCACAGAGAGCGACTTCTGGCCGATTCGGATCAGGCTGCATGTAAAACGCCTTGATTGCGGTCGGATAGCGTTCGATGAACAGCGGCCTGTCAAATTGATTGGCGAGTGCCGTTTCGTGTGGGGATCCGAAATCATCGCCCCACTGGATGTCGAAATCGTGCTTCTGCAGCCAGTCAATCGCCTCGTCGTAACTCAAGCGAGGGAATGGGGCCTCCACTTTTGCCAACGCGCTTACGTCCCGTCCAAGCGTGTGAAGCTCCTCTTCGCAATGGTTGAGCACATGCTTCACCACGTGCGAAACGAGTTGTTCCTGAATGCGTAGATTCTCGTCGTGTTCAACGAACGCCATCTCGGGCTCAATCATCCAAAACTCGATCAAGTGGCGGCGCGTCTTCGACTTTTCCGCACGAAACGCCGGCCCCGCAGAATACACCTTACCCAGTGACATCGCAGCGGCTTCCATGTACATCTGCCCGCTCTGTGTGAGGTATGCCTCTTGGTCGAAGTACTGCGTATGAAATAACTCGGTCGTGTCTTCACAAGAAGACGGTGTCAAGAGCGGAGGATCCACCCGTGTAAATCCATTCCCGTCCAGGTATGCCGCAACGGCGCGTTCGACTTCGGCGCGGATGCGCAACAGTGCACGCTGTCTGGGCACACGCACCCAGAGGTGGCGGTGATCCATCAGGAAGTCTACGCCATGTTCCTTTAGACTGATCGGATATTCTTCGGCGATTTGAACGGCTTCTACACTTTGAACGGTGAGTTCGTAGCCCCCTGGCGCTCGGTCATCGGCCCGCACGAGCCCCGTCACGCGCAGCGACGACTCCTGTGTGAGCGAGGCGCAAACCGCAAAAGTGTCTTCGCCGACTTCTGCCTTGACGGCTACGCACTGAATGAGCCCTGTTCCATCGCGAACCTGAAGAAATTGAATCTTACCGCTAGAACGCTTGTTGTATAACCAGCCCTCAAGTGTGACCGCTTGTCCAGCAAAATCACCAACACGGGCAATTGACGTTGTCGTACTCACAACTTTCCCTCCAGGTTAGCATCATATCAGGGTAATTATATCAAAGGGGGGAAACGACCCACAATCGCAAAAAGAAGTCGAAACCTACCATCATTAGGTGGCTTCGACTTCTGCGGTCGATGACCGGCCCTGTACGTGGGCGCATTACATGGACGGTGTGAACTCCGGCTTGACGTGAGGATGAGACACCGCTGCAGAAGCGAGCGCTCGTGGCCGCATCGTCTCCATCCACTTGCGGAATTCTTTGCCGTCGATGCTCTCCTCGCGAACGACGTGTTCCGCAAGCCGATCGATGTCCTCTTTATACGGTTGCAGGAGTTCTCGCGTGACCCCTTCTTGCTCCGCCAGAATATGACGAACCTCTTTTTCGAGATCCTGTTCAGGGAGGTGCTCCTCGTCGACGATGCCGAGGCGCGACAATCCGCATTTTACCAGGGTACGTGCCAGAGAAGACGCCTGTACAAAGTCGTTCTGAGCCCCCGTACTGCGGTTGCCGTAATGTAGTTCCTCCGCTAAACACCCAGCCAGAGCCACGTTGATCTGCTCTTCAAGCTGCGATTTGGTATACAAATATTGATCCGCCTCTGGAATCTGGCGCACAAATCCCAAAGCCTTACCACGCGGTGCGATAGTGATGTGAGACACCGTACCTGGCCGCATCAGTTCACTGATGATGGCGTGACCCAACTCGTGCACGGCGACGCGCCGTAGCTCCTCGTCGGTCGGTCGGCGTCCCGTCTTCTCACCCATCAACACCTTGTCGACGGCGTCGCGGAACATTTCCTGCGTCACGGTATCCCGCTCTTGCCGCAGCGCGATGATGGCCGCCTCGTTGGTGAGCGCTTCGAGTTGCGCGCCGGAAAAGCCGTAAGTCTCCCGTGCGATGTGCTCCAAACTGACATCGTCGGCAATCGGTTTGTTCTTCGTCATGATGCGAAGGATGTGCAAGCGGCCGTCTTTGTCAGGCAAATCTACCTTAATTTGGCGGTCAAAGCGACCGGGTCGAAGCAGTGCCGAATCGAGGATGTCGGGACGGTTCGTAGCAGCCATTACAAGCACAAACGGCGATTGCGTGGTGCTCATGCCATCCATCTCCGTGAGGAGCTGGTTGAGTGTCTGGTCGTACTCTTGATGGCTCTGGTGACCACGCCGACCCCCGACCACGTCGATTTCGTCCACAAAGATAATGGCGCTGTCCTTGTTTTCTCGCTTCGCCAGCTGACGAGCGCGCCGAAAGAGGTCGCGCACGCGCTGGGCACCGACACCCACGTACATCTCGACAAACTCAGAACCTGAAGCAGATAAAAAGACAGAGTCGGTATACGTCGCAGCAGCTTTGGCCATCAACGTCTTCCCGGTTCCCGGAGGTCCTGTGAGCAGAATGCCTTTCAGCGGACGAATGCCCAACGTCTTGATTTTGTCGCGATACCGCAAGAAATCGAGCGCTTCTTTCAGCTCGTGTTTCGATGTCTCTTGTCCGCCAATTTGATCGAACGAAATATCGTGGCGCACAGGCGCATCTTTTGCCGACGGTGAAGGCGCATTTCGCCTATCCATCACAACCCATAAGAGCACACCGAGGCCGACGAGGAACAAAATTGGGAGGACATTGATGCGCAACAGGCCTAGAAAGATGACCACTGCTGCGGCAACACCAATTAACCATTCCTTAATCAAGATGCAGCACCTCCTTGGTGCGTTGAGTACGGCATCACCTTATACAAGTAATGCCCGCCTTTCGCCAATTGAATATAAATATATTGAGTATCCATCGTGACTCGGCAATTGATCCCCTGGGATTTTGCCATATGCGTCACTTGGGAAATCATCTCCGTATAGTTGCCCTTGGTAACTCCCTCAAGCAGGACGGGATTAAAGTTTTCGAGCGCCTGCGCAAGCGTTCCACTGCGGTCGTCAGACAGTTGCAGTGTCACACCCGTCCCCAGTTTCGATGAAACTTGACTGGTGATATCATCATACGTTTGTTGCAAGTCCCCGTTCTTCAGCTTGGAAAACGGCCCGAGCTGGACCTGAACCACATCTGGACTACCCGTGAGAATGTCCACCGTCTGAACACCCTCGACCTGTTGAAGGTTCTTCTTGAGTGGTCCAAGAAGATTGAAGTGTTGGTACGCCTGCCATCCGCCAAAGAGCACAGCGAGCGCGACAATGGCAATGAGTACGATTGGAACGAGGCGAACACGAGACATGAGATACATCGCCTCCCTTAAGTGTCATCACACAAGCTCATGCACATAGTATAGCATGGGTACCGAACGTATGTTCACAGTACATATTTCCACTTCTTCTTAGCGGTTACGCAGATAACTGGTATCGCCAAAGTATATGGCCATTTGTGGCATCCACATACACAAATGTCGTCTTGCCAAGGGATGATCCGCGAATTTCATACACGACGTCTGCGTTGGCGTGAAGGGTTCCAGAAGCTTCGCCGGTCACGTAGCCAATGGTACAAGTCTGTGTATGTATATTGTCCTTCAGTAACGATTGTTCTACCGTGCTCTGTGGAACGAGTTCATTCGCGGCGATACTGTAAGATGTGTGCTTCGCCGGAATGTAAAACGCGTACCACTTGTGCCCAAAGGTGTCTGTCCCCTCAAACACATCTTCCAGTCCTGATGCCGTGAAGACTTCATACTGATCTATATGACTCATCGGCGTATGGTCGAGAACGTACTGAGCGGCCTGTTGTTCAGGCGCCCAGTTCGTCGACACATTTTTCCATAACCATGCCAGTACTGCACAGGCGATCATCACGAGAATGATGGGTACTGTAATGGCCCAAATCTTCCAGGTCCTCATACCACATCTGTCCGGTACAGTGTGATTTGCATCACACCTTCTTTGTCCTCTGCTTTGGACAATCCAAACACGATGTCTTTGTCCTTCAAATTTCGATTGAGGAAATCGACCAGCAAGTACAAGTCCTCTGTCTTGGAACACCGATGTGTAGCAAGTATGTGTAACTTGGTTTCCACGATTCCACCGTCCGTCAGCGCTTTATTGATTGCATTTTTTCGTAGTATTCCTCGTTTGCAAAGCGATATCGCAATGGCGTGATGCTAATGTACCCGTCGTAAATCGCCTGGACGTCGGTCTGCCCGTCGCCGCGCTCATCGACGATATCTCCACCATAACGATAAACCTGCTCTCCGCTTTCGTCCAGTTCCAGGCGAAAGGTGTCGTGGTATTTGCGCACCCCGAGTTTGGTCCAACGCGTTTTTTGCGGGTCCGGGTTCTCCGGAAAGTTGACACTCAAGAACGTGTCCGGCGGCAGCGACAGCGCGCACAAGTCAGGGAACATGGACTGAAGTGCCTGCATAACGGGATGGAAATGGAATGGCGGGCCTACGAGTGACAGCGCAATCGCCTTGACCCCCTGTAGTGACGCTTCGCCCGCCGCCGCCACGGTGCCCGAGTACAGGACGTCGGTCGCCAGGTTTGCACCCGCGTTGACGCCTGACAACATCAAGTCAAACGGCGTCTTCGGATGGAGCACGGCGAGCGCCCACTTGACGCAGTCGACCGGCGTACCTGACGTCTCGTACGCCTTGGTGGCGCCCGGAACCTCGATTTCGTGGACCTCCAGAGCACGGTGCAGACTGATCCCGTGGCTGGATGCACTGCGCTCTTGATTCGGTGCCACTACGTAAACCTCAGCTGTGTCGCACAGCGCCTTGCACAGTGAGCGGATGCCGTGTGCGTGAATGCCATCATCGTTGCTTAACAGTATGCGCATGGAATGTCTCCTCTCCTGCCATCATTCGTGTCACATACGGGTGCCCGCTCCGCCTATACTAGGAGTACTTCAGCGGGAGGTGGTGTTATGACAATGCATTTGCCAACCGTCGAAAGGAATTTTGCGGAGCCAGATACCCCATTCCGCCAACTGGAACGCGCACTTTTACTTTCCGTTTTAGCCGAGGAAACGTCTCGCTGGTGTCGGCAATGTATTGACTTGCGCCCGCCAACTTATGACGATCCCGACGAAGTAAACGTGTAAGAAGTGTGAAACACCGTCAAGCCTGGAACTGTTCCTTGATTCGCAAAACCTCTCTCTGCACGCGTTCGACGTCGATGGTAAGCGGTACGCCTTCTGACACCACCTGGCGGCCGTCGACGAACACGTCGCGCACGTCGTCGGCGCCGCATGCGTACACTACGTCCGAGAGAATGTTGTGCTGTGGCAACATATGTGGACTCGCTGCGTCCAAGAGCACGATGTCCGCTTTGGCGCCCACGCGCAACGTGCCATGCTGGTCGCCGAGGAAACACGCTTTGGCGCCCTTTGCCGTCGCCAAATCGAATGCCACGCTCGCAGGGATGACCTCAGCGTCTTGCGCGACCCCTTTGTGGAGTGTCGCCGCGAGGCGCATTTCTTCGAACATGTCCAAATTGTTGTTGCTGGCCGCGCCATCCGTTCCGAGGCCGACCACCAACCCTCGCTCGAGCATCTTTTGCAGCGGCGCAATTCCTGAACCGAGTTTCAAGTTACTTTGTGGGTTGTGCGCCACGTGAACCCCGTACTCTGCCAAGATGTCCAGATCTGCGTCTGTGACGTGCACGCAGTGCGCCGCCAAAACCGGAACGTCCAACAGTCCGACTCGTTGTGCGAGGGCGATGGGCGATTGACCGTGATCGTGAATCGCGTTGTCAACTTCCACTTTCGTCTCGCTCAAGTGAATTTGGGCCGGAATGTCGAGGGCGCTCGCGAGCTGTGCCAACTCGCGCAAGTAATCCGGCGGGCATGTGTACGGGGCATGTGGACCGAGTGTCACTGTGATGCGACCCGATGCTCCTTTGTGCCACGCTTGGTGAAACGCACGGCTGCGCTTTATCCCATTGTTTCTTGACATCTCGTCAAACCCGACGACGCCGACGGACAGCACCGCCCGAATCCCAGATTCTGCGACAGCCTGCGCCGCATGATGCATCATCATGTACATATCGGTGTAAGTCGTCGTCCCGGAGCAGAGCATCTCCCAAGCGGCTAACTGCGTCCCCCAGTAGATCGCCTCTTCGGTTAGTTTGTCCTCAAGTGGAAAGATCCGTTCGTTCAGCCACGTCATCAGAGGCAGGTCGTCGCCTGCGCCGCGAAGGAGCGTCATAGCGGCATGGCCGTGTGTATTGACGAGCCCAGGCATGGCGATGCGGTTACGCCTGCGGATGACATCTACCGGCTCTCGATTGCCCCACGATTCGTATAGACCAAGTGCATAACTTTGAATCGCCCCGTTCTCGATGACAAAGTGGAGCGGCTGTGGAATCACTGTGGACGCATCGATGATGGCGCCGCCGACTTCGAGTACCGTCTTCATTCTGATTTCTCCCCCTTCACGTGCTGAGCGAGCGAGTGCTCATAGGGATATCGCGCAACCCCGTGCTCGGTGATAATGCCTGTGATCAGTCGCCCTGGCGTCACGTCGAAGGCCGGGTGCAGCGCCGTCGCGCCTACAGGTGCGATCTGTTGGCCGAAGATCTGAGTCACTTCGTCCGAGTTTCGCTCTTCAATCGGAATGTCGACGCCGGATGTCGTGGCGAGATCGAGCGTGCTGACGGGCGCTGCCACGTAAAACGGAATGTCGTGGTAACCCGCGAGAACGGCCAGCGCGTACGTGCCAATCTTGTTCGCCGTATCGCCATTGCGCGCGACTCGGTCCGCGCCGACGACGACCGCATCGACCATTCCCCGCTGCATCAGATGGCCCGCCATGCTGTCGGTGATGATGTCGAATGGGATCCCTTCGTGCAACAGCTCGAACGCCGTCAGGCGAGCCCCCTGCAAATACGGACGTGTCTCGTCCGCGTAGACGTGTGCGAGTTGGCCCTGCGCATGAAGCGAACGAATGACGCCGAGCGCCGTCCCGTAGCCTGTCGTGGCCAAGGACCCGGTGTTGCAATGCGTGAGAATACGCACATGGTCGCCGAACAGCGAAGCACCCACGTCCCCTATCGCCCGGTTGATTCTCACGTCGTCCTCGGCGATTTGCAGCGCCTTGGCGTAAAGTTTAGCCGGCAGTAGGGCGTCGTCCGACGTTTGCGCGATGACTTCTTCCATCCGGTCCATCGCCCAATTCAAATTGACCGCCGTTGGTCGTGCGGTGCGCAGCGTGGAAATAGCTTCTCGCACTCTTTCGCGAATGGAGGCATCGCCCGCAAATCGGTGGGCCTCCATCGCGACGCCAAAAGCGCCTGACGTGCCGATGGCCGGGGCTCCGCGAACCTTCATGTCGCGAATCGCCGCGGCAACTTCGGCGGCGGCGTGGTATGTGTTCCAGATCTCTTCGTGTGGCAATCTGGTTTGGTCGAGCAGTTCGAGCCTGTCCTCTGTCCAGCGAATCGCTTCCAAAATTACTGTTCCTCCCGTCGAAGCGGCGTCTGTCCACCGACGGCGCGCTTGCAATCGCACGTGCGCTCGTCGCTATCCGATTGGATGAATTCATAAAACAACGCGCGAATTTTTTCGACGTTGTGCCGCATGGCGTCCACGACCTCTTGGTGTGTTAAAGCGTTTGTCGTGAGCCCCGCAGCGTAGTTCGTCACCATACAGACGGTGGCATAGCACAGTTCCGCTTCTTTGGCCAAGGCCACCTCGGGCATGCTGGTCATCCCGACCACGCTCCCGCCAAGCGCTTGGAACATGCGGATTTCAGCTTTCGTCTCAAATCGCGGTCCTTCTGTGGAAACATACACGCCACCCGCGTGGATGGAATAGTCAAGCCGGTTAGCTGTGTGTTTGAGGTTCCGCCTCAATCGATTGCAATACGGGTCGGACATGTCGACGTGCACGACACTGTCGTGCTCGAAAAACGTACCCACGCGGCTTTTACTCATATCGATCACGTCGTCCACCAGCACCAAATCACCAGGCTTGAGACCTGGCTGCAGTGAGCCCACTGCAGCCGTCGCCAGCACCTGCTCCACGCCAAGTTCCTTCAAGGCATAGATGTTGGCTCGGTAGTTCACCTTGTGCGGCGGTGTCGCGTGATGCTTGCCGTGGCGGGCCATAAATGCCACAGCTTGGCCCCCATAAAGGCCGATAGTCGCCAACGCATCTCCGTATGGCGTATGTACTTCGACGTCTCTCGCATCTTCTACGGCTCCCGGTTCGTAAACGCCGGTTCCGCCGATAATCGCGTACTTTGGTTGCATGATGTCACACCTCAAGGGTCGGTTTTCTGTCGTGTCGGGTTCGGGCGCTCCACGTGGAGTCGTCCTGTGATTTGGGCAGTGGCCCGTTATGTGCCCGACACGGGTAGTGGTTTGATTATAACGAAACTGACCCGAGAACTGTATCACGAATGCTCGGCAATTTTCTCGAGAAGCCCACGGATATCGCATCGTTGTTTGGGCTCAAACAGATCTCCCTGCTGTTTGACGCGGGCAGGGACCGTTCGCATCGTGAAGTCGGCAGGATGACATCCCGCGCGAAGTTCATCCCAAGTGATGGGCGTCGACACGCGCGCATCATCCGTAGCACGCACGCTGTAGACGCAGACGAGTGTCTTAGCGGCCCCGTGTTGCGGTACGTCGATGTAGACCTTGTCGCCGCGATCTTTCACGAGCCTGGCCGTCGTCGCCAAAGTTGGCCAGCGCTGTTGCATATACTGACCGACAAAATGGACGAGTTTTCTCGTAAGGGCAAATGGGACTGGATTTGAAAGCGGGATGAACACCTGCAGACCGCGCTTGCCGGAAGTCTTCAACAGACTCACGAGTCCGAGATTGAGCAGGACGTCGTGCAGGTAAAGGGCTACGGTCCGAAGGCGTTCGAAGTCATCGGTAGACGGATCTAAGTCAAAGGAGAGCACGGAGGCCGCCGATTCGTCGATGTAGGAGAGCGCGCTGTGAAATTCGATGGCCCCGAGGTTGGCGTAATACAACAGCGTGGCGACGTTTGGAATGACAATCTCCGGCTTGCCTTCCTCCCCTGGCACCGATGGAATCCACTCCGGGGCACCGGCGAGGACGTGACGCTGGTAGAAGCGGTGATTTCTCGTTCCGTTCGGACAGCGCACCAACGTCACGCGGCGGTTGCGCAGATGCGGAAGGATGACGTGTGCCATCTGTGCGACATACGTGATATAGGCGAGCTTTGTCGTCGGTGGATCGGGAAATAGAATTTTATCTGGATGTGTCACTCGAACCGGCACGTCCGCCTGTAGGACAAAATGGCGCGCCAAGGCCCTCCCTCCCCGTAAATCCAGCGTCTGCCGAGCTTTCTCACGACGTTTTCTTGCGCGTGGTACGCTTTCTCTTGACTGCGGGTTCGGCCATCTTCAGGCTCTTCTGCAATGCGTCCATCAGGCTGATGACGTCCGCGGCCGGAGCGGTCGCAGCGGGCGCGAGTTCCTCAGGGTCGGCATCCGCCAGCTTCTGTTCCACCAGTTTCTGCACCTGTTCGCGACGCTCGTCGTGAAAAGCGGCTGGATCGAACGGTTTCGACAGCTGTTCAATCAGCTTCTCCGCCATCTCCAACTCCTCAGGGGCTACCGCAGGCGGCTGGTGGACAAACGGGAGCTCACCGGTCTGGCGAACTTCGTCTGGCCAAAACAGCGTCTGTAAAATCAGCACGCCGTCCTTCATCCGAATGCAGGCCATACTTTCGTTCTGGCGCAGAACGGACGTCGCCACCGCGATGCGCCCAGTGTTGCCGAGCGCGTCCGCCAACAGCGCGTAAGCCTTGCGGCCATTGGCCTCAGGCGCTAGGTAGTACGTGTTGTCGTAATAGACCGGATCGACTTCTTCTGCTTGTGCGAAGTGAACGATATCGAGGGTTTGTGAACGAGTTTTCGTGAGCGCTTCGAGTTCTTCGTCGTCGATCACGACAAATTGACCTTTGGCATACTCAAATCCGCGCACGATGTCTTCCGACTTGAGTTCGACCTGGCACGTAGGACAGGTTTTGTGGTACTGGATGGGCGTTTTACAAGCCTTGTGGAGTTGCCGAAACCGTACACCTTGTGACTCCGTCGCCTTGAACATCCGCACAGGAACGTTGATCAGGCCAAAACTAATCGAACCCTTCCACATGCTGTGCATGCGTCTCCCACCCTTTCCGCAACCGATTTTGATTGTCGTTAGGGTGGGTTGGCAGTGCGAGGGACATACCGATCAACTTGTAGCAGATTGAGACAGAAATGAGCGAACTTGTCGGAGCACTTCTTGCTCGGGTGCGACGTGCGGGCGTATCCCGGCCAGCGATTGGATGAACGTCGCCCCGTACTTGGCCGTGATGATGCGCTTGTCGTACACCACGACGACGCCTTTGTCCTGCTTTGTGCGTATGAGGCGGCCGAATCCCTGCCGGAATCGCACGACTGCCTCCGGCAAACTGGCCACCCAAAACGGACTTTGGCCGCTTTTTGTCAACCGCTCATGTCGAGCCTCGGTCACAGGATGGCTCGGCGGTGCAAAAGGCAGGCGAATAATCACGAGTGTGGTCAACTGGTCGCCCGGTAAATCA
Source organism: Alicyclobacillus fastidiosus (assembly GCF_026651875.1). Taxonomy (GTDB): domain Bacteria; phylum Bacillota; class Bacilli; order Alicyclobacillales; family Alicyclobacillaceae; genus Alicyclobacillus; species Alicyclobacillus fastidiosus. The sequence continues at coordinate 2,955,068 of NZ_CP104067.1, read as the reverse complement.
ATTCCTTCCCAGAACGACTGCGCGCCTAACAGGATGCTGTTCGGGTTATTGCGAAACGCCTCGAGCATCGCAGTGCGACCGCCGTCCACATCCTGCGCAAACACGGACAGATTCTTTGCTGCCAGAGGTCCTCGCAAGAGTTTGGCCGTCTCGCGAAGCATCTGATGACTTGTAAACAGGGCCAGAACGCGCCCACTGCTGGCGACCGCCAGGTGGTACAGCGAGTCACACAGCCACGTGGCCGCCTCGTCTGCAGTCATTTTGGCCAATTCCGGCACATCGTTTGGGACGAAGAGCCGGGCTTGCGACTGATAGTCAAACGGCGACGGAACGTTTCCGGTGATCAGCCGCTTTTCGGCCAGGCTCTCGCCAAGTCCCAATTGGTTGATGGTAAAGTCGAAGCGTCCGCGAACTGACAGCGTGGCGGAGGTCAACACAGTGGAAGCGAGCGGTTCGAACAAGAGCGTCCGAAGTGTCGAAGACACGTCGATTGGCGCCGTATGAACGCTGTAGCGCGGGCGACCGTAGCCTCGGCGTTCAATCCACGTGACGCGCGAATCGCTTGGCACGGTCATCTCCTCGAGGAGTTCCACCCCTTGTAGCCATTGATCGAGAAACCCAGCCGCGTCGATAATGCGTCCCGCGTCGTCGTCGGACATCGCCTTCTTGGCCCACTCCTGGAGCCCTTTGACGAGTTCCCGCAGGGCGTGAATCGGCGCCCTGAGCTCTGACATCTGCTCCGAGAACTGAATAAAGTTCGGATGCCTCCACAAATCGTCCGTGAGCCGCAGCTCGTTTTTCCCCGCCGGCAGCAAACCTCCAAGCAGAGCGAACGCCGTGTCCGCACTCCGACTGACATCCTCGATCCACTCCTGGGCCCGAGTCAGCTTGTCTTCCATCGAGAGCGGCATGGACTGCGACGTTTCGAAGCGGGATTTCAACTCGGGAATGATCCCGTTTTTCCCCCGATCGCGGCTCAATCGATAGGAAAGCGCCGCGAGTTGGGCCGCGTGAACCTCATCGCCCAGATGCTTGGTCGCTTGATCTTCCAAGTGGTGCGCTTCGTCGATAACAAGGGCTTCGTACTTAGGGAGCACGCGGTGATCGGCCTTCAAATCGGACAGCAACAGCGAGTGGTTGGTCACGACGATCTCCGCCGTCTGGGCACGTGCCTTCGCCCGGAAGTAATAGCACGGACGAAAGAACGGACAGCGCTTGTTGATGCAAGTATCGGTTTCACTTTGGACGCGCGACCAAAGCGCGTGCGAGACGGCATGTGACGACAACTCCTCGCGGACGCCTTCTGCGGTTTGCGTCAGCCACACGAGCAACCCCATCATGCCTTGGATTTCGTCTGCGTGCGAGGAAAACGACATCACGCCAGCCTCGGCTCTCACCTTGCGCAAGCAGACGTAGTTCTTGCGGCCTTTTTGAACGGCGAGTGAGATCTGCCCGCCAAACAGTTTTACGAGCGTCGGAAAGTCACGCTGTTCAATCTGGTCTTGAAGCGCGAGCGTGTGCGTACTCACGACGACCCGCTCATCACTGGCGAGTGCGTGCAGCGCGGCGGGAATGAGGTAGGCCATCGACTTGCCCGTCCCCGTCCCCGCCTCGATCACGGCGTGTTTGTCCGCAGTTAAGGCCTCACTCACCTTCGCGACCATTTGCAGCTGCCCTTCGCGCGGTTCGTAGCCTGGGAGCGATTCGCTGAGCGGACCGCCCGCCGCGAGCATTTGCAAGGCCTGTTCCTGGATGTCGCCGACAACCCTCTCGCCGGGTTTTGCCCCCTCCTCACGCGGCTTCACAGACGTGTACAACATCCCCTCCCGAACTTCACAGTCGTCCGGAATGGCATCCGCCCTCGTCGACATCACCTGCAGGCTGAGGTCCGTGAACCAATCCCCAGTTCTCGGCGAGAACAATCCGGACAGCTGCGCCAACTGTTGGACGAGCATCAGCGGGAGCGAACTGGCGCGCTCTGTGATGGCGAGAAACACCTTGGCCGTCGTCATCGCGTCCGCCAAGGCGCGGTGAGCGGTTTCCGGGACGATGCCCAAATGCTCCGCGACGTTTTCTAAGCGGTGCCCCGACAACGTGGGAAACAAGGCGCGCGCGAGCACGAGCGTGCACAGTCCGTCAGGTCGCAACAAGGTGTAACCGAGGTCGTCCAGCTTGTGTTGCAAGAAGGGTGCGTCAAACGACAGATTGTGCGCGACCAATGTATCGTCGCCGATAAACTGTAATAGTTTCGGTAGAATCTCATCCGCAGATTCCGCATCAGCGACCATCCCGTCATCAATTCCCGTCAGTCGGGAAATTTCCTCAGGGATGGACTGACGCGGGCGAACGAGGTGGTGGAACGTATCTGCGATGGCACCATCGCGGATACGTACCGCCCCGACCTCTATGATTTCGTGATTGGATGGGTCCAACCCCGTCGTTTCGATATCAAACACCACGTAGTTCATCACATAAGGCCTCCTGGCCAGTCCAAATCTCATCCTACATTCTAACAAATCGCGCTTCGGACTGAACATGGAGAAACATGGCCCGTGCTCAAGATCTCTGGGCCACCCCCGACCTGGCATGCGCCCGCGCGATGTCGATGGCCGATGGCGGCAGCCCGAGATGCAACGCCCGCTCAAAGTCGGCTTCCGCGAGTGCAATTTCGTTCTCGCTCAAGTGCAGCATCCCTCTGTATAAGACGGCGAGGCGCTTGGCGTACATCCCTGGGTGTTCACTGAGCCTGCCGAGGCGCTCCAACGCGTCAGCAGTCAGTCCGTTGAGCGTCGCGATGCGCGCCCGGACGACGTGCGTGAGCCCGCTCGATTCACCGCGCTCCTCAACCGTCTTCAGGGCGCGTTCTGCCCGCTGTAGGTCCCCTGTCAAGTAACTGCAGAGCCCAAATAAAGTGAGCGCCTGCGAACTGTTCGGCGAGAGCGCGAGCGCCCGCTTACAGAGCGGGATGGCTTCGTCCGGTCGGTGCGAGACAGCCCGACACAAGGCCAACAGTTCGTATCCAAACGCACTATTCGGCTCCGCGGCGCTGGCAGCGATGGCGGCACGTTCCGCCAAGTCGATGCGCTGTGTCGAGAGGTGAAGCACCACGCGCAACAGCGCGTGCTCCTCCACGTTTCTTGCCAGGTGCGTCGAAGTGGTAAGAAGCTGTCTGGCCTCGTCCACCCGACCGCACAAAACGAGGCTCATCGCCCGCCAGAGCGCGGCCTCGACGTCCGTCGGCTCGTTTTTCATGGATTTCGCGAAACAGCGCTCCGCGGCCGCGAATTCATAGAGTTTCAAATGGCACACCCCGAGGTTGTACCACGTGTCCAACTGGGTGGGATCGAAACAGAGCAACTCGTACAGGACGTGTACGGCTTGATGCCAGTCCTCTCTGGCGGCGCAGATTTGAACATCGACTTCGAGCACCGCTCGCACGGTCACGTCATCGTTTGCGCGAACCCGTGCGACATTGAGGTGGCTCACAGCGAGATCGACGCGATTTGCCGCCAGATGGCTGAGGGCGAGGTAAATTCGAGTCGCGGGGTTGTCCTGTTCGGCGACGGCCTGTGTCAAGGACAGCGCCGCCTCGTCGAACATGCGTAAATCGAAATAGCCAAGTCCCTTACGTAAGGCACAGTCGGCTCGAAGAGACATGTCAAACCAGGTCTCAGCCAACTGAACCGGCGCCTGCAAAAGGCTTTCTGTCCGGCTCTGCACACTCTGTTGTACGCCGGCACCAGCGTTTAAGGACGCCGTGTACTGCGGCGCCTGGTCCCCTTGCGCGGCGATGGATGCGTCGATAGATGCCTCGCTGATTTGCGCCAAGGTCTCTTCAATGGCATCGTCCACCTCCATCCAAGCGTCTAAGATGGACGTCGCCATCTCCCGAAGCGTCTCGAGCTCCTGGAGCATTTTCGACCGGACGACGGTGTCCGCTTCTGGGAGTTGTTCGCGGATTTGCGCAATCGCGTTCGCGATGGCCTTCAGTTCCACATTCTGCACGAATGGCGCCCCCTTTGTTCATATAGGTAGCGTCCGTATGCACAGGGTAGATTATTCGGGCCATGTGACGTGCCTTACAATTTTTCCATTTCGGAGAAGAGTACTTCCCCACTGTGAATGGCGTGAACGGTGCCATCCTCGCCGCGAAGCGCCAGGACACCGCGGGCGTCGACGTCCTGTGCGACGCCTTCTACAATCTGTTCACCGATGCGTACACGGATGTTGCGACCCAAGGTGTGCGCGTGCGCCTTCCACTCGTCTCGAACGGCGGCAAAACCGCCGACACCTGCCTTCAAATCGCGATAAAGCTGGTCGAGTTCCGTGAGAATACACCCTAGAAGCGTCGGCCGATGGACCTCTCGGTTCATCTCCGACAGGATGGTCGTGGCGTATTCGCGTACATCAGGTGGAAATTGCTCGCGCGTGAAATTGGCATTCATCCCAATGCCGATCACCGCATATTCCACCGACTCGCCGTCGGTTCGCATCTGCGCGAGAATGCCACAGATCTTCCGCCCGTTTAACAACAGGTCGTTCGGCCACTTGATCTCGGCTGGAATACCCATGGAGGCCAATGCCCGCCAGACGGCAACGCTTGCGAGCAGCGTGAGATCACCAGCCTGCGAGATGGCACACGGCCTGCGCACTAAAATAGAAAACCACATCCCGCCGGCGGGCGATTGCCAGACGCGCCCTTGCCGACCCCGGCCCCCCGTCTGGCGGGCGGCCGTCACAACCAGTCCGTGTGGAGCGCCGGACTTAGCCAACTCCGTCGCCGTGTCATTGGTCGAGGGCCGCTCCGGCGCCCACAGGATTTGACTCCCAAGTGTGCAGTCGCGAAGATGAGGTGCCACCAGAGATGCCATGAGCTCGTCTGGAACGTGCGTCAGTCGGTAGCCGACTCGCGGCGTGGCGGCAAACTCGAAACCGTCTTCCTCGAGGAGTTTGATGTGTTTCCAGATGGCGGTTCTCGACACGCCTAGGGCACTGCTCAATTGCTCGCCAGAGATAAGCCCTTCCGGCGCCCCCATGAACAGCTCAACCATCTTCTCGCGCGTCGACATTGCGATCTTATCCAAGCGTGAAGCCCTCCGTTCAAGCGCCGCTAAATGCCACAAACGCGGCGATAGAGCGCCTCGTATTCGTCAACCTTGTCCTGGATGTGAAAATGAGCCTGTGCGTGACGGCGAGCTCCTTGTGAAAACGACTCGTAGAGTTCGTCGTTTTGCAGCAGTCGGAGCGTGTCTTCACTCATCTTGTCCACGTCGCCCACTTGCGACAAGAAGCCGGTTTTCCCGTCGACGACCACCTCCGGGATGCCGCCGGCCGTGGAGCCGATCACCGGAATGCCGCACGCCATCGCCTCCAGCGCGACGAGGCCGAAACTCTCTTTCGAGGATGGAAGGAGGAGAACGTCCGCCGCGGCCACGAGCGTCGCCACTTCATCCTGTTTACCGAGGAATTCGACGTAGGGCACGATGTCGAGATCTCTGACTTGCTGACGTGCGGCACTGTACTCGGGACCTTCACCAACCAATAGAAGTCGCGCTTTTACGGTTTGTCGAACGCGGGCAAAGATGTCGATCACGTCGGGAATTCGCTTGACCTTGCGGAAATTCGAAACGTGCAGAAGCACGCGCTCCCCTGGGTTTACAAGGGAGGAACGAACCTTTTGTCCGACCTGCGGACGAAATACATCCGTGTCAATGAAGTTATAAATGCATTCGATGTCCTTACCTGTTTCGAACGCCTCTCTCGTCTGCTTGATCAAGCTGTGGCTCACCGCCGTCACGGCGTCGCTGCGCTCGATGCCTAACTTCATGATCTCCTTCAAGCTCGTGTCTTGCGCCAATACGGTGACATCTGTGCCGTGAAGCGTCGTCACGATCTTCACGTCTCGCTTTGCCATCTCGCGCGCCAGAAACCCGCAAACGGCAAACGGAAGCGCATAATGTGCGTGAATGACGTCGAGCTGATACTCGTTCGCCACTTTTGCCATGAGCGCTGCCAGGGAGAAATCGTAGGGCGGCGTGCGCAGCACTGGATAGCTGGCGGTGTCAATCTCGTGAATATACACGTGCTCGACGAACGTACCGAGTCGAAAGGGCACGTCCGTGACAATAAAGTGCACTTCGTGCCCGCGCCTCGCGAGTGCCTTGCCCAGCTCCGTCGCGACGGCGCCGGAGCCGCCGATGGTTGGATAGCAGCTAATTCCAATGCGCATCGTATCGCCATCCCTCTCTACCATAGTAAGTGTTCAAGCCCGTAGACCATCTGGCGCAGTTGCATCACCCCGCGACACGCCAGCACGACACCGGGCATAAAGCTCTCGCGGCTGAGCGAATCGTGGCGAATCGTCAGTGTTTCCCCCGTGCCCCCAAACAGAACTTCTTGATGTGCCACGAGTCCGGGGAGGCGAACACTATGTATTGGGATCTCGTACTCAGTTTCCATTTCGCGCGCGGTGCGGATGGCCGTGCCCGAGGGCTTGTCCTTTTTCTTGTCGTGATGCAGCTCGATAATCTCGGCTCGCGGCATCCATTTCGCCGCCTCCTTGGCAAACCGCATCATCAACAGCGCGCCGATGGCGAAGTTGGGACATGCGATGCCGCCGATGCCCGTTTGGCTGGCCTGGTCGTTCCAGCGCGCCAGGTCTGCCTCCTGGTAGCCGGTAGCGCCGACGACCGGGCGCACGCCGTGAGCAAAGGCGAGATCGACATGGGAGACGACCGTGTCGGGCGTCGTCAAATCGAGCCAGACATCCGGCTGTTCGGTCTCTAGTAAACGCACCGGGTCGTCGTACACGCCCGTGAAAAATTGGCGCGTGTCCTCGTCCGCGCGGCGCACGAGCACGCCAGCTAGGTCCATGTCGGGGGCGGCCTCAATGGTTTTAACGGCTTCGCGCCCCATTCTCCCCTTGGCACCGGCAATCGCAATTCGAATTAGGTTCTGTTGACTCACTGGAATCCTCCTTGACGGCATCCTCATCGACGAGATGAAGTGCCGATAACTCAGTTTTCATAGCCTGCGCCTCGTCGTTCAGGGGGTCCTGTACCATCGCACGCTCGAGCAGCTGCAACGCGGCGTCCACTTGCCCTTCAATATACGCGAAGCGCGCCTGCTCGACTAACCTTGAGGAGCAGATGGTGTGATAATGTGCCTCGTAGAGCGGCACATCCGGAGATAGTGACATCGCCCGCTCGATGTAGACCCGCGCTTCCTCGTAGTGACCACTTCGATGGGCCGTGATGGACGCACAGAAATACGCTTCGGCGTTGTCCGGTTCCTCCTGAATCGCCCGCTCAAACGCAGCCTTTGCTTGTGCAAAATCACCGATATACAAATATGCGTACGCCGCCTGGATCAACCTCGCCGCTGACATGTAGACCACCTCCGTCCATTGTATGGAGATGGCGGAAAGCAGGTTTGTACCTTGGCCTACACTGCTTGGCAACTCGCACGGCTGATCCGTTTACGCGAAGCGCGAATCAGGGCTCATCGGGACGGCACCTAGGGGTGATGCGCGTCCAGCGGTCCTTGTCTCTCGTCTCAAATTTATTCATCACGGCCTCAAACGCACTGGCCAAGTTCAGGTTCAGACGGTTGGCCAGGCAGGTGATCACAAACAGCAAATCCCCGAGTTCCAAGGCGATATCGCCCTCTGGTTCATCCTTCTTTTTCGGCTTTTCCCCATAATGATGATTGATTTCGCGCGCGAGTTCGCCCAACTCCTCCGTCAATCGCACAACGAGTGTCATCGGCTCGAAGTAGCCTTCCTGAAACTGTCCAATGTACGCATCCACGCGCGCTTGCACTTGGTCCAAATCCACGGCAGAGATAGCTCCTTATTGATCGTTTGCCTCTATTATAACGGACTCTCTTTCGGAAACATAAACAGATGACCCGGACATATGAATGTAAGGACAAGTGCGGACCAGCTGTAGTGCATGTCTGGTTGTGACAAGGAGTGAAGAGGTTGAGCCGGGGCAAAAAGGGCCATTTACTAAACCTGGTACTCATCGCGGTAGCGATGATTTTTACCATCGCGCTAGTTCTTTATCCCGAACAGGGATTTGCGGCAGGGATATCCGGTTTAAAGGTGTTTGGGAAAGTGGTTTTCCCCTCTCTACTCCCGTTCTTCGTATTGGCTGAGATCTTAATGGGGCTTGGTGTGGTCAGAGGACTTGGCGTTTTGCTCGAACCCCTCATGCGCCCACTCTTCAGCGTACCCGGGGTCGGCGCATTTGCGCTCTCGATGGGGTTGGCCGCTGGTTACCCAATGGACGCAGTCATCGCTTCGCGGTTTCGCGAAACGGGACAGTGCACTCGCGTCGAAGGCGAGCGCCTGCTCGCCTTCACGAATACTGCCGACCCGCTGTTTATGCTCAGCGCTGTCGCCGTGGGCATGTTTAAGTCCCCGGCCGTGGGCGGTTTACTCGCCGTCTCCCATTACATCTCCGCGTTTCTAGTGGGGGTATGTTTTAAATTTTGGGGTCGCAAAGACAAAGATCATCTCGCGGAACTGCAAGCCCGCAAGACCGAGCGCACAAACGGTTCCATCTTCATTCGCGCCTATCGAGAAATGATGCTGGCTCGCGAGGAAGACGGGCGCCCATTCGGCAAGTTGCTAGGCAATGCGGTGACTGAATCGATGCAGACCTTGATCATGATTTGCGGGTTCATCGTCTTCTTCGCGGTATTCATCGAAATTCTCAGCCTCAGCGGAATGATGAGCGTGATTGGCGCCCCAATCGCCCTCGTCTACCACGTGTTCCACATCAATGGCGGCCTGGTGAACCCGACCATCGCCGGACTTTTGGAACTGGATATCGGCAGCGCGCAAACGGCGGTGCTCAACGCGCCGATGTTGCAGAAACTCGCACTCGTGAGTGGAATCATCGGCTGGAGCGGATTGGCCGTGCACGCGCAAGTCGCGAGTGTGCTGACCAACACAGACATTCGCATGCTCCCTTATTTCTTGGCGCGTTTCCTGCAAGCCATCTTCGCGGCCGCTGCTACAGTCGTCCTCTACTTGATGGGCATGGGGCGCGTCGCCACGGAAGCGATGGCCCACGTTCCGGCATTGACCGGCGTCGGCCAGGCGTTAGACGGGCACTCGTTCTGGGTTGTTTCATCCTCTGCCATCGCGCTGTGGCTCGCTATCGTGGCTGGATTACTCGTCGTCTCGATGGCCGTCGGCGTCCTTCGCCGCGTACGCGTCATCGCATTCCACACCCGACTGAAGTAAGGATTTCTCTCCCTCTCCCTCCTGCACGAAATCGCCAGGGAAGCTTTCGTCCGAAGCTTCCCCTTTTTGCGCAGAAAAAAAGTCGACCGGAAAGTACGTTCCGTACAGTCCGGTCGACTTTTACTCAGCCGATGAGCGGTGGGAAAAAGTGATGGCCAAACAGTTGGTCATACAGGACGAATGCCGCGATAGCCCAGGTGTACACTGCGAAGATTCTCATTCTACTGTGGCGGATGAGCCAAGTCGTCACTCGCACCGCGAGATACCCTGCGATGGCGGCTGCGACGGCACCGATGGTCATCTGGAGCCATGGAAGAGCCATCGTCTTGGCTGGATCCTCGAACACGTCGTCGAGCTTGACGAGTGTGGCGCCGAGGATGGCCGGAATGGAAAGCACAAACGAAAATCGGGTCGCTGCTTCGCGGTCCATCCCTCTCCACAATCCCGCGGCGATGGTGAGCCCCGAACGCGATAGCGCTGGCAGGATGGCGATCCCCTGCAGCGTACCGATCCACAAGCTGTCCGAGACCGTCATCGTGCCCTCGTTCTTGTTGCCAGCGGCGACGCCATCCATCCACCAGAGCACGACGCCGGTGATGACAAACTCAAACCCGATGGTCACGCCGGAGTCGAACAGCCCTTCAAACCACTCTTCACAGACAGCTCCAACGACGGCCGTCGGCAGCAGGGCCACAAGGATCATCCACGTCAGACGCGATTTCGGATGCCGTACCAGCCAGCCGACCTCGCGACGCATGGCATAGAGCACCGCTGCAAGTGTGCCCAGGTGCAGTAACACGATAAACAACGTGTCGCTGTCGACGTGAATGTGGAGCAGCTTCTCCACCAGGACGATGTGCCCTGTGCTGCTGATGGGCAAAAACTCCGTCACGCCTTGAACAATTCCCATGATAATGGCCTGTAGCGTGGTCATGAACACCCTCCCCTATGCGATTGTCAAAGATCTGAGACAGAGGTTGTCCGAACCGTGTCCAAACACACGTCATAGGCAAACCGGACGCACCACTATCTATTACTTCCATGTATATGGCCAACGCGCGGGAACATGTCCACAACGGACGCAGTCATGTTTCTGCGCCCTTGTCCATATGTATAGAGCGTGACTGGAGGGATTTTTTCATGACTGCACGGTGGATGGGCGTCCAGGTTGCCTGTGTATATATTGGTACCGTCGTCGGTGCTGGGTTCGCATCAGGGCGCGAGATCTATGAGTTCTTCGTTCGTTTTGGCCCCATCGCCTATGTCGCAATCCTGTTTGTCACGGTTCTCTTCGCCTGGCTCGGATATCGCCTCATGGCGCTCGGCGCGATGCTGCGGGCCACGTCGTTTCGAGACTTAAACGCGCACCTGTTCAAACCGCGGTTGCAAAAAAGCATCGACATCGTTTTGCTCTTGATGCTGTTTGGCGTCACGGTCGCGATGTTGGCAGGAACCGGAGAACTGTTCAAGGAGCAATTTCACCTGCCGTTCACCATCGGTGTAGTCGCCGCGATGATCGTGACGTTCTTGACGATGTTCTTCGGGATGAACGGACTGTTGAAGGTCAACAGCGTGATCGTGCCGACGCTGGTCACCTTCGTCCTCTATACGGCGGTCCACACGTGGATGTACGTTCACCCGACGACACATGCAGTCGTCTTCCCAGAAGGCCAGAATTACTACGTCGGGTTTCCCGTGTGGTTGTCGAGTCTTCTTTACGCAGCTATGAATATCGGCCTCTCAGTAGGCGTTCTCGTCCCGCTCGGGGGACAGATTGGAGACGTGAGAATCCTCCGGCGAGGGGCTACGATGGGCGCCATTGGACTGGGCGGCATGCTTATGGCCGTGTCCTTCGCATTGTTCGCGTACATGCCGGATGCTACGGCGTACGCCATTCCGATGGCGTTTATCGCTTCGCATTTCGCACCGTGGCTCAAAATCCTGTTTATCGCAGTCCTGTTTGGGGAAATCTACTCGACGCTGATTGGCAATGTGTACGCGCTGGCGGTTACGGTGACGACCGATCGCAAGCGAATCCTGTTGTACAGCGGCGTGTTGCTCGTCCTCGCCGGACTGCTCAGCCACGTCGGATTTCGCGCCATTGTCACCTATGCCTACACCGCGTTCGGATGGATCAGCCTGTTCTTCGTCATGACGATTGCCCTGCACCGGACTCGTTTGCCGCGCGCGTGAGCTCGCCCGTATAATAGCGACATATACAGGTCACATTTGCCTGTATGGGCATTTACGGCGAAGGAGCTTGGACCAAAGATGTTAAAGAACCCCATGCAGTGGATCATGATTGTCCTCGGCAGTCTGATCTATTCAATCGGACTCAACGCATTCCTCATCGCAAATCACCTCGCAGAAGGTGGTTTTGTCGGTATCTCCGTCCTTCTGTTGTACGAATTTCACCTGCCGGTCGGCGCCACCTTCTTCATCTTGAATATTCCGCTGCTCGTGCTGGCGTGGCGCATATTCGGCCGGGAGTTCGTCCTGAAGACGGCCGTGGGCGTCGTCGGGGTGTCCGTATTCAGTGAGCTAACCAAATTCATCCAGGTCCCGACGCACGACCAACTGTTGGCCGCTCTATATGCGGGCGTTGTCACGGGCATCGGCCTCGGACTCATCTTTCGCACGGGCGGTACCACGGGCGGCGCCGACATCATCGCGCGAATTCTGCGCCACTACCGCGGCATGGCCATGGGTAAAACGCTGTTTACCATCGACGTCGTCGTGATTTGCGTCGTCATCATCGTCATCGGGAAACAGGTGGCTATGTACTCTCTAGTGGCCTTGTTCGTCTCCAGCCGAGTCATCGATTTTGTGATTGAAGGTGCACAAAACGGCAAGGCGTTGACGATCATTTCGGACAAGCACATGGAGATTGTAAAAGAGGTGCACGAACAGTTGGAGCGCGGCACGACGCTGCTGCAAGCGACCGGGGGCTATACGGGCAACGATCGACAAGTCGTCTATTGTGTAGTCGGACGAGAGGAAGTCGTGCGGGTGCAGCGCATCGTACACGATGTCGATCCGACCGCGTTCGTCACCATCAGCAACGTGCACGAAATCGCGGGAGAAGGGTTCACGTTCGGGGATGATCCGCGTCGTCGCCGAGGATTTTTGCGCAGTCGCTGACCGCGTCGTGCGCACGTGCCATGCGGGCTGGTTGCACGAAAAAAGACCAGAGTTCCAATGTGCTCTGGTCTTTTGCTGTTCCTTGCGCGCGGATGCTTACTTGAGTTATATGCTTGCGGGTGCTAACTCACTGCGGTCAAATTCGATCAATCGTTGACTCGCCATGATGAAAGCACCTCTGTCACCAGAGTCTAACGCGTCGTCAACATCCTTCATCAACTGTTTGCGCATATGTGCCCGCAACGCCTGGTCGATGACCCACTCAGCCTGCAGTGAAAGCATCTCTTTGACCGCTGGATCCATTTCCGGTTTTGCAGGTTCCTCTAACACCGCTGCAAACTCGGGGCACGTTGAACGGTCTTTAAAGAACAGGCCTACATATATGTCCTCATCGGGATGTTGATACAGGTCGATAAACGCCTGCTCGACATCCGTCGTCACCGGCTTGTTGCGGCGATAGTAGCGAAACGGTGCGACATGCACGCACGTGGTTGACACGACGATTACGCGGGAAAAGTGACGAAAGTTATCGACGAAATGGACGCGTTGCAAGACGTTCTCACGTGTCATCATATAACGCAACAGCATTTCCGCCTCACGACTTTGCAAATCGTAGTTGGCCAGAAACCAGCGCAAGAAATGTTTCTTTTCAGCAACTGATACGATGGTTCCCATAGCCATTCTCCTCCCTGTTTCACTATATCTCCTGAGATGTAGGCAGGACGTCCGGGTCGCGAAAAGTTGAGAATTGTTTGTTTATTGTATTCTGCTCTGCCGCCGACTTTTCCTGCAGACGCCTGTTTTTCTCACTTTTAAGTACGAACCGTGCTAAAAGCGCATCTTCAGGAGCTGAGCGGGCGCTCTGACGCGTGCACCGCCTCCCACTCCAACAGCGTCCGTTCGACGTTACCGGGAATGGGGCCAATGCTTTTGATCGTCAACATCTCACGCCAGCGCTTGAAGTCGTATCCAGCCGCGAGTCCCCGCAAGACACTCTGTTCCAGAATCCGGTATATCCGTATGGAACCCGCACTCTTGAGGTCCGTGAACTGCGACAGGACAGATTCGGTCTGGCTGTCGTGAACAGTGACCATCACTTCAAAGTTGGGTTGGACGATAAGGGACGCTTGACTGGTGGACGTGTCATCTACTAACTGTAATTCGTCCTGTGTTAGTAATTCTTGACCGAGATTCGTCATTTGAAACCACTGTTCATCAGATTCTTGGTCGGAACCTAACCGGATGACACCTAGGTGCGTCAGCATTTTTAAAATCCGATTGTTCCAGACGTCGTCTCGGGTGTCATAGTAGAACGGCGATACCATGGAGCCGCAAACCGCCAGTACCGATTTCGTGGAGACCCAGTCCTCGGCCAGCGTGCGAATGATCTCCACCGCTTCGCGCAGCCTTGGGATGGGGCGCCTGTAGAGGCGGATGTAAAACTGCAAAATCCGCTGCATTTGCCGGGGGCGGGACAGCGTAGTCCAATCCCTTACCCCGTCGGAGACGACCAAGGTTTGGTCTTCCGTCTCCACAAAAAACCGTTGATCGTACGCAAAATCGTACAGGAGAGCGAGCCTATCTGGGTAGTCATGCGCCCTCCGCCCATAGCCAAATCGCCACTCTGGGACAGCTAAGTCCTCGGCTACCGAAAACAGCTCCATCACCTGCTGCGTGTGGCGTTTGTACATCGCCCCACCCGTGGTGAGTTGGACGTCATGGTTTAGAACGTAATCGATTAAAGTTTGAAAATCCTGTACCAGCGCTGTGGCCTCGTCCTGTTGAATTAACGGCGGCGTCGACCGCACGACGACCCGCCCTCTCATCTGGGACAGCAAGTGTTTTCGAATCGCTTCGTGGAGTTCCACCGGTATGATGTAGTTGGGCCTGAGGGATTGGGTTTGTCGCGCGAACAACCACCCTTCGCCGAGTGCGCGCTCGAGCGCACCCGCCTCAAAGCCCGACGCCATGAACAGGGCGTCCATTTCCTCCGCCGAATACAGGCGCGGATTAGACATGCCGACTCTCACGAAGAGGTCGCCCCAGGTGTCCGTCCAGCGTCTGACGAGCTGCGAAAGCTGCGCCGGTATGCGCATGGCGTACAGGATGGATTGCATCAAGTCGAGCTTGGAATACAGGGAGCAATCAAGCTCTTGGTGCAGCGCTATGCTTCGGAGCGTACCCACGGACGCGTGATTTAGGCACTCGTCTAACTTCATTTGCAATCGTCCCCTCGCTGATGATGTCAGCGGCAGAAACCTGTGTGTAGGCAAACCCTCGCTCGACTAAAAACTGTTGCCGGTGTCGAGCAGTTCTCTCCTCCAAGGTATGAACACTTACCAGTGTGTAAAATCGCCCGCCGCCAGGCTTGGGGCGCAACACTCGTCCGAGGCGCTGTGCTTCTTCCTGTCGGGATCCAAATAACCCGGAAACTTGGATGGCGACATCGGCGTTTGGCAGATCCACAGCGACGTTGGCGATGCGGGACAACACGAGGATAGGTGTGTGTCCCTGACGAAACCGATCATACTCGTACAATCGCTTCTCCTTCGGAGTCTCTCCGTCTAGCATTGGACAAGAGAGACGCTCTGAAACCTTTTTCAAAAACTCCGTGTAGTGACCCATGATGAGGATTTGACCATCCTGGTGCTTGCGACAGAGCGCATCGACGACTTCTAGCTTCGCTTCGTTGTCGGCCGCAGCGCGATGTTTCTGCCGCAAGGGAGACCGCTCGTAGGACGCCATCGCCTCGTCTCCCATCGGCACCTGTACTTCCACACAAATCACTTGCGACAAGTAACCCTCTGCGGTAAGCCTATCCTCGTGCACCTCGTACACCTTCGGACCGACGAGCGAAAATACATCTGACGTGCGCCCGTCCTCGCGCACGAGCGTCGCGCTCAAACCAAGTCTTCTCGCGCACTGCAGCTCGGCTGACAAGCGAAACAGCGGAGCTGGCAGCAAGTGGACCTCGTCGTAGACGACCAATCCCCAATTTGTCGCGACATATCGTCCGAAATGATAATATTCGCCCGACTTGCGTCTCGCCGTCAGGCGCTGATAGGTGGTAATGGTCACCGGCTTCATCGCGTCTGCCCCGTCATCGATGCCCACCTCTGACGGCGTGAGATTGGTGTACTTGAGGAAATGGTCTTTCCATTGCTTCGCAGCGGCTTCGTTTGGAACGAGGATGAGTCCGGTGCACTGAAGTGCGGCGAGCGCTGCTAGGCCGACCACCGTCTTTCCGGCCCCGCACGGAAGTACGATCACACCGGAGCCTTCTTCACGGCCGACAAAATGCTGGATAGCCGCACGTTGGTAGGCGCGCAGGTGCAAACTCGGATGTAGCTCGATGTGCAGTGACTTTGGCGCCTCGATGCGCACGCCATCGTCGAGTACGGGAAATCCGTGTGAAGCCAAGGCCATTTTCAATGCCACTCGAGCCTTCGCGTCGACGCGCGCCGATAACGATTTGCGACCGCGCAGGTGATGTGCGATGTCCGGGTGCCTTCTCACTTGCGCCATCAGCTTTGCACTACCCCGAAGCTCTAGTCCCCCCTCCACCTCGTAGAGCGCCAAGTCCCCAAAGCGCCCCATCGCTGTACAGATGTGGTTCTGCATCTTCGTTGGCAGCGGACTTGCCGCGTAGCGCCGAAGGAACGTGATCACGTCCCTGGCTGTCATTCCGAGTCGGCAAGCGTTCCACAGCCGCTCGTTCGACAGCTCATAGAGGTACAGAGGCGGCATGGTTTGGCGGCGGTCCGCAAAAACCCCAACCTGTTCAAAGAGCGGCGAATCTTCTGACGACGACTCCGGATTGCCTCGTACGTACAGGAATGTCTCATCCTGTGGATAAATTTGCAGCACAGACACTCCTTTCCAGAACAGTGTCAATGGTGATTGTATCTGTAGTTTTTATGTAAAAGCGGAATGATATACAAGGTTTAGGAGACAAAAAAAGAGGAATCCGCTTTCACGGATTCCAAACAGGAGATTCTGCTAGGAGTGGAGAGAAATCAGAACATAACACCCTTCGAGAGTTATCATATCTCATGATGGAAGCGCTGTCAACACCCGAACTTGAACAATAACCTAAATCGCAAAAATCGCCCCTTCCCGACGAGCGGCGTTGGTCAGGGTCGGGACGATTCCCAAGTCTCACGGGCAATTTTCGATTTGTTGAGGAGGTCCACAAGACAGTCTCGGTCCTGGTTGCGCATCGCCTCTTCAAAATTGGCGATTTGCTCTCGCAACGTTTGCAGATATGGAATGACGTTCTCCCTGTTCTGGAGCAACGTATCGGCCCAGAACGCCGCTGGAGACGACGCGAGCCTCGTAATATCCCAAAATGCCGGGCCACTGACCTCGACAAGCGATGGAAACGTCTGTCGCCGCTTCTCCTCACTCGTGAGCATGGCCGCCAGCGAAGTCACGTGAATCCCGTGGCTAACGCACGCCACCATCCCATCGTGTGCTTCTGCCGATGGAATCATGGTCACTCGCGCACCTATCCGCTCAATCAGGGCGAGTACCGTCGCTGGAGGCGCCCAATCCTCCAAGAATATCCACGGCCTGTCCCGAAACAGCTCGCCGTCCGCCGCGCTGGGCCCTTCAATCGCCTTTCCCGCCATCGGATGCGACGGCACGAACTGACTTCGCAGGCACAAGTCGTCGGCTGCCTCACAAATCGCGCGCTTGACGCTACAGACGTCGAGCACGATGGAAGCGTGGCGCGCAATGGACTGCAAATACGAGATGCACACGTCTGGCGACGCCGCGAGAACCGCCAAGTCAAACTGGCTATCCACGTCCGTCACGTCGCTGTACACCTGTGCGATAGCCGCGTACTGGGTCAACTTCGCACGATGTTCCGGGCTCTGCTCCACACATTCGATCACGGCATCAGGGCACGCCCGATGCACCGCAAGTGCAAAGGACGTGCCCAGTAGTCCGCCTCCAAGGATGAGGATTCGAGAGATCCCCCGTCCCATTAAACCGTCGCTTCCTGTCGCTGGAAGGACTGTGTGAGCTCGTGCAACTGTCGAACTTGACGAGCCATTTGATCAAACGCCTCCAAGGTCAGCGTTTGACTTCCATCCGACCACGCTTCCTCCGGCTTTGGATGGACTTCGACAATAACGCCCGCGGCACCCGCAGCGATGCTTGCTCGCGCCATTGTGGACACGTAGCGAGCGTGCCCGACGCCGTGGCTCGGATCTACCATGACAGGCAGGTGTGACAGGTGTTGAACGACCGGTACAGCATTCAGGTCTAACGTGTTTCGAGTGTACGTTTCAAACGTGCGAATGCCTCGTTCGCACAAGATCACGTTCGGATTTCCTTCGGCCATAATGTACTCTGCCGACATCAGCCACTCTTCGATGGTGTTGGAGAATCCGCGCTTCAACAGAACCGCCTTATTTGTCCTCCCCACTGCCTTGAGCAGAGCAAAATTCTGCATGTTACGCGCGCCAATCTGCAACACGTCGACATAGCTTGCGACGAGATCTACAAGTCCCGGCTCCATGATCTCGGAAACAATGCCGAGTCCAGTCGCTTCCCGTGCTGCAGCGAGGTACTTCAGCCCTTCTTCGCCGAGGCCCTGGAACGAGTACGGGGACGATCTCGGCTTGAACGCACCGCCGCGAAGCAATTGTGCCCCACTGGCCTTCACGGCCCGTGCGATGTCAATCAATCCGTCGCGAGACTCTACCGAACAAGGGCCGGCGATGATGGTCGGCGTTTCGCCGCCTACGACGTGATCGAGCACCTGAACGGTCGTGTTATCCGGGTGGAACGCGCGACTGGCCAACTTGAACGGATTGCTGACGGGTACCAGTTTTTCGACGCCGCTCATGTTTTCGATACCGAGTTCGCGAACGCGATCCTTCGGGCCGATCACACCGACAATCGTCTGCTCCGTACCTTCCGACAGATGGACACCGAAGCCTTTCTGCTTCAACACTTGCATGACGTGCTCGATTTCAGCACGGGTACTCCCTTCCTTCATCACCACAATCATTGAAATCTCCCTCTCCACATATATCTAGTCAAATTAATAGAAGATTCTAGCACAGTACAGTCCGTTCGGCCAAGGAATCATTTACAAGCCGACTTGAGGGCCCGCGTAAATTCGCTCAACTCGTTCATCATCGCAGCGGGTCCCTGCGCCTCGAATTCCTCGATTCGCCGCACATAGGCACTGCCCACAATCACTCCGTCGGCGTACGCCGAAATCTCTTTTGCATGCACCGGTTGGCTGACGCCGAACCCCACACAAGCAGGTAAGTCCGTGTGCGCCTTGACGGTCTCGACAAGGCTCTGCACGTTATTTGACACGGCACTCCGTTCTCCGGTGACCCCAAGGGAGGATACGCAGTAAACAAACCCAGTCGCGGCTTCGCAAATGGCTCGTACGCGCGCCTCACCCGACGTCGGCGCGACAAGCGGTATAAACGCGATCTCGTAACGCCTTGCGACCTCTGCAATCTCTGGCGCCTCTTCGAGCGGGACGTCGGGGATGATCACACCATCCCCACCAGCGGCAGCCAATTCGCGAACGAAGGTCTCGATACCATACTGAAGGACGGGGTTGACGTACGTAAACGCGATGATGGGCTTTTGTGTCCGCTGACGGATGGCCTGAATCATCCGCATGCTTTGCGGCAATTGAAATCCTGACTGTAGACTACGTAAAGCAGCAGCTTGGATGACCGGGCCATCGGCCAGCGGATCCGAGTAGGGCAAGCCCAACTCGATCATATCCGCCCCTGCGTCGAGAATCGCCTGCACCAAGGAAAGAGACTCCTCATAGTTCGGGTCGCCCGCCACCACAAACGGAATCAGCGCAGTTCTGCCGGCGAGTGCCTCAAACGCCCGTTCAATTCTCCCCATGAGCGCGTCCCCCTTCCAAATTGGCCACCTGCTCGACGTCCTTGTCGCCACGACCAGACAGGCAGATGACGACGCGTTCATCCGCGGACATGTGCTTAGCTTCGCGCATCACGTAGGCGACGGCGTGGGCACTTTCGAGCGCAGGGATAATCCCCTCGGTCTTCGACAGGAAATAGAACGCCTCCAACGCCTCCTCATCTGTGACGGGGACGTAACTGGCCCGGCCAGACTCGCCCAAATGAGCGTGCTCTGGTCCGATTCCAGGGTAATCGAGACCCGCCGAAATGGAGTGTGCCGGCGTCACTTGTCCGAACTCATCCTGTAAGAGCATCGTCTTGGCTCCGTGAATCACGCCTGGGCGGCCGCGATTCACGCTCGCCGCGTGCGCCTCTGTGTCGACGCCGAGCCCGGCAGCCTCTACCCCGATGAGCGCTACCCCCTGATCCTCGACGAATGGGAAAAACATCCCCATGGCGTTGCTCCCGCCTCCGACACACGCCACCACGCGGTCGGGCAAGCGCCCTTCGGCAGCGAGGATTTGCGCTCTCGTCTCGTCGCCGATAATCCGCTGAAAGTCGCGTACCATCTGCGGATACGGGTGGGGTCCAACGACTGAGCCAATAATGTAGTAGGTGTCGTCGACGTGCGAGACCCAGTACCGAATGGCCTCATTCGTCGCGTCCTTAAGCGTACGCGTCCCTGACACAGCAGGTACGACCTCTGCGCCAAGCATCCGCATCCGGAAGACGTTTAACGCCTGCCGGCGCATGTCTTCCTCCCCCATGAACACCGTGCATTCGAGCCCAAACCGCGCCGCGACCGTAGCCGATGCAACACCGTGCTGACCTGCCCCCGTCTCCGCGATAATGCGCTTCTTCCCCGTGTGCACGGCCAATAAAGCCTGTCCGATAGTATTGTTGATCTTGTGTGCGCCGGTGTGATTTAAATCCTCGCGCTTCAGATATATCTTCGGGCCACCCAGTGCCTCACTCAGGCGCTCTGCGTAGTACAAAGGCGTCGGCCGCCCCGAATACTGTTCAAGAAAATACTTCAATTCCCGCTGGAAGTCCGCATCTGCGCGCAGGCGCAAATAGTCCTTTTCCAGTTGAATTAAGGCGGACATCAGCGTTTCGGGAACATAGCGTCCACCGAATCCACCAAAGCGGCCGTTCGAATCTGGGTAGCTATATGATTCTGTCATCTCTGTTCACCGCCCGTACAGGAATGGATGATTGGGAACACGCGACCGCCCTCGCCGCGTGTGATGGTTTGTGAAGTTGGCGTCAACGGGCGATGGACGTTCGTGAGAAGGCTTTGAATCAACGCCGGATCCTTTCTTCCGCCGCGCTCGACTCCCGAAGACACGTCAATGCCGGTCGGTCGACACAGCGACAACAAAGTGCCGACATTGTCTGGACGAATTCCGCCAGCCACGAACCAAGGGTGACCGGTGATGTCCTGTGCGATTCGGCCGAGGACCGTCCAGTCAAATGACTGCCCGTGCCCCCCCGTCACGCCAGCGCCAGTTGGCGGCTTTGCATCCAGCAAGATGGCGTCCGTACACGTTGCATAGCGGTGCACCTCGCGGCGCACGTCGTCCAACTGAGCACCCTCGGACGGCACCTGAATCGCCTTCCAGACTCTGAACCCTCGTTGTTGCAAGTCCCGACACACCTCTGGTGACTCGTCCCCGTGCAACTGAGCGATGTCTAGACCGGCTACGGCCACTGTGCTGGCGATCTCGTCGACGGTGGCATTCGCGAATACGCCGACGGCCTCGGTATCGGCTGCGAGTCGCACTGTCGCTCGCCTTGCTCGAGACGGATGGACGAATCGCTTGGATGCCTCGACGAACACGAACCCGACGTGGGACACTCGCGGGTGCTCTGTAAACGACAACTCATCGTCCGGCTGAAGGCCACAGATCTTGACCTGAACCTCGGGCGCGCTCACGCGATGTCCACCGATGGCGCCTCCACCTGCAGCGAAGTGAGGCACTTTGCCACATCACCTAAATCGGCGTGGCGCATCAGCAGCTCACCCACGAGAATGCCACGCGCACCGGCGTCAACCATTCGCTGTGCGTCGGCGGTCCCGAAAATACCGCTCTCGGAAATGACCACGACATCTTTGGGAAGCGCTTGGATGACGTCTTCTGTCGTCCCCAAGTCGACGTCGAACGTGTGGAGATTTCGGTTGTTGATACCGAGGATACTCGGTGTGGCATCGAGTGCCGCATCCAGTTCGTCGACGCCGTGCACCTCGAGTAACACGTCCAACCCGAGGTGTTGGGCGTACGCCGACAGCTCTCGGAGCCGCTTTGGCCTAAGTGCTGCGGCGATGAGCAGGACGACGTCCGCACCTGCGGCGTACGCTTCATCAATTTGAATCTCGTCGATGATAAAATCCTTGCGAAGCAAAGGGATGGATACCGCATCTCGCACCGAGCGCAGGTCCTCGATAGAACCACCAAAGTACTTCTCATCCGTGAGTACGGAAATCGCTGTGGCGCCCGCCCGTTCGTACACCTGTGCCCGCTCTGCGGGGTTGATGTCCGCCTGGATAGTCCCTTTCGACGGGCTTTTGCGCTTGATTTCGGCGATGACTCCGAGATTCGAACCAGCGAGCAGCGCCGCGCGCAGCGAATGAATCTCACGCGGGCGCGCGGTGTCAAAGACGACTCTCCGCTCGTGCAATCGCGCAACTTCTTCTCGTTTGGTCATGAGAATCTTATCTAGAACGCTCATCCACTGATCACCTCTGCAGTGTTTGGAACGATGGTGTGGCTCTCGCGAATGAACTCAGTCAACTTCCGATACGCCGTCCCTGAGTCGATCAAGTTCTTCGCCAGTTGCGCGCCGGTTTGTAGGTCGCTCGCCTTTCCGCCCACATATAGTGCGGCTGCGGCGTTCAAAACGACGACGTCCCGCCTAGCTCCTGGTTTTCCACGAAGTAATTCGCGAACGATTTCGGCATTGACCGACGCGTCTCCACCGCGGATGGCGCTGACGTCTGCGCGAGAGAGTGAAACGTCCTCAGGCGCGACGGTTTGCATCAACACTTCGCGGCCCCGCACTTCGGCGACGGTGGTCGGTCCCGAGATGGACAATTCGTCGAGACCGCCCGCTCCATGGACGACCATCGCGTGGTCCACTCCCAGTTGAGCCAGGGCTTGTGCCACCGTCTCCACCAAGCTTTCGCGGAATACACCGAGTACTTGGCGTCGCGTGCGCGCCGGATTGGTCAGTGGCCCGAGAATGTTAAAGATGGTCCGAAAACCCAATTCCTTGCGGGCAGTGGCCGCATGTTTCATGGCTGGATGAAAGACAGGGGCGAACAGGAAGCAAAGGTTTGTCTTTTCAAGCAGGGCTTCACAGGAAGGTGCATCGAGGTCGATGCGCGCGCCGAGTTTTTGAAGTACGTCTGCGCTGCCGCTGAGACTCGATGCTGCGCGATTGCCGTGTTTCGCGACTGGAATTCCCGCAGCTGCTGCAATGATTGCAACGGTCGTAGAAATATTAAACGTGTCTGCCCCGTCCCCGCCCGTACCACAAGTGTCCAGTGCACCTGATGGCGCCGTCATCGGAATGGCGTGGCGGCGCATCGCGCGAGCAAACCCGACAATCTCTGTGGGTTGTTCTCCGCGAACGGCCATCGCGCTGATGAGGCCAGCGAGTTGAACGGAAGAGACACGTCCATTCATCAATTCATTCATAAATTCATCTGCTAAGTCGGCATCGAGAAATTCACCAATGGCGACCGAGCGCAAAGCTAGATCCACGATACGGCCCATGTCCGTACTCTCCTCTCAACTATGAACCGCACACGAGCGTACGCACCAAATGGGTACACTGCGCCCAATCAATCAAAATTGTGCAGCTCAACTCTTCTCAACTCACTCAACTAAAAACACATGCGGCACTCGCCGCATGTGAACATGGTATATGGGAATGAAGCTCGCGTCAACCGCCATCTACCCAATCGAGCCGCGTCGTCAATCTTTTGCCAAATCCGGACGCAACTGAACGGCTTCACCCAGATAGGCGTGCACGAGTTCCTCTTGTTTTTTGTCCGTATTGACGTGCAACAACACGCGGATGCTGCGCGGAAGCGCATCGGGAACGCCGATTTCCTGCGCACACATCAGCGGCACCCATTGCCAACCAGGCAGGCTGCGAACCGCCCTTGCGGGGAACGCGGCGGATAAGTCCGGGGTCAGTGTCAAGAGCACACTCGCCACATCGTCGACTTCTATGTCGTTCAACCGTATGATTTCTTCAATCAGTTCCTTTGTGGCGGTGAAAATATCCTCACTCGTATCCGCAGAGACCGTGGTGGCCCCGCGTATCCCACGTACCTTCATCCTTTATGCCTCCTCAAGCGACCGATCATATACGGCCTTGACTTCGTCAGGTGAGACATCGTCCACGATGACGACGTCGCCGATGGCCGTCGGCAGTGCAAATGTCCACAACGCGCGCCCGTGCTTCTTGTCGACGTCGATGAGCGCTGCCACCTCGCGCCAGTCGTCGCGCGGCGTTTGCGTGGGTAAGCCGTGGCTTGCAAGAACCCGTTCAATGCGAACTGCCGTCTCCTCATCGAGAAGTCCCCGCGCAACAGCGAGTTTCGCCTCGAGCACGAGTCCGATGGAAATGGCTTCCCCGTGACCTAAGCCGTAGTGCGACCTCTGCTCAATGGCGTGCCCAAGCGTATGTCCGACATTGAGCACCTGTCGGCGATTCGCCTCTCGTTCGTCCGACTCGACGACGTCAATTTTCACTTTCATGGCGGCGGTGAGAATCGGTTCGAGCGTAGCCGCATCAGGGCAGACGGTAAGCGGTTTTTCCTCTAAGCGCTCGAACAATCGAGCATCGCCGATAATCCCGTGTTTGATCACTTCCGCCATGCCGTTCGTCCACTGCCGGGCAGGCAACGTCGCCAAGGCCGACAAATCGTAGAGAACCGCCCGCGGCGGATAAAAGGCGCCGACGAGGTTCTTGCCCTCAGGCAGGTTGACGCCGACCTTCCCGCCGATACTGCTGTCGTGTGCGAGCAGCGTAGTCGGCGCCTGGATAAAGGAGATGCCCCGAAGGTACGTGGCGGCGACGAAGCCGGCGAGATCGCCAATCACTCCCCCACCGAGCGCGACGATGAGGTCGCTACGGCGCATGCCAAACGCCAGCAATTTCGGATATAGGGTGCTCGCGGTCGCGAGCGACTTGCTGTGGTCCCCTGCGGGCACCTCGAGAATTTGATAGCGATAGCCCGCCGCCTCCAGGGAGCGCGCGGCGTCCTTCGCAAACGGCAGTGCGCCCACCGTCTCGTCGGTGATCACCGTGACGCTCGTGCGCCTCGAGATCTGGAGTCGCGAAAGCTGTTCCCCAAGTGTGGCAAGCACATTTCCTTCGGCCACGACACGATAGCCACCCGACTTGCTTTTCACCTCGAGGATGCTCATCGCTTTGCCACTCGCTCGCGGTATTGTTCGAAATTGTCCTTCATCTGTTCAAGCGAGTCGCCGCCGAATTTTTCGATGAGGGCGTCTGCAATCACCCAAGCGACCACGTTCTCCCCGACGACCGACGCCGCCGGCAAGGCGCAGTAATCGGAGCGCTCGATGGCTGCGAGTTCCGTTTCCTTCGTCTTCATGTTGACGCTCGGAAGTGGTTTATACAGCGTGGAAATAGGCTTCATAGCCACGCGAACGACCACGTCTTCCCCGTTTGTGACGCCGCCTTCCAACCCGCCAGCCCCGTTCGAGGCGCGCAAGTAGGAACCGTCCTTGTACGCAATCGCATCGTGGACCTTTGAACCAAAGCGGCGCGCTGCCTCAAAACCGAGCCCAATCTCGACGCCTTTGATGGCTTGTATGCTCATCAACGCGCCTGCGAGTCGCCCGTCCAGCTTCCTGTCCGGCATCGCGTAACTGCCAAGGCCAATTGGACAACCGCGCACGATGACCTCGAAGATGCCGCCAACGGTGTCGCCATTTTCCTTGGCTTCATCGATTCGCGCGATCATCTGTGCCTCTGCGTTTGCGTCGGCGCAGCGAACTTCTGACGCGTCCGCGCGTTCAATCAAATCCTCTAGGCTCGTCGGCAAGTCAGTTGCCACCACGTCACACAGTTCGACGACGTGGGCGGTCACCTGGATGTTAAACTGCTCGAGCAACTGCTTGGCCAGAGCACCTGCAGCGACGATGGTCGCCGTGTTGCGGGCGCTCGCACGCTCGAGGACGTTTCGGATGTCTTCGTGGTCGTATTTGATGGCACCCGCCAAATCGGCATGGCCTGGGCGAGGCCGGTAGATTTCCTTGAGGTCGTCTGGCTTCTCCCCAAACACTGACATCCGGTCCGTCCAGTTCTTGAAATCGCGATTGACCACGTTCATCGTGATGGGCGTACCGAGCGTGTGGCCAAAGCGAATGCCACTGGTGACTTCCACCGTGTCCGTCTCGATCCGCTGCCGAAATCCGCGGCCATACCCCATCTGACGACGGCGCAACTGCTCATCGATGTACTCTTTAGAGACGGGGAGATTACTAGGAAATCCATCGATGACAACGGTCAATCCCGGTCCGTGGGACTCACCTGCTGAGAGATAACGAATCAAAAAAAGCCCTCCCGTATGTACTACCTCGGCAAAACCGAGTGTTCCAGCCTGAATGGGACGTATTATAGCACAGGTTTGAGAAACGGTAGAAACAGTTGACGAAAAAAGAGCGGGAGGGAAGGTTCCCTCCACCGCTTTACTGATACGTCTTTGCTGCCTCGATCACCAATTTCAGCGCGCTATCCACATCCCCTAAATCGATCACGCTCTGCGTAGAGCCCACGTACCTGGCCGGATAGGACACGCCGCCGATGTGGATGCCATCGACAGACAGTTGAACCGCGCCAGCGTCCGATTGGCCGCCTGGCCACACCTCGAATTGCGTCTCCACGCCAATCGCCTGCGCAGATTGGATCAGGTGATCTTTGACCGCGAGCGGCACAATCGCCGTTCCGTCCATGATCTTGATGGCCGGTCCACGACCGAGCTCAAGTGCCGTGCGCCGGCCCTCTGGGACGTCGCTCGCCGGTGCCGCGTCGATGAGGAGCGCTAGGTCCGGCTGCACCTGATACGCCGCGGTGCGGGCCCCGCGTGCGCCGACGGCGCTCTGTG
Source organism: Alicyclobacillus fastidiosus (assembly GCF_026651875.1). Classification (GTDB taxonomy): domain Bacteria; phylum Bacillota; class Bacilli; order Alicyclobacillales; family Alicyclobacillaceae; genus Alicyclobacillus; species Alicyclobacillus fastidiosus. The sequence goes on along the minus strand of NZ_CP104067.1, from coordinate 2,928,616 downwards.
CGGTGAGTACGAGCGTCACCTGACGCCCAGAGGTCGCCAGCTCGCGAAAAGCGGTGACCGCAATGGCGCAACCGACGCGGTTGTCCAAGGCGCGCCCGAGGAGGCGATTGCCGGCCAACTCGCGAACGGGATCGACGATGACGCCCGCGAGGCCGATGTGAACGAGACCCAATGTCTCTTGACGCGAGCGGGATCCGATGTCGACGTACAGGTGGTCATAGCCAGCGTCCGCCAGCTTCACCTTCTCTTCAAGTTCGATGACCCCCACTACGCCGTTGGTGAATTCCACTTGCCGGTGAAGGAGGTGCTCAGGACGTAAATTGCCGATGGGGATGAGGCGCAAAAATCCTTGCTCATCGATGTCGATCACCATCACGCCTGGTTCATCCGCGTGTGCGGCCAACATGATGTGCGGACCTCGGCCGCTCTTTTTGGCGATGCCGTTCCCAAGGGTATCAATGCCCACTTCGTCCGCAACGCCGTTCAGTTCGTCGAGGATCAACGACTGCAATGTGCGTTCGGACCCAGAAGGCGCGATGGCTTTCGCAAGCCGCTCAATCAGATCTTTCATGCCGTAAACCCTCCTTGTTCTAGCTCCCGAAGCACTGCCTTTACTAGCGATAGGGAGTTGTCGAAGTCATCGAGTGAAGCAACCTGGGTAGGCGCGTGGATATAGCGGACCGGGACGGAAATCGCGCCGCCGATGACGCCGGCACGGACTTTATGAATCGCTCCGTAGTCGTTACTGCCGCCTTTTACCCGGCGGAGCTGATATGGAATGCCGTGTTTCTCCGCCACACTGACCATGAAGTCCAGGAAGCGCCGATCCGCGACGGTCTGTGAATCCTGGACAGTGAGTGCCGGCCCTGCCCCCATGATGGTCGACTGCCCGTGCGACTTGGCACCGACTACATCAAAGCAGACCGTGCCTTCAAGCGCGATGGCGATGTCCGGTTCGATGGCGTAGGCCGCAGCCTGTGCGCCGCGTAACCCGATCTCCTCCTGCACCGTAAACGCCCCGACGACAGGGAGGTCGTAGGATTCGCGCAAGGCTTCAACGAGCAGCGCGCAGCCGATGCGGTCGTCGAACGACTTGCCTTTGATGGCGCGCTCGCCGAGCGTCCCGAACTGCGTGGCGAAGATGGCCACGTCTCCCGGTTTCACCACGGCTTTCGCGTCCTTTGCGTCCTTCGCGCCGATGTCGATGTACAACTGATCCATCGCAAGCGGTTTGCGCCGTTCACTTAGCTCCTGCAAGTGAATCGGCTTTGCACCGATGACACCGGGAATCCGGTCGTTCCCGACGAAAACCGGTTTGCTCACGAGCACGCGCGGATCGATCCCGCCGAGCGCCCGGAACTTCAACAGGCCGCTCTCACGCCCGCCCTCGCAAACCTGAACAACCATGAGCCCGACTTCATCCATATGCGCGTCGAGCATGACGCGCGGGCCGTTGTGCTCGCTTCCGTTGCTGACAATCAAATTCCCGAGGACGTCCGTGTGCAGATCTGCGACGAGCGGCGTCACCTCGTCCCGGATCACGTTGCGGATCTCGTCTTCAAACCCAGACGGCCCCATCGCCTCCGACAACCGTTTTAATAACATGACAAATCCTCCACTCGGGCTGCGTCCACGTCCGCGATGTACTGTGCCAAGAGGCGCCCACACAACGCAATATCGCGGTACGCACCAGTTTCAACCGAGGTGTGCATGTAGCGCAGCGGAATCCCGATGAGTGCGCTGGCGATGCCCGCGCGAGCAATTTGAAATGCCCGCGCATCCGCGCCGACCGGCCCTTGCGACAACTCGACTTGATAGGGGATACCTTCGCGGTCCGCCACTTCGGTCAAGTGCCGAAAGACTTTCATATGCAGGTTCGGACCGTAAGAAAGCGCGGGCCCTCCGTCGAGTTCAAAGCCTTCGTCGAAAGCCTGCCCAGGAAAGTCGCCAAATGTCACGTCAATCGCGATGGCGATGTCCGGGTTTACGCCGTAGCCGACGGTAGCCGCGCCGCGGACGCCCACCTCTTCCTGGACACTGGCGACGGCATAGACGTCAGCAGTATGGTGAAGTTTTTTCAGAACTTCTAACGTCTCCAGAATGATGGCGACACTCGTGCGATTATCCAGTGATTTTCCCGCGAGTCTATCGTTGCGCAGCGAGTAGACCTCTCTGGCGAGCGTCACGCGGTCCCCGATTGCGACCAGATCGCGCACGGACGCTTCTGGGTGGGCGAGATCGATAAACAGATCTTCTAGGGCAGCAGCCTTCCCCCGCTCCTCTGGGGCAGTCAAATGGGGTGGCTTGGAGCCAACGATGCCAAGGTGCTTCCCGGTGCGGGTATGTACAAACACTTCTTGCCCGACCAGCGTTCGCGGATCGAATCCGCCTGCTTGCGCCACGCGAAGAAACCCGCCCGCTTCAATGCGGGAAACCACGAGCGCAATTTCATCCATGTGCGCAGACAATAAGATCCGTGGCCTTGGACCCGGTCCCTCGCCTGGGATGACGCCGATCAAGTTCCCGAGTGTGTCGACGCGTAAATCGGTCGTGTACTCGGAGAACGCCGTTTGAATTCGGTCGCGGACCTGTTGTTCAAACCCAGGCCCACCATGGAGCGTGACAAGTTCTCGGAGCGTATCGAGATGCTTATATCTCGCCATGACACCTCTCCTATAAACAAATTTCATTCAACATGTAGTGTACCAAAAAGCTCAGGGTTTCGTGGTTACGAAAGTGCGGCCTTCGACTGCACGAGTGCGTGCAAGGAAGGGCCCCCGCCGAGCATCGACCACAACTCCTCCAAGAGGTCGGCTGGCTTCGCATACGCGGACGTCGGAGCATCCGTCACGCGAACCCGCCAAACCAGTTGATACGCATGCAACGCTTGGTGCGGCAGCATCCGTTCATGAAAGGTCGACGCCTTCGTGGGAGGGTGTCCGCTGTACGCATACGTGTAATCGCGGTCACCGACCAGCGGCATCCCGCGTGCGGCCATTTGCAAGCGGATCTGATGTGTGCGCCCAGTCTCCAGGCGAAACACGCAAATGGACACGTCGCCGACGCGCGCGATTGGACACATGTGTGTAATCGCCAGTTGTCCGCTCGTCTCGTCACCGACGATGCGCCGCGACGGCTTATTTGGATCCTGCGCGATAAAATCTTCGAACGTCACCCACTGAGAAAGGGGCGGATGCGTCGGCGTAAAGGCAATCGCTACGTAGTTGCGGTGAACGAGGTCGTGGCGCAGAGCAGCATCGAACAAATGGTGTCCATGGGCGTGTTTGGCGAACATAATGGCACCCGATGTAAATTTGTCGAGTCGGTGGATGGAGTGTGGAACGAGTCCGTACGGTTGAAGGTACGCCGCCACACCGGCGAGTAACGACCCGGTGCGCTCGCGAGCGGAAGGATGTGTGAGCACGCCCGCAGGCTTGTTGACCACGACGATATTGTCGTCTTCGTAACAGACGTGAAGGGGCATCGGCTCGGGAACGACGGTGGTGTCTTCGTCGGGAAACTGGACGCCGATGTGATCGCCAGCTTTGACGATATAAGAGAGCATGACAGGTGTACCGTTACACAGCACACCGTCTGTCTGGATCACTTTGCGCAGGAGACGGCGCGACATGCCATGCGTGTTGCTGAGCAATGTGGAGAGCTTTCGGCCTGCCTCGGCATCCGTGATGGTAAACTCGTACAAATTGTAGCACCTCCGATGTCGCCCTTCATTATGAATGGCCATCGCAGGAATCGCCAGTCTTAGAACATGTGTCTCGTGGACAACAGCACGTATACCGCACCAATCACCAGCAGTCCACCGAGGACGGCTACAAACAGCAATTTGTCTAGTGTCTTCATGTCTTTTCACCTGCCAGGAATTAGTCTCTACATGCCAGCGCGCAACTATTCAGCGGGCCTTTGAGCAGTTCTACCCGAGCAAAGTGCTGGAAGGCATGTTCGAGTCGGTGAAGGAAATCCTACGGTCGGGGAGGCGATGACCATGGGAGACAGCAAGACGTTCAACTATCCAAAAGCGCACCGCAGAAGTACCAGTTCGCAATCGGGAAACAGCAGTTTGGTGGACAAACCAAGAAAGGCTTTGAACCAGCCTACGTCTTTTCAAAAAGGCGGAAACGGTCAGTAAGACAGGTTCCACTCACCAGATGAAACGCCCTGGCGCACGCAATGCATCTCTGGCGGCGTAGATATCCTTGCCATGAAGAAGGCTACCCTACAGCAAAGGGTAGCCTTCTATCATCAATGAACGCGTTCTGGCGCGCTTAAAAGAGGAGCTCATCCGGATCTGGCCCAGTACGTTCGTTTGTGTTCAATTGTCCAATCCGCTTTAGATCGGTGTCGTCCAGTTGGAAATCAAAAATACCTGCGTTTTCCTCGATGCGATTACGGTGAACGGACTTCGGAATGGTGATCACCTTGGTGTCCAGGTCCCACCGCAACACCACCTGCGACGGCGTCTTGCCGTACTTCGCCGCGATGTCGAGAATCACCGGGTCGTCGAGCACTTTGCCACGCATCAAGGGCGCCCAGGCCTCCAACTGAATTTGTTGCGACTCGCAAAACGCCTTGAGTGGTTCCTGCGTCAACCTCGGATGATATTCGACTTGGTTGACCGTCGGACGAATTTCAGTTCGCTCCAAGAGCGTTTGCAGGTGATGGACTTGAAAGTTACTCACCCCGATGGCACGAATGTACCCGTCCCGGTACAACTTTTCAAACGCCTTCCAGGTATCGACAAACTTGTCCTTGCCCGGCCAATGAATCAGGTACAGGTCTATGTAGTCAAACTTGAGTTTCTTCCGGCTCGTCTCAAAAGCCTTGAGCGTGCTCTCGTATCCTTGCTCCGTATTCCAAAGCTTCGTGGTGACGAACACGTCTTCCCGTTTGAGGCCTGAAGTGCGGATGGCTTCGCCAACGCTTTCCTCATTTTCATAGAGTGCGGCGGTATCGATATGCCGATACCCAATCTCCAACGCGTCGTGGATGGCCTGCTCCACTTCTGCCCCAGCCTGTGCTTTATACACGCCAAGGCCAAACCAAGGCATTTCCACACCATTGTTGAGTTTCGTAGTTTGAAAAATCTGGCTCACCATAGCATCCCCTCCAGTACCAACTATTGTACCGGAAGGATTTTTTCTCGGAAAGCATTCGTGTAGATATATTCAAACTCCACCTACGACGGCTAGACACCGTGTGTAGGTGGAGGGGAATTCGCATCCCCTGCCACTCTCCGACATGATATGACACGTTTGCCGAAAGTGTTATTTGAGAAAGAATGAAAGTGAACGTCTGCGCCGTGCGCAGAACATGAAGTGGAAGGTGAACCCGTTGAAGGAATACCATTTTCGCGTTGTCGGCGCCGAACATACGACACGGCCGCAGCAACTTCAGTGCGACCACCAGTGCACCTACATCATTCAGTGCGTGAATCCGGTCACAGACGAGGTAGAACTGGAATTTTGTCCGCTTCAGGCAGAACGCTTCGCTGGCTCTCTACTGGACGCTATCGAGTTGTCTCACAAGTCAGCGTAATCCGCCAATCAGGCGGATTTTTTCACTTTTTCGTCACAAAGGCATGTTTTCGCGATTCATCGCGTACATCTTCTTTAGACAAGCTCGATAGAAAGGGAGATGTAATTGATCAGGCAGGTTCGTATCGGCCTCACGTTGCTACTCGCAGGCGTACTCGCTATCATAGCCTTTACCCACGCTGCAGGCGGATTGCGCTGGACCAGCGAACGCGCCTCGTCGCGCTCCTCGGCACCTTCGGACGTTCTAGTCACCACTCCAATTGACCAACAGGCAGTCCTTGCACCATCCCCACCGACGACCGCACAAATACCTAATATCGAAAAAACCCATGCGATATTCGCCGATTGGGTCCACCCTCTTACCGCTCACCCTCAAATGGAACATAAATTGCAAGACGGACAGGCCGTCAAGGTCCCGACTGCCTCGAAAGCGACGTCGATGAGCGTCTCGACAGGCGGCCCATTGACGTACACCGTCATGCCAGGCGATACACTTTGGGCCATCTCCATGGAATATGGCGTCTCTGTCACCACCCTCGAACAGACCAACCAAATCGCGGGTTCGGCTCTTTACGTCGGGGAAAAATTGACGATTGAGGCGCCCATGGCCAACTACACGCCGACGCAAGCCTCTTTGTCCCTCATTCAACACGCCCCGCCGTCCCTTATGCCGGTCTACCAGGCTGCCGGGAAGAAGTATGACATCCCGTGGACTGTTCTCGCTGCCATTCACAAGGAAGAGACCGACTTCGATTGCACCGGTCAGGATGTCAGTTCTGCAGGGGCACTGGGGCCAATGCAGTTCATGCCATCCACGTTCGCCATTTATGGCGTTGCGGCCCCTGGTCATACGGTCCCGAACATCCACAATGTCGACGACGCGATTTATTCAACGGCGCACATGCTCGCAGCACAAGGGTTTGACCGAGATCCGTACCACGCGATTTACGACTACAATCACTCGGTCTCGTATGTGGACGATATCCTTCGAATGTCGGCGGTGTAAAAGGCTATGCTCCTATATGGGACAAGCGCGGCCGGCGCGGTGCAACGCACGCACAAGTGGCCTGTTCGGTGTGACGCGGACTACCCCCGCGCCTGCTGGCGGATGACGAGCGACAGGGCGCGCTCCATGGCCGCTGGAAACTGACTTGCGTCGTGCACGACCACACACCTCTGACCATACATCTGCTTGAGCATCTCCGTCGTGTGTGTTTCCCCTGGCGACACCACACACAAGTGAAGAATGTGTACTCCTTTGGCCTCTAATGCGCGAATGGCGTTCTTCGTATCGATGACCGCGTCGCGGTAGTCCTCTGCCGCTGGCTCCCCATCCGATACGACGATGAGCCACTTCTGCCTCTCCTGGCGCCGGAGAAGTTGTTCACCTACCTCGCGTATGGCATAGCCATCGCGGTTGTCGAGCTGGGGCTCCAACAAATCGAGGTATGGCGCGACGTCGGCGCGCGAGTCATCGGAAAATCGCACGGCGTGAAGCAAGTGCGTGACTGGTTGAGCCTCTCTGGTGACGGACGTGCCGAGGGTATCCTCCCAGAAGCCACACACGTCGTGTGCGATGTGTAGTTGCGAAAACGTCTTGTGAAACAGGTAGAGCGTTGGCTTCATCGCCTCCAAGCGCTCATACATCGAACCGGAACAATCGACCAGCAATTGTACCGCCACGTCGAACCATTTACTTTGGTTCGACTTGTGGTAGAACAACCTCGGATGCTCCTCTGTCCACAAGCGGGTGAGACGTTTGTCCAAGCGGCCGTGGCGAGTGTTTTCCTGCCTGGCTTGCATCGCGTGCAACAGGGTGGCATCGAACAGCTTGACGAGCTTTCGCCGCGCAGCCTTTGTTTCGCTCTCCCAAAACGCCACCTTCCCTTGTGCTTCGGGGCCCGGTCGGTGACGTTCCACGTAGCGGACGCCGATGGTGTCCACATTCGACGAAGCAGGTGTAACCCCTAGACGAAGCTCTGTGTCTTCTTCCGCTTCGCCATGATCCTGATGAACGCCAGAATTGGCGTGTCCGCGCCGGGTGATGACGGAATCGGGGGTATCCTCGCCTTCCCGCGCACCCTGGTCGATGGCAGGGACGCTTTGATTCTCTTGATTTTCCATCGAGAACGCACCGGTCGCGCGCGAGTTTTGTTCTTGCGTCCATACTTCTATTTGTTCCCGGCGCTGTTCCTGTGCTTTCTGTGCGTCTTGAAGTGGGTCGCGATGTTTCGCATCTGGCTGCCGTTCCTGCTCCTGTTCCGGTTTGATTGGCGCCGGCGCGAAGTCGTCCGTATCAAAATCGAACCAATCGTATCCCGTGTCGCGCGCGCTGCCTGCCGGATAGAGACGCTCCACATCGCGTGTAAGGGCCAAGGTCGCCGAGGCCACATCCTCTGTCGATCCCGCCCGACCCACGGACCTCGCATACATTTGCAGGGTCTCTACCACTGCATCCGCCCTCTCCGACGCATGTGGCGACGAAACGGCGTTCAAGAGCAGGTAGGCGTCGGTGAACAGCAGATCTAATCGATGACCGTCCCGCTCGCGATTGAGTCGATTTTGTTGTAGCAACCGACCGTACGCGGCGGACCTTAATCGCAATGCCGACTCTGCGCCTGGGCGCATTTTTGCGATGAGACGCCCCAGTCGAGCGTCTTCGGCGGCACACAGCAATTGTCTGGTCAGCTTGGGGAAACGGGTCGCGCTCGCCTCCATCCACGCTTGCCGCATCACGAGGCGCTGCGTCCACAGGCGATTGCCGACTGCGCGCAAGTATACGTCGGCCTTCTGCGCCTTCATCCGCTCGGTCGAGCCGAGGGATTCCCAAAACGTCGAAATCGTCACGAGAGGTATTTCCCACCGCCACACCGAGTGCATGCCATACGAGACCTTTAAGTCTGGTGTGTGGCTGAGGGCCACGGCGAGATCGGCAAGCTGGGTCTGCACCCACCACGTTTCCGACGGGGCGTCAAAACGAAACGTCTGCACCTGCTTCGCCCCCTATCGTTCTAGCGGAAAGTACGTTTCAGCGAGGTTCATCACGACAGCCTGTTCGCGCTCGTCGTCCAATTTCGCTGCGACGGCCCGCGACACAGCGCGAGCGGCTGGGATGTGAGCCGCCAAGTCGCACGCATCTAAGAGTGCGCGTATGGACGCCCCTTCCTCACTCACTTCGCCGACGCGCGCGGCCGCTACCAAATCCGCTGACAAATCGGCAAAATGCTGGATCATCTTCTCATCTTGCAGTTGCGTTCGCGCACGGATGAGCGATTTCAGCGGCTCGCCGGAGAGATACGGTACGTCGACTACGATGAAGCGATTCCGAAGTGCTTCGTTCATCGGAGACGTCCCGACGTACCCCTCGTTGATGGCGGCGATGACTCGAAATCGCTCGTGTGCCGTGATGGTCTGTGCCGTAAATGGATTCATCAACTGCCGTCGATAATCGAGGACGCTATTGAGAATCGGTAACGTTTCCGGACGAGCCATGTTGATCTCGTCGATGTACAGCAAATGCCCTTCGCGCATCGCCCGAACCACAGGCCCTTCGACGAACCGAATCTCCGACCTGCCATCCTCCGTAGTCAGCGTTTTGAAGCCGAGGAGGGATTCGGCGTCGAGATCGACCGAGCAATTGATAGATTCCATCGGCAAGCGCAGTTTCTCAGCCAGAGATTGCGCGAGTTTGGTCTTTCCCGACCCGGTAGGTCCTCGCAGCAACAGGTTTTTCGACAGCGATAACGCAAGCAGCGCATCAAAGAGGAGTGTCTTATCCCCTGTGACAAATCCCTCGTCGGTCAGTGCGTCGCGGTATGATGTAAGGTCTAATTGCCCTGTAGGTGCGGGCATATCGATGTCGTTTAACGTCCATCCGTCCATATCGTCGGTTCGGTCCCTTCTAACACTCATATCATCCTTACGTTGGACCACACCCAAAACAATGTCAAGGCAGGCCATTTTCTACCCTCAAAGAGCGGTACCTGCCTCGCGGTTCGAAAATCGAACGCGCCGGTACCGCTGTTTGTGCGTTCGTCCGCTGCAGTCTCGCAAACGCAAACGTACAGTATAGTGAGCTTCTCACACTTTTACAATTCGAGTGCGAAAGGAGGTACGCACGTACACATGTGTACCCAACGAGAATGTGAACAAGCTGTTGGACATTGGGTCAGTTTTCGGACAAGGTGGGGTGCGCACCGGGGGATCATCGAGAAAGTGACGCCGCGCGGCGTGTTGGTGCGCGTACCGTCAGATTACGCTCCGGCGCAACTCATCCATGCAACAGACGAGGACAAATTGGACGTCGCACTCACTCGCTATGGATATGGAATTCGCCACACCGGTTACTGGGGCGGTGGCTACGGTCCAGGAGCAGGTTACTACGGGAGGCGCTGGGGTTATCCGGGATACGGCGCGTGGGCCGGAGGCTGGTGGCTCTGGTGGCTCGCGTTCGCTTGACACCCGAGGCTACGCACCGGAATCCGTCCGCACGTACACAAGATCGGACGCTAACGGATTCGTCTCTTGGCAATGGTCACGGAAATGAACGTTAGAATCCGCATGGAGATGACCACGATTCCCGACAACAGGCAAAGTACAACCGCTGGAAGCAATAGGAATGTGTAGAGCGCGGATGCCATTTGGTTTCACCTTCTCGGACGGTTTTGTTTCTATATTGTCCAAATATCTCCCTCGGGACGCATCCACCTTCCCTCGCGTCGAACCGAAAAACCGCTCGAGCGAGCGGCTGTCAGTGAATCACTGCAGTTGTTAGCGCTGTTGCTGCGTCTGTTGTTGGTGTTGCATCAACTGTTGACCCATCTGACCAAATTGCTGCGCCTGCTGATTGGTGTGTTGTAATTGCTGTTGAGACTGTGATAACAACAGGTTCATTTGCGAAAGCACCTGACTGGTCTGAAGGTGTTTAACGGCTTGACCCAAAATTTGAATGGCCTGTCGGATGGCTTGTTGCAGTTGTTGCGTGGCCAATTGCTGCTGTTGCTGAGCTTTTTGCGAGAACGACTGCATCTGCTGCACCAGTTGTGCCGACTGCTCGGGTTGTACTACGTCTGGTTGCATAGACGCATGGTTTTGTGAATGAACCTGGCTCATCATCTGCTGCACCTGCGCCAATTGGCTTTTCAAACCGGATATCTCTTCTCCAAACTCTGCACGAAAATGTCTCGCTGCTTGTTCGGCAAGTTTTCGTAGTTCCTTCTCTGCATCACGATCCACGGTCAGTCCTCCTCCGACTCGTCAGGTCAAGCTTACTTCGATATGATTCACAGAAAAATGTGTTTCAATCGGAGGAGAACCTACCATTCACTGGAATTGCACGGCGGTGCGCGGTGCGCTGTGCGGATGTGACTTGAGATGTGTCGACGTAGCTGACGTGATGTAGAGGGTCAGACCCTGAAACGAGAGGAAATGAGACAAGGCGCGGACACGGGTCAAATCGTCCGCTTCGCCTATTGTGCGTGCAGATCACGAGCAGAAAATGCCAAAGAGCCTCCGCCGTGAAGACCCTCAAACGGAGATGAACGCGAAGCTAGATTTTATGAATGAACCATCTATACTTTGGGGTCAGCAAAACTGCACATCGCAGTCAGGTGAAGCAGTTGGTTTAAGCGGAGGCAAATATGTACGGAACACTCTAATGTGGCATCGACTGCTGGACGACGAATATCCATGAGTCGAGTTGTTGGCTAATGTGTACGACCTCAGGGTCGCATAAGTTCCCCTTTTGTTCAGCGACAGCGATCATCATGATTCGCAGTTGTTCAATTTCGTTCTCCAACGCTTCCAAGTGATACGACTCCTTACCGATATTTTTTCACGGCACCGAACAAACGTAGCACATGAATGCCGTCAAACCGTGTCGTTTCATGTCCGACACAAAACGTTCATATCGGCAACACTTACATATACATAAGACCCAATTATTACAATTTAGAACTGAGGTCGTTCTAATAAGGTCGTTGTTGATAGAAATAATTCGGGTTCACTATGCGGTTGTCGTACTGCTTATGAAAGATGTGCGTCGTCGCAGGTGAGACTGGAGGAATCAACCAGGTCCAATCACCCGTTAATGCTCGTCCACTGTCCATCTCGTGTTGTTCAAACCGTGCGAATTGCTTGCTCGCTGTGTGGTGATCGACAATACTTACGTGACAAGCCTGAAAAGAATGTAGTACGGCTATGTTTAATTCGACAAGCGCCTTGTCTTTCCAGAGCGTGCGATCTGTGGACGTATCCAATCCCATCATGGCCCCGAGCTTGGGTAGGACGTTATAGCGATTCAAATCGGCCAAATTTCGCGCACCGATTTCCGTCTCCATGTACCAGCCATTAAACGGTGCAGCCGTGTAGCGGATGCCACCGATGTCCAACACCATATCCGAAATCATCGGTACAGCATACCACTTTAGCTGCAGATCTTCGAAACACTCAAGTTCCGGATGGCGAATCGGAACTTCGAGCACAAGCTCCTCCGGGATGTCAAACCATCTCGGTTCTTCGTCAGCAACCTGGACGACGAAAGGCAACACGTCAAAGTGGGTCCCTTCCCCCCGCCACCCAAGTCTCGTACATTGTTCCGTAAAGCTAATGGAGTGTGCATCCCCAATCAGCTCACCAGTTTGCGTCCTGTAGCCTGCGTAGCGGATCAACTGGTGGTTCCAGATTCGAACCTGGTCATCTGGCCCCTCTTGCCTAAATACCGTAATCGTCGGCCGTACCCGGCCTTCGTTCGTCGCGAAGCGAATATGCGCAAACACCGCATCGCGGATTTCGTCCACCGATTGCAGCCCTCGACAGTCAAAAACTTTAAGCGAGTTCCAAAACAGGCGCCCAATGCAGCGATTGCTATTTCTCCAGGCCATTCGCGCCCCGTGCTCCAACTCTTCATATGTATGATGGTATGTGCCTGACGACTCGATCTCCGCCGCAACATCCTCCAAACGCCGTTCCAGCTGTGTGACGGATTGTCCAAGTTCGGGGTAGCAACATTCCATAAATGCCTTGGCCTTGTCATAGAGCATGTCTTCATTCATACGGTCTGGCCCCTCAACCCTTAACATGGATGATATTATACCGCGTATGTCGAAGGGAACAAAAACCGCTTCGTGACCGTCCAACTTCGTCATCTCAGTCGCAGCCAGTGCCAAGCTCACTCCGGAGCGCCCTTGCGTTCGTACTTGGCCAGTGTTTGGCGCGCCTGCGCGCGAGCGTCGAACAAGTCATTGTATGTCTCTGTACTCTTGGCGAGTCCAAGGTTCACTTTGTGGATAAATCGATCCGCCGATTCATTGTAGCGTTCCAGCGCCGCCTTGTATTCATCACACTGAATCTGTAATTGGTCTGCTATCTCATGAATGTCAACTGCCGTCGACCGGTAATGTTGCAACCGCCGATTCCACTTGTCGTGCCCCTGCTCGAGTTCTAAAAGTTGCGCTTGCAGGTCGCGGATGGTGGCGATGAGGTGCTTTTGTAGCCCGCTCAACTGTTTCGACTCCCAAAAGTCGATTTCGGCATTCGTCAGCACGCGCCCATCGTTCGTAATACTCATGCATCATCCCTCCGGTTCCCCTGCGGGACCATCCCCATAACGTATGTCTTCACATCAATTCTATGAGTCTGAATACGGATGTCAAAACCGATTAGTCCATCCGTGGCTTAACTTCTTTGTCGTCCGCCGCCATCGTCGCCTTGCGTCGCGCCGCTCGTAGCTGGACCTCCCGGAGATACGCGTGCCACCGGTCTAATGCTTCCTTGGAAGGCCGATTGTTCTGGACGACAGTAATTCGCGGTTTCATCGCCATCTCCTCCACTAAGATGGTATGAGACGCCGCCTTGGCCACTTGCCTACACAAAGTTGTCATCCCCACAGCAGACGGACACTGTTGCTGGCGTACGTTCCGGTATGAAACGGCAAGTGCGACGGCGACCTTCATTCTGAACCCAGCCCGGCAAACGTATAGTTCATACCGAGTCTCATTCCTTTGCGCCAAACGCCAAGGGTTTGGCATTCGAATGGACATCTCCCACGCGGGGGCGGTGAACATGCGCACGGCCATTTACACGCGCGTCTCCACGGACCAGCAGGCAGAAGACGGGTTTTCACTGGATGCCCAGCTCTCCCGACTTCACTCGTACTGTCACTCACAAGGGTGGTCTGTAGCAGCGGTTTACACCGACGAGGGAAGATCGGGGAAGGACATGCAGCGACCGGCCTTGACCCAGCTCCTCGACGACGTCAAACACCGCAAGTTCGACGTTGTCCTCGTATACAAGCTGGATCGTCTGACGAGGAGCGTCCGCGATTTAGACGAACTGCTGTCTATCTTCAATGCATACGGGGTTGGCTTCAAAAGCGCCACCGAGGTGTACGATACCACCTCGGCCACTGGGCGGCTCTTTCTCCATCTGGTGGCCTCTCTGGCGCAATGGGAACGCGAGACCATCGCTGAGCGAACGCGTGTGGGTCAGGAGCAGATGACTTACGAAGGGAAATGGTCCGGGGGGCGCGCGCCGTTTGGATACGATTACGTAGGCGGACGATTGGTCAAAAACGCAGCGCAGGCAGTCGTCGTCCGCGAAATTTTTCAACGATACGCCGACGGCCAAGGAACCGGGCGAATATTGACCTGGTTAAACCAGCCTGACAATCCACAATTGGCACCCAACAGGCGATGGACGCAATGGGGGCTCAAATATGTCCTGCGCAATCCCCTTTACGCTGGTTACGTGAGATACGGCTATCGCACTGGCGACGGACGCAGACAGCCAAACCCCATCATCGCCAAAGGTGAACACGAGGCCATCATCGGCGACGCGTTGTGGCGGCGTGCGGACGACGTGCGGCGGCACCGATTCAGACAGCCGTCAGAGTTTCATCCTGGGACATATCCGTTGACCGGAGTCGTTCGTTGCGGACACTGCGGAGCCGCGATGTCGGGCAGGACGAAACACTCCTCGTCGCACGGCAAGTCGGTCGTCAAACGCTACTATGCTTGTAACGAGCGACAACAGTCCCGATTGTGCAACATGCCGATGATTCAACAGGAGGTCATCGAGGAAGCCGTTCTCAAGGAGATAGAATGCTTTTACTGCACCCACGACGAGATTCCATCCGACCCGACTTCGGATGCGACCAAAGCGGTGGAACGCTTGTCGGATGAAATCGCGATGGTCAGGAAGCGGCGCCATCGGTGGATGAGCGCATTCGAGGACGGAGCGATTACGTCCTTAGAACTACGTGGCCGCCTAGACGACTTGAACGACGAGGAACGCCTGCTGCAAATGCGCCTCGTCGAGTTGCAAACGGCGACACCGCTCGATGCGGCATACCTGCGTGAGCTGACGGGATCGTTTCGATGCACGTGGAACGCTTGTGAACCATTTGAGCGAAAGGAGCTTGTCCATCTTCTTATCAAGCGCCTAGATGTACACGTAAACGGTGAGATCGTTCGCAATCGACCTGCTCCCCTGCGCCTACAAATTGAGTTTCACGTCTAGCCCTTCTGTGCGCACCAGGAAGGTATCAGGCGTTCGCCTGGATTTTTGCACTCGCATTCTTGTGGTGACGACGAACCACCAAGGCTATCTCCGATGTACATCGGGGATAGCCTTGTGCTCCCTGTGAAGGCGGACAAGCCTTCGACAAGATGAGCCTGCGTATCCAGCTGGTTGGTTAATTTAGTCAAAACGTGGCCATGCTGATAGCCCGATGACGGCGACGACAACATCTCGCAACGACTCCATGTGGCAAGTCGTCGTCGCATCGGTCTAGTGCAAACCCAGTGCAAACCCAGTGCAAACTATTTTTTCGCCCGACTTGTCACGGTGCATGTCCCGATAGGTGTCCGCCTTGGACAATTCATACCCCTCTACATAAAGTATCTTACGCTTGGCTGCGGCCACATTTATAGCGGCCACATTTATAGGAGAGGGGAACGACAATGTTCACACTGGCAGGATCCGACTTGTCTCGATTCCTATGCGGATTGGTCATGTTACTGATTGCCGCCAATCTATTCGGGTACATTGCGGAACGGCTCGCCATACCGCGAGTGATCGGCGAAGTGGGAGGAGGCCTTGTACTCGGTCCCACGTGTCTCGGCGCTCTGTTTCCAGCCTCGTTTCACTGGTTGTATCTCGGCTTCTCGTCGGAAGGTAATCTATTTGGGCTCATCTACTACATCGGTGAGTTGCTCCTGTTGTACACAGCTGGGCTGAAAATTCAGACGAGATTCGCCAAGAGTGACATCAAAACGGGGCTCGCTATCATCCTCGGGTCCACTATCATCCCTTTTGGAATTGGCTGGCTCTCGACCTACGTGTTTCATCCAGCCCGGTTTCTCGGACCCGACCACAATATTGTGGCACTCAAAATCGTCGTAGCGATTTCGATTGCAGTCACATCCATCCCAGTCATCTCCAAAATCTTTTCCGATCTCGGCATTATGCACTCCCGCTTCGCCAAAATCATCGTAGCCGTGGCGGGCGTCCACGACCTGTTGCTGTGGGTGGCACTCGCCGTAGCATCTGGCATCGTCTCCGCGCCCAATCACGGGTCCGGCGCAATCGACGGCTGGGTGGTGTCAAAGAGCCTCGTCGTCACGCTCGCGTTTCTCGTGGTGTGTATCGGAGTCGTACCATGGGCTTTGCGCAAAGTCACGTCCCGCAAAGCGAATTTCTTGTTTCGAGCGTCGTTTTTGGGGTACTTCATCGTGATTTTGCTGGCGATGGCCGATATTGCCGGTTACCTGCAAGTGGACGTGATGTACGGTGCCATCTTGGCGGGGGTTGCCACGAAATTCACACTGCCTGACCACTTGTTTCAGCGATTACAGGACGGCATTCAAGGAATATCCTTTGCGTTTTTCATCCCACTGTATTTTGCGATTGTCGGCATGCAACTCGATCTCGCCAAGAACTTCGACCTCGGGTTCTTCGTGCTCTATGTCATTTTTGCGACCGTCGTCCAGAGCGTCGTGGTCTATGTGACGTGTCGCGCCATCAAGGCGGATCGCCTGACCAGCGTGAACTTCGCAGCCGCGATGAACGCAAGAGGCGGCCCCGGTATCGTGTTGTCGTCGACGGCTTACGCACTGGGAATCATCAACCAGAACTTTTTTGCCATCTTGGTGATGCTGGCCCTCGTCACGTCCTGGATGGCAGGAGCGTGGCTGCGGTTTGTGCTGCGTCGCGGAAAACGCCTCATGCCGGGGGACGAACACCTGATTGTGCGCAAAGTGCAAGAGGAAGTTCAGTTTGACATCGGCACAGAGGTTCCCGCCTCACACAACTGATACCAGCGCTGAAGAACGCCGTTTTGATTCGAAAAGGTCTATTACGGAAACTTACCTAAGGGGAACAGCGCGCTGTTCCCCTTTATCGTACATAACTACGTATGGGGCACCCTTTGCAGAACACAATAAGCGGCAAAACGAGTCACTGGAGGAACCGGCCCATATGGTCTTTCTGATCTGGATTATCGCAGGATTCATTGCAGCATTCATCATCACCTTCCTCGTCCGCACCACACGGCACAATCCTTCACTAAGTTTCCATTCACACTCGCCTTTCTATGTAATATAATGGTGTGAAAGTTTCCCGAGACTAAAAATTTTTCGCGTCGGACATATTCTTGCCGTCACGAAATATAAATTCGTTGCGCATCATAGCATGTACGGTTCGCTTGAGGAGTGATTAGAATGGGAATTTCAGTAAGCGCTTCGTCCTCCGAACATAAAGCGGTGGCGCGTGCGCGAAAAGTTCTGAACCAACGAAAACGTGGATTGCGCGGCTTACTCCCGTTCATTGGGCCAGCCTTCATCGCGGCTGTGGCGTACGTGGACCCGGGCAATTACGCGACCAATATACAGAGCGGATCGCAATTCGGATATCGGTTGTTGTGGGTTGTGGTCCTAGCCAATCTGATGGCAATTTTCATTCAGCGCCTATCTGCAAAACTGGGCATAGCGACTGGAAAGAACTTGCCAGAGCTCTGTCGTGCGTATTTTCCGACGCCCGTCAATATTGGGCTTTGGGTGTTTGCCGAAATCGCGGCGATGGCGACCGACTTGGCGGAGTTCTTAGGCGCGTCACTCGGTCTAAATCTGCTGTTTCACATCCCTTTGCTCGTAGCAACGGTCATCACGGGCATTGGCACATATTTGATTCTCATGTTGGACAGATTTGGGTTCCGGCCGTTGGAGCGCTTTATCACGGCGATGATTGTGCTGATGGGCGTGTGTTACTTGGCGGAAACCATCGTGTCGAAGCCCAGTTTTCAACAAATTGCCGTACACAGCGTCGTTCCGTGGCTTGGGAACACGCAAGCCGTGATGCTGGCTGTCGGCGTCATCGGAGCGACGGTGATGCCACACGTGGTATACCTTCACTCCGGACTTACGCAACAGCGTATTCGACCGCAAAACGACGAGGAGAAAATTGAAATCAACCGCTTCAGCACCAAGGAAATCATCATTGCGCTGGTACTCGCCGGCCTCATCAACATGAGCATGATGTACATGGCCGCTGCGGCGTTTCACGCGACGGGGCACACTGACATCGCCGACATCCAAACGGCCTATCGAACGCTCACCCCGTTATTGGGCCCTGCAGCATCTGCTGTCTTCCTCGTCTCTCTCTTGACGTCTGGCTTCAGTAGTTCGGCGGTCGGCACGATGGCCGGGCAAGTCATCATGCAAGGTTTTGTGGGCTTCACAATTCCTCTTTGGGTTCGACGAGTCGTTACGATGATACCGACGATCATTGTCGTTTGGATGGGACTAGATCCGACCCGAACCTTGGTCGTCAGTCAGGTGATTCTCAGCTTGGTGTTGCCGATGCCGATTTTCTCGCTGGTGTATTTCACGCATCGGCGCGATATCATGGGCGTACTCGCCAACAGGCGAATCACGTCCTTCATCGCCTCCTTTATCGCCGTACTCGTCCTCGTACTCAACATCGTTTTGATTCTCGGATCGTTCGGCGTGCAAATTTGAAACGCCCCGCCTCATCACCGACGAGTTTCGTTCGGTGTGACAAAAAAGCGCGTCTCCCATCGGAGTCGCGCTTCTTTGCGTGGTGGAAAGATGGTTACGCCTCTTCGATCCGGCAAAGGACGGCATTCATGTCCGCATGTTGTCCGACAGGCACCAAAATTTCCTTGACCGTTCCCGTGTACTCGGACGGCACTTCGATGGTCACTTTGTCGGTCGTCACTTCAAGGAGTGGCTCGTCTTGCTCAACGTGATCGCCAACCTGTTTTAACCAAGTAGTGACCAGTGCCTTGTCCACACTATCACCGAGTTGCGGCAATTTGACGTCTACCATGAAGTCATTCCCCTTTGTGCTATGTACTAGGTCTTCCTTCAATCTACATGGAAACCAGACCGAGGGCAACCGCCCCCAACATCGGCTCACTCGCGACTTATTCTACGAGGTGAATCGGTTCTTGATAAATCTCATCTGCTTTCGCGTTGGTCAAATACCCTGCGTCCACCATATTCTCGAGCACCAACCGCTGACGCTGTCGAGCTAACGTCAAGTTCGTGAACGGGTCATAGGCAGAAGGCGCATTGGGCAATCCCGCGAGCATCGTCAGTTCACTGGCATTGCACTGTGCCGGAGATCTGCCAAAATACGTCTCTGACGCGTTATACAGCCCATACGCGCCGTGCCCGAAGTAAATGACGTTGGTGTACAAGGCGAATACGTCCGGCTTGGACATTGTATCGTATACGCCAATTGCGTACAGAACTTGCAAGATCTTTCGATGCAGCGTCTTTTGCTTTGAAAGCAGCGTATTATCTATCAATTGTTGAGTGATGGTCGAACCACCTTCGACATATCCGTCCTTCTGAATGTCGACGACAATGCTCCGAGCGATCCCCACCACGTCGATTCCCGGGTCGTTTTCAAATCGCCTGTCTTCCGTTGCAATAATGGCGTCTCGAAAAGTTGTCGGAATTTCGTCGTCGGTCAGTGGCCGAACGCCTTTGCTCTGCATCTGGGTATTGGCGGCATCCCTCACCTTGTTCGCAATGGGATAGGCCGTGTGAAAATATACGTTCATGGCGCCAAGACATAGACCCAAGAGCACCGCGAGTCCAAAAATGAACTTAATGAACCGGATCATCTATGCCACCCTCGCATCCGACTGTCGTAACCTCGTCCGTTATGACGGATTCTTGGTTTGCCGTATTGCGTTGTGAACCAATGCTAAGATGCCCCGTCTCGCCAATAAGCCGATAAATTGACCGTCATCGTCTTCCACGCACAAGAACGGTGCGTCAATGCTGATCTGGAGTGCGCGGATAAAGGATTGATTCTGTCGAATCCTTGGTACATCGACGTTCATCACGTCCTGGACGAGAAAATTGGACAGCGAGTCGAATTCGATCCGCTCGAGTCCCAAAATCCGGTCAAGGATCATCGTTTTGCTGATGACTCCGGCGACAACACCGTTACTCGCCACCACCGGGATGGCAGAATAGCCGGATTTAATCAACACGAGTAGCGCGTGTTCCGCCGAGTGGGCTGGGTGGACACAGGCGACATCTTCTGCGTCAATCACCATGCGAGCTACCTCATCGTCCTGCAATGTCAACGTTTCAATAGATTGCATAGGATCTCAGGATGACTCCTTTCGTCAACGCCCGCGTAGGCGTCGGTCGGGCAGCATCTGTATTTTACCATGAAACTCGCCTCGGTAATCATATACCTTCCAATTCGTAGTCGATAGCCCTCGAAAGTGCGCAACACTTCCTGTCGTTCGGGGTACCCTAACCGCGAAGGGGTGAGCAAAATGCACCGCACGTTGCGCGCACTGTTGGCCGCAGCTATCGTCATGGCGACGTTTTTTCCTACGGATGACGCCGCACAAAAGAAGGATCGTTTTTATTTCGAACGACTCGGTTACGCACATTGGCAAGTGCCCACCCATAGGAAAGTTGTCGCGCTCACCTTCGACGATGGCCCGGACCCCACCTATACACCGCAGGTTTTACAGTTGCTCGCCGAAAATCATGACCAAGCGACATTTTTTCTCATTGGTCGCAAGGTCAGCGAACACCCCGATATCGTGCGACAGACGGAATTTCTCGGAAACGAGCTCGGAAACCACACGTTTTCCCACCGCCACCTCGCACACATGAACACGTCGGAATTGGCTGGGGAGCTAGATCAGACGCAAAACGCCATCCTGCAGGCCACGGGTCAGAAGTGCAAGTACTTTCGCCCTCCGCGCGGCTACTACGACGAACCATCCGTGCTCACCGCGCACGACCGCGGATATCCTGTGATCATGTGGTCCTGGGACGAAGACAGCCGTGACTGGCAGGCGCCAGGTGTACACAATATCGTCAATAACGTTCTCAAACACGTACACCCAGGCGACATCATTCTCATGCATGACGGCACCGGAAACAGCAAACAAACGATTGCTGCGCTGCGTAAAATCCTTCCAGACCTGCACAAACGCGGTTATCAATCGGTCACCATCTCCGACCTTCTCCGATCCGCCGAACGCATCGAGGCAGAGTCCAAATAGCCGAGGTCAGCTGAGCCTGCGGTACATAAACGGAGCGACGGGCGCCAGGTTCGGCAATTTCATACCGAAGAACTGCTCCGTGCTGCCGACAAACAAAATGCCGCCAGGCTTCAGAGCGTTCGAGAACCGCTCGAGAATGTCCTGTTTGGTAGGGTCCGTAAAATAAATGAGCACATTGCGACATACGATTAGATCAAGTGCGTTCGGGTAATCGTCCTCTAACAGATTATGTTTTTGAAAGCGAATGTTTTCACGAACATCGGCGTGTACCTGATACTCTCGCCCATCGAAGGAAAAGTATCGGTCCAGGTAATGCTTGTCTAACCCGCGCACTTGTAAGGGATCATACCGGCCAGCAGCTGCGCGGTCCAACACCCGCTCGTCGATGTCGGTCGCGAGAACGGGGTGCCCCATACGCCTGAGCTCCGACAGCATCATGACGAGCGAATACGGTTCTTCTCCGGTCGCGCAGGCGGCGCTCCAGACGCGTGGCGTAGCACCCATGTCGCAAACCAGATTTCGCAGGGTGTCCCATCGCTCAGGGTTGCGAAAAAACTCCGAGACGTTGATGGTCATCTTGTCCAGCAATTCGTTCAAAAGTGTACCGTCGGCCTCAAGCGCCTGAACATACGCTGGAAACGACGAAAATCCGCGCCTGTCCCGCAAATTGGTCAAGCGCCGTTCCATCTGCGGTCGTTTGTATCTAGTTAAGTCAATCCCTGTCAACTGACGAAATGCACCCATAAACCACGCAAACTCATCCATCTACTACACTCCTCCGGTTGGCAACGCATCGCACCAAGGGGTGGTTCTATGCCGGTACAACGTCACTCAGGTCGGCCCAAGCTCGGTTTAGCGCTCAGCGGAGGCACCCTCAAGGCAGCCGCGCACATTGGCGTGCTCAGCGCCTTCGAAAAACTTGGCATTCAACCGGACGTCCTGGCCGGAACCAGTGCCGGTTCCCTTGTCTCCGTCCTCTATGCGCACGGCTATCGAGACGACCAATTTCGCAAACTCCTGCAGACGTTTCCCGGATTACGGCTGTTTGATTACGGATTCCCCGTATGGTCCTCGGTGTACTCGTGGACCGTCAGCCACCTGCGACAGCGGACGTCTGGAACCTCGACCATTCCCGCGGTACCGACAGGGCTCCTGCGAGGGCACAAACTCACCCGCTACATCGAACGTTTAATTGAGCACCGACAAATCCAAATTCCATTCTACATCGTGGCCACCGACTTAGTCAGTGGCAAGCCAATCGTGTTCGCAAGTGACCAGGCGAGGCCATCTGATGCATATGTACAACTCAAGGACATCGCTCGTGCCGTCACAGGCAGTTGTGCACTGCCGGGCATCTTCTCGCCCGTGGTCCTAGACGGGTACACCCTGGTTGACGGCGCCATGCGGCACTACATACCCGTATCGGTGCTCAAGGACGCAGGGTGCGACAAGATTATCGCCGTGAACCTATACCGCCTCCCCGCCAACTACGAGCCAATCACGCTCGTGGATGTGCTGGCGAGATCGTTTGATATCTTGCTTCGAGAGTCCATCGACAACGACATCGCACCTGGTCCAGAACTCTATGTACTGGAGCCAGACCTCAGTAGCGTAAAGTGGAGGAAGTTCGCCCAGATGACCGACTGCGTCGCAATTGGGCAACGGTTGGTTCTTGAGCGACGGATGGAACTGCAGGATTTCTTGCGGAGTCAATCATAAAAAAAGGGCCCCTTATCGGGCCCTTTCCCTTCCAAGTTCGCGAATTACGCGAGCCACACGTCAACCGCCCGGTCGTAAGCGACAGATTCGTCGTTAAACCACAGCTTGATTTCACGAGCGGCGCTCTCGGTGGAGTCGGAGCCGTGGATGATGTTCATGCCAATGGTCAGGCCGAAATCGCCGCGAATCGTCCCAGGAGCGGATTCTGCGGGGTTGGTTTTGCCCATCAAAGTGCGAGCCACGCTGACGGCACTATCGCCTTCGAGCACCATAGCGAACACTGGTGAAGAGGTGATGAAGGACACGAGGTCCTTGAAGAACGGACGTTCCTTGTGTTCAGCGTAGTGCTCTTCAGCCAGGGACTGCGGAACTTGCATCAGCTTCGCTCCAACAAGCTTGAGCCCCTTTTTCTCAAATCGACTTACGATTTCCCCGACCAAACCACGTTGTACTCCGTCGGGTTTTACCATCACAAACGTCTTTTCGACTGCCACGAAAGCCACTCCTTTAGCTGTTGTTGCCAGCGCTATTGTACGAGACTTGAGGGCGACTGCGCAAGTTAGAACGAACGCTCCGCCACAAAACGCGTCAAAACCGCCAGTTCCTCCCGAACGCGGTGGTCACTCACCCGCTCCAAGACACCGATTGCCTTACTCAAATATCGCTCTGCCAAGGCACGGGCGACCGGCAGACCTTCGGTTTCCAACACGATGGAAACGGCCTCCTCGGCGTCCGACTCCTCCATGTCCTTGTGAATGAGTTTGCGCAGTCGCACCCCGACACTCGGCTTCTGCGCAGCGACCAAGGCCGGAAGCGTCAAATTGCCCTGCCGCAAATCACCGCCGACAGGTTTTCCCACCACATGCTCATTGCCGACAAAATCTAACACATCATCGATGATCTGAAAGGCCATACCCGTGTAATGACCAAACAGCCTGAGCGCCGATAGGTCGCGCGCGTCGGCAGCGCTCACCCGCGCCCCCAACGCGCAGCTCAAGGCGATGAGCAGGGCCGTCTTGCGCTCAATTCTTCGCAAATAGGTCTTTATCGATTGGTCCCAATTATAAAAGTCGCGGATCTGTTCGATTTCCCCTTCACACAATCGCACCAAACCAAGCGACATTTCCCGATGCACGTCGGTATTATCCACTTCGGCCAGCAACTGAATCGCCCGAGCAAACAAAAAATCGCCCGTGTACATAGCCGCCAAATTCCCGTACTCGCTGCGTACAGTCGGTCGTCCGCGACGAACGGCCGCTTGGTCGATGACATCGTCGTGCACGAGTGTAGCCATATGTATCATCTCGAGCGCCGCAGCGAGTTTCGGAACGTCGTCGCGGATATTTCGAGCTGGTTGATGAGTCGTCCCGCAGATTAGCGCAAACAGCGGCCGAAGGCGTTTCCCACCAGCGTCCAACAACTGGTTGGAGGCCTTCGCCAACACCGTCTGATGAGACTTCGCGCGGTCGTGCAAAGTGAATTCGACTTGATCCAGCTGAGCGCGGTAGCTCTGATAAACACGATGAAAGTCCAACCGGGTCACGCCTCTCGTTAGAGGTTGTCCAAAACGGCGACGTCGTCTCCTATTCAGACAAAGCCTTATAACCAATGTGAAGTGCCGCGATGCCAAAAGTCAGCGGAAAACTCTTGACTGACGTCATACCCACCTCGCGGAACATCTCTTCAAGCTGATGCCGATTCGGAAAATCGGTCAACGACTCAGGCAGCCATGCGTACGGGGCGTCGTCCTTGACGACAAGCGACCCGATACGAGGCAATATCTTGTAAAAATAAAAATAGTAAATCTGTCGAAAGAAATCCGAATCAGGCTTCGAAAGTTCCAGCGAGACCACCATCCCGCCGGGTTTTACGACGCGAAGCATCTCGCGCAGACACGTCTCCACACTCGGTACGTTCCTGAGAGCAAACCCGATGGTCGCGATATCAAACCGATTGTCCTCGAACGGCAAATCCATGGCATTGCCGTGAATGAAATCGATTCTGTCCCGCTCTTTACACGTACTTAACCGCTCTTCTGCAACTTCCAGCATCGCCTCTGTAAAATCGAGACCTGTCACATGGCCTTCTGGCCCGACCCGCTTGGCCATCGCAAATGTCCAAGCGCCCGTGCCGGCCGCGACATCAAGAATGTTGGCGTCGCGTCGAAACGGAATCTGCCGCATCGCAAAATTGCGCCAGAGACGATGTTGTTGAAAACTCAAAACTGAATTCATCACATCGTATCGGCGCGCGATTTTCGAAAATACTTCATGAACATGTTCGGCCTTGTCACCTTGCATCTTTAGCGATTCCCCTCCGCCCAACTCAGATCCTCAACCGTCCGTTGGATAGGCTGAAAGTATTCCACCAAAAAGTTATACAAGGGGCCGACGAGAGCAGTCGCTGGCATGGTCCCCATCCGCTGCATTGAGTCGGACAGCCACTCGGATGCTTGACGGACCGTAAAGTTGTGGTGTGCTCTCCGTGCAAGCAGTTCATTTTGAACGATATGGGCCTGGACGAGCGACTCAATATGCGTTGTCCAGAATCCAGTCTCGCCGAGGTAGTGATTGGCCAACGCATGAAGCAACTGCCCTTGCACGATTCCCATCAGTCTCATGTACTCTTGCGATGATAATCGATTCCCATCGACGGAAATCGTCATTTTCGCCTCGTTCACCCGAGCCACTGCATCACAAAGCGCGTACATC
Source organism: Alicyclobacillus fastidiosus (assembly GCF_026651875.1). GTDB lineage: Bacteria > Bacillota > Bacilli > Alicyclobacillales > Alicyclobacillaceae > Alicyclobacillus > Alicyclobacillus fastidiosus. Next base: position 2,903,072 of record NZ_CP104067.1, on the reverse strand, counting down.
AACGCACTGTCACTCAGCTGAGCCAGTAGAAAATAGTACTTGCTACTGTCGTAATCTCCAGCCAGTACAACAAGTCCTTGCTTTTCTGCAGGAGAGGTATCCACTTCGTCATGAATCGACAGCCCCTGCTCGAGTATCAATACAGCGGTAAGCACCTGTTCCATCTCCGAGTCGGACACATCTGCCGCTGACAGAATTGCGTACCCGACGTCGAAATGAAAGCGACTGACGGATTGGCGTATTTGGCTTGTGAGCAAATACTCGTGCTGCATATGTCTCTGTGCCAGACGTTCTACACGTCTCAATAAGCTCTCCTTGCAATCCGTCAAGCCTGTGTCATCTCCTTATGTATTCCCGCCGTTCATCGTCGACACCGCTTCTGTGAGTATATCACAAAACGTGGCCACTTACTTTTCTTCGTCGGATCCATCCGTCCGGATCAGGCCATGCTTCGTATACAGTAAAGCTTTCCCACGAATCTTCATCGCAGACGTGTGTTCTGTAAACTGAGCGATCATCACTTCGTTTTTGTCCAACTTCTCCGCGTGATGAAACCTGGTCTCGGGACCACGCGTCATGCCAATCACTTGAACGCCATTTTCGAGCGCTCGGATTACAAAATAATCCCCTAACACAGGTGAATCGGCCACTTTGTCCACCCCAATTCAGAAAAGTCCCGTAACACAGCGAAAACCAGCGTGTTTTACGCTGGTTCATGGTCGGAATGCCGGGATTCGAACCCGGGACCTCTACCTCCCCAAGGTAGCGCGCTACCAGGCTGCGCCACATCCCGCTATTGACGGCGCAAGATGAATAATCATATCGCCATTAAAGGAGCAACCGAAACAGATTCCCTCGCTCGGTGCTCAACAATAATATCACCTAAATGCGTTACTCTGCAAGTAAAATATATTCAATTTCAAAGACTTACTTCTGAATCGAGTAAAGATAGTTTTCATGACGCCCGTTTACAAAATCTCCAGATACCGTTGTCGCACCGCGGGCGCCCCTAAAATCGGGACAGAGGCCATCCCTTGGTCGTCGCCGACGCTCGAGGATGGCCCCGTCTCTTCGGGATTACAGGATGATGGCGATAAGCCCACCACTGCCCTCATTGATAATCCGCTGCAAGGTTTCTTTAAGCTTGAATTGTGCGTTTTCCGGCATCAGTGAAAGCTTGGCGGAAATGCCTTCTCGAACAATCGCCGCAAGCGACTTTCCGAAGATGTCGCTCTCCCAGATCTTCAGTGGATCCTTCTCGAAGTCTTGCATCAAATAGCGAACCAGTTCCTCCGATTGCTTTTCCGTGCCGACGATTGGGGCGAACTCGCTTTCCACATCGACGCGGATCATGTGGATGGAAGGTGCAGTTGCCTTCAGGCGCACGCCGAAGCGTGAACCCTGTTTTATCAGTTCCGGCTCGTCGAGTGTCATCTCTTCGAGTGCGGGCGGCGCAATTCCATAGCCGGTTAGCTTCACCATGCGCAGGGCTTCTGACACTTTGTCGTACTCGTGCTTCGCGTAGGTGAACTCCTTCATCATGCGAAGCAATTGGTCGCGGCCCGTGATCTGGACGCCCACGACCTCCGTCAACACGCGGTCGTACAACTCATCGGGCGCGTCGAGATCGATAACGGCGATACCCTGCCCCATATCCATGTGCGACAAGCCCGCATTCGACACGAACTCGTAGTCGGAGAACTGAGCCACGATGCGGTCAATGTCGCGAATGCGTCGGATATCTTGAATCGTGTCGCGCACCGAGTTATGGAATTCCTGCCGGAGCCAATGTTCGTCGTCGAGCACCATCACCCAGTTCGGGAGGTTCACGTTGACTTCCTTGACCGGGAATTCGTACAAGGCTTCCCGCAGAACGTAGTTGATTTCATGCGTTGTGACGGTTGCGCACGAAAGTGCAATCACAGGCACGTCGTACTTGGTCATCAGTTCGTCGCGCAGGTCTTGGGCGCGAGGATGCTCTGGGTTGACCGAGTTGACGATGATGACGAATGGTTTGCCGAGTTCTTTTAACTCTTCGACCACCCGCTCCTCAGCATCGACATATCCTTCGCGAGGAATTTCCGCCACACTGCCGTCCGTTGTGACGACGACGCCGATCGTAGAATGGTCGGCGATGACTTTACGCGTGCCGATTTCCGCCGCCTCTTGAAAGGCGACCGGTTCGTCGAACCACGGCGTTGTCACCATCCGGGGACCCGTTTCGTCCTCATATCCCCTAGCGCCCTGCACGGCGTATCCCACACAGTCGACAATGCGGATATTGACGTCCAGTCCTTCTGCCACGCCTACCTCAACAGCCTGGTTCGGAATAAACTTCGGTTCGGTCGTCATGATGGTGCGCCCTGCGGCGCTCTGTGGCAGCTCATCCGTGGCGCGGACCCGTTCGGACTCATCCTTAATGTTTGGAAGAACGATGAGTTCCATAAACTTTTTAATAAAGGTCGACTTGCCAGTGCGCACGGGGCCGACCACGCCGAGGTAGATGTCGCCCCCCGTTCGCTCAGCAATGTCCTTAAAGACGTCGAATTTTTCCACGCTTCTCCCTCCTCAAGATGACCGGCGTAGACTGCTACGTACGCATGTCTTGCCCCGGCCCACTGACAATCCCCGTAGACTGTCCCGGTGTCGGTGGACAGTAGAAAATATATGCGTAGAGCCCCAGGGTATGCTTGCTTATCAACTCGTCCCTGACGTTGACTATATATACGGCGTGTGGGAGCGAAGTAGAACGCGGAACAAAAAAAGAGCTGCCCCGCCCCATCGTCTGATGGTGTCAGGACAGCTCATCGAGCAAAAGAAATTATTCGTTCACATGTTGCTGATACTGTGATGAGTCCAACAACGCACTAAGTTCACTCTCGTCTTGCAACTCTACAACAATCATCCATCCGTCCTCATAAGGACTCGTGTTGACCCGCTCCGGTGCGTCCTCGAGATTCGCGTTCACCTCGACCACCCGGCCGCTGACAGGTGCAAACAAATCCGAAACCGTCTTAACGGATTCGACCGTACCAAACGTCTCGTTCACCGTCAGTTGAGACCCCACCTCAGGCAATTCCACATACACGATATCGCCGAGCTCGTCCTGTGCGAAATCCGTAATGCCGATATACGCACGATTGCCTTCAACGCGCACCCACTCATGTTCTTTGGAGTATTTCAGAGTACTTGGAACGTTGCTCATCGTGATCCTCCCGGTAATGAGACTGGAGCCACTTCTCCGACATCAGTTTAACAAATGGACAAACATTTACCAAGCGATCGCTACGCCAAGGATCACATGAGCTCCCACGTCTGAGCGATGACCGACTGGCCAACATCCTCCATCTCGTGGTTCTTGTCCCGCTGCATGAGGTTCGTCACGGCCTCGGTTGGCGGACAGGTCCCCTCGAGTACCTGTTGAAGGGCGCGGGTGATCGGCATTTCTACGCCCAAATCGTTAGCAAGCTGCGCGGCCGCGAACGTGGTTCCGACGCCTTCCACGGCCATCCCGATCTTGGCGAGTGTCTCTTCCAGCGATAAACCAACCGCCAACAGGCGGCCGGCGCGAAAGTTCCGGCTGTGCGCACTCGTGCACGTGACGATTAAGTCGCCAATCCCGGCGAGTCCCGAAAAGGTCAATGGGGACGCCCCTAGCGCTATGCCAAGACGCGTCATCTCCGCTAAACCTCGCGTCATGAGCGCAGCCTTCGTATTGTCCCCAAGCCCTAAGCCATCCGCCAGGCCGACGCCCAGGGCAATGATGTTCTTTAAGGTGCCGCCGAGTTCCACACCAACGATATCTGCCTGGGTGTACACCCGAAAGGCGGCGTTCATGAAGGCATCTTGAACCGCCTCGGCCGTAGATTGACTCCGGCTCGCGACGACTACGGTCGTCGGAACCTCACGAACCACCTCTTCCGCGTGTGAGGGACCGGATACGACTGCGAGTCGTCTGTCCGCGTCGGTCAACATCGTACCTATGTATTCACTCACCCTGCGGTTGTCAGGTCGAATAAAGCCCTTGACCGCGTGTGCGACGAGCGATTGCTTCGGAATGTGCGGCAGTGCTCTCTGTAGTAATTCGGGCAACGCACGAGACGGAACAGACAAGAGCACCAAGTCGGCGCCTGACAGAGCGGCTTCCAGGTCGTCCGTTGCAACCAACGACGACGAAAGTTCCGCATCCGGGAGATAGTGCGCGTTCACGTGATTCGAATTGATGGCTCGTACAACACTGCTGTCGCGACCCCATATCGTCGTCTCATGTCCATTGTGCGACAGGATGTTCGCGAGCGCCGTTCCCCAACTTCCAGCACCTAATACGGTCGCTTTCAAAAGTGATCACTCGTTTTGTCGAAAAGTTTACGTTCTTTTCCGTTCAACAGACGAACTACGTTCTCGCGATGGCGATAGATGGACAGCAAGGCCAGCACAATCGACGCCCATAGAGCCGATTCGTGCGAGGGTACGAAGACGCCTAGAAGAATCGGGATGAGAATGGTCAAAATCAAAGAGCCTAGCGAGACGTACCGCGTGAGCGCAATGACAATGAGACATAGGATGCCTGCGATGATGGTCATCAGAGGTGCCATCCACAAGAGGACCCCGATAGTCGTCGCGATGCCTTTACCGCCGCGGAAGCCGAAGAAAATCGGCCAATTGTGACCCATCACAACCGCGATGGCGCTGAGTGCGAGTGCGACGGGGTTGGCATGTGCCAGTCCGTACACGACCCACAGCGCGATCATGCCCTTCAATGCGTCCACAACCAGTACTGCGATGCCCCACTTCGTCCCCAACATGCGCAGTGTATTGGTCGCTCCAGCGTTCCCACTGCCGTGGTGTCGGATGTCTTTCCCGGAAACTAGCCGAACGACAATCGTCGACGTGGAAATCGATCCGATGAGATAGGCAATGACGATGCCCAAGATACTCCACAATACGATCACGTTTTCATCCCCCATAATGCCCAGGCATTCGTCTTAATCCTCAGACGTCTGAGAGCGAGTTCGCATTCGGATCCGAATTGGCGTCCCCACAAATCCGAACGACTCCCGAAGCTGGTTTTCGAGGTATCGCTCATAGGAAAAGTGAGATAGCTCCTCGTCATTGACAAAAATGATAAAGGTCGGTGGTTTCACGGAAGCCTGCGTGCCATAATATAGCTTCAGCTTGCGTCCTTTTGTCGACGGTGGAGCTACGGAAATCTGTGCGTCTGCCAAAACCCGGTTAAGCGCAGACGTTTGAACCCGCATCACGTGATTTTCCGCAATTTCTTTCGCGATGTTGAGAACCTTGGTCACTCGCTGACCGGTCAACGCCGACACGAACAGAATCGGAGCCCAACGCATAAACGGAAAATGACTGCGAATCTCCTCCTCAAAACGATGCGCTGTCTTGTCGTCTTTGTCAACTATGTCCCACTTGTTGACGAGAAAACCGGTGGCACATCCGGCGTCCAATGCATACCCGGCCACCTTTTTATCCTGCTCAGCGATTCCGCGCTTGCCATCGATCACGACGAAACACACATCCGCGCGCTCAATTGCGCGCATAGCCCGCAGTACGCTATATCGCTCGATATTTTCATAGACCTTACCGCGGCGACGGACACCTGCGGTATCCACGAGCACGTACTTCTGACCCTCGAATTCCAGTGGGGTATCGATGGCATCCCGCGTCGTGCCAGCGACATCGCTGACCATCACGCGGTTTTCACCGACCAAACGGTTGACGAGACTCGATTTTCCGACGTTTGGCCGGCCAATAAACGCGATGCGAATGGCGTCCTCGTCGATTTCTTCGGGCTCCGCTTTCGGGGCGAGATCGACGATTGCGTCGAGCACGTCACCCGTACCCGTCCCGTGTTCCGCAGACAGCGGAATCGGCTCACCAAAGCCGAGGGAGTAGAATTCATAACTCTGTGCGTGGTGTGAAAAGTGATCGAGCTTGTTCACGCCTAACACGACAGGCTTCTTGGAACGGCGCAGAAACTCGGCGACGTACTCGTCCTGTACCGTCAGACCAGCCTTGCCATCGACGAGGAAGAGAATGACATCTGCCTCGTCAATCGCGAGTTGAGCTTGAACCCGGATGAGGTTTTCCATCTCATCCGTCTCGTCCATCTCGATCCCACCGGTATCTATCAAGTGGAATGTCACGCCATTCCAGTCGCCTGTCGAATACAAGCGATCCCGTGTCACACCGGGCACGTCCTCCACTATGGACAGACGTTCCCCAATGATGCGATTAAACAATGTCGATTTCCCCACGTTTGCGCGACCGACAATCGCGACGACAGGTGTAGCCATGGATGACGTTCCCCTTTATCTGAAAATGCTCGATTCTGATCAATCACTGAGCTCGTGCGACGGACCGCAACGTGGCCTCATACCGCCTGCGAGGAGGTAGGGTTTGAGTATACCCCAACGTTCCGAACACGAGTCCTGTCCCCGTAGCTGGGACGACCGTGATATCCGTCTTCAGAGCGCGTTCAATGTCCGCGACGCGATAGTCATCCAGACATACGTCGTCATCGTCTTTCAGCATGATGTCTGGCACCAATATCGTATCGAGGTGGGCGACCTTTCCGGCTAGCTGCTGGATGATATCCGTCCCGGTCAACAAGCCTGCGACAGAAACGTTGTTCCCGTAAAACCGGTTGACGATAGGAAATACCTCATAGTGCAATCCGTGTACGCCATCCAGGCGCGCCATCGATTCGCGAATCGTCTTCTCTGCGGACACACTCGTGACCACACCGACTTTACGCCGCGGCGTCGAAAGCTCTTTTGGAGCTCTTGGGAACGCCTCGTCCATTTCATCCAAAAACGTCCGAATCACGCCCACACCATTTTCCGTCTGCGAAAAGTCATCGTAGTAATCACTTGGAGGCACCGGCTCATCGGCCAAAACATAAAACTCGTCCGCCGCGTGCACGAAGGAAGACCTTAGGCTCGGGCGCAACTTATCCTGCCATGCGCGAATCTGGCGCACGATGGTCTTCGCTTCCTCAGGTGTACATCCGCGAAGTTTGTGAAGTCCGCGACGGTGCTTGGTCAATCCTACCGGAACGACCGATAGTGTCCGAACCGCCGGATAAAAAGGCGCCAACTCGCGAATCGTGCGGTCGAGCTCCTCCCCGTCGTTCCATTCCGGACAGAGCACAATTTGTGTGTTCATCTCAATTCCATTCTCGGCTAAGTACGCAATTTGGTTGAGAATTTCGCCAGACTTCTTATTCCCGACCATCCGTATGCGTAACTCCGGATTGGTCGCGTGAACCGAGATGTTGAGTGGCGACATCTTGAGTCGGACGATCCGTTCGAGTTCGCCCTCTTTCAGGTTGGTCAGCGTGACGAAATTGCCGTGAAGAAACGATAGGCGGTAATCGTCGTCACGGACGTTGAGCGTCTTGCGCATCTGACCAGGTATTTGGTCGACGAAACAGAAGACGCATTTGTTGTGGCACAAGTGAACCCTATCGACCGTGGGGTGCTCCCATTCGACGCCAAGTCCCTCGTCGTAGTCCTTATCCACTTCAATTTGCCAGGTCTCCCCGTTGACTCGCTTGACTTCCATGTCAATCGTCTCGTCGGCCAGTGCAAATTGCAGGTCCACAATATCGTTAATGGTCGTCCCATTGATGCTGACTAGTTCGTCACCAGGCTGCAGATCTAGTTCCTCTGCCAAAGAGCCGGGCTTCACTTCTTTAATTTTTGGCATGAGAATTTGCCTCCTGACTGATCTTTACATACATCTCGACATTATGCGATATAGACCTCTCTGCGTCAAATTATACAATTTTGCGTGTATTCTTCGCATACCATCGAAGATAGATGCCTTTGAACAGCCAAAAGGATTGCAGTAGAAGCTCCCCTTCCCAGAACCAATTGATTCGGTGAATAGCTTGATACACGCCGACAACAGGTTCATCCAGAAGCGCCCACCCCAGATAGAAAACCGCCCACGCCGCCCAAACTTGCGCAATGTCGTCGGTCAAACAAAGGAGCGCCAGTCCAACCATTAAGATTTCCACCCACTCAAACGGAATGGAATACAGGCGATGGAAAGGATACACGATGTCCATTCGATGTTGGAAGAAGGATGCGACCGCGCCGACCGCAACGGTTCGCCAGCAGACCCACCACCTGGGTTGCGACGTCAGGTGCAACGCGGCCACGACGCATGTCACGGCGACGAGCACAGGGATGGCCACCACCGATTCGAGTAGCGTTGTGGATAACAGCGTAAATAGTAAGAGACACGTCACGACTGCACGAACAGATGTGTTGAACCCACTCCGGGGCAAGACGAGGAGAATGGCACAACACGTGAGCGACGCCTGTAGATTCATGGACGCACCTCCACTGGAAGTATATGGATGCCGACGTAGATTATACAGTGCACAGCGGGATGCGAGGATGATAAAAAAATGGGCCATCTCGACGCACACCAAGTGGTGAACGTCGAGATGGCCTTTTTTCTCGCGTGATGCTTCTTATTTCTTGAACAAGTCCCCAAACAAATCGCCGAGCGTCGCGCCGGTTCCAGAAGACGGCGCCTCAATTTGACGCTCTGGTTGACGACGTGGTTCGCGACGACGATTCGAGGTACCCTCGTTCGACGGTGCACCCGGTTCCTTCATCGAGAGGGAAATGCGACGGCGGTCGGGTTCCACGCTCAAAATGTGTACCGTGACCTCTTGTCCTGGTTGCAATACGTCGGACGCGTGCGCGACGTGTTCATTGGAGATTTGCGATACGTGAACCAGACCTTCGAGGCCAGGTTGGAGTTCAACAAACGCACCGAAATCCACGACGCGCTTGACGACGCCCTGAACCACATCACCCGCGTGATACTGTGTTGCATATTGTTCCCAAGGTTCAGGTTGTGCCGCCTTCATCGAGAGGGAAATGCGACCAGCATTCGGATCTACGCGGAGAACGCGAACCTTCACGTGGTCCCCTTCCTTCACGACGTCTGAAGGATGGTCGACATGGCTGTACGACAGTTCAGAGATGTGAACCAAGCCGTCCGCACCACCGACATCAACAAACGCACCAAAATCGGTGAGGCGTTGAACGACACCTTCCACAATTTGACCTGGCTCGAGCTTATCCATCAGTTCATGCGCAAGGTTTTCTTGTTCCTCTTCGAGGACAGCCCGACGCGACAAAATGAGTTTGTTCTTTTCCGCATCCAGTTCAACGACTTTCACGCGAAGCGTTTGGCCCTTGAACTGGTTCAGGTCTTCGACAAAGCGGCGGTCGACCAGGGAAGCGGGAATGAATGCGCGAACGCCGACATCAGCGACAAGACCGCCCTTAACGACGTCCCGCACCTCGATTTCGAACGTTTCCCCGCTGTCAAGCAGTGCTTGCATGCGATTCCAAGCTTCGGACTGTTGCGCGCGGCGCTTCGACAGCGTAACTTGTCCGGATTCCATGTCCACCTTCACTACGACGGCTGTCACATTGTCGCCCACAGCAAGCACCTGCGCCGGTTCGGTGCCAGGTAGTGCAGATAGTTCCTGAGGCGAGATATGGCCCTCAAAGCCGTGAGAAAGTGCGACCGTCACCCCGCTATCGTCAACGGCTGTCACTTCGCCCGACACGAGATCACCTTCGTGCACGGCGCCGTCGGTCAGCATTTCGCGTAAATCCTCTGACATAAAGATTTGCCTCCTGTTCCAAAGTGTCAAAATGTATATGTGGTCAACGCACAACAAAGTCATGCGTTAATTCGTGTTCGGTGAAAGCTTTCGCAAACGATACAGGATCCAGGCAACTGCAATGATTAGAATGCCTAAAATCGGTAACCATAACCCATCATTTTGCGGCCAAATTTCATGCAAACAACCAACACCGAATATCATAGTTATGACGCCTAGGAGCGACAAAGTCAAATTTCTCGCTCGACGATTTTGGCTGATATCCCCATCATCAGGCGCCTCTTTGTGACGCAAAACGGCAACATACAGCAATACTCCCAGTAATACTGTAACATAAAGCACGAGTACTTGGACAATCTCGTAGATATGTTTCATGAAATCGTACCGCTTTCTTCTAACAGGGCCTTAATCCGCGCGCGAACCAAGTCCATCAATTGGTCAGCAGGGACACTGTCGACGGCGACCGGCTCGCCAAACCGCACTGTGATGGAACGAAACAGTCGGTAAGGCCCACAGATGGCCGCCGGAACGATGTAGCCGCCCGATTTGCGAGCGATTACGGCAACACCGGGGGCAAACGGGCCTAATTCACCGGTCTTGGATCGATGACCCTCAGGAAACATGACGAGACATCCACCTGTGCGTACGACATCGATGGCTGTGCGAATAGCCTGCTTATCCACTTTTCCACGGTGGATCGGAAATGCGCCCAAGGCCCGAAACAAGTGGCCCAAAATCGGTACGCGAAACAGTTCGATCTTGGCCATAAATCGTATATAGTGCGGGAGACAAATACCGATGAGCGGAGGGTCGAGGTTGCTGAGATGATTGGATGCGACGATGATTCCGTCGTACATTGGAACCTTCTCCAACCCCTCTACCTTGGGCCGATACGCAAGTTGAAAGAACGAGTAGACAACGTACCGAGCCGCCCGAAAGAACGGCGTCTTTTTCCTCAAATCGATATTAACGGACATGCGCACGCTCCACCAGGCGCATAATTTCGTCGACCACGACGTCGATGGCTTTGCCTGTGGAATCGATGTGGACGGCATCAGGGGCGCTGGTGAGGGGAGCTAGTTCCCGCTCGCTATCCAACTTGTCCCTTTGCGTCATCGATTCAATGATCTCACCCAGCGACACATCGAATCCGCGTTCGTGGTACTCTTGTTGCCGCCGCCGTGCCCGCTCCTCCACATTGGCTGTCAGAAAAACCTTCACGGTGGCGTCGGGCAAGACGACGGTGCCGATATCGCGGCCGTCCATGACGACGGAGTGCGTCTTAGCGAATGCGCGCTGCCACTGGGTCAGTCGCGATCTGACTTCTGGAAGCGCGGCGACAAGCGACACCCGCTCACTGACGTCTGGACTGCGAAGATAGGCACTGACATCCTGGTCGTCCACATAGACGAGCAGACCTAAATCGCGCCCTTCCTCAAAACGAAATTCATGCTCCTTGACAAGTTTGTCCACGGCCGACGTGTCCGAACAGTCAACATTTTCCTTCACACACAAATATGCGACCGCACGGTACATCGCACCGGTGTCTATGTACAGAAATTTAAGTCGTTCTGCCACGAGCTTTGCAACGGTGCTCTTTCCAGCCCCGGCTGGCCCGTCTATAGCGACGCTTACTGGAGACATGTCTGTAACCCCTTGTTCGACTTAGTTCCACCTCTGCAACGGCAAGTCACATAAAAAAGGCAGGCCGTCAGCGACACCCCACCCCATAAATTGATCCTAACTGTGCCGTTACATCGCATGCATTTTGCTTCATCAGTCCCAATCGTACCATAGCAGTCGATTCCAGGGCAACGGACACAAATCAAATGAATTCGGCTTTGGACAGCGACGCCTGCTTGTTCTGTGCGTCTAAATCGACTACCTGCCCAGGAGCCGGCAACAGCAATTGACTGTCACTCGTGTCCTCTACGCTGATCTCGACCTTCACGCCGGCCGTGTCGCGAAACGAAATTAGATCCCCATCGTGAACGGTGATTCGCATTTCATTTGTCGTAAACGCGCCCAGCGAGTTCCCGTTTATGGTCACTTCGACATGGCTCGCAGCCTGTGTCGAATTTGCGGATAACGTCACGACAGCGGAGTCATTCTGTACCGCTTTCTGCATAACTGCAGCGGTTTGCGCGACAAAGCGCCCCTCTTTGGCGTCGATGGTCGAGCGAACAATCGGGATTCGCGCCAAGGCCTGTACACCTACGAGCACGGCGACCACGCCAAACGCCATGGGTATGAACCAATCGTCAAAGATGTGAATCCATTTGTACTTGTCTTTTCCACCTGACGGCATGGACATCCCTCCCATGCCTTATGCTATGCAGGTGTGAAGTGAATATGTCATCAGCGCTTCAAGCTTCGTTGACGCATAAACGTGTACCGTACCACCTGCTGCCGTTCACGCTCCTTGATGTCCTCAAACGCCATCGACACGACGCGCTCCTGCGAGGCATCATCCACTTCCACGCGGACGATGCGGCAGGTCGCATTCAACGTGTCGCCAGTGTACGGCAAGGTGAGCGTCGCCTTCACGATGTCGTCAGGGCGATAATCGACCGCCTCACGAGACTTCACCGCGAGTCCGCCGCCACTGATGTCGAGACTTTGCGCGTGGTACGTGAGTCCATCGTCCTGGCGCACCAGTTGCACGGACGTGTCGATTGAAATCCGAAAGAACTCCCGACGTTGGATACGCTCGAGGTCCCTTGTCCCTTCAGGCCCCGACAATCGCACAGCGGGCGTCGGGATATAAGCAATCCCTAGCATTTGTGCGGTATATCGATACACCTCGCTCCCAGAAGCTGCGTATTCGACGAGCAAATCGTGGTCGACCCGAACCTCCAGCTCTCGGCCCGTCAGGGGATTCACTGGCACATCAATGTAAAGGAACCTATCGTCCACATCCGCCACGCGTGTTTTATAAAAACTGGAGTCCTGCGCGCTGAGCTTGATGCGCACCGGCGTCCCGACTGAAGGCCTCACCGCCATCTTTCTTCCCCCTCAATATCCTCTGCAACTCACATTATACACAGATGATGAGAGGACGAGGGGAAGATTTATGTCAACTGATCAATTTTTACCTCGGCTCCGTCAATTGCGCTCAAATTGATACAATACGTCTCCTGCTTCATCGTACCGTAGAAGGCGACGGCCGGAATATATTGGCGATTCTCATCCTGTACAATGACTTTCCTGGCAATCTTCACATCGAAGTCGGGACTCAGTCGCTTGCGAAGCTGTGCGACAGTGAGTTTCGGAGGCGGTACCGCTCCGACTGGATTTGCATACACCTGCGCTGCGTTGAACCCGACCACTTGCCCGTTATCTAGCGCGATATGTACCGAGATAGGCTGGCCGATAACAGGGACGCCGTCCACGAGCGGTGCAAACGTAAACATTGCGGCGTGATCGTACTGCATTGCGTCGGTTCGCTCAATTTTCGAGAACCCCTGACGTTTCAGCCACGCCGCTGCGTCCGATGCGGCTGTCGCGAAGTCGTATTTACTCGTCTTGGCGGCGTGGTCGTTGTAGTAGGTCAACAGATGGCCACCGCGCTGACTGACTTCAGCCGAAATATGATTGTTTGCGGCATTGCCCGTAACGCCGTAATAGGCCGTGAGCGTACCTGCACGGTATAGTTTTGCGGTCCAGCCGGTCGGTTTTACACCAATTACCTGACTCACTTTTTTGATGGCCGCCTGGCTCGAAATTGTAGGTTCTTTCGCAAACGTCTGATTGGCCAGCGCGGAAGGTTTCGGTGCCCGTGTCGTAGGATTGTCGGCAAAGGATGCCACTTGTCTGTCGACCCTGCGCAATCCGTCCGCTGCAAAACCGGCTTGTCCCTGCGGCGAATGCCTTGCCGCCAGCCAAACATCCATCTTGTCACCGAGTTGCGACTGCATGTCACCCAACTGCGACACGAACGTCCCAGACTGCGTGTACAGGTTGTTCAACTGTTTGCGCACATCTTTATCCGCAGGCGTCTTGTCATGCTTCATCCAACTCTGAACTTGGTTGTCGACGAGGTGAAGGTAGGACTGCAGGTGACTCGCTGGGGTGATGTTCGACGGCAATCGCCCGAGACTGGCTTCCCCTGCGTAACACAGCCTAGATATGGAACTCAGGTGCGTGTCAAACGACGCGTGGTCTTGTGTGAGCATCGATTTGGCCAATTCTTTGCGCATATCGCGCACGTCGTTTACCAAACTGTGAAATGACGACTCGTACTGCGTCTCCGCAGAGCGCGCAAACGCGTCCTTCTGCTGTTTTTGGTCATAGCCCCAGTACCCGACGGTGGTTCCTACCGCCACAACAGCGAGAATCCCGGCCGAGACCCACGTGGCACGATGCAACATGAAATAACCTCCTCTACGGTTAGTCTGTAAATATATGGTGCCCAATGGTGATGATTTCAGGCCTGGACCACATAAACGCATTACTGGTCTTTGCAGGGTTGAAGTAGAACAGGGCTCCGTGCGTCGGATCCCAACCGTCAACCGCCTCCATCACGGCCTTCTTCGCGCTTGCGTCCGGCGGTAGATTGACCTGACCGTCGTCGACACACGAAAACGCCCCTGGACTGTAGACAATGCCTGGTATTGAATGCGGAAATTTCGAACTGTGGGTGCGGTTGAGAATTACGGCGGCAATGGCGACCTGTCCCTCGAACGGTTCCCCTCGCGCCTCGCCATACACGACGTGCGCCATCAGGTTCAAGTCACTTTGATCCAAACCACGGACGCTCGATGGAAAGTTTGTCGATCCTGCAGTCGCCGCCGCTGAGCTACTTCCGGCCGATCCGCCCGCGGACGCAGCCGGCGAACTGCTCGACGAACTGCTTCCGCTCGTCCCGTTTGACCCGGAGTGCCAGGACGGTGTCGCTTTGACCAGTTTTAACTTGGTGGCCATATCGACCTCACCCGTGACGGGAATCCCGAAGTTATATTGGAACGTTCGCACAGCCCAATAGGTCTTCCAGCCGAAATTGCCGTCGATGTTGCCCCAATAGTAGCCCAACAGACGTAATCGACTCTGCAACTCATCCACGTCATATCCTTCACTTCCATACATGAGATTCCGGGCAGTGAACGCCTGCGCCGAGATCGGAAAGAGAGCCGGAATGGTCGTCGACAATGTAAGTAGAGCAACGAACAACCGAATATAGAAAAATCCTTTGCGCACCATCTTTACTCCCTTCACAAACAAGATGAAAATCAAATCGCCATCCACTTTTATTGTTCAACGGGCAAAAAAAAATATGCCCATGGGGTTCATCCCACAGGCATATCCATTTTTTCGGGCCACGGTCTACGCCAACGGTTCCACGTCGAAGTCGACTTCATTGTCACACAGGCACCGCTTAAACCCAGTCTCGATACGACCTTTGCCGTCGTTCACGCCACGCAAAATGAAGGTTTCACCGCATTTACGACAGTGAATATGTACTTTAATGCGTTGCGCGTAAGAAACGATGGCTTCTGTAACAGGCGGAGTGATCAACGTTTCAGAACGCATAGCAGAACCCCCTATACAGAATGACGAATCCGTTCGAGGAATCGCACCTACCTAAATGGACATTATCGACAACCAGCGTGTCGCCTCATACCCATCCTCGCCAACGGATTGCCTCGGCCATTCGCTGAACTCCTACGATATACGCCGCCAGCCGCATGTTGACCCGATATTTTGTCGCCGTCTGAAAGACGTGTTGGAAGCTCATGCGCATCCGCGACGCCAGACGGTCTTGAATTTCGTGCTCATCCCAGTAATATCCCTGGTTGTTTTGTACCCACTCAAAATACGAGACGATGACGCCACCCGAGTTACCGACCACATCAGGGACCAACAGAATGCCCTTTTCCGTCAGGATATCCGTCGCGGCAGCGGTGGTCGGTCCATTCGCCGCCTCCACGATGATGGACGCTTGGATGCGCTTCGCGTTCTCTCGCGTAATTTGATTCTCAATGGCGGCCGGCACCAGTATGTCGCACGGCTTTTCAAGCAATTCGCGATTGCTGATGGTGTTGCGATAGAGCCGCGTCACGGTACCGAACGAATCGCGGCGCTCCAGCAATTCGTCCACGTCGAGGCCCTCTTCGCGATACAGTGCACCGTACGCGTCCGAGATACCGACTACTTTTGCGCCTGCGTCGTACATGAACTTCGCCACAAAGCTGCCTGCGTTCCCGAACCCTTGTACGATGACGCGAGCATCACTCAAGTTCAATCCGCGCACCTTAGCCGCCTCTTCGATGCAAATGGCCACGCCCCGAGCGGTTGCACTTTCCCGTCCTCTGCTGCCGCCGAGCACAATTGGCTTGCCCGTAATGAATCCCGGGCTGTCAAACTCCCGCAGACGGGAGTATTCGTCAAACATCCACGCCATGTTCTGAGAGTTGCTGAACACGTCAGGTGCCGGAATGTCCTTCGCAGGCCCTACGATTTGACTCACGGCTCTGACATATGCTCGACTCACGCGCTCTATCTCGTCAAATGACATATCCCGCGGGTCACACGCGATACCACCCGTTCCACCGCCATATGGCAAGTCGGCAATCCCACAATTGATGGACATCCAGATGGATAACGCCTCGATATCTTCCTGCGTCACGTCGGGATGGAGACGGATGCCGCCCTTGGTCGGGCCGACTGCGTCATTGTGCTGTGATCGATAGCCTGTAAATACGCGCACAGAACCATCGTCCATCCGTACGGGGAAACGAACCGTTAAAACGCGAAGTGGCTCCCGCAGAATATCGTAAATTTGACGGTCGTACCCCAACGCCTCCAGCGCCTGCAGAATGACGTCCTGGGTGCGTGAAAGAACAGCGGTATTTTCGGCCGTATCAGTTCCTTGAGCATTGGTAGAGCTAGCCTGAGTCACAAATCCAACCACCTTAGAAATGTCGATAATGAGATCATCGTGTACTTCGAAACAAACTGTACTTAGTATACACTGCATGTCCATCCGTTAAAAGATGGCACTTGATCAAGCAAAACAGGACAGATGTGTGGTTCATCGTTCTCACACATCTGTCCTGTACATCAAACTGGAAAGCGTTCAACCAACACGCGAATCGCGTCTTCATGAAGAACTTTTTTTCCGTATTCGTTTAATACGGCGTCTGTCGCACTGCTTGGTTCACCGTACTCTGACAACACAGAGGCAATGGTCTGGTGCGTCTCCACGACCAGCGGATCCGTAATCAACAAGTGATATGCATCACGATATCGGAACAGTGAACTCTCCAAATCGTAGTCCACCAATGTATGACAAACCGCGATTAGGTCATCAAACTCATCGAATTCATACACCAGCTGAGAATCAATGGACTGCGCGTAGTTGGTATGCCGCTGAATCAGGCCTTCATCGTCATCATCATCGTCGTCTTCCTGCGCAACACCTGGAATGCTAGGAATCCTGGTGACGATCACGACTACACCTTCGGTCGGCATGGTGAACGCCTCAACGGAGATGGGACCTGCGATTTCAAAACCAACCTCCATATACGCGGTTTCCATCATGTCCCAAAACAGATCTTGAACCTTTTTGCCGTTGTGCCATATTTCATCGCGGTCAATGCCTCGCTCTTCTAAGTCATCATAACTGATAAAGATGCGGACTTTGTCCTTGGCAATTCGTTCAACTCGCATTCGGCGTCCCTCCTTTTGCGCAACAGGGTGTCTGAGAAACATGAATTGTATTTCTTATATTATAACGTATTCGCGAGCTGTGTCATGGCTTCCGCATAGATCTCGACACATGTCAAAAAGTCGTCAATCGCCCAATTTTCATCAACTTTGTGAGCCAAATCCTCCCGCTGCGGAAACAATGCACCAAACGCCACGGCGTTCGGAATCGCTCGCGCATACGTCGCACCCCCAATGCTAATTGGCGTTGCATCGTCCCCGAAATGTGCTGCGTAGACCCCCATGAGCGTCTGAACGAGAGGCGACGCCGGATCGATATATAGAGGCGGCATATGCTCGACGATGGAGACCTGCCACTTATCCGACAAATATGTTTGAGCGCCCTGCGAGATCTGGTCGACCGTCATCCGAATTGGAAAGCGAATATTTATGTAAAATTGGTATGTGCCATCGACCAGTTGCGCCCGTCCGAGGTTTGCGGTCAAAGGTCCTGTTTCGTCGTCCTCGGCGTCGATTCCAAGCGCCCGACCTGCGGTGTCCCAGGAGCCGACCGTCCGCCACATGGACGAGTTCGAAACGGTCCCCGTTCCTAGAAGGTGCGCCAAATGAACTACTGCGTTGACGCCTGCAGCAGGTCGCGACGCATGTGCCGCCACGCCTTGGACGCGAATCTTCACAATCGAATCTTCGGTCTCAACCGTGGCGTCAATCTGCGCATCCTTCGCGGACTTTCTGATTTTCAGCGCAAACTCGTTCGCCGCGGTGGACGAGTGGCAATCCACTTCCGCCACAGCATGCGCAGGCACCATATTAAACCGCTCTCCACCTTCGAACTTCAAGACCTGTGCCGACATCGAGTCCGCATCTGCGGCCACGTCGATGCGCACCGTCGTAAGTCCCTTCTCCGCGTAAATCAACGGAAATGAGGCGTCTGGTGTAAATCCTCCGATTGGTTTGGGCTCGTACCGAAAATAGTGCTCCATGCACTGCCAGTCACTTTCTTCGTCCAAGCCAAAAATCACGCGAATTTTGCGTTTCGGTTGAATCCCCATTTCCTTCATCGCAAATAGCGCCCACAACGTGCTCATGGCGGGACCCTTATCGTCAATCGCTCCCCGCGCATACACTTTCCCCTGATCTATCTCGGCGCCGTACGGCGGATGGCTCCAACCGTCGCCGGCAGGAACCACATCCAGGTGACTGACGACCGCGATGTACTCATCACCTTCGCCGTACTCAACGTGTCCCGCAAACCCGTCGATGTTTTTCGTCACAAATCCACGGTCGTACGCCAATTTCAACATATAGGAAAGGGCCTGCGCTGGACCCGTACCAAACGGACCATCGGGAACTGGGTGACCCTTCACGCTTTCAATCCTCAAAACGTCTTGAAGCGTTGAAATCATGGTGTCGCGATGCTGTTCAACAAAATCCTTAAACACAAGACCATTCCCTTGTTTTTTTCGAAAACTTTCAATCAGGTCGACTTTCGTTCCACAATATTATGCAAAAGCGTCACCGAATAATTGTCTACTGGCTCATCCTGCAATAGTTTCGTCAGCAGTCGCATCGAGACGGCTCCAAAATCATACATCGGTTGAGCAATCACGGTCATTTCAGGACGCACCATGTTCGCGAGCCGCGTGTTGTCAAACGCAATTACCTTGACGTCCCCTGGAACCGTAAGACCGATGTCCTGCGCCGCATGAATGGTTGCCAAACCCAACTCGTCCGACGCAGCAACTACACCGTCTAATTTGTGATCCTTGAGGTATTCTCTGATAATGTCCAACGCCACTTCGTAACGACCTTGGCTCATGCGAATGACGTGTAGCTCTTGATCCCGCACCCGGCTTTGAGCACCCTGTAGCCTTCTGTCGGCTACAACCGATTCCCCTTCTTCCGTGGTCACGAACGCGATTTTCTTGCACTGCTTCTCCAACAGAAAATTGACTGCGTCCTTACCAGCCCGGTAGTTGTCGATATTCACTGACGGAATACGCCTCTCTGGATCCTCGGTCGAACACAGTACGACCGGAATTTGGGCCTCTTCAAACGCATCGATTTCCTTTTGGCTCAAGACGTTGGTCATGTAGATGATGCCATCCACCTGTTTTTCCCACATGGTGCCGACGAGGCTGACCTCGCGGTCCACTTGTGCGTCTGAGTTCACGAGGATGATATGGTAGTCGTACATCGTGGCGATGTCCTCGATTCCACGAACCATCTCCGCCACAAAGGCTGCGGACACATCAGGCACGATTACGCCAATCGTGCGCGTGCGTTTACTAGCCAATCCCCGGGCGACCGCATTTGGACGATACCCCAATCGAGCGATAGCATCCTGTACGCGTTTCTTCGTTTCGTCCTTCACGACCGCCGTTCCGTTAATTACGCGGGAAACGGTAGCCATCGACACTTTTGCTTCACGAGCGACATCGTATATTGTTACAGGCATCCCGCCCACCTCCATTCAGTCGATTTGTCCCATCAAAGGGTCCGCCCCAAGCAGGGGCAAGTATGTATGGGTGTTAGTACTCATATTATGAGCCAAGAATTTGGGCTTGCCCATATTATAATCAAAAAAGGACGGCAAAGCCGCCCTCTTTCAACCGATGTGATGCGGGTGAAGGGACTCGAACCCCCACGGTTTCCCGCCAGAACCTAAATCTGGTGCGTCTGCCAATTCCGCCACACCCGCGCATCCTCATGATATGCACTCAACCGCCGTTAAACTATATCACGATTCGCTATGAATGACAATAGAAGCAATTGACACTTACTCGTGTCCATGTGAACTTCTAACCCGACGACGGTGCGCATTTGGTTTCACGACGCGCCTGTATATACCTATTTGTCATCTTGCATGTAGGATGGCGAGGTACGCGTACCTCTTCATTCCGGCATCCAGCTCTTCACCTGCGTTCGACTCGGCCGCAGCGTCGCCCAATCCCCGACCAACACAAAAAGACCCCGAGGTCGGCATCACTGCTTCCCTCAGGGTCCTTATCTCGCGCCTGGCAACGACCTACTTTCCCAGCCCCTCTCGGGACAAGTATCCTCGGCGCTGGAGGTCTTCACGTCCGTGTTCGGTATGGGTACGGGTGTTTCCCCTCCGCTATGGTCACCAGACCGCTTGGCGTTCAGGTATTCGTTCGCACGGCTTCGGCCTATCGGCCTGCAGATGTGCTACTCACACCTTCACTCAAGCTTCCAGTTACGTCGCTCCGTAACTTTGTCTTTATCCTCGCTCCTGAATCATGGAACAACCTCTTCTTCTGTTCATCGGGTGAAGCCCTCGACCGATTCGTATCTGTCCGCTCCACGTATCACTACGCTTCCACGCCAGACCGATCTACCTTGTCTTCTTCAAGGGGTCTTACTTCCCTAACGGAATGGGATACGTTATCTTGAGGCAGGCTTCGCGCTTAGATGCTTTCAGCGCTTATCCTTTCCCGACTTGGCTACCCAGCTATGCTTCTGGCGAAACAACTGGTACACCAGCGGTCGGTTCATCCCGGTCCTCTCGTACTAAGGACGACCCCTCTCACGTATCCTGCGCCCGCGGCAGATAGGGACCGAACTGTCTCACGACGTTCTGAACCCAGCTCGCGTACCGCTTTAATGGGCGAACAGCCCAACCCTTGGGACCGACTTCAGCCCCAGGATGCGATGAGCCGACATCGAGGTGCCAAACCTCCCCGTCGATGTGAACTCTTGGGGGAGATCAGCCTGTTATCCCCGGGGTAGCTTTTATCCGTTGAGCGATGGCCCTTCCACTCGGTTCCACCGGGTCACTAAGCCCGACTTTCGTCCCTGCTCGACCTGTCCGTCTCGCAGTCAAGCTCCCTTGTGCCTTTACACGCTTCGCGCGATTTCCATCCGCGCTGAGGGAACCTTTGGGCGCCTCCGTTACTCTTTAGGAGGCGACCGCCCCAGTCAAACTGTCCACCTGACACTGTCCCATGACCAGTTTCATGGCCATTGGTTAGAACACAAGTACCTCAAGGGTGGTATCCCAACGCCGACTCCACTCAGGCTGGCGCCCAAGCTTCTCTGTCTCCCACCTATCCTGTACATGACGTACCCGTATCCCATATCAAGCTACAGTCAAGCTCCACGGGGTCTTTCCGTCTAACCGCGGGTAACCTGCATCTTCACAGGTATTACAATTTCACCGGGTCTCTCGTTGAGACAGCGCCCAAGTCGTTACGCCTTTCGTGCGGGTCAGAACTTACCTGACAAGGAATTTCGCTACCTTAGGACCGTTATAGTTACGGCCGCCGTTTACTGGGGCTTCAATTCAGAGCTTCGCCTTGCGGCTTACCCCTCCTCTTAACCTTCCAGCACCGGGCAGGCGTCAGCCCCTATACTTCGCCTTTCGGCTTCGCAGAGACCTGTGTTTTTGCTAAACAGTCGCTTGGGCCTTTTCACTGCGGCTTCTCTCGAAGCGCCCCTTCTCCCGAAGTTACGGGGCCATTTTGCCGAGTTCCTTAACGAGAGTTCTCCCGCGCGCCTTCGTGTTCTCCACGCGCCCACCTGTGTCGGTTTCCGGTACGGGCACCTCACCACTCGCTAGAGGCTTTTCTTGGCAGTGTGACTTATGGGACTTCGGTACTGTACTTCCCTCCCCATCACAGCTCACGATTACCAGGGTGCGGATTTGCCTACACCCCTCGCTCGCTGCTTGGACGGCCTCTTCCATCCGGCCGCTTCCCTCAGCCTCCTGCGTCACCCCTTCGCTCAATCGCGATGTTGGTGGTACAGGAATTTCAACCTGTTGTCCTTCGACTACGCCTTTCGGCCTCGCCTTAGGTCCCGACTTACCCTGGGCGGACGAGCCTTCCCCAGGAAACCTTGGGCTTTCGGCGGACAAGATTCTCACTTGTCTTTTCGCTACTCATACCGGCATTCTCACTTCCATCCGCTCCACCAAACCTCTCGGTTCAGCTTCCCCGCAAATGGAACGCTCCCCTACCATGTTTCCATCCATAGCTTCGGTGTCTGGTTTAGCCCCGTTACATTTTCCGCGCAGCGCCACTCGACCAGTGAGCTATTACGCACTCTTTAAATGGTGGCTGCTTCTAAGCCAACATCCTGGTTGTCTGTGCAACGCCACATCGTTCCCCACTGAACCAGTACTTTGGGACCTTAGCTGTTGGTCTGGGCTGTTTCCCTCTTGACCACGGGTCTTATCACTCGTAGTCTGACTGCCAGGTTCTTCGACAAAGTGGCATTCGCAGTTTGACTAGGCTTGGTAACCCTCGCGGGCCCCGCACCCAATCAGTGCTCTACCTCCACTTCTCATTCCCTGACGCTAGCCCTCAAGCTATTTCGGGGAGAACCAGCTATCTCCGGGTTCGATTGGAATTTCTCCCCTACCCCCAGTTCATCCCCTGGCTTTTCAACGCCAGTGGGTTCGGGCCTCCATGCGGTGTTACCCGCACTTCACCCTGACCAGGGGTAGATCACCCGGTTTCGGGTCGATGACGACAAACTATACCGCCCTATTCAGACTCGCTTTCGCTTCGGCACAGGCTCCCTCGCCTTCACCTTGCTTGCCATCATCACTCGCCGGTTCATTCTACAAAAGGCACGCCGTCACATGTCATGCATGCTCCGACTGCTTGTAAGCACACGGTTTCAGGTTCTATTTCACTCCGCTCCCGCGGTTCTTTTCACCTTTCCCTCACGGTACTATCCGCTATCGGTCGCCAAGGAGTATTTAGCCTTAGGAGGTGGTCCTCCCAGATTCCCACGGGATTTCTCGTGTCCCGCAGTACTTGGGGTCTGTTGCACATTCCACAATCCGTTTCGGTTACCGGGCTCTCACCGTCTATGGCCGGCCTTCCCATGCCGTTCTCCTACGCATTGCTTCCTGTTGGCTCCCTGCAGGTTGCCACCAACAGCCCCTCGACCCCGCATACGCATCGACTGCAGTCTGTACCACGTATACGGTTTAGGCTTCTCCGCTTTCGCTCGCCACTACTTACGGAATCGCGTTCGCTTTCTTTTCCTCGAGGTACTTAGATGTTTCAGTTCCCTCGGTTGCCTCCGTACACCTATGTATTCAGTGTACGGTACTAGCGCTTCACACTAGCAGGTTTCCCCATTCGGACATCCACGGCTCAGTGCTCGCTTACAGCTCCCCGTGGCATTTCGGTGTTCGCCCCGTCCTTCTTCGGCTCTTGGCGCCTAGGCATCCTCCGTGCGCTCTTTCTAACTTCACCGTTTTGACTTCCTAACCACAAACGTGATTATTTCATCTATAAATCCGGTTACGTTAACCTGTTACGCATTTACGGTTACCGGTTTACTTACTTTCGAGGTTGTTCCATATTCAGTTGCCAAGGTACCTCGCGCCTTCCAATCTGCTTCGGATTCCTTCGTTGGTCGTCCTCTGACTCGCTCACGTACAAAAGTACGCTCGACTCATCATCGTCCTCCCGCCTTGTACTCCTCGCATCTTGAAACGCGCTTTGAGTTTGCTTCCACCTCATACGAGGCTTGGCTCCCTCAAAACTAAACACCCACGTCCTAAAAGCCTTGTTTCTCCGTAGAAAGGAGGTGATCCAGCCGCACCTTCCGATACGGCTACCTTGTTACGACTTCACCCCAATCATCAACCCCACCTTCGGCGGCTGGCTCCCTAAGGTTACCTCACCGACTTCGGGTGTTGCCGACTCTCGTGGTGTGACGGGCGGTGTGTACAAGGCCCGGGAACGGATTCACCGCGGCATGCTGATCCGCGATTACTAGCAATTCCGGCTTCATGCAGGCGAGTTGCAGCCTGCAATCCGAACTACGAACGGCTTTTTAGGTTTGGCTCCACCTCGCGGCTTCGCTTCCCGTTGTACCGCCCATTGTAGCACGTGTGTAGCCCAGGACATAAAGGGCATGATGATTTGACGTCATCCCCGCCTTCCTCCGACTTACGCCGGCAGTCACCTGTGAGTCCCCACCACTACGTGCTGGTAACACAGGTCAAGGGTTGCGCTCGTTGCGGGACTTAACCCAACATCTCACGACACGAGCTGACGACAACCATGCACCACCTGTCTCCTCTGCCCCGAAGGGAAGGACTATCTCTAGCCCGGTCAGAGGGATGTCAAGCCCTGGTAAGGTTCTTCGCGTTGCTTCGAATTAAACCACATGCTCCACTGCTTGTGCGGGCCCCCGTCAATTCCTTTGAGTTTCAGTCTTGCGACCGTACTCCCCAGGCGGAGTGCTTATTGGGTTTCCTTCGGCACTGGGGTGTGTCCCCCCAACACCTAGCACTCATCGTTTACGGCGTGGACTACCAGGGTATCTAATCCTGTTTGCTCCCCACGCTTTCGTGCCTCAGCGTCAGTCACTGTCCAGCAAGGCGCCTTCGCCACTGGTATTCCTCCACATATCTACGCATTTCACCGCTACACGTGGAATTCCCCTTGCCTCTCCAGCACTCAAGTTATGCAGTTTCCAAAGCAATCCCAAGGTTGAGCCTTGGACTTTCACTTCAGACTTACACAACCGCCTACGCACGCTTTACGCCCAGTGATTCCGGACAACGCTTGCCCCCTACGTATTACCGCGGCTGCTGGCACGTAGTTAGCCGGGGCTTCCTCACTCGGTACCGTCTCACAAGGAGCTTTCCACTCTCCTTGTCGCTCTCCCCGAGCAACAGAGCTTTACAACCCGAAGGCCTTCTTCGCTCACGCGGCGTTGCTCCGTCAGGCTTGCGCCCATTGCGGAAGATTCCCTACTGCTGCCTCCCGTAGGAGTCTGGGCCGTGTCTCAGTCCCAGTGTGGCCGGTCACCCTCTCAGGTCGGCTACGCATCGTCGCCTTGGTGGGCCGTTACCTCACCAACTAGCTAATGCGCCGCGGGCTCCTCTATCAGCGATGCAGTTGCACCTTTCAACACAGGAAGATGCCTTCCCGTGTGTCATCCGGCATTAGCACCCGTTTCCGAGTGTTATTCCAGTCTGACAGGCAGATTGCCCACGTGTTACTCACCCGTCCGCCGCTAACCCCGAAGGGTTCGCTCGACTTGCATGTATTAGGCACGCCGCCAGCGTTCGTCCTGAGCCAGGATCAAACTCTCAAAAAATGTTACTGGCGTTACTTCATAAATGTCTCGACGACGACTGTCGTCGAGACCGAAACTTTTAGGCGTGTGTGTTTAGTTTTCAAGGAACCAAATCAATCAGTGCCGCCGAAGCAGCTCAGACAATATACCACGAATCTATCATCGCTGTCTACTGGAACATTTTGCTTCAACTCGTTCGAACGTTGCGGTTCGAACCTGTGAGGTGGTATTCCGGCGACTCGGTATATCCTGTTTGTTCAGCAGTGCCGCCGAAGCGACAGGGAGTAATATATCACCCTGACGCTATGGAGTCAATACTGAACTGCTGCATGTACGTCCAGTGCATTTGCTACCTCCTCCATGAGCGCCGCACTGACAAACGAGGTTGGTTCCAGCCCCGCTTCACAGACGAAGGATGTCACATTCGTCTTGCGGCCCGCCATCTGCATCGGGGCAAAGCCGACGAGTACACACCTCGCTCTCGTCATCGCGACATAATGAAGTCTACGTTCGTCGTCACTGAGATAAACATCGCGGCATTTAGGATTGCCATCGACCAAATCGAGCAGGACGACGACGTCCCACTCCCTCCCTTTGCTATCGTGAAACGTGCGGAATTGAACGGCATCCAAGCGCGGTCCATCGCCAGCAGCCGTGTTCATTTGCGTCCACGTGAGGTAGAGTTGTCAGCGCGTACGGGCCAGTATGCCAATGGTCGTCTGCGGACGCATCTGTAGGATGAACTGGACGAGGGCGTTCACCGCTGCCGCCTCATCCCGTTCATCGTGAACCACCGATATCCGGACGAGCCCCGGCGATTGCGAAACAGGCCGAAGGGGTTTGTCGATTCGGCGTGCGACGTGGCGAATCAACTGCTCCGCATGACGGACAACCGACGTATCGGAGCGGAAGTTGTACGTCAACAGCATTTGTTTGGAATCTCGAGTGGCGGTCGAACATCTTTGCAAATAGCTGGGCGAAGCCCCGCGAAACCCGTAGACGGACTGTTATAGGGTGTGATACGACATTCATGCTACAAAAAACCTATATCCCCCGAATAATGAGGATAAACCGTAAAGACACATGTCTTTTATATGACTGTTTATGGATGTGGATATGTGTTCTTAAAGAATAACAAGGATTTTATCAAATTGTGTCGAAGTTGTACCTGAAACTATGTGTCCATTAATAACACTAGGTGATACAAATGTCTTCTATTACGCTAGATTACGTGGAGAGACCGGACGGAAGTGCATACCGTCTAATCTGTAAGGATGGCATTCCATTACTTCACTCCTCCCAATACTTAAGGTATATCCATGTTCGCTATGGAAATACGAATACTTCTGATACTTATGCCGTTCAACTGTTCCCGTTTTATAAGTGGTTAGATAACGAACGAATCGAATTTCTCGACATCACGAGAATTCATCTACAGCAATATCTGAATCATCTAAGAACCCTAGGTCTAGATGACTCAACAGTACGACAATACATGAGTAGCGTTTTACGTTTTGTTGCTTGGTGCATGGAGCCTTCAGATCAGACAGAACTGATTCGCAAGAGGCGAAGAAGGAATTTCATCACAATGGAAACCCGTGGTTTGTTAGCAGGAATTGTCCACAGAGATGTGGAGTATGTTTATGACCTTATTCCCAAAGCGAAGAAAAAGGTTCCACCTGTCATTACTGAGGATGAGCTTTCCTTGATTCGTGGATGGATTATGCAAACCTTCTCCGATGATCCATCGTTGCAATGCCTATATCGCTGTATCATTGAACTTCTTTGGGATGGTGCACTTCGGCGGGGTGAATTGTTGGCGCTGAATTTAAATTCGTTGCAAGGAACGAATTTAGTGGTTCAAAATCTTCCTGAGAAGTTTGACGCGGTTTGGGCAAAGAAAATCGGAGCTGCTCTTAAGACCGGGGAAAGAACAATCCCTATTGATAAAGCAACAGTCCAATGGATACATAAGTGGAAAACCGAATGTCGTCCTGCTGAGGCCCATAAGTTGGGACATGGCTTGTTACTAACTAATTTACACCCGGATAGGCTCGGTGAACCATTCACAATCAATGCGTTAAAGTGGCTATTTAATCGTATCAATCATCCGCAGTTTGGCGTACAAGTGCCGGGCAAAACACTTCATCCTCATATGTTTAGACATACATTTGCAACTATGGCTCTAGACGATGATTTGCCACTTTCTACCATACAATATTATCTTGGACATAAATCAATCAACAGTACGCAAATTTACACACATTTGGCTGACTCCAAGGTTCGCAAAGATCTAGAAGCATGGAGAAAAAAAAGACAATATCGTTACGGAGATCTTGCGATATGAAAATCGAGAATATGTATGGTTCCACGTTAACTATCTCAGGGACACGTTGGGAAATGATCATGGTTAAAAATGACGCAACTTATGTCCGAGCGATCAGTTGGTCAGATATACCTGATCAATGGAAGCCGTTTTGGCAAGTTATTTGCAAATCTGTGTTTGAAAGGAATCAGGTTGCCGTATGTAGAAAAATTCACGTTGCCGCAGTCAATTTTCATTCATGGGTTGGAGAACAGCATTTTTCAGCCTTTGACGAGTTCACGCTCGAGTTGTATGGAATGTTTGATGAATGGCTGATGCACCGACCTAAACTCGGAAAATCCCGTCAGCCGATTAACGGCGCCACCTTATCCCTTGCCTTTCGTCGAAATATCTTCAACGGATTAGTTAGTGCTTTTGAAGAAGCGCTCACGTTGGAGTTACCCGAGGTCTCAATTTCGTGCTTGGAGCGAGTTCAGGAAGCTCGGTTAAATCGATTTCGAGATGCTAACAAACAATTGGACGCCAACAGAGCAGATAGAGTCTTGACTGATACTGAATTGGATCGTCTCTACATGTTACTTGTCACTCAAATACAGTCGGCAAGGGAAATCCTGACTTCAGGACCGACAATGATGCCTGGTGTTGAGTGGGTCACAAACACAGAGAAACCGAATCGAGCCGATGTTCAACGGAGGACACATGTTCAAAGAACTACCGACCTCCTTGCCGTCACGGCTGCGTGGTTATCCATAGAACATGGTATAAGACCCGAGGAGATTACCGCCTTGAGATTAGAGGATATTCGTGAAGACACTAGTGGTGAGGGTAAGCACTCCCTTTTCTGTCACGCACCCAATAAAAACGAAAGGATTGTTCCAATAACTGAATCAACATTGAACATACTACACTTGTACATATCGTGGTCAAGTCAACCACGTGCTCAGTTAGATTCGAGAGCCCTCTTGGTTGACTGGACTGACATACGAAAGAGTGTTGATGCGAAAGCGGAGGTAATTACTGCGCCCAATTTGCATCAGAGGCTCCGTAACCTCGTAAAAGCCCATTCATTACAGAGAGACGACGGCTCGCCTTTGAAATTGTCTTTGAAAACACTTCGTGCAACATGTGGATCTCATTTCGCATCCAGTACCCAAAATAGGGAAGTTACCAGACGGTTTATGGGGCACGAGAAAGCTTTAACCACAGACACTTATTACATCACTCTAGCTCAAAGCCAACTGAGCCACAACGTTTACGATGCACTCCATAGGGAATCTTTGAGACTTGCTACTTACTATAAGAGACCAATTGATGATCTTTCCCTGGAGTTGCCAGAGGCCTATGACTTACTGCAACAGAATCCGGAGAGGGATATTGACGAAGGAATTTGCACCGTTCCGCAAACAACCTCTACCCTAGCGGATTCTTGTGTGCGCGCTTCATCTTGTTTAGACTGTCCCTTTTTAGTACCAGAATCACGTAAAAGGCAAGCGTTCGTTGAGGAACGGGATTTATACATACGCCGCGCTGCAGAGACTACTGATTCTCGTATTCAGCAACAGCGATTAAGACATGCTGCTATGGCAAACGCATACGTCGTTCTGATAGATAATGTAGGTCCAAATTCAGATTCAATAAAAATTGAAGACAACAACAAACGTCCGCGAAAAAGAAGTTATAAGAAGTGAAGGTGCAAATCCAATGCCATTAATGCTGAATATTTCCCACTCTGAAGCAACTAAATTAGGACGCACCCCACTCGACGTTGAGATGATGCCCACGTCTCAAATCATGTTGAATATGAAATCAGGACGGGAACCCTTTCCCGGTGCGGGATTTACTTTGAGCGATAACGAATGGGATTTGTCTTTTCGCGAGACTCGCGCAAGAACAAGAACCTTTTCTTTACTTAGATTCATTGGCATTCAAAACTGGTTAAACCCATATGTTAAAGATTTCATGATGTACAATTGGATGGTTCGTAACCTGGCGAATTCTACTTTGAAACAGTATCTAAGCGGGATTGACGAGTTTTCACGATTCCTTATGGCTGAACGGCCTGATGTTGTTCAGATTAACAGCTTTGATGAAAGTGTAGCTCGTGGTTTTACACTATGGGTTGAGAATCTAGATTCAACCATTTCCACAAAGCGCAGCCGCTATATTGGCATCGACCAATTCAGTCGATGGTTACGGCGAAATGTCGATGGGCTGGAAACATTCTACTTCCAACCGCACTACTTTCCGTCACCTGAACCTACATACAAGACGTATCTTGATCGCTTAGAAAAGGTGATTCCTTCAGAGGTAAGACTACAAATTATGCGTGCTATTAAATTGGAAGAACATAGACTCCAAGGTGAGATGGATAAGAGATTTAGGACACATAAACAGCAGCATAAGTCGGCCCTAGATAAACTTCTGTTTTGTCAGATTCTCAAAATCGTAATGGCTACTGGTCGGCGGATTTCGAATGTGATAAATCTCGGGCGCGACCCTCTACGGCCTCCGGGACCTGGTGATGCAGACGGAGTTTGGGTTGATTATGTTGAGGCAAAAACTCGACAGGGTGTTCAATCGGTTTTTGTGCCTGCTCCAATGTCTGACATAGTAAAAGAAGCGGTTCATACAGCTCAACAAATCACGGCAGAGTTGATCGCCCTAGCTGAAGCAGCGGACCAAAATCAACTATTTTTGTCTAGTAAGCACAACATACCTCGGCGCATGGTCTACGATAACTTTATCCGGTGGCTGAACGGAAAGTATCATCGACCGGGCAGTATCAACAAACTAGAACGAGGATTCGTCCATCGTTACAACATTACCCATAACGGAGAAATATATCTGATTCGCTCCCACAATTTCCGGCACACCCGTTCAACACTTCTTCGAATGGGCGGAGCAGGTTACGGCACGGTGAAGAACGATTTGCTTCATCGCAGCGCGGATATGACCGGCGTTTACATACACGCTCATGAACAGGTTGCCAAGGAGCTTAAAGAACTTCGGGATAATAGGGAGTTGTCCGGAAAGGCAGCTCCACTCATTGAAAACAAATCGGTCCGTTTGACTGGATTTTCAGACCAAGAACTAAGCCTTTGGAGAGAACAGGGTTTATTTGTTCAACCTACTATATATGGGTACTGCGTTTTACCGCAAGAGCAAGGAGTATGTCCCATCGGCGATCCTTGTTGGATCGGCCCAAAGGGTGATGGTTGCAGTTACCACCTATATGGGCCAGCCATCAAAGATCCCATGGAGCAAGATGTTAAACTCATCAAAGATCAGCGAGAGAAATTGTTGCAAGAGCGTCCGAATTCTCCGTTGATTGGTCACTACAATGCAATTATAAAACGGTACGAAGGGATTTTAGAAGAAGCTATAAATAACAAAGGTAGGGACAATAGCAACCATGTCAAATAGACGAATTATTAATGGTCAAGATACACCCGCCCGAATTGAAGAAATATGGAATTATATGGTCGATAACGATAAGTACTATAATGTAACGGAATTTGCGAGACGAGCAAAAATTTCGCCAACAACATTCTGCCATCGCTATCGAGAATGGGCGGAGAAAGTCCGTGCACGTCGCGATCGGCGGTACGGTAAGCGTAAACGCTCCCCCGTCACATTGAAGAGAGTTGAGACGACCGAATTTAAACAAGCCTTGGAACAAATCAAGGAGCTTCAGAGAACTGTGGGGAGTCTACGAAGTCAACTCAGTTGCGCCGAAAAACAAGTGAGTAAACTACTCGATGCGGAGAATGAATGTAAGAAACTCGAAGCGGAGAACAGAAAATTGCGGGGCGCTGTGGAGCTGTTGCTAGAGCATTTACAAATGGCGGGCGTAACTCAAGAAAAACTTATGACTATTTGGAGCTCACTCGAAAAGCAAATTCAAGTCGTGAGATGAGGTTTGATGCGCTAGATTGAAGAAAGAATGGAGCAAAGCGTTGTGAAAAGCATTGAAGGAATTCTGCGATACGATGTTCTTGATGCAGAGAGCTGGTGCTTTGACATGGGATACCAAATGATTAATGTTTTTTCCGGCATGGAAGTCCACCTTCTCATAGACGACCAATTTCTACAGGGCAAACTCGTTGAAATACCGCACGGTGGATTGAGTGTGGTGTTTGACGGTAACAGAAAGGGCAGGCAATGGAGCTATGTACTCGAACGTGGCCGGCGCTACCCTGCCAAAATGGGCGAAGAGGCTGTGGAAAAGATTCTTGACGAATTCCGCTGCCTTGAAATCTGACTCGATACCGAAATGTCTGCTGATGTAATGAATGTGGTTGGCAGGGATTTTTCCAAATCCTTTTGGGCATTATGGGGGCCCCTGTGCTTGCTTGGAACCGTTTCAGCCAAAATACCGATGTCGATATGGTCACTCTGTGTCGGCCGCCTGATAAGACCAGCGCAAAGCCACCGTCGCCCCCATTTCGGACCCGTCGATTACTTTACCATCCCGTCAATTCTGTTCCGGTGTCTCATCTGGGCAGAAATAACAACACTCTGAGCATGGATAAAGACTTTGGCATATCTGATCGTCGGGGAGAGTACAAGTACCGTCGGCTAAGCACCGTTCTTCATTCAATTTGATCTCCAAAATCTGATACCTCCTCAAGTAGCTTTGGAAGAAATTTCGCGAAACAATATCCGTTATCCTGCTAAAATTCCTCCCGGTCCCTACACGTATCTTCATCTATCCGCCGCCAACGCCGCAACACATTCTCTACTGCAACGCTCACTATGTCTCGAATGCTGCCTCCACAGGTTGTACGATAATTTCTGGGTCAACACCATAACCAGTCACCAGGGGCGTTTGGAAACCGCCCATCTTTCTCTTTGTCACATTGGTCACATATGTATACCGACTTCAACATGGCGGGGCCCACTCTCTCTTGGCCGCAAGGCAACACGAAGAGGCTAGTAGGCGTCCCCCCCTAGCCTAAGTCCACCCTTTCGGTCTGAACCCATACGAATGACCGGTCTTCTCACAACGTGCGCATCTGCTATAGCTGTTGGCCAACTAGCTACTCTATTAAAATTCCCACAACTACTAGCTTTCATACATCTTTGTATAAGAAAGGGTGGGTTGTCTGGGTAGGCCCTCGTCGCCTCATAATGCATTCGTGTAGGCCGTGTGATTGACACTTTTGGACGCAGCTTTGGTGAAGAGAATTGGCTTCACACGTGTTCTCTCTTCTGATCTTGTTCCAAGCAGACTAACAATGCCAACTCGATGGCTATACTCTAAACAGTCAATTGCCGGAGGTTGGTATGATAACGCTCTCACAAGATGTCGTTGATTCGGTGTATTTGGCATTCCGAACCTTAGGAAAAACAGATTTATCACGAAACGAGCTCTTCGAGTTCATCCTTGAAAAGCTCCCACAAATACAACGACATGAACTCGGTACATTGATTGTCGCAATAACCGTCAATAATCCTCGTCGGGAGAGTTACGTTTCAAGCCTCAAGGTTGCTAGCAACATAAACTCAACCGATATTCTTTACAAGTCCGGTGGAGATAACGTAAAAACCTTTACCTATCGGTTGTGGAACTCACACGATCTTTGCGTGTCCAAGCCTCAACGAAACAACCAGAATGACTCGCTAAGTTTGCTGGTTGACGAATTCCAGTGGGACCATCACAAGAGATCTTCAAAGCTGTCCTTTCCCTCCGAGTCCCATCTGCGGGACTTTGTGGTTCGTAACATTCCGGAATTCAAAATACGAGGTAAAACACTTCATACCTACATTCATACATCCGGAAGAACTGGAGTAGAATTTGCAACGGAAGTTGGCCGGATTGATTACTTAGCTATAGACGACGACGGATGTTTTTACGTCTTTGAGTTCAAACTCCATAAAGGAGTGGATGCTGTAGTCGGTCAAGTATGTCGATACATTGGTTGGGTACAACAACATCTCGCCAGAGAATCATCTGTTTATGGCATAATTGTAGTGAGTCAGGCCGATGTCAAATTGCGATATGCTTCTTCTATCTTTGAAAAGATAACCCTCCTTGAGTACGACATATCGTGTTTCCTCAACATTTGTAGGGATTCAGGCTAAAAAGTCTGAAAAGCACTTTGAATAAAGCTAACGGGTTCTGTTTTGAGGTGCGAAGTATTGAATGTCGTCTGAAATGGCCCGTCGTCGGGCAACGGTCGTTCAATGCAAAAAGGCGCCGAAGCAGCAGATTTTTGTCTCATACTTCGGCGCCCTTCTATTTGGATCTACAGCGACTCGTTTATTCGACCACCATTTTTGCAAAATGGACATGCTTGAATGCCTGTGTGACTTTACTGATAAATTGGCCAGCCGTTTGACCATAAGCTGGCCACAGTAATTGTGAGAAGATAAAAAACCCTTGCTCCGCAAGGGATTTTATCAGGGTGGGAAAAGAACCCAACGTTGATGTGTGCATTATGCGTGACCATTCTGATGACAGAACACATCAGATCAACACATATCCAAGCTCGTTTTTTGTACTCTCGGCCAACTTATGCATGCAATTCTGACTCCTGGCCAACTTATGATTAATACTGTTGCGAATAAGGATTTAACGATACTTAGTTAAGCGAAACGCTTCGGTAATGCCTCCTTCAGAACTTGAACAGATTTTGCAACACCAGTTAGTGGATCCATTGTTAAATCTTCCATTTCAAGACACACAGGCCCATCGTAGCCAGTCATCCTTACAACGGTGAAGAATTCTTTCCAATAACTTAGGTCATGTCCGTATCCTACGGCCACGTAATTCCAGGAACGGTCTGCAAATTCCTCCATTGGTTTGTGATCAAGAAGACCGTTCACTTGATGAATTCCTCGCTCCAACCGAACGTCTTTCCCGTGAACATGGTAAATTGCGTCCCCTAGCGCCCTCGCTGAACTAATGGGGTCCGCGCCCATCCAAAACAAGTGACTCGGGTCTAAATTCATTCCGACCATGTCTCCGACTTGGTTCCGTAGTGTAAAAAGCGTCTCTGGGTTATAGACGAGATTGTTACCTAAATTTTCGATCGCGATTTGTTCAATGCCGTAGTCTTTGGCGAGTCTAACTGTCTGTTCCCAATAGGGGAACGCTACTTCATTCCACTGCCACTCTAAAATTGCTTGATGACTTGGGAAAAAACAATGTGTAATCCAGTTTGGTACCACTTCCAATGGACCAGCAGAAGGACATCCGGACATCATCACAATCTTTTTTACCCCAAGCTGTTCTGCAAGCTTGAATGTCTTTTCCACACCGATTTTATGAGCTTTCCCCTCGTCAGAAGGATCTAGTTGGTTTCCAGAGCAATTCAAAGCGGCGATATCAAGTCCCCGGCGGTGGATTGCATCCATAAACCCCGTTCTCCGGCCTCTACTTTCAAGCAGGCCATCTAGACCAATTCGCACAACCAAATTCGAGCGACTCTATTCCTAACTGGACGCAGGTATCAAGCATGTCTTCTAAAGTCATATAACCTAGCGCATCCGTAACAAACCCGAGTTTCATCTTGAATACCTCCGAAAAAACCGGAAATTATTGCCTTGCAGCGTTACATACTTCTAGAACGTTTAGCGTATGCCTAGCTTGGCCACTGGTTCCAAAATCCCTCATCTTTGTTTTTACCGTTTGTACAATGGCTTCTTTTCCCG
Source organism: Alicyclobacillus fastidiosus (assembly GCF_026651875.1). Lineage (GTDB taxonomy): Bacteria > Bacillota > Bacilli > Alicyclobacillales > Alicyclobacillaceae > Alicyclobacillus > Alicyclobacillus fastidiosus. The sequence continues at coordinate 2,867,679 of NZ_CP104067.1, read as the reverse complement.
GCGTCAGAATGGTCCGCGGATCATAGACGTTCGGGTCATTTTCTAACAACTGACGAACTGCTTTCGTCCAGGCTTGTAAGCACTCTGTATTCACGTTTATTTTTGCATGTCCAAAGCGAATGGCTTTCTGAATATGAGAAAGCGGAATTCCTGAACCACCGTGTAAGACAAGAGGTACTTTGACTTGATCGGAAATGTGCTTCATCTCCGCAAATCCAAGTTTCGGCTCTCCAATGTATTGTCCATGCACAGAGCCAAGTGCGGCAGCCAACGCATCAACGCCTGTTTTTTGAACCAATTCCACGCATTCGTCTGGATCTGCGTACTGAATTCCACCAATTAATCCGTCTTCCATTCCACCAACCATTCCAACTTCAGCTTCTACCGACACTTGTTTTGGTAGGGCGTAATCCACTACTTGTTTTGTCATCTCAATGTTCTCTTCAATTGAGTAATGTGAACCATCAATCATTACCGAGCTAAAACCAGCGTCAATCGCTTTCTTACAACGGTCCACGGACGAACCGTGATCTAAGTGCAATGCGACCGGAACCGTAATTTCCATTTCTTCAAGCAGCGCACTCACAGCCACCACAATGGTCTTGAATCCACCCAGGTAGTCCACAAGTCGATCCGAAGCCGCAAGAATCACCGGGGCTTGCTCTTCTTCAGCAGCTTGCAAGATGGCTTGAACCCATTGAAAGTTGTTCATATTAAATTGTCCAACTGCATAATGACCTTCTTTCGCCTGTAGTAACATGTCTTTCATCGACACGATTGTCACCATTTATCGCCCCTTACGAAAATCTCAATCAAAGTCAAAATACGATGACACGACGGTAAGCGTTGTATCTTTTGCTGTCTGAATAGTTTCTTCTGCGTTCAGTCGGTAGTATTCAGGTCGAAACAGTTCGACGGAAACCACGTCTCGATACCCGATTTCCTTTAACGTAGATAAAATTCCGTGTAAGTCGATTGCACCAAGTCCCGGCCACAGTCTATCTTCGTCCGTCAGAAATCCAATTGGATAATCTTCCGTATCGTCGATGTGGAGAATGAACACTTTCGACCCATCTGCGGCTTTCAGGTCGTCTAACTTTGATCCCATGGCATGAAAGTGAAAGCAGTCTAGGACCAATCCAACGTTTTCTCGATCAACGACTGTAATTATTTCGTATGCTTGCCCAAACGTATTTACCGTGCACTGTGGATGCCCGATAAACTCCACAGCAATCTTGACACCATAAGGCGCCGCCAAATCGGATAATTCCCTGAGGACGTCCACGCAACTTGATTGGATATCCGCTTTGAGGATTTTTTCTTCTGTTACAAGGGGGACAGCGACGATGTACTTCGCACCAAGTTGGCTTGCCGTTTGAAGCATAGATGTAAACTCTCGAACGATTTCACGGTGTCCTGGTTCATCTCGATTGTTGAAAAACACCAATGCATTGAGCGCCAACGGTTTGATGTGATGTGTTTGAAAAAATGTAGCCAAATCACCCACGGTATGAGTCTTTAGATACTCTGGCAATTTATCCATGGTTCGAATCTCAATGAAGTCGTAACCCAGTTGGTCACATATCTCTAAATCACTTAATAATGATGAATTTTCCAAAGTTGTTGCTTCGTTGAAGCACAGTTTCAATGTCAACATCTCCATTTACACTCGATAAGGGAACGAAACGTAATCAAGTAGACGTAATTACACTCCAAGTCCTTCCGTCATCTTTTTCAGCATTAAGGTACATGACTCATCCGCTTTATCGACCCAAGCAAACACAGAGTTGGTTGCAATACCGTCAAATTTCATTTCCTTCAATTTACTAAAAATCGTTACAAAGTCGACTTCGCCTTCTCCGATATTTAAATGTTGGTGGATGGTTGCTTCGGCCCCAGGTGGATTCACAATGTACCGCAATCCGTTCGCAGCTTTGTGGTTAAACGTATCTGCAAATAGTACGTGCGTAAGTCGGTTACCTGCATAGTCAAACATTGTTGCAATATCACCAATACCGTCGTCGTAGTAGAATGTGTGCGCAGTGGAATAGACGAGATTCATCCAAGGTTTATCGAGGGCACGAATCATATCAACTGCGCCTTGGTTTGTTTCAATGAAATCGTACGGATGCGCTTGTAAGTTGAGTTTGATGCCCTCTCGCTCGAAAACCGGCATCAATTCATCCATAGATTTAATAAACTTTTCTTCACAAATGACCGCATTGTACTTGGAGCCGTTAAATTCACTGTTCATTAAGTCCACGTCTAGTTCCACGGCGATCTCAATCGCACGCTTCCAATTGCGCACAGCGGCCTGTCGACGGTCTTCGTCTGGACCGGCCCAGTAATAGAGAGGCAATAGAGAGGAAATCTTGACCCCCGCGTCACGCAGACACTTCTTTAAGTCACTGATTTGACTCTTATCTACTTTTGGGTACTTGTAAAATGGACAAAAATCTTCACGTGGTGATAACTCAATATATTCGTATCCCAGTTGAGCCGTCTTTTCGACCATATCTCTAAGAGATAAACTGGCATACATCGTCGGATCTAAGGCTATTTTCATATATTAACCTCCATTGGTACACAAAGTGGGATTGAACAAGCTGTTTCACGCTTAGGCGTAGAAATCAGGTTTATCTGCTGAGGCAATCGTTTCTCGTTGACCGGACTGTTGTGCGCGTACACACGCATCGGCTGTAGTTGCAGCGATGTATCCATCCCACGCCGTCGGGCCTTGTGGTTCACCGCTCGCTTGAATCGAATCCATGAAGTCTTGTAATTCTTTGTCGTACGCGTCGATAAACCGGCGTTTCCAGTCCATCAGCAAGGTACTACCTTGACGACCTTCTTTTTTCATCACGACACCCGATACATCAGGGAGCTTTAATGTGCCTTCCTCGCAAACCACTTCGCACTGAATGTCATAGCCAAATTTGCAATTTACGAACACTTCGACACTGATGTGCATCCCTGTTTTTGTTTCAAATATGATGACTTGAGGGTCTCGAAGGTGGTCTAATGCGCGTTTCGTACGTTTCGGGAAAATCACTTGAACCGACTGGTAGTCGTCATTTACCAGCCAGTGCAGAACGTCGATTTCATGAACCAACGTATCTGTAATGGCCATATCTGTCGTATATTTTTCATCTACATCAGGGTTCCGGTGCGCGCAATAAATCATAAGTGGTTCCCCTGCTTCATTTCGATCAAGCGCATCTTTCAATTGAACATACCCGCTATCATAGCGACGCATAAATCCAACTTGGACAAGACGTTTTCCGTGTTTCATTTCAGCTTCTACAATTCGCATACAACCTTCTTCCGTGGTCGCAAGTGGCTTTTCGCAGAATACATATTTACCAGCGTCAATAGCTTTTAACACGCTTCCTTCATGTGCTGGCCCCCAACTTGTAACGAGAACCGCATCAACATTTGTATCTGCAATGAGTGACGTATCATCCGGGTACACCACAGCGTCCAATCCAAAGGTTTCAACAACTTCTCTTGCTGCCTTTTGATTCACATCCGTTACCGCTACAATTCGCCCACCAGATAACGTATTAGTGATGCGATTGATGTGCTCTCTTCCAATTGCCCCGGTACCAATTACGCCAAAACGGACGGTCATTTTTATGTCCTCCTATATCGAAATACATATTCTAGTAAAAAGCTTACCAGGTTTAATAGACGCTTTCTTTACTCCGGATCGACGTTAGTGTTTTATCAATATACTTTCGAGCAATCATTGCATACTCCAGTGGGTGAGCAATCGATGGATCTTGTTCTGCCTCAACTACAATCCATCCTTGATAACTTGATTTCAGGAGAAATTCATATGGTTTGGTAAAATCAATGCATCCATCTCCAGGCACTGTAAACATGCCACTTAGAAATGACTGAAAGAACGATTTGCCAGCTTGTCGACATTGTTCCATGACCGTCTTACGGACATCTTTGAAGTGAACGTGCTGAATACGGTCAATGTGCTTTTCTAGCATCGTCATACAATCGCCTTCTGACACAAAGATGTGGCCGGTATCATACAGCAAATGAACGACGGAATCGGTATTCGCCATCAAACGATCCACTTCCGCAGCTGTTTGGATTCCTGTCCCCAAATGGTGGTGATATACAAGCTTCAGAGCATAGGATTCTGCAATTCGACCAAGTTCATTTAGCCCTTGACAAACCTTCACCCATTCCTCGTCCGTAAAGCATGGTTTTTTAGAGAAAATACTTTGATGTAACCCCTGGATACTATAGGTCTGCTCCGAGACAACGGCCACGTCTGCTTCTACGTCCTGAAGATATTGACAGTGCTTGTCAAACGCCTTAGCGGTTTCTTCGAGTCCGTCTCGAAGAATGAAACTACTAAACCACTGACCAGCAATTCTCAAATTGCGTAATGCAAGTTCTTTCTTGAGCACTGACGCTTCTGGGAAAAATCCACCTACCTCGGTCCCTTGAAAGCCGGCTACAACCACATCGCTGAGCAAGTGAGACAACGTGTTGTCTGCACCAAGGGTAGGTAAATCGTCATTGCGCCATCCAATCGGGGCAATCCCCCACAAGATGCTTGATTGCTGTTCCATAAAACGACCTCTTCATTAATATTGTTTGGCTTGCATTCGTTTTTGCTGCTGATTTGTAAACGCCTGAGCGATGCGTTCATTTTCCGAGACTTCCGCCACGCCAAGATTCCACCAGCTGTCATATCCATCCGACATGGTCTTAGGAAGCACTTTCATATCAATAAGCGTAGATACGCGTTGTGTCGCGGCATCTACGAGAGCTTCTTTTAAAGCTTCGAGAGTGTTCACTCGATACGTCTTAGCACCGTATCCTTCCGCAACTTTTGCATAGTCAATCTTAAGAATCTTTTGGTCGTTCGTCCTAAATTCACAGTAATAACTGCCACTGCCATTTTCCATTTGCAAATTGTTGATACATCCAAACCCCGCGTTGTCAAAGAGAATTACATTAATTTTCTTGTCGTATTGGATGGCCGTTACAAGTTCGGAGTGAAGCATTAAAAAGCTACCATCACCCACAAGTGCGTACACTTCTTTTTTGGGTTCTGCAATCTTAATTCCGAGTGTTCCAGAAACTTCGTACCCCATGCACGAGTAACCGTATTCTAGATGGTACGTGTTCGGTACTGTGGCATGCCAGAGTCGTTGTAAATCTCCTGGAAGAGAACCTGCTGCACTAATAACGATACTATCAGGTGGGATGGTCTCATTTACCGCAATTAATGCTGCCGTCTGCGAAAGTTCTGTTTGAAGCGCATCTGCGTACTCATTTAAGACATCTTGTGAAAATTGCCCCTTAATCTCAGGAACAAACTTGTCACGATTGAATACCACATTCTTGAGTCGGTCACGTTCCGCTAACCAGATTCTTTTTAACGCTACGATGTCATCCTCAAACTCTGTCACATATCCATCGAGCATAAGAGACAACTGTTCAAGCGTAACTTTTGCATCTGCAACTACCTGAAAGGCGTCCAGTTTGTACGCTTGTAAACGACTCACGTTAATGTTCAAAAACCTCGCATGGGCAAAATCGAATGCGGTCTTAGAGGAAGTAGCAAAATCGGTGTACCGCGTCCCAACCCCAATAACCAGATCCGCCTGGCGTGCCGCTTGATTTGCTGCGTGTGTTCCGGTGATGCCTAGGCCACCTAAGTTATTCTTGAACGTTGATTCAACCGTCGATTTTCCGGCCTGTGTCTCAACAAGCGGAATATTGTACTTCTCGGACAGCTCGATTAAAGCGTCTCGTGCTTGTGAATATTTCGCCCCGCCACCCACGACAATAATCGGACGTTTGCTTGCACGAATGATTTCCACCGCACCGTTTAATTCACGCAGTGTCGGTAACTTTCGATCGACAAAGTGGACGCGCTTCGTGAAGAAACTTTCATCGAAATCAAATGCCTCTCCCTGTACGTCCTGAGACAGACAAATTGTCGCTGGCCCAGCTTTGGCCGGGTCTGTCATCACTTCAAAAGCACGGATGAGACTTGTCATGAGTTGTTCTGGTCGTGTCACACGATCCCAATATCTCGAAACAGCTCGAAGACTATCATTTGTCGTAATAGCGAAACTATGTTCATGCTCCACCTGTTGAAGAACTGGATCAGGCTGACGCGTTGCAAACGTGTCGGAGGGTAGAAGTAAAACAGGAATGTTGTTGGAAAGTGCCGTACCTGCGGCCGTCACGAGATTGGCTGAACCTGGACCAACAGATGTCGTTACGGCATAGATCTTTTGACGCAGCATTTGCTTGCTATAGGCCATTGCCGCGTGGGCCATCCCTTGTTCATTCTTACCTTGGATAACTTTCAAATGACCCTCGTTTTGTTCAAGAGCTTGACCGATCCCAAGTACATTTCCATGTCCAAATATCGTGAAAATCCCTTCAACAAAAGGAAATTCCTGACCATCCACATGAATATATTGCTGATTCAAAAAGCGAATCAACGCTTGCGCAGTTGTTAAACGAACGGCTTTCACGCGCGGTTTCACCCCAATCCAGAAGTTCATCACAAGATTTAAGCGTGAACGCTTACAATATGTTGAATTTCTTCAATCGTAGGCATTGCGTTTGATGAACTGTGTCGACTCACAACAATAGATGCTGACGCACTTGCATATTTCAAAGCTGTTTCCAAATCTTCGTTTCTAACTAACGCATATAAAAAGGCAGAAGCATATGAATCGCCAGCACCAAACGTCTTCAAAACCTTGCTCGGATAAGCCTGCACTCGAAATACATCCCCATCTTTCGTATACGCATACGAGCCATCTACACCGTGTTTAAACACAGCAATACTTGGTCTATGACGGAATAGGTACGTGGCGGTCCGTTCGTTTTGTCCATCTATCGTATTTTCCAAAATGTCATACTCGTCCCGTGTTCCAATGACGATATCGGATAGTTCAGCGACTAGCGAGTAGTACACTGCGGTTTCCGTTGGAGACTCCCACGTATACGGCCGGTAATCGAGTTCGAAGACGATTTTCACATCGTTCTTACGAGCAAACTGGATGGCCTGGAACACGGCTTCACGTGAAGGGCTTTTCGATAACGCAGTTCCAGAGACAAGGAGAACCTTTGTTTTCTGCACGTATGCCTCACTTACTTCAGAGGGAGAGAGATACAAGTCTGCTACGCTTTCACGATACATTAAAATGCTACATTCACTTGGACTCTTGATTTCAGTAAAGGTGAGCCCGGTCTTGTGCCCCGCAGTATCAAAGACCATATTCGACGTGTCAATGCCAAGGTCACGCATATACTTTTCAATAAAGCGCCCGTGTTGGTCGTTCGATATCTTACCGATAAACCCGGTCCGCAAACCAAGTTTGGAGGCACCGATGACGATGTTTGCCGGGCTACCACCCACGTATTTCGAAAACGTCAAGGTTTCTTCCATCGGACGATTATACTCGACAGCATTCAAATCAATACATGCCCGCCCTATTGCGATCAAATCGAAGGGCCGATTTTCGCAAAATCCATAATTCATGTTGACCATCCTCATTGTCCTTGACGTTCCAGAATCCAAGCATGGTTGGGATCATTGTGGAACTTCCAAATACGTTTTGGTCCTGCCATGACATTTAGGTAGTAAGAGGTATATCCATCGGGTACGCCCACCGGATGATACCCTCTTGGTACCAAGACAACATTTGAATGTTCTACAGTCATGGTTTCATCAAGTAACCGGTCATCGGTATACACTCTCTGAAACACAAACCCTTGTTTCGGATTCAGTTCGTGATAGTACGTTTCTTCAAGCAATGATTCGTGAGGTAAATTGTCTTCATCGTGCTTGTGTGGCGGATAGCTTGACCAGTTCCCACTTTCCGTAAAGACTTCAACGACAAGGAGTCGATTAGCGAATAGTTCAGAATCTGGCAAGATATTATGGACCAAACGCTGATTGTTAAGGATCCCACGCTTTTCGACGGTGTTGTCTGCAGCTCGAATCAACATTGAGGGTCGCTTTTCATCTGAAAAGGAATAGCACAGCGCAACCCGAGCCTGCGTCACGGCCCTTACTTCAAAAGGTTGACCGTTTGATAGATAGACGCTGTCTGTTGGTTTCTTCTCAAACACGCTCTCGCGGGTTCCAATTTCGCGAAATACTTTTTGCTCACTAAATACGTCTATTTTTCCTGTTAATCCGACAATACAGCATTCCTTTTGGACCAATTCTTCCCGGTACGACGATCCTGCCTCGAGGTCCAATACTTTAAATTCGATGTACTCAAGAATAGAGTTATCTCTTGTCACTTCATGAATTCGCGTTACGCCAGGCGCTATTTGATGTGGCTTAGCTTTAACAAGCAGTTGACTCAAGCGCGAGTCCCCCTTTCGTTTCTAACACAACATCTCGTTGAACCATTAGTCGAAAGAAGGCGCAGCGTATCGAGCGGTGACAACTTTCTTGCGGGTGTAGAAATCAACGCTGTCTTTTCCATTCGCGTGTAACGTGCCAAAGAAGGAAGACTTCCACCCCGAGAATGGGAAGAATGCCATTGGGGCTGGTACACCTAAATTAACCCCAATCATCCCAGCATCAATGTTTTCTCTGAAGTAGCGAATGGCCGATGCGTTTTTCGTAAAAATACATGCACCATTAGCAAACTCTGAACGGTTCGCGATGTGAACCGCTTCTTTAAGATTCTTAACGCGAATAATTGACAGAACAGGAGCGAATATTTCGTCTTTCCAAATCGTCATGTCCGTTGTGACTTCGTCAAAAATGGTCGGTCCAATAAAGAATCCGTCATCAGATGCTCGCGTGCGACCATCACAAATGAGTGTAGCACCTTCTTCAATGCCTTTTTCGATATAACGAATAGTCCGCTGTTTACTGTCTTCTCGGATGACCGGTCCCAAAAACACCCCGTCATCTAATCCATTCCCCATCTTTAACTCGTTTGTCTTCTTAGTGAGACTCGCCAGAAATTTATCAGCAATCCCTTCCTCAACCGTTACCACAGAGCATGCCATGCAGCGCTCTCCTGCAGAACCAAACGCAGACCCGATAATATTGTTGGTCGCTTCTTCTATATCTGCGTCATTGAGGACAACTACATGATTCTTGGCCCCAGCTAACACCTGAACGCGTTTCAGGTGTTCACTACCTCTCTTATAAACGTACTCGCCAACTGGCTTTGACCCAACAAATGAAATCGCTTTGACATCAGCGTGATCCAAAATCGTATTTACGACATCATGCGCACCATATACAACATTGAAGACACCCTTAGGCAAACCCGCCTCAGTGAATAGCTCAACCAAGCGTTTGGTGAGTAGTGGTGTCTTCTCAGACGGTTTCAAAATAAATGTATTGCCCAGCGCAATGGCCATCGGAAACATCCAACAAGGTACCATCATTGGAAAGTTAAATGGAGCAATCCCGCCAACAACCCCAATGGGGTACCTATAATTGGTGGCTTCAATATCAGTAGCAATGGTAGAAAGGGAATCTCCCATCATGAGAGACGGAGCACCAGCAGCAAATTCTACATTTTCAATTCCTCGCTGAACTTCCCCCGTTGCTTCTGATAAACTCTTCCCGTTCTCAATGGTAATCAAGCGCGCCAATTCGTCTCGATGTTGTGTGAGCAGTTGTTGATAACGAAAGATAACGTTCGCCCGACGCGGTACAGGAATCTTACTCCACACTTGAAATGCTGCTTTTGCACATTCAACCGCATAAAGAACATCTTCGCTAGTGGAGATGGGAACTTGTGCTATAACATCTTTTGTGGCGGGATTGTACACGTCTTCATACTGTGAAGTCTTACTTTCAATCCATTCACCATTGATATAATTCTTCAACTTTTCAGCACACAAAACCATCCAACTCCTTCAAACCGTTTCGCCAAACACATATTGTTAAATTTTGATTAAGTGTTGGTTATATTCTACTCCATAATAAACGCAATATTCTACTTAGTCAACTTAAAAGGTACGGTTGAAACAAAGTTATTGCAATGGTGAACCAGAAGTTATCGTGTCGACGGAAATGCATTGGCCTCTTCATCCATCGATTTGGTGGGAGCATTATAATTCCGGAACTTATGTTCCAACTTCTCAAGTGAGTATCCTCTGGTTTCAGGCGCATATTTTTTCATCAACAAGACCGCAACGATATTCAAGACTACAAACACCATGTACGAGTACGTGAGCCCTAGATGACTTAACATGATAGGAAATAACAAGCCAACAAAGAAATCTACAATCCATAGAAAGAACGTTACAAATCCCATAGCAAGCCCACGCAACCGAGTCGGAAAAATCTCTGCAAGGAGTACCCAAGTAACCGGTGAAACAGCGCCTTGTTGGAAGGCAAGGAACGTAACGGTAAGAAGGAGCACGATAAAGGGGAGTTCACCCGTTCCCGCGAGCAAGTGTGAAAACAAAGCAATCAGGCAAAGCGAAGCAATAATTCCAATTTGCCCACCGATCAACATCTTTCGACGGTTAACCTTACGCAAGAGCCAAAAACCAACGAACGTTGCTAAAACCGAGATGACGCCATTTGCGATATTGCCAATTACGGCAGCTTTCGTGCCAAACCCAGAACTTTGAAGAATCTCGGTGCCGTAGTACATGATCGAATTGACGCCAGTGATTTGTTGTACAAAAGCAATACCAATACCGATGAACACAAGACGTCGAATCCAAGGAATACCCAAATCCTTAAACGTTGCCCGCTTCATGCTAGACTCTTCAGCCAAGTTATTCTTTATTTCTTGAAGTTCTGCATTCGCCTGAGCTTCATCACGGATTTGCTTTAAAATAGAGAGCGCTTCACCCATTCTCCCTTTTGAAGCCAACCAGCGCGGGCTTTCTGGTACGATTAACATTCCGAACCACAAAACAATTGCCGGAATCGTTGCAACGGCCAACATGTATCGCCAAACATCTCCGTGGTCCCCAAGTGTATTACTAATGATTCCGTTTACAACGAATGCAGCCAGTTGCCCACTCACAATCATCAACTCATTGTTGTTCACAACCCGCCCGCGTCGCTCCGCAGTAGACATTTCTGCCAAGAAAGTAGGAACGACGACGGATGCACACCCAACAGCAATACCAAGCACGAAGCGAAACGCAATCATGACACCGGCATCAGGCGCCAACGTACAACCAAGCGCCGCAACGAAGAACCATATGGACAGGTAAAGGATAACTTTCCGCCTGCCGATCCGATCTGAAAGTCGTCCCCCAAGAACAGCTCCAAGTGCAGCGCCGAAAAGCAAAGAACTGGTTACGATTCCTTCTGTAAATGCATTTAAGTTCAACTGTCCTGGTTTGGACATATAAGGTAGTGCACCGTTTAAGAATCCAGTATCGTAGCCAAACAAGAGTGCGCCAAAGGTCGAAAACCATGTCACTGCTCTTAGAACTGCCTGCGGCGTTTTTTGTGTTGAAATCGTTTGATTTTCCACGAAGGTCCCTCCTAAACATCAATCTTTTTGATCTACACGCTGACGGCCACACTTCCTCAAAACAAAACCAAACAAGAAAAACCAAAGCTCAAAGGAAGCGGTTTCATTCCTGTGTTACCATTACACACTTCAGAATCTTCCGTGCACAAAGACCGTTGAATCCAACTTCTAAAAGATCACCGCCTTCATCAGAGTATCCACATCTGGTTTAAACCGTTACATATTGATTATATTTTGGATATGTTCTTTAATGATAATACTTAATAAAGAGTTTTCAGTCAACATTCATTCCAACTGCATCAATATATAATAAAGAGATCACCTTTACTCCGATTCTGAGGAGTGATCCACCTGTACACCATGTTGGTGTTTTAGTTGGTCGAACAGCAACACTTGAAGTTCGAAATGACTACGCCGAGAGAAATTTGGATACATGATGATTAGTTTGGTTTTCTCATTTGATGATTTGAGAGCAAATTTGAGAACAATCATTTATAATGAACCTGTTGACAGGGGTGAATGAATTGATGAAATCGAAAAGGATTACAGCAATACAAGAGTATGTCGCAAAACACAAAAATGTATCTTTAGACGAACTTGTATCCGCTTTTAGTGTTTCAAAAAACACAATTCGGCGGGACGTACAGTGGTTGGTAGAGCGTGGGGAATTAAGGAAAGTATACGGCGGAGTATCGATCAACGATTCTACATTAGTCTCTTTCAACGATCGACAAGCTCGAAACCAAAAACAAAAAGAACGAATAGCAAAGGTAGCAGCCAGCTATGTACAAGATGGCGACATTATTTTCGTGGATTCAGGAACGACAACACTAGAGATGTTTACGTTTATAAAGAATAAGAACGTCACCATCATCACCAACAATCTGTCGTTTATCATCAATTGTCTTCCGTACGAGAATTTAGATGTCATCTCTATCGGTGGTACACTCGAGCGTAAAACAAACTCCTTTGCCAGCTTCAAAGAGAGCAATCTTTTAAAAACTTACAATGTCAACAAAGCGTTCATGGCCTCAACCGGCATCTCCATTTCAAACGGTGTCACAAATGCATCTCCGCTTGAGAGTGAATTGAAGAGGACAGCTGTTGAGCGCAGTTTAAGCGTCTATTTATTAGTCGATCACAACAAGTTCGATAAATATGGTCTTATCACTTATTGTGACTTAAAAGAAATCGATTATATTATCACGGACGAGATACCTAATACCGAATATAAACAATACGCCAAAGAACATGACGTAGAAATTGTGACGTCTAATTAATAGGTTACGTGGTGCTCCCTGATGTATATTCCGCGGTTCTGGTGCAAAAACACCAGGCATGCTAGTATTGTCCGGATAAACTTCAGGGATGAGGCTGGCATGTTATGAATGTGTTCAAATGGAAGCACTTCGAAGCTCACATTATCTTGATGGCTGTCCGATGGTATTTGCGATACAGCTTAAGTTACCCGGACATCGTCGAACTGCTAAAAGAAAGAGAAGTTCAGGTTTCTCATACCACAATCATGCGATGGGTCCATTAGTTCGGTCCAGAGTTGGACAAGCGTATTCGACGTTATTTGAAGCAAGCCGACCACCGATTCCTACAGAGTTGACGAAACCTATATTAAAGTAAAGGGAAAATGGACTTATCTATATAGAGCAGTAGACTCTAAAGGGCAAACTGTTGACTTCATGCTGTCTTCGAGTCGAGATGTCAAAGCTGCAAAGCGATTCTTTAGAAAAGCACTGTCTTCGCCGCATAATCAAACGCCGCGAGTCATCACCGTAGATAAAAACCCTGCTTACCCTCCGGCACACAGCAATTAAAGGACAAAACGGAGATCCCGCAAGAAACCTCAATCCGGCAGACGAAATACCTGAATAACATTGTTGAACAAGATCATCGATTCATCAAGAAAATCACGAATCCGATGAAGAGAAGCATTGGAGATACAGTAATGATATAATTCGAACCCCTTTGGCGAATATTCCACCCGTAATTTTTAGAACAGCGTTAATGTGCCATCTTGGTTGGTCAACATCAGAATCAGACTTTGAGAATCGCATTTTGCAAATTGCTTGTGACAGTGTTTATGAAGACTTCTTGATGCAATTCATAAAACAATCGAAAAAATACGGCGTTTTTGATAGGAGATAACTCGCAATTACTTTTGGAATCGTTATGCCCAATCATTTGGGGTAACGAATGAATTTCTTTCAATCCTGTTGCCAGTTGTTTCATAAGATTAGACATGTCAGCCTTTAAGGATAAATCGAATGATGGTACACCTCTAATCTCGGATATGAGCATAAACTGGTTCTCGTTATCCGAATCAAAGTAAATCAGTACTGGCACAGGCAACTTTCCCTGAAGCCATTCTAACCGCTCCTTTTCAGGGAGTAGGTCGCCGTGGTTAATAGACTGTACTTTCAAATACAATCCCCGTTTAGAAGGGTTGGTTAAGTGAAAAACCGTACAATTTGAATGACCAATGCTGTTCTCCTGTACTCTATATCCATCAATTAAGTCACCCAATTGCTTGGGAACTCGGCTAATCAAGTTCATTCATCTTCCCCCTGAGATTTTCACTACTAAATTGCACATAACTGCCCCAAAATTCAGTAAGCACATGATAGGTGCCGTTACATCTTCATGCAGTGCGGATACACTGACATTGCTGAAAGATTGCCTAATTTCGCGAGAAGAGAAAATAAAAAAAGCTAATCAAAAATCCGATGATAAAACCACCAACCACGGCAACAACAGACCATTCAAGTATATGCCATAATATGTAAGTCACTAATAGATTGCCCCAGTTACTCCAAAAGACTGGAGCCTTATGATTGGAGATACGTAGATATGGTTGTGCTGAACTCCCAATAGCCAATTGGACGATATTGGTTAGGTAATAAACAATGACAGAGATACACCACGTTAGGTACTTGCTACGGCCGGTAACAACCTAGACCGAGAGACTCTGGCTTCGTAAAGAATAATCGGTACACTCGGAACAAGCCAAATAATAAAAGTTGAGATTGCGGCTAACTGATCCAATAAAATGGAGTTAGTAGACCAACGTGGAATGAAAATCGGTAAATAAAAGTCAAAGACTCCAAATAGAACTCCAACCACGATATAGATGAACCATCGTCGTCTTTTCATACATCAACCTCACCCAGTATGTGTTTGGTGTAAAAAGGATTTCTGTCGCATTACTGCCCGAGAGCGACACAAGGGTTGCTGCTTCGGACCGTATAGTCATGCAATCCATCGGTCGAGTAGTTCTTCAGTTAATCCAGCTAATAGCTTGTCAAGATTACCGATTAAAAAATTTGTGTACATGTGTTAGATTAAAATGAGCAGGGCAAAGAACCTTCCTTATCTTGATGGAAGGTTTTACTTTAATATCTTTAATTTGGATGTTAATTCAGATCTACAAAAAGCTCTTTGCGTTTTAGCAACACATAGATCCAGTGAATCAGTTTGTTGACGCAGGCGATCACGGCTTGCTTGTAAGGTTTACCTTCTGCACGTTTCTTGTCGTAGAACGTTTTAAGCCTTTTATTGCGGGTTTTCCGTAAGCCGCATTCGACTGCACAATACAAGCTGTGTCGTAACCGGCTTGAACCTCGCTTTGTAATACGATTGATGGTTGCAGTGAACTTACCAGACGAGTGTACGCTTGGATCTATGCCTGCAAAAGCGACGAGCTTCTTTGGGTGATTAAACCGGTCTATCTCTCCGATTTCTGAAATAATCGTGGCAGCGATTTTTTCACCGACTCCGGGGATAGATTGGATAATCTTATATTCTTCAATCTCTTCGGCAAGGGCATCTATCGTTTTTTCAAGGTGGGATAGATGCTCTTGGTACTGAAGAATCATTTGGATGTACATCTTCAGACTAAGCAGATACCCCTCTAATAAAACATTTCGGAACGGGTTACGCGTAGCGGCAGCAATGATTTCGCGTGCCTTTTCTCTCGACCAACGTTCCGACCGACTCTTACATAACTCTGAAACTCTTTTGGTCAGCTTTGCTTCCGTTACATTCAGCACTGAGTCAGCGGTCGGGAACTCCAGTAACGTCCGTAATGAGACTTTGGAATATAAGTCCCCAAACACTCCTTTGTATTCGGGAAACACTTGGTCTAAAACAGCCTGGAATTGTAGTTTGGTCTGAACGGATAGTCGGGTTATCGCAGCGTGCTGCCGGGTTAGGCTACGTAGGTTTAACAGTTGCAATCCCCTCTTCTTGAAGGGCTCAAAATCCTCTTTGTAGAAGAGCTCGCATAAGCTGTAAGCGTCTACCGCGTCGGTCTTTACCTTACGCAGACTGGATTTCTTGGCTGAGTACGCGATCAATGGATTTACCATGATATACACATAATTCTGGTCATCTAGGAATCGAATGATCGGTGCATGATAGTGCCCAGTCGCTTCAAGGATAATTGTTGGTTGCAGACCTGACTTTGCTTCGACTTCCCGTAAAACCTGATGGAAGTCTTCAAGACCGTCATGAGTGTGAACGACAGTGAACTGTTTACCGTGAGGCGTCCCTTTATCTAAGAATGCTTGAGCGATGCTTTCTCCTTTAGCCACATCCAGACCAATGACTGGATTCAAGTGAACATCTCCTTTGATGTGTAATACCGGTAACCCCTATCCATCTTGCAGTTCATAGCTTCGCTTGTGATACGAGATCGATGTCTCAACCAGCCTCAAACATGCTTCTACAAGTAGGGGGTGAACGGATTAGCTCACGGGTTCATCGACCCACGCCCCCGGACGTTCTACCCGGCTACCGCAATGAAAACCTCTACACAAAGAGAGGTCAACCAGAAATGATGACTGGCTGACCTCATAATACGAATGCACCCGTTTGTTTTTTTAATAACTGTGGGTCTTAGGGATGACTTTCAATTGCATGGGTGTACAACTGTTCAATAGAATAGCGGTACTACTCCTAAAAGGCGGGCTACAACATGATTTTTATCAAAGGACTCATTCTCGGTTTTTCAGTCGCCGCACCAGTTGGTCCTATAGGGCTGCTCTGTATACAGCGAACGCTGAATAAAGGTAGGCTCGCTGGTCTCCTCTCCGGTCTTGGTGCTGCTACTGCCGATACGCTGTACAGTTGTATTGCTGCATTTGGATTTACCGTAATTTCGCAGTTGCTTATTCGTGAGCAACGATGGTTACACCTAGTCGGTGGATTTTTTCTCCTTTATCTCGGAATCAAAACGTTCCGTGCTTCGCCATCGAATCAAGCCGCACAACTAAATGGAAACGGCTTGTTTTCCATGTACCTGTCGACCTTGTTCCTGACGATTACAAATCCAATGACAATCCTCACCTTTGTTGGCATGTTTGCAGGACTGGGGTTTGTAGGAGGCGGAACGAGTTCCGTCTGGTCATCCTTTATGCTCGTGCTCAGTGTGTTTGTTGGCTCAGCCTTCTGGTGGTTCTTGTTAAGCGGTGGAGTCAGCTTATTCAAACATTGGTTTGACACCGGTCGCTTACGTTGGGTCAATATTATTGCAGGTATGCTAATGGCGGGGCTGGGAGTGTTTTCACTTGTGAGTATGTAAATGGCAAAAACTTCGTCACATTCATCTTCCCTAGCCGCACCTTTACGTTTTTCTTCTTGCACATTCCTGCCCCATAGCGACACAACATCATGAAAAGCGAAACCGAATATTCATGCATTTGTTGCCGCATTGAGCTTCTTCAGTTAATGCACCCGTTTGTTCAAGAAGGAATACTGGCTTCACGTGTAAAGTTCTCACAAGCCCACTTACCCTCCCTCCTAAAGAGCTCTAATACGGGTTCTCGGTCTGACGGTGACTCCTCGACCCACTTCTGCAGGGTACGAACAGCTGGTTCTTTATCGGGGAAGTAATGGATAAACACTTCGGACTGCTCATGAAGTCGTGTGGACCAAACCTGAGATCGTGCCATCACCATTGCATAGTACGTTCGAATGAGTTTACGAGCAAAGCCTTGAGAAATTATTTTAAACTCCCCGTTAGAAGCTACTTCTAACCGACTTATTGTCCGAGTAAAAACTTCACAAATATCTCCATTAAAGCTTATGGCGATCTCCGACGTGAGTTTGTACGGACCGAATCGATCTCGAAGATTCTTTCCGTGCACACAAACGCAGAGTTCCGTAAGAAAAGCCTGTTCGTAGTAATTATCTGGATCAACCGCATAGTCGTAATGTGCAACAGCTATGCCAACATCACGAACCAGAGAGCCATACTTTTGAGACAATTCTTTAGCAAGATGTTTTAATTCAGCCGCCCCATCAGGACTCAGCGTAGCATTGAACAAAGCGAGGAGGTCCAAGTCTGACTTAAGAGCTATAGCTTCACCTCGGGCTACGCTGCCGTACACATAGACACTGTGTAATTCATTTGAAAACAACCGTATTAGATTCTCCACAGACTCTCGTATGCAAGGCAAATAGACACTATCGATCTTGTCTAAACCAACGTCACTTACAATAAATCCATTACTGTCCAGACCATATCCAGCTTGCAGATTCCCCATGCCAATCTCCATCCTCTTCATTCATCGATACTCTGTCTCTAAACTGCCCAGTAGTGCAGTAACACATGGTCCTCAGTCACTGTATGTTCATGCGGTTTGAAGCAACAGTGCTTATGGGATTTATGCCCCCGTTGATATGAACGACACCGTCAAGCCCCGTGTCGTGATGGGGTTGAAAGCCCGGACCGAAGGCAAGGTTCGTCGACGGTTGGCACACTGATATCCGTGGGTTGGTTACCACATTTCGTACCTCCGTCATGGGGCTGCCTCGGACTAGCTTCGTGCGTCAGGTTCTGGACCTTGCACAATCGGGGGACGAGGTTTCCCCGTACCGGATTCCTGTGCCTTCAGTCCCGACCTTCAACCCTAATTACAATTATTCTTTACTACAGTTCTTTTCCAAAACTTATACTGCAGTCGATGTCTCCATCTGTCGCTCTGCCTCACATGCGATGGCCCATATAAATCCCAACAATTCTCTTGCTACTGAAGTGACGGCTACATTGTGATGCTTACCTCTAGATACCATCTTCATATACTTTCGATGGAGCCTGTCCTGTGCTCGCCAAGCAATGTCCTGGATCTTGGGACTCTGACCTTCTTGCCGCTTACGAATCTTTCCTTTAATGGCGGGTTTATATCGGTAACACCAGGCAGCCTCACCAAGAACCCGTCTGAGATGTGCATTCCCAGACTTCGTGATTCTACCTTGCTTTCGAGATACACCACTCGAATACTCGGATGGTACCAGTCCGGCATATGCCATTAACTGCTTTGGATTCCGGAAACGACGAAACTCCCCAACCTCAGCGACCAAAGAGGTTGCGATGACCTCTGCAACACCCTTCAGTGTTTGCAAAGCCTGAATCACTGGAGCTCTCTCGCTTTCCGTTGCCTCCAAGTGTATAGCTGCCTCAAGACGTTTGAGACGTCCCTCAATCTCGTCTAAGTGATGCAAATACTCCTGGTACACCACTTGTTCTCGGCGATCCGCCCATTTGAGACCGTCCAACCACCGACGATGCATAGCTCCCCAAGCACTAAGTTTAGTTTCAGGACGCCGATTGTGTCTCAGTAGGAACTTGGATAGCCGATGCCTTGCCCGTGTACGGTCTTCCACCGCATCTTCCCGTGCCCGCACTAAATCCCGTAATGACTCGTTTTCCTCATTCGGGACAAAGACTGCAACCAATTCACCAGCACGGAACAACTGTGCCAATCTCAACGCATCTCGCTTGTCTGTCTTCACTCGGTCTCCTTGGCGAACTGGAATGAGGGATGGTGCGACAACGGTACACGGCATGTCCATTGCGCGCAGTAGTCGATACAGTCCATAGCCTGTCGGACCTGCTTCGTAACAAAACTCCAGTTCGACGCCATCTGAAGCCAATCTATGTACCAGGCTCCTTACAGCTTCCACCGTATGAGGGAACATTCCGATATATCTCGGTTCACCACGGCCCTCGTCTGCTACCGCAACTGCGATGCCTTCCTTAGACACATCCAAACCTACAAACTTTGTGATAGTCTTCATAGTATCGGCTCCCTTCGTATGTGGCTCTGCACTGGTCTCCTAACTTCAGTGTAAACCACGATGTGCGAAACGGAGCCGGTGTCGTTCATTATGACTAATTCAATAGCCTCTCGGCATTGGATTTGACTGATTCCCTAGGGGTTCTGTCCTTGAGGGGATGTTCGTTTGCCCCCATCTTCATTTACCCCACTTGACAATTCAAAATTGGAAATTCATCGCCGCCAGGAGAAGAAACTGTGGTATTTACACCAAATTTTACTTGACTTTTCAGAATGACCCCAACAATCCCCGAGAAGGGCTAACCGCTCTATCTCATCTGAATTGGGGTTACGTTAATGTTACCAGTGGTCAGGTCTCATGAGCAGTACCAATCGTTCGTTCAGCAACAACTGCATATTCACTATGCAAATGGGTCGCTTCTGTTTCCAAAGACTGGTCACTTGTTAAGAAGTTCTGGATCACCGACCTCTCTAGCACGTTTAACTTACTCCAAGAAAATTTCTCGTGTCGTGGTCCAAAGTCCATTGACCCTGCCGACTTACTGCGTTCGTATCTGCTCATGCTTCAGGTTGGAGAACCATCTGTCACAGAGTGGGTCAATCAATTACGGCGCTGCCCATTGTATGCTATCCTTAGCGGCTTTCAGTACGGGCAAACGCCAGGCGTTGGTACGTTCTACGGCTTCTTCCGACGGTTGTGGTCTTGTAATTCTGCAAATCTTTCACCCAAACACAGACTCAACCGTAAGAAAATCAAAGGTGGCAAAAAGGGTGAAAAGGCACCCACCAAAGCGTACAGCAAGATCGCAAAACTAATAACTCAACTACAGAAGCGTTCCAGCAACAAGGTCCAACCTTTCGACGTTCTACTTAGATTATTTCAACGTCAATTTCTTGCCGTCTCTGCGAAATCCAGCTTATTAGGTAATTTCTATTGCTAGCGATGGAATGCCACTTCAGACAGCTACCCAAGTTCGCAGTCGGCGACTTTGCAACTGTCGCGAACTCGGCGTTGTACCATGCAGGTGCTATCGTATCTACTCCCAACCCGACTGTGACATGGGGTGGGACAGTTATCGAAACAAATACTTCTTCGGTTATCACCTTTATACATTTGTTGCTGCCGATAGCCCCTACGACCTACCGCTCTATCCCAGGTTGCAGCGAGCTTCCCGCCATGATGCGACATCGTGGGTGGTTAGTGCCCGCGAGTTTGTTGAACGCTTTCGTGATTACACCTGGGACAAGGCAATTTTAGACGCTGCACACGACGCGCTGCCAATTTACGAGTACCTTCATTCGCGAAGTATTAAGCCGTTCATTGATTTAAACTTGCGCAGTACAGGAAGTAAAGGAGTTCAGAAGGATGACATCACATTTTCCCCCAATGGGATCCCCTTCTGCAAGAAGGGATTGGAGATGAAAGACCGTGGATATGACAGTACACGGGGTCGACGCAAATACTATTGTCCGCTCGTCGTAAAAGGCGTGGTGACTTGTGATACGCCTTGTTCCGATTCACCTTACGGAAGATGCGTTCACACATACACCAAACACAATCCTCGCTTGTTCCCACCCGTTGCCCGCAACAGCAACGAGTGGGTCAATGTCTACAAACGCAGAACCACCTGCGAGCGTAGCAACAAGCGAGTAAAAGGGGATTACCACCTCGAAGCTGCCAAGCATCGCAGTACCATGATGTGGACAGTCCGCATCTACGGTATCGCCATGTGTCAACACATGGACGCTTGGTACCAAGAGAGCAATCTAGACCTGAGATCGATGCTCTTGTCAGCCTGAGAATACCCCAATCATACCATCTCCAGCGATGACTTTTTGAAAATCGAATCGTCATCGCTCTGTTTGCTATACCCTTTTTCATGGAACATCGTCCCAACAACCATGAAACCGTCGATTTCCAGCGCATTTCTGGAATTCCACCTGTTTTATCTCACTTTTCAAGACCCCAATGCTGAGAGGCTATTGCAATAAGAAAGCCCAATATCATCTGTCGCATAGGCTCCCGTTAAGCTCATAACATTTTTCGTCGTTCATTCGGTTAAATAAACAATGACATCACCTATGTAATCACTTATGGGCTGTGAAGTGCCCACTCTGACGAATAAGTTCCAAAAGTGCGATCTTGTCTGTAGAAACCACTGTAGTACCTCCTCTACTAGTGTGATTTGGTCGTCACTTTTAGTAGATTGCACTCAATGGTTCTTTCGTCAAGATCCAGCCTTTGAATTTACACCAATACCTGAGACTCTAACTTCGTATAAGGACAATCCTCCAATGGATTTATGATTGCGCCCTAGGTTTTGCCACATCCGAACTATAAATCCCAGAAGCATGATGAGCGCAGGAAGGAGAAAAGGCGAGGTACAATCTTCAAGGTACATGCCTGAAAAATTACCCATATGAAATGGAGGAAGAAGTTCGAATAGTGGCTCAAATGGCGTTTCCCATAGGGCTAGAATTCCATCTGTCCAACCATCAATGTGTAAGTGATGAGTAATTGGCGCGGTAAAGACAAGTACAATGGCCGGGAACTGGCCATAGAAAGATTTCCGGACAAGCGTTCCGATTGAGAGATCCTTCCTCAATTCATTCGTTGACCAAAGCACGAACGTAATAATCCAGAATGATGAAACTACACGTTGCAGCAATGTCATCCCAGTACACAGAGATACCGTCAGTATTGTAAAAAAATAGAAATCAATAAAAACTAATCGCATATCGCCCCTCCCGTGGATACCTGTTACGCATGCCTTACTTAAAGCGACTTAAAACTCACTTGCCAAGTGATGATGTTTTGACCTCTTGTAGCTTAGGACTGACGGAGAGATCGTCCGGAATAATCCATCGACTCTGCGCGCATAGTTGCACTCCTTGCGCATCAAAGGCAGACCAGACCAATTTACTACAATACATACTATTGTGGTCGTGGAGCCCACCAAAAATGCTGTAACCACGGTCAACTTGGGCAAGAGCATAATGGGCTGCACGTAACCGAAGCGGATATGAGCACAGCACTCGTTTGACACGTACCTCATCGTACCCATGAAAGGATTCAACCGGAATCACCTGGGTGCCTTCTCGAAAGTTGGCAGATTCTACAACTTTCCCATTTCCTACGTACAGTGCGCAGTGGGTGTAATACCCGTACCCACCTCCCGCATCGTGACAAAAGATGATGTCACCTGGAACGAGATCATCGAACACTGCCTGATTCGGATGACCTTGGTAGGAACCATTAAAGCGTCCATGAATAGCGCCTTCGAGCACCGTGCTCATAATGGTTAATGTGTGTTGATCGTGAGCCCATGTTACCGGAACCACCCCAACGAGCAAAGGTGTAGCCAACAATCCAGAATATAATCCAAGCCTCAGGAGCTTACGCGATTGTTTATACCTTCTCCAGCGACCGTTTCGTGAGTACCTCATAAGCAAGCCTCGACTAAAAGTTAATAAATCGACATTCTCTGCAAATCATGCCCTTTCTTAAGTGCGCTTATGTAAAAATTGACTTTACCGTATCAAAACGCCGGCCCATTAACACTTTGAATTGTGAGTGGCTACCATTAAACGGAATATATGCCCGCTGTTTTCGACGTCTCTGCACAACATAAACTGTCCTAAGTATCCGTTATACCTTGCTTAAGATTTTCGGTGCTTGTTGTATATTAATATTTCTATTCAATATAAAAGTATTGGTTGATTTGCTAAGGCCCGTTCCCCCTGCGACCGGATCGCTTGCCGCGTAACGAATGCTACGGACACCTGACATTACGATAGCTCCAAAACATAGAACACAGGGTTCAGTCGTCGTGTGTAGCACATGACTTGAAACTGTATCCGAGTCAGTTTGCCTTACCTGCAACAGCACATTAATTTCAGCATGTGCCAGACGATTGGAACAGGTTTGATACTCAGGTGCATAGATCTCATTAACCCGATTTCTTCCGCGATAAACGATTGCTTTATTCTCATTAACAAGTACAGCTCCAGTCGGAATTGACCATTACGAAAAGATTCCCATGCTTCCTCAAAACAGACCTTCCATGCTTGGGACAATAATTCCCACATGGGGCCCCCTCTCTCGGAATCTAATTGCCTACAATCTCTTGTTGTATATGCAATAAATTTAAACAGATATAGAATAAATTACATATTTATATGCAAATAGATAGCTAGTTTCTTTTTGCACATAGCTGCCCGAGAACGCCATAAAGGGTTCCCTAGAACCGCTGTATTTTCATACAGAGGATCGTCAGCGCGCATCTTCGATAAAAGCCCTCCGTTACCGACAGATGAGCTGTTAAGTAGTTCTCATCTCCATCGTTAAAAATTCAATTGGTATTAAGTCAATAGAATGGACACCCCAAAACAGAGAAATTATAAGTTTTAATATTCTGATATGATGCCTGTTATCGTTCAGCTTGCTGCAGCTCTTATAGCGTGGAAATATCTTCTTTCGATTTCAACCGGTGTTAGAAAACCGATTGATGAGTGAACTCGTTCCCGGTTATACCAGACCTCGATGTATTCGAAGATCCGCCGGATTGCCTGTTCCCTCGTTTTGAACTTTTCCAGATATACGAGCTCTCGCTTGATAATGCTGTGAAACGACTCGATGCACGCATTATCAAAACAGTTACCTTTGCGACTCATGCTACCGACCATCTTGTATTCTCGCAGCTTGTCCTGATAGTCATGAGAGGCATATTGGCTCCCACGATCCGAATGATGCAGCACGGTTTCTGTTGGGTCTTGGCGTTCGTATGCCTGCTCCAGTGCCCTGATGCACAGCTCTTTCGTCATCCGTGCTCCCGCACGCCAGCCCACAATCTTACGGCTATAAAGGTCCATTAGGCTAGCCAGGTAGACCCATCCTTCGTCCGTTGGGATGTAGGTGATGTCTGCCATGTACACCTGGTTGGGTCGCTCTGCTACAAACGTTTGATTCAGTACATTCTCCTGTACCGGATAATCGTGGTTCGAATACGTGGTCGCCTTGTACTTGCGAACGGTACGGCTCCTCAGTTGATTCTCTCGCATGATTTTGGCCACGGTCTTCTGCGCCACACGCTCGCCTTCCTGGCGCAGGATCTGCGTGATTTTAGGACTGCCATAAAGACGACGGGATTTCACGAATATCTGATGAATCCGCTTCGTTATTCGCTTCCGACGTTTGGCTCGCTTACTCTCAGGTCGTTCACGCCAGGCATAATACCCGCTCCGAGATACACCCAACACTTTGCACATCTTCTCAACCGAAAATTTGGAGCGGTGTCTGTGGATGAATTTATACCTTACTTCCGGTCGTTGGTGAAGATGCACATAGCTTTTTTAGGATTGCATTCTCCTCTCGAAGATCACGTAGCTCTCGCTCTAAGTCACGAATTGTCTGAGCTTCTGACCTGAGGTTCCCACTCCCAACAAACGGGGCGGACGGATCCTCCTTATATTTCGACATCCAGCCATACAACGTCTTTTGTGATACGCCTAGCTCCCGAGCTACTTGGCTCGTCGTTTTCCCACTCTCCAAAGCCAATTGCACTGCATGAAGTTTGAATTCCTTGTCGTACTTCTGTGTCATGTGGCTCACCTCGAATCGCCTTATTCTTACATTCCCGATTCGTTGTGTCCACTATTACAACCTAGCACCACAATATCACCCCCTTGGAAAAACCATAACAGGTTCGAATCCAAGCTTCTTAATACACTGTAATCACCCGATCATTGAATTCCGCAACAGTTAATCGGAATAACTTAGCTTGAAATTCAGATTGAGCAAACTCCAAAATTGTATTTACAAAAGTGCGACCTCTTCCGTGTCCAGTTAAGTCTGGTCTCATTCCCAACCCAAAATCAATCGTCCCGTTTTCTGGGTAGGCACCATACTGTGTACCAATCGGAACTTTGGCAGAATCTCCGAAACAGCAATATCCAATGAGATCGCGTTCATCGAGAATCTTAAAATAGGTTCCATTAAGCAACTCACTAATCCCTTCATTACTGTTATCCATGTTATAAAGGTCATACGGTGTGTCGTATGTCCAACGGGATATTTCTAATGCCCCGTCTCTATCCATTGGTTGTACAGTGAAATTCATATAGCAACCTCCATGCAGCTTCAAAAATGTCTGGATCAGCAGCTACACATAACGAAAATTTTCATTTATACATCTGGACAAACCACATCTTGAATCCATGTTTCTCGTAGAATCCAACGATTTTATCCCATTGCTTACTCGCTGAATAAACTACGGAACGTGTAATACCATGGGATCTTGCCTCGGCCAATAAGTGATCGACAAGCTTATGGCCGATACCATCGGTACGATAATCTGGGTGAACGTAGACTTCATCGATCTCCAGAAACTTTTTGCCTTGTGGTACTGCTGTTCCTTCACTTACATGCGTTGTTGCGAATATGTATCCGACGATTTGACCGTCTTTATCGGCGACGAAAAAATAACCGTCGAGCTTCGGTAATAGGTCGCTGATTGCGTTGGGTGCCAGACCGTAGGTAATGTTCTCGGAGGACCAAAGTTCAGACAGACGTACGATACCCTAGGGGTTCTGTCCTTGAGGGAATCTTCGTTTGCCCCCATGTTCATTTACCCCACTTGACAATTCAAAATTGGAAATTCATCGCCGCCAGGAGAGTAAACTATGGTATTTACACCAAATTTTACTTGACTTTTCAGAATGACCCCAACAATCCCCGAGAAGGGCTAACCGCTCTATCTCATCTGAATTGGGGTTACGTTAATGTTACCAGTGGTCAGGTCTCATGAGCAGTACCAATCGTTCGTTCAGCAACAACTGCATATTCACTATGCAAATGGGTCGCTTCTGTTTCCAAAGACTGGTCACTTGTTAAGAAGTTCTGGATCACCGACCTCTCTGGCACGTTTAACTTACTCCAAGAAAATTTCTCGTGTCGTGGTCCAAAGTCCATTGACCCTGCCGACTTACTGCGTTCGTATCTGCTCATGCTTCAGGTCGGAGAACCGTCTGTCACAGAGTGGGTCAATCAATTACGGCGCTGCCCATTGTATGCTATCCTTAGCGGCTTTGAGTACGGGCAAACGCCAGGCGTTGGTACGTTCTACGGCTTCTTCCGACGGTTGTGGTCTTGTGATTCTGCAAATCTTTCACCCAAACACAGACTCAACCGTAAGAAAATCAAAGGTGGAAAAGTGGGTGAAAAGGTACCCACCAAAGCGTACAGCAAAATCGCAAAACTAATGACTCAACTACAGAAGCGTTCCAGCAACAAAGTCCAACCTTTCGACGTTCTACTTAGATTATTTTCAACGTCAATTTCTTGCCGTCTCTGCGAAATCCAGCTTATTAGGTAATACCTGCGCCCTTTCTATTGCTAGCGATGGAATGCCACTTCAGACAGCTACCCAAGTTCGCAGTCGGCGACTTTGCAACTGTCGCGAACTCGGCGTTGTACCATGCAGGTGCTATCGTATCTACTCCCAACCCGACTGTGACATGGGTTGGGACAGTTATCGAAACAAATACTTCTTCGGTTATCACCTCTATACATTTGTTGCTGCCGATAGCCCCTATGACCTACCGCTCTATCCCAGGTTGCAGCGAGCTTCCCGCCATGATGCGACATCGTGGGTGGTTAGTGCCCGCGAGTTTGTTGAACGCTTTCGTGATTACACCTGGGACAAGGCAATTTTAGACGCTGCACACGACGCGCTGCCAATTTACGAGTACCTTCATTCGCAAGTATTAAGCCGTTCATTGATTTGAACTTGCGCAGTACAGGAAGTAAAGGAGTTCAGAAGGGTGACATCACATTTTCCCCGACTGGGATCCCCTTCTGCAAGAAGGGATTGGAGATGAAAGACCGTGGATATGACAGTACACGGGGTCGACGCAAATACTATTGTCCGCTCGTCGTAAAAGGCGTGGTGACTTGTGATACGCCTTGTTCCGATTCACCTTACGGAAGATGCGTTCACACATACACCAAACACAATCCTCGCTTGTTCCTACCCGTTGCCCGCAACAGCAACGAGTGGGTCAATGTCTACAAACGCAGAACCACCTGCGAGCGTAGCAACAAGCGAGTAAAAGAGGATTACCGTCTCGAAGCTGCCAAGCATCGCAGTACCATGATGTGGACAGTCCGCATCTACGGCATCGCCATGTGTCAACACATGGACGCTTGGTACAAGAGAGCAATCTAGACCTGAGATCGATGCTCTTGTCAGCCTGAGAATACCCCAATCATACCATCTCCAGCGATGACTTTTTGAAAATCGAATCGTCATAGAACATCGTCCCACCAACCATGAAACCGTCGATTTTCCAGCGCATTTCTGAAATTCCACCTGTTTTATCTCACTTTTCAAGACTCCAATGCTGAGAGGCTATTGCAATAAATATGCTACTAAATATTCAACGAGGCTACATAGATTCATAACTCCTATTAGCTGGATTAGCTGCTCAGATTCAAGTGACAGGTTCTGGTGCAAAAATTCACGAAACCACAATATACAGTGGTGTATCGTAACTGAATCCACACTACATATGGTGTATTCAAATATTTTTGCACCAGCCGGAATCTCTTTGCCGCACGTCTTGTGGCAGTACCTGGTTGCCATGTTTGTGCTCACATTAGGGGAAATCATCAACTCCCGGTGATGGGGGAATACACCTCGCTCCTGGCAGATGAACAGTTGTGCGGTACCTACTTTGGGTGTCAGTTCTATTGGTGGCCTCAGTTTCTTTGTCGGGCCTTGGCTTGGCGGCGTCATCCTCCATGCCAGCAGCGGTGCGGTTTTGTTCCTCGTCGCTGTGGGTTTTTCGTTCCTTGCTACACCTATGATCGAACGGCTGATAAAATTTGCTTGTCGAGGCAAAGTAAATGTCAGCAAGAGACGCGCTCAGTGCATAGATTTTGGTACGTCCAGACGTGCATAAAGAGAAACGCGTGGGCCAAATTAGTAACATTCCAAGTACACTGGGGAGGGCGATGAAATGCCACTTCGTGGACATGAAGCGTTTGAGCTGAATGAGTTGTTGTATGGCTGCGTGAATACGATTAACAGCATGGGAATTTTCATCAACCAAGCGAAAGACCCGGAATTAAAGGGCATTCTTCAGAAGCACCAGGACGCGCACATTCAGGACTATAACATGAAGGTAGAGTGGGCGAGATCGGGATCATGCAATGAAAAGCTGAATGTCCCGCCGATGCCGGCAAAATCGGCAGGCACACAAAAACCACCACAAGCTGTAACGCCAAATCCAAACGCTGCGGCGTTCGACGACAGGGGTATTGGAACAGCCTATTTGGTCAGTCTTAAGGCCAACGGAAAGAGCTATGCTTCGGCTGCGTTTGAGGCAGACGAACCACAGTTGCGCCAGTTCCTTGAGGATGCATTTACAATGTGTTCCCATCACGCCTTTGAAGTTGCAGGCTGGATGAGCAAGAACGGCTATTATCCTGGAGAACAAGCGACGGGCACGTATCTTAAAGCCCTCAATCAAACGTACGATCCCGTTCCCCAAATGGCAGGGGTCCACTAACCAGGTTCCTCAGCGAAATTGTGAATGTGGGACTCGCGTCCCTGTATGCGCTCGCATGCAGGGGCGTTTTGTATGACGGCTTGGAGTTATCGGATTACTGTTGGCCCGGATCATTAATTATCATTTATCGTGGTCAACTACACAGCAGGGGTTTCGCGATCGGTAAAACCATGGACTATACGTCGGCAGTGGGGGGTATTCCATACTATGTCGCGGCTGCTCTCTTATTTGTCGGAGCATCGCGGAAATACCTCATTTTGCTTGTTAGCGGTGGAATTGTACTTCTGTTCGTGTGGACCTTAGGATATCTGTTCAACAGTCACGTTCAACGGTTAAAACGATGGGCCCACTAAAAGAAGAGATGACGAGAATTTCTGCCCTTGGGAGTCGAAGCAACATCGAATGGATTGCTATCGCCGGAATTCGGCGCTCGCCATGCGCAATCGCGCTTTTGATTGGAGGAAATTAGATGGCTAAGGCTTTATTGTTGCCAGCCTCATTAGGAGACGGACATAAGCAGGTGGCTTCGGCATTACGAAACGTCTTTATTGAGCATGGTGTGGAAGTTATAGAGGTTGACTGCTTTCGTTCAACAAACTTTCGTATGGCTAGGTGTCTCGAATATTCGTACGAGTGGATGACCCGTTACACTCCACCAATATATGGCATGTTGTACAGAATGACCTCGAATCTAGGTCCACATAGTAGACTTTGGAAGGCCACGTCCTTGTTTTTCAAGCCGGCAGTAATTCGTGCGCTAGGAGCGTGTCCGAGTATTGCGGCTTAGACTTTCTGCATTTGAGTTCAGTTCCATATTTTATTCGACTATGGGTGACTTTCCCCATGGGCACTTACTTCATTAGACGGGGACTGGTCGGTTAAGCACCATCTTTAGCACGTTGCCCAGTTTATATGACCGTATTTGAATATCTTAAGCAGATTATGGCACATGGTAACTAACGACCATTCTCCTCTGACCTTCTCAAGGCTTCGAAGTGAGAATTGGTCGAATCGTCGACAACCCTTAATTTGACCGTACACAGGCTCTACGATAGCCTTGCGTCTCGCGTAGACGGCACGGCCCTTCTTTGTTTTTAGTTTCCGAGTCATACGTTGCTTAATGGTGTAGTGTTTCGGTATTCGTCCTCTCGGTGACTCAGGCACTTCATTGTGCTTTTGACGACCTGTTGCGATGTATGGGTCAATTTCTTTCTCTTGAAGCCATGTCACGTCGTCTTCGGCAAAGTAGCCAGCATCACATGAGATTTTGTGCATCGTCGCTTTCGTATTCTCCGCCGTCATTTCGACCATTGTACGCAGGACACCGTGGTCATTTGTGTGGTCTATAACATCTGTTGCAACAATGATTTGGTACTCTTCATCGACGACAGCCTGCACATTGTATGCTTGGATAAAACCGTCTTTCGATTTCATAATGCGAGATTCCGGATCCGTGAAGTTGCGTTGAGCCTTGTCCTCCGGAACACCTGCGAGATGACTCTCCTTGCGTGGACGACCGCGTTTCCTGGCGCCTGTCTGGTTGGTGGGGCCGTTGTCATCGTCCTTCTTGTCTTGTTGTTCGTCTTTCTGTTGCTGTTGTTCCACTCTTTCCTTGGCCTCTTTCTCCAGAGAGGACATTGCTTCCTGAATTTTTGCCAACCGGGTCTCTCTACGGGCTAACTCTTCAGGGAGTTCATCGCCCATGGTGTTACCGTACTTTTTATCTTCACTATGGTCGGTGCGTTCAGCCTGCTGCGTAAGCTCGGCGATTTCTTGGCGGAGTCGTTGCTCTTGCTGCTTCATCCGCTCGTAACTCATCGCTTTATGTTTGGATGCGTTTGCCCGAATCTTGCTGCCATCCAGCGATACATGCCCGAGCTTAACCATCCCTGCATGTTGGGCAATCTTCAAGACTTCCAAGAAAAGTTCTTTGAAGGTGACCAAATGGCGTTTCCGAAAATCACTGATTGTCCGGAAATCCGGGAACTGATTTGCGGACAGGACTCGGAACGCCACTACATCCTGACAGGCCTTTGCGATCTTTCTGGAAGAGTACATGCCTGTGCAATATGCGTAAACCAGAATCTTCAATAACATTGCCGGGTGGTACGGGGGAAAACCTCGCAGTTCTTGTTCGTACTGTTTTGTAATGATGGAGATATCGATATGATCGACCACATCACTGACAAAGTTCGCCAGGTGGCCGTCAGGTAGCCATTCATTTAACCCCGGTGGTAGTAGAATGAGTTGGTTCGGGTCGTAGTCACGAAACTTTTTTCCCAAGATTCGAAGCCTCCACTGTGAATACCAATACAGGGGACTTCGTTATTGATCCGGAAATTTCCTTTTACAAAATACTTCAGGGATTACTCGGACACGCTCCTAGAGCAATATCATCCAGACATTGTGTTGCAATTGTTCCCAGACCATTCATTGGCAAGACTTATCAGGCAATGGAACAGACCTTATATTGGAGTTGTCTTAACCGACTACAGCATCCACGGGAATTGGTTTCATGATAATGTTGACACTTATTTTTTCGCACATGAGGAGATCAGTGAAATCGCACGGCCATTCGTGTCAGCACAAGCGGAAGTAGTGATATCAGGAATTCCCATTAGACCCCAATTTCATATACAGGATTCACCACAAAACCTGTCAAAGAATCGCCCTTATATTCTGTTTGCTACAGGTGGACGCGGCGTATTTCCACACTTGCGACGTGCAATCTTAATTGCTCGTCGAGTGTTTCCTAATCATGCTGTGTATGTAATGTGTGGTCGTAATGAAGTTATGCTTCACCAAGTGAAGGGATTTGCTGTAAACGACCCGGGCATTCATGGCTTGCCATTTGTGAATAATGTATCCTCTTGGTTACGAGGGGCGTCGTTTGCAGTCATAAAACCGGGAGGAGTAACAGTGAGTGAATGCCTAGCCAGTCATTACCCGATGGTCATGTATCATCCACAGCAGGGGCAAGAAGCAAATAACGCAGCCTTTATGAAACGCATAGGGGCGGCCGACATTGCACGAAATTCCGAAGAATTCTATACCATCCTCGAAAGAATGAAATCTTCGAGTCAACGTACAGAAATGGCCTTTGCTTGTGCGACCGTAGCACGTCCTGATGCGGCAAAACGAATTGTGGAACATGCCTTGCAACGATTGAAGATACGTTAAAACACATCAGAGACAACGTCATGATTTTGAAGATTACCGTAATCATGGACCTCCGATGTCTAAAGTCATCCGGCCAAAGGCTTTTGACTGTTCACGAATCTTGACGGCTAAGCCGACTCTGCTAAGTGCACTTAATAGCTGTTCCTTCCCCACTCATCTCTCTATCTGTGGAGTCTTCCAAAACGCCCACAGGGAGATTAATTCCGTAACACAATGAATGCGCATCTGCCATGTATGTCGATGCACGGACAAGGAAAAATTAAACACGTTCAAACTTTCCAACACATATTCCGGCAATTCCGTCTGTGTGTAAGAGCTGCTGACGTTCAGCAAGTTAAATGAGCCTTTTGCAGAATGCATTCTATCGACACTTCATACGCCATATATAGTGTCTTAATTCCTTTTTATACGCTATATATGTTCATTTTGGTCATGAAAAACGAATTCTGCAAAACCCTCAAATAAACAAAAGTCTGTGTTATATCTGCATACGAAGGTCGGTGAACGGGATGCGAATCGCCATATTCTCTGAGACATTTCTCCCTGGAACGGATGGTGTTGTCACACGTTTGTGTGGTACATTAAAGCACCTATCTGAATCAGGTCATGATGTACTATCATTTGCGCCTCATGGAGCCCCGCCAACGTACGCCTTTGCCACGATTATCGGAATCCCTTCCTTTCGTTTTTTTCTTTATCCTGAAAAGAAATTTGCGTTGCCCTTTCCAAGGGTCGGAAAAGTTCTAAAAGAATTTCAGCCTGATCTTGTACACGCCGTAAATCCGGGCTTTCTTGGCTTCGCCGCCATTTACTACGCGCGAAGGTATCGTGTACCGCTTATTGCGTCCTATCACACACACATACCGACGTATGCACGTTATTACCGGCTCCCTTGGTTGGAACCATTTTTGTGGTGGTGTTTTCGCACGATACACAATCGAGCTGAAGTCAACCTATGTACGTCCAGTGCAACAATAGTAGAGCTAGAGTCCCGAGGATTTCGTGACCTCGCTTTGTGGGAACGCGGCGTAGATTTGCAAATGTTTTCGCCTGCAAAGCGTTCAGAGCAAATGCGCACACGTCTGTTAAACTGCCACAAGGATGATCACCAAAAGTTATTATTGTACGTGGGGCGCCTTGCCAAAGAAAAGGAAATTGAGAATCTGCGTCCATGCCTTGACCGAATGCCTGATATACATCTAGCCATTGTAGGAGATGGTCCGTACCGCTCAACCCTAGAGTCCATTTTTTCAGGTACCAATACAATATTCACTGGGTACTTGTTCGGCGAGGAATTAGCACAGGCGTACGCTTCTGCAGACGGCTTTGTCTTTACATCAACCACTGAAACCCTTGGGCTTGTATTATATGAAGCGATGGCCAGTGGTCTGCCAGTGATGGCCGCGAATAGTCCCGCCACACAAGAGGTATTGGAACACGGAAGAATTGGATTTATATTCGACCCAGAAGATTTCGATTCCATGTTGGAAGCGCTAAATGGATTGATGTATGACGAAAAACAACGCAAAAGAGTCCAAGCATTGGCAAAAGACATTGTGTTTACCCTGGACTGGAGCAAACCAACTGAACAACTTCTCAGCCATTATCAACGCTTACTTGTCACGCGAGCTGCAAATCAACCCAAACCCATTCAAGATTCGACTTCTTAACCGCATCCATGTTGAAGGGGGCGTTCCTTATGGAAACCTTATTTATCGTCAATCCCACAGCCGGAAGAGGAACAACCAAATCACGATGGGATGCTTTCGAACGGCAACTAAAGAAATATACAACTTTCCCTTATAAAGTACACTTTACGACCCGTTCAGGGGAAGCAGAAACTGTATCTTTGCAGGCAACCCGCTCGCACTTTGAACGAGTGATCGCCGTTGGTGGAGATGGGACCGTTAATGAAATTGTCAACGGGGTGCTTGGCAGAGATGTGATGATTGGGATACTTCCGTTTGGTACAGGTAATGACTTGGCACGGTCGATAGAAGCTAATAAATCCGACAAAGACCTACTGCATACGCTGTGTTACCCTAAGGAAGCGTCTTTAAATGTGGCGAAAATTAACGGACGGCACTTTATTAACGCAGCAGGCATCGGATTTGACGGAATAGTTGCGAATCATATAAATCGGCATATGTTCATCAAAAGCCTCGGGGCACTTGGATATTCCTTAAGCGCCATTACTGTGTTAAAATCATTCACTCCATCTGAAGTGATGCTCAACATTGACGGAAATTGTGTAATTCTATCACACGTGTGGATGATCGCCATCGGGAATGGCTCCTTTTATGGAGGTGGTATGAAAATCTGCCCGTCTGCCAAGTACGACGACGATTTGCTTGACGTGTGTATCGTGTCTAACTTGGGGAAAATGAATTTCTTAAAACTTCTTCCTTCCGTCTATACGGGAAGGCACGTTGAGAAGGAGACTTTTATTACAATGCAGCAAGGAAAGCGCATCGAGATTACTTGCCCCGATTACATGATTGCTCATGCCGATGGTGAACTCATTGCCTCCTCTTCCCTTCAGAATCAGTATTAGTGAAAAGCGAATTCGTTTTCTCACCGACTAAAGGAAAACCTATAGCAGGGGTTATCGAGCCTATGCCTGTGCGGGCTGCTCGCAAACTCACTGTATGCTTTCTTGACCCACGATACAACTTGTTGAACTGAGCTCTACGGAACTCTTTAAATTTTGGATCATTTGCATCACATCTTGAGCCAGCAATCGATAATCTGAATGAAATGGTATGATAGGATCTCCTACAATGATTTGAAATCGTCTGAATAATTTCGCTCGTTGAGCACAAATAGCGATCGGAACGATTGGTACAAATTTAGCTTTTGTTGCAATAAACCCAACTCCCGGTTTCCAAGGAAGCTGACGTCCATTGTGATTTCTCGTTCCCTCAGGGAAGATTCCGACAACCTCGCCCATCTTCAGAAGCAAAATGGCGTAACGAATTGCACCAATCCCTATCCCAGTACGTTTCACAGGAAACGCGTTAAGTTTTTTTACAATCGAACGTAGTACAGGAATCCGAAATAGCTCGTCCTTCGCCATAAATTTAATCGTTGGGTTCAGGAATACACCAAGCAGTATCGGGTCGTGATTGGAAATGTGATTCGAGGCGATAATATAGGGACCACTAACAGGTAGTTTCTCAAGCCCGTTAACGGTGACTCGGTGAGAAGCCTTGTAGTACATTTGAATGATGCATTTTAAAAACAAACGTGTGTTTACCATATAAAATGGTGCTCCTTTAGAATGAAATCGAACGAGGATCTTATCCGCAAATATCCTGTCCAATACCGTCCATCGTCATCCAATGTTCATATACAGCGTGACTCATTCGATTCGGCACGCTAGGCGAGATTCGCAACGTAAATTTGATTGTGCAATGCACAATTTGGGTATATTGAAACATAGATGGTTTGTAGTAAGGTGGCGAATTCATGTGAGCGGATTAGCGAATCAAGTGGTGGCGATTGTTGGGGGTTCAAGTGGTATTGGCAGGGAGAGTGCACTGCTGTTTGCTACACAAGGAACACAAACGCTGTTGATTGCTAGAGGGAGGGAACGCTTACGAGAATCCGTCGATGAGATCCGTGCGAACGGAGGAAAGGCTCAAGAATTTCCCGCAGACATTACATCCCCGGATGAAGTAATACAACTTGCGAATCAGATTCGAAGCCAATTTGGACGCGTGGATGTACTCATATACGGTGCGGCTGAATTCTACCTATCACCGGTGGAGATGATGGATTGTGGCCTCGCCAAGCATGCAATGGAAGTGAATTATTGGGGTGCCGTGAACGTGACGAAGTCATTTTTGCCGTTAATCAGAAATGGTGAACGAAAAACCATTGTCTTCATTTCATCGTTGTCCGTTCCGTGTACACCACCTTTCTTTGCAGCATACGCTGCAACCAAACACGCTCTCCGCGGGCTTGCTTTATCTTTGCGGCAAGAACTGAAACCTGAAGGAATACGTGTGCAAATGATAACGCCAGGTCCTGTCGATACGCCGTTAATCGAGAATTACCTTCACCGCGGAATGTATCGCTTACCGCCTGGAATCCCGGTGTTACAACCGAGAATAACAGCCAAGCAAATCTATAAGGCGGTGATTCAGCGTAAACAAGACGTAGTGGTTCCAAAACGAATGGGTTGGGCGGCCCGCCTTGCCTACGCGTTCCCCTCTTTGGTTGAATCATATTATCGTTTATCTGTCCCTGATTGGAGCCAGTCGATTCAAACCCAGATTGAAAAACATAAACATCGCAAACATCGCACCTTGGAGCCGCATCCAACATTCGTTCAAAGCAATTCCACGGTTACGACATCGGAACCTGAGGAATAATTCGGCCTTCAATCCGTTCAAAAATATCGTCGAGGTCTCGACCTGTAATAGTTAAACCGTGGTTTTTCAGTCCAATGATCGCACGGTCAGGATTATCTTCCTCGCGAACCAGTTGTGCTACTGCGCGGGCGAGTTCCACGGTACCGCACGGGTAATTAATCTGGGTCGAAGGAACCCCATCCATCCACGCATGAATGTGAATAACGGCGCCCACTTTGGGGTGCTCTGTATAGATCATCCAATGTTCGATGGCGTCAACGGATACCCTTCGAGGTGTAACGTTGGGAGGCACACTCAACTGCATCGTTTTGCGCTCTTCATGAAAATGCTTAACAAGAAGCATGTCTTCCCCAATACGACTCAAGTTCCCTTTGTTTACTCCGCTCGCGCTCATCCAAAAGCGCCGATCGTCTTTTCGTGCGCTTAAATTGCCATAGCTCAGCCCACCGATCCCGTAAAGTCGCTTGACATGCCGAAAATCTTCTGGTGGAAGAATTTCCTGTATCGGAAATGCTGCGGGGAACAAATCCATTTCGTCGATTTTTTTTGCTGCAAGGCGAACTTTTTCAGTAATATCGTCCCCTTCCCAAAGGTCTTCCGGTAGGTCGGGTTCAAATTCGTTGTTAATGATCAAATTCGACGAAGTCAATGGTTCCATGCGTTTGAAAATATATTCGAAGTACTTGTCATCCTGTCCCATCTCATAAGGCACTTTATAATAGCCCTGTTCAAGCGTTACGAAATATGTATCCATGTGGTCGCCAGTGTTCACGATATAAATTAATAAGTTTGACAGCGCGCGAATCAAAGTCGGGTAGGCCGCACGGAGGACGTCTTGTGGCTGCTCGTTTGTTTCGACAACTGAAATAACATAAGTCGCCTGTGCTTTCCGACGAAAAGGACGTGGGGAGCTGGCTTCGACAAAATTGAAAACGAGCCGAATATCCTTTTCCGCTGGATCAGCGAAGCGGTATCCTTTTTTCTGAAGAACTTGATGGACTCCGTCCATGAACCACCTCTGAACGTCAGTGTTGATTTGCCCTGATACCCAGTAGACCATGTTACCTCCTCCTGTCATCAAAAAAACGACATATTGTATGCGGATTGTTGTTGATTTATTCCAATAAGTTGAGCAGCAACGAGATATGAAAATTGAACGAATGAATATCAGTATTTTCCGCACAAATTTGGTTAGTTTGATGATACTTCAGATGCTGAATGCGAATTGAATCCCCCATCCCGGAGTCCTCCGTATTCCCGGATGAGGCGATGCTTTGATATCGCCACAATTTTGGGGATAAAAATGTCTGGACGAGCCTCAAATAATGAACTTGCGTTTGGGTTTGTCATACGAAAAATGTTCCGCAAATACCATTCCAAAAAACGGTAAGCAGGCTGGCTCTGAATGGGAAAGGTGCTAAATCCAAAGCGTTCTACACCTCGATGGATAAACGTTGTACTATATAGGATTTTTGCTTTTTCATACTTGTGGGAAGCAACACAATCAGCAAGCACAGGCAAGGACTGCTTGGTTTCTTTTATTAGCCTGGCTGCCATGCTGACCACAGAGCCATGCTCACGTATGGCTTGATTCAATACTTTGTTGTTCATGTGAATCTCGATGATGGGGTCAAACCTACGTACACGGATTCCGTCAACGGACAACGATCGTCCGAGATATCGGTGCTTAGCAATGCAAAACAGATCCGACTTTCCCTGTTGTAGAGGTTTGATTCCTAACGCCAAACGGAACAATGCATCACATGATTTCCAAATCAATCCGTGGATACGGTCATTATGACCACCTTTCTGTTGCTGTGCTTGATCCTCGATAAAGTACTCTTCATCAAGGAAGAAAGCTAACAAAATATGCACCATGTTCATCGCTCTATCCCGGTGTAATCGGATCATAACCATCAGCCCCTGCACTCTACAAGATCGGTGTCGATGGGTATTATCGACGAACAAATGAAAATTACACTCGAAGGGAGCGTAAAGTGGTTGCCGACAAACATTATGTGCATGTACTCCCGCCTACACCCTCAAGCGAATTGAGTTACGAAAAGGACAGGTGGAGTCACAGAACTTACCTGCTGTCGTGAAGTTCATCAATCAGCAAACGCAATTGAGCGCATGAAGTATGAAATAGCACAGGAACTCGGCGCAGACACATCATCTCCTCTGAATGGAGCTGTCGGCGATGAAATGACGCCACGGCTGGTTGCATTCGCAGAACAAAGCTTGTCCGGTCACTCTCGTGGGTTACTGTAAAGGAGACAACTAAAATGAAGGTTCGTAAGCTCGTGATCTATGGGGGCATCACGCTATTGTTGGCAACTGGGTGTGTCCCAGGGGCGCAAAACGCTACAAACAACGCAGGGAACACAATGCGTAGTGCTGCAAACACTGTAGGCAATGCGACGAGAAACGTATCCCAATGAAAAAATGCCCTCGCCCCGTAGTCGGAGCAAGAGCTTCGGTTTACGCTTGCACTGCTGTCGGTTGTTCAGTCGGAGCTGGTGCACTTACTTGTCACTGCATCTAAAATTTAAGACGGACTCCCAATGTTCCTGGTCTTAAATGTCTTCC
The DNA here is from genome assembly GCF_026651875.1 of Alicyclobacillus fastidiosus. Classification (GTDB taxonomy): domain Bacteria; phylum Bacillota; class Bacilli; order Alicyclobacillales; family Alicyclobacillaceae; genus Alicyclobacillus; species Alicyclobacillus fastidiosus. The sequence goes on along the minus strand of NZ_CP104067.1, from coordinate 2,828,394 downwards.
TTGACGTAAGCCAGGCTTCTCTGTCCATACCCAGACGGGATATCCCTTAGCTAGGCACACTATTGATCTAATCTGCCCTTTAGCGACACAAAGTCCTGGAACGTCACACTGAATATCCATGCACCTGAACAGCAAGGGGATGAGTTGAATTAATTGTCATTTCTTTTTTCTTCGAAACAAGTCCGACAGATAGTCTAATTGGCTAACGGTCGTCCCTGTTGTTGTATTCCAATAAGGGGGGAACATCGTAATAGCTGTATTACAATTCGAACACTTCACAGCGAAGAGTTCGGTCGGATCGTTCTGAACAGGTACACTTTCCATTTCAAACATTTCACCATCACATTTGGGGCAATTAGGCATATTCAACTCTCCCAACACAAAACATCATTGGTGACAAATTCTGTTTCTTCTTGAATTAACCTGCCCGAGAACGCAACAAACCTGAGAACCGACTCTTTGCATGTATATGGAGAGCTTTCACAAAGCCGTTGTGGGATTTATGCCCCCTATAGTTTAATAGCCTCTCGGCATTGGATTTTCGCTGAACCATCAACGGTTCTGTTGTTGAAGGGTTCTTCGTTTGCCCCCATGTTCGTCAGCCCCACTTGACAATTCAAAATTGGAAATTCAACACCACCATGAAAAGAAAATCCGCTGTGCGCCAAATAATACTTGACTTTTTAGAATCACCCCAACAATCGCCGAGAAGGGCTTAACAGCTCTATCTCATCGAAATGGGGGTTGCGTTATGTTACCCTTGGTGCGGTCTCATCAGCAGTATCAGTCGTTCGTTGAGCAACAACTTCGTATTCACTACGGCAATGGCACGCTCCTCTTTGTCGCAAAGGACTGGTCGCTTGTTAAGAAGTTCTGGATTACCGACCTCTCTGACACGTTTCGCTTACTCGAAGGAGCTTTTTCGTGTCGTGGTCCAAGGTCCATTGACCCTGCCGACTTACTTCGTTCCTATCTACTCATGCTGCAGGTCGGAGAACCATCGATTACAGAGTGGGTCAATCAATTGCATCGTTGCCCGTTGTATGCCATTCTGAGTGGCTTTGAGTACGGGAAAACGCCTGGTGTCGGTACCTTCTACCATTTCTTTAAGCGGCTGTGGTCTCATACCTCCGCGAATCTTTCACCCAAACTCAGACTCAATCGAAAGAAAGTCAAAGATGGCAAGAAGGGAGTAAAGGCACCAACCAAAGCGTATAGCAAAATCGCAAACCTCATGGCTCAGCTACAAAAGCGCTCAGCCACCAAGCCACAGCCATTTGACAGATTGCTTGGGCTCTTTCAACAGCAGTTCCTTACCGTATCTGCCACTCTAGGCTTACTGGGCGACACGAACGCACTGTCAATCGCAGGTGACGGAATGCCGCTTCAAACAGCTACCCAAGTTCGTAACAAGCGACTTTGTAACTGTCGTGAACTCGGTATCGTGCCATGCAGATGCTATCGTATCTATTCTCAACCCGACTGTGACATGGGCTGGGACAGTTATCGAAACAGGTACTTCTTCGGTTATCACCTTTACACGTTTGTTGCTGCGGATAGTCCTTACGACCTGCCACTTTACCCCAGACTTCAACGAGCCTCGCGCCATGATGCGACCTCTTGGGTGGTCAGTGCTCGTGAGTTCGTCGAACGCTTTCGTGAATACACCTGGGACAAAGCCATTTTAGATGCCGCGCACGACGCACTGCCAATCTACGAGTACCTGCTGTCACGGAAAGTAAAGCCGTTCATTGATTTAAACCTGCGCAGCACGGGGAGCAAGGGGGTTCGCAAGGATGACATCACATTTTCCCCTACTGGGGTTCCGTTTTGTAAAAAGGGGCTGGAGATGAAAGATCGTGGCTACGACTACACGCGCGGTCGCCGAAAATACTATTGTCCGCTCGTTGTCAAAGGCGTGGTAACTTGTGATACGCCCTGTTCCGATTCGCCTTACGGAAGATGCGTACACACATATACCAAACACAATCCTCGCTTGTTTCCACCCGTTGCCCGCAACAGCAACGAGTGGAACGATGTCTACAAACGCAGAACCACCTGCGAGCGTAGCAACAAGCGAGCGAAAGAGGATTTTCTCCTCGAAGCTGCCAAGCATCGCAGTACCATGATGTGGACCGTCCGCATCTATGGCATTGCCATGTGCCAACACATGGACGCTTGGTTCCAAGAAAGTACGCTCGACCTGAGTTCGCTACTCTTGTCAGCCTAAGAATACCCCAATCATACCATCTCCAGCGATGACTTTTTGAAAATCGGACCGTCATCGCTCTGTTTGCTATACCTTTTTTCAAGGAACACCGCCGCTTCAACCGTTACTCGCAAATTTTCCAGTGGATTCTTGGAAGATATTCCGCTTTCTCTTGCTTTTCTGCTTTCCAATGCCGAGAGGCTATTTCAAGAAGGCATGATTATATGGAATCAAAATAAACAGCACTCTGAATCATAGGGGTGCAGTCGTTATAGTTAGGTAAATCAATCTCAAATATGAAATCCCTTTGCAAAATGTACGGCTTCAATCTTGACCAATTGATTCCTCCAAGCCCCAAAGACATTGCATCATGAACCTCTGTTCCTGCACTGTCTACAACATGGTAATGGCGAGTAAAGGGGAACGCATTTCTAAGGTCTCGTTCCAAGTCTAAATTGTTACCACGAAATGACATAAACGAGTGGCTTATATCGTAACAAATAGGTAGCTGTATAGGTTCAACAACATGTGTTAGCCAATTGCGATTTGCACTTGAAAAAATCCCTCTCGGTGCGTTTTCCCACAAAAAACGGTCATAGGTAGATGTGCGAACATCCTGAATAGCTTCCTTTAAGGCGTTCGAGCATTCAATAATCTTCACTGCGTCAGAAATATCTACCATTCCACTTTCACATTTCTCGTAATGAGGATGCACAACACAAAATACATCTTCTGAGTTGCATATTTCATTCAATACTGAACAGGACAGACGATAAAACTCGTAGACTTCAGGGTCTTTACTCAAGACATCTAAGAACTTCCCATTTACTTTCATGGGGTGATGAAGGAAAACCTTGACGCTATTCTCTTTGAGCTGTTGGATTGCCTCAACAATGGAATTCGGTGAAGAGATGTCATTCTCGAATAGCTGAAGCTCCACAATGTTAGGGCTATACTTCAAACGGTCTTCGATTTGCAGTTGTGACAAAGAACATTTAAGGTTTACGTGTTGCAAGTTACACCCCCAACTCTTGAATTTAACTTTACCTGAACAAAAGTCGACAATGAAACCGCTCAACACCAGGATATTTCTCACCAAGAGACTGTATTTCGAATCCATATTTACTATAGAATCCAACCGCATCACGGTCCGTCTCGGCAGTTAATTCGAAGAGATTCTCCAACATAAGAAGTTCATCAATCATTCTTCGACCGATGCCACAGTTTCGCTTGTGTTCATCGACGGCGATGTGAAGGATTTCAGCAGAGACTCCTTCTCCCTCGAATCCAATGATGCCTAACGCCGAGTCATCGCTATCGATGTAAACATATAGTTTGAAATCACCTTGCAAGTAGACTTGCTCCAAAATATTCCTGAGCTTTTCATCCGTTGCTGAACCGACCGCATATGACAACAACTGTTTTACCCGTTCGGTGGGTATGGAACGACTCCCGTACTTAACCAGCGTCACTAGCGTCACCCCTTTTGCAACCAAGCGTCTTCTGTCTCAAACCTGCCCGATTGCCCCATAAAGCGAACAACTTGGATACCGTAATTTTCTATTCAGAAGCCAAACCTTCTGGGACAGGTGCACCCGTTACTACAATAGCGACAAATGAGAAGTGTCGTTAAAAACCTCCAAGACATTCTGATTAAACCTGTTTTTTGCCAGGATGGAGATACTCGCTGGCGATGCCGAGAAATAAGCGGTAGTCAGCATCTGTTCGGAAAATCGTAGCCACCAGGCAGTTATGTAAGCCAAAGTTCCACCGTGGGTTACAACTAACAAGTTTTTCGTGTTTTCCGACCTGTGTATTGACTCCATGCAGTCACAAACTCGTCTGTAAAATTGTCTCCAGGTTTCACCTTGCTCGAATTCTTGATAGTCTAAATCAAAGCCATTGTCTGTTCTGGGATTTCTATTTGCCCTCGCCCAATCTTTCGTTTTCCCAGTCGCCACACCAGTGTTGATTTCCCTAAGCCCACCGTTTTGGATTCCAAACCAAGATTCTTCCCAAGAATTTCGGCGGTTTGCGAAGCTCTCAATAAGTCGGAAGAATAGAGGACATATTCATCACCGTTCATACTATGGATTAGCTTCTGTGCAATAAGCTGAGCTTGTTTACGCCCCAACTCCGTCAGTGGCGTATCTGTCCATCCACCTGACATGTCGTTTATGTGATGCTCTGACTGGCAATGTTGAACCAAAACAACTCGCCCCATGCCAATCCTCCTTGATTTTCAAGGTGTCGCAAACCTGCCCGAGAGCGCCGTAAGGGACTCGGCGAAGATAGGTATATTCATACATCTATGTGCGGCCCGGATTCCTCAATTCTTAAATTGCACTACCGACAGACTACAGCCGAGTAACACCATCAACCAACCACCGAGCGAGTAGGAGGTTCTTCAAGGACGTGTCAAATTCACCGTCCAGAGCACCCCCGTAGCTTATGTCGCATATAGATCATTCGAACCGACGTTTGGCTTCCTCGAGAAGTTGTGCGAACGGATGATATTGCGGATGCTGTTTGGGACTCCAATCTTCGGGCATAGGGCGCGGCCCTGGAATTCCCGCGACCACTTCGTCTCTGGTTAAGTTCGCAAAATCAATTACAGATTGGGAAATGCCAAGTTCCTTTAGATTTTCATTGGTTCCTTGCAGTACATCCCATGTTCCTAGGAGCGTGTCCGAGTATTGCGGCTTAGACTTTCTGCATTTGAGTTCAGTTCCATATTTTATTCGACTATGGGTGACTTTCCCCATGGGCACTTACTTCATTAGACGGGGACTGGTCGGTTAAGCACCATCTTTAGCACGTTGCCCAGTTTATATGACCGTATTTGAATATCTTAAGCAGATTATGGCACATGGTAACTAACGACCATTCTCCTCTGACCTTCTCAAGGCTTCGAAGTGAGAATTGGTCGAATCGTCGACAACCCTTAATTTGACCGTACACAGGCTCTACGATAGCCTTGCGTCTCGCGTAGACGGCACGGCCCTTCTTTGTTTTTAGTTTCCGAGTCATACGTTGCTTAATGGTGTAGTGTTTCGGTATTCGTCCTCTCGGTGACTCAGGCACTTCATTGTGCTTTTGACGACCTGTTGCGATGTATGGGTCAATTTCTTTCTCTTGAAGCCATGTCACGTCGTCTTCGGCAAAGTAGCCAGCATCACATGAGATTTTGTGCATCGTCGCTTTCGTATTCTCCGCCGTCATTTCGACCATTGTACGCAGGACACCGTGGTCATTTGTGTGGTCTATAACATCTGTTGCAACAATGATTTGGTACTCTTCATCGACGACAGCCTGCACATTGTATGCTTGGATAAAGCCGTCTTTCGATTTCATAATGCGAGATTCCGGATCCGTGAAGTTGCGTTGAGCCTTGTCCTCCGGAACACCTGCGAGATGACTCTCCTTACGTGGACGACCGCGTTTCCTGGCGCCTGTCTGGTTGGTGGGGCCGTTGTCATCGTCCTTCTTGTCTTGTTGTTCGTCTTTCTGTTGCTGTTGTTCCACTCTTTCCTTGGCCTCTTTCTCCAGAGAGGACATTGCTTCCTGAATTTTTGCCAACCGGGTCTCTCTACGGGCTAACTCTTCAGGGAGTTCATCGCCCATGGTGTTACCGTACTTTTTATCTTCACTATGGTCGGTGCGTTCAGCCTGCTGCGTAAGCTCGGCGATTTCTTGGCGGAGTCGTTGCTCTTGCTGCTTCATCCGCTCGTAACTCATCGCTTTATGTTTGGATGCGTTTGCCCGAATCTTGCTGCCATCCAGCGATACATGCCCGAGCTTAACCATCCCTGCATGTTGGGCAATCTTCAAGACTTCCAAGAAAAGTTCTTTGAAGGTGACCAAATGGCGTTTCCGAAAATCACTGATTGTCCGGAAATCCGGGAACTGATTTGCGGACAGGACTCGGAACGCCACTACATCCTGACAGGCCTTTGCGATCTTTCTGGAAGAGTACATGCCTGTGCAATATGCGTAAACCAGAATCTTCAATAACATTGCCGGGTGGTACGGGGGAAAACCTCGCAGTTCTTGTTCGTACTGTTTTGTAATGATGGAGATATCGATATGATCGACCACATCACTGACAAAGTTCGCCAGGTGGCCGTCAGGTAGCCATTCATTTAACCCCGGTGGTAGTAGAATGAGTTGGTTCGGGTCGTAGTCACGAAACTTTTTTCCCAAGATTCGAAGCCTCCACTGTGAATACCAATACAGGGGACTTCGTTATTGATCCGGAAATTTCCTTTTACAAAATACTTCAGGGATTACTCGGACACGCTCCTAGGTAGGGTGGGCTTAGTTGAGTATTGCCAAATTTGGCCCCACCTCCACAAAAGCAGCGATTCAAAAAATATTATGTTGCCTTAGGGTCTTGACATCGTACCGCTGCTCTTTCGTATGTGGCTCTGCACTGGTCTCTCAAGATTCAGTGTAATCCAAGACCTACGAAATGGGGCCGGTGTCGTTCATTATGACTAGTTCAAGATCGCTAATCTTAAAACCATTAAGTCCTCATCGAAATAATGTCCATCAAACTTCAAGGCATGTGGTTCTACACCGTAAACTTCAAACCCCAGCGAGGTATATAGCCGTTTTGCTGATTCGTTATTAGACACAACCGTTAAATGAATCTGTTCCAACCCTTCGCATTCTTTTGTTGCCCTTTCAATGAGAGCTAACAATAGGGCTTTACCTAACCCCCGTCCTCGAAATTGAGGCTCTATGTACATACCGTAGATATTTCCTTTATGTGTCGTCTTAAGTCTGTTCTCACGTGCAAAATTGACAATGCCAACTAATGTGTCGCTGTCGTCAAAACATCCCAACGTAAATTGATCTTTTGTATGCTGTATCCTCTCTATAAAATTCCCCAAAGGTCTAGTTGCTTCTTGCTCATACTTTGATCCAAATGAATCGGGATCATTTTTCAATGCACGCAACCTAACTTCCTTATACTCTTGGGCGTCAAAGTCGTCCAACAGACGAATGTTCATAAGTCACTTCCAATCCATCATCCGAGTGTGTTTTCAAATAATCTTTACGAATTGAATTAAACTGCCCATATGCGACAGAACAGTGTCGACGCAAAATTGTATATTGATACAATATTAAAAGGGTTTCAACCGACTTATTCCACCACAAAATCCGATTACCCAAAATAATAACAGGTTGCCTTTTTAAGGGCTCTCAAAATTCGCTTTTTTCAAGATAAGGTGAAGAAACTACCAACGCTATACAATTTCTTTATTTCCCCACGTATAATTCGCGTATGTAAGACAAATACTATCAGGAAGGGGGGATGTTATGGAGATTTATCGCGATTCATACACAGTGCTCACCACAGGTGAAGATGAAATTGGTTTACCAACACTCTTTATCGAATACCGTGGTTCCGAAGGAAGTTTGTCCTTTACAGAAATCGAAGTGGTAAGAGGCAAGTCTGACGCCGGTTTCGTATCTTTAAACGAAATTCAACCGATAACGACAGTCATCATAGATGCTCTTTCACAGCCAGAAGCTTTCGTTTTTGAAGTCCCGGCAGACGGCGATGGACAAAAACTGTTTAACGTTATTGATTCACTCCGCGTGATTTAATGCGACAAGAGGGTGCCTGGCAAGCACCCTCAGAAACGTATTCATTCATTATATCCTTCAGACCCCATTTCAGCCTTAATGTCCAGCATATGGCCAATCCACCCTTGCAGCCCATCAAAGAAACACTTTACATCTTCCATTTTTTGAACCAACTCGTTATATCCAATCAATTGAGTTTCCGCACCTCGAAACACCCGACCATTTACATCTTGATTGTAACGGAATGCTTGCCCTGTCTTATCAAGCTTGTGTAAGTCAACAATAATTCTCTTAACTCTGTTTGGTTTGGCACGATCCTCTTTGGGCCAATTGCTTAAGAGCCAAGTCCATAAACCATCAAATGATTTGTTACTCAGTTTGTGTCCCTGGAGTTCTTCCGGGGTGACTTCTTCATCAATTAAAGCCTTCCACTTGATGTATATGTCCTTCCACGTCAGTTCAACGTAATGTCGAAAGAGATATAGCGTTGGGTATAGCCAAGTATCTCGTTCATTCTCCTTATACGCATTGCTTGCAAGGTGTATCGCTGCAGTTCCGTACCCATCTGCCATAACAAATGATTCGTAATGCAGATTTCCTCCAAAAAATGCATTAGAAACACCGGCGTCTGGAGTTATAATGATATTTTTATTGCCTTCACCTTTTTTCATCTTAACCTTCCTTTTACTCGTTAAATGGTAAGTAAGGACCATATGACTCAGTCGAAATAACCCCTCGTTTAATGCATATAGGGCATTCGGTTATCCGGCTGTTATGGTATTTACTTACTTCCAGATATGCTTCAAATAGAGGCCGGAGAATAGTGAAGATGCCAAGCAACCCTAGGTTAGAGATTGACCCTACAGTCCAAATAACAGACGCCACAAGAATACCTGATTCCCATTTTGCAGGTAACCAAATCGCGAGTGGCATAATAACAACTATCGCTAATATAATGAATGCTCCGCTGAATACCAGTTTAGATGCAATGCGAGCACGGCTAACCCCTTTATCTTTTTGCAACTCCTTCTCAAAAGCTTCTTTAAAATCTCCGTATTCCACGTTCCATTTAAAAATCCCCATATCTATAGCCTCAGACAAAAGGCCACCAAACATTAAAAAAATTGATTTAGCGAACCAGTCTGCTAAGGCCATTGACCCCACCGCATACGCACCTTCGAACGTTAATGTACCAACCCAAATTGAGGAATCAATACGGTTTCCGGAGCTTTGGGTAACCGGTACAAATAGACCAAATATGACAAGTAAGACTCCACAACCCAATAATTTTCGAATGGGTATGGATTTAAAAATACTCGAACCATCTTTACTACCCTTGTCAGTCAAAAACGCGTTAAGGAAATCCTCGTGTACAAACTTCTGCATAATATGAAAGAACATTAACTTCATTTGATGCGTTAATTCAGCTTCTGTCGGCAATTTGAATTCACCACCTTGCTATAATTTCCATAATTTTAAACATGGTTGATTAGATATTCAATATTGTTTCTAGAAACCAGGGATACATTTACACACAGGAGGGCGGCATGAGTGGTCGTCATTGCTGTAGGCGAAAGTGGGTCTGCAGACGAGGGTCCATTAAAAATCCTTAGTCATTCCACACTGACGAAAAGATGGCGATGCGGCTCGTGAGTCGCGCATGGCTCAGATATAAGCGAGAAGAGGCGCCCAAGTGAGGCGCCTCTTAAGTTGAAGTGTTTTGCTTGAATTCTATAGGGTTCAATCCATCAAACTCACTTGGGTCAAACCATATGTCCGTATAGACGTGTAGAATTGAGCCATTTTTGGAGTTCTGGTTCGTTAGGTTCAGGAGTTTGCTCCGTAGCTTGTGAAATCAATGAATTAGAAGCATCGTTACGTCGTGAAGCATAAAACTTTCCCTTTCGAACAACATCTTCAACAACCAGCGCGTAGAGAAAGTTTTTTCTGCGGTCAACTACAATTCGAGATTGATCAATTCGAACGCCTAAAGAAACTTGAGCGGCCGGGACAATTATATGAGATGGACCCAACGTAATGTGGACTGGTGGCGAAAAGTTTAAAGTAGTTGGGATGTGGATATATCTGGTGCATTCTTCTCCCTGATTAATCGTAAAGCTGTTGTTGGAGAAAAACTCCTTGACTGCATTTAATGTGCCTTCATCAAGCATTTCTTCGAACGTTTTTCCAGGTCCATCAGGTTTAACGGTCGGGGTCGAAGTTCGTCCGCTTGTTTTGCTTCCCATTAGAAGATTTAGATTTAATCCTTGAGGTGTTCCGTTTTGTTCGGTGGTAAAAGCGCTTATTCCAGGGAACTGTATTTCTTTGAAACTTCGCGAGATGACCTGCAAATAAAAATCCACAACAGGACCAGGCCCACCCCATTCTTCATCCTTTGGTTCTCTTACGAGAAACACCTCGATACCGGCATGTCTAGCCATTGTTTGAGCACCAGATTGGCAGCCCTTAACGGTAAAGAAGACGGCTTTGGATGCATTTAAATCCTGCATTTGAGCTACCATGGCATCTATATTTGCTCGTTTGATTTTAGTGTTCCAAAATTTGCATTCCACGAGAATTTTTTCTGTGTACAGACCCACTAGCGTTGCATAAAGGAATTTATGGTTTGTCAAGTGCTTCGAGTTGTCAGAATGTATAGATGAAATGTTTGGAAGTTTCATGATTTAGACAACACCAACATGAAAAAATCTCCTTAGAATGAGAAGTACAGGTAGTCCTGTCCAACTCTCTCTAAGGAGACCCACCATGGACAAGGATACCACGAAATCGGCGTTCCGGGAGTATGTTACCCCGCTGAATGTCAGTACCATATTGCAGGAATTAAACCGTCTCAAGATGGAGCGGTACGTTAAGAAGCTCGGTGTCATCTCATTCATCCGGCTCGTCGTCTTCGCCCAGGTCAATCAAATCCCGTCACTGAAGGACATCAGTTTGGAGTTGGAAGCCAATGAATCCCTCCAGAAAGAACTGGCGCTAGACTCTATTAGTGCTTCCCAGTTGTCCAGGAAGTTGCGAGAAACGCCGTCATACTTTCTGGATTTCGTGTTCCGTGAATGTGTCGAGCAAATCACTCGCCAGGTCGGTGCAAAACGAGCGAACGAGAAAATGCGACGGATTAATCTGGTGGACTCATCGACCATTTCAATGTGTGTTTCACAGTATCCTTGGGCAGAGTTTCGCAGTACTAAAGCTGGTGTGAAACTGCACCTGCGTCTGGTATTTCTAGACGATCAAGTTGCGCCAGATAAGGCGATCCTCACGCCCGCCAAACCTGCGGACAAGACACAGATGGATGCGTTAGTGGTCGTAGAACCGAATGCGTTGAACGTCTTTGACCGTGGCTATGTGGATTACCGTAAGTTCGATACGTACTGTGCAAACGGAACGAAGTTTGTCACTCGGCTCAAAGATAATGCGGTCATTCACGAAGTCATTGAAGAGCGACAGGTACCGTCCGATTCACCGGTTACGAGAGAAGCATTGGTACGCTTGGGGAGTTATCCAAATTACGTGATGGAGCACACCCTGCGGTTGCTTGAAACCACGGACAATGAAGGCAAGCGCGTCGTGATACTGACGAATGACATGACGATGGATGCAGAGCAAATCTGTGACGTGTACCGAAAGCGTTGGCAAATAGAGTTGTTCTTTAAATGGGTCAAGCAGCACCTGGTACTCAAGCGCCTATACGGTCATAGTGAAAATGGCGTGTATAACCAACTGCTCATTGCACTGATTACGTACTGCCTGTTGATTCTCTTGCAAGCGAAGGTGTCCCACAGCGGCAAGCTACTTGAGGTTTACAAATGTCTACGTCTCTATTGGGACCGAGCCTTTTCTGAGTTTGTGAAGGCGTTGTACAAGAAACCAGGTCGAACATCCAAGGGACGACGACGATGCAAGGTGGAAGACATCTTTGAGCAAACGGTGCAGCAGTACATAGAGCGTGAAACGGAGCATCTTGAGACCGTTATCTACGACCTAATCTAACATTCCTGATTATGGATATTCGGACTACCTGACATAGGGGTATTGACCTTTTAGACCATAAGCCACGGAAACAAAAAATCCGAGTATTCAGTCCGTAACTTTGAACGGCAATTCACCCTCTCTTGACAGGCTCAGAGAAGTTTTATGCAACGTTAGTGGTACAGACCATGTGTATGCGTAATGAGGACGTCAATTTGGCGTGGAGCACCAGATCGTCCTTTTAATACAACGTTGTGTTCCACCTTCACGTCACCTGTGTTATGCAGATCAGCAACGAGACGTTCAAACCCGCCCCAATCTTTTACTAACTCAGAAAGTTTCAAGAGACATTCTCCTTACAGAGCTATTCAATATTTATTATATACAGTTTGGGACAACTCGTTTCGTATTTGTCAGTAAAAATGTGGGTGTGGTCGGGTGTCTTCGCGATTCGAAATTGCACAGGATGGGTGGGGTGTCGTCCCGGGCGCTTGTTTCGCCGTTCTGCGCAGGCGTTCGTGGAAGATTAGAGCGGCATCGCCACGCAATCGGCGTATGAACTTGCAAACGGGTCGGGTATCGAAGACACTCGGCTTTAAATTATTTGTGGTCTTCGGATTTTTTGGTGGGAAATTCAAGGCTTTGCCTGTAGTGTGTATTAAAATTCAGCATATCGATTGTTTAAACCGTTTTTCTATAAAGGGCTTCTTGCACATTTGCCGTGATACACCTTGATGAGGCACCTCATGTTTCCAGCCATGCCGTAATAGGCATAGTGCCCTTGAAGCATCTGGTTGATTTGACGACTTGTTCTTCAATTGACCGGTGTCGGATTTTCCGCATCGTTTCCTGCACTTTACCTATACTGCGCTTGAGTCATTGCTTCTCCGTTTTCCGCCCAACCATGAAGTTCCCCTTGCGGTTTCGAGTACAGTAGTGTGTGAAACCGAGAAAGTATAGTGTTTCCGGTTTCTTTCTACCCCTGGCTTTTGCGTGGTCACTCGCGAACCGCCCATAATTCAATCAGTCTAGTCTTATTTGGCTCTAGCTCTAGCTTGAACTTGTTCAGCCGTTTCCGGAGCACCTCTTGGAACCGTATCGCATCACTTCGATACTGGAAGCACACGATGAAATCATCTATGTAGCGGATGAGGTGTGCCTCTCCTCTGAGTCGAGGCTTTATAGCCTTCTCAAACCAGAGGTCAAGCACGTAGTGAAGGTACACCATTCATCTGATGAGAAATGCAGGATTTCAGCCAGAGCCAAAGTGTCCCGTGCATCCACTAGGTAACGGAACCACGCCACGGCCAGCACCGCTTCGGGCGTTGACAACAGGTCGCCTTCCCCAACCGTTGCGCGCAGGCCGCGCCGAGCCAACGCGTCTGCGATGCTCTAGCATTCATCATTAAGTCGACATAGGATTGTGTATGGTCAAATAAAAATGGAGGTTTCGATCATCAGAAATTCCCTGATCTAATCATTAAGAAATCCTTGCTGATGTCATCAGGAAATCCCTGATCTGATCTGGAAATTTCCCTGGTGTATCTCTCCTAATTGTGTCATTTGCTTCTTACAATCCTCTTTGTAGAAATGCGAGGAGGAGAAAGGATGACGATGAGTATGGAGCAGATTCACCGGATCAAGGAACTGCAACTCCAAGAGAAAGGAGCGTATCAGATTGCAAAGGAATTGGGGCTAGATCCCAAGACCGTTCGGAAATACATGAAGCAGGAGGACTTCTCCCCAAGGCTGCCTGTGCCAGTGTCTAAGCCATCCAAGTTGGATCCCTACAAACCAACCATTGATGCATGGCTTCTTCAAGATGCTAAAAATCGGTACAAGCAACGTCATACGGGGAAGCGAGTATATGACCGACTCGTGAAAAAGTTTCCGGAGTTCAACTGTTCGTACCCGACCGTGAACCGATACGTGACCGCATTTCGTCAACGCCAGCACCTTAGTAAGAAGGGCTATCTTGAACTTCAGTGGCATCCTGGAGAGGCTCAGGCTGATTTTGGTGAATGTGATGTGATTGTAAACGGCGTGCGACGCGTTACGAAGTATCTGGTGGTATCTTTCCCGCATAGCAATGCAGGATTTGTTCAGTGCTTTCTCGGTGAAACTGCTGAATGCTTATGCCAAGGATTAATGGACGTCTTTTATCATATTGAGGGTGTTCCGTCACGACTTGTGATTGACAATGCCACAGCAGCCGGCAGGCGAATTGGAGAGCTAGTTCGCCTTACACAGTTGTTTAAGCGATTCCAAGCCCATTTCGGATTTGAGATTACATTCTGCAATCCGAATAGCGGTCATGAAAAAGGAAATGTGGAGAACAAGGTTGGTTACGCTCGGAGAAATTACATGGTTCCCCTACCATCCAAAGTGTCATTGCATGAGTGGAACACTGAATTATTCGAACTATGCGATTTGGATAATAGCCGCGAGCACTACAAGAAAGGAGTACCTATCTGCGAGTTGTTTGAGAAGGACAAGGAAGCCATGCGAGCACTCCCAAACGCGCCGTTTGAATCTTGCCGATATGGGCATGTAAAGACCAACGGCTATGGCAAGTTCATACTTGATGGCAAGCACACTTATTCTTCCTCGCCGCTGTATGCAGACCGGGAGATTATTGTCCGGATCGGCGCACATTTCATTGAACCACTTGATGAAGCGGGTGACGTTATCTCTCGCCACGAAAGGGAGTTCGGTACAGAGCGGACAGACACAGTCGACTGGTTAACGATGCTAGATCAATTGATTGTAAAACCAGGAGCATGGCGAAACAGCCTGATGCGTAGCCAAATGTCCTACGAGGTTCGTGATTACATGGATGAGCAGGACAAGAGTGGGTTACGGCAAGCGTTACGCCTCATGAAGGATTTGTCTAACCAATATGGCTTGGACGTTGCGGTGACTTCGATACAGGAAGCAATTGTTCGCAAACGCACACAAGGCATTGAGGTCAATGCAGCAGTTGTTGCGGCTCGGATTGCTCACTACGGTCTGGATACGCCAGGGGAGCCTGGACCCGACATGAGCCAGTATGATGTTTTACTACCCGCATTCGGAGGTGAAGTGCATGGACCGCAGTGAGATACGACTAGAAATCTCACAATACTGCCGACAATTAATCCTGAGTCAGAATGCGGTACGGTTATGCGATTTAGAAGCTACGCCAAGACAGGAGGAGTTTCTACATAAGGTGTTCCGGGAGGAATTGGAGCACCGCGAGCGTCAGCGGAGAATTCGTTTATTTCAACGAGCTGCGTTCCCTGTACGAAAAACGCTGGAGGGGTACGAATTCAGTTCACTTCGCCTGCCCTCTACCTTGTCCCTGGATGAACTGACTTCGTGTCAGTTTGTCCAGGAGAAAAAGAACCTCGTTCTGTATGGTCCTGTCGGCACTGGTAAGACACACCTTGCCATTGCCTTAGGAACGAAAGCGTGTGAGATGGGAATTGTTACGAGGTTTTTCACCGCAGCATCCCTGGTGACACGACTGAGCGAGAGCAAACGCGCTGGATCTTTAGAACGCATAATGAAGGAACTAGAAAAGGCTCAGCTTGTGGTCATTGATGAGTGGGGTTACCTTCCGATGGACCGTGAAGAGGCGCAGCTATTATTTCAAGTGGTTGCAGCTAGTTACGAGAGACGAAGTTTGGTGATCACCACGAATCTGGAGTTCTCCAAATGGGGCGGTATTTTCACGGATGACCAGATGGCTGCTGCAATGATTGACCGTCTGGCGCACCATGGACAACTTGTTGTGTTTGAGGGAGAAAGCTACCGACTAAAACACGCATTGATGCGGCAAAAATGACCCAAACAGAACTGGAAATACACCAGGGAATTCTCGTGATAATACCAGGGGATTTTAGTTGATCACACCAGGGAAAAATCGATGATTACACCAAGGAAAAAGTGATGATAAAACCAGGGAAATCTTCTTGACAAAACACACATAGGATGGCGATATCTGAAGGACGGATAGGCCGCAGTTTTCTACTTACCTTGTCCTCTACAAGGCGAGAAAGCCTTCAATGCCTAAAGCAAGTGCATCTGGATCCGGCGCCCGCTTGTTGGAATCCGGATAAAGCCAAACTTCGAGGGAACAAGCCTGACCTTCCTTATCCTTCCGAATGGGCTTAAGCTCTACTTGACCCCGCTCCAGCCCAGTCGCCTCGAAAACGGGGAGAAACACGGCGTTGACGAATTCCACAAGAGAAACACGTGAGCGGTACGAGTCCCTCAGAACCGTGATGGCCTCGCCGTCTACTTGCTCCATGGCTTCCGTCATCAATGTGGGATCTGTTGCACCGGGCCCTAACAAAGTCGAGAATGTCTCTACAACTACTTCCTTCTGACCGCTGCTCGCGATGCGTTCGTAATAATCCGGGTAAAAAAGGTGCAGCTAGACATGTCGACTCTGAAACTTTGACCTGTCGGATAGTTGATCCAAGACTGCTCGAACCTTCACATGGTAGCTAAACAGGTTCCGCCGTTCTGCAACAGGCAAACTTACAATGTGGACGGCGACTCGCGCTAGATAGGCAAACGACTCTCGGGGGCAGCGGAGATAAAATGAATTAATGCCTATATGGACTTCCATTCATTACGGTTATGCAACTAGTGATTTTGTCTAGGCTTTTACTATGGACTCGTTCCTAATCCTGATGGAATACTTCCTCCATGTTCGCCCACCATTCTCCTTGGCTTCTGGTCTCCAGTGGTTCTTGGCAAGGCATACAAACATTCCACCACTTTTGTGTCATATCGTCCTCCGCCATCTTGGCCATATCTCGGTCATAATCGTCACCAACGTATTCGAAGTAGCTAAATAAGAATCCTTCTTTATGATATATAGAATAATTTTGTATGTTACATTCTGTAATCATCTTTTTTACGTCAGGCCACACATCCGCATGAAGTCGTTTGTACTCTTCTAATTTTTCGGGTTTTACTCTTATTACGCTCCCGTATCGATGCATGCTACTCGCCCTTTCTTATCAATCATTGTTTAACATTGTGGTCGTATACAGCAGTAAATGCACAAGGTTTTTCTCAGGTGCACAACGCTCATACATCACATATACTGTTGATCCCTGAAAACTATCACCATGGAAGGTCCCCCTTCTAATCGTCCATGAATTCGTCGTCTACCAAGTCACTGTAATACAACACAGCGGAGTCAAAATGCTCCTCAACCGCGATTCGCAATTCTTCCATGTCGCGTTTCTTAAGTGCTTGGACAATTTTCAAACGATGATGAAAACTGTTTTCCATTGCGTTGGGAACCTGATACAGGGTGAGATTCGCCCTATCCTTAATGTTCAGAAAAACCGAAATTAATTTTGTCAGAACAGAGTTGTTTACGGCGCCCACAATAACTTCATCATATTGATTAATTAATGTGTGGAATTCCTTGGAGTCGCCGGCCGTTTCTATGACTTCTTTACACCGACTAAGAATATGCTCTAGTTTCTCAATGTGGACGTTCTCAATATGTTCCAAGGCCAAGTAGAAAATTGGTGGTTCAATTAATCTACGGACCGCATATAACTCGTCGAACATTCTGCTTTCCTTGTAAAACATAAGCTTGATCGCTTCGTTTGGAATATCGTGATTTTCGGTTACATAACTCCCATCGCCGGGTCGAGTTTCAATAAGACCAATGAGAGCCAAGGCCCTTAGAGCCTCTCGGATACGAGCTCTTGTTGTACCAAACATTTCCGCCAAATCTCGTTCATTCGGCAGTTTCTGCCCAGGTTGTAACTCACCGGTTCGAATTAGGGTTCCCAGTTGCTCCAATACTTGATCCGTCACGGTTGCACGATTTAATGGTTTAACGTTCACACTTACATCTCCCATAAAAACATCAATTTTGTTCCGATAAAGTGATTGCAACTGAGGACACCGCAAATTCCCACAATACATTCCCTGTGGCATGATTGGACTTCGGACAAATCCGGAGGAGTTTCACCACAATTTCTCAGTTCCAATGAACGGCTGGCTCCTCCGAAGCTCTTCCCACTTCAGGTCCAATCCCCTCCGGCTATTATTTATTCAGTCTATTTCCTCCAGCCAAACCGGGCGGTTTTGTTGCATAGAACGGGAGGCAGCAAACACCATTTCGAGTGTTTTCAGATTATCGGCAACGCTGTTTTCAGGTTCCCGCCGTTCTTCAATTGCTCTCATTAACTCTCCCATAGTTCCCATAAACGCATGTGGAAACCATCGCCCCTCAAGTTTGGGTGAAATCCAACAATCGTTCTTAATTTCTTTAGAAAAAAAACTAATACTATCTTCTTTGCCGATTGGATAATTGTACAAAGCACCATTGGTTCCTTTTATAGTTCCCTTTGTTCCTTCAAAACGAAAAGTTGCGTACCAATCATCTTCCGAAGCAAAATTATTGTGGTTATCGTGAATCAATCCGCGCGCTTCACCGGGAAACTTCAAGTGAATCATGGTACGGGTTTCTGCACTCCATGGCTGACCAGGAAATCTAGCCCCATCGGCATAAATATACTCTGGAGTTCCAAAGAGAAAACGGATGGAATCCATATAGTGAATACTATGATACATGAATTCCATGCCTTGAATAGACATCATCCATGGCCATGTCTCCCATGGAGTCAACACATTCACTTGTATAGACGCCTGAGTGAGCGTCCCCAACCATCCACGTTGGATGATTGTATGGCTCGATCGAATACCAGGAGCCCAACGCATCTGTTGATTGACTGCTGCCTTTACGTTCGCTTCAGCACAGAGTTCAACAAGGCGTCTAGCATTCGTGAGATTTTCGGAAAGTGGTTTTTGGCACAAAACATGCTTTCCTTTAGCTACGACTTTTTCCACAACAGCCAATTGGTTTTTCGCGGGAACAGCAACGTCTACAATTTCGACCTCTGGGTGAGCTAGTAATTCATCCAAAGAATGAAAAACATTTTTAACTTTGAACTTTTCTGCGACTTGCCTCGCCTTGACTGTGTCCACATCAAAGATTCCAACAACTTTAAAACCCGCCATTTCGTAGGCTGGGAGATGGCATGCCTGGACGATATCACCAGCTCCCACGATTCCTATACCCATTGATTTATTCACAGGTAGCTTTGGCTGGTAGTCTAGGTCAAGCCAACTCGTCTGTTCAAGATCCATTGTGCTGTTCCACCTTTCTAAATGTTGTATACGGATTTTCAAAGAATACGATAAAACTCCACTGCCGTTTTGCCTAAGATTGCGTCGATTTCTAATCGTGATAAACCTTCAAGAGCCTTGTTCGTTTCCAACCACACTTTGTTATAGTCCCCCGCTAGTGTTGCAACGGGCCAATCACTACCGAACATTAAGCGATTAGCCCCAAATTTTTCGACTGCAAACTCAATGTACGGTTTCAAGTCGTTCGCTGACCAAGTTTCCCAATCAGCAGCAGTGTTTAGGCCAGAAACTTTTGCGTATACCTGAGGATACTCCGCGGCACGAGCTAACTGACTTGCCCACGGTTCCATGGACTTATCTTTAATTGGTGGTTTTGCTAAATGATCAATTACCATTTTCAGGCCCGGTACCTTTTCTGCTAACGTTGGAACGTGCTTTAAGTGGTTCGGGAATACTGCGACTACATCGAATGGAATACCGAAGGACGCAAGTATTTTCAGACCCTCAATAACTTCCTCCCGAATAACCCAATCTGGATCTTGCTCTTCGTGAATGAGATGCCGTATGCCCTTGAAAAGCGGGTTTTTCGTAAACTCTTCTAATTTCCTCCCCGCCTCATCGGGATTATTCAGCGGAACCCAGCCTACAATTCCTCCAATCCACTCAAACCGGGACGCAGTGTCAAGCATATAGTGTGTGTCCTCATATGAGTCCATTGCTTGCACAACTACAGTCTTGTCTATTCCTGCAGCTTTGACCTGATCCTCAAGTTCAGGCGCCTCAAATGTACGATAGATGGGACCGTAAGAAGGACCTAACCATGGATATTCAACTTTATCTAAATTCCAAAAATGTTGATGAGCGTCTACCTTCATATGAAACCCCTCCCTTTTTCAGAGTAGATGTACCCTTATCCCTTTTTCTCCACTAAATGTTGCCACTGTGACGGATCTCGGTAACGGACGGTTTGCAAATGTTCACAGTATAAAACAAGTTCTCCTTCATTTTTAAACACCTGATAACTGACCTTTACAAGGCCCATTTCTGCATACTTCGGTCTTTTTTCCAGATTTGTACGAACGGTATAAATTGTGTCACCAATGAATACCGGTTTGATAAAACGCAACTTGTCATACCCATAACTAAATGTGTGAATATTGTTATGAGCCATCAGCCCTAGACCCACACTAAATACCATTGCTCCTGCAACGAGACGTCTTTTAAACACCCCTTCTTCGGTTGCAAAAATTTCGTCCGCGACATACGGATGAAGATCCATAACAAGTGCGTTGAATTGCATGCTTTCTCCTTCGGAGATTGTTCGTCGAATCGATCGAATCGATCGCCCTACCTCAAACTCTTCATACATCCAATTTTCTGTATTAAAGACCGGTAAATCTTGATGCTCTTTCGGAATTGACAACATTTCAACCTTGGTAGTCATTATACTGTCTCTCCTTTTTCATAGGTCCATCATGGGTACGGGAAACATCATAGAACTTTCATATTTATTAAATATTAAATTGTGAATTAATCAATTCTGTATGCACCCCAAGTGCAGGAGCACATTTTGTCGATGTTAAGATTTCTCCATCTACGCGGACAGGGCACCGGGTAGTTTTCAACAATTCGCCATTTGGCAACTCTAAGTCTTGGACTAGGTTGAGGGCTTTGAATCCATCATGGTTTAGAAGTTGCTGCCAAGTATATACATCTGAACACCAGTAGTCGGCAGGCTCTAAAATTGACAACCACTCCTGAGTCGTCCGGGTCTTTAAGTGAGAGACAAGAATACTTTTAATTTCATCCCGTTTGGTTATCCATGTATGTTTGTCTTGATATTCGTTTAACGCACTGCATCCGAGTAGTTCCCCCAGCCTTGGAACTGAGCCCATAGCTAGCGCCAGATAACCATCCTTAGTTTCATAAATTCCATACGGTGCACCCAAATAGGCGTGCGCACTATTTATCTCACTTCTTCGTGGCGCCGGGCCTCCGTTTAAGTAAGTAGTGAAAACTTCAAATTGGAAATCCATGATGGACTCCAACAGACTAACTTCTACCAAACCACCTATGCCCTTTACACTTCGGCGAACCAAACATGCCAAAATTCCTTGTGTCAGATACGCACCAGTCAACATATCCGCAACAGCCAATCCAAAAGGCATTGGTGGTTGTGCTGCATCACCATTTAGCCATGTTAAACCCGAAATCGCTTGAACTAATAAGTCTTGGCCTGGCTTCTCCTTCCATGGGCCACTGACACCATACCCAGTAATTCTCCCATATACCAATTTCGGGTTTATCTCACAAACCGATTCATATCCGAGTCCCAGCTTCTCCATGACACCTGGGCGAAAGTTTTCAATGAGGACATCTGCACTTCCAACCAACTTCATAATGTTTTGTAAATCTGATTTTTCTTTCAAGTCTGCCGTATAGCTTTCCTTGTTTCGATTAATGGTGTGAAATAATAAGCTATCCCCGTCCAAGTCAACCCCTAAGGACAGCGCTCGGCAGCCATCTCCAATTCCTGGACGTTCCACCTTGATTACACGAGCGCCCATATCCGCCAATCTAAGTGCCGCAGAAGGTCCAGATAGAAACTGACTAAAATCTAACACGAGTAGCCCTTCAAGCGGTTTCATGACGAAACTCCCTCCTTTGTGGACTGATGATATAGATTTTTTAATTTATCGAGGACAGCCTTCGAACTAGTATTTCCGCGAAGATATTCTTGGACGATAACACCAGCATGATCTTGAAAATACAGGTAACCACAATAGCGGGGACGCACATATGCCCTATCGAGTGTAGGTAAAGTGTTTTTGAAAAACTGGTTACTGAGACTATTCACCTCTTCATCAAGCCACGCTGATCGATGTCCAGGTTGACCACCGCTTGTAAAATAAATTGATTTCTGACAGTTCGGACTGGCAACATATTCTGCAAATAGAACGGCCTCGTTAATGTTTTGGCAACTAGCGGATATGGCAATTCCAGTGCCACCGAGTGTACTCACAAGGCGACCATACTCATTTAGAGATACGAGATCATCAAACACCAGGTTATGTCGGCTATACCCTTGGCGGGAATAATTGGAGTATCCATACGCAAAGGGGCAATAAACAAAGTCGTCGTTCCTCGTTAACATTTCGTATATTTGAATTGGGTTCCAATTGAAAATGTCATTCGGACAGAGAGATGCCAACTCTTTTAATTGTTCCAAAGCTTGAGTTCCGATGTACTCATCAACAACTGTTCCCTCATCAGTGAACAATTCCCCATTCATGGTTACACAGAGCATGTAAAAGTTCATCAGCGTATCGATTGGGATCGCGGGGAAAATGACTTTCTTCAGTCGCGCTAATTTGAGCACATCAGCCCAAGTCTGGGGCGGCTGAGTTCCCTGTAGTTTCAACAAATCTTCCCTATAGGCGGCAACCGGTGTAGCCGCGTCAATGGCTAGTGCAAATTGACTTCCATTAAAGTTGTAGCTTTCAAACGACTTACCAACGGATCCTTCTTTCTGGTCATCGAGATATTCCTTTGATAGGTATTTTTCCAACGGAAGAAGAGCACTGTTGGCGTATGCAAATCCAGCCCAAGGATGATCAATGACAAGTAAATCATACTTGTCTATCAACTGATCTATTGGGTAGTCAGCAAATTCTTGTAGCGATCTCTTTTCCCACATTATTTCAATATCAGGGTTTATTTCGGAAAATCTTTGTGCTGCAGCCACTACCGATGCATAGCCACGACTATGATTCCACGTGATACCGTTTAGTTTTACGGACATAGTTATCACCTCTACGACTCGGTTTTAAGATTCTCACTAGACCTCGATGAGCAATCAACTACTCATATCATGGCCCTTGCTATTAAGTTCATCATTTCAAACAGATTCCAAAGGAATCTCGTGCATAAGACACAAAGACGCCTATTTCCGTTTCTTTGCCAATAGGAGATGCTCACAAGCGATGACTAATTCTCCCCGCTGGTTTTGGATCTCGCAGAGTTCTACAACAATTCCATAATCAGGTCTCTTGGGATAATCTCTTTTCTCCTTAATCGTGACCTTGTTGTAGATTGTATCGCCAATGTAAACGGGATTAATGAATCTCAATCGATCATAGCCATAGGAAAAAGCCTCAGGGTTAATCTCCCCGGCTGCCATCCCAATTCCTACGCTAAAAATCAATGTTCCGTGCGCAATTCTTTGGCCAAACTCCTGACCTTTACACCACTCAGCATCCATGTGGTGGGGGTAAAAATCCCCTGTTTGACCAGCATGTAGGACAATATCCGTTTCCGTAATTGTGCGTCCCATAGTTTCACGAACAGAACCAACATCATAATCTTCATAAAACACAGATTTTTCCATGTCATCGACCTCCAAAAGCAAGATATTCTTCTTGATTTTTAAAGAACTCTATAGGTTTCAAATGCACTTAGTAATATTTCAGTAGAAGCGCCAGGTCGTTCGGGAATTTTATAATATCCATTCTCTACCGTTACGGGTTCAACAAAAATGTGACGGATCCATGGAATATATTCCAACATATATGCATTCTGAGTAGCAGCAACTAAATGTTGGTGGATCTGTCCCATGTCTCCAACATGAGGACAAACACGCAAATCATAACAAGCAGCCAGATTAGCTACTTGTAACCATTCCGTAACGCCCCCCACACGAGTTACGTCTACCTGAACAAACTCTACTGCCCCTTGTGCGATGTAATCACGGAAAGCAAATTTATGATATACATGTTCTCCTAACGCAATCGGTGTATTCAGCTCATTTGCTAATTTCGCATGCCCGCTAATATCATCGGGATTTAGGGGTTCCTCGAGCCAATATATGTTGAAATCCTCTAATCTTTTTCCCCAAGTCATAGCCGTGGTAATGTTCCACATCTGGTTAACGTCAACCATCAAAGTGATATCATCGCCAATGGCTTTGCGTAGAGCCATCACTCGCTCGTAGTCTTCCCGAGGATCAGGTTTTCCCACTTTCATTTTCACGCCTGTAAAGCCCTGCTCCACAAAACTTACACAGTCTTTAATTAGACGATCCACACTCCAATTGAGCCAACCACCGTTCGTATTGTAGGCCTTAATCCGATCCGGTTTATGACCACCGAGCAATTGCCAAAGGGGCTTCCCCGCAGCTTTGGCCATTAGATCCCATAAGGCAATATCGACTGCGGCCAATGCCATATGGGTAATACCCGCCCGACCAATCCAATGCATTTCCCCAAATCTTAGTTCATCCCATATTTTCTTAACATTAAAGGGGTCTTTCCCAAGTAGAAGAGGAGTGTAGTATCGTTCTATGGTTTGGACAATCATTTCATCGCCAAATGCGGTAGTTCCTGTGTAACCGGTTCCAAACAAGCCATCGTCAGTATAAATGTTTACTCCTGCTATCCCCCAATGAGCTGCGTGATTGATCGAATCTTCAATTGGAGGATTAATTGGCACATGAAGAACAAAAGTTTCAACCCTTGTAATTTTCATTTGTAAAGCCCCTCTTTCAGTAGTTTTCTTCGGAATTTGCACCCACAAATACAGTATTACAGTACTACCACTGATTATTAAGTGTATAAATATTCACAAACCATGACTAACCAAGTGTTGTTAGACAACTAATCAAAATAACTATCCATGTTCAAACTTGCTTAATTTATTTTCATTCTCTCAATGAACTCTTTACAACTTTTCCTGCGGCGTTACGTGGAAGACTGTCTCGGAATTCTACAAAACGCGGTACCTTAAACTTAGCGAGCCGTTCGGAAGCCCACGAGATGATGTCTTCAGCTTTTAAAGTATTCCCGTGCACTGGGATCACAACAGCCTTTACAACTTCTCCGTATAATTCGTCAGCTACGCCAACAGCAGCAACTTCAAGTACCTCAGGATGACTGGAAATTACATCTTCAACTTCAATACTGTAGATTTTTTCCCCACCCCGATTAATCATATTTTTAATACGGTCACACAAATAGACGAAACCATCGTCATCCATCCAACCAACGTCTCCAGTATGCAACCAGCCATCTACAATCGTCTCTCGTGTCGCCGTTTCATTATTCCAATATCCACTGG
This sequence comes from Alicyclobacillus fastidiosus, assembly GCF_026651875.1. Taxonomy (GTDB): domain Bacteria; phylum Bacillota; class Bacilli; order Alicyclobacillales; family Alicyclobacillaceae; genus Alicyclobacillus; species Alicyclobacillus fastidiosus. The sequence goes on along the minus strand of NZ_CP104067.1, from coordinate 2,803,322 downwards.
TTATCAATGCCCCCTTTAATAGAATTTCGCCTGGCTGTCCTGTTTTGACCGGTCCCCCTTCATCTATGTCTATAATCCTACATTCGATGACAGGGCTGGCAATTCCAATGGATCCAATCTTATGCCTCGCCATCTCTTTGGGCGTCATCAAAGCAGGAGATGTAGCCTCTGTCAGTCCATAAGTGTTTAGTAGCTCAGCATTGGGTAGCCAATTTTTGATGTTCTGAAATAACTTTTGGGATATAGGTGCCCCCCCAGTTCCTAGGACTCTATAGGTTAAATTATAGTTGCTGTAATTTGGTACCTGCATTAACAAATTGTAAATGGTGGGAACACAAATTGTATGTGTAATTTGCTCTTTCTCGCTTAGCTCAAGCATTTGGTGAGCATTAAACGTCTCAAGAAGAACAATAGTTCCTCCAAGGTAAACAAACGTGACTAATTGCGCCATTAATCCTGTACCGTGGAAAATCGGTACAGCAATTATTGTCTTATCAGCAGATGTTAATCCATAACATCTTTCATAATTGATCGCACCATGAATCGCGTTAAAATGGGACAGTACAACACCTTTGGGATTACCCGTCGTCCCAGAAGTGTACATAATAAACGCAGGATCATGTGTTGAGAGTTGTGGTAATGGACTAAAATCCTGATATTCAACACCGAAGTTACTCATCACGCTAGATTGGTAGAAGAATCGTGCTTTGATAATCAATAACGCGCTCAGCGCTTGGGCCTGCTCGTCGGAATCTATGACGATCCCATTCACTTTTGCGTCATTTAAGAGAACCGCCATTTCATTCGGTCTTAGCTTGGTGCTTATCGGTACTACAATGAGTCCAGCAAAAAGAGCTGCATAAGTCATAATACAAAATTCTGCGGTATTCTTTAGTATAATTGCTATTCTTTCCCCGCGCTGAAAGTTACACTCGTCATGAAGGTAGGTTGCAATCGTTAATACACGACGATAGAAATCTTCATATGTTATACGGGTATCTCCACATACAAGAGCTACCCTCTCAGGATGTAGCAAAGCACTAGTTTGCAATGTATTAGGTAGATTCACCGGGCGGCTTTCATAGGTTGGGATTGAAAGTCCATTCACCGTCTCAGTGATAATATCTCTTTCTATCTCATTCCCCCATGCGTACAAAACAATTTCCCCCCAAAAGTATTGCGTGAGGTATATAGATAATGTAATTACTTACGCTCCCTGAAATACCTATGCTGGTAGCGTTCAAAACAGGGATCTGCAAGCAGACCCCTGTTCTGAAGTCCAATCACCACTGTGCAGGCAGGTACTTACTGACATTACTTTTCGTAATAATCCCCATCGGTAGGTAACGCACTGGAGGTAACGTTTTCCCATCAAACCACTGCGCCGCTTCATAGACCGGAAGCGCACCATCACCCTGTGCAGATTGATAGCTTATGGCTACTACTTGACCACTTTGTAATGCCTGCATTCCAATTTTGCTGTTGCCGGCGGCAACACGAACAATATCTTCCCGGTGAGCATTTTGTACTGCTTGGTTAATTCCAATTTGTGAATTAGAGTCATCAGCACTCATAATACCCTTCAGTTGTGAACCGAAACGCGTGATCCAATTCGACGTTAATTGCTGAGAGACGGTAGCGTTTAATTGCCCGGTTTGCATAGCCAGCACATGCATTTTCGGTGCTACCTTAAGCAATTCATCCATGAATGCATACGTTCTTGAATAATATGGAGATGAACCCGGATTATGTCTGATGATCACATAATCACCTTGGTAGTTCATATCTTTAGCGAATTCATCCGCAAGCAACTGCATATTCGCCCAATCGTCTGGACCAGTCCACATAAGCGCATACTGCATTGCCTGATTGGTTGGCAACAAGTTACTCACAATTGCCGGAATACCTGCTTGATTGATTTGACGCAGTTCATTCACAGCGGTATCCGCATCTACTGGAGCAATGATAATCATGTCCGGATGTTGATTGATAGCTTCTTGCACTTGTTGCTCCTGAGTATTTACGGTCCAATCTCCTACCATGATATTCAAGTGCATTTGGTAAGCGTTAGCTATCTCTTTTGCACCTTTGGTATATGCCGTAAAGTACGGATGTGGACCTGGTTCAAGAATATCAATAGTTTTCCCGATAGCACCATTATCTGGTGATTTGGGCTGATTTACTTTTGTTACGTCCCATCCTGCATATTCCATATCCCACCAGTGAAGTATGTTGGTTTCTGGTAATGCGTCGGGATTGGCCGGGCGTGGAGGAATCTTAATCTGAGGTGCTGGCTGAATAAGCGGTTGCCCATCTGTAGACTTTAAATTAGACACATTTACGGCTAATGATTTAGCAAGATTTGAATTTGAAGATCCACTGCTCGAGCCGGCAGAAGAACTACCGGAAGCTTGGGTTCCACAACCCGCAAGCAAGAGAGCTAAACCTAATGGCACAACGACGGTCGTCGAAAGATAAGATACTTTTCGCTTCATAAATGTCCCCCCAAAAAATGTTCAAAATCTTTATAAAAGCACCCTTTAACATTTTTAACCTACCTTGCATCACCTCATTTCCTATCTAAACTATGTCAGCCTATTTATTATTAAATAAAACTGACTTGCTCAGCTCTTGCAGTAAATGAGGTCGAATCCCGTTGACTCTTTCACGTCGGTAAAGCGAATAAGACTCTTGTAATACAACTATCGCCAAAACTAAGCCACTGCACATTTGTTGAACTGAATTTGGAGCATAGAACAGCGACAGGCCATTAAAGAGGACTGTGAGGGCAAGGACTGCTATCACACTTTTCAAGACACTACCTTCACCGCCAGCCATTGAAGTACCACCAATGATAGTCGCGGCAATTACCTCCATCTCCGACCCAGTCCCTAAGGTAGGAGTTGCCGAACCTAGACTTATCGCAAACAGGGCCCCCGCAAGAGCTGAGGTAAAACCTGAAATCACAAACCCAAGTATCAAGGACTTATTCACATGTTGCCCGGACAACCACGCGGTCTCTCGATTTCCGCCGATCATATAAAGGCCACGTCCGAAAAGTGTCTTACGCATAACAACCTCAAATATCACTACCAAAACGAGACCAATAAGAACATAAGGAGAAATTATCGGTATGGACTGGGTTAGCCAGTTTCCAAACCCAAACGCATTTGTATTTACGTCGGACCCATTAGCGTAAAGATACACAACCCCCTGAACAATTGTCATTGTTCCCAACGTTACTATGAAGGAGTGTATTTTTGCTTTGGCCACAAGCAGTCCGTTTATCAGACCCACCAGCGAGCCTGCGAGTAGAGCGATAATTAAACTTAAGGTCCATCCCAAACTTGGTTGGAACCCAATGACAAACATTGCTCCCATCGTGATATTTGAACCTATAGAGAGATCTAGTTGTCCCATAATCAGCACTATGGTAAAGCCCACGGCACAAATACTGTCCAGAGTCATCCCTTGAAGTAAAGTACCCATGTTATATGGAGTCAGAAACCTCGGAGCAAAGATGGCCATCACTGCAAATACCAGTACAAAAATCACATATATCCTGTTTTCGTTTAACCTTCTTGGCCACTTACTAGCTTGGTTTTGATTACGAATCATCGCGTCCTGACCTCCGTAGTGAATAAGCATTAACAAATACCACGAGGATAAAAATGATTCCCTGGACGATTGTTTCCATGAACTCTGACATGCCTAGCAAAGTGAGAACATTGGCAAGCAAACCAATCACCAATACCCCACCAAACACGCCAATGATATTTCCACGTCCGCCTGCTAGAGTGATACCCCCGATAACAACGGCAGTGACCGAATTAAAGTCATATCCAGTTCCGTTGTAATAGACGCCCAATTTAACCAACGAAGTGAGAAGTATTCCTCCGATAGCAGCACCGAGCGCAGACAACAAGAAGGCCAAAAAAATCGTCGATGTAACGTTAATCCCTGTTGTGCTGGCAACATCACGTGACGAACCCACCAACTTTAAACGCCTGCCAAACTTTGAGTGAGTCATCAAAATGTAAGTAACAACTCCAAACACCAACCAAATAACAAACACCAAGGGGATCCTTCCCCATAAATTCGCCCGTGACAACTGAAAAAAGTCATTTATGGCAGGAGTAGTTGAACTAACAAAGACCTGCTTTCCTCCCCATGCCCACTGCATGACACCTAGGAGAACGTACTCAACAGCTAACGTCCAAATAATTGGGTTTGCTTTTATTTTCCCCACAACCAAGCCATTAATTGCACCAATTACGAGACCTGCCAGAATTCCTAAAACCAGACTTACGACTATTCCAAATCTAAGAGTTGATATGGATACAATCCCAGAAAACGCCATAATACTTGGGATAGACATGTCTGCGTAGTTACCACTATAAGTAACGAACGCTACACCAAGTGCTACGATTCCAAGCAGAGATATCGAATCAATAATACTCACCAAATTGGTTAGGGTATAAAAATTCCCAGAGACTACTGGTCCTACAATTAGCAGAATGACAACAGGAATGTATATGCCATATTGCCCAATCCACTTTTCAATGGCGATCCGAAATGAGGGTCCCCTCTCTACAATTTTTCCTTCAACTGACATGAACGAATCGCCCCCCACCGTTAGCAGCTAGTAGAACTTGTTCTTCCGTACATTCATTTCCAGGTATCTCACCAACGATATGACCCCGTCGCATGACCAACACGCGTTCAGACAGACTGACTAATTCAGGGAGATCGGAGGATATCACAATAACTGTACAACCTTGATTAGCAAGACGACGAACGGCATTGTGAATCATCGTTTTGGAACCAATGTCAACCCCTCGAGTCGGTTCATCCAAAACTAAAATTTTAGGTCGAATTGCTAGCCACTTGGCCAGCAACACTTTTTGCTGATTTCCACCCGACAAGTTGGCAACTTCTAATTCAGGATTCCTAGGATTCACATCTAATTCGTCCATAAGTTGTGTCAATATTCCGCGTTTAGATCTGGAGCTGTATAGCAAGCCTTTCCCCATGTCAAATATAATGGACGAGAAAACGTTTTCTTCAATCGAAAGCCGGAGAGCAAGCCCCTGATGCTTCCTGTTTTCTGTTAAGTAGGCAATACCAAGACGAATTGCCTGGTTCATATTCCGAATGCGGACCTCTTCACCTGATAAAAATACAGTCCCAGCATCCACCGGATCCAACCCAACAATCGCTCTAGCCAACTCTGTCCGCCCCGACCCCGCTAAGCCACCAATTCCCAAAATTTCACCAGGGCGCGCCTCAAAACTCACATCGTGAAAAAAGCCATATCTACTTAAATTATCTACCCGTAAAGCGGCAGTTCCTTCTTTGCTTTCTACCCGTATCTTCTTTTCCAATGATTCTTCGTAATTAAGTCTACCAATCATCATCTCTATTAACTGTTCCTGGGAAACCCGTTCTGATTTGACAGAGGAAATTTTGCGCCCATCTCTCATGACGGTAATTCGGTCCGCTACCTCAAACACCTCAGGAAGATGATGTGAAATGTATATAATTCCTAATCCACGTTCTTTCAAGCTATGGATGATAGTGAAAAGTTGTTCTACTTGTTCTCGTGATAAAGCGGAAGTGGGTTCGTCCATAACCAGAATTTTGGGGTTGTTTCCGAGAGCCTTTGCAATTTCCACAAGTTGCGCTTCACTTTGACTAAGCTCGTACATCGGCCTCATTGGATCCAAATCGCCTAAACCGACTAACTCAAGAACCTCCTTGCAGCTCCGAATCAATGCACTCTTGTCTAAGAAAATACCTTTACGAGGAAGCCGTCCGACGAGAACATTTTCGGCAACGGATAGCGGCAAAGCAAGACTGAGCTCCTGATGAATCATTTGTATTCCATGCTGCTTCGCAAGTGCCGGGGAATGAAGATCTACTTTCTCACCATTTACAAATATCGACCCAGTATAGTCATGAAATGAACCAGCGATCATTTTCATCAGAGTGGATTTCCCCGCGCCATTCTCTCCCAATAATGCGTGTACTTCGCCTGGAAAGAGATCAAAATCAACTCCACTGACTGCAAGCGTCCCAGGATAGCGCTTACTTACGCCGTTTAACTGTAAGCAAGGTTGCACAATCAGCCCTCCTCACCGGTACTGTGGTGATACCACGTTTTTAATATACAAAATTATATGATTTGAGTCAATAATTACGACTAGTCTAAATAATTTGTAATTTTGTCATATCAAGTTTTTTTATCATAATTTTCGCGTATCAAGTAATCAGCTAATAGAGTCTCACGTAGTCGAGTCGCGTAAGCCGACATACCATTCTATAGCAATCAATGAAGATTGAATCCCCACCCTCACGCCGCATTAAACCATGCGGTTTCTCTACGGCGTGAGCATTTCATCTAATAACAATTTAGAACACCGAGACAAATCAAAATTGTTTTCCCGCAGTGACACCACCATCTACTGCTAAACCAGCCCCCATAACATAACTGGATTCATTAGATGCTAAGTATACTGCCGCATCCGCAACATCTTCAGGTCGCCCGAGTTCTCTCCCGAGCTGACGCTGTTTCAGTGACTCAATTGCCGCAGTGGGATCATCGTAAGAACGTTTCAGGTAGTCTTCTACGAATGGCGTAAATATAGTTCCTGGCAACAGCGCATTTACACGAATATGATATGGGGCATAATCGACTTGCATTGATTTTGTCATCGACAAGATGGCTCCCTTAGTCGCGGCATAAGCTGCCCGTCTCGCCAATCCTATTTCAGCAATACACGATGACATGTTGATGATGACGCCTCTATTTTGCTCTATCATTATTGGCAAAACTTCTTTAGAAACCAAGTAGACACCAGTTAAGTTCACTGCAACAACTTTATCCCACAGCGCCTGAGAAACCTCGTGAAGTTCTCCTACGGCACTCACACCAGCGTTGTTAAACAGAACGTCGATTCGTTGGTGACGCTCCATGACCTCTTGTATCCAAGCTCCAACAGAGGTACTGTTGGTTACATCGACGGCAGTGGCAAATGCCGTTGCTCCTCCTGAAGTCATTTCCTCTACCGCTGAGATTGTTGATGGCATATCCACATCTGCGATTTCGACAATAGCTCCCTCGCGTGCAAATGCCCTCGCTGTTGCTGCACCAATTCCTTTACCAGCTCCTGTAATTAGACAAACCTTATTTTGGAGTCTCATATTTCCGCATCCTCTCTTTTAACTAATTTAGTCACGAAATGTGTTCGTTAGGGCACCAAGCTTTTCAATTTCAATAGTTACGGAATCACCAGCCTTTAACCAATTTCGTTGTTCTTCAGGAAAGCCCAAAATGACACCTTCAGGAGTACCAGTCAAAATAATATCTCCAGGTTCAAGGACCATGTACTGCGATAGATACTCAATAATTTCGTCTACATGGAAAATCATGTCTGATGTATTTGAATCCTGACGCTTTTCCCCATTAACGAAAGCTCGAATTCCCAGCTTGTTCGGATCCCCAACTTCATCCGCAGTGACCAAGTATGGGCCAATCGGTGCAAACTTCTCACAGGTCTTCCCTAACAGCCATTGATGCGTGCACATTTGTAGATCACGTGCAGACAAATCGTTCACATTACAGTATCCGAAAACATAATCAAGTGCGTAATCCCTGGGTACGTCAACCGACCGCCGCCCGATTACAACTCCCAGTTCAGCTTCGTAGTCGACCTCATTCGACTTTTTAGGCAATGGAATTTCTTCAAGGTGAGAAGCCACCGTATCTGAGAATTTGCTGAAAACAATAGGGATTGTTGGAATCGGCGCATTCGTTTCTATAGCATGCCGTCTATAATTCAAACCGATACAGATGATTTTTCCGGGTCTTGGTACGCACGGACCAAATGTGATATCTTCTTCGGGTATTGCGTATTCTCCAAGTTCAGAGGCGTATTTTTCAATTAATTCGTTTACATGACTTATGAGTTCCGGATCACGAATGAGGTCATCCACAGTGACCGAAGAAAGTTTCGTTGAGTCGGACACTTTATCCAATTGTGTAAAATCTATGATAGTGTTATTCTCCAATTTAATTCCAATCTTCTCTTGCTCATTTAAATAAAAAGTTAAAATTTTCATAAAATTCTCCTTTCAGAACTTTTCGGTTTCTCCCAATATCACTGTTCCACCAGCTGAGAGGATATGGTCCACAACATGCTCAAAATAGTGTGAATCACCAGAATACCCACTAGACCCCTCACCCCATTTCAAGGCAACACAGACATTGCTTACGCCACTTTCACTTCGTTTAAACTCTTCAAGTTTAGTACAAAGTTTCTGAGCAATCGTTGTTCCAATTTCAAGTGCGTGAATAGAACCCCCGACCGATTGAATACTGACATGTTCCACTGGCTCTCCGAATTTCTCAATATGTCCTGAAGTTGTTCAGCATCAACTACTTCACACCCATGGCTGACGACCATCACGGCTCCAACATTGGAGTCTTCGGCAAATCCTTTAAGAATTCGGAACGTGCGTTCTGAATCTTTTCCAACTTGGCTGCAACCGTGCGCATGAGGCAGCGCAACAGCATCATCTTTCTCTTCAGCAATACGTTCAAACACTACCGACGAGCAAATGAAACTCGGAAGAACAAGTAAGCGATTTCTCGACCCAGACCGAGCGTTCTCGCAAGCATACCCTCTAATTGGTTGAAGTTCTTGCATTTACACACTCCTCTCCGGAATGCAAGTCCCCTCGGCCACGAATTCCTTCAACGTTGTGTACATGTACGTCTTGGCCCGCCTTTATTAAACAGGTGATCGACCAATCACTTCACCATACTTTAAAACTTGTTCGCCTTGGTTTACGGTAACAATTGCCCCTTTATGCCCGAAAGGAATCTTGTCTAACAATTTTATGGCCCTCCACAATAAATCGTGCTGTTCCTCCCTCTGCCAAGTCTCGTAAAGCGGTTGCAATATTATCACGCAAGTTCATGACGAGTAACTCTAGCTTCGAGCTATGGTCGTCTATAGCCACCGGATCGTCTCCTCACATGAAGTTATTCCATTCCGGTTTTGGCCCGCTACCATAACCTAAGGTCGCGCCACCTTCAACTTGAATTGCTTGCCCAGTGATAAAGGACGAATCGTCATTCGCTAAAAATAATGCAACTTTAGCAATTTCATCTGCAGTTGCTGTTCTGCCCACCATGTGAGACAAATCGCTATTTCGCCGCATTTCTTCTGGATATGGTTGGAGGCTAAACCATTTCTCTAGAAGTGGAGTAACAACACCTGCGGGACAAATTGCATTTACACGAACGCCTGACGGCGCTAAATCGATAGCTAGTGAACGAGTCATCGCAATTACTCCACCTTTTGTTGCACTGTATGCGGGATTCTTAGTTTGACCAACAAGCCCGTTCATCGAGCCCATATTAATAATTTTCCCACGTACTTTCCTTAATTCTGGCAGGCTATACTTAATACACAAAAACACACCAGTAAGATTCACGCTTACAACCCGATGCCAATCTGCCTCATCGATGTCTTCAATAAAATTAGGCATGATGATACCAGCATTATTAAATAAGACATCCATTCTGCCATATTGACTGAGGACAGCATCCACCATTTTCAATACACTGTCTTTTCTTGATACATCCACTTGTATGGGGATTGCGTTCCCCCCGTTGTTTGAAATCTCCAACGCAATCTTCTCTGCCGCATCTTGCATCACGTCTGCGACAACCACAGAAGCCTCCTCCGCTGCAAACAACTTCGCAGTTGCCTCTCCAATCCCACTGCCACCACCTGTAATCACTGCTACCTGATTCAGCAATTTACCCATTTCTATGCCTCCGAGTATGATGCTTGTAAAACAAGAGGAAGTATTGTACTGCGGTATCACCGCAGTACAATTAAGAATATTGTAATTAATATGTAAAATTTAGTCCATGAAAAGTTTGTGAAAGAATCGGGTCCGAAGACTGCAGTCCACTTTTGGATTTTGCTGTGTTCAGACACCAGGTAGTTTGTTACGATAGACACGAGAACAGATCATTACATTTACCAAATAATGGTTTATTATCTCATGCCTATCAAAAGATTTACGAGGCTGGGTAGGGTGGGTTCCAAGATGCGAAGATTAAGTGATAATCCCGCAATTCACCTAATTTTCATGAAGGTAGGAGCATTAAATGAAGAAAAATTTCATGCCAGTGAAATCTGCAGATCGCGTTTTTGATATATTGGAGCTATTGGCTCAGCAGAAAAACGGTATTCATATCCGTGAACTGGGTAAGCAGTTGAATATTGCAGACAGTAGCATCCATGCTCTCGTCCATACGATGTTGCAGCGCAGATTTTTAAAAATGGATGGCAACCGGAGAATCTGGCTTGGATCAAAAGTTTATGAGTTCTCCAACATTGTATCCGCAGATCCTCTGTTGAAATTTTCCAAACCCGTCATGAAGGAAATAAAACAGCGGTTTAATCAGAATGTTCACCTTGCCGTATTGGACGGGTTAGATGTGGTATACATTGCCTATGAGGAATCGAATCAACCAATTCGCTATCACATGGAAGTCGGAAAGGTGCAAAGCGCCCATGTGACCGGGCTGGGAAAGATGCTTCTTTCCTCATTTTCTGATGACCAAATTAAAAAGCTGTACCAAAATTATGTCTTTGAAAAATTAACTCCTACCACCATTGATAGTGTTAACAAATTGGTGAAAGAATTAAATCAGATCCGTCAACGTGGTTACAGTATTGACGACGCTGAGTCCTACAAGGGCTGCAAGTGCTTTGCCGCACCTATTTACGATCGATATGACAAAATGATCGCCAGTGTGAGCATCAGCATTCCCTTTTTTACAGATGAGGACGCTCAAAGAGAACCAGAATTGATTTTAACCGTCAAAGAAGCAGCCAATCGGATTAGCTTACTGCTGAAAGAAAATGTTTAACGAGGGCTACGCATAATGAATGCCGGCTGACCTTACGTCCGACCGGCATTCTCAAAACCTCATAATATTAGGATGTACTGGACCAACGCCTTAGATTTATTCCGGTACATACACTTTACTTCTCCCCAGGAGCTCCCAATCAACTTCAACGCCAAGCCCAGGAACAGACGGAGGATTGACATAGCCGTCCTGATCGATAACGATGGGAGCTTTCACCCCGAACGTAAATTGTTTTTCAGGTAGCAGTACTTCATGGTAGGTGCAGTTTTTAATCGAACAATTGACATGAAGGTTCGCCGCATCAAGCAGTGCATAGCAAGTGGTGTGAATCTCGCAATTGATTCCAAATGCCTCACATAAGGCGGCTGTTTTTCTGAGAGCAGTAACGCCGCCTTTCCAGGATACATCGCTTCGGATGATATCGACGGCCCTTCTGGCGATGTATTCTGATGTGGTAAACAGGCTTCCAGAAATAAATTCACAGGCCGCCACAGGGATGTCAAGCTTATCGGATAACCTTACGTAATTTTCAAACTGCTCATCCGGCATCGGTTCCTCATACCAGATAAAATTCATCTCTTCAATCGCTCGCCCCACTTTTAAAGCCTGCTCATAGTTATAAGCCGCTGCAGGATCCAGCATTAGATCGAAGTTGTCGCCGACCGCTTTGCGGACCATTTCGCAGGTGCGAATGTCCAGATTCGGATCTCCAATTGGATGAATTTTATAAGCGTGATAGCCTCTAGCTTTCGAATACAGCGCCTCGTTCACATAAGCCTCAGGCGATGGCAAAACCAACGAACTAGCATACGCCTTCACCTTATTGCGATATGCCCCTAGCACTTGATACATCGGCATTCCAGCTTTCTTCGCCAATATATCCCACAGCGCAATATCGATGGGTCCGATTGCATATGTCGGAAGAAGAGCGTGCCAGCGGTCGACGGTTCTTAATTTGTGCCAAATTTCTTCTATACTTAAAGGATCTTCACCAATTAGTGCAGGTCTTAAAATGTCATAGATGATATTTGCGGTCACTCTTCCACTCCGAGCCCCCCAGGCGAAGGATACGCCCTCGATTCCCTCGTCGGTTACAATGCGCACCGAAACAATATCCCAACGCTGGCCCTTACCTCTTTCATCATCAGCAGTTTCCTGAACCACTTGCTGGTTGGAAACCATCACTTTCACATCTGTAATTTTCATCGCAATCCCCTTTTCCTGAAATCAGAACAATCCATGCTTATCGAATGTTTCCAAAGAATGGACACTGTTTTCACGCTCTCATGTTATTAATTTCTGAATTTTAAAGTTAATTTTATTTTCAGTAAAATCTCTCCTAGTTGTACAGAAATCTGTAGTTAAAAGGTCATTACTGACTTATAGCACTACTTGCATTTGTATGTGTCTGCTTCGTCTTAACCTTTCCGAAGACTGCTAAACCCAATGCACCAATTCCAGCCATGACTGCACCAATAGCAAACCCGATGCTCCATGTATGAGTCATACCCACCAAGGCACCTGTAATCGATGGAGCTAAAATTCCTGCCAGATTTGCAATAAAGTGAACAAATCCCATAACTCCTCCAACCCTTGAAGATGGCACAACTTCGGCAATAATTGCAAAATATTGAGCTCCCGTTAAATAAAGTAAAAATACAGACACTGCCATAAGAGTAACAGCACTGATCAAAGAGGAGGCCAATGCACTCGGAACAAAGGCGGCACCAGCACCAAGTAGGCTAATCACTACTACCCATTTACGAACCACAGTCGTTTTGCCTGTTTTCCGTCCCAACCAATCCGTTAATAAACCGCCTATGATGATTCCTATAGCTCCAGCTACCCAAGGAATACCGCCACTTATAGCCAAGTTTTTAATATTTATGTGTCGAGCCTGAACGAGATAATCAGGAAACCAGTTAAGAAACGTAAAGAGCACCCATGAGTATCCAAAAAAAGCTATTGCAACTGTCCAAACAAGCGGACTTTTTAGATACTGTCGCACAGTTGGAACCGAACCATCTACAGCGTACTCAGGACTTCTTGCCAGTTCGCCAGCCTGAATTTGCGTCAATTCTTTTACGGTAATCCAAGGATGTTGTTCCGGTTTATCCCTAACAACAACAAACCAACCAATGGCAATCAGAAGACCGATTAACCCAAGTATTATAAAAGGAATTCGCCAGTTACCGTGTGAAATAACCATTAACCATACAACTAAAGGTGTTGCGATAGCGCCCCCTAAAGCTGTCGATGCATTGGCAATGCCTATAGCTGAACCAAGTTCTCTTTGTGGGAACCAACTGCCCAAGGTTTTGGTTGTAACGGACCCTTGAGGACCCTCTCCAAAGCCGAACAGCAACCGTTGCAGGAAAAAGGTGAGGAAATTGAACCCAACTACCGTCAGCGCCGTGAGAATGGACCACCACACACATGCCAGCGCCATAATTTTTCTCGGCCCAAACTTATCTGATGTCCACCCTCCAACAAAACAAAATGGGGCGTATCCAAATGAAAAGGCTCCTAAAATAATTCCCCAAGTTACTGTATCAAAGTGGAATTCTTTCATAATATATGGTGCTCCAACAGCAATCGCGGATCGATCACCATAGTTTAACCCCAACGAGAGCATTCACGAATACAACCACCCAGCGCATGTTCGATACACTGAATTTAGAAGACTTGACCAGTTCCATCTCATGCCCTCCTTTAGATTTATTAATTAGAGTTTTTAAACCACAATTATTAGCGAAAATTCAGTGTCCAATTACAAGTACTTCGCCATATTCGCATATTCGGACATGATTGATGGGGGTATCCAAGGCAAGTGGTTTGCCTTGAATACCCTTGATCTAAATTTAAAACCATCCATGCTTATAGAATGATTCAAGAGGATGGACACCATTTTGTACGTCGTTGCGTACATGATTCTCGGTGTTTAACAACTCCTCTGATTTGAGCAAAATTTCCTCAGCAACTTCAAGCGGAATGACGACAACTCCGTCTTTGTCCGCTTTAATGATATCTCCCGGATTTACATTGACATTCTTAATGCGAATCGGCACATTATATTCTTTCACGTACCAACGACCCACAATATCTACTGGAGTCGTATACAACTTATACAAAGGAAGGCCCAACTTTTGGACGTAGTCAATGTCACGTGCTCCCCCGTAAATAACCGCGCCTACACCGCCGCGTGCTTTTATCGTTGTGGATGCAAGTTCTCCCAAATGAGAGCAAATATCGTCGTTTGGCTGAATAACCACAACATTATTTTTTTGCACGTCTCCAAGCATTTTCAATAGAGGAACAAAAGCAACTTCCGTCTCCTTAGAATGGGTAGCCTGACCGTTGACAGTCAATGCCGTTCCACAAAAATTAACTTCAGGATTGAGTGGAGTAAGTTCTTTGGGAAGTACCTGGTCTCTGTATCCGATAGAATCCAGCATGTCGGAGACTGCCCCGTTGTATACTTTCTTAAAGCGTTCCAACACTTCTTCCAATGGTATGTTGTTTACCATATATTCCATCCTCTTTTCACATTGATTTAATTTTCACACTACGTCGCAGGCCCTGCTTGGTTTGTACGGTATCGCATATTCCCGATGACCAAGCAGTTCCGCCCGTGTCAGTTTTCCTCCAGCCACTTGCGTGATCAGGTCCACAATGTCCTGCCCCACTTGTTCAATGGTTGCGGTGCCCTCGATAATACTTCCGGCCTTAATGTCCATATTGTCTGACATCCTTCTACCAGTCTCAGGGTTACCGCATACTTTGATTACCGGCGAGACAACAGAGCCAACAACGCTTCCTCGCCCAGTGGTAAACAAAATGATATGCGCACCCGATGCGATCAGGGACACCAATCCATCGCTGTCATTTTCCTCATAGTGGGTCACTAGTTGGGAATCTAAAATGCCCACTTTGTCCAGTAAATAGAGTCCAGGAGCCACGGGTTTTTGTCCTGTCTTTAAAATGCCATCAATTGGTTTCGTTCCGGCTTTGCATAAAGCACCCAGTGATTTTTCCTCAATGGTAGTCAGTCCACCTTTCTCATTGCCGGTGGAAATGGCAAACGCTTTCAGAATGTTACCGAGTTCGTTGGCTCTCTTAAGGCCGTCCAGCAGCTGCTGTTTCGTCGCATCAGTAGTTGGGCGCTCTAGCAAATAATCGTTGCATCCAAGCAGTTCTGGTAGTTCACTGAAGATTACCGTAGCGCCTTGTTCAATCAGTCGATCGACAGCCCAGCCCGTAGCGGGGTTCGCAGAAATCCCCGATGTAGCATCCGAGCCTCCACATTCAACACCAATGATTAGATCACCTAGGGAAATATCCACCATCTGTGTTTGTTGGGAATGGTAGACCATTTCCATGGCGTAGGCTTTTCCTCTCTCAATGGAAGCAATGGTACCACCGGTTTGCTGAATATTAATGAGTTCAACACGTTTTCCGGACATCCTGATTTGTTCAACTAGCAGGTCCACATTGGTGGATTCACAGCCTAGTCGGACGACAATGACACCAGCCACGTTCGGATGTTTGCCCAACTCGACAAGCATTTTAAATGCATAAGGATCCGAATAACATCCACCAAAACCGAATACTTCTGCCCCGGGCACGCTTCGGGCAATCATGTCAGCAACGTGGTGAGCGCATTCCACGGTGTAGATCACAGCTACGTGATTGCGGATACCAATTCTGCCATCCTGTCTTTTATACCCCTTCATTCGGCATCTCCCTTCGTTTGTAAAGTAACTAGATTGTGGAGATGCACATGTTCGCCAATAAAAACAGATTGACTACTCCTACCAATTGCGACACCGTATTTAAAAACTTTTTCACCTTCCCTTATGTCCCGCACGGCAAACTTGTGCCCGAATTTTATTTCGTCTTTCAACGCAACGGACAGATTTCGCTCAGGAAAATGAATGACCATCCCTGCAGTGAAATCTTCCAAAGCGGTTGCTACATTGTCTTTCTGGTGCAGGATGATTGCTCTTCCCGTGGTTTTTGTTGTCATCTCCTTCACCTCGTCTTATCAACTTCGTCACAATTCTTATCTGGCCATCCATCCGCCGTCAACGGTTAGAATCTCTCCACACACATAGTCGGAAGCGGTAGATGCGAGGAAGACAACCGCGCCTTTAAAGTCTTCAGGTATGCCCCAGCGGCCCGCTGGGATACGGGTTACTATGGACGAATAGCGCTCAGGATCGCTCCTGAGAGCTTCTGTGTTGTCGGTAACGATATATCCAGGAGCGATCGCGTTCACCTGAACGCCCTTTCCTGCCCACTCGTTAGCCAGCGCCTTCGTCAACTGTCCGATGGCACCTTTGCTAGCTGCATAACCAGGTACGTTGATACCTCCTTGAAACGTAAGGAGAGAGGCAGTGAAGATAATTTTCCCGGAACCTTTCGCCACCATTTCCTTGCCAATTTCTCGGCTTAACACAAACTGTGCGTTCAAATTTACATCGATCACCTTATCCCAATATTCGTCGGGATGTTCAGAAGCAGGTTTCCGCAGAATTGTTCCTGCATTGTTTATCAGAATATCAATCACCGGAAAATCGGTTTTTACTTGCTCAACAAACTGGTAAATCACGCTACGGTCGCTGAAATCGCAGGCATATCCTTTAAAATTACGGCCGAGCGCTGTGACTCCTTGCTCAACCTGACTGCTGCATTGTTCCAGAGAGGCACTGACTCCAATTATATCGGCGCCCGCTTCAGCCAGTGCCAAGGCCATTGCTTTTCCGATGCCACGCTTGCAACCTGTAACGAGCGCGGTCTTTCCGTCCAATTTAAACAAATCCATTACGTTCATCGTTTCTATTCCCTTTCTGTTCTCAAGAACAGGTGAGTAGGATTTTCATAACGTTTCCACCACTTTCCATTTGTCTAAACCCTTTTTCCAAATATTCGAGCGGGTAAACTTCCGTAATGATGCGGTCAAGTGGTAATTGTCCAGTAGCGGCAAGCTGCAAAGCATTTTCAAAGTCTTCTGGCTCGTAAACCCTTGCACCAAACAGTTTTAATTCCCGCCAGAAAAACGGAAAAGATCAACTTTTGGCGGTTGGCCAAAAATGCCGACTACCACAATTCTTCCTCTTGTACGTGGAAGTTGGGTCATCACCTCCGCTCCGGCTGCCGATGCAGTTACTTCAAACACGATATCGGCACCGGCTCCGGACCTCTGTTCATTGACGAATTGGACGATATCCTGTTCCTTGGGATTTATCGTTGCCAATCCGAGTTGCTGAAGAGTTTGCAGACGAAATGGGTTGATTTCCGAGACGAGAACCTTGGCACCTGCTTTCTGAGCCACCAAAGCAATCAGCATTCCAATTGGGCCACCGCCAAGGACAACAGCATATTCGCCCCGTTTCACTTGGCCGATTCTTACATCGTGACACGCAACCGCCAACGGTTCAATTAACGCACCGTGTTGCAATGACAAATTACTGGGAATACGGTGCAAGGTGTGTGTAGGAACTGTCCAATAGGTCTGAAAAGCGCCTGGAGTTTCGATGCCGAGAAAGTTTAAAGTCTGGCAAATATGACTATGTCCGGCCCTACAAGCTGGACATTCCCCGCAAGAGTCCAGAGGTCCTCACCGTAACGTGGTCGCCTACAACAAAATCAGTTACGGTTTCCCCTACTTCCTGAATGACTCCGGACATTTCATGGCCCATGACTTGTGGAAATGTGACCCTTTTGTCCATATGGCCATGAAAGATGTGAAGATCGGTGCCGCAAATCCCTGCGTAGGAGACCTTGATTTGTACTTCTCCTGCCTTCGGGGGTACCGGTGCACACTGGCCAACGCGGATTTTCTGATTCCCTTCGTAAAATACGGCTTTCATCTTGCTTTCACCTCATTGACCAGCCTTCAAAAAGATTTCTTATATATGAAAATTATTTTTATGTATATGTTTATGCTATCCGTAGTTATTCTATTTTGTCAATTCAGAAATCAACTAAGGCGGACCCCTTGTCAACAATGGCCAAATCATGTAGCTGGTGGACGACTGATGGTGACGGTCTAGCAGTGACTTTGGGGTGGGCCTGCCGCTGTGTCAGGGACAGGCCGTCTAGCAACCAGTGTAGCTCGCGTACATCTAGTTCTACATGATGCACTTGACCGGGCAGTAAAATGGGGGCTTGTGGCTCGCAACATCGCAGATGCCGTCGACCCGCCCAAACCTGACCCAGTTCAAATGTCCGTTTGGACGCGTGAAGACGTACTAAGGTTTCTTGAAGAAGCCAAATCTAGCTCGTACTATATTGTTTTTTTAATCGCTGTGACCACTGGCATGAGAAAGGGAGAGATTCTCGGCCTTCGCTGGGTGGACGTTGACTTGGAGAATGGAAGGGTATACGTCAGGCAAACTCTGACGTATGTAAACGGCCAACCTGTGTTTCTTGACCCGAAGACCAATAAAGGTAAGCGGATGGTTGCCCTCTCTCCCGAGGTTGTGGTTCAACTTCGTAAGTACAAGGCTATTCAAGCAAAAAACAAGCTTCGATTAGGTCCCCTATATCATGACAACGGGTTGGTTGTCACGCGTCAAGACGGGAGTCCCGCTTCAATCAATACACTGGACAAACAGTGGTACGCTCTTCTTGAACAGTCAGGCGTCCCCCGCATCCGTTTCCATGATTTGCGCCATACCCATGCGAGCTTGCTATTGCAACAAGGGGTCCACCCAAAAATTGTGTCAGAGAGACTAGGCCACTCCACCATTAACATCACCTTGGACACCTACTCTCACGTACTGCCCGGGCTTCAGGAACAGGTCGCTAAAGATTTTGGTGATGCGTTGTTTGGGGACACACTGAAAAAACAGAGGATAGTTAACGACACCGATTAGCGGCTGATTTGCAATTGAATCTTTTGGAGATTAGCATCACAGCTAATCACAAGCACATTCCGTGCCGCACCAACAGTTCCCCAAAAGTCAAAACCACCGTGTCACTATGGCACGGTGGTTTCTCACTTCCCTATACATGAATTCTAGAGCCGCCCGAATTTGGTGTCGTATACGTCTCAATGTGTGCACGGACCACGTCAATAATTTATCTGTCTTAAGCAGATGCTTTTGAAAATTGATACTCAATCCACACTACAATCGCGAAACATGCTGAGCAGACGGGGGGGGCGCATCCTCGACAGCGTCCTCTATTTACCCACCGTCTCGTTGTGTCTTCACGCATTGGAATTTCTAGCCTTAGCTGCGAAGTCGAGAACTTTATCCAACACATGGGCCAGTTCCGCTATAAAGTGCTCATTGTCTACACCTGGTGACAGGTTGACCAGGCGAACATTGTGGGTGTTATCGTACTCCACATCATCCTTCGTAGGGTAATCTGTGTTTCTGGGGTAGACACCCCAGACTTCGATGACCGGTCGCATTTGCTCGCGTAAGCTGGGGGGAAGGTATCCTCCAAGAAGCCACGACGATTTACTATCATTCGAATACGAGATGAGCTGATTCGTCGCCGGCGGACGCTTAGCCGGTCTAGGATTGGGATTCCAAAACCATGACTTGTGTCGATATTTGAAATCCATCATCACCGACCCACAGTAAACATTTCTATGAAACACGTCAATGCGAGCGTCTGGTCGATTATGAAATCCGCCAGGCATGTGCATAGGTGTTACTTCCAGGTTGGTCTGACTCGCCCTGGATGGTAGTGTCGCATTGTAGACTAAGTGAACCCGGACCTCTTCTTTCTCTAGCACGATAAAGGTATCTGGCATAAGAACAGGAACAAACAATTCTTCGGATGCTGTCTGTGCCGAATCGTAAATCCATCCTCGTTTGGGTACAAACGACAGCCCGTCAGAAAACGCAGTGCAGAGTTTAAGGAAACCCCAAAGTTCATAAAGAAGGTCAGTTCGCTTCCACTGGTAGGCAAACGCCGGATCGAGTTTCACCTGAACATTGTCGGCGTGCAAATCTCGGTACATTCTGTATAGTGCGCGATACCGCGGGTCTTGTAGCAATACGTGTGGTACGTATGATGGTCGCGTTTGGCGGACAGATTCATACCACGTTGAGCGGGTCACCAGCTGAACACTATGCAGCATTTTGCGAGCGTGCTCTGCAAACAAATCCAGCTCTCTAAGCACCATTCTGTGACCGCGAATCACTGCGGATTCGCCTGACGTCTGCCGTCTGTCCTCTGCGAACAGCAGTTGCTCGTTGAGTTCGGACTGAATATAGTCACGATACGAATCTAAGGACCGAATCACATCATCCAGATAAGTGCGGACGGTAGATACGATTCTTGCAATCCACTGGTTCTCAGGCAAATTATAGTCGACGTCTCGGACAGGTGCTTTCAGCGTGTCGACGTAATCTGGATGCGTCAATCGGTGTCGAATGGTCACTTCATCGATTGCTTTCACGCGTTCAACTGGTAACAGCCGATATTCGGTGCGAATTCGATAGTTCACCATTTCCACCAAATCGGCTAAAGCCGCCATCACCGTGGGAAAATGTTGTCGGATAACCAGAAATCGATGTAGATGCTCCGCAGGGATGTATTGCTCCAAACTATCCCCTACACTGAGATTCTTCCGGACAATGGCCTGTGCCAGGCCTCGAACTTCTACCTCAAGCTCGTCACGCATAATTTCCCACTGTTGCACAGAAATCCTGCTTGGCACAATTTGAATGGACGTTACATAAGATTGGCCCTGAACAACCACCTTAATACGATAAAATCCCGGAATATATGGGTAATACTCATCTGATGGTGTATAGAGAACATACGGTCGAGACGAAGGTTCAAGATAGGGCGTCCCGGTATGGTCCAGCTCGACGCTCTTATCCGCGAGCAGTTCCAAACCGTCCATATAAAACCTTGCTTCATCATCGTCCGCGATAAATTGAACCTCGAGTCGAGAGTTTTCTCGAAGCTGAACCGGTGACGGGTAATTGTCTAGACGACTTTCATCGGTAAAGAAAGCGTTAACGGGTTTTGACTGACCATCTCTACCCGCTAGGAAGCGCACTGTGAACGGAAGATTAGATGGTATATCCATGTAATCTCAACTCTTTCGCTTTGTGGCCTATCACTTTTCGTGTTTCCTTGAAATCCGAAACCTGGCTGAACCTGTCTAGGCATTGAAGTAACAAACTTTCAGACACGGCATCATTGTCCTTTTGGTAAGTGCCTAACAAGCGTCTCAATTGGTCTTCCGACCCCCGAACTTTTGTCATGACTCGTTGCACAACTTGGAGATCCAATGCTTGATCGCGACTCAATGCGGAGTCAGTCGGTAGGTTTTTGAGATACGCGTCGATTTGGCGAACAATTCTATACCCAATCCCACGATTGAAGTCAATCGACTGAAACAGTTGATGGATTTCTTCCAAGATAGATAACTCATCGTTGGTAAGCTGAATCCCCTCAGATGTGTTGCGGAATGCTGAAAAATCTTCCGTACTCCACGCACGTCGAAGGCTCTTCTCGACCCTTCTATCACCAACTTGTTTCAGTTGATGGAATGGAAGTACATGGAGGGTGATAACATTCGCTCTATCCAACACTTTGTCCGAAAAATGATGGGTTGACTCGTCCAAGTTAACCGTCCCAACGAACATGACGTTCGATCCGATGGTGATGGAGGCCCGATACTCCTTGTAGTTGTATAAACGCGTCATTAAGTCCTCGTTATACAATCGAAGCTCTCTTCTGCCTTGCGGCATTTCAAGCACTGAGAGGAACTGCGAGAAATAATGTTCTACGCGGGCCAAATTCATCTCATCAAAGCATATAATGTACAGTTTGTCTGGATTATCCTGAGCCTGTTTCAGCGTGTCAATCAGGCCTGAATCTCCAGGTCGATATACGTTGTGAATCGAGTCGACATAGCCAATCAAGTCGGCATCGTCCGTCCATGCGGGCCGCACAGGGATAATGTTCAATTGTTCGCTGTCCATGCCAAGCGCACGTCCGTACACTTCGACCAACCGAGACTTGCCTGTTCCACTCATTCCCGCAAGGATAACCAACGTCGACGATTTCATCGCTGTGTGAAAATTAATTAAATCGGTATCAGAATACAGTAGATTCCGCTCGCGAGCGGATTGCATAAAGTGTTCAAGAAACGCCGCCTCCGACCGGTCTTCTGTCAACAAGTCCTTTCGCCCATCAGTCCGTGATATAGGCAACACGTTTGTCAAAACTGGTTTATCCATCATTACATCATTCCCTTTGACTGACGGCGCTGACGTTGCAGCGATTTCGTTGCCAATTTCGGTGGATTCCTTCAATGAAACGATTTCAGCAGCCGAACTACCTGTATGCATTGCATCCGCCATGTGGTTGTAGACGTCTAGGCTGACAAACAGAATGTCGCCCTCAGAAAAGGCGTCGTCAAACCATTCTTCGCGGAACTCGGTCCGTTTTAAATCATTAAACTTAAATGAAAAACCACCATTGGCGTACAGGTGTCTCTCAAATTCCCCGTAAACCGTGAGGGATCCGTCTCGCCCCCTCCACACAACATACGTAGGGGTGTCGTTCAACTCAGTTGAAATATGTTCAATCTTCCCTACGTAACGTTCGGATTGAAGTTTTTCGAGAAACTCGGATTCACTTACACCATGTTTTCCCTCACCAAATACCGGTACAGGAATATACGTTGTCGAGTCACGATAGGCGTCGGTCTTCGGATGCGTACGTACCTCAGTAATCTGGTAGACCTCGTCTGCATCTGGACGGGTTTTACGTTGCGGACGAAAGACCAGTAACTTGTCCTCCAAGAAGTTAACTAGTGCCTGACGGCGAACCTCCTGATCCTCCCACGGGTGATCCTCGAATGCGTACGCCGCGAGATTGGAGCTGAATCCGGTAAATAGATTTTGATTCGGAAACGTTTCTGGTGTCTCCGAAATCAACCGTACAGAGAATTGTATAGAATTCTGAGAGTTAACAAATACACATGATTTTCCCGTCTTTTCACGAACGTACTCCTCAGAAGCTAGTACACCTACTACGTCAATGTCCCACGTTTTGTTAATCATGAATGTACTCCTTTTAACGATTCATATACTGCACAAGCTCATTGTGATTGTGAAAAACCTTCAGACGCTCGGGGTCGACTACCCGCTGAATCTTTCTCTGCGACCTCATGGTTGTCTCGTAGGTTAGCATCCAAACCTGGTCAAATCCAGACCATGTGTCTTGGTTCGAGATGATGTGGTCGATGTCATTGGCTTCAACGATTTGAACCTGGTATTTTAGCGTAGCCCTTGCATCCTGATTTGCCTTTGTCCTGCTGCCAATTAAACAGACGCTGGGCAATTTACGGGGTTTTATCTCCTTACTTGGGCCATCGGATGATTTCTCCTCCGAAGTGGGAGGAGTACCTTGAATCACTTGAAACAAATCTACCTTCGCGAATGCATCTGCCATGGTTGTTCCGCTCAAATGTGTCGATCCGACCTTGTTCGACAAATTTCGAAGATGTGTAATTTCTGTGTTTTGTCTTTCGATTTCTGCCTGCAGCTTCGACCGCTCTTTCTCCCATTCAGCTTGTACCAAATTGTTGCTTGTGGAGGAGGACTCCAGTGCTGTAGCTTTATCTTTCAAGAGTTGCGATTGTTTTATAAAGTCATCTCTCTCCTGTTTCCATTTCTTTCTCTCTTCAAAATGTGTTTGCTTTAGCTCCTCTATTTGCTCCTTTAACTGGTCTACTTTTTCCTGGCTCGCTTTTAGCTTTCGTTCGAGGTCTTTTACATTATTGACGAGTTCCTCTTGGTTCTGTTTCTGTTCGCGTTCTAACTGTTCTTGCGTCTTCAGCTCTGCCATTTTCTCAGCAATTCGGTCGAGCTCGCCATTCGATTTTAACTTGTCGAACAGCAAATCCGCCGTTGTGTGATGTGTGGACTCTTTGCTGGTCAATAGGGCAAGCAAAATATCCACCACATCTGCACCATTTGCCACGTCTTCCTGCAAGTCTGCAAGACTTCGCTGTCTAATGTCTTCCGAGTCTCTATCTACCCTTGTGGGCGGACTTTTCACTTTATTGATTTTGGTCAGTATATCGTTGACCACCAAGGGCCGGATGTTTTTGATGTTCGCTGATGTGATGGTTCTAAACCCTTGTACCTGTGCCTTCGTTAACTTTGCAAAGGCAGCCAATTCTTCGTCCGGCATTGACTGTAAAACCCATTGCCACGTTTCTTGTCCCATGCACCTTCAACCCCTCAAAGTGTGTAGTCCCTTGACCCAGTCAACAGATCCTTACACGAACTGGATATCCCCTTGATTGTAATATAATTAACTAGAGATGTGAGATCTTCTTGACGCACATATGCTAGTTTTTCCGAACCTCAATCGTATCACTATCCAATATAATCTTGTACACCTATCTCTTAAATATAGAAAGGCGGTTTAACACGCACTCTCATTTAACGCGGTGACAGCAGTCAGTTAAGTAAAATAGATTTTCCCGCTAACGAACTTGATTTCTACCGAATGCCCAATCCCAGCCATGTCCCGCTTTAACTCACAACAGATTTGCATTTGATTTGCAATCGCACTCAACAACGAAAAATCGCGGCTTCCCGAGACATCCGAGAAACCGCGTCCTTATTGACTTTTATGGCGGAGAGGGTGGGATTCGAACCCACGGTGCCCTTGCGAACACGGCGGTTTTCAAGTTCCCCGCCTCGTGTTTTAGGTGATGTTACCTAATCCGCAAATGAGTTCCAAATAGAACAATGGCAATTGTATAAATCGAGGTATTTTTAAATGCGTTTAAAAAATCACCGGAAGAAATAGTCGGTGCGTTTCATCCACTATACGAAAAGCCCAAATTTGCCCTCTAGGGCGCTTAAGACTTGTCAATTGTCTTGTACCATAGCCACTGTCAAGCGACTTCCCACACTTATTTTATGCCCCGCCATACGGCCGATGTCGTCGGGTGTCAGAGCCGTAAAACGGAACTTTCACGCCGGTCCGTTATCCGAAGTTAAATTCCTTGGTACTCCCATGTGCATGGTGACATACGTACCATTATAGGCGTCAACGATGCTTCTCACTCTCGTTCTACGACGAGCCTCAGCTAGCGCTTGTAAGTCCAAACCGAGCCGTAAACTGGCCACAACGCTAATGACCAAGATAATCCACCGCGCCTAGATACCCACTCCAGCACTTGCAAGAAACTTGGGCCGTACAACCTGGACTTGAACTTCAGAAGAATCTAGTCGTGGACAAACTTGGACGTCGCCCGTTACAGTGCAAAACTATTGTTGTGATGAAATGGAACAGAAAAATGGAACAATACTTTGTCGAATTGCATTGCGATGCAGTACGCGGAATTCCAATGAAGATGTAAGCAGTAATGTGCGTGTGTACATTGCTGCTCTTTGCACAAGAAACTTAGATATGACAGGAAAAGAACACACATAAGACACATCCGGTGCACCCTATAAACATTGGTCATCGTCGCCAACCACAAAGATGGGTAGCCGATACCGGTCGTGCATCGCCGCCACGAGCGTCCACTGCAAGGCGTTCGTATCTTGAAACTCGTCTACTAGCAAGTACTGCAGTCTGTCAAAGAAGGGTAAATCCATCCCCTTCTCTACAGCGGTGGCGCCAGCCAGCAAGATATCGTCATAATCCCAACGGTTGCGCTGTTGTTTCAACTTTGTGTAGGCCGTGAACACGCGGCGTGATTCACGGTTCGAGGGCCGCACGTTGCACCCTACCACGCGCGAGTATTCC
The DNA here is from genome assembly GCF_026651875.1 of Alicyclobacillus fastidiosus. Taxonomy (GTDB): domain Bacteria; phylum Bacillota; class Bacilli; order Alicyclobacillales; family Alicyclobacillaceae; genus Alicyclobacillus; species Alicyclobacillus fastidiosus. The sequence goes on along the minus strand of NZ_CP104067.1, from coordinate 2,777,611 downwards.
GTCAGCCGCTCGGTTACAGCGCGGTGCGTGATCTCGTCCGTCTTTCGAACGACTCGGCACATCGCGTCCCGCATCATGGTGAACTGTTCGCGAGTGTTCAACAACACAGGGATGTTCGGGGTCACTTCCAGCATCGCGCGAAAGATCTGGGAGTGAAACGTACCGATTCGAAGGGACTCCGTCGCGCGAAACGTCAGACGGTCGTGTCGGGCCAGTTTCTGACGCATGTGTTCTGCAGCTTGTCTGGTGAACGTGACGGCTAAAATCCTGTTTGGAGCGATCCTGTCGCGCCGCACCACGGTTGCAATTCGTTCCGTCAGTACGGACGTCTTCCCGCTCCCCGGCGCGGCGATCACCACAGTGGATAGAAGTGGTTCGTCGATAATCGCGCGTTGCTCGTCGGTCCATTGCGTCACCCTTTCACCCCCCACGACCAGCATGCCAGAAAACGCCGCACACGGCCATTACGCACTGTATCAATCCGAAACCATTTTGAAATTGGGCCAGTGCGCTTTACATCGTTCTGGGAAGCAGCCGTCTGTTGCACGGAACATTCGGCAAGGGTGGGGTTCACGTGGTATCATGAGCAGTCAGAGGAGGGCTTGTTACCCAATGGCCTTATATGCGATCGGTGACCTTCATCTCGCCAACACAGTTGACAAACCGATGGACGTGTTCGGGGAAGCTTGGAAAGACCACGCGGATAAGATCCGCGAGCACTGGACTTCCATTGTATCTCCACAGGATACGGTGCTCATTCCCGGGGATATTTCGTGGGCGATGACGTTAGATGAGGTCGTGCCTGATATCCAATGGATCCATTCACTTCCAGGTGCAAAAGTGATGATTCGTGGCAACCACGATTATTGGTGGACTGGAATCGGCAAGGTTCGGAGTCTATTGCCGCAGCAGATGTATGCGATTCAGAACGACAGCCTCTCAGTTGGGGATGTCACCGTAGCCGGCACACGGGGGTGGGTCCTGCCAAGCCACCCCAGCTTTCAAGACGAGGATGAGCATATCTTACAGCGTGAGGTTCATCGCCTAAAGCTCTCTCTCGATCACGCCGCGAAAAGTGGGCAACCCATCATTTGCATGCTGCACTACCCCCCCACGGGCGTCGATGGTGAGGAGACGGTGTTTACCCGCGTGTTGGAGGAGTATCGCGTTCAACTGTGCGTCTATGGACATCTCCATGGGGGGAGTCACCGATATGCGTTCAACGACACGCGAAATGGAACCCGCTACCAGTTGGTCAGTGCCGACTACGTGGGCTTTACACCGGTGATTCTCTAACGAGTTGGCGCGTCCAGGCACAAAATCGACCGGCGGCAGGCTGCCGCCGGTATTTAAACACCGCATTTGCACGTCAAGCGAGGCGAAAGGTGATGCTGTGCGGCGCGATCGCGCTCGTTGCGGTGTCTGCCATCCGCAGCACGACGTCGCAAAGAACATCGTCGTTGTACGACCTTCCTCCGCAGCCTAAACTTCATGGTCGACATCCGTTCGCCATTTTCCACAGGCTGTTCACCAGCCTTTTGTGCAAGCCGCATCATCGTCATCGTCATACAGCCCAGCCGCTTTCGCCACGCTTTTAGAAAATTGCGGTGTCAGTCCATACTATCCCCTGCCTTCCAGCGCTTTATGTCGGTGAATTCGCCACATTCAACAAAAAGACGCCATAGCCCATCGTCTGATGATTCGCTTCCAACCATCTGCCATTGGCCTCAATCAGCTGAAGCACTTGCGGGTCAGACAGCGCATGCTGGTCCGCCACCTCGTCGTCGCGCTGATTATCGGACATCTCCAACCTCTGGATAGGACCGGACCGCAACACTTTACACGCAAAGCCAGCCGCCTGGAACGAGCTTCTCCAGCCCGACAGGTCCGGTACGTGCTCCACTCCGTAAATCCGCCTGACACCTTCGCGCCATTCCGGGGTAACCGGCCGCAACGTCATCATTTCCACGTCGACCACTCGGCCGTTCGGCTTTAAAACGCGAGCGATTTCCGCGAGGGCACGGGGGAGCCGGACAAAGACGAGAACCGATTCGCAGACGACGAGATCAAACTGGTGATCTGGGAATGGAAGGGCCTCGGCCGACCCAGGGACCGTCCGGACGGCCACCCCCTCACGGCGAGCTCGACGTCGCGTATTCTCAAGCATTTTAGAACGAATATCGAGGGCTGTGACTTGGCACGACCAACGTTTTGCCATGGCACACGCCGTGGCGCCATTGCCGCAGCCGAGATCGAGAACCTCGGCTCCATCGGGAACGGATACGCGGTTCATCCAAACCGCCGACAGATTCCCACCACCAGGGTGGGCGTTGGCGACGCCAAGCCGCGCTAACATATCGTGATATTTCAAGGTGGGCCACCCCGCTTTCCCTCCATCGTATGCCAAGGCGGGCGAGAAGGATGGGCAACCGCCTGGTTCTCACTTGCGGCGGACAAGCGAATCACGTAGAGTGGAACTATTCATAGGGAGGATATCTATGCCGGAGATCAAACGCATCATGGAAATCAGTGTGGAAGAAGCAGGAGACTACATTTTCACACCTGCGGGTGTGCTGATCACATATCGAACGGACCAGTTTCGCGTGTTTGCGGAGAGCGCTCGCCACAACTTCTTGCGGCGCATCGTGTCAAAATATCCGTGGGAGAATCTCTTGGACGTGGTCGTGGAGCAGGGCACCAGTGTCCGGTTGCGCGACGTGACCGAAGAATTGAACACAAAAATCGGCCCCGATGAGATAAGCACCGAAGCCGTCCTTGAGTTCTGTTACCGTTCGAATCCGCGGCAACTGTTCTTTCTTCGCCGTTATTTCGACGACAGTTCTCCGTCCCAAGCAAGCATGCCGCCGTCGTAATTGGCGACGTCCTCAAACCCGTTCGCTTTTAGAAACTGCGCGACTCGCTGCGAACGGGCTCCGCTGCGACACACCAGGACGTAAGACTCGTCTGGCGAGAGTTCCCGAATCCACTCGCCAACCTCCTGCATCGGTTTCAGGGGCACGCCTGGAATATGCCCTTCAGCGTATTCTTCAGGCGTCCGAACGTCAATGACGACTGCAGAGCCCTCTTGAAGAATGGTTTTCAGCTCATCTGCGCTGTATTGTACGATCCCTTCGCGTTCCACGGTTGCACATACTCCTTTTGGACACCAAAGTGGTTCTTAGGCAGATATCCACCTGCCGCCTCTTCCACTGTACCACACCGCAAACCGCTTGTTGAAGCGAGGGAATCAAATCGAGCGCTCAGTTGAGATTCTTGAGGATGTGATCCACTTCTTTACGCAATACGTCCGCACTGATGGCGAATCCAATGCCCTGTGAACTCTGTGAAACCGCCGTATTCATCCCGACCACTTCACCGCGAAGATTGATCAAGGGCCCCCCGCTGTTGCCGCGATTGATGGCCGCGTCCGTTTGAATCAGATTGGGATATTCTCTATCGCCAATCTGGAGCGGCCGGTTCTTGGCGCTGACAATCCCGACCGTGACCGTGTTATCTAGCCCCAGTGGAGACCCGATAGCCAAAACCCATTCGCCGACATGAACGTCCTTGCCCTGACCGATTTTTAAAATGGGGGACGGAATCGGAATATCGGCGCTCAGAATGGCGATGTCGTGAGCCCGGTTGCGGCCGACTACTTGGGCTTCAACGAGATCTTTCTTTCCGAAAACGCGCAACATGATCCGATCTCCGTCACTTACCACGTGTTCATTGGTTAAAATGTAGCCTCTTGGATGGAATACAAATCCCGTGCCAATGTTCATCGCTGACCGCCCTTGTCGGGGTTGGCTTCTGTCCCACGGAAACAGCGGACGCGGCCCTAAACCTCGGCCGGTTGTAAGCGATTGAACAACCTCGATTCCCATCACGGCCTTCTTGTAGCGTTGAACAAGTGTCACGAAGTTGGGCAGCCCGGTGGACGTGCGTTTTGGTCGCACACTTGTTTGAGCTTTCTTTACCAACGCCATCACCCCCCACATGACAACTACACTGTTAACCCCGCTTAACGTTGTACAGTGTATTCCATCATCTTGACTGGTGTGAGGCGTCGGCTTGGAATCCACCACTGCCTATTCCAGGCCGTCTTGCTTGCGATAACGTACGCCGTAATTCCCTTTTCTCGTTCTGTAGACCTGAACCTTTAAATCACTCGCGCCACTGAGAAGATGGTCATCACGAACACACATGGCCACGTAGGATGCCACAGACTTTGAATCATACAATCTCGCTTCATATACCCACGACATCCGTCATCCCCCTTTGCGGGGCTAGTCTACCCAAGGGTAGTCTGACACATGCCTTCGCGACACTACGCTTGCACAGGCACGCGATTAGAAACCTCGACGTGGTAACCAGCAAATTTTTTCACGTTCAACACGCCCTCATCAAATAGCAAATACTGTCCCTTGATGCCGCGAAGCACGCCTGTGACCACAGGGCTCTTGTCGAGATTCATCGATTTCAGGTTGACCGCAAAGTCGGGCGTCCGCGGATAGCGAATGGCCTGCGGCTCGCCGCGGTCATGAAGCAGGTATTGGTGAAAGTCGGGATCGAGTTTGTCGATGACGCCTTTCACCACCTCCAAGAGCGGTACATCGGGTGCCGTTTCCTCCTTCAGCATCTTCCGCCAGTCGGTTTTGTCCGCCATGTGCTTGGCAATCTCCATCTCCAACTCACCAGCGATGCGCCGAGTCGGCACTTCCGCGATGACCATCGCGAGCGTGGCACCTTGATCCATCCAACGCTTGAGCTCCCTGCCCTTGCGCGTGAGCCCCACCTTGTATCCACTGCTCCACGCGAGATAGACGTAGTGTGGGATCATACAGTGGCCTTGTGCCCACGCCTCGTCTCGACACGTGCCCAAGTGAAAGTGACACTCGTGTGGTTTGACGATACACAGATCACACTCCGCCAGGCTTCGAACACAGGGGAAACAGTACCCGCTTTGAAATAGCTTGTTCACTTTGCGCCCGCACGCAACACATCGTTTGACACCCGTATGTACGATTTGCACTTCCGAGCCAATCCAAGAATTTAGTGGCTGTACCAGATTCTCAAATTCCAAAGTGTACTCGACCGGGTCTCCAAGAACTTGATTCAGTGATCGCAAATCGCCCGCTAACATAATCTTTGCCTCCCTGCACACACTATGCGCGTTCCAGAAATCAAACATAAAAGAGGTACGCATATGTTCTATGTCGCTCTGGCCATCATCCCTGGCCTGCTGCTGCTGGTGTTTATCTACACGCGAGACCAGTTGCATCCAGAACCCAAACGACAAGTTTTCCGATTGTTCATCCTCGGTGCCGCAATCGTCCTGCCAGCTGGAGTCATCGAACGCCTGATGATGAACTCCCGTGGGTTCACAGAAGGTGGGATTGAGGGGCGGCTGATTACCGCCTTCTTCGTTGCGGGAATGATTGAGGAGTTCTTAAAGGCGTCGATTTTCGATCGCGGCGTGTACCAAAGCCACCTCGTGCGAAGGCCCGTCGATTGCATCGTCTACGCCGCCGCCATCGGGCTTGGCTTTGCCACGGTGGAAAACGTGATGTACGTGACGAGTTCCGGGCTGATGACGGCAATTGTTCGGTCCGTTACGGCCGTTCCCGCACACTTCATGTTCGCCATCATTATGGGTTACTGGTTCTCCAAAGCGAAATTCCGAGGTTCCCCGAAGGCGCTGGCTTATATCATACCGGCGTGCGTTCACGGAATTTACGACACCTTCGCACTCAGTTCTACGGTGGTCGCAGATTTGGTCCTCGTGTTCTTCTTGTTGTTCTTAGTCGAGACGTCCGCCCGCATCATGAAGCGCGTCCGCACTGCAACCAACGGGACGGCGACTCGGTATGCGACGTGAGCGCACGCGGACATCAGCGCATGTCGAAGCCGTTCGTTCCAAACGGGGAGGGTCCCGGTGCAAGGCCCTCGAACACGAAGAGCCAGCCCTTCTCCGCCCGATAGACGGACATTTCGGTATGCTCGTCGATCATCAATAGCTGAAAGAGGTTCATATCTGTCCGAAAAAACGGACTTAGATACTCATCGTGAAGTCGTACATTCAAAACTCGGTATTTGTCACCTGGATCTACGCGAATTCCCTCTGTGCCCACCATACCTTCGAGTTGTAACTCGGCGATGAGGCGTTTTGGATCCTTGAGTCTTCCCCGTAGATAATCGTATACGTTGCGCGCGGCTTTCGCCTTGCGGCTCTGTTCAAGGACAAGCGCAAAATGTGGCAAATCATACACTCCCGAGCGCTCATATCCTAGGTGTCATGCCGGGAAAACGCCCCGGCATGCACCCGCATGCAAAACGCCCCCTGTGGTAAACCAACCGGATTAGGGGGCGTTTATGCAAAGAGGATATGGGAAAGTCTGTCCCCATTATAACCAAGCGCTAATGAGAAGGAAATAGCATTCTTACTATTTCCCAAACAAATTTCGAGTTTTTTTTGTAGAACATCTCTATAGCAACCTAATTTTACCTCGTGGGCAGGAACAACGTTGGCACCCACTCTTCCGCCATAGCACTGACCCATATCACATCTGCTCCGCGCTCGCGCGCGATCTCCCGGAGTCTTCGAACGGGATCCATCGCCAATTGCGTCCCGATGACGACGAGATAGGCAGCGGCTGCCACCCATTCGACCGCTCTCGCGATATGCCTGACCGCATCCCCTTCGAGGATGAAACCGGGAAATAGTTGCGCCCTGCAGGTCGGGCAGCTTGGCACGTCGTCCTTCCAAACCAATTGACTCGCGAAGACGGCATCGCACTGGAAACAACGAAGTTCTCGCAGATTGCCATGAAGTTCTATCACCTCTTGGCTGCCCGCGTCTCGATGCAACCCATCGATGTTCTGTGTGATAATTCGAATGCGGGCGTCGGCGAGCGCTTGGTGTGCTGGATTGGGCGTGGCCCGCCGCCAACCTGAGAGAATGTCACGATACGCCGCAAACGCTTGCGACGGGCGCTCCTCCCACGTGTGGAGCATAAAGAACTCGTTGAGCGGGATGCCTTGAACAACCTCGTTGCCGAGCGGTAGGCCGCTGGCCACACTGATGCCTGCACCAGTCAGTGCGACGGCGTTGTCGCGGTTCAATTTATCTGCCAGAGCCTGGACGTCAATCTCTCGGGAGCGACGTACTCCTAATTCATACATCACAATCATTACACCTATTCAAAATAGTAAGTTAAATTTCAAATATTCTATTTACACCCTACTAGTCCGTCGATATATTTACAGCATAAGGTTCGACAATATCGAAGGGGGTCAAAAAATTGAATCAAAATTTTGGAAAGCGAGTGCGAAGTTTACGCCTTTCAAGACACTGGTCGCAACAGGAATTGTCGATGCGCTGTGGCATCTCTACGCCGCACATCTCTTCCATCGAACGGGACAAGCGTCATCCATCCCTCGAATACGCACAGAGAATCGCCACTGCTCTTGGCGTTCCCCTATCCTCGCTGTGTGACGAGCGCACCGAATTTCAGGCGCCAAAAATGCGAAATTCACCAGACGAACTGCCGCTGTACTTGCAGAATTTTATCCTCAACGAGTCAGCGTTTCCGTACTTGGAGGCCGCACAGCGCATGAGCACGCTTCCCGAGGAAGAAGCGAGCTTTCTGACCAAGCTCATCGAACTGCTGGCGCACAGGGACCATTTGCTGGCGGGTTATCAACCGGATAGTCGAGTGTTGTAGGCCGCTTGGCCCCTTGCACGTTCGCCTTGCTCTGCTTTCACTCTGCGGTGAGGGGCCCCTCTAGACGACTCAGCGCGATTCCCAGAACGCTTTTACCCCGAACCGCCCCTTCCTCGTTTGGTACACGCCAACGTAGCTTGGGAGACGTTGGCTCAAACACAACGTCCCCTCTTCGATTCGCGCAGCCAGACAATCTGCTTGAAACTTGGTGTCCACAAGCCGCAGGTAGTATACCCAAGCCACGCCACTATCACTCCTTATCGTGCTGTTCGCCGTCTATCTCCATATCGTCCCGTTGAATCGGCAGGATCACCGTGAACGTGGTGCCCTTCCCAATCGCACTCTCGACGAGGATATCGCCGCCGTGCTCAGTTACAATATGTCTCGCAATCGCGAGTCCTAACCCAGTACCAGAGCGAGATCTCGTTCGCGCTTTGTCCGCTTTATAAAAACGTTCAAAGATATAAGGCACATCCCCCTCGGGAATGCCTGCACCCGTGTCGGATACGCGAACGTACACATAACGTCCGCTGATATCCGCTGAAAATGTGATCTTTCCTTCCGAGGTGTGACGAAAGGCGTTATCCAGTAGGTTGGTGAACACCTGCTCCATCCTGTCTACGTCCGCGTCCATAATCATGGCTTCGTTCTCGATTCGCAGTTCGAATCCTACGCCGAAGTCTTGGGCTAACGCCTGGAATTTTCGAGCCACCCGACGCATGACGAGTGAGAAGTCGATGGTGTCCATATTCATTTGGAACTGTCCGCTTTCGAGCTGGGCGAAATCGAGTAAGTCGTTCACCAGCCGTTTCATCCGCAATGTCTCGTCGTGGATAATTTCCGTAAGTTCGCGTCTCATCTCTGGGTCATCGGAGATGTCGTCGAGCAACGCTTCCGCGTATCCCTGCATCATGCTGAGCGGCGTGCGCAATTCGTGCGAAACATTTGCGATAAAGTCCTTTCGCAGCCTATCCAAACGACGCTCCTCGGTGACGTCGCGAAGAACGGCCAAAGTCCCCCGCATCTGTGTCCCATCCACTTCGTACAAAGGCAACATGGTGATGGCCAGCGACCGTCCTTCCCACGTAGCCTCCTGAACCACGGGCTCCTCGAAATCGGTCACGTGCGAGAAGAGCATCATCAACCGTTCGGGGAGTTTTTCCATCGTCGCGATGCCCCGTTCCGCGACGGACATCGAGCGCAAGCGGCGTAGCGCCGGTGGGTTTGCGAGCGTCACACGCCCTTCTTTATCCGTCGCCACGACCCCATCCTGCAGAGAGGACAGGATGCTGCTGAGCTGATCCCGCTCAATCGAAAGCTGCTCAATGGTCTTTGCCAACTCAGCTGCCAGCGCGTTAAACGTGTTTCCGAGCCGGCCGACCTCGTCGTGGGTCACCACTTCGACCCTCTGCGAAAAGTGTCCTAGGGCCATCTCCTCTGCCGCCTTGTTCATTTCCACAAGCGGACGCGACAGGTTCTTCGACACGACAAAAGCCAAACCGGTGGCAAGGACGATGGCGAGGACCGTATCGAAGATGATCAGGTTGCGCATGCGGTGAACAGGTTGTTCGAGCACACTCATCTGCTGCGACACCGCGACCATTCCGGGTGTACTTGTGGAGCTCGGGAGCTTCTGGTAGACGGACAGCTCACTGGCTCCACCCACGGTCGAGTTGACCACGACTGGCTTGCCAAGATTAAAATCGCTCAGCTGCGTCGGCGTGAAATGGTGATACGCGGTCACGAGTTCCGCTTCCCTCGTCAGCGGCGTCGCGGCGACCACATGCGCCTGTAACACGTTCTGCGAGACTTCTCCAAGGACACTCATCGCAGTGGCAGGGTCGTTGGTCGGGAGAATTCGGTTGACGGACGTCGCCAGGCGTGTCAGTTGCTCCGTCTCGCGTTGAACCACGTAGTTTACGAAAAATTGTTGAAGAAGTACGGCTAAAAGTGCTAAGACCAAAAAGACCATCGCGACGATGGTCAGCCATAATTTTGATGCGACGCTGTTGCGTATCACAGGGCGACCTCGAATTTGTAACCTACGCCCCACACGGTCACGATGTACTGACTCACCGGGTCTGACGCCTGTCCAAGCTTTTCGCGAAGGCGCTTGATGTGGGTGTCAACGGTGCGTTGGTCGCCGTAGAATTGATAATTCCAAACGTCGCGTAACAGTTCTTCGCGGCTAAACACCTTGTCAGGTCGCTGAGCCATGTAGACCAGTAAATCGAACTCTTTCGGCGTGAGACTGATCTCGTTGCCATCCACTTCTACGCGCCTTGCGTCGATGTGGATGACAAGCCCCGGGAAGGTCAACGCCTGTTGAAGATCGGCCTTTGCGTATTCGGTCTCGCCGGTCCGCTTCAAAAGCGCCTTCACGCGCATAATCAACTCGCGCGGACTAAACGGCTTCACGACGTAGTCATCTGCACCAAGTTCAAACCCGTGAATGCGGTTCATCTCGTCCCCGGCCGCCGTGAGCATCACAATCGGGACGTCACTGTGCTGGCGGATGTGGCTGCACACGTCTCGACCATCCATCCCCGGCAGCATCAAGTCGAGAATGATCAGGGAAAATGGCTGAGCCAATGCAATGTCTACGGCCTCGGTGCCGTCCTCGGCTTCGACTACGTCAAACCCGCTGCGTTCTAAGTACATCCGAACCAGTCTGCGGATACGCTCCTCATCGTCAACAACTAAAATACGTGGTTGCGGCATGCTAAACCCCCGTTCTTAAAGCTAGATCCATTATAAGTGGTAGGTGCAACCACAACAACTCACGAAAAAAACGGCAAGTCGAGAGACTTGCCGTTCGCGTACGCCCCTCACCGCCCGGTCGGAAACACCATCGTGACCATCGTGCGAAAATTGTTCCAAACCGCAGTCACCGGTCGCCCTGCTTTCATCTCCCCTGCAAAGCTTTGGAAACGGTGATACGCGTCTGGGCTCGCGCTGACGTAGACGGTGTCTACGCGATTGTCGATGTGCTTGACCGCATTGACGATGGCGTCCTTTTGTTTCATGCCCAAGTCGGTCTTGGTGGGTTTTTTCTGATCAATGGCGACATACGCCGTCCTCCCCACCACAAACACGAATGCGTTTTTCGCGTAACCGCGCTTGACCAGCCCGTTTGCGATGTTGGTGGCCATCTGTACGTGCTGTGGATCGCCAATCGCTCCGGTAGGCGCTTGTTTGGTCACGCGCTGCGTCGCGTTCATCACGTCAGCCGCACGCTTGGATGTGTTGTTTACGTTCGCAGCGCATCCGCTTAATACCAGGGCCACAAGTGCTGCACTGGCCAGTGTTAACCTCGTCTTCATCCATATCACACCCCTTTTGGGGTTAGGATGCAATGAATCGAGGAGTTCAATTCATCATTTTTTGCCTGCGCGGCGTTTCGGACCGCCCTGCCCCGCCGGCTTGCAGCCGCCGCGGCCACCTCGAAGCGGACGCCCGGGGCGCACAGCCCGTTGTTCCTTCGGTGGAAACGTAGGTTTGGTATACGGCGGCGGTGTCAAATCGACGCTGCGGTACAGAGCTTTCCACTCGGATGGTGCGAGTAGGCGCCAGTCACCTGTCTTCAAGTGGCCCAACGCAATGGGGCCAAAGGCGATGCGCTTCAACCGTTTGACCGGCAAGTCGAGCGCGTCAAACATCCGTCGAACCTGGCGGTTGCGACCTTCGTGAATCGCAATCTGAACGACTGACTCTTCGCCTTGGCGCATCATTTCCACCTGCGCCGGAGCCGTCACTCCGTCCTCCAGTTCGATACCCTCGGCCAAGCGTTGGCGCGCTTCGCGGTCAACCTGCCCTTCGACGGTCACACGGTACACTTTTTCGATATCGCGCGACGGGTGCAGCAAACGTTCTGTCAGGGCTCCATCGTTGGTAAACAGTAAGAGACCACTCGTGTCGTAGTCGAGTCGACCAACCGGGTACAGCCGTTCCGCCACCTTCGGGAGCAAGCCCATCACCGTGCGCCGCCCTTCGGGATCCGACACGGTGGTCATATACGCGGTCGGCTTGTTTAAGAGGATGATCACTTTTTGTTCCACAGCGACCTGTTTACCGTCTACGGCGATGACCTGTTTATCGGGATCTACTAAGTGGCCCATCTCGGTAATTTGCTCACCATCGACCGTGACGCGGCCCTCTGCAATCAGTTGTTCGCACTTTCTACGAGACGCTACGCCCGCGTGTGCGAGTACTTTTTGTAATCGTTCCATAATTCATCTCCTGCTCAGGTACAATACGAACCTAGACATGTATCATACCAGACAACAAGGACACTGCGAAAACGGATGCGATCACGCTGACGAAATCGCTCAATAGCCCAACGCCCATCGCATAACGAAACTTTCGAATTCCCACGCTGCCAAAATAGACGGTGAGGATGTACAGCGTCGTATCTGAAGACGCCTGCATGGTCGACGCCAACATTCCGAGCCACGAATCTGGTCCCTGTTTCGGTTGTTCAAAGATGTTCACCATAAACGCGAGCGACCCTGATCCGCTGATGGGGCGCAACAGCGCCATCGGCGCCACTTGAGGCGGAATGTGCAACCACTGTAACAAGGGCGTCAACAGTTTTACCAGGATGTTCATCGCCCCTGACGCGTCAAAAACGGCCACCGCGACGACCATGGCGATAAGGTGCGGAATCAGCTTAATAGACGTCGCGAATCCACCTTTCGCGCCGTCGACAAACGTATTGTAAATTGGCACCCGCTTGATGAATCCAAAGAACAGAATCGATCCGACGACGAGCGGCAACAACCACTCACTGGCAACACTCAACATCTGCTGCATCACGCTGCCCTCCGTCGCCGAGAAAGTCTCCGAAACACGCGGTCGAGAACAATGGCGAAGGCCGTTCCAATCGCCGATGCGACCAAGGTCGTACCGACGACAGCGGTCGGCTGATGCGAATGATATTGCATGCGAATGGCGACGACTGTGGTCGGAATCAGCGTGATGCTGGCCGTGTTGATGGCGAGCAGTGTGCACATCGCGTCGCTCGCCGTTTCCTTATCCGGATTTAAGGTTTGTAACTCATGCATCGCCTTTAACCCCAGCGGCGTCGCCGCATTGCCAATGCCGAGCAAGTTCGCGCTCATGTTCGCGAGTATCGCGCCCATCGCCGGGTGGTCGGCCGGGACCGACGGGAACAAAAATCGTGCGACGGGTCGCAGCAACTTCGAAAGCCACGCGATGGCCCCCGCCCGTTCGGCGATATTCATCAAGCCCAGCCACAGCGCGATGACGCTAATGAGCCCAATCGACAGCGTGACGCCTCGTTCCGAACCGTGGATGATGGCATCCGCCACCTTGCTCATGTTCCCAGTGAACATGGCTGTCACGATACCCGCCAAAAAAAGTACAAGCCAAATAAAGTCGATCACGGCTGGTCACACCCCCAAGCAAAAGGACAAACCTCCTTGTCCATGGGTATGCCAGCCGCGCCATTTCTAACACTCCAGTTTGTCGCCGCGCAACTACACCACAGGCGGCGTTGACGCCTGGGCCGGTGCCCCGCCCTGTTTCTTGCTGGGTTGCATAAATGACTGAATGCGTTCCATCACCGAAGGCGCCATATCGATGAGTCGATCGTACAATTGGTTTTGGTTGTCGGTCGACAACAGGCGAACGTTGTTGCCGTGTACGATGAGAAAGCCGATTGGCGTGATGGAAACGCCACCGCCGGATCCGCCGCCAAACGGATTCTCCCCATCACTTGAGCCATTGCCCTGACTGGGGCTGGAAGTAAATTCACTGCCGCCCGCTGCAAATCCGAATCCAACTTTGGACACCGGGAGGATGACGGTTCCATCTGGGGTTTCGACGGGATCGCCAATAATGGTATTCACATCAACCATTTCACGTATGTTCGACATCGCCGTTTGCATAAGGCCTTGTATTGGATGATCCAACGTTACGTCCTCCTTTTCCAGGCTAACAGAAGCCTGATGCCTGCGCTGATAGCGTAACCCAAGCGAATACTCATTATGCTCTGCGTTCTCACCTGAAGCACGAATTGGTTAAAGACCGGGTGAATCGCGATGGACGGGACCTGGCGAAGTCGACAAAACTGCCCCATATAGCCAAACAGCGACTCGAGGACCATGTAGAGAACGCCGACAGACGTTCCAGTGACGACCGCGTCGGAAAGCCCCACGTTCGCCTCCAAATGAATGAACCGCACGTGGAGATGACGAGCCGACTGGCGAACAATCCGCGACGAGATTCGCATAAATTCCAGCAGTGGGCCCAACTCGCGAAAAACCTGTGCCAAGTCCGCCGCCGAAAAAATCCCATGCGATTCGTTCGCCTTCGACTCAGTTTTGACGCCTACCGCCGGCCCATTGTCGGTGACGCCGACCTGGATCTTGGTCAACTCGCGTTTGATGTGAATCAGTCCGCCAAGATAGCGCAGCTCGATTATCCCCTGATCATCCTCTTGAAAGTGCTCATAACGGACACGGATTTCCACGGGGAGTAAGAGCAGGGTCGCGAGACATATGAGAACTGCCAGGATTATGAGGAGCCAAATCATCTCGTATGCCACCTTTTCACGTCGGTGACATTATGTGTTATCTACTTGGCTCCTATGCACGCCTCAATCGCGTGCGATTTCGGAGGGCAACGCAAAGAGGGACACGTCCTGCTCTTCGGGCGCAGGCGGAAGTGGCGGAAGTTCAGACAAGGATTTCAAACCGAAGTGGCGCAAGAACTGTTCTGTCGTGCCAAACAGGATGGGGCGGCCAGGTGCGTCCTGCCGTCCGACTTCGCGGACCAGTTGGCGGTGGACGAGTGTCGCCAAGGCCCGATCCGACTGCACCCCGCGAATTTCGTCGATCTCAGCGCGGGTGATCGGCTGCTTGTACGAGATGATGGCAAGCACTTCGAGTGCCGCCGCCGATAAGCTCGACTGCATCGGCGCCTGCGCCATCCGCTTGAGAAACGGCGCCAGCTCCGGTCGGGTCGTCAACTGCCACGTATCCGCCACCTCTTGCAGCGTGATACCCGCCCCGCGCTCGTTGAATGCCGCGCGCAGTTGGTGGCACAAGTTGCGCGCATCGGCCTCCGAACAATCTAATATGTGAGCGATATCCGACGTTTGCAAACCGTCGCTGCCGGCTGCAAACAAAATCGCCTCAACCGCTGACAGAAGTTGCATCGTTGTTTGTCTCCCCTATCCAAATGAGCTCCAGGGGCCCAAAGGCTTCTTCCTGAACGAAGCGAAGCGCCCGATCTTTGATCAATTCGAGAATGGCCAAAAAGGCTGTCACGAGCGTGTGCCGATTGTGCACAAAATCCATGAGTTGCGAGAACTCGATCCTGCGATATCGCTGCAACCGCTCGACAATTTCGCCCATCAGATCTTCAACGCGCTCCACGTGACCGCGGATCTCCGCGACGCGCTCAAGCTTTGGCATGCGCATGTACAGCTTGCGAAACGCGTCGACCAAATTCCAGAGACTCACCCCAGTGAGTTCCGGCGCTTCACGACTCTTGTAAGCAGATAAATCCATAGGCGCACGAGAATACACTTGCGCCTGCGCCGTCGCCAGTTCGGACAGTTGACCTGCGGCCCACTTGCACCGCTGATACTCGATGAGTTGTTCGACCAGCGGAGCTCGTGGGTCCTCCTCCTCGTCCTCTGCAGTCGCTCGAGTCCGAGGAAGCAGCATTCTCGACTTAATCGCGAGCAAGGTGGCCGCCATGACGACGAACTCGCTGGCGATTTCCAGCGACCACTCTTCCATGGCCCGCAAGTACGACAAGTACTGATCTGTGATTTCCGCAATCGGGATATCGTAAATATCCACTTCATTTTTGCGGATGAGGTGCATCAATAAGTCGAGGGGTCCCTCAAATTGTGCCAGTCTTACCTCGTACGACACATTACGCACGCCTCTCCATGAAAATGGCGCCGTTTCTCGTCAGGCAACCGATGGCCAAAGGCCTAAAAGAACCAAGACGCGATGACGCCGTTCAACAAGTTGACAAATGGCTCAAATACCCACGTGTCGAAATACGGAACGATAAATAGGAACATGAGAATAAACGGTCCATACGCGTCCAATCGACTGAATGCAATCGCCTGTTTTAAGGGCAGCAGGTGTCTCAAAATTTGCGATCCGTCGAGTGGCGGCAAAGGAATAATATTAAACGCAAACAATGCGACATTGACTTGTGCCACGTCGAACAGAATCGTGGACAAGAGGCCAGTATAACTGGGGTGTGCAACAAACAACACGAAATAGGCCAATACCGCGAGGACGAGGTTGGCGCACGGACCCGCTGCCACCGCCAAAATCATGGACAGCCGCGGCCGCTTGAAGTTGTTCATGTTAATTGGGACAGGACGCGCCCACCCAATCGGCGCGAACAAAATCATGATAATGCCCAGCAACTCGAGGTGCACGAGTGGGTTGAGCGTGAGCCGACCGTTCATGCGCGCGGTCTTGTCCCCTTGTAAATCCGCTACAGCCGCATGTGCGAACTCGTGGATGACGAGGCTGAAGAGGACGATAAAGATAACGAGAATATAGGACGGTGACGAGAGTCTCGAAAACATTAAACCGTGTGCCTCCTTGGGTCCGTTCGGGCTCATTATAGCATAGCCGTTTTAGAGGCTGCGCAGTCGCTGCGGCCAGAGTAGCCGCTCGTGCCACTTGAGCACCGAGGCCTGTCCAAGGGAACGGCACAAATCCTGAAGAAGTGAACGGTGGTCCGTAAGTATCACCAATCTGTTCTGGTCGCTAAAAGGAACGCCGACCGGCAGGTCGAGCACCGACGCAAAGCGCGATTTCGCGGCGCGCACGAACGTGCCGCGGGCACCGGTCGCCAGGTTTTGGCCGATGATGTTATACGCGACGACACCCTGTGGGCGCAGTCGCTGTCGCAGGGCGTCCAGCGCGTTTGGGTCGAGCGCTGGTTGGTAGATGTCGTTGCGCATATATGCATCCACGAAAATCAGGTCGTATAAATTTGGCATATCTGCTCGGATAAAAGCAAAACCATCGCCCACATAATAGTCCGCCCTGCGATGGTCTGGCGCGTGAAAGTAGCGAATGGCGACCTCGAGCACCGTCTGGTCAATTTCCACACCGTACAATTGTGCATTCGGGTGGCTGGCTAGCACGGAATTGAGCGCTGTCCCAGTGCCAACGCCAATCGACAGGAAGGAGTCGACGGTGCCAAGCGACTGGACCAATCCGGCGAACGCCCGCTGGTATGGAAAAACCGGTCGATCTAGCCGGGCCTGGTCCAGCGCCCCCTGCCAGCCGCCCCGCCCGCCAAACCGCATCATGCGAACACGTCTCTTTTCGACCACTTCAATTCGGGCATGCACAGTTCCAGGTTCTGAGTAGATGAGTGAAATGGCGGTTCATTCCCGTCTACGTGTGATTTGTGTTTAGTATACAACACACGCGGGTGGCGACGGGGCATGAACCGATGAATTCAGACGGCCTTAGGCGGCCGCGACCGCCGGTGTCCGCCGCCAAATGCGTGAAAGGAACGGCCACGCCGGTCGAACAAAGCCCATAAACGACTGGAACATACCGAAATAGCGGAACAGTTGCGGCAAAAACATGAGTAAGCTGACCACTTCGTCACCTCCGCCCGTTTCTCCCTCCACGGTATGCGGTCGCACGGCTTTCGTTGTGGGCTGGCTGGATTTTGTGCTTGTTCGAATGCATCAAAATCCACTCGATGGCGGAAGTCGTGACAGGTGCACCGCGTTCGGGCGCGTCTTTGCCATTCATCTTGCCGATGTCGCCAATGCCGATGACCAGTGGCGCGTCGACTCGGCGCAAAATATCGACCGTGTCACCGTGTACGACATAGCTGCGGCACGGTATCCCGTCCTTATCTACAGCCGTCTCCACCCTCTGGCCATTGGCATCGATACTGAAGTCGACCGCCACGCCTTCCACGCGACTCGTGTTCGACGCCACCGCCAGCGTGGCGATGACGTGCACGTCGGGGTGGTTCAAGAGCACGCACAGGGCCTGTTCACCGCAGGCCTCATTTCCATCGCCGTTGTCGTCCAACATGACGACGACGGGATCGTAGGGCGTTTGACGAATGCAGCACACGAGTTCAATCGCGGACAACGGCGTCGGATTGCCCGCACTTTTGGAGATGAGGCGACATCCAGTGCGCCGCGCGGCGACGCGCAGGGCGCGAAAGGCCACATGGTCCCCATCCGTGACGACGATGACACGCCTCTTCTCGTCTGGTGCGAGCCTTCGCCGCATTGGCCGCATGGTTCATCATCCCTTCGGCTTGGCAATGACGGCGGCCAAAAAGCCGAACACGATAGCCGCGGAAACGCCAGCGCTGGTCACTTCAAAAATGCCGGTGATAATGCCGATCAAACCGTGAAGATGCGCCTCCTGCGTCGCTCCGTGTACCAGCGCGTTGCCAAAGCTGGTGATTGGAACGGTGGCGCCGGCGCCGGCAAACTTGATCAGCGGATCATACAACCCGAACCCATCCAAGACCGCACCGGCCACGACCAACATGGCCATGATGTGGCCCGGCGTCAGTTTTGAAAAATCCATTACAAGTTGTCCAATCGCACAAATTCCTCCACCGACGAGAAACGCCCAGATGAATGTACTCCAAGTCGGCATCTCAATTCCCGTCCTTTCGTTCAAAGGCAATCGCGTGCGACACACCCGGAATAGAATCGTGTTGTTGTGCGCTCACGGCGGAAAGTAACGCCCCTGTAGCGCTGACCAAGATCCGCTTGTAACTGCCATTCAGCACGCGTTTCAACAGGTGCCCAAACGTCACCAGCGAGCAACATGCCCCGCCACTGCCACCGGAAAAAACGTCCGGTTGTGCGGAGTCGTAAATGAGTACACCGCAGTCGGTCAGGTGTCCGACGTCTGTCAACCCCTCCTTCGTGAGGAGCTCTTTTAACAGCGTGTGCCCGATATGACCAAGGTCGCCCGTTGCGACGCAATCGTAGTCGCGTAAGCTGCGACCTGTGTCGTTCAGGTGTGCGCGGATGGTGTCTGCGGCGGACGGGGCCATCGCGGCACCCATCTCCCAGGGGCTGGTGACCCCGTAATCCATCACTTTTCCCACCGTCGCGTGCGTGATTTGAATTCGACTCGGCTCGTTTGTGAGCACCGCGACCCCTGATCCGGTCGCCGTACGCTGTGCGGTCGGCGGCTTTTGTGCGCCATATTCGGTTGGATAGCGAAACTGCCGTTCGGCGGTGCTCGTGTGGCTTGACGTCCCAGCCAGCACGCGCTGGCCGTGTTGCGTATGGACGATGAGACCGCCGATGGCGAGCGCTTCGCAGATGGACGCACACGCACTGTAGACACCTAATGCGGGAACGCTGTGCCCGCGAAGCCCTAAGTAGAACGACGTGAGCTGTGCATTGAGATCGGCGCCAATGAGCATATCCAGTTCTTGTGAAGTGATGCGCGCGTTCTCCAGGGCTATTTGGGCGGCCGTCCCGAACATCGATTGTTCAGAATGCTCCCACGTGTCGCCGTCCACTCGGTCGTTCTCAAGGTGAACGTCGAAGTCCCGGCCTAACGGACCGGCACTTTCAAGCTGTCCGGCAACTGTGCCGACACCCGCCACGTAAACGCCCTGTCCCTTACTAAAATCCCACGTTTGTCGACCGATTTTCGGCATGCGCGACCCCCCTGCTTACAGATGTGTGACAATGTAGCGAATGAGCGATACGAAAAAGGCACTGACCACCCCAAAGACGATGACAGGGCCCGCAAGTTTAAACATGTTTCCACCGATACCGCTGACCCATCCCTCGCTGCGGTGTTCCATCGCAGCCGACGCAATCGTGTTGGCAAAGCCGGTAACCGGCACGGCAGACCCGGCGCCAGCCCACTGCGCGAAGCGGTCGTAGACGCCGAGAGCGGTAAATAACACGGACAAGAAGATCATCACCGCTACCGTTGGATTCCCTGCGTCGGTCGGCTTAAAGTGGCCGTACCGGATAAACAGGGTTTGCACGATTTGACCGAGCTCGCAAATGAGGCCACCGACGACAAATGCGCGAATCGTGTTGATGACAACCGTTCGCGGTGGCCGATGTTGTTTGACCAATTGCTGATATCTGTCTCGATCCGCCTTGGTTACACTCACGAACATTCCCCCAACGTCAATCAATCTTCGCGGGGTATTGTGCCCAAGTTCCACTGTCCTAACGCGGGCTTCGTCAGATCGGTGGCACGGCAGCCAAAAAGAGCCTTCACATCGCTACACGGCAAACGGCGCGTACCGATGTGAAGGCTCTTATGCTCCAGAGGGCGAACGGGCGGCACGTGCCGCCCTCACTCCAACTGTTCCTTGATCTGTTGAAGAATTTTTTTCTCCAAGCGCGAGACTTGAACCTGCGAAATGCCCAATACCCGCGCCACATCACTTTGCGTTTTATCCTTAAAAAATCGCATGTACACGATATATCGCTCGCGTTCTGGGAGTCGTCCGATGATTTCGTGTAATTCGATTTTGTCAAATCGCCCCTGAGTGTCCTCATCGGCGATTTGGTCCATCAAATAGATCGGATCTCCGTCGTTTTCATAGACGGTTTCATGAATCGACGTCGGCGCCCGCAAAGCTTCCTGCGCGAACACGATTTCCGACGGCTCCATGCCCATCGCTTCTGCGACTTCCGTGATATGCGGCTGGCGCCCCAGTTGTTTGGCGAGATTGTCTCGAACGTGGCGGATTTGCTTCGCCGTTTCCTTCAGACTCCGACTGACCTTCACCGTGCTGTCATCCCGCAAAAAACGCTGAATCTCACCGATAATCATCGGTACCGCGTACGTCGAGAACTTCACGTCGTACGACAGATCGAATTTGTCGACCGCCTTCATCAACCCAATACAGCCGATTTGAAAGAGGTCGTCCGCATCGTATCCGCGCCCTAAAAAGCGTTGTACGACAGCCCACACTAGGCGCTGGTTGTGAATCACCAAACGGTCGCGGGCGTCCTGGTCACCCTCGTGACTCGCGTCGATGAGCGAGCGCACTTCATCGTCGGTCAGCTTCTTGTTCTTCGCGGAAGTCTCTTTAGCGTGATCCATTTACGAGACCCCCATTACATTTGGACGCGGTCTGTACCAAACGTCTTGATCATCGTGACGCGCGTCCCGCGCCCCACGGTCGATTCCACCTCTAACTGATCGACAAAGCTCTCCATGATCGTCATCCCCATCCCTGACCGCTCCAGTTCCGGCCGCGAAGTGTACATGGGCTGACGCGCTTCCTCGAGGTCAGGAATGCCCACCCCCTCGTCCTCAATCACAATCTTCACAGAGTGATTAGACAACGCGCATTCAATGCGCACTTCCCCGTCGCGCTCTTCATACCCGTGAATGATGGCGTTGGTGACGGCTTCGGACACGGCTGTCTTGAGTTCTGTGAGCTCTTCCATGGTCGGGTCCAACTGCGCTACGAAGGAAGCAACCGCAACGCGAGCCAACGATTCATTTTCGGAACGGCTGGCAAATTGAAGCCGCAAGTAATTGTCAACCTGTACTTCACTCACAATACGCTCCACGACCTTCACGCTCCTTTCACTGCCTGCACAGCGACATCTTCTGCTTCATATAAGGGGAGGACTTTTAACAGCCCAGACATTTCGAATAGTTTCTTCAAGGACGGGCCAACTTCACAGAGTGCCATTTGACCGCCGCGTTGAGAGACGCTGCGAAACCGCCCCAAGATGAGCCCCAGTCCGGAGCTATCCATGAAGTCAATATTTCGGAAGGACATCACTAATCCCTGATAGTCGGAATGTGCGAGTTGTTCCTCAATGTCGTCACGCATTTGTTCCACCGCGTGATGGTCGAGTTCCCCCTGAAGGCTGATGACGAGCACGCCATTCTCATAACGTGAATTGACTGACACCGTTGTTATCTCCCTTCATATGTACCGCTTTGGCTGAAACAATTAGCCTTTTGCCAAGATGAATCCTGCATCGCGACAAAACTAGAAGTATTTCTACCTATTTCGACAAATCACCCGTTTCAATCTGTTCGCCGAACATAGTACAATGGACTAAAAATCTGATAGAGGGCTAGGAGGGCATTTATGGACACGCTCGGCAAAAAAATTCGGACTCTTCGCAGAAAGCAAAAATTAACGCAGCAAGCCCTCGCGGATGGAATTGTCACGGCTAGCATGATCAGTCAGATCGAATCTGATCGAGCAACACCTTCTGCAGCGTTACTGCAACACATCGCGCGTCGGCTGCAGGTTGACTCGTCTTATTTCGAGTCTGATTTATTGGATAAATCGGATGAGTTGCAGAACTATCGAACCGCCCGCAACCTCATAGACCGAGAGCTGTACGAAGAGGCCCTCTCTCTCCTGCAGACCTTATCTTGGCCGTTATCCCCGCAGTTCAAAGCAGAGGTCGTCTACAATGAGATGGCGAACTGCTACCTCAAGCTGGGGAAACTTGACGAAGCCTGTAGGATGTACGAATGTGTCATCCAAGCTGGTTACGAGAAGAACGACGTCGCAACGGCCATTCACGGCTACTATAACGTCGGCATCGTGCTGCGTCGATTGAAGCGGGACCGCGTGGCGAGGATGTATTGGCAACGCGCTGCGGAGTTGCTCCAGCAGAACCCGGACATTCAAATGCCCGTCGCCGTGCGCATCTACTCGAATTTAGGGCGCATCTACCTGGACGAGCGCAACTGGCAGCGCGCTCGTCAAACGTATGAAGAGACGCTTTCCCTCATGAATCGATTCGGCGGAAATTTTGATACGGCAAAAGTCTATCAAGGTCTTTCGTGTGCTTTGATGCAGTTGCGGGAGTTTGACTTGGCACTCGCCTATATCGACACGGCGATTGCCATCAACGTGACTGCTCAAAATGTCAAGGGAGCGGCCAAGTGCCGGATCAACCGAAGTGTGATTCTCAGAGCAGCAGAGCGCCACAAGGAAGCGCTCGAGTACATTCAGTCGCTGCGGTCATCCATATCCGACAAGGACGACTTGCTGATGTTGGCTATCCACCACGAATTGGCGTTGATTTATTGGCATTTGGACGATTTCGAGGGCGTGTTGGCCGAGTCGGATACGGCCTTGCACCGCTCCAATATCGCTCCAGAAATAGAGGCAGAACTTCGTCTATTGCGGGCGAGGATTCATGTGATGAACGGATCCGTGGAGTTTGCACTGCGGGAGATTGAACGAGGTCGCCGGCTCCTCTCGGCAGAACAGCCGACGTCTCTGTGGCTCGCGTTTCAGGACGTGCGCAGGCAGTGTTGGCTCAAATCCGGACGTGAACGCGACGCCATCGCGGAGTGTATGGCACAGGCCGAACAACTGGTCAGCAATGACCACAAACCGACAAATCAAAATATTTCCGCGTAAATGAGAATTTCCGCCTCAATCCTGCGTCGCTCGACACGTTGTCGATAATGGTCGAGCGACGCAGTGTTCCACCCTGATGCATTTAATCGGCAGCCCCAAACGTGATGACTTTTTTCATCGTCTTTCCAAGCCCCTGCATAAAGTTGGCTCGCTTGACGCCGGCCTTGGCCACGAGCGGAACCATCGAAACGACGCGGCCCTGACGGACTACTCTCAGCTCACCCACTTTTTGACCCTTTACAATCGGCGCCTTTACCTTGTCGATGACGACCTCCGACCGATACGCCCCATCTTCGCCGCGCTTCGTCAGCAGGCCGACTGAAGTCGCAGTGACCACGTCGACTTTATCCTTGACACCTTTGACCACCTTCGCCTGGCCCATTACCTGCCCAGCTGGGTACAGCACTTTCGAAGTGTAGTTCGCAAACGCCCAATTTAACATCCCTGTGACTTCCGCGTTGCGCACTTTTGGTTTCGGTTCGCCCATGACGACGGCAATCACGCGAAATCCGCTCTTCTGCGCCGTAGCGGAAAGACAATACTTGGCCTCTTGAGTAAAGCCGGTTTTCAACCCGTCGACACCATCGTAGAACCGAACCAATTTATTTGTGTTCACAAGCCACAGAGGGCGCGCGGAACCCTTGCGCAAATAGTCGCTGTAAATCGACGTGAACTTCGTAATTTCGGGATGTTGCAAGAGGGCTTGCGACATCGTCGCGATATCGTGTGCGCTTGAATAATGATTCGGTGCCGGCAACCCGTTGCTGTTCGAAAAGTGCGTGTCATCCATCCCAAGTTGCTTGGCCCGCTGATTCATCCGCGCCACGAATGCTTCTTCACTTCCATCTAAGTGCTCAGCTATCGCGACACAGGCGTCGTTCGCAGAGGCAACCGCGATGCCCTTGACCATGTCGTGTACGGTCATCGACTCTCCAGGTTCCAGAAAAATTTGCGATCCACCCATGCTCGCCGCGTATTCGCTCGTCTTGACTTGATCGGTCCACTTGAGACGACCTGAGTCAATCGCCTCCACCGTCAGGAGCATCGTCATGATTTTCGTGATGCTGGCCATCGGGAGCTCCTTGTGCGCATCTTTCTCGTATAGGACCTTTCCCGTCGCCGCGTCCATCACGACGGCCGAACGCGCCTCTTTCGCGATATCAGGGACGGAAGCAGGCGCTGGTGCGGGCTTCGCTGTGCTGTTCGCGGGCACCAGTCTCGTGTCGCTGGTAGCAGCGGATGCGGCTCTGACCGACGCGGATGTAGATGGTCCTGTAAGCATGCCTGCCCCGAGCACAATGGCGCTGATGGCTGTAGCCGACACGGTTCGTTTCCACTGATGCATGGCTGACCCTCCTCGGTTGAATCTCCTGATATACAATCCGAGGTTATTGTGCGCTCTACGGTTCTAAAATATAAAGAAGCGGACCGTCCCCAACCAGGGTGTACGGTCCGCCGCATCTGCGATGATGTATGGGGTGCCTTAGGTCAATCCGCCATCACTTGTGGCCAGAAACTCGTGCCTGCCCGTGGATTTTTGATACCAAAACAATCGGCGACAGTGGCTCCTAGATCTGCGAACGTCGGCCGGATGCCTAAATCGAGGGCCTTTGTCATGCCAGGCTTATACATTAGTACTGGAACGTATTCACGTGTGTGATCAGTACCTGGCACGGTCGGGTCACATCCGTGATCTGCGGTAATACACAACACGTCAGTGTCCTTCAATTTAGGAAGCAATTCACCGAGCTGAACATCGAACGTTTCAATGGCCCTGGCGAATCCTACCGGGTCGTTGCGATGGCCATATTTGGAATCAAAGTCGACCAGATTGGCGTAGAGTACCCCCTCTGGTTGCTTGTCCATGTATTCCATCAAGACCTTCATCCCGTCCGCGTTGTCGTGCGTGTGAATGGCCTCGCTGATGCCTGACCCGCCGTAAATGTCTCCGATTTTACCAATTCCCACAACGGGAATTCCAGCGTCTTGTAAGGAATTCAACACCGTGTTGCCAAATGTCAGCGAGTAGTCCCGACGCCTGTCCGTGCGTTCAAAATTTCCAGGTGTCCCCCGAAATGGGCGTGCGATGACGCGGCCTACCGCGTGATCACCCGTTAAAATCGAACGTGCGTATGTACACCAATCGTAGAGGGTATCTACAGGCACCACGTCTTCGTGCGCAGCGATTTGAAACACGCTGTCCGCCGACGTGTACACGATGGGCCTGCCCGTCTCGATATGTTGCTTGCCGAACTCTTCGATGATCACCGTTCCGGAGGCTGGCTTGTTCGCAAGCACCTCTTTACCTACGTAACGCTCAAACGGCTCGATGATTTCTTTCGGAAAACCGTGCGGATAGGTGGGCATCGGCTTGTCCAATACAACTCCCACGAACTCCCAGTGGCCATTCGTCGTATCTTTACCATGGGACTGCTCCTGCATCTTGCCATATGCGCCGTGTGACTGACTGGAGTCGACACCGGGGATTTTAACAATGCGCGACAACCCGAGCTTGCCTAAGTTCGGAGCGCAGAGGCCACCTACCGCCTGTGCGACGTGCAGAAATGTGTTGCTCTGCGCATCCGACTCGCCGTACGACGCTGCATCTTCGGCGGCGCCAATACCGCAACTATCGAGGACAATCCAAATCAAACGCCGTGTATCCCTCATCTTCATTCACTCCGAACGATTCACATTACGACCTAGGGTGTGCCGCCGCATAGATTTCCTTCAGACGGCCTTTGGTCACGTGAGTATAAATTTGTGTAGTGGAAATGTCAGCATGCCCTAACATTTCCTGCACAGCGCGCAAATCTGCACCTCGTTCCAATAAATGGGTCGCAAAAGAATGGCGCAGCGTGTGTGGTGTAATATCCTTTAAAATCCCGGCCTCTTGGGCGTACTTTTTAAGGATTTTCCAAAACCCCTGGCGGGACATCTGCATCCCGTGGTGATTCAAGAAAAGGGCCTCATGCTTCGTCTTGCGAACGAAGTGCGGTCGAGCGCGCTCGAGATAACTGGAGAGCGCATGAACCGCGTATTCTCCGATAGGAATAATTCTCTCCTTGCCGCCCTTGCCCATACATCTCAAAAAGCCACTGCTCAAGTGCACATCCGTAGCCTGAAGCGACACGAGTTCACTGACCCGGATGCCCGTCGCGTACAACAATTCTAGCATCGCATAATCTCGCAAGCCCGATGGGGATTTTTGATCCGGCGCGCGCAACAACGACTCCACTTCCTCCGGCGTTAAAACGCGTGGAAGGCGCTTCTCTATCTTTGGCGTATCCACGTGGACGGTCGGATCCTGCAAGATGAAATCCTCACGAATCAAAAAATGAAAAAACGAGCGAATGCTCGCCAGGTTCCGCGAGATAGTGGAATTGGCCCGCCCTGCCTCATGTAGATAGCCGAGAAAAGCGATGATATGGTGTTGCTGTACATCCTGAACGACGCACGACCCACGCTTGACCAAGTACGACTCAAATGTATGTAAATCTCGTTCGTACGACTCGAGGGTATTGGTGGATAATCCTCTCTCCACCGTCAAGTACTCTACAAAGCGTTGAATCCACTCGTCCATTGCGAAACTCCTTTAACGTATCCGACTACCAAATGTCATGTACGTGTATTCCACGTAGGATACCTAAAGTCCTGCCCTGTTTCGACAGGAAGTGACACTTCGCGAAATTGCTGTACCGCTCCAAACCATGCCCTCTATCAGTCACCGTACCGGATATCGGAAAAGAGGCCGAACAGCCACGTCTGGAAAGGATGTTCGCCAGGCGCTTGTCCTTGCGTCAGGACGGATACGTATGGCGGGGAGGGCGTGTGGTCGAGGGGGCGGGATCGGAAAAAGTTCTCAGCCTGAAGCAGGAAAAAGACGATTAAGGCGATGGACACGGTGATACACAAAGTCCGGAGAAACGATAACAATTGCGCCACGCGAATCACCTCATCATAAACTTATTCCTCCGGGTGCGTCATGAGGCGCAACACCGCCTCTTGGTCATCAGGTTGGACGAGCACGTCTTGTTGGACGATGTTTCTCGAGACGTATGCACACGTCTGACAACGGTGAACGATCTGATAACCTTTCTTGCTGTGATATTCAATGCGAATCGGTTTCATCAACCCTCCACAATCCGCCGCGCGGTCACCCGGGTGAATGTCGAGATGCACAGAGTAGAGACAGCTCGGGCAGTGGTTGCGACAGCTGCGCTCACTCGGCTCGACCGCGAATCCGCAATTCGCACAAATAAAAGCTTCGTTTCGATGTGTAAATTGTCTCAATCCACAACGCTCCTTAGAAGATCACACTCGTCAACAAGTGCGGCACCACGAATGCTTGAATCACCGACCCCAGCATCAGTCCGCCGCCACACAGGACGAACGTTCCGGTATATTGCGTAAGCCGCAAGGTGAGTTTGGGTACTGGCAGAGAGTGCAGTAGAACCTGCTGCGAGAACCGAATAGCCGTCACGGCCGCGACAAACAACGTCAAAAAGGTCACTAGCTGATGCAAAAAAATTCCGGTACCGGATAACAAGAATCCCTTCCATCCGAATTGCAACGTCGTATAACCGACGGCAAACCCTACCGTGAAGGCACGAAGAAAAATCGTCGCAATGACAAACGGGATGCCGATGACCGAGACCCCAAACAACCAAATGAGCGCCAGCAACTGGACGTCGGCGATCAACCGCTGCGAGAACAGCTGGCTGCCAGAGGCCAATTGGTCCTGCTTGATGGCGATAAACAGGTGTTGGACGGCATCGCCGAGCACAAGGCGATCCGTCTGGCCCAACTGTCCGGCCACAATTGCGCCGAACACCAATCCACACAAGGTCACCCCCGAAAGAAAGGTCCACAGGTGCAAGTGCTTCAAGGCTTTGCGGCGGACGAACTGGGTCAACGGGTACAGGCGGACGGACGGAAAGGTCTGTGGCGTGATAACGGCTGCGATGCGTGGCTTCAATGGATGTCCCTCCTGAACGAAGTCTCTCAATCTCAATCTATGAGCGACTTCGTGCAGATAGACTAGAAAATGATCTTTCCGTACGTCCCCGCGCCGCCAGCCTCCCACGTGAATTCGCCGCGCAGCGCCCGCGCGATCACGCACCCGACGCGATCGCCAACCACGTCCACCAAAGTAGATTCGTCCGCCGTGCGCGCAATGGCCAGTTCCGTACCGTACGCCTCGAGAAGCTTTCGATACGCACTGGGACCGACGCCCGGAATGTCGCGTAAGGGGACGTGATGAATGTACGGAGGGCGATGGGAAGGGTGGGAGGGTTCGACGAGATCGGAAATGTCGTCGAGTCTATCCTTCACCCCGTAGACGTGATGCTTGTCCGTCGCACAACGACAGGCCTCGTTCTCTGCCACGAGTTCGTCACAGACGCGACAGCGCGTCCGATAGTACTTTCCCTGCTGTGGATGCAACCCGAAATTCGCCTCGATTCCCCGACCCGCTTTGCGATGAAGTGCACTTGCCACCTCCGTGAAGTTCAAGTCCTGCATCCGGACGCGATTGTACTCACGAGCGATATTATTCACGCCGTGCGCGTCGGAGTTCGTCACGAACGTCAATTCGGACAGTTCACTCAACCTGTCCGCCATCGCGGAATCGGACGACAGCCCTAACTCCAGGGCGTCGACCTCGTGGATATCGAGAAAGTCGCCGACCCGCCGGACACAGTTTCCGAGCATGCCCTTAAACGGTGTAAACGCGTGGTGAACGATGAAGAGCCCGTCCCGCTCGTGCGTCTGTGCCGCCAGCGCAGTGGCGTCCGTATAGGCGCGCTGGGAGGATAACTGTGTGTTCTTCTGCACCGTTTTCAGCCATTGGTTGAAGTCCTTTGCCCGCTCGACATCCGGAAACCAGCAGCCGAAGTGCGCGGCGCCTCCCAGTGGCCCGGATAACTCCACCTCTGCCCCGAGCAAAACGAGAAGTCTATCTTCAAACAAGAGACCGCCGCCGGCGACAGGGGTGAGCAGTCCATCGCTCACGAGCCGCTCCACTTCCACAAGCACGTTGTCACACACCCCGTCGATCACGGTGACGACGTCGAGCCCCTTGACATATGCCGCGTGGTGAAGCAGGTTGTCGAGCGTTAAACTCGCCCCAGCGGCAATCTTCACTGGCTTGCCGAGGGCGCGGCCGACATGGATATGAAAATCTGCATCAAAGGCGTTCAACGGTCCGTTTGACACCACCAGAGAAGCGCCACGAGCGTCTTCGCGTCGTTTATCTCGCCGCGCTGCATCATTTGCGTCACGTCGGCTCTCGTGAACCGCTCCATCTCCACAAACTCGTCTTCATCCAGGTGCACGTCACCTGCCACGAGATCCGTTGCATAGTAGACGTGCAACACTTCGTTCGCAAACCCAGGACTCGTGTAAAAGCGGTAGATTTTCTCGACGTGCGAAGCCTTGTACCCGGTCTCCTCAGACAATTCGCGGATGGCGGCTGCGTCGGGATCCTCACCGGGTTCCAACTTGCCTGCGGGGATCTCCCAAAGCGACGTTTCACACGCTTTTCGATACTGTCTGACGAGAATCACAGTCCCTGGTTGCGGTTCGGCGAGTACGGCGACCGCCCCCGGATGAACCACGACCTCCCGCGTACTCTGTTTCCCATTTGGCAACTCAACCGTCACTTTTTTCAATTGAATCATACGTCCAGCGTACAATTCTTCCTCGTGCAGCGTACGTTCCTCTTGCGTCACGAACCTCACTCCCAATCATCCCGAAGAATTGGCGTCATTCATACCCTGTTTGTATTTCCGAGTAAAAAAGTACCCAATCGAAAGCAACGCGCTCATCGCCACACAAGCGTAGAAGCCGAGGCGCTGCTCGCGCTCCGTCAGAGCGTAGATGGCCAAAAATAACACCGCGGCCATCGTCAGGAACGTCGACACAGGCTGGCCAAACGCGAGCCTTGAAACCTGTTTAGCCCGATTCTTGCGGCGCCACGAAAGAAACGTGGCCAACATCATGAAGTAATTAAAGAAGGTCAAGAAGCTCGAAGCACTCACCAAGAAATTATACACATTTGACGGAAGGACGTACGAGAGGGTGAGAAAGATGGCAATTCCGATGGTCGTGAACAAGAGTGCGCCATATTGGACGTGGCGATGCCTACTCGTTCGAATCGACAACCTGGGCGCCTCGCCTGTGTGCCCAAGACTCGCGAGAATTTGATTCGCGGAGAAGACGGCACCGGCCATCACGCTGAATGCCGCAACGAGGATCACCGCATTCAGGATATCCGCCAGCGCCCGCATGTGGACGAACTGCAGCGCCTGAACGAAGGGACTGATGTTCGTGCTCACCCTCGACCACGGCAGAATCATGAGCAGCGTCCCAATCGACAACACGTACAACGCGGTCAACGTGACAATCGTGAGGACGGCCCCTTTGTCCAGCTGTTTTGGATGTTTTAACTCGACAGCCGCGGTCGCAAACACGCCGATTCCCGCGAACGAAAAAATGACGATGAGCATCGATTGAAAGATGCCTGTGACGCCGTGTGGAAAAAAGCCGGTTCCTGCGGTCATCGAAATCGGGTTCGTCAGCGTGTGGGGCCGCACCCCGAACAGCATCAAGGCCACAAAGACCACAAAGCCGACCAGGGCTGCGATTTTGATCACGCTCATCACGGACTCAATACGCCCGAAATTCGCAACACCAAACGCATTGATCAGCAAAATCAGCGCCGCAAAGCCGGACGACAAGACCCACAATGGCACGTGTGGCAACCACACTCGGACGAAAATGGCTGAAGCCACTGCTTCACTCGAAATCGTGAGAATACTCGTCAAGTAGTACGTCCACCCCTGCATGTAGCCGAGATACCTCCCGAGATACATGTCGGCGTAGACTTTGAACGCCCCTTCGACCGGGTGGTCCAATGCGACGGAACTCAACGATCCAATCACCTGGGCAGTAATCAGGCCGCCAAGGACGAAGGAGATGAGGACGCCCGGTCCGGCCGTCGAGATCGGCAATCCGCAGCCGAGGAAAAACCCTGCTCCGATGATTCCACCGACACCGACTAGGATCAATTCCGGTAAGCTCATGCTCCCCTTGGCCTGAACCGGCGTCCCCATCGCCTTCTGACGCGGGGTCGTACGAACGGACGTGGTCTGGCTCAACAACAATACCCCCCAGAAAATATTCAAGGGGTATTATTGGGTACATCAAATCCATGTATACCAACTATCCGGTAAAGTACACCAGGTATCCGTATATGTACCGTGCATGCCCGACTCCGGGCCAGATGTCGGCAGTTGGTCAGCGCTGCACCCGCCGGTCGGTCGTCACTCGTTTGGCCCGTCCGCCGAACGCCCGCGGGATTACTCGCCCAAGGGCAACGTGCAGAACTGCACCGCTATCTTCGCTGCATCGACGATATTTTGAATGGCGATGTGTTCGTTTGTCGAGTGGATATCTTCATATCCCACACCGATATTCAAAATTGGAACGCCGAGCGTTTGAATGACATTTGCGTCACTACCGCCTCCGACTTTCACCGGATTTGGCGTGAATCCCGCACGTGTGAGGGAAGCCTCAATGCGCTTGCGCAACGGATGGTCGGCCGGGAAGTCGAATCCCTCGTACATCACCTGATGGCGAAAATCCACTTCTGCCCCTGCTGCCTTCGCCGCATCCTGAAACGCCGATTCAATCTGCCGTACGACATCGGCCATCTTTTGTGGATTGCGACTGCGCGCCTCACCGACAATCGTCACCCTGTCGGCGACCACGTTCGTCGGTCCCTCGCCGACAAAACTGCCGATATTCGCGGTTGTTTCGTCGTCAATGCGGCCGTGTGGCATGTTCGACACGGCACCCGCCGCCACCTTGATGGCGCTGATACCCTTCTCCGGTGCGACGCCAGCGTGGGCCCGCACACCGGTCACGGTCGCCTCGAACTTCGTCTGACCAGGACCCGCGATGGCAATCGTTCCGATATCGCCACTGGAATCTAACGATAGGCCAAAATCGGCGTCGAGCTGTTCCGCTTTTAGCTGTTTGGCCCCTTGCAGTCCAATTTCTTCGCCAATCGTGAACACGACCTGAATCTGGCCGTGCTCTAACCCAGCGTCTTTGATCTCCTTGAGCGCCGTCAAAATCGCAGTGATGCCCGCTTTGTCATCGGCCCCGAGAATCGTGGTTCCATCGCTCCAGACAACGCCATCGTCGTCGACATGAGGGCGAATGCCTTCACCTGGTCGAACCGTATCCATATGGGCCGCCAACAGTACTTTCGGCAGCTCTTTCGATCCGGGCAAAATGCCGATGAGGTTCCCGGTCTCCCCGCCGAGTTGGGCTCCCGCCCCGTCTACTTCCACCTGTAGGCCAAGGCGCTCGAGTTCCTCGCGGCACCGTTTCGCCATTGTACCTTCGTGCAGCGAGTGACTATCGATTTGCACGAGCGACAAGAATAGTTGTTCTACTGTCTCTCTCTCCAAAGCGTCCAGCTCCTATCGTCAGTTGTGGAAAGCGACCGCGACCGCTTCCCGTCAAAGTGGAATGTTCCCGTGTTTGCGGCTAGGGCGCTCTTCCTGTTTTTCGCGCAGCATGGCAAAAGCCTCACAAAGCTTGACACGGGTATCGCGTGGGTCGATGACATCATCCACCATTCCGGCGCCGGCTGCAACATATGGATTCGCAACCTCTTCCCGATACTTGTCTATTTTCTCGCGTAGCGCATCAGCTGGATTCGCGCTCGCCGCAATCTCGCGGTGATAGATGATGCTCGCAGCACCCTCTGGCCCCATCACGGCAATTTCGGCACTCGGCCAAGCAAACACGATATCCGCGCCGATGGCCTTGCTGTTCATCGCGACATAGGCACCGCCGTATGCCTTGCGAACGATGACCGTGATTTTGGGCACCGTGGCTTCGGCGTATGCGTACAGTATTTTCGCTCCATGGCGAATAATACCGCCGTGCTCCTGCTTGACGCCCGGAATAAACCCAGTGACGTCCTCCAAGGTCAGGAGCGGAATGTGAAACGAATCACAAAATCGTATGAAGCGCGCAATTTTGTCGGACGAGTCGATATCCAAGCCGCCAGCCATGAATTTAGGCTGGTTTGCGACGATGCCGATGACGTGCCCCTGCATGCGGCCAAACCCGACCACCGCGTTGCGCGCGAACAGCGGTTGTACTTCGAAAAAGCTGTCGGAGTCGACCAACAGATGAATGACGTCTTTGACGTCGTACACTTTCGTGCCATCTTGTGGGACCACCTCTCGCAGGCGGTCATCCGCGATGAGCGGCTCGGCAAAGGGCGACACAGGAGGCGTGCTGCGATTGGAAGAGGGAATGTACTGCAACAACCGGCGAACCTGTTGGAGCGCATCAGCCTCCGAAGTCGCGGTGAAGTGTGCGACGCCACTCTTCGCCTGCTGCACGCGCGCGCCACCCAAGGCCTCCGTCTCGATGACCTCCCCTGTCACCGTCTGAATGACCTTTGGCCCCGTGATGAACATTTGACTCGTCCCTTCGACCATCACGACAAAGTCCGTCAGGGCGGGAGAGTACACGGCGCCGCCTGCGCATGGCCCCATGATGACGGAGATTTGCGGAATGACGCCCGAGTATATCGCGTTGCGGTAGAACACGTGGCCGTATCCATCGAGTGACACCACGCCTTCCTGAATGCGCGCCCCACCCGAATCGCACAGGCCAATGACCGGAGCGCCTGTCTTCGCGGCGTGATCCATCACGTTCGCGATCTTGTCGGCGTGCACTTCCCCTAGTGCGCCGCCAAACACGGTGAAATCTTGCGCGAAGACGAACACCGTGCGCCCTTCGATGGTACCATAACCCGTGACCACGCCTTCGCCGGGCGCATCGACCTCATCGAGTCCGGGATATTTGCTGCGCGTGGCGGAAAACGTCCCAAGTTCGCGAAAACTTCCGGCGTCGAGCAACCAGTCGATGCGTTCGCGAGCGGTCCCCTTGCCCTTCTCGTGCTGAGCGAGGATGCGCTGGTCGCCCCCGCCGAGTTCTACCTTCCGCCGTCTATCCTGCAGGCCGTACACCGGATCTTCATGCATGAGCCTCATCCTCCATCACCGTTTGGCAGTATTCGGTCAACACCCCACCCGTCGACTTCGGGTGAAGAAACGCGATTTTCTTGCCCCCTGCCCCGAGTCTCGGCTGTTGGTCGATAAGCGCCAGCCCTCGTTCGGCTGCGGCCGCGAGGGAACGTTCGATGTCCTTGACGGAAAAGGCGATGTGGTGCAACCCAGGTCCCCGCTTCGCCAGGAACTTCGCGACCGCGGCACGCTCGTCCGTCGGACACAGAAGCTCTAGGTGCGTGGAACCCGCAGTCAAGAACGCAACGCGAACGGACTGGTCCGCGACCGTTTCGATGCGTTCGAGTTTCAACCCAAACGCCTGCTCATAAAACGCGACAGAGGCCTCGAGGTCGTTCACGGCAATGCCGATGTGATCGAGCTGTTCAACTGGCGTCGACGGCGCAATCACCGGTTCGCGCCCGCGCACGTGCGCGCGAATGAACTCGGCCATCTCACGCATGGTCGATCCCGGCGTGAAAATTTCCGCGACCCCCACTTGCTTCAACGCCCGCGCGTCAGCCGCGGGAATGACACCGCCCCCGACCACCAAAATATCGTCTGCACCCGCGTCGCGAAGACCTTTGACGACCTCCGGGAACAAGGACATGTGCGCCCCGGACAGACTGGACAAACCCACGCACGCGACGTCTTCCTCGATGGCCGTAGCCACAATCTGTGCAGGGGTCTGGCGCAACCCTGTATAAATGACTTCCATCCCTTCGTCGCGAAGTCCCTTGGCGACGACCAACGCACCGCGGTCATGTCCGTCGAGACCCGGCTTTGCAATCAACACACGAATCGGTTGTGGCATCTGAATTCCCCCTTGACGCGTCTGCGCCGCCCGTTTTAAAACACCTGTGGTCGGTACTCGCCAAACACGTCGCGCATGGCGTCGCAAATTTCCCCAGTCGTCGCACGGGCGCGGACCGCCTGCACGATCAGTGGCATCAAATTGTGTTCTCCCTGCGCGGCATCGCGCAGTTGCACGAGCGCCGCGTCGCAGTCCGCCTGGGAGCGATTCGCCCGCCACTTCGCGAGGCGCTGTGCCTGTTCTTGTGCAAGCGCCGGATCTACGCGCAGCAACTCCGGCTCCAATTCGCCTTCCGAACGAAACCGATTCACTCCGACGACCACTTGTTCCCCGCGTTCAATCGCCTGCTGTGTCAGGTAAGCCGCCTGGTGGATCTCCCGCTGCATGTAGCCTTGCTCAATCGCTTCCACCGCGCCGCCCATCTCGTCGATTTTGGCGATGTACTGCCAAGCCCGCCGCTCGATTTCGTCCGTGAGCGATTCCACGTAGTAGCTGCCACCGAGTGGATCAACTGTATTCGCCACGCCACTCTCGTGGGCGATGATCTGTTGGGTCCGAAGCGCAATCCGCGCCGACTCTTCCGTCGGCAGTGCCAACGCTTCATCGCGGCTATTCGTGTGCAGGCTCTGCGTGCCGCCAAGCACCGCCGCGAGGGCCTGAAGTGTCACGCGGACCACGTTGTTGTCCGGCTGCTGCGCGGTGAGCGTGCTTCCACCAGTCTGCGTGTGAAACCGCAGTTGGAGTGATTTTTCGTCCTTCGCCCCAAACCGCTCCTTCATGATCTGTGCCCACATCCGACGAGCCGCTCGAAACTTTGCGACTTCCTCAAAAAAGTCGTTGTGCGCATTAAAGAAGAAGGACAGCCGCGGCGCGAAATCATCGACGTTGAGCCCTCGGCGCACGGCGCTGCTCACATAGGCGATGGCATTGGCGAGGGTGAAGGCGATTTCCTGCACGGCAGTCGATCCCGCCTCACGAATGTGATAGCCGCTGATGGAAATGGTATTCCACTTGGGAACCGCTTCCTTACAGAAGGAAAAGATGTCTGTGATAATGCGCATCGATGGCTTGGGCGGATAGATATACGTTCCTCTGGCGACGTACTCCTTTAGAATGTCGTTTTGAATCGTTCCGCGAACCTGGTCCCACGGCACGCCCTGCTCCTCGGCCACGACGAGGTACATCGCCAACAAGACCGAGGCAGGTGCGTTGATGGTCATCGACGTGCTGACTTCGTCGAGGCGAATCTGGTCGAACAGCGTTCGCATGTCCTCGAGCGACGAGATGGAGACGCCGACCTTGCCGACCTCGCCTTGTGCAAACGCGTGGTCCGCGTCGTACCCGATTTGCGTCGGCAGGTCAAAGGCGACGCTGAGACCCGTTTGACCCTGTTCCAACAAATAGCGAAACCGCTCGTTCGTCGCCTGCGCCGTCCCGAATCCGGCGTACTGGCGCATCGTCCACAGGCGCCCGCGGTACATCGTCGGCTGAATGCCGCGCGTATAAGGGAATTGACCAGGGTAACCGAGCCTATCGTGATATTCGGCAGTTTCGTTGCCGTTCGGCGTGTACAGACGCTCGATTTCGATTTCTGAAGCGTTTACAAAGGTGTCCTTGCGTTCCGGACTCCGCGATGCGGCGCGTGCGACGAGCGATTCCCAAGCTGCGCGTTTGTCCTGGTCCATGCTCTGTCCCCCTACGATAGAGAGGCACACCAGAATGGAGATGGTGTGCCGTTTTGATGGTTTGCCATGGAACTATACTTCGAATTGAAAGACTTCGTAGAACGATTGCCGCAGTTTCGTCTCCCAGGCGCCAAAGTCCGCGGCGTGACCCGTTTCCCGCTCGATAGACGTGACGCCCTTATCGGCGATACCACAAGGTACAATCGTCTGGAAGTGAGCTAGATTCGTGTTAACATTCAGTGCGATGCCATGGTACGTCACAAACTCACCGCTCGGCCGTTTCTTGACTCTGGCGCCCACCGCGCAGATCTTGGCGTCCCCCACCCACACACCAGGGTACTCCTCGTGCCTTTGTGCCACGATGCCGACCTCGGCCAGCGCTTGAATGACAGACTCCTCAAGGTTGCGAACGTACTGTTTGACGTCATTGTCCCAGGGAGCCAAGTGTAGGACGGGGTAGACCACCAACTGCCCTGGGCCGTGGTAGGTGACGTCGCCGCCGCGATCGACATGGCGAACCGCAAATCCCTG
Organism: Alicyclobacillus fastidiosus; assembly: GCF_026651875.1. Classification (GTDB taxonomy): domain Bacteria; phylum Bacillota; class Bacilli; order Alicyclobacillales; family Alicyclobacillaceae; genus Alicyclobacillus; species Alicyclobacillus fastidiosus. The sequence goes on along the minus strand of NZ_CP104067.1, from coordinate 2,740,368 downwards.
CGCTTCCAAAAAGCTCTGATCCGCGACGATGTTGTCGGTCGTACCATTTCGTCCAATCGTAATGGTCGGAGGGTGCTCCACCGTGTAAATCGCCTGTCGCTCGTCGGCACCCGTGAGAAGCGCCTCGGCGCGCTTCATCTGTATATCGAGGGCTTCGTCGTAATGGCGGTGTCCGAGCGATATCCATTCAACCGTTGTTGGCATCCGAATCTCCCCCTCCCGTCACGCTTGTGACGCAGTCTTCGACACCGAGCCGTCGAGGAAAGACCTGCGTTCGTCGTCTCGAAGCGATTGGAGCGGCTTGCCGTCCGCGCGCTGCACCTGTTCGTGCGCATGGTAGGAACTGCGCACCATCGGGCCCGACTCGACGTGGGCGAACCCGCGTTGGAGGCCCTCTCCCCGCATGCGGAGAAACTCCGTCGGCGTGTAGAATTTTTCAACCAACAAGTGCTTCTCCGTGGGCTGGAGGTACTGCCCGATGGTCACGATGTCGACGGCGACGGCGCGCAAGTCGTCCATGGTTTCGAATACCTCTTCCATCGATTCGCCAAGTCCCACCATGATACTCGATTTGGTGCGGATGTCGGGCCGCATCTCCTTGGCCTGGCGCAAGAGCTCGAGGGTTCGTTCGTATTTGGCGCGCGACCGAACTCTGTCCGACAGTCGGCGGACCGTTTCCACATTGTGATTGAGAATGTCCGGCGACGCGTCCATGACGACTTTGAGCGCGTCCCAGTTGCCTCCAAAATCGGGGATGAGGACCTCGACGCCACAGTCGGGCACGCGCTTGCGGATCTCGCGAATGGTCGCGGCGAATACGGATGCGCCACCATCGGCGAGATCATCGCGCGCGACGCTCGTCACGACGACGTGCTGCAAGTTCATCGCGACGACCGCATCCGCAACCCGTTTTGGCTCGCGAAGGTCGAGCTCCGTCGGGCGCCCCGTATTGACTGCACAAAACCGGCACGCGCGCGTACAGATATCGCCGAGGATCATAAAGGTAGCCGTGCGCTGCTCCCAACATTCATAAATGTTTGGGCATTGCGCCTCTTCACAGACAGTATGTAGGGACTGGGTCCGCATGATCTCTTTTAAGGATTTATAATTATCACCCGTCTTGGCCTTGATTTTCAGCCAGTCAGGGCGAGACATTTTCTGTTCTTGCATGATCCGCGCTTTTTCTTCTTGTTTTGCCTGCAAATTGGTCTGCGACATTCCCGCATCATCCTAAGCCGTATAGATTGGGCGCGCCCTGCGAGGGGTTGGGACCCTACTGGTATTGTACAAGAGACTGTGCGCGAGAACAAAGCCAGGTGGCTCCATCCGCTTTGCCGGGCGCTTACGCTGTGCCGACAAAGAAAGGAGCCACCTGACGCACGTACCTTATCGGCGCAACGACTTCTCGTCGCGCAAGAAATTGCTGCGAACATTGCGCATTTGTGCAATGCGCTGTTCCGCCAGTCGATCCGCCGCCAAGTAGCTCGGGATGTTCTGCGTCCGCGACAGGTCGAAGATGTTGCCGATGATGTTGTAGATGTTGTCCACCTTGGAACGCGCGCGCTCCGCATTGTAGCCCTCGAGCTCGTCCGCGACGTTCATGAGGCCGCCTGCGTTGATGACGTAGTCCGGAGCATAGGCGATGCCTCGCTCGTGGAGGATGTCCCCGTGCTTGTCGTCAGCCAACTGGTTGTTCGCAGACCCTGCGACCGCAAGGCAGCGCACTCGGTTGACCGTCTCATCGTTGATCACGGCACCCAGCGCACACGGTGAGAAAATGTCACATTCCACTTCGAAGATGTCCTTCACGCTGACCGCCTTCGCACCGAGTTCTTCGACAGCTAGGCGAACGGAATCGTCGTTGATGTCGGCCACGATGAGCTCGCCACCAACTTCCTTGACGTGTCTGGCAAGTTGCATACCGACACTGCCGAGACCTTGAATGGCGACGCGCTTGCCCGCCAGGTCATCCGTGCCAAATGCCGCCTTAGCCGTGGCCTGCATCCCGCGAAACACGCCAAACGCAGTGACTGGCGAGGGGTTGCCACTAGAGCCGTAAGCCTGTGAAATCCCTGTAACATAATCTGTTTCTGTATGAATGAGGTCCATGTCATGCACGTTTGTACCGACGTCTTCAGCTGTGATGTATCGTCCGCTCAGGCCTTGAATATACCGACCCAACGACCGGAACAGCGCCTCGGATTTATCTGTTTTCGGATTGCCCATGATCACGGTTTTGCCGCCGCCCAAATTCAGTCCTGACACGGCCGCCTTGTACGTCATTCCGCGTGCCAAACGGAGTGCGTCAAGGATTGCGTCATCCTCGCGGACGTAGGTCCACATCCGGCATCCGCCCAAAGCGGGTCCAAGTGTGGTATCGTGGATTGCGATAATCGCTTTCAATCCAGATGCCTCGTCGCTGCAAAAGACCAACTGCTCGTAGTCGTATTTGCCGAGATACGAAAAAATCTCCATCCCATTTCCCCCTAGAGCGAACGATTGTACGTGCCATAGACATCATACTTGATTTGTCTACGGCTGAAAAATGCAAGTGCGTGCAGACTATCAAATGGCTACCATGAGTGAATTGACGGACTATTCCAGGAAGCGCTTACATTCAATGATGGCGCCAGAAACGCCGTACTTCGGTTTTCATAATACGCGTTTCTACTCTGGCTGCCAAGGTGTTATCGCGAAGTCGAAATTGCCTGAAATACGCCACTTTTCCCGCCGTCTTTGTACAACAGCTTCACCTGTTCCACGACCATTCCCCGATCCATCGCTTTGCACATATCATACACGGTCAGAGCCGCCACACTACAAGCGGTGAGCGCCTCCATTTCAACGCCCGTCTGATAGGCTGTCTCCACCTTTGCTTGAATCGACAGGACGGCCTCGGTGCGCTCCTCGACTTCGTCTGCAAAGGTGAGCTCCAGCGAGACGTGGTGCAGCGGAACGTGATGGCACAGTGGAATTAAGTCGGACGTCTTTTTCGCTGCCATAATTCCTGCCAGTTGCGCGATGGACAGCACGTCCCCTTTGCGAATCGCTTGATGTACAATAGCATCGCGGGTCGAAGGTTGCATGCGTACCAACGATTGCGCGATGGCGACTCGATTCGTCGTCGGCTTGTCCGAGACGTCGACCATCACTGGGCGACCGTCTGGTGTGAGGTGTGTAAACTTAGGTTCCGTTGACATCGCTGTTCCTCCCTATGACCGTTGCGTCACATACGCCATAAACTCTGTCACGAGGTGACCAAACTTGCAACTACACGTTCGGCTGTTCGCCAACTTGCGCGAAATATTTGAAGCTCAGCAGATCACGATGGAAGCCCCGGACGGGCTCGAGGTAAACGGCGTCGTCCCCTTGTTGATGGCGCGCTACCCGGAGGCAGTGCCGGCCCTCACCAATGTCATGGTGGCTGTCAATCAAGTGTTGGCTCCCCCACACGCCGTGCTGCACCCGAGCGATGAAATCGCCTTGCTTCCACCTGTGGGCGGCGGATCGGTCCCGATTGAAGACAATCAGCTGTTGAAAATCTCCAGCGCGCCACTTGTCGTCGAAGAGGCGTATCGGCACCTCGAGGACGTCAACCACGGAGGCACGGTGATCTTCGTGGGAACCGTGCGCGAATGGACACGGGATAAACAGACCGCCTATCTGTCGTACGAGGCGTACGAGAGTATGGCCCTGTCGCAGATGCAGCAGATTCAAGCCGAAGTCGAAGCGCAGTTCGACGGCGTGACGACGCTGCAGTGGCATCGCGTGGGAAAGCTCAACCCGCTCGATATCGCGGTGATCTGCGGCGCCTCCAGCCCACACCGCAACAGCGCGTTTGAGGCGGCACGCACCTTGATTGAGCGCCTCAAAAAAGAAGTGACCATTTGGAAGAAGGAAGTCTACACGGACGGGGATTCCGTGTGGCAGGAGAACGCACAGAGCACAAGCGTAGATGAAATATAGTTTACTAATCTTCTAAACCGGCGCACTCGTTCATAGACTGGTAGAAAATCTTCAGTCGAGGAGCGCTGACCGGAATGTTCCCACACAAACTCCGTCACACGATCACGCAATTTGTCGCAGCAACCGTCGCGCTGATGGTCCTCGCCGCCGGTTGCTTTGGCGCCGTCATTTGTATGTTCGGCCAAGCCAACTTGCATCGGGTCGCGACGCTCGAGGCGTCCAAACTAGCCGATGTCGAGTTGAATCAGTTGGTCGGGACCGCAGACTACGCGAAAGACGAATCGGCCTCAGACAACACGGTGCTGCACGCCGTGAGCAGCACACTCCACCTGCCATTTACGGACCCGTTGACGATGTTGACTGGGCAATTGCCCGAAACACAGACGGAAGTGACGCAGAATACAAGCGGCCAATCCTCGCTCATTCAATCCATCACGTCTTGGGCGGCAACCACCAACAAAATCGCGATGGGCTGGCTCACCTCCACGTCGTCCTCGGCGTGCATTCAGATGCTAAAGGACAATCCGGGGATCAATGTCGCTTCGCCCACCTGGTTCACGTTAAAGGACGCATCCGGAAACATCTCGGGAACGGTGTTGCCAGACGTAGTCACCTACGCCCACCAGCACAACATCAAGGTGTGGGTGCTCGTCAGCAATGACTTCAGCTCGAGTTTAACCCATGCAGTGCTACAAAACCCAAAAGCCAGGGCCAATCTCATTGACGAATTGAGCTACCAGGCGAAGCTGTATCACCTCGACGGGATTAATGTGGATTTTGAAAACGTCGCAACGGCAGACCGGGATGCGTTTACCGCCTTCATGAAGCAGTTGCACGACACACTTTCCCCGGAAGGTGTCAACCTCTCGGTGGATGTGGCTCCAGACATCGTCCCGTTCAACGACAGCGCGGCGTTTTTTCACGCGGGTCTATCCGACTCGGTCGACGAGATGGTGCTCATGGCCTACGACGAACACTGGAGTGGTGACCAAGATCCGGGCCCCGTCGCGGACATGCCTTGGGTCACGCAATCGGTCAACGACCTCTTAGATACCGGCGTGCCAACAGATAAATTGGTCCTCGGCATGCCGTTTTACACGGAATTGTGGCACGTTCATACCAACGGCCACGTCACCAGTAAAGCGGTTGGTATCAGCAGCGACAGTATCGCGGGCGCGCTTGCGCAGTACCATGCACAGACCGGACAGTGGAATGACCCATTAGGTTTGATGTACACGCGCCAGCAGCAGACGGATGGGTACATGGAAATGTGGTATCCCTCACAAACGACGTATTCGGACGACTTGAATCTGGTGAATGAAAACGGATTGGCTGGGGTGGCGGTCTGGTCACTGGATTGGTCGGACAAAAAAACGTGGTCGTCTGTCGTGAGCGCGTTGCGAAACACAGTCTCTTGAGGCGTGGGGCGAGGTATAGATGGACAAGACACTGATTTGTCTGGGCTCTGGAACACTGATTGCCTACTTGGCCCTCACGTTGACGCGCCCGGACGTAGCGGCGGAGGGATTGGAGTCGAGCGTGGAAATGCTGCTTCAGGCAGCCCCTTGGATCATCGTCTCCATGTTTTCGGCGGGGCTCGTATCAGAACTGGTCGATCCCGCCCTCATCGCCCGCTTCTTCGGCACCGACTCTGGGCTTCTCGGCATTTTTATCGCGGCGCTAATGGGCACCTTGGGCACCGGATCGCGGTGGGCGATGTACCCTTTGGCGGCCGGTTTGTTGGCGGCGGGCGCAACGCCTGGCGCAGTGTTCGCATTCATGACTTCTTGGCAATTGGTCTCTGTCACGCGACTTCCTGCAGAACTGCCGTTTCTCGGCCTTCGCTTCACCGTCTACCGAACCGTCATCTCCATTTTGATGGCGTTTATTGGCGGCGTCCTATTCGACATCGTATGGGCTAAATTCCCACCCGAAAAGTAACGTCCGGACGTGGCCTGGTGTTCACCCTATCGACCAGGCCAAACAACCCAGTCAGATAGTGCGTGGGTCGTTCCCTCGTCGCTGACAATAAGCCCTGCCCACGTCTCTCGTCGATGCGCTTGGGCCCGTCATTGAACCGGACTTTCGCCCCCGGAGATGCGCAGCGCGTGATCGTGCCAGGTGACTTTCTCAATCGTCGTCTGGTTGACATCCGTTCGCGCCATCACGTAAAACACCTTGGGTAGTTCGTGACCGCGTACGTCCCAGGTCGTCGCGCGGGACGTAGTAAATGTTCATGATGTGTCCGTTCCACTCCGGGTCTGGAGAGTAAAAGATGACTTTCCCGTTCTCGTTGCGAATGTAAATGTGGGTGTGACGGTATTCTGCCATCGTGGCAACTGAATTCCTGCAGGCTTGTCCGCGATGGACAGTGGCAAGGCCTGGCTGGCGATGGCCGCCTGGCGCTTTGCGTCGTCCTCGGACTGGCCACATCCCACGAGCAGCACACTGGTGATAGCAACAGCACATAGGGTACGGACCTTCATGCGCACACTCCGTTTCTGATGGCTTCATACTTGTAGACTGTGCCACGACTACACAGTTATGCCCAATCGGTTACAATGGTCATAACTGACTCCCGAATGCTAACGATGTAGGAAGAAGGCCACTTGCATGAACCACCTTACGCTTGGGGACGGAAGCGTCATCTCCTATGTACGGGTTCCTCCCCGCGCGCGACAAGTGCGGGTTATCCTGCGCGTGGTCGATGGAACGCTTCAGGTGAGCGCGCCCAGGCGAGTGATGCAGAGTTCCATCGAGCGAGTGATCAGACAGCACCAAACTTGGGTGTTGAATGAGCTCGAGAGGACCACGAACCGCATGAAACGACCGGTTGCCCCTGGAGATCGCATTTTGTTGTTCGGAAAAGATTGGACCATCGTGCAAACTTCCAATGTACAAGCGCCGGCGTGTGCCAAATCCGAACAGGCCATTCTCGTACCGCCGTACTGCTCAGACGCCGACTGTCATCGAGCGGTGTACGAACTGCTCCGAGAAATTGCGGCACAGCGGCTGCACCCGTTCGCACAAGCCCTTGCACAACAGTTTCACCTCGTGCCGAATCGGATTGTAGTAAAGGAGCAAAAACGCCGTTGGGGAAGTTGTTCGAGTAAGCGGAACATCAATTTGAATTGGCGGTTAATCCAAGCCCCGCAAGACGTGCAAGCGTATGTCGTCGTCCACGAGCTGGCCCACCTCGAGCAGATGAATCACAGTGACCAATTTTGGAAACTAGTGCGAGCGATGATGCCAGAGTTTGAAACACACCGAAACTGGCTGTACCGCCATGGCGAGCGCCTGCACGATTTACAGCCAGATGGAATGTTCTTTAATACGCGGTGAGCGTTTCGGAGTGCGGAATAAAATACCGCACTCCTTCCACTAGTCATTCCTAAAGCGGGGTGGTTAACAAGCAGTCGTCGGCACTGCGTAAGGAACTAACAGGATAAACAGCACGAAGATAATCAGGAACACAACTGCCCAACGGGTGTACCCACCAAATGCTCCGTACATTTCTACACCCCCTCATTGGAATCTGGTGTAGCGTATGTGGTGCAAGCAGAGCGGGATTGAGTCAACCGCCCGTGGCAGACTGCGATGGTTTTTCATATGCTGTGGTTTCGGCCGCCCGATGACGGCCGCTCTCGCAACTCGAACGACTGTACGTTACGCTGTTGCTGCAAAGCGTAGCGCAATCGCCAAAAACGCTTTGACGCCCACACGCAAAGCGTCTTCGTCGATGTCAAAGCGAGGGTGGTGATGCGGGAACATCACGCCCTTTTCCTCGTTCTGAATACCCGTGAAGAAGAAGATCCCAGGCGCAACCGTTTGATACGCTGAAAAGTCCTCTCCCCCCATGGTCGGAGCCGTGGATGTCACCATATCCGCTCCAAAGGCTTCGACGAGCGCGTCCTGAACAAACGCGGTCAGCTGTTCATCGTTGATCACCGGACGATAGCCCTTGTCGTACCGAAACGTGTAGGACGCGCCGTGGGCCTCGGTGATTCCGCGGACGATGCGCTCCATCCACGCCGCTGCATCGTCTCGCAGTTCCTCCCGGAAGGTGCGCACGGTTCCGCAGAGCTCAACCGACCCTGGGATGACGTTGTCCGCCGTACCGCCGATAAACTTCGTGACGCTGAGGACGAACGGATGAAGCGGATCTTTCAGCCGCGATGCCACGTGTTGGAGATTCGTGACCACCTGCGCGCCGATGGCGATGGGATCGACGTTCAAATGCGGCTGTGCAGCGTGGCCACCCCGACCGAGAATCGTAATGTAGAACGTGTCAGGAGACGCCATCAGCTCACCTGCCCGTATGCCAATCCTCTGGGTTTCCAGCGGCTGCCACAAGTGCTGACCGACGACGGCATCGACGCCATCGAGCACGCCCTGCTCCACCAGTTCTGCCGCACCACCGGGAAGCAGTTCTTCCGCGTGCTGAAACACGAATAGAATGTCGCCCGCGATGTCAGCTTGGCGCTCTGCGAGCACCTTCGCCGCGCCGAGGAGCATGGCGGTGTGCCCATCGTGGCCACAGGCATGCATCACGCCCTCCTTCTGCGAACAGTAGGGAACGTCGTTCTCCTCGTAGATAGGCAGCGCATCCATGTCCGCGCGCAGGGCGAGCGTCTTGCCGGGCCGGGCACCGGATAGCCGCGCCACAACGCTGGTCGGCGTGGGCCGAGTCAGCTGGAGATGAGGAAACGTCGACAATCGGTCGTACACGAACTGTGCTGTCTCTCTTTCCTGAAAGGACACCTCTGGATGTTGGTGCAGATGGCGGCGCCAAGCGATGACATCCTCTTCCACCGACTGGACCATCGAATCAATTGACAACACGTTCAATGCCATGTGCCCCGCTCCTAACGAAAGATGTAGTCTCTTCACTCACTATCTAAGTTATCACGGATTGACTCCACGCCGACAGACGTTTTGGCATTTTTCTCGCGATCCGACGCGCCGTGCTAGTTCGTTTCTGGAACACCGATCAACCATTCACCAAGCGCGCGGTCATCGACCTGATGCCCCACATAGAACGGCCCAAATTCAGCGAAACGGGCGCTGGATTCGTCGAATCGCATCTCGTAGACCAACTTCTTGAACTGAAGCGGGTCATTCGCGAACAACGTGACGCCCCACTCCCAATCGTCCAAACCGACGGATCCACTGATGATCTGCTTCACAATTCCCGCGTACTGTCGGCCGATCATACCGTGCGCCTTCATGAACTCACGCCGCTCCTCCTCGCTGAGCATAAACCAGTTGTCCTGACCGAGGCGGCGCTTGTTCATTGGGTAAAAACAGATATGCGAATGCGTCGGCATAGACGGTTTCAGGCGAGCTTGAAGCGCCTCGTCCTGCTCGATATCGACGCCAGGTCTCGCGTTGTAGCCGCCCAACTCCACGACCGAGATGTAGGAGTAGGTAGAATCGCTGAGAGAAAACAGCCTGGTTCGTGCCATCTGTGCCTTCAGCTGACTGAGTTCCTCGATGGTCGGGCGCATGTGAATCACCAACAGGTCAGCCTTGCTCCCCGCGATGATGAATTGACCAAAACTACCTTGGCGAGCGTCTTGAAGCTTGCGCTGCTCGTCGGCAAACTGGTTCCACTCCCGCAGAACGAAGTGCTGCTCTCCTTCACTCAAGCTCTTCCATCTATCCCAACGGATCGTCCGAAACTCGTGATACACGTACCACCCATCCAACGTGATTGGTGCACTCATTCTAAACAGACCTTCTTTCGTATGTAAGGTAGCCCGCTATATTATACCAACCCTGAGCGGCAGAATCGAAATCTTCACCTCTTCTTGTCGACAATTGCGGGGTACTCTACGAAACGGTCATGAACGCCGCGAGAGATTCATAGATTGAGTGTATGAGCCATTGCATCGGACACGTTCACTTTCAACAGGCGTTTTCAACGCTAGTAACGGTAGTATGGAGAGGAGAATGGGTTGTGAGAACGGCAATTTGTACCGTGGCGGCCGTGTTCGGGGTGTACGTCGTCATTAGTGGGTTCTGGATAGCAGAAGCCGGGGCGACCAACGACATTCCTCAGCTGGCGGCAGCAGGCGTGGCGGAATTGATCGTCGCCCTCGCGAGTTTGCTAGGCGCGGGACTCATCTTCTGGAATCGGTGGGTCGCCCTGGCGATGTTTGGCATCGCGACACTCTGGTCCGCATGTGTGGCCATTATCTATTTCGACGAAACGGTGTGGATATGGTGCGGCGTCGCCCTCGTGCTCGCCCTGAGTTGCGCGTGGGTGCAAAGAAGACGACGCCCGTCGGACCAGCGGCAAGGGAACCCGCGCCTTTCCGAGCTTTCACCCGAATGACTTCCGCAGACGCAAGCGCCGATTGGCCCGAAGGGCTAACAGGGTACAGACCAGGGTGCGTCCTTTCGCCCCCTGGTCTGACCCGAGTCGCAGAACTCTATGAATTTCAGTTTGTCTCGCCGAGGAAATGGTGAGTCAAATCTTGAACGGCACCCTGTATCTCTTCCTGAATGTCTTCATTTTCGTCGACCCACTTCTCATCTTCCTCTTGATACAAGATCTCAATGTCCAACTCCTGGTCTGCGTTCATCCAACCGCGCACGGTGACGACGGTGCGCAAGTCGTCGAGACCCACTTCTCCCCCGGTTACGACCAATTCCCCGTCGTCATCCCGCTCAAATTTCAACAGGTCGATATCGACGCTCGCAAGGGAAACCGTTCGCCCCGATTCGTCGGATGCCTCGTCTTCGACCACGTCGGAACGCCCGACAGCATCCCAATCCAAATCGTTCATGTATACACCTCGTTTAGGAAACTGTTCACACCGTCCCCTATTTTGCCCTAAACTACGATAGAAAAACAAACCGTACGCCGGCTAGGGAACAAGGCGAGACAGCAGTTCACTCCCCACCCCCCGACTGGCTTGCACCCGCACCAGATTCGACAAGCGCCTTCGCCAACTCAATCTCGTCGTGAATTGCGATGCCGTGATCACCGACGAGCGGAATGGCCGGTTTGATGCTCCGGGCGTGATCGATCGCTCCGGGGTACAGCGCCGCCAAACGATAGCCCCTGCGCTGGTAGAAGCGCAGCGCATCCACGTTGTCATTGCTCGTGATGAGCCATACTCGCGTGCGCCCTGCGTCGCGCGCCTGTGCCTCGACAGCCGACAACAACTTTGTTCCGACGCCACCGCCCTGATTCGTTGCGTTGATACTCATCAATTCGCAGCCCGCGTCGCCGTCGAACCGGTAAGTCGCGGCTCCAACCAGTTGTTTGCCCGTCCTCGCCACGATGGATTGCAAGTCGTCGAGATGGTAGACGTGACCGCGACTGACCATCCTGTCACCTCCCCACTCACTCCGCCAGAGTGCTCTAAGCCAGCGCTCCTCTTCCACACCTTTCGCGAAGGAGATTTGTACCTCTGCCTGTTCTGCCACAAAAGTGCCTCCTATCTCGCTCCTAGTCAGAACTGTCGCGCAAAAGCCCCCACGGGCGTCTCCAAGTGCCGCGCGCGGTCGCTGTCCGCTTGCTGTTGGAAAGCCCGCGGCAGGTTCTACCCTCGCTAATCATACTAGGTTTCCACAATACAGCGTGGAGAAGAACGCTATACATAAGGAGGTGGACCCGCGGGCGCATCCGCCCACGCGCCGCGATTCGCTCGACTGCCGACCGCAAGACTTTAGCCGTGCAACAGATAGGCTTTTGTCCCTGCCGTCAACTGTCACGGGGCACATATGTTTAGGCATCAGGAGAAATACCCATTCCGAGGAGGCAAATATCAATTATGTACGATCTATACCGTCAAATGGCTCCCCAACCCGGCCAACAGCCGTACTATCCACAACAACCCTATCAACCCCAGTACCCGCAGCAGTATCCGGCCCAAGCCGAGGCCTATCCGGCGGCGCACACTCGAGTAGAAGAACGTTTGGCGCGCCATGAACGCCGATTAGATAGAATTGAACGCAGACTGAGCCGGCTCGAAAGAATGCAGCAAGCAAAACCCCGCGCGCTCGACGACGACTCCCTGCCATCTGGGTGGTGGGCGTAACCGTCGCCCACAGCTCAGGTAGGTGTTTTATCGCTTCCGTCTGCGTCGGTTGCGCGGTGAATGGGTTGGCAAGGCACGTTCGCCGACCCGCGCTCGCTCGACCGACGCCCGGAACCGCTCTCTCGCGGAATACGCCCGTCCGATTCCTCGTCTGTCCATCGACATCGCACATTTCCCGCTCACCCTGCCCCAGGACCGCAGTCCCGTTCACGGTAGCCTCTCATACCCATCGAAATTGACGATTGATTCAGAATAAAACAAATGGTACCCTGCAGACATCAGATGACTTAAACATCGGGTCAGCTATATACAGGAGGTGACCACATGGGGCTTGGCCCTGTGCAACAAGCCAAAACGTATGAACTCGTCATCGGGCGGCTGAAACAGGCCATCCTCGACGGGACGTTTGCGCCCGGCAGCCGCCTACCTTCAGTCAAGTCGCTATCGCAAACGCTAGGCGTTGGTCAAGCTGCCGTCCGCGAAGCCATCAGTGCGTTGCGCGCGTCCAACCTCGTCGAGGTTCGGCACGGCCACGGCACGTTTGTTTCTCCGTTGGACGCCGACAATCTCACACATAGTATTGAACGTCTTGAGCTGATGTCGAACTACGACGTCCAGGCGCTCTTGGAACTGCGCATCTCGGTTGAAACGGGGGCCTGTCGCTATGCCGCCCGTCGGCGACAGGAACACCATCTCGAACGGCTGTCCCAAATTCTCTCCCGGATGGAAAGTGATTTAGGAAGTGCACAACTTGGTGAGAAGGCGGATTGGGACTTTCACTACGCCATCGCGAAGGCGAGCCACAACCGCTACATGCAAATTATGATGGACACCATCGCAGACAAAATTCAGTCTGCACTTCTCTCAAGCCGCCTCGCCCTCTACCAAATCCCCGGCGAAGGAAAGCGCTTGTTCGAGCAACACAAGGCCATTTTCGAGGCCATCGAAAAGCGCGACGAGGAAGTTGCTGCAACGGCGATGCAGCTCCATTTGCAACATGTGTTCAACCAACTCTCGGGAGGCGATGGTCCGTGAAGGTGAGTCTATTTGTCACGTGTGTCGTCGATAGCGTCTTCCCCAACGTGGGCGTAGCCATGACCCGCATCCTGCAGGCACAAGGGTGTGAAGTCCTGTTTCCGCCCGAACAAACCTGCTGTGGGCAACCATCTTTTAATAGCGGATACGCGGCCGAGTCGCGCGAAGTCGGCAAAACACTGCTTCGTGCCTTCGAGGATGCCGACGTGGTGGTGAGTCCGTCGGGTTCTTGTGTGGGGATGATTCGGCACTACTACCCGGAACTTTTCGCAAATAGTCGAGAATGGCATCAACGTGCCGTCGAACTCGCGGACAAAACGTTCGAATTCTCTCAATTTATGGTGAACATTTTGAACGTGACCGACGTCCGCGCACGCTTTCCACATACGGTTACATACCACCCCTCCTGTCACGGTTCCCGGCTACTTGGCGTCAAGGATGAACCGCTACAACTGCTCACGAGCGTGCAGGACATAAATCTCGTCGAGCTGCCGTATGCTCGCGACTGCTGTGGCTTCGGTGGGACGTTTTCCGTGAAAATGGGCGATATTTCTGGCGCCATGGCCGACGAGAAGGCGGAGCACGTCGAAGAAACTGGCGCACAAGTCCTGGTGGGAACGGACATGGGCTGCCTCATGAACATCGGCGGCCGATTACAGCGTACCAATTCACAGGTGCGAGTCATGCATCTGGCCGAACTCTTATACGAGGGGATGCAAATAGCGAAGGAGGTGACGACGGCATGACAGCGGATACAAAAACAGCTGCCGGTGTCCTCGACCGGGCGCAAATCGCCATGAAGGATGAGTTCTTGCGCAAAGCGGTGCGCTTCACAACAGACCGGCTGCGAAACAAAAAACAGACCGTCACGGAGTCGTTTGGCAATTGGGAGGCCTGGCGTGAGCGCGGGGAGGCAATTCGGGCACACACCATCGCCAATTTGGACGTATATCTTAGCCAATTTGCAGAAAAACTCGAGGCGCTGGGTGCAACTGTGCACTTTGCAGCAAACTCAGCCGAAGCCGTGGGCGCCGTTCAAGCCATCGTGCGCGAAAAGGATGCGCACAAGGTGGTCAAATCAAAATCGATGGTGTCTGAGGAGATTCATATCAATCACCACCTCGAACAGATGGGTGTGGGCGTCGTCGAAACCGACCTCGGCGAGTATATCATTCAACTTGCAAACGAGGCGCCTTCACACATCATCATCCCCGCCATCCACAAGAACCGCGAGCAGATCCGCGACCTTTTCGCAGCTGCAGGTGCCAAACACCTCTCCACGGAGACCCGCGACTTGACGGCCTTTGCGCGGCAACGGTTGCGGGCCGAGTTTCTCAGTGCCGACATCGGTATCACCGGCTGTAACTTTGGCATCGCAGACACCGGCTCCATCGTCCTGTTCACGAATGAAGGCAACGCAGATATGGTGATGAACCTGCCAAAGACGCACATTGTCATCATGGGCATGGAGCGCGTCCTCCCCACGCTCGCAGATCTCGAGGTCATGGCTCACCTTTTGCCAAAGAGCGCAACCGGCCAGAACGTCATCACCTATATGTCGATGGTGACGGGACCAAAACACGCCGAAGATGGCGACGGAGCGTCCGATATGCACGTCATCATCCTCGACAACGGCCGCTCGAAACAACTAGGTGACCCACAGTTCCAATCCATTCTCAACTGTATTCGCTGTGGGGCGTGCCTCAACGTGTGTCCAGTCTACCGACAAATCGGCGGGCATGCGTATGGTTCCGTCTACCCCGGGCCGATAGGGGCAGTGCTTTCCCCGCTGTTAAACGACGGCGAGGAGTTTCGCGACTTACCGTACGCATCCAGTCTCTGCGGGGCTTGTTACGAGGCTTGTCCCGTGCGAATTCCCCTACATGATATGCTCGTACACCAGCGGCAGCGACAGGTTGCAAACGGGCACGGAAAGCGCATGGAGCGACTTGCATTTCAAGGATATAAAAAGGTCTTCGGACGTTCTAGTCACTACAGATTTGCCATCCGCCTCGCGCGATCGTTTCAAAATCCATTGGTGAAGGACGGAAAAATCAAGGCGAAAATCGGTCCGTTGGCCGGATGGACGGCGAGCCGAGACTTCCCCAAGGTCCCCAAGAAATCGTTCCGCGATTTGTGGCCAAAGCTCACAGAAGGGGGTAGCCAACGTTAACAAGACTGATTTCTTGGCGAATGTCGCGACGCGTCTCGGCCGCACACTGGGGGCTCCTCCAAGCCCAAGGCCGGTCGTCGGCGTCCCGGAGTTTTGGGCGCAGCGTTCGCTAGCCAAAGAGGCCCTGGTGGCGCGGTTCACCGAACGCTTTACAGCACTGGCAGGAGACATCGAGTTTTTCGACACCGAAGCCGAGCTCCTGAACCGCCTAGATGGGCTCATCCTGGAACTGTCGCCGCGACAGGTAGGCGCGTGGGGGCGAACTGCCGATTGGCGCGTCGACGTGGAACCCATCCTCGCGAAATGGTCTGCCCTTCGCTTCGATGAGACGACACCCCATGAGTTTGCCGACGTACAAGTGGGCATCACAGGCTGCATGTGCGCAATCGCCGACACCGGAACGATTGTGATGACGAGCGACAGAGCGAAGGGCCGCGGCACGCACGTGCTGCCCCTTGTCCACATCGTGGTGATGACCGAAGACCAGGTCTACCTTCGCCTCGGCGAAGTCTTTCCCGCCCTCCCTCCCGACAGATTGCCGGCGTCGGTTCATTTTGTGAGTGGCCCAAGCCGCTCGTCGGACATTGAAAACGACCAAAGTATCGGGGTCCATGGCCCTGCGAGGGTGACCGTACTGATGCTCAAGGGGGGCAAAACGACGAAGTAGGGGGCAGTGTGAACTGCCCCCTACCGATGTCGCTTCGCACAAGCTCGGTCGCGCCCCGATACTCCACAACCTGCACTGCGGGGCTTCAAACTCACCAACTACTGCCCCCTATCCCGCGACTCGCGATGTGCTCCTGATAGCCACTTTCGAGGAAGGCGCGCATCGGATCCACGGGAAGTCCCTGTTCTTCGCGGACGGCGGTCAAAAGCGGCGTGACATCCATCTCAAATGCGCTCCGCACGGCGTTTTCGGCACCCAGGACATCATTCTTGGCCTGCAGTGCCCGCACGTCGTCGTGATTGATGAGCAGCGCCTTTGCATACTGCGTTTGAATGTTGGCTATCGAGCGGATCATCGCCGGAATTTTCGGTTCAATCGAGTGGCTCTGGTCAATCATGTACGCGATGTTCTCCGCCGTTTCTCGGACGAGCGGATTGACATCTCGACTCGCTTCGAGGATCTGATAGAAGATCAAGAACAATTCGTACGGATTAGTCGATCCCACGATCAAATCGTCGTCCGCGTACTTCCGACTGTTGAAGTGAAACCCACCCAACTTCCCCTCGTCCAGCAAATACGACACAATATGTTCGACGTTCGTTCCAGGCGCGTGATGCCCCGTGTCAACCAGCACCTCAGCTTGAGGTCCCAATTTCGCTGCGGCGTTAAAGGCCATCCCCCAATCCGCCAAATCGGTATGGTAAAAGCCTGGTTCAAAAAACTTGTACTCAATCAACATCTTCATATTCGATGAGAGCGCTTGGTAGGTCTCTGCAAGTGCTTCTTGCAGCCACTGTTTCCGTCGACGAAGATGGGCTTGCCCGGGGTAGTTCGTCCCGTCCGCGAACCACAGGCTCAAGGCGTCGGAACCCACTTGCTTCATGACGTCCACGCACTCGAGCAGGTGATTTATGGCCTTGCGACGAATCTGCGGGTCCGCGTTCGTCACACTGCCAAGCATATAGTCGTCTTCCTGAAACACGTTCGGATTGACGGCGCCGATGCGCAGTCCGACAGACTCTGCGTAAGACCTGAGTTCGCCGTAGTCGTCCACCTTATCCCACGGAATGTGGATAGCCACAGTCGGGCAAGCGCCGGTCAACTGGTGAACCACGGCGGCATCGTCCAACTTCTCAAACGGATTGCGTGGCACGCCAACCTTTTTGAACACTTTGAAACGCGTGCCAGAGTCACCGTATCCCCAGGACGGGGTCTCAACTTTGAGCCCCGTCAACCGCCCCTTGACCCACTCGATGTCGATGCCTCTCTCGGCCTGCTGCTCCTCGAATAAGGCGTATGCCCTGTCACTCCATTGGCCCACGTGTACACACCGTCCTCCACGAAATGTTCAGTTCTTAGCGAGGAAATGCGGCAGCTACGCCACCATCGATGGTCAACATACACCCAGTGGTCTTCTCTGACCTCGACGACGCAAAGAACACAATCCCCTGTGCGATGTCGTCTGTCGTGATGTTGACATTCAAAATGGTGCGCCGGCGGTAGTGCTCCTCGAGCTGGTCAGGATGAATGCCATATGCGCGCGCGCGCTCTTCGCGCCACGCCGAGTTCCAGATGTTCGATCCCTGCAACACAGCATCCGGCAACACAGCGTTCACGCGAATGCCATGCGGGCCTCCTTCGACCGCGAGACAACGGGCCAGGTGGCCTTCCATCGCTTTAGCCGCGCTGTATGCCGCCGCGTCCTTGCCCGCGTACACGGCGTTTTTGGAAGTGACGAAGATCACAGAGCCGCCTCGCTGTTGCTCGACCATCACGCGAAACGCCTCGCGCGTCGTCAGGAAGTATCCAGTCCCAAGTACGTTCAGATTGCGATTCCAATCCTGCAGCGTCGTCTCCGTGAACGGAGAAGAACTTGCGAGACCCGCATTCGACACAAAAATGTCGACGCCGCCGTAGTTCAGCACCGCCTGTTGAAATGAATCAACCACCCGTTGTTCGTCGGTGACGTCGAGTGGCACCCCCACCGCAGTTCCTTCGCCAAATTCCGTGTTCAGCTGCGCGGCTAGGTTTGTCGCCGCTTCATGCGCCAGATCTGCGAGCACAATATGTGCCCCCTCTGCGGCCATCAGACGAGCCGTCGCACTGCCGATACCGCCAGCCCCACCAGTGATATAGGCGACTTTGTGAGCCAGTTCCTCGTCGCGTGGCGCCAACGACAATTTATAGAGCTCAAGTGGCCAATACTCGACGTCGAACGACTCCTTTTCCCCAAGCGACACGAACGTCCCCAAGGTCGTTGCCCCCTTCATCACCGACACAGCGCGACGATACAACGCGATGGCGACATTCGACATCTTTTTGTTCTTGCCCGTGCCAATGGCTCCTACCCCAGGGATCAGAATGACGCGCGGATACGGGTCGTGCATGGGGACGTCGAGATCGACGTGTGTCTCGTAGTACGTGATGTATTCATCTTTGTACTCATTGAGGCCACTGCGAATTTGTTCCTTCAGCGACTGAACGTCGCCGGAGCTTGGGTCCCAATCGACATATAAGGGTTTGCGCTTCGTGTGCACTAAGTGATCCGGACATGCGGCACCCACTTGCGACAACGTTGCGGCGTCCTGGCTGCCGACAAACTGGAGGAAGTCTTCGCCGTCGTCGTACGTGAGGATGGCATGGCGAAACTCGGAGACGATGCCGCGAATAGTTGGCATGACAGCCGCTGCAGTCGCCGTCCGCGCTTGTACAGGCAAGGTGACGTACTTCTGACCGCCAAACAGCGTCTTCTGATTGAGGCGCTCTGCAATGTAGTCGGCCGCTTGTGCGACGATGCGCTTCGTGTTCGCGTAACACGCCTTTGAAGTATCTCCCCAGGTGATCAAACCATGCTTCTCCATGAGCACCAATTCACACTTCGGGTTCTCGCGTACCGCCTGGCCAATCATCCTCGACAGCTCGAAGCCAGGGCGAATGTACGGTACCCACACCGCCCTATCTCCAAAGATCTCGTCGGCGAGTAAGCGGCCGTTGTCGCTGCAACACAGGGAAATGATGCTGTCCGGATGCGTGTGATCGACGTGCGGGAAGGGAAGAAATGCGTGGAGTAACGTCTCGATGGACGAGCGAGGATGCTTGCTATCCAACATACAGCGCGCGAGATAGGCGACCATTTCCTCGTCCGACATCTGGTCCCGTTCGAACAGCGGCAGCACCTCCGACAGGCGCAACGCCGTAAAGCTTCGCTCGGTCGCCTCCGCCAGGTCGGAACCGCTGCCCTTGACCCACAGGACGTCGATCTCCCGCCCCATATGGTCCACTGTCCGACATTTTGCGGACGTATTGCCACCCCCCCAGTTACACACGCTCCGGTCGGCACCAAGCTGATTGGATCTCTGTACCAACGCCTGCAAACTTGTCACTGTCTCCGTCGTCACCATCTTTATTCGCCTCCTGTTTACACGCTATATCGTTAGGTTGTGAGCCGCCGCTTGCTTCGCGACGATGCGTTGAAACGCGTCGTATCCACCTGCCCAAACGTCCGTATCTCGCGGCAAGTATGACACCGGTTCGACAGACTGCCGGACGAGCTGTGTCAACTCCTCGATACCAGCCACTTCGCCAATGGCGAGCAGTTGGACCAACGCGTTGCCAGTGGCGCTCGCCTCGACCGGTCCTGTGATCACCATGCGATCCGTCGCATTGGCCGCAAATTGCGATAGCAACTGATTTTGCGATCCACCCCCGACGATGTGAATGGCCCCGTAGTGCTGACCTGTCACGAGTTCGAGTTGGTCGAGCACCATCCTGTATTTCAGTGCCAGCGACTCAAAGATGCCGCGAACCAGGGAACCGGAATCGGCCGGGGGACGCTGCCCGGTCTCAACGCAGATTTGACGGATTGTGTCCGGTATGTTTCCGACTTGTAGGAGACGGGGATCGTCGGGATCGAACATGTATGGAAACGGGGCCGCCATTCGTGCACGATGCACCAACCGCAAAATGTCAGAGGCCTCCCCGAGCGCCTCCAGTGCGCGCTGCACCTCCTGAATCAGCCAAAGGCCCATCACGTTCTTCAGCAACCGATAGTTCCCGAGCCCTCCCTCGTTTGTAAAGTTGAACTTGTCTGTCAAGTCGCCGATCACGGGCTCGTTGACCACGGTCCCCATCAGCGACCAAGTCCCGGAACTGATATACACGTAGTTCTGTTCACTGGCCGGCACGGAGACGACAGCTGCTGCGGTGTCGTGGGAGGCCGTGTGAACGACGCGGGTTGTCGCGAGTTGTCCCGTCTGTAGTAGTTCGTGGTCGCGAATGACGCCTAATACGTTTCCAGGCTGGGCGATGTCCGGCAATAACCGAGCCGGCAACTGCAGTTGTGAAGCTAAGTCGAGATCCCAATTTGCTGTATGTGCTTCGAGAAGTTGGGTGGTCGTCGCGTTGGTGAACTCTGCAGCCGCTTCCCCCGCGAGGAAGAAGTTCAGCAGATCAGGCAACAGCAATAACTGGTTCGCTGCGGCCACCAAATTTGCGTTCTCCTGGACCATCGCGTAGAGCTGATAGAGCGTATTGAACGGTTGCAACTGAATCCCTGTTCGCTGGAACAGTTGCGATTTTCCGATGTGCGATACCACTTCGCGCATCGCGTTGACATTGCGGGGATCTCGGTAGTGCCGCGGCAAATCCAACAAGTGCCCGCCTGCGTCGAGAAGTCCAAAATCCACCGCCCAGCTGTCAATGGCCATGGACTCAATGTGTCCGTGCGTTTTGACGACCTCGGCAATCCCCCACTTCATCTCTTGGAAAATGCCGTACACATTGGTGTACATTCGGTTTGAAATGTGAACGGGGTGATTGCGAAATCGTCGAACCTCTTGCAGACTCAACGCCTCACCGTTAAACGCCGCACGCATGACGCGTCCAGATGATGCCCCGAGATCCACGGAGAGCAAATTGAGCACAGTCTGTCACCCCCTAGAGCGGTTCATCGAAAGCGTTTACGTCTAGTCTCCTCGTTGGGCGCAAGGAAATCATGGCCGATCTCGCCGTCAACATGGTGCATCTCGACACCTTGTTCCCCGGTCTTTGCGCCCACCTATCCACCCTAGGCCGCCACATCGACACAGGTATCCAAATACCGATGTCACACCCAGTCCGTCATTCTGTCCGCCAATGTAGCTGTGTGGAACTTCAGCTGTGTGCCGTCGGGATCGAGAAAATTGATGGTCCACCCGCCGCCGCGTTCCACCGGCCCGCGAATCACGCGAACGCATTTCTGGCGCAATCGGTCGGCCATCGCATGGAAATCCCCAGGAAGCCGTCTTGCCCTTACAATCAAATCCGCGAGCAAGTTCCGTCCAACCCCACGCCGTCGCGCCTCGTTGGCGACGAACATCGCCTGCAGACTAGCCTTGTGCCTGACCTTCATGGCCATCTCGCGCACGAACGTCGCAGTTCCGACGAGCCGATTGTCCGGAGCAAACGCCCCACGTGTGAACTTGTCATCCGTCGGGTGCAGTTGAGACGCAATCTCTTCGATCGGCCTGGACGCGTAGTCGCCGTACGTCGTGAGGAACGACTCCGGATTTTCGCGCAGGGCTTGCATGCGTATATCCCGATACCTTTTTGCATCCTTTTGCGTCAAGATGCGAATTGAACTGGCCCCACATCCGCAAGGGACGTGAGACCGTGGTACCACCCTTATTCGCCGGGTCCTCGACCCGACGCACGCTTCAATACGGAAATCAGGATTGCTTTGTCAAAGTCGTTCTAATTGGGATTTTTTTCATAATACACAGCGACGTCCAATCCCGTCAATGGCGTTTTACGGTTTGACTGCAGGCATCCCCCTTCCGAGTTTGAGGCGCCGAAGCAACAAGCTATTCGAGACGACGCTCACGGAGCTCATCGCCATCGCTGCTCCGGCGACAATTGGGCTTAACAGGCCAAGCGCGGCGAGCGGGATGCCCAGGCTGTTAAAAATGAACGCCCAGAACAGGTTCTGGCGTATTTTTTTCATCGTCGCATTGGAAAGTCTGATGGCGTCG
This sequence comes from Alicyclobacillus fastidiosus, assembly GCF_026651875.1. Classification (GTDB taxonomy): domain Bacteria; phylum Bacillota; class Bacilli; order Alicyclobacillales; family Alicyclobacillaceae; genus Alicyclobacillus; species Alicyclobacillus fastidiosus. The sequence goes on along the minus strand of NZ_CP104067.1, from coordinate 2,718,468 downwards.
ATTACCCCGTGGGTGTTTCCGCGCATGAGGGCGATGTCGGCCGCTTCCATGGCGACATCTGTACCCGTGCCCATTGCGATACCGATGTCCGCGGCAGCCAATGCCGGTGCATCGTTGATCCCGTCACCCACCATCGCCACGACCCGGCCAAGTTTACGGAGACCCTCAACCTTTGCCGATTTGTCACCTGGTAAGACGCCAGCCATCACGTGTTGGATACCGACTTCTTCCGCGACGCAGCACGCTGTGCGCTCGTTGTCCCCGGTGATCATCCATACCTCAATGCCCATCTGTTCCAGTTCCTCAATGGTGTCCCGCGCGTCGTCCTTCACCGCGTCGGCTATCGCCAGAACGCCTAGGATGTGCGCTTCGGATGCGACGATGACCGCCGTCTTCCCCGACGCTTCAAAGTTGCTGAGTACTTCGTCGGGGAATGACGCCACTCCGTTCTCCGCCAGCCAGCGACGGTTCCCCACGCGAATGATGTCCCCGTCCACAACACCTTTCACTCCCTTACCAGGTAAGGCCTCGACGTCGGACGCATCGACCCTTTTCTCCCTTTCGTCGGTCGCGCGTCTCACGACGGCCGCGGCAAGTGGATGTTCGCTTTGACGCTCGAGTGCGGCGCTTTGGAGCCTTGTGCATTGTCGACCAGTCGTATTACTTGAGCCAGTGCCGTATCCGCACCAACCCTGGTGACTTCCATCGTAAACGCGCCCGTTTGATAGACAGATGCCCCGACGACCAATGCCCCCATCGCTTTCGAAACGGGCATCGATTCACCCGTCAAAAATGATTCGTCTACAGTGACGTTGCCCTCTATCACGACGCCGTCGGTTGGAACTTTCTCTCCGGGTCTCACCCGAACCTTGTCGCCAATGCGAAGTTCCTCCACGGCAACGTCCGTCTCCACGCCATCCCTGACGACATGGGCTACTTTCACACCGAGCTTGGCCAATGCCTCAATGGCAACACCCGACTTTGCCGTGGCTCGAGATTCGAGTAACTTCCCCATAAAGACCAACGTCACGACCGCCGCCGAACTGTCAAAGAACACGTCGTGCTTCCCGAGGACTGTCAAAACGGCACTATCTACATAAGCGACCGACGTACCCAAAGCGATCAGCACATCCATATTGGCTGCACCCCCGCGCAGGGAGTGATACGCCCCTCGATAAAACCTCCAGCCGACATAGAACTGTACGGGCGTCGCGAGGACCCATGACACCCAGTTGGGCAAAAACCTCATTCCGCCGACGAGCATGTAGAGCATTTGCACAACCAGAGGTAGCGTGAGCACGACTGAAACCCAGAACTTCATGACCGCTCGTGTGTAATCCCTGTCCCTTTTGTCCCGCTCCTTCTGTAGAGAAGATTGAGATGCGAACTTTGCCCCATAGCCAGCCTTCTCCACAGCCCGAATTAGGTCAGATTCCTCGACCGCACCGGGCATATACGAGATGCGCGCCTTCTCGGTAGCCAAATTGACGTTGACCGACTTGACGGCGTCGATTCGTGCAACGACCTTTTCAATGCGAGCTGCACACGCGGCACATGTCATTCCTTCAACAAGCAGGGTCAATTCCCTGATATCTGCCACAGGTCACAACTCCTCCTATGCCGTCTTACGACTGCGTAACCTGACGAATCACTTGCATCAGTTCGTCAATTTTCCCCCGCCACCGGACGCGTTTGTCAACGCCTCACGTTTCACCCTTTCTTTCTTAAACAAAACCATACCCCCGTAAGGTATATACGTCAAGTTAAGTCTCCATTAGTTAGGCATCGGGATGTAGATTGTCCATGTGTAGCGCGGCTAACCAAAGATGATGGAGATACGACCGCGCAACTGAACGCACCAACGAGCGACACCTCATTGCTTGTGCGTCAGGATGCGTCGTGTGACACGCCGCGGGTGACGGATAGATACAGCAAAAACTCAATGGCGAGCAACAAACATTGAATGAGCCAGATCACTTTGTTTTCAATCATCCCAATGAGCATGACGCTCATGGATATACTCATCAGCGACGCGATACCCGACTCGATGACATCGAGCACGTTCAACGGTTTCATCGAGAGGATGAGCGGAACACAAACAGAGAGCAGCGGCAAGATGACAGCGATCATTTTACTTCCAGTCGCGAGTTCGACGAACATCGAGAACACAAAGGCGAGCGACATACTGTTCAACATGCAGACTCTCATTCGAAACGGATCCCTGACGTGATGAAGTTGCACAAGTGTCCGATAACATACGATAAAACCGAGACAAGACCCGAGAAAACTCGTCACGAAGAGCATCGCGCCACCCCTGATCACCGTCGTCTTGTTGCTACATGCCCCACATCGGTATCCTATGCTTCTGCGAGCAAAGCTTGCCTACATCTGCGAGGTGCTGTAACTCCCCGAATCCGCTCCCTGGCGACTTTGCAGCTTCAAACCTGCAAAAAGTCGTCGCGACGATTTGCGTAAGACACCCTGAGAGGATGGTTCGCACAATCAGATCGTCTCTTGTTCTGGTGTATTGTTAGTCCGCTAATATTAGGAGACGGTTATTAAAATGATCATGGACGCATTGGGTATGTTGCAAACGTGCTGGCCACGCAAAAACACTCCCTATTCATTGGTCTAAGGGAAACCAATAAATACGGAGTGTTTGTTGGCTTTCGAATGCAAACGTGCGCTGCGTTCGTAACAATTTCAACGGCGAACCACATGTACAAACTCTTCCAACACTTACATCGCCACCGAGGGGACTTTAGACCACCTTGTGTTCCATCCGCAACTTATCCGCGATCATGGCGATAAATTCTGAGTTGGTGGGCTTCGTCTTGGATGCACTGACTGTGTAACCGAACACTTTGCGAATTGCATCCATGTTTCCGCGGCCCCATGCGACTTCAATCGAGTGGCGAATGGCGCGCTCCACACGTGACGGTGTGGTCTTATAGCGGTCCGCAATCCGTGGATAGAGGATTTTTGTAATCGATCCGAGGATTTCCACGTCGTCGTAGACAATTCCAATGGCTTCACGCAGATAGTGGTATCCCTTGATGTGCGCTGGAACCCCGATCTCGTGAATAATCTGAGTTATCTGAGCGTCGACAGATCTGCGTTGTGGCACCTGATTCGCGTGGGTCGTCGCGGAGAAAACCGGACTCGCGTATTGCTGTTGCACAGCCGCTGCGACGGGCGCCGCGTTCCCCTGTACGACTTGACGAATTCGATCGGCCAAAAGCGGCATATCGAACGGCTTCAGGATGAAGTACGACACGCCTAGCTCCACTGCACGCCGGGTGACAGTTTCTTGCCCAAAAGCGGTCAGCATGATCACCTTTGGCATTTTACCTCCGACGTCGCCAAGCCGCTCCAGCGCACCAATGCCGTCCAGCACTGGCATGATGATGTCAAGAACGAGAACGTCTGGATGGGTATCCCTTACCAAATTGAGAACATCATTCCCATTGTAAGCGATTCCGCAAAGTTCCATATCGGGCTGAGATGAAATGAATTCCCCGAGTAAGTCAGCGAATTCATGATTATCGTCGGCAATTAAAACCTTCATTAACGACACAGACAGACTCCCTCCCTGACGTACATCTAACAGTGTATAGAATTCGACGATTCGTGCGCCACTCCTGCCAAATCTATGTAATACTTTTCGTGAGTATCCCGTGTGATTCTACATAATTCGACAAAGAGCATCACATAGGATGGCTCTTTGTCGCACTAACATTTTATTACACATTCGCGACTTTTATACCGCGTATCGTCTGGGATGAAGGAAAGAAACTGTGGACGGCGTCTGTTGTTTGCCCGATAACCGGGTCTGTCGAAACATCCACATGGCATACACTGCATATCCACGCGTAGGATCGGACACGAACACGTGTGTCACAGCCCCAATTAAGCGGTGGTCCTGTACCAGAGGACTTCCGCTCATCCCCTGAATGATACCACCTGTTTCAGATAACAGTCGAGGGTCGGTGACGCGGACAATCATACTTTTCGTCGCTGGATTGGACTGACGTGCTACGTTGTCGATGCGCACATCAAACCCCTCCACTCTCGTACCGTGTACCACCGTATACATTTTAGCCGGGCCCTCGTGTACCTGCTCGGGAAGGGCCACGTCCAAGATGCCAGGAACGGGTGTGCGCACTGGCGGCCGCGACATTGACCCAAACACGCCGTATGGTGTATTCACGTCAATGTGTCCGAGCGGTGTACTCGCAGATGAGAAGGTCCCACGTTTCTCGCCTGGAGCCCCGGCCGCACCCGGTTGGAGTCCGGTGATCGACGCTTGATACAATCCCCCTGCCCCAACCACAGGTTGACCCGTATCCGCATCCGTAATGATATGGCCTAGGGCACCGAACGTGTGATGGGCGGGATCGTAAAAGGTCAGCGTGCCCACTCCTACCGTTCTGTCTCGGACGTACAGGCCAAGCTGATGAACAGAGGCGTCTTTGAACGACAGCGTAAACTGTTTTGTCGTGTTTCCCCGTACGACGGTCATGTGCACAGCCTGCCCCCTGCTTCGAAGGGCCGCTTGTAGGTCGCTGGCGGTTTCGATTCGCCGATCATTGACGGAAATGATCCGATCCCCCAACTGCATATGCGCATTCGCACACGGAGATGACCCGTCCGTCAACCGGCGAAAACCCACTACCACGGGTCCCGTGCTTTGGATGCGGATACCGACCGCCTGCCCGCCAACCATAACGCGCGCAGCAGGTTCCACGTGAATGTGTGTCTTCCAAGGAATAATTCCGAAACGCTTGCCCGAGATGTCCGTGTCCCCAGGACCTGTGGAAGTAACGGTGCATGAAGAGGATGATGCCTTGTAAGTGGATGCAATGGATGACGACGAAGTCGATGGTTGCGTACCGGTCATTGGGAGAGCGACAGTGTCGCCCGTGACCATACTGACCTGTGTCGGTGTGGAAGCCATCTTTTGAACAGCGGGTGTGAAGCATGCTACAGTAATTGCAAGAAGTCCAACAAACCGAATCGTGCGCAGGCGACCAGCCATTTGCCTTCCCCCCTTGACAGCACCTCAGTGGAAACGTAGTCCTAAGGTACCCGTAGGGAGCCGTCTTATAATGAAAAAAAGCTCCCACCTACGTGTGGGTGATGGTGTCCTTTCGGAAGCTTTCCAACAGTGCGTCCGCGTGCCGAAGTGCCGTATCGTCCGATACACCTGCTCCTAAGAGGCGGCCAATCTCATCCCGCCGAGCGGTATGATCGAGGCCCTGGATAGTGGTATGCGCCCGGCCGTCCACCGTCTCCTTCACAATCTGAAAGTGTTCGTGCCCGGCGGCTGCGACCTGGGCTGAGTGCGTCACGCACAACACTTGACGATGTTCCCCCAGTGCGCGGAGCATCTCGGCGACGCGCTGGGCGGCGTCTCCACTTACCCCGGCGTCGATCTCGTCGAATATCAAGGTGTCCACCTGCTCCAAATCGGCCACGACGACTTTCAATGCGAGTAGTGTGCGCGATAATTCGCCGCCCGATGCAACTTTTTGGAGGGGTGCCAACCCTTCGCCAGGATTCCCACTGAATAAAAACTCGACGAGGTCAACGCCCTCCTCCGTCCACTGAGCTGGGTCACTGGTCACGGCGACTTCGAAGCGGGCGTCGTTCATATGCAAATCGTGCAGGCGTGCTTGAACTTCCCTCTGCAGGGTCGCTGCCGCCTGCCCGCGGGCTCTCGACAAGCGCTCGGCCAAGTTTAGATACGCCTGTTCTGCGTCATTCAGTTCGTGGCGATAGGCATCCAGAACCTCGTCGTGCTTCAGCAACGCGTTCAGCGACGCCTTGCTCGACATCAGATGTGACAGAACGTCGTCGAGCGTCGGACCGTATTTGCGCGTGAGTGTGCGGATGGCGACAAGCCGATCTTCAATTTCTTGAATCCGAAGTGGATCAACATCCAATCGCGAAGCGAACTTGCTCGTAGTAAAGGCGGCTTCTTCGGCATTCACCTTGGCGGCTGAAATCATCTCGTGAACCTGCGCCAAATCGCTAACCTTGGTAGAGAGCTCGTTGGCACCGTGAAGAGCGGCAGAGAGTTGGGCAATCGCGCCGTGCATCGGGTCCTCGAGAGCGGTTAAAATTTCGTCCACGTACGACTGAAACTTTTCAAACGCCAATAAACGCTGACGCTCCGACCGAAGGGACTCCTCTTCCCCCGGCGTGACACCCGCAGCCTCTATCTCCTGAATCTGAAACTGCAAGATGTCGATCTGCTGTGCGCGCTCGCGCTCGCTGACCTGCGCAGCCTGAAGCCGCTCCTTTGCCTGCCTCACGCGCCGATACGACAGTGTCGTGCTCTCGACAAGGTCGAGATGCTGCCCATACAGGTCGATGAGCGTGCGCTGGTACCTACTCGTCAACATCGCCTGGGATTCGTGCTGTCCTTGCATTTCGACCAGCGCATCTCCAAGCGTTTTCAACATTTGCACCGTGACCGTCCGGCCGTTGACACGGCAGGTCGATCGGCCGTTCAGGTAGAGGGAGCGCGAGACGATGACCGTGTTCTCCTCGAGACCCACTTCCCAATCCGCGAGGATGCGCGCGGCGGACGTGTTTGCCCCAACCTCGAACACCGCTTCGACCAAGGCGTGGTCCGCGCCGCGTTGGATGGACGCGGCCGACGCTCGACCGCCGAGCGCGAGCCGCGTCGCGTCGAGCAAAAGGGATTTCCCAGCCCCGGTTTCACCGGTAAAGACGTGTAGCCCACGTCCAAACTCCAATCGCAAGGAATCGATCAGGACGAAATTCTCCACATACAATTCAGTCAACATCTACGTCACCGCCTTCCTCGACGCTGTACTCAAGCGAGCGTTGGGTCGTCGCCGTTCCCGTTATGTAATTTGCTGCGCAAGACGCCAAAGAACTCCCTGTCGGGCCAGCGCACCAAAGTCGTATCGAACGGGGCCTTTTTGACAAAGATCTCGTCCCCGCTCAGCACGTGAACGCCCTGTTGCCCATCCACCGTCATGCCGAGGTCGCTGTGACTAGCCCTCACGGTCAGCTTCACGACCTGCTGTGCGTCGATGACACACGGCCTGGAAAACAGCGTATGCGGGCAGACTGGGGTCATCACCATCACCTGCAAATTGGGGCTGACGATGGGACCTCCGCAGGACAGCGAATACGCAGTCGATCCCGTCGGCGTGGAGATGATGACCCCGTCTCCCCGGTACGTATCCACGTACACACCGTCGACATGGACGTCGACGGTGACCATGCGGGCGAATGCGCCCTTCCCCGTCCCCACTTCGTTGAGCGCGGTGAACTTGCTAAGCAATTCACCGTTTCTGTACACTTCTGCCTCCAACATCATTCGGTGCTCGAGATTGTACTCATTTTGAATAATTCTCGAGACAGCAGGTCTCAACTGGGACGGCTCCGATTCGGTCAGGAAGCCCAAATGCCCAATGTTGATCCCGAGCAGCGGAATGTTATGAGGAGCCAATTGACGAGCGACGCCAAGCAACGTCCCGTCGCCGCCGAGCACCATGGCCAGTTCGACGAACCGAATTTCCGGTTCGACTTCGAGGATGTCCGTGGCGTGATCGACAGCGACGTGTGTAACCGCGATGCCCCCATCGGTCAACAGGCGATTCAGTTCGTCGCGAATGGAACACGCCTGCGCCTTGGTTGGGTTGTACAAAAGTGCGATTTTTCGCACGGCCTTCCCTCCCCATCACGCGCGATGCAACAAGGCAAAAGCGAACAATATGCCCCCTGAAAACCAAAGACTTCGATAGACCAGATGACGAAAGTGGTGGCGGCGTGGTCGATGAAGAACAAACTCAACGTGCCGTACAGTTTCATCCCGCATGTTGAGAAAAATGATTCCTTGCACGTCTAGAATCGCAAACAACGGGAAGTACCGCTGACAAATCTCCTCTTGGGACAGGTCTTCGAGCCCAACAATCACAGCATACTCATGGCCGTTCTTTCGTGCAATAAAATCCGCTTCTTCTTTATAACCGACAAGAGAATCGCCGATGTATGCGGTGTAACCCGCCGTCTTCTGTGCATTGAGCACGTCGTAGTCATTGTCCGAAAGCCATCGCAGGGCACTTTGCAAAAGTCCGTCAGGCGGCGACTCCTTCTGTTTGGAGGGACGCGCCAACACGAGGGATTTGGTCACATACCAAAGACACCAAAAAGCGCCCAACAGTCCAAAAAACGTGATCACGGATACGGTCGTCCTATCCTGCCACAAGATTGTCCGTTAGGCCAGTGGACTCTCCAGAACCGATTCGACGTTCTCTCCCTGAAGCTCATTCCACGCTTCAACCACCACCGCTTTGGCGACGCTGGTCCAGTTGCTGCTTTCGTCGCCCTCTACCATCTTCCACCAGGCCAGGAATTCAATATTGCCGTCTCCACCGGAAATCGGAGAAAACGTGAGTCCATGACAAGACCAACCTACGGACGTGACATGATCCAGCATGTCCAGAAGTACCCGTAGATGAACCCTGGCGTCTCGCACAATGCCCCCTTTTCCGACAAAGCCGCGACCGGCTTCGAACTGAGGCTTGACGAGACTTATGACGTCCGCGCCATCTGTGGAGACGGCCGCCAGCTTCGGGAACAGCAGTTTGGTCGAGATGAAAGAGACGTCCATAACTGCGAGACTGGGCTGTGGTTGAAACAACCCTTCGTCGGCGTGGCGGAAATTGGTACGTTCCATGACCACCACTCTCGGGTCGTTGCGGAGCGTCCACGCGAGTTGCCCATACCCGACATCCACGGCATACACACGGGAGGCACTGTGCTGTAACAGACAGTCTGTGAATCCGCCAGTCGAAGCCCCGACATCAATCGCCACCCGGCCGGTGACATCCACGTCAAACCGGTCCAAGGCCTGTTGCAATTTCAATCCGCCACGGGAAACGAAGTGGTGCTCCGGTTCCAAAATGTCGACGACCGCATCGTCGTGCACTTTCATCCCTGGTTTGTCCGCCCGCTCGCCGCCGACCTTGACTAAGCCCGCCATCACCGCCCGCCTCGCCGCTTCCCGACTTGGGTACAGACCGCGAGCGTGCAACAACACATCCAAACGCGTTCCAGCCATTTAGTCCTCCACCAACATGTGACTTTGACGAGCCGTCTGAACCGAAACGACGTCGAGACACGCCTGCACGATGCCATCGACCGTCAACCCAATCGATTTCAACAACTCGTTGCGCCCACCATGCGGGATAAACTCATCCGGTAAGCCAAGGCGGTGAAGTGGTGTACAGACGTCCGCTGCAGCGAGCGCCTCGAGTATGGCGGAACCCGCGCCGCCCAGCGTCGACGCCTCCTCGACGGTGACAATCGGCATGTGTCGCCCGCACTCAATTACCAGCGCCTCATCCAAGGGCTTCACGAATCGAAGGTTGACCACCTTCGCAGAAATGCCGTGAGCTTGCAGTAACGCGTCCGCCGCAGTCTCCGCCATAGCGACCATCGGACCGAGCGCGAAAATCGCCACCTGGGAACCCTCTCGCACGATCTCGGCCTTGCCAATTGGAACATGTTCGATGGGCGACGTTTCGACCAGCGGGTGCGTGTCTGCCCGTGGATAGCGGACGATACAAGGGCCATTCAAGGTCAATGCCGTATGGATCATCTGCCGCAACTCCGCTGCATCCTTTGGCATCATAATGGTCAGATTCGGAAGCGTGCGTGCGTACGAGATGTCGAACGCGCCCTGGTGCGTTTCGCCGTCCGCGCCGACGAGCCCGGCGCGATCGACCGCGAAGAGCACCGGCAAGTTCTGAATCGCGACATCGTGAATCAGTTGATCGTAGGCGCGCTGTAAAAATGTCGAGTACACCGCGAACACTGGGCGCATTCCCTGCGTCGCCAGCCCTGCACAGAAGGTGGCCGCGTGTTGTTCAGCGATGCCCACGTCAAAGCACCGGTTGGGAAACGCAGACTGGAACGCGGACAATCCGGTACCTGGCAGCATCGCCGCCGAGACCGCCACGATGCGCGGGTCATCTTTGGCCAAATCGCGCAGCGTTTCCGCGAAAATTTGACTGTAGGACTTGGTTTGCTTATCTCCCTTCGGAGTCGGCCAAGCGTGCCATTTGTCGATAGCGTTCTCCGCCGACGCGTACCCTTTGCCCTTCTGCGTGATCACGTGCAGGAGCACGGGACCCTTGAGTCGTTTTGCGTCCTCCAGCGTGTGAATCATCCCCGCCAAATCGTGCCCATCGACAGGCCCTAAGTAGCGAAAGCCGAACGCCTCAAAAAATTGACCAGGTACAACCAAGTTGCGCATGCCATCCTTGAACCGCTCCAGCGTGTTCGTCAAGCGATTTCCGATTGCAGGTAAGCGTCGCAAAATCTGTTCCAAGTCGGCCTTGGCTCGTGCGTAGGTCGGGTCCGAACGCAATTTCGTCAGGTATTTTGACACCGCGCCGACGTTTTCCGAGATGGACATTTCATTGTCGTTGAGCACCACCAACAGATTCGTTCCCAAGTGCCCCGCATGGTTGAGGGCCTCCATCGCCATGCCACCCGTCAGCGCACCATCTCCGATGACGGCGATGACGTGATTGTCCTTCTTTTGTAAATCGCGTGCGACCGCCATCCCAAGCGCGGCAGAAATCGACGTGCTCGCATGTCCTACGCCGAATTGATCGTGTACGCTCTCATCCCGCCTCGGAAATCCCGCCATGCCGCCAAATTGGCGCAGCGAGGCAAACCCTTCCTTACGACCAGTCAACAACTTGTGCACATAGGCTTGATGCCCGACGTCCCAGACAATTTTGTCCTCGGGGCTGTGAAATACCCGGTGTAACGCCAGGGTGAGTTCAACCACTCCCAAGTTAGCACCGAAGTGTCCCCCTGTTTTGGAGACCGATTCGACGAGAAATGCCCGGATCTCCTTAGCGAGCTGTACGAGCTCCGCCGTCGTCAATCGCTTTAATTTTTCTGGTTCATCGATCTGGTCCAAGATGTTCATCTAACGTAAGCCTCACTTTTTTCGCCGTTGTGCACCGCGGTCCACGAAGGACACAGTTTCCCATAAACGAGCTGCAAACAGAATGATGGGGGTAGGAGAATGAATTGCCACCGTCTTGCCAATCGCTTTTCCCCCTACGGTCAAGGATGTAATGACGGCGGTGATGGCGATTTTCACCGCCTCATCTCTCCAGCCACCTACGTGTATCGTCGCAAGCAATTGTACGCTCACCGCGAGCGCGCCAGCACCGCTGAGGACACCTGCGATATCGCCAATGACGTCGCTACACACACTCGACACTTTTTCGGCATTTCGGACGATCGCGATGGCGCGACGCGCACCAAAAACGCGTTTAGACGCCATCGCGTGGAATGGCGTCTCTCGAGCGGCCGCCGCTGCCATGCCAAGCATATCAAACAGCGCACCGATAAAGACGATACAGACCACGACAATCGCGCCAATATACCATGTCGTCGTATTGAGGAAGATAGTAGATGTATCGAAAACCGCACTGATAGGCAACGTCAGTGCGGCAACAAACACGATAAATTTATAGTTTGACTTCGATTTGGACGATTTCTTCATCATTTCTCCATATGTAGTGATTGAGAAAGGGTGGCAACTCCTTGAGTAAACGCTGTGGCTTAGGTCCAGTAGGTTTTCCCAGTCGCGCGCCAAAACGTCGCCGTTCTGGCGGTTTCCCTTTCAGCGCAACTTGACAGCGTCACCGACTGTCAGACTAGATTACCACTTAGTCCACACTATAATCCTCAAGGTGTCTCACATTGTAGCGAACAGTCTAGGCGTTTTCCGCGGCAGCCGTTACCGCACCCTAGCCTCTTTTGCAGTACGGATTTCACCCAGCACCAGCGAAGTGACCGTGGCCGCGGCACTTCGCCTGAATACCTAGGATCCTTCAGTACCACTCAAGGCAGGCTACACTGCACACAGATTGCCTCCGCATGCAGGTTCATACCCCAAGCCATAACCCTTCCACTAGTGGACTGCGAGCTACGCACTTGGGCCTCCGCGAAAGCTGGGTTAGGTTCCACATGCCATTGCGGGCTACCCAACTTTCTTAACTCCCAGCATAAGCCCAGGGCTGGGCGCCCCAAGCCAACACCAGGAACTTCATCGATGTGCCCTTTGGCGGATTTTTAGCCCCGCCTTCAAGCACGGACGGCTGACTAGAATACTGCGCCACCCATTCATAAGGCATCTCAACTGATACTTAGTATATCATATTCGCGGCAAAACCACAGAATTCATTGTTGCCAAACGATCCTGCCATTGCATCCGCCCCGGACGCACAGGAAGATCTAGTGGGTGCGTTCCAGAACCACCGATTGAAGTTCTCGCAATGGACTCGATGCAATGCCGACCTTAAGAAGCGCCTGCTCGCCGCGCCCGATGACCTGCGCCGCCAGCTCCCTCGTCTCCTCGACGCCGAGAAATCGGGGGTACGTCAGTTTATTCGCCTGCACATCCTTGCCCGGCGTCTTGCCGAGTTCCTCCGACGAGCCCACGACGTCCAACACGTCGTCGATCATCTGAAAGGCGAGTCCGAGCGATTCGCCGTACACCGACAGGGCCTTGACGCACTCAGTCGGCAGTTCCGGGAACAGGGCACCGATTTCGATGGAAGCCTGAATTAACCGAGCGGTCTTGTGGAGGTGGATGTACTCCACGTCGGCGAGCGTCCCCTCTTGTCCAGTCAGTTCGACGTCTACCGCTTGGCCTCCGACCATGCCGGACGCGCCCGCGCGCAAGGCGAGCGTGTGCAACATCGACACCTGTCGATCCGGCGAGACTCCGGACAGCGGCTTTGACAGTTGAACAAACGCCTCGGTCAATAATCCGTCCCCGGCGAGCAGCGCCATCGCCTCGCCAAACACCTTGTGGTTCGTCGGTTGTCCGCGGCGCAAGTCGTCGTCGTCCATACAAGGTAAGTCGTCGTGGATCAGCGAATAGCTGTGGATCATCTCCAACGCGGCTGCGGCAGGCAGCACAGCCTGCCGCTCGACTCCAAACGTCTCCGCCGTCGCCATGCACAGCGCCGGGCGCAGCCGCTTGCCGTCATTCAACAAACTGTAGTTCATCGCGTCGTACAGCCGTTTCGCGAGCCCACTCGTGACGAGGGCGGTTTCCAGGTACTGATTGAGTTCAGATTTACAGCTTTCGAGATAGGACATTTGCGTTCACCGTCCTCATTCTGTCGGCGATCCATCTTCCGCTTCCGATTCTGCCTCGACTTCATCCATGGAGAGTTGTTCTAACTTAAACTCAGCCTTGTCCAATTGCTCGCGACAAAATTTCACGAGGTGCATCGATTCCTGATATTTGTCCAGGCTTTCAGCCAGAGGCAGGGAACCTGACTCCAACTGTCGAACAATGTCCTCCAATTTCTTCATAGCTTCCTCAAATGTCAAGTCTGGTTTGCTCTCCACGCGTATAAACTCCTCCATCGTCGACGACGTTTGCGCACACAGTTCCATCCGCCACCCGAATGCGAATTCGGCGGCCGGCAGGAAGTTGTGCCGTGCTCGAAATAATTTCGTCCTTAGATTCATCATAAACAACACTATATCCTCTACGCAAAACGCTCAGAGGATTGATCGCCTCGAGAACGCCAATTTGGCGTTCGAGCATCGCGTTGTAGCGATCGACAGTGCGTTTGACACTTTGGCCCGACCTATCCTCTAACGACTGAGTCTGGTACTTGAGCGTATCGATGCGCCGTTTCAGGTCAATGCGCAACAATCTTCTCTCCACGTCCACGTACTGCCGCCGCGCGACGCGCACTGGGCGGACGAGCGCATCTCGCAATCTTCCTTCGACATAGTCAACCGTTTGCCGCTCTTTATCGATCATCCGCTTCGGTTCGCGAAGTACCGGCCGCTCGGCAAGTCCCCGCAGCACCTGTCGCGAGGTCCTAACCTGATTGGTGATGGCCCCCACCGATCTCGCCAGGGCCTGCGTCAGTTGATAGCTCATGTCCTGGCGGTGAGGCGCCACCAACTCCGCCGCCGCGGTAGGCGTCGCCGCCCGCACGTCGGCGACGAAATCGCAGATGGTGACGTCTGTCTCGTGGCCGACGGCGGACACTATGGGTACAGGCGAATTCGCGACGGCACGCGCGACCACCTCTTCATTAAACGGCCACAATTCCTCTAGAGAACCGCCACCGCGTCCAATGATGATCACGTCTACTGGGTCCTTGAGGCTCCACAGTTTGCGCAACCCTGCGACGAGGGTCTTGGCCGCACCGGCTCCCTGTACTGCAGCAGGCGCCAAAATGACCTTAGCCAAGGGGAACCGCCGTTCAAGCGTCGTACAAATGTCGCGGATGACCGCTCCCGTCGGAGATGTGACGACGCCGATGCGCGTCGGATACGCGGGCAGAGGGCGCTTTCTCACTTGCGAGAACAAACCCTCGGCCTGCAGGCGGTTGCGCAATTGTTCAAATTGCACATAGAGTGCACCGATGCCATCAGGCTGCATGTCGTCGACGTACAGTTGGTATTGGCCGTCGCGATCAAACACGCTGACACTCCCGGTGCAAATGACGCGCATCCCGTCCTCTGGCCGGAACCGGAGGCGGCGGTTTCGGCCAGCGAACATGACGGCGCGTACGCGACTTTGTTCATCTTTAAGAGTGAAGTACATGTGCCCGCTCGTGTGATGTTTAAAGTTAGAAATCTCTCCCGACACGTGACACTGCAGCAGCCTTGGGTCTGTCTCTATGCGGTCCTTGATCACCCGATTTAACTGCGTCACGCTGAACACATTCGCATTGGCAGCGGCCGGACTCACAGCGTTCACCGTTCATCCTCCTTTGTAAGACGTCGTATCCGTGCCAGTCGCACGGTGTTCTTCATGAGCATCGCGACGGTCAGTGGGCCGACACCTCCTGGTACAGGCGTAATCGCACCTGCTTTTTGAACCACCGAATCAAAGTCGACGTCACCCACGAGGTGACCGTCCACGCGGTTGATCCCCACATCGATAACGACGGCGCCCGCCTTTACGTCGTCCGCCCGAATCAAACCGGCTTGTCCCGCCGCGACGACGAGAATATCCGCCTGGCGCGTGAATTCCGCCAAGTTCCTGGTTTGGCGGTGACACTGAACGACCGTCGCGTTGTGCGCCAACAAGAGTTGCGCCGTCGGCCACCCGACAATCCGACTGCGCCCGACGACGACCGCCGTCTGCCCCGCGACAGGCGCGTTCGCACGCTCGAGAATCTCGAGAATACCCGCCGTAGTGCACGGCCAGACCAGCGGTGAGCCGATGGCGTATCGACCGATGTTCTGCGGGTGAAAACCATCCACATCCTTCGTAGGGTCGACGCCCATGAGCACCCAGTCCGTATCGATGTGTTCGGGAAGGGGCAATTGAACGAGCACCGCATCCACCGAATCGTCCGCGTTCTGCAACTCGATTTGACGCATCAACTCTGACTCGCTGACGTCCGCCGAAAGCTTGATAACCTCCGCTTCCAGGCCCAGCTCGCGCGCCATGCGTTCCTTCGACCGCACGTAGCTCGCCGACGCCGCGTCATCCCCAACTAAGACCACGACCAGTTTGGGTTGAACTTCCTTCTCCCTCAACTGCGCTATCTCCATCGCCAGGTCCTGTTTCACCGCTGCGGCGATGACCTTACCATCCAAAATCCGTGCCATAATCATCTCTCTCCTACGTCACGCGCCACGGTTCCCACGCCATGTGTGCCGTTTTCGGCCGATATGAAAAAAGGAGTTCACACGAGACGTGTGAACTCCGGATAATCTGAGTTACCGTTTCATTGACGTACTGTGACCTGGGAACAAGCGCGCCTTCGGATCAATATACGTCTTTGCGTTATTGATTGCCGTTGGTGCTTCACCAAATCCCGTCGCAATGAGTTTCAGTTTACCTGGATAGGTAGCCACGTCTCCAGCCGCATACACGCCAGGGATGTTGGTCTCCATCTTGCTGTTCACGACGATGTCGTTCTTTTCGATTTCCAAGCCCCATTCTTTGATAGGACCAAGCGATGCGGTGAAGCCCAAGCCACTCACAATCGCGTCGACTTCCAGCGTCTCCGTCTCCTGCGTCTGATTGTTCACGATGACGGCGCGTTCAACCCAGCCATTCCCCTGCACGTCGGTCAGCTCTGTGAACACCTTGAGTTTCACAGTCGACTGGTGCAATTTGTGCACGCTCTCCTCGTGCGCACGGAACTGGTCGCGACGGTGCACGAGCGTGACCGACGCCGCAACTTCCTCGAGCATGAGCGCGTAGTCCACCGCAGAGTCGCCACCGCCGACCACCAATACGCGCTTGCCGCGATAGTTTTCTACCTTATCAATATAATATGATACCCCACGACCTTCAAAATTGGTCGCACTTGCTGCAGGTAGCGGACGAGGCGTAAACGCGCCAATGCCGGCGCAGATGATCACCGCGCGGCCCAAGTGAACCGACTTGTCCGTATGAAGTTCGAACAATCCGTCTTCGCGGCGGACGAGTGATTGTACGGCCTCATTCAAGTGGATGCCGGGATTGAACTGCATCGCCTGCTCAACCAGTCGATTCACCAAGTCTCGAGCTTGTACTTTAGGAAAACCAGCCACATCAAAAATGTACTTTTCTGGATACAAAGTGGCAAGTTGGCCACCTAATTCCGGTAAGCTATCGATGATTTTGCAGGATGTATTCCGCATCCCACTGTAAAATGCAGCGAACAACCCAGTCGGTCCGCCACCCACAATCAGCATATCGGTTACATTCTCCACTACGGCTGTCTCTTGCTCTACCACAACACTTCCTCCTAGTCTTCATACGTCCCCTATGGACTTTTTTTGCTCATTATACAAGAGGAGTCATAAAAAAACCATCTAATTCCTATGTATTTTGTTGAATATTCAAACGAGCGTGCCATTCACCCGCGAAATCGCACCTGTGCAATGTGCGCGACGCCTAAAGCGTTGTCGCGAGCGAACTCCGCTGGGGCAAACTGGACCCGCACGTTGCGCACCCGCTTCGTCAGGCGCTCCGTTACGCGATGTCGAATCGTCGCATTCGATGCGACGCCACCTGCCACGAGAACTTCCCGGACCGAGGTGTCGTGTTGACGAATGGTGTACTCCACCGCTTTGGCCACACTTTGCGCAATACAGCGCTGCACAGCATTCGCCACGAGCGCAGGTGAAGTCCCTCTGTCAAGCGCGCGAATGGCGGCGGACAGCGGGCCGGAAAAGCTCATCCTGGCACCGTGAACCGATGCAGGAAGCGCAAATGGCGGTTGTTCGTCGACGAACTGGCTCTCCTCGCTTGACGCAAGGCGTTCAAGCGCCTTTCCGGCAGGGAATGGGAGACCGAGGTGGACGCCGACGCGATCGACAAATTGTCCCGCGTGCAAATCCAGTCCCTCGCCCACCAGGTCTATTTTGTAACCAAACGCCGTACGCTGTGCAATCATCACATCGGACGTCCCGCCGGAGATGTGGACCGCAACGAATCGACGCCCATCCACCGGCACAAAATGCTCGGCGGCGGCGAGATGACCTTCCTGGTGCGAGGTGTGCACCAGAGGGATGCCAACTGCCTGCGCAAAAGAAGTGGCGAAACTGGCACCAGCTTGGAACACCGGCATGTAAGAAGAGGCGTATGGCCGCGGTCGCACAGACACACCTGCCGCCACCCACTCGGGATGGATTCCGGCGACGTGCAGCTGCTGCATGAGCTCCCCCATCACCATCGGCAATTGCCGAACGTGAAAAAAGAGCGCATCGGATTGCCGAAGCCCTCTTTGACCATCTGTGACCGGAAGCAACATTCTCGCATTGGCGAGAAGCGTACCGTCAGCGGCCGAAACCGCGCAGACTGACGTCGTGTAGTTACTCGTATCGATACCTAAAACACACTTCATGATTCTGTCGACTTTCCACCCGTCTCTGATTCGCGCGCTTGTACGCTTCGCACCGTAGGAAGCACTTTCGCCAACACCCCGTTGACAAATTTTCCCGACGTCTCGGTTGCAAATCCCTTTGCCAGCCGGACGGCTTCGTCGAGGATGGTGGCCGATGGAATCGAGTGGTCGAACATCAACTCGTACATAGCTAGCCGCAGTACGTTTAATTCGACGCGTCCCACGCGCTCCGTCGACCAGCGTTCCATCACTTGCGACAGGCGTTCGTCGATATCTACCAACTGGGCGCGTGTCCCTTCAACCAAGGTACGAATATAAGCTAAATCGGCGTCGGTCACCGATTTGTCCTCGAGCGCAAAGGATATGGCGTCGAGCGCCGGGCTTCCGCTCAGATCAATTTGGTACAGGGCCTGCACGGCACACTGTCTTGCTTCATGTCGAGTCAAAGTAGTCACTCCGTAAATCGTTCTGACAACAGTTTATCCAAAAGCGCACGCCAAGACTGATTCTCTTCTAAAATTCGGCCCACGACATACCCGATTCCGGCGAGCACGAGCAGAAGCAGCGTCCGCCAAAAGCCAAAAATCATCCACAACAACCAAAATAGACACGCAAACACCACGCCGTGATAGCGGCGCGGCAACCCGACAAACCACCCCAATGCGCGCCGGATGAAACTCATGCGCCGCTCCACGCTTTCCCTTGCTTCTGCGCGGGCGACAACTCAGTGACATGTACGAGCACATGCTCCACGTTCACACTCGTGTGCTGCTCCACATATTCCTTGACCACCGTTTGCACTTCGCGGCTGGTGGCGGCGATATCGATATCCGGCAAAACCTGCATACGAACCAAAATGACGACACCCTCTTGCCCAGTCCGAATGCGCGTGTCGAATTCTTGAGCACCGCGCACTTGACTGCCGCGGCGGTTCGCCAGCTGACGAATGGTTTCATACGAGATGCGAATTTGTCCATGGTCGCCGGTCAGCGTGATGGCATCTGTGGTTTGCGGCCGCCCAGTGCGATAAAACAGAAAACGGAGGGCGAGGACAATAATGATGATACCAGCCACGATGGCGACCACATTGACCGGGCTCGTTTCTACGTACGCTTGTACATCTGCGCCCAACACATTCGCGCCGACCAGTGCCAGTGCTACACCTAAGCACAGACTCGCAATTGAGAGTAAAAACAGCAAAATCCGATCTAATATGCTCACAAAATCCCTCCGCTGCAACTCACTTGTAAACACCCAGGGCAAAACGCCAGCTTGTACCGTGTACACGTAGGCGTTTTGCCCCAGTGAAAAGCGCATGTAGAGCACTCGGCAGGCCGATTCAGAGCTGCCTATAGCTGTGGACTGCGTTCCACGCGCTCGAACGAATCCGCATCCACGGCTCGTTCCTTGTCCGACTGAAAGACGATGCCGACAATTTGGACGTTGACACTCGCTACTTTCAGGCCGGTCATACTTTCAACAGAACTTTTGACACGCTCCTGAATCTGGTAACTCGTATCCGGGATATTTACGCCAAACTGGAGAACGACTGAGATGTCGATGACGCAACTCCTGTCGTTCTCAGTAAACTCGACTCGGACACCCTTGCCGAGGTTTTTTCGGCCCGTCAAGGATTCGGTCAGTCCCCCTGCAAACGAACCACTCATGCCAGCAACGCCGTCGACCTCACTCGTAGCAAGGCCCGCAATGATTTGTACCACTTCGTCAGCAATGTGGACCGTGCCGTGTTCAGTAAGCTCGTACTCCATGTCTGCGATGAGAACCACGCTCCTTCACCCATTGTCGTCTTTCATTTTATGACAAGCTTTCTGAAGGAATGAGTGCTTTCCTAACGAAAACCGCATCCATGCGGCGTTTGCAAGACCAGAACCCCTCACAGGATTTGATTCTGCTCCAAGAAGCGCGTAGACACCTCGGCATTTTGGAACTTCTCGTTTTGCAACAAGGCCACGTGGAATGGAATGGTCGTCTTGACGCCCTCAATCTCAAACTCGTCCAAGGCTCGCAGCATACGTGCGACGGCCTGTTGCCGATCCGGTGCCCAGACGATCAACTTGGCGATCATCGAATCGTAGAACGGCGGGATGGTGTAACCAGGATAACACGCCGAATCCACGCGAACCCCATTTCCACTAGGTGGAAGATAAGAACGAATGGTGCCTGGCGAAGGCATGAACTGCCGCGTCGGGTCCTCCGCGTTGATCCGGCACTCGATGGCGTGACCGCGCAGCACGATGTCATCTTGTGTGACCGACAACGGTTCACCCGCCGCAGCGAGAATCATCTCTCGAACCAAGTCGACACCCGTTACCCATTCTGTGACTGGGTGTTCTACCTGGATACGCGTATTCATCTCCATGAAGTAAAAGTTTCCGTCGTCACTATAAATAAATTCAATGGTCCCGGCGCCGACGTAATCCACCGCACGAGCCGCAGCCACCGCTGCGTCACCCATGCGTTGGCGCGTCACCTCGTCAAGAACCGGGCACGGAGCCTCTTCAACGAGTTTTTGAAGGCGGCGTTGTACGGAGCAATCCCGCTCGCCGAGGTGAATCACGTTGCCGTGTCTGTCGGCGAGGATTTGAATTTCGACGTGGCGCATGGTCTCGATGTACTTCTCAATATAGACGCCAGCATTACCAAAGGCGGATTCCGCTTCGCGCTGTGCTGTGACGACCGCTTGACGCAACATCGACTCGTCGTGAACGACGCGAATGCCTTTGCCACCACCCCCGGCGGTGGCCTTGATGATCACCGGATAACCGATGGCCTCCGCGACGCTGACCGCCTGCTCAACGCTCTCGATCAGCCCGTCACTGCCAGGTACCGTCGGCACGCCCGCAGCCTTCATCGTCTCCTTGGCGACAGCTTTGTCGCCCATCATGTCGATGGCCCGTGGGCTGGGTCCGATAAAGGTGATGCCGCAGGCTTCACAAGCTTCCGCAAAATCGCTGTTCTCCGCGAGGAAGCCATATCCTGGATGCACCCCGTCCACGTCGCGAAGGGTAGCGACGGACATGATGCTCGGGATGTGCAGATAGCTTTGTTTAGATGCGGCAGGGCCAATGCAATACGCTTCATCTGCCAATCGAACGTGGAGGGCATCGCCGTCTGCCGCCGAATACACCGCCACCGTTTCAATTCCGAGCTCGCGACATGCGCGAATAATTCGAACGGCGATTTCGCCGCGGTTGGCAATCAGGACTCGTTTAAACATGATGCAAATCGGCTCCTTATGACAACCGGATTTTGAACAGCGGTTGGCCGTACTCGACGAGTTGGCCGTTTTCAGCCAACACTTCGACGACCTCGCCGTTCACTTCAGCTTCGATTTCGTTCATCAGTTTCATCGCTTCCACGATGCAAACGACGGTCTTGCTGTTGACCTTTTGACCGACTTCCGCAAATGGCCCCGCTTCCGGAGATGGCGAACGATAAAATGTGCCCACCATCGGTGAGGCGATCACATGCACGCCTTCGTCGGATGCCGCAGCTGCGGGTGCGGTCGCGGGCGCTTGCGCAGCAACTGCAACTGGAGCCACTGGCGCAGCCTGTACCACGGCATTTGCCGCCGACACCTGCGGCGTATGTACGGGAGCTGCACTGACCTCGACGATTCGTTCTGGATCAGGTTTTTTCAAGTGCAGCTTCATGTCTTCGGATTCTAAATGAATTTCGGACAAGCTCGTTTCATCTAGTAATCGAATCAGTTCGCGAATTTCACCAATCTTAAACACTCAAATGGTCACTCCTTGACGACACACCTAGCAGACATCTTGTCCTAGTATACCATAAGCGAGTTGTTCGCTAAACAACACCGCACAGAAAAACCCCACTGCCGTAGCAGCGGGGCGTCTAGGGATGTCTTGTTTACGCGTGCGCCTTGACCGTCACGTTCAGCATGGAGACGTCGAGTTGCTGGCTCACGATGTTCATCACCTTGATGGCATCGTCCTTTTGCAAATTGCTGGCCTGGACGTAGACCGAGAACGTTTGCAACTTCGCATCCGGCACGATCACGGCATTCTTAAACCCGTCGGCCTTGATCATCTGCGTAGCGTTGCCAATCCCACCAGCCAGGTCTTGGAGTTCTGCGAGTTGGGACTCAGCGGACGCAATCTGGTCAGAAGACGCGTTATTGTTCGCCAGGACAGCCTTCTGCCGATCGATTTGCTCTGACAGTTGTTGCGATACGCTCGTCTGCTGGTTTGTATACCAATCGGTTGTCGCTGTCGCGCCCGACGACGAGGTGGATGATGTGCTGTTCGTTGCACTTGCGCCCGCGGATGTGGACGGCTGCGTGACAGCCGTCGTCACGGAGTCGCTATTTGGTTGGGTTGTGGTCGCAGTGCCGCTCTGATTGTTCATCGTGTAGTAGCCGATGAGCATGAGCGAGAGCACCATCATCGTCGAAAGCCATACTGTCTGCCGTTTTACCATTTTTCGTATCCTCCTAGTCTAGCATCTATTCCTTTTGAGGCTCTACACTAATTTTATATGCAGGCACGTCCAACACATTCGTAATTGATTCAATGATTTCTGATTTTGCTGTCGCAAAATCATCTGCGTTGACCGTGACGAGTACGCCCATCACAGTTGGTTGAATGTTCGACAGAACGAATGGACCGTTTCCTCCCCCACCGTTGTCAGACGTGTAAATCTGGTCGTTCTCGGTCGTCGTCGTCGAGGCCGAGGCCCCACTGCCCGTCACCGTCCTGCTCGACGAGTTGTTTTGGGCAACGCTGAGCGTCCCCGACGAGTCTACCGTGACCATCACCGTCACTGCGTGCACGCCCTGAATTTTTACTAGGATAGATTCTAGTTGACTATCGTAGCTCTGCTCGATGTCGGCCACGGAGTCCTGGGACGCGCCAGAACTAGAAGTACCGGTCGACGGACTGCCTTGCCCTGTACTGTTCCCGGTGAGACCGAGTGTCGAAGTGGCCAAGGTCGGAGTGGCGTGTTTCGACGGCAAGTACGATCCCACGAGCAACAGCAACATCCCAACTGCCGCGATAAACAGGAGCCATTTGTTCTTCAACAGCGTTTTTAAATCCATTCAGTCACCTCCGTTCTGTCGAACCACCACTTGATCTGACGGGACCTGCAGCGTGCGCACGACAAACTGCTGAATCTGTGAACAAACGTCCGCATCCGCCGTGTCGACATCGACCGTCGCCTGTAGCTCAGGCGGCGTATCTCCGTGCGTAACGCTCAGTTGCGTGACATGTGCGCGCAATGCCTGCGGCAGGGACTCGAGGACTGCGTCGGCGACCATGACGTTCGTTTCCGACTGTTGCTCGGTCACGAGCTCGTGTTGATATCCCGCCAAACTGATGTCCGACCCGGTACCATTGCCGACGGACGTATCCTTCATCAGCTCGGTCGACGCCGCGTTTGCCATTTTATCCGCCCAGTCCTGCCGAAAGAACGGCGTCAAGGGTTGAATCATCGCGGCGATGATGGCGACGCCGAGCACCGCCCGGACGTATTTCTGCATCGACTTGGTCGGCAGCAGCATATCGGCAATGATGCTGACCATCACAATCATAATCAACTGCTTAATCCATTCACCGAGCATGGTCATGCTGTAATCACCGCCAGATTTGCCGTGGCCAAAAGAATGCAGATGGCAAAGAAAAACATGAGCCCAACTGTGGCGACGCACGCAAACACCAGAACCAGCGTCTTGCCGAGCGTAGATAGACAGGCGACCATGGGCGTGTCTCCCAGCGGCTGCATCAGTGCCGCACTCCCCCCGTATATCAGCGAGACGGCAAGGATTTTCAGCGCCGGGAAAATCGCGATGAGCGCGAGCAGTACGAGCCCTGCCACCCCTACGGCGTTTTTCACGAGGAGGGACGCGCTGAGCACCGTTTCCGCTGAATCGGAGATGGCCTTCCCGATGACCGGGATAAACGTACTGACACCAAACTTCAAAGTGCGCAACACGACGCCGTCGACCACGCCCTTGCCAAGCCCTTGAACCGTCGTCACGCCGATGAACACCGACAAGGCAAACCCGAGAATGCCGATACCCACAGCGCGGAATAGAGAAGCTAGACGCGTCAGTTGGTAGCGGACGGACAGCGTACTGGTCAAATCCAGTACGGCTGAAAAGAAGATCAGCGGAAAGACGACGATAAATATGATGTTGGTGATAAAGTGGACGGCGAACAGCAAGAGCGGTTGAAAGAACGCGGCCGACGCGACCGCACCGGACGCAGCCAGCAAGGTGATGGTGAGCGGAATCGTCGCAATCATAAAGTCGTTCATCGTTTGGATGGCGTGACGCGCCGCCCCCATCGTCTCCATGAACGAGTGTACCGCCAGCATCATCAGTACAAAGAACACCACCATGTAGGCCACTTGACTGACCGTCTGCCGCTCAAAAGCTCCCTGCATCGACTCCAGGAGGGCGGCGATGACGGAAAGAATCAAAATGCCTCCAAGCAGTTGCGCGTCGTCGAACAATTCGGTAAAGAAGTAGCGCAACAGGCCGTGCGTGACGCCTGTGAAACTGGGGCCACCGCTCCCGAGGATGGCCCGTACGATACTGCCGCCTGACAAGTCCGGCAGGTACCCGCCATACTTCGCCTGAAGGTCGTTCCAATACTGGTCGATGCGCTCGATTGGCAGCCGGTCAACCTGTTGCTCGGCAGCCTTTTGAATCGCTTTGCGCGCCGCCGTCTCACTTTGTTCGTTGAATCCAGGTTGCACGGACGACGTCTCGTCAGGGGACGACGGCGAAGCGCCGGTTTGTCCTGGCAAACCAGTGGTTGTCGCGGTGCCCGTCTCGTTCGCCTGTGTGCCGCCGTCCAGCGCGCCGGTTTGCAGCGAAATCGAGTTGTTGGCGAGTGGTAAAGCGCCATTCGCACCCGCGAGCGCGCACGTGACATGCGCGCTCGCGAAGATGACGAGGGCGCTCACACATGCCACGATGATTCGAGCCAGCCGTAGTCTCACGTCGCGATCCCCCCTTCATCAAGGCAGTAGGTGCACGAGGGACTCGACGACGTCCGTGATGATGGGCATCGCGAGAATGATGATGCCCACTTTGCCGGCCAGTTCAATTTTGCCGGCGAGTGACCCCTCTCCCGCGTCGCGCGCAACCTGGGCGGCGAACTCGACGATGTAGGCGATGCCGATAATGCGAAGCACCGTGGTCAAAAAACCGTGATCAAGTTTGGCTGCGTCTGCAAGGCCCGTCAGACTTTGTACTACGCCATCCATGTTCTGAACCACCAAGGTCAAGAGCACGATACCTGCCAGGATGGACACGAGCATGGCAAACTGTGGAGCGTGTTCGCGAAGCACAGACACTAGGACGGTCGCGGTCATGCCAATTCCGACGAGTTGAAAAATATGCACATCCTCACCTACTGCAGCAAAAAGACGCTCGTGATTTCCCGATAGAGGTTGTCGACGTAGCCAATGACGATGGCGAACACCGCAATAAACCCAGCGAGTGTCGCCCAATGGGCGAAATCTTCCTTACCGCTTTGTTTCAGCACAGTGTGTAATATGGCGGCGATAAACCCGACCGCGAATATCCGAAACACGTCACGAATCTCTGGAGACATTGTCCGCCCTCCCGGATCGAACGAGGTGTAGTTAATACAGTAAAATCACTAAGATGACCCCTGTCAGCACGCCGAGATACTGCCACAGGCGCGCGTTCTTCAGCCCTTGTTCACGCGCTTGCCGCTCGGCCTGGTGCAGAGCGTCAATCGACAGTTGAAATTGCGTCGTCAAGTGCGCTCGGTCCATGGTGGACAATGTCTCCGCGACCATCTGAATGGGCTCGCAATCCGCAGCTGTCAGGGAGCTTTGTGCGACGAGGTCTTCAATGCCTGTACGAAATGCCGCTTGGACGGAAGCCCCTCGTTTTAGCAGCGTCTCACTGACGCTCGTGAACATCGACGAACACGGAGGACTCGCGCGCTCAGCCACGTTGGCGAGGGCGGTCGGCAACTTCGTGGATTGGTACTCCACTTCCGCCTGCAGATGCGTGAGCGCGCGGATGAGACCGCGAAGCTGGCGCGGCCGATCCCGATAGGCCCGCGCCATCTGAAACCCGAGTAGGCTAGTTGCCAAAACGAGCAGCATCGCGCCAATCAACTTCAGCACGACCCTTCGCCTCCGGTGCGGATGGGTCGCCCTGCTTGATCTAACACCGCTTCAACCGTTCCAGGTCCATGTCTTCGGCTGAGCAAAATGTATCGATCAAACGCCTTCGATTGAAACAGCGAATCCATATTCGGTCGCATCCGCCAATCTTCCATCCGCAAGGCGTGTGCCGTCGTGATGACCGCGACGCCCGCGTGCGTCGCCTCCAAGATGGCAAGCGCATCTTCACTCCGGCCAATTTCGTCGGTCACCACGATGTCGGGAGACAGGCTGCGAATGGCCATCAGCATGCCCTGCGCCTTCGGGCAGCCGTCGAGAACATCTGTACGCGGCCCGACGGAAAACTGCGGGAGCCCCTCAATGCAACCAGCGATTTCCGAACGCTCGTCGACGATGGCCACCTTCGCCGGAACCTTTCTTCGAACGAGCAGGTTTTCACTCCACTGACGGGCGATGTCGCGAATGAGCGTCGTCTTCCCACACTGTGGCGGCGAGATGACGAGGACGTTGTACGGATGTCCATCCTGCTTGCGATAGAGATGATGTCGAAGGCGGTTCGCCACACCAGGAATCGCGTGCGCGACGCGGATGTTTAAGGAGGAAATCGAGCGGATCGACTTCACTTGCCCTTGTCCATCTGTCACCACATGCCCCGCGACGCCAACGCGGTGCCCGCCCGGAATAGTCATAAAACCGCGCCGTAAATCCTCTTCTACTGCGTACATCGAAAACTGTGTGACTTGCCCTACCACGTGTTTGATGTGTCCACTCGTCACGACGAGTCCTTCCGAAGCGACCGAGGTAGTCCCCGACTCACAGTGCAAGAACGAGCTCCCAGTTTGTCCGCAAAGCTCCAGCGGTTGTCCGACACGAAGGCGAATCTCTTCGAGCGCCGCCAATCCATCCGGATGCAAACGGTGCAGTCGCTCTTCCAATTCGGGTGGCAAAATGGAGACCGCTTTGCGCCATGGAGTGAACGGATCAACGCCTAATTCCGCATTGGACACTGGCACAGTCTTTGTCCACCTCCTCCACCTAGTCCATGTATATGGACAACGCCTTCCGCATATGCGGGCGTGGCGGTCAATTGGTGTTTCGTGTGGAACCATTTCACGAGCGGACGCATTGACTGATACGAAGAAGCTTTATGGGGAGGGTCGACAAGTGGATGTTTCCGTCATGATCCGTTGGATTGTCGTGTTCCTCGTAATTTTTGTACTGTTGATGGCACTCGTCTTCAGCTTTATGCGAAAAAAGTCATAGACGAAACACCGGTACCCGACGTGCGAGGTGAATCAGGATCTGGAAGCGAACAGAATACAACCGACCCCGATGAGCAACATCACAATGCGCCAGATCTTCACCTCGTCCGCGATGCCGATGACACCAAACGCAGTCACGCCGATGAGCACAATGGGTCCAACGAGCGCCAACAGCCCGTTGACCTGAAGTGCCCGCTCTGCCGTCCCGAAATAGAGCATGAGCAATCCGCCTGTCAATTCAATCATCCCGGAGATAAAGCGAAGTGACGCCATTCCGTAGACGACTTTGTCCACAACTTGCCACATTGGACACGCCTCCTCGGTACTTGATATGCGATGGAAGCGCCAAGAAGAACCTCTGCGATGGGCGCGTGGCCAATCGTTTCACGCCTGACTCGCCGTAGCTGCCGCGCGTTTCCTAAGACCGAGCGCTATCCGCTACACCAGTGTCCCGAGCACGCAAAAAAAGGGCACCTGTCTGAACGCCACTCGGCGAGACAGGTGCCCTTTTTACATCCGCTGGATGAATAAATGTTATGCGCGGGACACGTAATTGCCCGAACGCGTATCGATGATCAAGCGATCCCCTGTATTGACGAAGAATGGGACCTGAAGCGTGTAGCCCGTCTCCACGGTCGCCGGTTTGCTGCCGCCGGTCGCCGTATCGCCGCGGATACCCGGTTCGGTCTCCGTCACCTCGAGTTCGACCGTGTTTGGCAGGTCGATCCCGATGGCTTCGCCTTGGTACATGACAATGTAACAGTTCATGTTTTCCTTCAAAAAGTTCAACTCGTACTCCAATTGGGCGCGGTTGATATTCGTCTGCTCGAACGTCTCCGTGTCCATGAACGTGTACATTTCGCCATCGTTGTACAAGTATTGCATTTCGCGGGTCTCAATGTGCGCGCGGGCGACTTTTTCGCCGGCGCGGAACGTCTGCTCCTTCACGGCGCCAGTCTTCACATTCTTTAGCTTGGTGCGTACGAACGCCGCACCTTTCCCTGGCTTAACGTGCATAAACTCAATCACGCGGAAAATTGAGCCGTCATATACAATCGTCGTACCGGTGCGAAAATCGTTGCTTGAAATCAAGCCTATTCCCTCCACAACTTGGTTTCCATCGAGCGCCTTCGAGTGCGCACGACACAATCGTGTCGCAAGTGAGGCCACTCACCGCAACTTTGCGGCATCATGTTGATATTGACGACAGAGGGCGTCCGCTGCGAAGCGATACCCTTCCGTCCCAAGGCCGACAACCTGTCCCATCACCACGTCTGCGAGCACCAACTGATGGCGAAATGCCTCTCGTTTGTGGACGTTTGAGATGTGCACTTCAATCGTTGGTCGGTCAATATCCTCGAGGCAGTCACGGAGTCCGTAACTATAGTGACCGAACGCGCCGGGATTGATGAGAATACCTGCCGCATCGGGTCCATGCATCTGCAAAAAGTCGATGAGGTCTCCCTCGTGGTTGGATTGCTTATCCAACACGTCAAGTCCGTATCCGTCCGCCACCGATTTCACCAGTGCAATGACGTCAGCCAACGTCCGGCGGCCGTACGTTTCGGGCTTACGAACCCCTAGACGGTTCAGGTTCGGTCCGTGGATCACGACCAGATACGGTTTGTCCATCGGGATTCCTCCTCAAAAATACTGCAAAAGACCGTCAAAACCTGACTTATTGTACCACAGGGCCTATATTCCTTGCTATACTGGCACTGACAAATCGAAGGAGGACGAGCACATGGACATCTGGCTCATCCGCCACGGTGAGACAGACTGGAACGTCAACGGCCGCGTTCAAGGGTGGACCGACATCCCACTCAATGTAGTGGGGCGCGATCAAGCTCGCCGACTGGGCGAATATTTAGAAGGCGTTCCGTTCTCGCACATCTATTCAAGCGACCTGTCTCGCGCATTCGATACAGCAAAAGCTGTGGCGGCGAAGACCGGCACCCCCATCACCACGACCAAACTCCTTCGCGAACAGTACTTTGGCCAAGCCGAAGGACTACACCGTGCAGAAAAGGAACGGCGGTTTCCGAACGGCGCGCCTGGGGCGGAAACGTCCGAGGACGTCGAGCGTCGAATTGGCACATTCCTCACCGACCTCACCAACTCCAACCATGCCGGGCGTCTGATTATCGCCACGCACGGAGGCATCATCAAAGGCGCCCTGCGGTGGGTCGGCATGAAGAACGTCCCCATCACGAACACCAGTATAACCTGCCTCCGGTTTGAGCGCGGCGTCTTCCGAGTGACAGCGGTCAACGCCACGCCCCACCTCGCTTCTCCTACGGGTTCCTCAACCGCAGGTATACCGCAGCACGGGTGACCGTGCTGCGGTAACCTCGTCCAGTCGCCCGACAATCGTCTGGTGCGGTGCAGCCACGACCTTGTCTGGCTGTGTCTGTGCCTCGTGCGCGACCTGTTTCATAATCTCGATAAACCGATCCAGCGTCTCTTTGCTCTCACACTCGGTGGGCTCAATCATCAGGCACTCTTCCACGATGAGCGGGAAATAGATGGTCGGTGGGTGAATGCCAAAGTCGATCAGCCGCTTCGCGATGTCGAGTGTGCGGACGCCGTGCGCCTTCTGCCGACTGCCAGACAAGACGAACTCGTGCTTACACGGTCCGGCAAACGGCGCATCGTAGTCGTCCTTAAGCTGCGAAAGCAGGTAGTTCGCCGCGAGGACGGCGGATTCCGAGACGAGTTTGAGTCCGTCCGGACCAAGCGTGCGGATGTACGTGTACGCCCGCACAAGAATGCCGAAGTTGCCGTAGAACCCCTTTACCTTGCCAATCGACAGCGGCCGGTCTGCACACAGTTCGTAACGGCCGCCGACCTTCTGGAGCACCGGCTTCGGCAGGTACGGTTCGAGGAACGACTTTACGCCTACAGGTCCTGCACCCGGGCCGCCGCCGCCGTGCGGCGTGGAGAATGTCTTGTGCAGGTTCAAGTGCACGACATCAAATCCCATGTCCCCTGGACGCGCATAGCCAAGGATGGCATTCATGTTGGCCCCATCGTAGTAGAGCAGGCCCCCCGCCGCGTGGACAATTTCCGCGATCTCGACGATTTGCGATTCAAACAGCCCAAGCGTACTTGGGTTCGTCAGCATCAGGGCAGCGGTGTCGTCGCCGACCACCTGCCGTAAGGCGTCCAAATCCACGCTGCCATCCGCTTTCGACGGAATGGTGATCGTTTTGAGCCCCGCCATACTGACACTCGCAGGGTTGGTACCGTGGGCTGAGTCTGGCACGATGACCTTGTCACGCGCACTTTGTCCCTGACGAACGTGGTACTCGCGAATCATCATGAGCCCTGTCCACTCGCCTTGAGCGCCAGCGGCCGGCTGTAAACTCACGGCATCCATACCCGTGATGGCCGTCAGGTCCTGCTGCAACTGGTACATCAGTTCCAGTGCTCCTTGAACGGTACTGGTCGGTTGCAACGGGTGGATACGCGCGAACCCGTCGAGGCGAGCCGCCCGTTCATTGCGCTTCGGATTGTATTTCATCGTACACGAACCCAATGGGTAGAATCCTGAGTCCACGCCGTGATTCTTCTGTGAGAGCGCGGTAAAGTGCCGTACCACATCGAGCTCGCTCACCTCTGGCAACTCCGCTTGATGTAAGCGCGTGAGGCCCGCCAAATCAGCCATGTCCGACTCAGGCACATCCAATTCGGGCAACGAATACGCCTTGCGCCCCGGACGACTGATTTCAAAAATGAGCTTCTCTTCTCCTTCGCGTTGAATCGTCACGCAATCACCTCCCGCAATGCCTGAACCAGCTCGTCCATCTCTGACCGCGTGCGCACCTCTGTCACGTTCAACAAAACGGCGTCGCCCAGCTCCGGATGGCTAGCCCTCAGGTCGAGACCGAACAAGAATCCGCGCTCCAGCAGGGCGGACTGAACATCTGCCGCGCGCTTTGGCAGACGAATGACGAATTCGTTGAAGAATGGCGTCGAAAAGACGGCTTCCACCCCTTGTATGTCGGTCAATCGCCGTTCGAGATAGTGGGCCTTGTGATAGTTCTGCGTCGCGAGTTCCCGCATGCCCTCCTTGCCCATGTAGGACAGGAAGACGGTGGCAGCGATGGCACACAGCGATTGGTTCGAGCAGATGTTCGACGTCGCCTTCTCGCGGCGAATGTGCTGTTCGCGGGCCTGCAATGTGAGGACAAAACCGCGATTGCCGTCGTGATCGGTGGTCTGCCCGACAATGCGGCCCGGCAGTTTGCGCATGAGCGGCTGTTTCGCCGCCATGATGCCGAGATACGGTCCGCCGTATGAAATGGCGTTCCCGAGCGACTGCCCTTCCGCTACGACCAAGTCCGCTCCAAGGTGGCCGGGTGCCTCGAGCAGACCGAGGGCGATGGGGTACGTGTTGACGACGAGCAATGCCTTCACTTGGTGCGCCAACTCGGCGATGTGCCGAACATCCTCGATCACGCCAAAGAAATTCGGGTACTGAATCATGACGCCAGCCACGGAATCGTCGAGTTGGCCCGTCAGCACCTCGAGGTCGATGCGGCCATTCCTCTGCGGAATATAGCTAATTTCCACCCCTTGTCCAGCTGCGTACGTCTCGAGCACCGCCGTGTACTCTGGGTGAACGCTATCCGCAACAATCAGGCGGTTGCGCCGAGTGTGTGCACACGCCACAAGCCCCGCCTCGGCAAATGCCGTCGGGCCGTCATACATGCTCGCATTGGCCACGTTCATACCGGTGAGCTCTGCGACCATCGTCTGGTATTCAAAGGTAGCCTGCAGTAGCCCCTGACTCATTTCCGGCTGGTACGGCGTATACGACGTATAGAACTCTGAGCGGCTGATCACGGCGTCGACAACACTCGGTTGATAGTGCTCATAGGCGCCGGCGCCCAGGAAACTGACGACGCGACCCAAGTGCTCGTTTTTGTCGGAAAGTTTCTGCAGGTGGCGCATAACTTCCAATTCCGACATCGCCTTTTGCAGAGCAAGAGGTTCTTTCAAGCGGATCTCTTCCGGAATATCAGCGAACAGCGCATCGGCCGACTCGAGCGACAACGCGTCGAGCATCGCCTTTCGATCCGCCTCTGTATGTGGGATATAGCCAAATTCGTTCAACGTCGATGGCCTCCTATAGACTGGCGTTCAGCCCCGATTTCGTTTGTAAAATGGCGTCTTGACGACGCGAGCTGGATGTCTGCGCCCCCGAATCTCCACGTCGACCATCTGGTCGAGCGCAGCGTAGCGCGCATCCACCAGTACCAGCCCGATAGGCACCTGCAACGTGGGCGACATCGTACCAGACGTCACCACGCCGACTTCTTCATCCCCCACGAACACCTTATAGCCAGTGCGCGGGATAGCCCGATCTTCGGTTTGAATCCCGACGAGCTTTTTCGAGACACCGACTTCCTTCTGGCGCACGAGCGCCGCTCGACCAATAAAATCCCCTTTGTCGAGCTTCACAAACATCCCAAGGCCCGCTTCATACGGCGTGACTTCGCGTGACAACTCGTTGCCATAAAGCGGGAGTTTCGCCTCGAGCCGCAGCGTATCGCGCGCGCCCAGACCACAGGGTACCGCGCCGAGTTGAATCAGCGCTTCATAAATCGCAGCTGCATCATTTGCTCGCACGTAAAGTTCGAATCCGTCTTCACCGGTATAGCCCGTCCGCGATACCAACGCCGGCTGGCCGACGACTTCACCTTTGGCAAACGTGAATGGGCGCAACTCGTCCAGTGCGACATCCGTGTTCTGGGCCAACAGCGCTTGCGCGCGCGGACCTTGCAGAGCGATGAGTGCGACGTCGTCTGAGATGTTGTCCACCTTGACGGCGAATTCCCCAGTATGACTGGTGACCCACGCGTAGTCGACGTCGATGTTGCCCGCGTTCACCACGAGAAGCCAACGCTCTTCTGCCAACCGATACACCAACAAATCGTCGATGATCCCGCCATTGTCATCTGTCAACAGCGTATACAGCGCTTGGCCGTCCGCCAGGCGCTCGACGTCGTTGGTCACTAAATATTGCACAAATTGCTTGGAGTCCGATCCCGTGACGAGAAACTCTCCCATGTGGGATACGTCGAAAACCCCGACGTCCCGCCGAACGGATTGGTGTTCTTGGACAATACTCTGGTACTGGACAGGCATCTCCCATCCGTGAAAGTCGATGACTTTCGCCTGTTTGGCGAGGTGCAAGTCATAGAGTGGGGTGCGCTTAGCAGTCGTCAAGGTAGTATCCCCCTTACATGTCTCTCGCGACATTTTTCGACAAGATGAAAGAAAGTAATCCACTTGTCACATACTACATGACAGAATACGAGGGAAACAAGCATTGTCGGAGGTATAAACACATGGACTTAGACCTGGAAAATCATGCCCTCCCCGAGGCGCTCCTGAAGCACGCCGAGAACACGGATGTACGCCTTGGGGTACACATGGTGGACAACGACATTGAAACCGCCTTTGCGACATACCTCGATGGGGTGAGCGCAGACGATTCTCCGACCGCGTGGAAGATGTTCCATCTGGCCGCTGTCGCGACGCAGTCGCGCATGTCGCCGACGTTTGAATCGCTCTTGGTCATGGACCACATTACGGGCTTTACACCCCTGCCACACCAGGTTCGCACGGCCGAACGCGTGCTCAAGGAACTGCGCGGGCGGGCCATCCTCGCAGATGAAGTCGGACTTGGCAAGACGATTGAGGCAGGCCTCATCCTGAAGGAATACATGCTCAGGGGCCTCGTGAAGAAGGCTCTGATTCTAGTACCTGCATCACTGGTCCTGCAATGGACGCGCGAGCTGAACGAGAAATTTCAGCTCACTGCGACCGCACAACGCAACGAGTGGACATGGGAGCAGTACGACGTCGTCGTCGCCTCGTTGGACACCGCAAAGCGTCCGCCTCACAAAGAGGCCGTCCTGTCGCAGCCGTGGGACATGGTGATCATCGATGAAGCCCACAAACTGAAAAATCACCGAACAAAGAATTGGCAGATGGCCAACGCCATTCCCAACAAATATCTACTGTTGCTCACGGCAACCCCGATGCAGAATCAATTGCAAGAACTCCACACGCTCGTCACGCTTCTCAAACCCGGTCACCTCGGAAGCGTGTCTCAGTTCTCCACGAATCACGTCGCGAGTCGGCGCACGCCGCGGGACGCCGAACGGCTACGCGAGACGATGGGCGATATCATGATCAGGAATCGCCGACAGGACGGAGCCACTTCCCTTCCGCCGCGCCAGGTCGAGGTGGTGGAACTCGAGTTAAACGCACAGGAGCGGCGCTTTTACGACGGCATCCAATCACTCTTGCGAGACGAATACGAATCGCGAAAATCGCAACGCGTGTCGATGCTGCCGTTGCTCACGCTCCAGCGCGAGATCTGCAGTTCGCCGTACGCTGCGATGATCTCACTCGAAAAGATGCAAAAGAAGAGTACCAACCCAAGCCGCCAAATCCAACTCGCAGAACTGATTCAATTGGGAAGCAGCATCTCCGAATACACAAAAATCGGCAAGGTACTGGACTTGATCGACAAAATCGACGACAAGTGTATCGTCTTCACAGAATATCGGGCCACCCAAGACTTTATCATGTATATGCTCAAGAAAAAGGGCGTTTCCGCCGTTCCCTTCCGCGGCGGCTTCAAACGTGGAAAAAAAGACTGGATGAAGGATTTATTCTCGAAAAAGGCCCAAATCCTCGTGGCGACCGAATCCGGCGGCGAGGGAATCAACCTGCAGTTTTGCAACCACATGATCAACTTCGACTTGCCATGGAACCCAATGCGACTCGAGCAGCGGATCGGTCGGATTCATCGACTCGGCCAAACGCAGACGTGTCATGTGTACAACCTCGCGACTCGGGAAACCATTGAAGAACACATTGTAAAACTCCTGCATGAAAAAATACGCATGTTCGAGTCGGTCATTGGGG
The DNA here is from genome assembly GCF_026651875.1 of Alicyclobacillus fastidiosus. GTDB lineage: Bacteria > Bacillota > Bacilli > Alicyclobacillales > Alicyclobacillaceae > Alicyclobacillus > Alicyclobacillus fastidiosus. The sequence goes on along the minus strand of NZ_CP104067.1, from coordinate 2,683,208 downwards.
AACTCGATTACATCGTCAGCGACAAGCGGTTGGCAAATTGGGATAAGGAACTGTTTGAGGCCACCATGACCAGTACCGACGCCGTGGATTTGGCGAGCAAACTGAATCAGATGAAACAACAATACCTGCAGTAGACTTTGTGCCGTGTAGGAGGTCATTCCGTGCCAACGAGTGTCCCATTGCGTGAACAAGGAGAGCGCATGGCGTTCTGTGAAACCTATTTCGATGCGGTCGGCGCGCAAGTCGTGTACCTTGCAGACGGATACCGCGAGGTTCGACTCCCACTGGACGTCGATAAGGAATTGACGGACCGGCCGTTTTTTTGGCTGTGGGCCGAGAAGACCCATCAAAAAATAGAGCCTACCACGCTTCGGCTGTCCTTTACCGAAGAGGCCAAACGACGTGAGGACGCCCGCCTTGCGGCCGAACACCAACTGCACCTAGAGAAGAACCCCCCGCAGAATCCGTACGAGCGAATGTTTGCGAAGGCGCCCACGACGGAGCTCATCACGCTCGGCTGTTTTCGTATGAACAAAATTGTGGATAGCGCCATGAACCGAGGCCAGTTCGCGTGCGTACAGCCCATGCAGACGTCGCCATCCGGCGTTCTAGTCCCTTGGCTCGTGCTCAATCTATTGATTCAGTTCGTCACAGATTCCGTCGAAGAGAAGTGGATGTCTATCGGAGTGTGTCTCGCCAACCGCCAACCGGTATTCGGGTTTTACGACAAAATTGCGGGCATCGCAATGAAGACGGTACGTCCAGAAGCCATTTTAAAAGACGCGTCGCTAAGCGTAGCGGACGGGATGGCGTTCGCAAAATCGTGCATCCGCCAACACATCGATACCCTTCCGGTCGACTGGGCAGAAGAAGCAGTACAACGCCTAGAAGACGACCTGTCACAATTGGATACCTACTACAAAAGCATCCTACCCGATCACGACGAGGCGACGCAGCAGGAGCTCATTCAGGAACACAAACGCAAACGAGCGCACCTTGTCACCAAGAGTGCGCCTCGCACAGAAGTTCAGATTACCCAAGCCGCACTCGTCGGACTCCCTGTACGCATCCGCACTAGGTGAGCGACCGCAGATGTCGCTGTCTCGCGTCCGGACCCTCGAGGTGTGCCATCATGCACATTTTCATAATCCGTGACCGCAGTGGATAAACCGAATCGTTGACGTCCTCACCTCGGCGGCGGTACGCATCAGGTGGAGCATAGTTACTGGTAAACCACGTCGGCAGGTTGGCGTGGAAACGATGGTTGACAATGCGGAACAACTTCTCCAACGTAAAATCGTTTGCGCGCTCCTGAGCAAACTCGTCGATACCGAGTACCGGCACGGTCGAGAGCGTGTCGAGAAACGGCTCCAAATCCTGACTGTCCGCAATCAAGTGACGCATGCGGTCAAAGAGCGAATCGGACCGCACGACAAGACACGGCACGCCGCGTTCGCGAAGGCGGTTAAACACCGCCAACATCAGATGCGTCTTCCCTACACCAGGCGGGCCAAACAGATATACCCCGTTGCTCGTCGGTGTTTTATCGTCAGGCTGAAACCCCATCGCAAACTCCATTGCGTACCGCATCAATTTTGGGTACTTCTTAGATTGCTCCTGGGGATAGTTCTCGAACTGAAAGCTCTCATCCAATTCGATCATGCCGGCGAGGGAGGCATATCTGTCTACTCGTTTCTTCGCCAGATAGTCCACATACGGACGACAGCGCTGGACGCTCACGTTTAATTGCCCTTTATACGGCTCCAATACTTGCGTAAAACCTTGCATATCGCCTTGTTTGCCACATGCGTGAAACCCTTGACAGCCGCTGCAGATCTCAGCCTGTCGCAAGTACTCCAAAAGCGCAGCGCGCGAACGCTCAATAAAGGCATCGCTCACAGAGAACTGATTCAACTCCGGAATTCGATTGCGAAAGTACGCCGTGTCGTACCCTTTATCGTGCCCCTGCAACGCCTTGCTGAAAAGCTGCTGAATGTGCTGCATAAGATACCCCTCGCTCAATCGTTCAACCAATCGATGACTTGACTCACCACAGCAGGAATTTCTAAGGAATCGACGTCCACGGTAAAGTCGGCCACCTCGTTGTACCACGTTTCTCTAAGGCCCATCAGCGACCGAATCGCCTCCGTCTGATTGTCGACCGCGAGAAGCGGACGCACCACGCCGTCTTGCTGTAACCGTCGACGAATGGTCTCCGGTCGGGCGCGAAGATAGATACAAGTCCACTCGCGTTTGAGCACATCTCGATTGGCCGCCTGTGTGACGACACCACCGCCAGTCGCGAGGACGATGGACTCGTCACCGCGGACGACATTCGTCAACCCATTGCGTTCCAGCTGGCGAAACGCCTCTTCTCCCAGCGAACTGAAAATATCTGGGATGGTTTTGCCCGTCGAGGATTCAATATGTTTATCGAGATCGATAAATGGACGTTGTAAGTGATTGGCTAGCGATTTTCCGACCGTGGACTTTCCACTGGCCATGAACCCTACCAAGGCGATTCTTTGATGTTGCACGACAATCATCACTCCGCGATGCCTGGTCCATTGTCTTGCCAAGCCCGTAATCTATGAGCGATTGTATCATATGTGAAACCAATCGTATCGGAAACGTCGCCAATTTCCACTTCCACTTTCACCAATGTTAACCCGCTGTGATTCGCTGCCGATATCTTTACCTGTGCTTGGTCAAATTGCGATGTTTGCGAGGATTGCAGCACATTCCCCTCCTGCAGAGCTTGTAACATCGTCCGCGCTACCCCTGTCGCGTAGGCCGCACAATGTTCAAACGTGCGTTCCCGGTCTCGAATGTTCCAGACAATGCGGCACGAAAGGACGAGCGACGACAACAGTACGGACATCGTGAGGACAATGGATAACACACTGATGAGTGCCACACCTGCGGTTCTATTCATGGTGCAATCGAAGGGGGCCCGAGTCGCACGTCGAGCGATTCCGCCCGACCGTCCACCAATTCTACCAGCAGGTGGATGAGACGCACCTGCTTACAAGCGACACCCAACGATTGGACATTCGCTCCGATCACAGCATCCCCTCCCCCGGCTTGAGTGCGAATCAATTGGTGATGCCCGTTGACGTAGTATGCGTAGTGCTGACCGCTCAGTAGCGTAAGCCCTAGACTGTGTGGGGAACACGCCGCAGACGCGGCGGAATGGAGGTCCTGTCCGACGGTGCGCACAATCGCACCGAGCATCGCTGCATCCTCCAACTGTTCTGACGCCGTATGATAGTAACGGTACGTGTCCAGGAGCCAGTTGGCGCCTACCGTGACGAGGACGGTTGTGATAGAGATAGCCACGAACACCTCAATCAGTGAAAAGCCGCATGTCGCAATCTGGAACGAAGATCTCGTCGACTGAACCAGACCCTGATACCTGGATGGCTGTACCTGGGCACGCGTGATCGACACCGCCTTTGGTCGACACCACATACGACATCCCCCCTTCAAACATCTGCTTTGGCACTGTTTCGTTCATCAAAACGTCATCCATCACACTCACCTCGACGACTCGAACGCCCGCTTCTGAGTTGATTTGCTGTAGGGCCGTTAAGGTATTGCATTCCGCCATGCACAAGGACGGTAAATAGACGACGAACACGGCGATGGAGACGACAGCTTCCCACAGCGTCATGACGTCACCCAACTCGCTTGTTGGAGGCCTGTCCCCATGAAGAGCGAAATCACCCGTACAAGAACGCCGTCGGTCAAGCGGATTCGCCCCGATACCTCTGCATCTCCGAGATTGTCATAGGAAATGCGGCGGCTTGGCAGCTGTAGATATCCGTCCACGTAGTGTACGTCGGGTGAAAAGGCGTACGTACCCATCGTGGACGTGCCTTGTGTCAGGTGGTATACGGTATCGGCTGGATCAAGCCAAAGTGTCCCCGCTTGGGACGACGTCGCTCCGATAGTTTGGGCCTCTCGCAATCGAGAGACCAACGCGAGCGCCGAAGCGTCCAGATCTCCAGCGCGCTTCATCTCCGTCACGACGGGTATCACCATGGCAAATGCGACTGCCGTGACAGTGATTGCAATGAGCGTCTCGATGAGCGTGAACGCGGCGGCGCGATGGCGCCCCTTGGCTCTCTGTGAGCGATGGACGTCACGTGCCATTGGCGGCTCCAGGCGAATCACACGTGACTTCGATGTGCATGGGGTCTGCGTCGTCGATGGCGTAATTTCCAGACAAGGCCTCATCCGACAGCAACTGATGCGAGACGAGCGTTTGCAGCTGTTGTGCAGAGTCGCCGGATGGGAGGGTTTGGTACAGGAGATTATACTCGGCAAGTGCCGCCGAAATCGTCTTGGTGTTCCCGTCGCACGCAGTGGATGTGGCCCGAGCTGACGCGCCCATGAGGTGAGGCGTGATGAGCCCAAGCATGATGGCGATGATGGATACAGCCACCATCAACTCCAACAAGGAAAACGCCTGTTCGCGCGAATTTTTCGTCGCTTGAATCATTGCTAACACTCCTTTGGCACAAAAGCATCATCCATGGGTTCCAACGGTAGCAATCGTGTGATACATGGGACCAAACACGCTGTACATGGTCGTCCCCACGACGAGCCCCATGATGGACATCGTCACCGGCTCAAGCCATGTGCTCACTCGCTGTAACTTCCGGGTGACTCGACCCTTTAGCAAGTCGCTCGCGCGTCGAAGTCCCGCCGTCAAGTCCCCCGTCACTTCACTGACCGACAACACCTCGCGAACGATGGGACTCAAGCTATTCGGCAGCGAATTCGCGAGGCTTATCCCCGCGAGCAGATTGCGCAATACGATTTGACAATCTCTCTTGAGCCAGCTGTTTTGAACACCGCAGAGCGCACTCAGGGCTTCGACGAGAGAAACCCCGGACGCCAACTGAATGTGCAAGCTGTCGACAAATCGCTCAGAGCGAACGTTCCTCACGAGGTCGTCAAACGGCAGTCGAATCCCCTTGAAGCCGCCCCAGCGACGCATTTGGTAAAGGACGAAATAGGCACCCGGCAGCCCGAGGACGCCGACGATCACGCACAGTGAAAGAGTCGACCACACCGGTAAAGCGGACGGACTGACTCCTGAATCCTCGAGACTCGCTTCCAACAAACTGAGCTGAGGCTGAATCACAACGCGAACAAAGGTGGCCAAAATCAAGCAGGAACACATGAGGAGGAACGGATAGATGAGCGACCTCGTCAAATGCTGCCGCCAATCTCGGCGCGCGCGCTCGCGGATTACGTACGCCGCAAGTGCTCCCGGAAGTTGTCCAACGCGTTCCGACACAACAAATAGATTTCCCGCGATGACGTCGATGTGGGGCAGGAGCGACTGTGAAACTGGAAAGCCGCGTTCGAGGTGATGGGATACCGTGCGCGATAACCGACGTTGAAACGAAGGTCCCTGTTGGGACAGAATGTCCACTGCCTGAACGAAGTCGATACCGGCCGTCAGAAGTTCCGCTAGGTTCTCTGCGAATGCCACAAAAGCTTGCCGATTGCTTGCAACCCGTCCAATGGTTGGCCACCAACTAGATAGTTGTAGCACGCGATTCCAGGTTCGCAGTGGTGACACGCCCCTCCCCAGAGGTGCGCGCCAAACCGCGTCCCGCACTCGACTCTAAATCCACAAGGTCGTCAAAGGTGAAAGCGGACTGATGAGCCGCCTGTGGTAGGAGTGACGCGTGTTGAACCAAGACTGCCCGCAAAACCCCGGCCAAAAGTGTCTTTGGCACATCGAAGTCCAGTAACCTGTCGAGTGAGGAGCTGGCGTCCGCGGCATGCGTCGTCGCCAACACGAGCCGCCCTGTCAAGGCCGCCCGCACAGCGATGCGCGCCGTAATGGGATCTCGAATTTCTCCGATCATCAACACATCGGGGTCCTGTCGCAGCAGCGATTTCAACCCGAGTTCGTACGTCATTCCCGACCGCTCCCGCACTTCGAGCTGCCGACAGTTGGGAATCGGCATTTCGACAGGGTCCTCCAGGCTAAACACCTGCAGCCCACGCATCGCAAGATGGTGCATCATCGCGTAGAGCGTCGTGGTTTTGCCAGATCCGGTGCGGCCTGCTACCAAAATGAGTCCACTCGGTTCAGAAAGCAAGCCCACCAACCGCGCTACCTGCGCCGGCGTCATCCCGAGTTCAAAAATTCCGAGCGGTTGCGTGAACTGGTTTAAGACGCGAAGGACGACCGATTCTCCAGCGTACACGGGCACCGCAGATACCCGCAAGCGCGCCTTGTGGTGCTCCATCTCCCAGGTGAATACACCTTCCTGAGGGGCCTGTCCGTTGGTCACATCCATTCGCCCGAGCGCCTTGATCCGGCGCACGAGTTCATCGCCGCGCTCGGTTAAGTGGACGAACGGTCGAATCGCACCATCAATCCGAAAGTCAACACGCATCGCGGCGTGCGTCGACGTGAGATGAATGTCCGTCGCACGCGACGAGATTGCACAGTCTATGATCTGCTGAAGTACCCTGGCGGCCGTGAAGCCCTCCATGCAAATCGCCTCCCTTTGCATGGATCAGTTCGTCTTTGGCCCGCAATCGCCTGTTCCCTGCACACACTGCGACATCAGACTTTGTATGCGTTATCCAAACTAACGATTTCTTTTACGAGTCAAACGTGTTGCAGTCCGGCGAAGACCAAACATAGACCTGTGTGGCCCAGTGGCCGGCGGATCGATAGAGGAGGACGTGCGTGCGAGACCACGCAGAAAAGAGGTTGTCGTTCGAAGAAGGCGCCGCAGTGCCATCCGGGTGGCTGTGATACGTGGCGACCAGTTCGGCGCCACCACAGTCCAGCGCCATCGCGGCGTCGAGGAGGACTTGCGGATGGACGTAGACGCGACTTTGCGTCGCTATGGCCGGTATGGGCAAGATGAAGCAGCGCGGCCCCTTCCGCACGATAAAGCCGACACATTCGTTCGGAAGGGCTGCCTCAGCCTGTTCAGCGAGTCGCAAAACAAGCGTCGATGAGAGAAGATTCGTACACGTTGACTTACTCCACAAAGTCAAACACCATATCGCCGATGCGGATGCTGTCGCCATCTTTCGCGCCACGCTTTCGCAGCGCATCGTCAACACCACGTTGCTTGAGGATTCGCTGAAATCGTTTGACGGCGTCAAACTGCTGGAAGTTCGTCATGGTCACGAGCTTTTCCAACTCATCGCTCTGAACGATAAATTCACCGCCCTGACGGCGGATGGTAAACGGCTGGACCGTTTCGAGACGGTAGACCTTGTGCGTCTGCTCATCCGTATCCACCACCACAGGCTGTGTTTGTGCCGGGATCTCGTCCAGGATATCGGCCAGTTTGCGCAGTAAATCCTCCAAACCCTGATGCGTGGCGCCGGAGATGGGGAATACTTCGAGTTCTGGATACGCCTCGCAAAATCGCGCCAGTCCCTCTTTCGCATCCGGCAAATCCATCTTATTCGCCGCGACAACCCTCGGTCGATCCGCCAACGCCACGTCGTATGCCTCGAGCTCGTGCTCGATTACCTGAAAATCCTCTACTGGGTCACGGCCGTCGACAGCGGCCATGTCGATGACGTGGACGATGACCTTGGTGCGTTCGACGTGCCGAAGAAACTCGTGGCCCAAGCCGAGGCCCTCGTGTGCGCCTTCGATGAGTCCTGGGAGATCGGCAAGGACGAAACCGCGGCCATCGGGCGTCTCCACTACGCCGAGTTGCGGCGTCAACGTCGTAAAGTGATACGATCCGACTTTCGGACGCGCCCGCGTCACCGCCGCCAACAGCGTCGACTTGCCGACGGAAGGGAACCCGACGAGTCCGACATCAGCCAGTACGCGCAACTCCAATTCAAGTTCTCGCTCCTCACCAGGTTCACCGCGCTCGGCCATATCGGGTGCTTTGTTGACACCGGTCGCAAAACGCGTGTTCCCACGGCCACCTCGGCCACCTCTGGCAACGACGAGTCGAGCCCCGTGCTCCGTCAGGTCGCCGAGAAAGGCGCCTGTCTTAGCATCACGGACAAGCGTACCTGGAGGAACTTTCACAATCATATCCTGCGCATTGGCGCCATGCCGGTTCTTGGTGCCCCCGTGCTCGCCAGCGGGTGCCTTGAAGTGCTTTTGATAGCGAAAGTCGATAAGCGTGCGCAATCCCTCGTCAACCACAAACACGACGTCTGCGCCGTCACCGCCATCGCCACCAGCCGGCCCACCGAGGGGCACGTACTTCTCCCGGCGATAGGAGACAATCCCGTTGCCCCCATCGCCACCTTTTACATAAATCGATGCGCGATCAATAAACATGTGACTCACCCCCTCACCTCCGTAGCATTTCCACTGTCTACGACGTCAAACGCAATCATTGGGAACGCCTTGAGCCAATCTGTATCCACGACGAACGGTTGGCCACTGCGACCTCTTACGCATGCACTCGCTTCTGCCAGCGTCACGCTGATTTCCAAGCGTACACCCTGTTGTGCCGCACCGTCATTCACCCTGCGCAGCCAGGCGGCGAATCGCGTCAAGAACTCTGCACCCGGTTCACCGGTAACATTGATCTTTTGCAGCAACAAGTTCGGACAGGTCGCAGCTTCCCACATCAACCACTCGCCGACCGAGTCCGAGGAAGTCTGCCAATTCGTCAGTGACTGCAGCCATCCGGCCGTCCTGTCCACGACGCCAAGCGCCCGCTCCATCTGTCCAAGTTGAAGATACCCGCGGATCAATTGGAGTTCGTTTAGGACGTCGTGACGGTGACGGCGGAATGCATTGGCTTCATATGTATCGTGTTCATTTTCCATCATCGTTTGTACCGCCTCTCAAAAAGGGCCTGGCATTTCTGCCAGGCCCTCCAACGCACGTGTTCGGATCAATCGTTATTGAGTGACGGCTACCGCAACCGGATAAACGCTGACGCGTTTGCGGTTGTGACCAAAACGCTCGAAACGAACTTGACCTTCAACCTTTGCGAACAAGGTGTCATCCTTGCCGATTCCGACGTTGGTGCCAGGGTGAATTTTCGTACCGCGCTGGCGAACCAAGATACTTCCTGCCGTTACCACTTTGCCATCCGGCTCTTTGACGCCAAGGCGCCTACCGACACTATCGCGACCGTTACGGGTCGACGACACACCCTTTTTATGAGCAAACCGTTGCAGGTTTAACTTCAACATAGCCATTCATCCCTTTCAAAGTTTCGCAATGTTCGTGGTTTGTAGCCTGATAAACTCAGGATACTGTTCCGCCACTTGTTCTACTCCGTAGAACAAGCTGTTCATGAGTAATCGAACGGATTCCGACGGATGCAACGGCAATTGACAAGTCAGTGTTTCGCCCGCGTCTTTGACATCGAGTGCCACACCCGCGAAGCGCTCACAGCTATTAATCGCGTTGTACACCAGAACCGAAACCGCAGCACAGACGATGTCGGAACCCGAATCCGCGTATCCAGCGTGCCCCTTGACGCGAAACCCAGTGACAGAATCGCGATGCTGCAGAATTTCAAACTTGATCATCGATTACGCTTCGATGGACTCAATCGTCAACTTGGTATACGGTTGACGGTGACCCTGTTTCTTGTGGTAGTTTTTCTTAGCCTTGTACTTGAAGACGATAATCTTCTTGCCGCGGCCATGCTCCACAACTTTCGCGACGACCTTTGCGCCTTCGACAATCGGGCTGCCAACGCGGACCGTTCCGTCAGTTTGAACCAAGTGAACCTTGTCCAACGTGATGGAAGAACCGACTTCGCCCTCGAGCTTCTCCACGTAAATGGTGTCGCCTTGGCTGACCTTAAACTGCTTTCCGCCTGTTTCAACAATTGCGTACATAAATATAATCTCCTTCACTCAGACTCGCTGCCTAAGGTATGGGAAAGCCCATTTTGAAAACCCAGGAAGCATGCGGTTGTAGTGCATACACACGCGCTATAGTTTACCATGTATGGTGTAGTGGTGCAATACCCGCTAGTTCGCGTCCAACAGCAGCGAACTCATCGGCTCTAACCAGCGTCCCTCGAAGACCGCGTCTAGGATTTCAATCTCCTCCAGCAGTGCCTGTACCAGGCCGTCGTTCCCTAGAATATACACAATATGATATCGATCCGGCGCAAACTGAACCACCACATCGCGAATCGGCGCACTGTGCAGCACCGCCAACGTGTACATCGGCAGCACCGCTTTGGGTTGCTGTCGTTTCGCATCGAGAAACCGCATGGTTTCGCTGCGCACATCCTTCTTCCCGCGCCAGGCGGTCGCGAACAGGAACAGTCCGAGCAACATCATGCCCAAGTGCGGATGCCCTGTGAACAAGGCTAAAACGCCAGTGAACATCAACAGGATAGCCAGTGCTAACGCCACGTTGTACGCCTCCAATGTCGCTCGTTCGTAGCCGATTTGGCGGGATCGCGCTGCGCGAAGAATGCGACCGCCATCGAGCGGTAACCCTGGCAACAAATTGAAGATCCCAATCCAGCTGTTCATTTGCATACACATTTGATACGTGTCTCCATCGATAGCCCCGACAGCCGACAACAGAGAACAAGCGATGCACAACAACAGATTGACGAACGGGCCGGCGATGGCCACCATGGCTTCTTCCCGCGGCGAAAACCCGAGTCTAGCGTAGGAAACCTTTGCGACTCCACCAAATGGGAGCAGCGATACCTCTTCGACTTCGTAGCCCAAGACCCGGGCCGTGACCGCGTGGCCGAACTCGTGCAAAAGCACGAAGGTGAAGAGGAGTACGGCGGTTTTGAGCATCCCCGCAAACGACGCACCGACCATCAGCGCTAGAAAGAGCGGGTGCACCCGCACCCGCCCTACGCCCAGCGCTTGTCCAATTGCCACCTCAGCGCGCGAGACGACACTCATTGCGAAGCACCAGTCAACTGTATCCAGGTATGTGGATTTAAATACTGCCCATTTTTGACCATGGAGAACTTGAGCGATGGATGACTTGGCGACGCCGGCAGCCTGCCGATGACCTGCGCTGCCGTAACGTACTCGTGCGGCTTCACGCTCACGCTTCCCAAGCCCGCATAAATCGTCGTGCCAAACGTCCCATTGTCAATTTCGACGAGTTCGGTGTCCCCCGACTTGACGACGTTCAAAACGGTTCCCGAACCCGCGGCCATCACCGGTGCCTTGGCTGATGCCGCGATCCAAACCTCAGGGTGTGTCGAGGAATAATCGTCGACGACTGTCCCGTTTACGGGCGCATGCAGCTTCGCTGCACTGGCGCCAAACGTGGGATTTCCCAAGTGCATATCCGCAAACGCCTTGTCAATATCAGGTTCCACGTTCGCCGTATAATCGGTTTCAAGCACCGCTTGCGTCTCTGCCTTGACGCTAGTTGGCACGGCATCCGGATGGTGGTCGACGTAGTAGACGACGCCGACGAGCACCAGTGCACAAAGGGCTTGCCACATCATCGTGCGACTCAAGTTGGATGGTTTATTGTACCGCGCAACTGGCCTTTGAGCGGACTTTGCACCATGCATCGGGACGAACTGTTTGTGCGGTTGCCCAGTTCCACTAAACGCTCGGCGCCATGCGCCGCTCTCCACCTGCCTCAGCCCCGCGTCTTCCTCGGCAAAACCATATGGGGACAAGTCGGTCTGTTCCTCACTCACCCAGCGACTGGGCGCCGGCAGCGATTCCTCAGGGGACTGTGACCGGGAACTCTGTTCATCTGTATACGGTTCATCTGATGTATGTTTCACCTGCCAAGGCCACTTGCGTTTGACATCTGGCATCGGAATGACCCCCTCCCACTCTCACCAAATGGTTATGAATCGGAGGGGACAAGTATGTATATAAAAAAGGGCAGACCCTGGTTGGGCCTGCTCCCTGATGAGATAGGGTGCTTGATTCGCTCCCCTATCTGCCGCCGATGAGTTTTTTCATCCGCCCCCAGAATCCCGACTTCTCCTCTAACGACATAAGCGGCACCGAGTCTCCGAGAATCCGGCGCGCGATGTTGCGGTAGGCGATGCCTGCTGGCGTGTCCGGGTTCATCGCACTAGGCTCGCCTTGATTGGAGTGTTTAATCACGCCTTCGTCATCTGGGACGATTCCAAGCAAATCACAAGCTAAGATTTGTACGATCTCGTCGATGTCGAGCATCTCTCCGCGTTTGACCATCTGCGGCCGAATTCGGTTCACAATCAGGCGCGGCGCTCCTACTTGTTCCCGTTCGAGCAGCCCGATGACTCTATCGGCGTCGCGGACGGCCGTGTTTTCGGGCGTCGTCACGACGATGGCAAAATCAGCTGGTGCCACCGCAACCTTAAACCCTTCTTCAATTCCGGCCGGACAGTCTATCACGACGTAATCGTAATCTTTCTTCAGTTCCTCGACCAAGCGCTTCATGACGTCCGGCGTAAGCGACCGCTTGTCCTTTGTCTGCGCGGCGGGCAACAAGACCAGGTGGTCAAACCGCTTGTCGCGAATCAAGGCCTGTTGTAATCGACAGTCTCCATTTGCGACATCGATGATGTCGTAAATGATCCGATTCTCGAGGCCCATGACCACGTCTAGATTCCGCAAGCCGATGTCGCCATCGACGATACATACCTTCTTGCCTAACAGGGCCAACGCCGTCGAAATGTTAGCGGTCGAAGTCGTCTTCCCGACCCCGCCCTTGCCTGACGTTACCACGATTGCCGAACTCATGCCCGACTCCCCTTCTGCATGGTGTCACTCGCACGATTCCGCGCCTTCTCCCACTGCGTAAAATACTTCATCTGGGAGACAGCGAGATGTCCATTTTCTAAGTATGCAAACTCCATAAAAGCGTGCAGTGGTTGCTGCTGCGCTTTCGGCGCTCGACTCACCGTATCGTTGATACGCAACTGCATAGGCGCAAATTCAGTCGCCGCGATGATGCTGTTGGCATCCCCGTCAAAACCCGCGTGAGCAATGCCTAAAAGCCTACCAAAAACATAGATATCGCCGGTAGCACGAACGTGTGCACTCGGGTTTACGTCCCCGATAATCACGACGTCTCCGTCGAACGAAAGCGGCTCGCCGGCCCGAACCATACCGTGGTAAATCGTCTGTCCCCGCACCGCCCGATTGCGGTAGAACAATGACTGCCGAGCATCTGTACGTCCACCCCAGGTCTTTAAGACAAAATTCTCACGATCGAGAAACAAGGACAAAAGACGCTTGCAATCAGGCGGAGTTAATTGTCGTCGTCCGTAATCCACGACAATTTCGACCATTGGGCCGTCAAACACCTTCCCCGACTGGCCAGACAACAAATCTGACACATACGCGCACAATGCGTCGAGGTCCGACTGTTCATCTAGAAGAAAAAGAAGTCCATCCCGAGTCCCTTTCACGGTCACGAGCGGCTTCGTTTCGAACAAAGCTTCACTGTTGACGATCACACAATTCCCTCCAGGGTGGGCGCTTGCCCGAAAGGCATAATTCGCGTTGGAGATTACGATTTCCTTCTCCGACAAAAAAACAACCCGCAAGCGGGTTGTTCTTTTGTCCGTCTGACGAGGCTGATTCACATGTCGCCACCAGAGATATCGTACCTGTTGCGCTGTCCCTCAGAAAACAATTTCGTCACCAAGGGATACAGCATCAAAACGAGCAAACCATTGATCATCATCGTGATGAGCGACTGTTGAAGTACAAATATCGGCCTGTCCGCCGTCACGTCAAACAGCCTTGTCAATCCATACGTGATCCACGTGTACATAAAGGTCATGATCAACGTGTTGATGAAGGTCACAGCCAGGTTTCGGCGGAGAAATTGCCCGAAGACAGCCCCCGAAAAATACGCCACCAACCCATATGAAAATGCGTTTAGCCCGATGAAAGAACCGTACGAGATGTCCTCGACGAGCCCAATGATCACCGCCATCACCACGGCGGTATTTGGCCCGCGCATCAATGCGATGAGAACGAGCAGAACCAGTACGAAGCCCGGGTGAACCACATTCATGGGTGGAATTTGAAACAATGTCGCTTCCAAAATCAGTCCGGCCCACAACATGAGAAACGCTATCGCGAGTTTCATTGCACTTGCCCCGCCTGTTTGGGTGTATGCACGACAAATACGTCCTGCAGATAGTCCAAGTTGGCGGCGGGCTGCACAATCGCTGTTTGCACTGTGTTATGAGGTCCGTATTGCACTTTCGTAATTTGCCCAATGACGATGCCACGCGGAAATACATCACTCAACCCAGACGTCACAACCTCTGTGCCGATGAGTTTATTGGCCGGCAACTGCACCAACGTCCCCCAGAAGGTCATGTCCAACGCACCTTCATTCCGCGTAGACCCCGTCACGACGCCAAACGGCTGAACGGTAGAGGTATCCGCGAAAGCGGCCACACCGTCTCCCACCTGCGTATCGGTAATCAGATCAACCTTGGCGCTCCCTGAGGCGACCTTCTCGACGCGACCGACGAGACTCCCATCTGGCGCCACGACAGCCATGTCGGGCTGGACCCCCTGCGAACTGCCCACGTCGATAGTCAACTCGGAGTTCCACTCAGAGGGTTCTCGACCCACGACGTGCGCCGGGACACGGATCAGCGACTTGCCAGCGCCCTGGGAAAAGTTGAGCATTTGGCGAAGGCGATTATCTTCTGCCTCTGCATCTTGCAATTTCGCGTTGAGGTCCTGGTAGTTCTGCATGTCGTGCTTCAACTCGGCATTTTCCACGTACATCTGGCGGAGATCATGCAACCCACCGAAGAACGCCGTCAACTTGCTGACAGGCCGATAGACCCATCCAGATACGGTGTTCTCCACGTTCATGACAATCTGTTCCGGCCAACTGGCCGTGCGCCCACCCCGCGACATGGTCAATCCGGCGATGACAACCAACACAATAATGCTACCCAAAAGTAAAAATAACCTTCGACTTGTTAGGTAACGGGACACCCGTATCCCTCTTCCCCTTCTGGTACTTACCCTCTACCGTGCGCCTTGCGAAGTGCCACACTGCGTTTGCGATACACATCGTAATTGTCCAATGCCTTACCAGTGCCGACGGCGACACAATCGAGTGGATCTTCGGCGACCACGACCGGCATACCAGTCTCGGTGCTCAGTCGACGGTCTAGGTTACGCAGCAGTGCCCCCCCACCAGTGAGCACAATCCCCCGGTCCATAATGTCCGCCGCAAGTTCCGGCGGTGACTTCTCGAGTGTGATTTTGACCGCCTCGATGATCGAACCCACCGTATCCGCAAGCGCCTCACAGATCTCTTCGGAAGAGACCGTAAACGTCCGCGGGAGTCCTGTGAGCAAATCCCGGCCGCGAATATCGAGGGAACGGGGTTCATCGAGCGGTGCGGCTGACCCAATTTGGATCTTCAACTCTTCTGCGGTCCGCTCACCAATCATCAGATTGTATGTCTTCTTGACGTATTGAATGATGGCCTCGTCCATTTCGTCGCCGGCGACGCGAATCGACCTAGCCGTGACGATGCCGCCGAGCGAGATAATGGCGACTTCCGTAGTACCGCCCCCGATGTCAACTACCATCGATCCCGTCGGCTCCCCGACTGGCAGCCCTGCACCGATGGCGGCAGCCATCGGTTCCTCGATAATCTGCGCGTCCTTTGCGCCAGCTTCGAGCGCTGCGTCTTCCACGGCGCGCTTTTCCACCGCCGTGATACCGGAAGGTACGCTGATCATGACGCGAGGCTTACCCGACCAGTTCGACTTCGCCTTCATCGCCTGGCGAATGAAGTGGCGCAGCATCGTCGAAGTCGTTTGAAAGTCGGCGATGACGCCGTCTTTCATCGGTCGAACGGCGACGATGTTGCCCGGCGTGCGACCGATCATCTGCTTTGCATCAGAACCGACCGCTTCGATTGCATTCGTATCCGTCCGCAGTGCGACGACGGACGGCTCTCGAACGACGATGCCCTTTCCCTTAACATAGACCAGCGTATTGGCTGTGCCCAAATCTACACCCATATCTCGAACTGCAAACATCTGTGATGGAATCCCCTCTCGACATCATTTGTCCATATAACCAGCCGCTCGCAAGCTGATAAAACGCCCGTCCCCAATGACCAGGTGGTCAAGCACCTCGATACCCAGTACTCGGCCCGATTGCGTGAGACGCTTCGTGACCGCGATATCTTCCGGACTCGGCGTCGGGTCACCGCTAGGGTGGTTGTGTACGCAGAGTATCGCGGACGCAACCCGCCGAACCGCAAGCCGAAATATCTCTCGAGGATGTACGATAGATGCATCCAAGCTTCCAATTGAACACGTCTCTTCACCCACGAGCCTGTGCTTCGTATCCAAGAGCAGAGTTACAAAATGTTCCTTTTTAAGGTACCTCATCCTATCCATAACATACCTTGCTGCGTCGTCTGCGGTTCGAATTTGCAGCCTCGATTCGCTGGGCTTGTGCGCGATTCGGCGGCCGAGCTCAACGGCAGCCGCAATTTGAATCGCCTTCGCCCTGCCAATCCCCGGCACATGGACCAACTCGCTGACTTCCACATCTGCCAGGGCGTATACGCCACCAATTGATTCAAGAAGTCTATGCGCGATGTCGAATACGGTCGTCCGCCCGTTGCCAGATTGCATGACGCATGCAAGCAATTCATCTGCACGCAAAGCGGAAGGCCCCAAGTGCAACAAGCGCTCCCTGGGAGAATCCGCCGTGATAGATGATACTAGGACTGAGTCTTTTTCCGCAAACAAGAACATCCCTCCGACAGCAGTTTCCCTACACTGTACGAAGGAACGACGACCACCACAAACCCTAAAGTGTCTATGTATATACATATAGACGCAAAACGCAAAACTTTATTTGGAACCGCGCAACACAAGAACCCCGCAAGCGAATCCAACAAGTGTGCCCCAGTTGACAGTCAACGTCAATGACAGGGAAAACTGAATCACAGCTAAGTTGAAATTCGGATGCCATGACACGTGTGTAAGAGGCCTCAACATGGGCAACCGCGAGGATAGGAGAATGTCCGCCAAGCTGCCGACGACTGTCGCAGCGGCTACCAGACCCACTTTGCGCCAGCCAGTATTGCGCATAGGATCACCCCAGTCTGGAAACGTGCATGACGGTCTTGTTTCGACACGAAACCATTGATTCCTGCCGAAACATGTCGATTAATTTCTGCGCAATCCTATGTAAGCGGCTGTCATGCGCTTCGCAATCCCCTCGTTGTGGTTGCTGTGGTACCGATTTTGGCGCTTGTGCCGCCATCCTGTGTCGATTCTGTGTCACTCCGGAAAAACGAAAGCACAATCGTCGTCCGGGCGGCTAGCGCCAAACGCGCACGCTCGGTAATTGGCCGTTACCCACGCGATTTGCGCACACGCAGACCAGGCGCAGGTTATTTTAAACCGCGTGCGCCTGGTCCGCAAGACTATTTAAAATCAGCCATTGATTCCGTGTATTTCAGCCATTTCCACAAACGCCTGAATCACATTGTTCATCGCAGCGCTTTTATCTCCCTTTTGGAATGCCCGATTAGCCGCTTCCAGCGATGCGTCGATCGCTGTCAATTGGTCCCCGAGCCCCGTCTGTGCAACCACATCGTCGCCAGGGTAACTCTGAACCGCAGAGGCCATCGCCATCTGTGCATCGGCGACCCGCCCATTGTCGGCCAGCCACGTGTCCAAGGCCAACAGCCCACTCGACGTCTGAGCCAGCCACCGCTCAACGCCATTGACCGCGGAATCGCCAGCCGTGCCGAGGACCTGCAGTTGGCGCGCCCCTTGGGAGAAGGATTTCACCGTCGCCGCGACGTGCGACTTCTGAAGTTGGGACGCAACGGCGTTGGCGTCTTGTTCGACGACTGCTCCAGTCGCAATCAGACTGTATCCGTCCAGTGGTACCATGGTCGTGGAAATGCCTTGTTTCGAGAGGATTCTCGCCTCGGTGGCCGCCTTTGCCTGGGTCGGATACGCGCCCAACTGGACAAAGTACACGGTGGTCCCCGGCGCACTGATGACTTTCGCTGGGAGCGCCGAGGCAGCGAGCGCCTTCGCACCACCTTGCGACGAGGCGCTGTCGCCAAGTGGCGTCGCGGAGACTGGGGCCATTTGATGAAAGAGGCACATCGCGACGCAACCAAACAGCATCCCGATGAGTAAACCCCCTTTTAAACTGGCCACACTGCGATTGCCTTGGCGGGGAAACAACGTCTGCATGACGTACGTCACGCATTTGGCGATCCAAATTTGAAATAGCTTCCACAATCGAAACGACATCTTTTGCGACCGACGCCGACTCGCCGGACGCATCGACTCGGCCTTCCAGCGCGTCTGCAAAAGTGGCCGCGAACCGAGATCCCGTGTCGACGAGGCGTCGTCGTAAGGCGCCTCTGACAGCTTGTCCGCCGGGGCCTCTCGCCCGGAGTCTTCCGATGCCTCTTTTTGAATTTCCCATGCCTTATCTCCAAGGCGAACAAGAATGGACGATGAGTTCGTTGTGTAGTTTCGCGCTCCACTCTCAGCCATCATAACTGCCTCCCGAATCTCAGTTATCATAAGTCTATGAGTGAAACCTAGAATCTATGACGTCGCCTCCAACCACGTTCCCGCGACCGCACTAGAAATATGACCGGATTGAAGCCGCTCCCGCGCAGCCATCTCAAACGTCTGCATTCCTAATTGCCGCGACGTTTGCATCACAGATTTCAACTGATGCGTCCTCTGTGTCCGGATTAAATTGGACACTGCGGCCGTGTTGACGAGCAACTCCGCCAAAGCCACCCGACCGCCGGAGGTGCGTGGAAGCAACCTCTGCGATACGACGCCTAGCAGTACTGACGACAATTGCGAGCGGATTTGGCCTTGCTGATGGCCCGGAAACATGTCTATGAGTCTATCAACCGTCTGCACCGCGCCACCAGTATGTAACGTGGATAACACCAGGTGACCGGTTTCGGAGGCGGTAATCGCCGTTTGCACAGTCTCTAGGTCGCGCAATTCACCAACGAGGATGACATCCGGGTCCTGCCGCAGCGCCGCTCGCAATGCCGGCGCAAATCCCAATGTATCCCGGCCAATTTGACGTTGGTGAATGACCGACGCCGCGTGCGGATGTATGTATTCAATCGGATCCTCAAGCGTGATGATGTGCTTCGCACTCGTGAGGTTGATATGTTGGATGAGCGAAGCAAGCGTGGTCGTCTTCCCGCTACCAGTCGGTCCCGTGACTAAAATCAAGCCATGCGGTTGGCTTACGAGCTTCGTCAGCGCAGTCGGGAGGCCGAGATCGGACAGCGTTGGAATGCGATTTGGAATAACTCGGACAGCTAACGTTTTATACCCTTGTTGCAAAAAGGCGTTTACGCGGTATCTCGTCCCGGAACTGTCGCTGTACGGCAAATCCACCTCACCTCGCTCGTGCAACTGTTCGAGCTCCTGTGCTGATAACAGTTCGCGAGTCCAAGACTCGATGTCGTCATTTAAGACGGATACGCCTTCAGAAACGAGTTCACCGTCGACTCGAAAAGTTGGTGCGTGCCCCACACCGAGATGGATATCGCTCGCCTTGAGATCCGCGGCCCTCGTCAACAATTCATCCACGCGCATACAGACACCCCTTGGTAACACACTTCTCTGTGCAACAAACATTCGCGTTCGCGCGGTGGATGTCCTGCGCCCAACAAGGGGCTTCATCGGGATGGCCGGTGGTTCATGGACCAAAGAGAGCCAAGGAAGACATCAGGGGAGTGCAAACAGAAAAAAATACGCGAAACCGAAGTTCCGCGTACCTGCCCTCTACCCTATCACCCTTCTGAGACATCCAGATTAACTCAGGATGTAGATTGTGATAGTTCGTTCTCCCCAACTTTCCGCTGCAGCCTCAGATGACATGCAGATGTCGATATGGTTACCGACAATCGCCCCACCCGTATCGGCAGCGACCAGTTCACCAACGCCTGGGACATATACTTTGGTACCCAGTGGAATCACGCTCGGGTCTACCGCGATGACCCCTGGTTGCGCTGGTATTCCGGAAGCTGTGGTGCCTCCGGCACAATACGCGGTGGCGAGCACCGTCATCGACGATTTGAACAAGCTGCTGGCAGGGGAATCACTTCGGCTCGCCAGCGTGTAGTGATGAACCTCCGGAGCGGTTCCAACCTCCACTACACTATCGACCGGGTTGCGAACGACTTGCTTTGTGATACTTTGCGAGACCTTATGCCCGTCTCGATAGACGCTTGTTGTCTTGACCTTTAGTAACCCTGTCACACCGTGCGTCACCACTTGCTCGTTTCCAGAAGTCAATTCTGACGTTCGGCGACGTATGGTCTGATATGGTATTTCCTGCGTCTCGGTCGACACTTTTTGCAATGTGCTGTGAATAGAGAAAAATTCTCCATTCGACAGTTCTGAACTGACCGGGACACTCACGTGATCCGAGTCGGTGAGGGTAATCCCCTCATCCTTCAAGAGTTGCCCCACTGACGTATCAAAGGTCGAAATGTTGACCAGGTGACCCTGGTCGTTGATCGTGATTGACTTCGGATCTTCGATCTCGACCGTCATGTCGTCCCGCACAGGGCTATCAAGCGCCGGGCTGACGCGCTCTCTCTCATTTACGTGGATACCGTACTTTTCGAGAAACTGTCCTACCGTGCCTGTGCAAAATCCACGTAACGTCTTGCGTTGCCCGCTGTCTTGGACCGTCACCGTCTTGAACGCAGCACCATACGTGGTAGCGGCGCCGCCCAGCAGCGTAAGTGCTGCTGCAGCTGTGGCGTACACGGCTTTCGACTTTGGTAGACGCACTCCATCACCTCTTCCTAACTACTCACGAGAGAAAGAAGGCTGATAGGGGACTCCGGGGCTGGGGATAGTATATCGGTCCCCTTATGCAAATGCAAGACAACTTTTGTCAGCCAGCTTTTCTTGTGGATCGGGGATAGTGTATATCAGATGGTATGACAATAGGTGTTGAAACATGTCGGCTGGTACCCGTGGAAAACTATCGACTTTCCGACAAGAAGTGCCAATTTCCAGAGGAATAGCGCGCGGCGAGTGGATTTATAGGGGCTAGAGAACGCCGAGAATATGATGCAGATACCACTGCGGGAAGGCGCCAAAGACAAACTGTGCACCTGCCACGCCCAGTGCAATAAATGGGACAAACGGGACATATTGCTTGCGCCCGATGTGGCCTGTCAAGCGGAGTATCCCACCCATGACCGCACCAAACAGGCACGCGAGTATGAACGATTCGACCGTCAACGCGACTCCGAGCACTGCACCAATGCTGAGATAGAGTTTCGCGTCGCCTAACCCCATCTTCCCGCCCGAGATCAGGTGGACGACGAAAATCATCGCAAATCCACCAAGCATTCCGAACACCGGGTGAAGAAAGCTACCACAGGAAAGGGCTGAGGAGATGTACAGGACTACCGCACTCGGGTATGTCAACCAGTTCGGCACAATCAGTTTCGTAAAGTCGGAACTGATGGCGACTGTCAGCACAAACCACAAACCACACCACGTCAGCGTCAGAAGGACGCTTTGACGATGCCAAACAGAAAGGACGACCGCCCCGCCCAACAGCGCTTCCTGTGCGGGGTATCGCATGGGAATGGGCGCCCGGCACGACGTGCAACGCCCTCGCAAGACCACCCACGAAACGACGGGGATCAAGTGCCAAGCGCGCAGTGGTAAACCGCAGTGATTACAGCTCGATCCCGGCCGCACGATCGATTGCCCACTCGGAATCCGGTCGCCTACTAGCGTCGCAAACGAACCAAACACCGCGCCCACGAAAAATAGATATAGAGACATCAAGCCTTGCAACGCCAATTGAGCTCTCCCCCCATCTGGTACAGCGAAATTCGACACCATAGCCGATAATCCTGCGCAAAACGGGGGATGTTACACGATGTGATATAATTGTAGAAATAGAGTAGACCTGCTCAAGCACATGTAAGGGGGTTGTAGATATGTATCGCCGACCTTCATTCCTGGTAAGCGCACTCGGGTTTATCGTGCTCCTGTTCGTGATCTCTGCATTTGTCGCGTTCGTGCTGAAAATAGCGTTTCTCGCACTCGTCATTGCCGCGGCGTATTACCTCTATGCTCGCGCAGCCGAGTCCTTGAATCGTAGGCCGCGGCGCAATCGGAGATATCGATAATTAAGTCTATCGCATCGCCGCGGCTTCACATCAAAGGGGGTATCCCAAAAGTCAATTTTCGATTTTTGGAGCCTCACTTCGGCTGAGAATTTACCAAAACAAAAAGCCTCCATCTCCACTTTTACAGTGGTTTTGGAGGCTTTTGCATAAAATTTTGGGACTGGATGATTTGGCACGACCCTTTTGGGACAGCCCCTTCTGCCTTTTCATGAAGGTTACATACGAATTTATTGTATTTAATGATGAAATCCATTGTCTGTTTTGCTTCCATGTGGCGTAGTTGTAGGCGAGGAATCGAGAAATGTAACGGCCTGTTCGAGATTCAGGAGGAATAAATGAGCGAGATCGATGGAAAATCCGTTTCGAACTACAACGCGCATCACCGTGATATCCTCTAAATCTGGGGGCATGGAATAAGCAGGAACTTGCCATCCATACGTCCGTAGTTGTCGGGATAGGTCATAAAGATTCCATTTTGATGTGTAGTCAGTTTTCATCTGCCACGTGATTACAGGAGTATCGGTTCCGGATGTAAGTATCTTAAACGGTCCCATTTTGGAAATCTCTCGACTCAGTAATTTTGCCACCGACTGGCATGTCCTTTGCACTTGGTAGTAGCCCTCTCTGCCTAAACGAAGAAAATTGTAGTATTGCAGGAGCACTTGTGCGCCGGGGCGAGAGAAGTTTAAGCCGAAGGTCGGCATATTACCGCCTAAATAGGAGACACGAAAGACGAGATCGTCAGGAAAATCTTTAGCTTTTCGCCAAATTACCCATCCTATTCCAGGGTAGACCAAACCATATTTGTGCCCGGAAACATTGATGGACTTTACTCGAGGTAATCGAAAGTCCCAGACCAAGTCTGGTTGGAGAAAAGGAGCGATAAACCCTCCGGAAGCAGCATCTACATGCATTGGAATATCGAGACCCGTCCTAGCCTGTAAATCATCTAGCGCTTTGGCAATCTCGGCAACCGGTTCGTAAATCCCAGTGTAAGTCACCCCGAGAATCGCAATGACACCAATCGTATTTTCGTCCACGGCATCACGAACGCCCTTGGGGTCCAAATAAGGACGCTCCTTGGTGATATTCACATAACGCGGCTCAACATCCCAATAGTTCGCGAACTTTTCCCAAACGACGTGAACAGCAGAACTAAACACAATATTTGGCCGATCAATCGGCTTTCCTTGTTTCTTTCGAGCATGTTGCCAGCGTCGCTTTAATGCGATCCCCCCCAACATACATCCTTCTGACGATCCCGTCGTCGAAACCCCCACCGTACTCATTGGGTGAGGTGAATGCCAGAGATTCGCTAAAATGCGGATACATCGCTCCTCAATGGCTGCCGTCTGAGGGTACTCATCTTTATCAATGATGTTCTTGTCGAATGTTTCGGCGTAAAGGAGATCGGCAGCGGGTTCCATCCATGTACCAACAAATGTTGCAAGATTTAAGCGGGCATTGCCATCTAGTGCGAGTTCATCATGGATAATTTGATATGCTGTCTCAGGAAGCATTCCTTGATCACGGATGTGAAACCGCGGAACGTTCTGTTCTCCCTCGCGAGTGAACAGTGGATTTATAGTCAGTTCTGGAGGCAACTTCATTTGCGTACGGCGTGGGTTCCAATGTGACATTTTTTGCTCCGCCCCTGTCGCGTAGTTCAGTATGCTAAGTAGGACATGCCTTCGTGATACCAAAATCAGTTGGTGTTGTTCTAGGTCTGTACAACGAAGAACAATGATCGCACTTCTTAAGTAAATGAGTTGAAGGTTGTGGTTATGAATGAGTACGAATCGCTTCCACCATGCAAAGGGGGTGTCCCAAAAGTCAATTTTCGATTTTTGGAGCCCCACTTCGGCTGAGAATTTACCAAAACAAAAAGCCTCCATCTCCACTTTTATAGTGGTTTTGGAGGCTTTTGCATAAAATTTTGGGACTGGATGATTTGGCACGACCCTTTTGGGACAGCCCCTTTTTACTTACTCAAGCGCTCGTAGTCCGATTTAAACCAGAGCCTTTCGCGAAGTCCGCTCCAAATCATCTCCGAGCCGCTCGGCGACCTTCCAAATGTCGCCGGCCCCCATCGTGAGAACCAGATCTCCAGGTCGGATGGACGAGCGAAGATATGCAAAGATCTCATCTTGCGTCCCGAGATATTGCGTCCGAGGATTGCTCTGCTTGCGGATTTCGGCCGCAAGCCGCTCCGCGGTCACGCCCTCGATTTGTTGCTCACCCGCTGGAGAATAAATCTCCGAGATAATCACTTCGTCCGCCTGCGAAAACGAACGGGCAAACGCATCAAACAGGAAGTAGGTCCGCGTGTATCGTTGCGGCTGAAAGACCGCTACAATCCGACGCCCTGTCGCCTTTGCCGCGGCGATCGTCGCGCTGATTTCAGTTGGGTGGTGCGCGTAATCGTCAATCACCAGCAGGTTGTTCGCCTCGGCGATCACCTGAAAGCGACGTTTCGCCCCGTGGAACTCCGCTAGTGCCATGGCAATTTGATTAAATGAGAGCCCCGCTTCGCGGCCGACGGCTACTGCCGCAAGCGCGTTTAACACGTTGTGCTCGCCAGGGAGCGAGAGCAACAATCGTCCGACGAACTCGCCGCCTACGTACACTTCCGAAGAACTGGTTCGATCCAACAACTGCACGTTACGCGCCTGAATGAACGCATCGTCAGAAAATCCATAGGTGACTACACGTGCGTGAGATTCGGACTTCAATTCCTGCAAATGCACATCATCTGCTGACAAGACGGCCAAGCCGCTTTCAGGGATCTGCTGAATGAACGTCCTATACGCATTTTTCAAATTCTCGAATTTGCCGTCGTAGTGTTCCAAGTGGTCGGCTTCTACGTTAGTCACCACGGCGATCGCCGGGCGGTAGTGCAAAAATGATCCATCCGATTCATCGGCCTCGGCCACGACAAACTGACCACCGCCAGCCTTTGCGTTGTCGCCAATGTTCGAGACGACACCGCCGATGACAAAAGTCGGGTCTAAATTGTTGCGCTCCATCATATATGCAATCATGGAGGTCGTCGTGGTTTTGCCATGCGCTCCAGTGACTGCAACGCCGATTCGGTCTTGCATCAGCCGAGCGAGCATTTCGCTGCGATGAATGACTGGAATGTTCCGGGCCCGCGCCTCGAGCAACTCCACATTGTCCTTCTTTACTGCAGTACTGTGTACCACAATGTCCGCACCTTCGACTTGCCCTCCGTCATGCCCGTAAAAAATGTTGGCACCACGAGCCGCAAGACGATCCGTCAACTCCTGACGCGATACGTCCGACCCGGAGACTTGATATCCCAAATCCAGCATGACACGAGCGATGGCACTCATCCCATAACCACCAATGCCTACAAAATGCACGTGTTGCGAACCGCGCACGCGCCTCACCGTCCTCATGTCCAGTAGTTCATTTCCAATTTAGCAATAGCTTTCCTCGCGTCTTCCACCATATGCAAGTTACCCCAGATGACGAGAGGTCCCGGCGCCTCAAGGGCAGCCTGCACGGCAGCCAGCGGCTGCTCGATAACGCGAATCGACAGATGAGGGCCCAACTCACCAATCAGATTTTTGATGGCCTCAGGGTCTGCCCCTCTGACGTGATTCGGCCGACAGACCACCACATCCTGTGCGAGGGGCAGTACCTCTTCAAACATCGACCTAGCATCCTTGTCGCGAAACACTCCGATCACCATATGCCACAACGACTTTTGCGACAACGCAGCAGAAAACTCGTTCAAGCCGAGCGCCAGCGCACGGGCAGCTGCCGGATTGTGCGCTCCGTCCAAGACCACTGGCGTCCCGCGGTGATCGAACACCTCAAACCGCAATGGCCAGCGAATGGTGCGCAACGATGCGACAGCGCGCTCCCACGCAGTCTCATCGAGATTCGGGTGCGCCAGTTCAAACATGGCCAAGGCCACTGCGGCATTCGCCAGCTGATGGCGGCCAAACAAAGATAACGCAAACTCCGACGATTGATGTTCGATCCCTGTGTAACGCAGCGTTTGATAATGGTCGTCGTAAGCCGCCCGAGTCAGTTCCACATCCCTGTCGATGCGAACCACCGAGGCTCCGACCGTTTCGGCGACCTTCTCTATGATACCGTACGCTTCACCCTGTGCACCTGTCACAATCGGCACGCCAGGTTTGATAATCCCTGCTTTATCATAAGCGATATCGGCTAGAGTGGGTCCTAAAATCTCGACGTGATCATACGAAACGTTCGTAATGGCCGTGACGACCGGATGCACGACACTCGTCGCATCGTATCGCCCGCCGAGGCCCGTTTCCCACACCACCGCGTCAACTGCCTGATCGCGAAAGTACAGTAACGCCATCACCGTGAGAACCTCAAATTCCGTGAGTGGATCCCCCACCGTGACCTGTTCGATGGCGTGTTTGACGACCGTCGCATAGCGTGTGAACGACTGGTCATCAATCGCCTGCTGATTGACCGAAATTCGGCCGTTAAACCCTTCAAAGCCGGGCGAGGTGTACAACCCCGTTTTATAACCGGCAGACATCGACATCGCACACAGCATCGCGCAGACGGACCCCTTGCCATTGGTCCCCGCAACATGGTAGAAACGAAGCCCATCTTGCGGGTTCGAAAGGGCGTCGAGCACGCGTTCGACCCGCTCCAGTCCCGGCTTGATGCCGAACCTGCGCAAGGAGCCGATCCACGCAAATGCGTCGCTCACATTCACTGGCTGCACCTCGATTGCACTACTTCTGTAGATCGGAAATTCGGCCTTGTACCGCCTGCAACTTCATCTGATAGTCTTGCATCTTCTCCCGTTCCTTCGCGACGACAGCCTCCGGCGCCTTCGCGACGAAACCGGCGTTCGCCAGTTTCTTTTCAATTCGGTCCACTTCGCCCTGCAAACGCGCTTCCTCTTTGGACAGGCGCACAATTTCCGCCTCGACGTCGATGAGCCCAGCTTGCGGAATGTGAATCACAGCGCCCGTGACCACTTGTGTCAGCGACTTCTCTGGCGCCTCACCCCCCGCCACAATGGTCAGGTCATCGCTATTGCAGAACCGGGCGATATAGTGGCGAACCGACTCAAACAATTGTACATCATCGCCGCTCTCGCAACGAATGTGCATAGACACCGGCTTGCTCGGCGCCACCTGCAGTTCTGCCCGGACGTTTCGGACAGCTCGAATGGCGTCCATCACAAGTTGCATCTGGCTAACAGCCGCCTCGTCGACAAACGCCGTTTGCGAAATCGGCCAGGTTTCGACAATAAGGGCCTCGGAAGTGTTCGGCAACGCTTGCCAAATCTCCTCCGTGACAAACGGAATATACGGATGAAGAAGCGTCAAGAGCGACGTCAGAACGCGATGGAGAACGGTCCGTGCGACCACTTTTCGCTCCTCATCGGCTCCGTACAGCGCCAGCTTCGAGAATTCGATGTACCAATCGCAAAAATCGTCCCAAGCAAAATCGTACATGGCGCGAGCCGCTTCGCCGAAGTCGTATTCGTCGAGGTGATGCGTGACCGTCCGCACGGTTTGCGACAAGCGGTGTAAAATCCAGCGATCCGCCACGTCAAGCTGTCCTTCTGCCAGATCAGCCGGTTGGAAATCGCCCTCTAGGTTCATCAGGACAAACCGAGACGCGTTCCAAATCTTATTGATGAAGTTTCGAGCGCCTTCAATCTTATCCCAGGTGAACCGCTGATCATTGCCAGGTGACGTCGAAGTAGCGAGCATAAACCGCAGGGCGTCGGCGCCGTACTGTTCGATGACCTCGATCGGATCGACGCCGTTGCCCTTGCTCTTCGACATCTTTTGCCCTTTTGCGTCGCGGACGAGGCCGTGCAGCACGACCGTTTCAAATGGCATCGTCCCCGTGAACTCCATGCCCATGAACACCATACGAGCCACCCAGAAGAACAGGATATCGTAACCGGTCATCAGGGCGCTGGTCGGGTAATAGCGCTTGAAGTCAGGCGACTGAAGGTCCGGCCAATCCAACGTCGAAAACGGCCACAGTGCGGACGAGAACCACGTGTCGAGCACGTCCTCATCCTGGCGGATGTTGGTACTTTCGCAGTGCGGACATCGCTCGAGGTCTACCTTGGAGACGCTCAGTTGGCCACAGTTATCGCAGTACCAGGCGGGAATGCGGTGCCCCCACCAGAGTTGGCGGGAGATACACCAGTCGCGGACGTTTTCCAGCCAGTGGACAAACACTTTGGAAAACCGCGACGGGACAAAGTGCAGTTCGTCTCGTGCGACCGATTCGAGTGCCGGACGCGCTAACTGCTCCATCCGAACGAACCATTGGTCGGACAGAAACGGCTCGACCACCGTATCACACCGACTGCAGTGCCCGACGGCGTGATCGATTTCCTCGGTGCGAACCAGGTGTCCATTCGCCTCCAGAGCGGCGACCACGGCAACGCGGGCCTCCTCGCGCGTGAGCCCCTGAAACTCGCCGGCCAGCGCGTTCAATCGGCCATCTGCGCCGATACACTGCAACTGCTCGAGGTGGTGGCGTTCGCCGACTTCAAAATCGTTCGGGTCGTGCGCCGGAGTAATTTTGAGACACCCCGTCCCGTAGTCCTTATCCACATAATCGTCGGCAATGACGGGAATTTCCCGGTCCGTAAGCGGCAGGCGCACCGTTTTCCCGACCATCTGTGCGTAGCGCGGGTCGTCAGGATGGACCGCGACGGCGACGTCCGCAAACATCGTCTCGGGGCGCGTGGTGGCGATGACCACCTCGCCGCTGCCATCGGTGAGTCGATAGCGAATGTGATACAAGTGACCCGTTTGGTCCTTGTGCTCTACCTCGATGTCGGACAGCGCCGTAGAACACCGCGGGCACCAATTGATAATGCGATGCCCACGATAGATGAGCCCCTTTTCATAGAGTCGGACAAAGACCTCGCGCACCGCTCCGGACAAACCCTCGTCCATGGTGAACCGCTCCCGACTCCAATCACAAGAACTGCCAAGCGCGCGAATTTGTCGCGTGATGGCATCCCCGTATTGGTGCTTCCACTCCCAAACGCGTTCGACGAAGGCCTCCCGGCCCAAATCGTGGCGCGACTTGCCCTCGGTCTCCAGCAGTGTCTTTTCCACACGTGCTTGCGTAGCGATTCCGGCGTGGTCCGTTCCCGGTACCCACAGTGCGTCGAACCCATTGAGTCGTTTGTAGCGAATCGTGATGTCTTGTAGCGTGTTGTCGAGCGCGTGACCGAGGTGCAATACCCCCGTGACGTTCGGAGGTGGCATCACAATCGAAAATGGCGGTCGCTCAGGATGCCGTCCGGCTTGAAAGTACCCGGACCGTTCCCAGCGCTCGTAGATGCGCCGTTCGACGTTGCGCGGATCGTAAACGGTTGGTAGTTCATGCTCTTCTGCTGACATGAGATATCCTCCTTACACGTGCCTCGCCCTTCGTCCTGCGAGGAGACACCGAACAATAAAAAAAGCCTATCCGTCTCTCAGGACGGATAGGCTCCGCGTTACCACCTGAATTTCTCACTTCAATACGACAAGTGAGACACTCGACATCGATAACGGAATGACCCGGATAATCAGCTAAAGGGTGACATTCAGGCGACCGAAAGCGGTGCTTCTCAGCACGTGCACCGTCTCTGGACAATCGGGACCGCCCTACTCCTCCCTCTTCAAAGCCGCTCTATGTGAATCGATGTTTTGTATACTACGCAACCGGACGCCAAGTTGTCAAGCTTTGTCGATCCGACTACGCCCTTTTTCCTCGAATCACAAACCTTTCCGCTTAGGAGCGGCGCCCGCGCCCGCGCTTCTTCTTCACACGGTGCACGCGTACCGGCGGCGCGTCGGAATCCTCGGCACGAGTTGCGGCTTCCTGCCGACGTTTCGCCTGTAACTGGTCACGCCGGCGATTCGACCACTCCGTGGTCCTGGCGTACACCATCGAAAACAGGATGCCAATCGCGCCAATGATGGCGTTTTGCTCGAAAAAGAACCCCCAACCATAGTGAATCGTGCCTGCGTATCCGAGCGTCAACTGAAAGATCACGTTGATGACAAACCCGAGAACAGTCGCCAACAACGTGTTCAGCGTCCGCTTCTCCTTCACCCGCTGCACGACTAGGATGGCGGAGATAAACATCCCGAGCTCGCCGCTGGTGATAAACGAGTATTTCCCATTCGACAAATAATATGCGGCGACTTCCAACACCGCGAGGACGACGACTGTTCCGCCAACAAATCGCCAATACCAGCCGCGCCAAACCCCTGGTCCTCCTGAACTCATCGATTGCTCCAACTTTCATCCCCCAAACATAGTCACGGCCAGAGCCTGTCCGCCTCTAAAATCACGTTCTTATCTTAGCAAGGAAAATAACTCTTGTCACAGGACAAATACCCGAGAGGGCCATGTGCATATACATTAATAGACCACGGGAAAAGGAGGTTTTGACCGTGCGGTTGTTATACTCCCTGCTGCGATTCGTGAAGCTCATCCTGGCGCTCGCGATTTTTCTCCTGTTTCTCAGGGCAATTTTTTGGCCAAGCGTCCTCGATTTACTCATTCTCATGCTGCTGTTCATCGTGTTCGTCGCGATGTTCATCGGCGCGCCATGACAGGGACAAGATACGCGGCCCAGGCGAGCGCGGGTCCGGGGCGATTGCAACGCAGCGCCCAGGGCCGCCAAACCGGGCCGCACCTCCTTCCTGTGCCTGCAGTCAGCCGCGCACCAACTCTTCTGCCGCACGCTCCCGCAGCGCAAGAAGTCGCAGTTCCCGCTCCATCCGCGCGGCGAATTCATACTCACTCCAATCCGTCATCCGGGTGACATAACCCTCCACGAGTTGCAGCGCCTGCATGGGCATCAAGAGGATGGTCGAGAGCACCGACCGGTCGATGCGCGTCTCTCCTAGCCCGACCGTATACGCGTCGAGAATCGCGTCAAGCACATCCACTTTCCAATCAAACAGTGGCATATATCGATGGATATACACGGTGAGTTCGAAGAGGGGAACGCCGGGGTGAACGTGATCGTAGTTGCGGACGTGGTACTTGCCCGAATGGTAGAGGACGTTGTCAACCGTATAGGCGCCGTGGCACACGAACCCCCGGCTGCGCGCCTCTGCCTCCATCTGGACATAGCCCTCTGCATGTGCGCGAGCGATTACCTCGTCCATGCGCATTGCGATGGTTTCGTAGTGCGTGCGAATCAGTGCCGGGAATGGCGTCGTGCTCGCGTCCTGAATCGCCGAGTCCCGAATGGCGCCGAGCGCTTTTTTACCTTCGATGAGCCGCTGTATGAGCGACCTGTCTTCCTCAGCCGCATACCAGGTTGGGGCACCGTAGAAGCCTGTGGCATGTCGATGCCAGGTGCCGAGCTCGCGCGCGAGCGCGATGATGTGGTGCGCGTACTGCGCAGGTGGACACCGCCCTTGGCGCCAGTCGGTCATGTAGTACAATCCGGACGGATGAACCACATAGGCATCTCCATAGCGCGTTTTGAGCATACGTGGCACACTCTCGTGACCGCAGCGCAGAAGGTGCTCCGTCACCTGGTGAATGTACTCCAACCGCCCTTTGTCGACGTATACCTTCTTTAGGGCAAACGCGCCGTATGGCCCGGAAAGTTTTACGACATCCCTGACGATGTTCGCGCAGTCGACGACGCACGCGTACTCGTCGAGTATGGAAGGATCAGCACCGTAGGCCATCAGCTGCCGACGGACATCATCATAATCCATCGCGCCTCACTCCACTGTCCAGTCATGTTGTTCGAAATGCCACCCCTGGTTCAGAGACGGCATCAGGGCCGTCGGCGTTTCCCGGTCGCGGCCCTGTTTCTTCGTGTTCAAGCGTCGTCACAGCGCACTGCAATGATCCTCGCCATCGGCTGTAAGCGCGTCTACACAGACGTCACCCGCGGAATCGAAATCGGGCCATCCGGAATGCGAAGCGCCTGACCCGGCGAAACTTGGCCGCTAGGACAATTGTTCACGCGGATCAATTCACTCGGGAGGCATCCGCAGCGGTCGGCGACCATCTCTAGGGTCTCTTCTTCCGCGACGATGGCGTAGCGAAGAGCGCACCGCGGCTCAGGACCATTGAAATCGACGAAGGACCACAAATCGGACTTCAAGACAGACGAGACATCGTATTCGCTTCGCGGTTCTTCCACCACCTCTTCCTCCGCGAGCGCCTCGTCTAGCGCGTTTTGATCATCCGTTGCGACGGCGCCGGAAATCGTAAATTTTGGCGCCACGCGTTCCTCCCCGCGGAATTCAGGCGGAAGGTCCAACGGTGCGGAGGCCCCTTCGAGAGGTGTGGCTAACACTTCATCATCGAGTTGGTGCTCAAACTCGAACGAGGCAACCGGCGTTGGTTCCTTGGTTGGTTCCGGCGTGGACACCTCCTGACGATCCGACGGTTGGGGTGTAGACGGTACGAAGAAGCGGTCCAAATTGACCAGCTCACTGCGAACGGACTCCGAGGCCGCCGGTTCGGACGCTTCACCGCGGCGTTCACCTTTGCGTGCTTCCTCTTCGGCCCAGCCATGTCCGCCTCGCGCCTCACTCACTTTCTCGAACGGAGTGTTGTTCTCGCTGCGCTCGCTCGCCCCCTCCTCACTGGGCTCCGACTCGACGTCACCTTGCTCCGCTTCGCCCTCGTGACGCCACATGTCGTCCGGCGCGCAGACGAGTTCCAACTCAGGCTCGGCCGTGGATGTCCGGTCTATTTCTGCAAATTCCTGCGTCTTTGGCGCCGTATCCTCCCTGTCTGCCTGAGCCAATTCCTCCCTGTCTGCCTGAGCCAATTCCGACACGGCCTCAGCCGTTTCCTCGACTGGCGCCGGGAAATCAGACGTCACAGAATCCGCCTCATCGGCTGGCAGTTCAACCTCCGGTTCCTCGATCACCTGTTCTTCGATCTCGTCACGTAGAAATGGTCGACTCCCCTCCTGTGCTCCACACTGGAAGTGGTAGCCTTGTTCCCCTACGAGACCATGAATTTCGAGTGTGCCACGCACGTTGAGCCAATTGTCGCTGACGACCTCAAGGGCCCAGCCGGACAAACGGCTCTTCACGTTCACTAGGCCACTGGACTGTGCCTCCACAGGAACCCGCAGAACAAATGGCAAGCGATGGTGAATATGACGTACCGCCTCTTCGTCTTCGACGCCGACGGAAACCGCCTCATCGATGGTGGCGGCATCGCTTGTGGAACGCACGTAGCCTGCAAATACAACGGCACCTTCTAGCTCGTAGACATCGCCATCTTTTTCAAACGAAACCACTTCCGTCGCGACCGTCGCATCTTCGACAGAGTCTGTGCTGGTCACAGTATCCATGAAGATTTCTTGATCGATCGGCAGCCGGATGAGCGGTTCTCGAGCATGTTCAGACATCTAAGCCCCTCCTCGCGCGCCAAGATTCCATCACCAATGTATGTACACACTCTGCTACATATGTCGAAAGCGCGTGGTAAGGTGGCCTCGACGGCGCAAGCGGGATCAAAATAGAGACTACGCCAGACAAAACGCCTGACGTAATCTCTATCAGAAATCGATATCGCGCGGTTCGAATCAGGATGTAAGCTGTGCAAACACGGCCTTCATGGCGCCAAGCGTGATCTCGAGTTCACGCGACGTGTGCACACCTGAGACAAACGCGGATTCTAGTGGCGACGGCGCGAACGTGACGCCGTTTTCCAACATCGCGTGAAAGAACCGTTCGTACGAGGCGCCGTCGCTCGCCATCGCACCCTCGAAGTCGTAAACGGGGCCCTCGTGAAAGAATAGACCGTACAGACCGCCAATCGCGTGGCCATACGTCGGGATGCCGTGCTGTTTGCCGAGCTCGACAAACTGGTCGACAACTTGTTGACCATACGCCTGGAGCTTATCGTAGAATCCCTCGCGGTTCGCCGCTTCCAACATGTTGAGCGAAACGAGGCCAGCCGACATCGCGAGCGGGTTGCCAGATAGCGTGCCACCTTGATAGACGGGTCCGCTCGGGGCGACCATCTCCATCAGATCGCGACGGCCACCGTACGCGCCAACCGGGAGGCCTGCCCCGATGACTTTTCCGAACGTCGTGAGGTCCGGCTCGATGTCGAACCTGGCTTGAGCGCCGCCAAGTCCCACCCGAAAGCCGGTGATGACCTCGTCAAAGATGAGCAGTGTCCCAAAAGATCTTGTCAGTTCGCGAACGGCCTGCAAATATCCAGGTCGCGGCAACACACACCCCATATTGCCAGCGACCGGCTCGATGATCACCGCCGCAATCTCCTCACCACGCTCTAGGAAAACGTCTCGCAAAGCATCGATATCATTATATGGGACGGCAATCGTACGCTCTGCGGTCTCCTTTGGCACACCCGGGCTGTCCGGCAAACCGAGATCTGCCACACCCGAGCCCGCTTTCACCAAAAAGTGATCCGCATGTCCATGGTAACACCCGATAAACTTCACGACGTACGACCGACTCGTCGCGGCGCGCGCTACGCGAACCGCACTCATCGTCGCCTCCGTTCCACTGTTAACCATACGGACAACGTCTATCGACGGCACGAAGTCGACGATTTTTTGAGCCACGTCGGTCTCCAATTCCGTCGGCACGCCAAAGCTCGTCCCCTTGCTCGCCGCCTCCTGCACCGCAGCTACGATTTGCGGATGCGCGTGGCCCCAGATGAGCGGACCCCAGCTCATCAGGTAATCGACGTAACGGTTCCCATCGATGTCGTAGAGGTACGGCCCTTCGCCCTTGTCTGCAAAAAATGGAGTTCCATGCACCGACTTAAATGCCCGCACAGGACTGTTCACCCCGCCAGGCAACACGCGCTTTGCTCGTTCAAAAGCCGCAGTCGACTTCGGTCCAGCCAATCTGTTCACGCCCCTTTGACATTGAAAGACATCCCCTACAAAGGTTGTCCGCGATTATCGGTTCTCTTCCTTTAGCCACCGCGCAACGTCCGGCGCATGATAGGTGAGAATCATATCTGCGCCAGCGCGCTTGAACGACGTCATCAATTCCATGACGATCCCTCGCTCATCGATCCACCCCTGCTTGGCAGCGGCCTTGACCATGCTGTACTCCGCACTGACGTTGTAGGTGGCAATCGGCTGGTCAAACGCCTCGCGCATCCGATACATGACGTCCAGATAGGAGAGCGCAGGTTTGACCATCAGCATATCCGCGCCTTCCTCGACGTCGGATACCGCCTCGCGCATCGCTTCGCGGGCGTTGGCGGGATCCATCTGGTAGGTTTTGCGGTCGCCAAACGAAGGCGCCGAATGCGCTGCTTCCCGGAACGGACCGTAAAATGCACTCGCGTATTTTACAGCGTACGAAAGAATAGAGACATCCTCGAGTTGGTGTTCGTCGAGCACCTCGCGGATGCGCGCCACCCGACCGTCCATCATGTCGGATGGAGCCACGATATCCGCTCCGGCCTGGGCGTGTGACAACGCGGTCTTTGCAATTAACGTCAGGGAATCGTCATTGACGATTTTCCCGTCGCGAACAATGCCACAATGCCCGGTGGAATTGTATTGACACAGACAGACGTCGGTCATGACGACGAGATCTGGGTTCTCCGCCTTCGCGACCCGAACCGCTTCTTGCACGATGCCGCGCTCGGCGTACGCCGAGGACGCCCGCTCGTCCTTCTCTGCTGGAAGTCCGAAGACGATGATTCCAGGAATGCCAAGTTCCGATAGGTTGGCGATTTCGCGACGGAACGCGTCGAGTCCGTAATGCATCACACCCGGCATCGCCCCGATTTCGTTCGCACCCGAAAGTCCTTCCTCAACGAACATCGGATACACCAAATCGTTGACGGTCACCTGATGTTCCCGAACCAATGAACGGATGCCACTACTTGCCCGAAGTCGACGATGACGATGAAAAGTCATTCCTTATTCCTCCCTTGAAAAAAGCCATTAACGTATCTACTAACCCATCATGGGTCACTTCTACTGGTGTGAACGCGACGGGGATCTCAGCTTCGTTCAGCGCCGCCAGGGTCGTCCTGCCAAATGCGACGACCAAATGCCGCCCGCGCAGAA
This sequence comes from Alicyclobacillus fastidiosus, assembly GCF_026651875.1. Taxonomy (GTDB): domain Bacteria; phylum Bacillota; class Bacilli; order Alicyclobacillales; family Alicyclobacillaceae; genus Alicyclobacillus; species Alicyclobacillus fastidiosus. Next base: position 2,647,029 of record NZ_CP104067.1, on the reverse strand, counting down.
CGTCATCCCGGATTACCCGCGCGGACTGCACAAACGCCTGCACTCCAGACGGGCTAAAGAGCACGAAGATAAGCGGTCCGCCCGCGCCAATGGACTCCATTTGTGCGCAAGGCGCGGCGATGGTGTCGTACACTTCCAAATCAACCACCGCGTGCCCGTGGGCCATGAGCGCCTCCGACACGGTTTGCCTCGCCTGGACCCCCCGCACGAACAGGAAGGTTCGACCGCCTACAGGCCACTGTGCCACCATCGCCTCGGCCATGTCGGCTCCGTCTCGGACGCCTGGAAACACGACACAAGGAATACCTTTCTCGCGCAACACAGAGGCGGTGGCGTCGCCTATACAATAACAAACCGCACGTCCCCACTTCCAATCCGCAGATCCATACAGTTTTGCCAGCACGCGGGCAGCCGTAGCCGATGTCACAAGGACACCGTCGATGCCTGCCGGCAGGCGTTCACACTGTCGACGGACATCCACCGCACTGCGCACGACCGTGGAGATCAGTGGCCAGTGGATCGCCCGCACCCCGAGCGACTCCAATCGACGGACGAGTCCACGTCCCCGTTCCCCAGATTGAGTGATGACGACGGACCAATCACCCTTCATTCTCAACCCTCGCTGGCAGCTCGTAGATAGTTTGCTGCGCCTCGCTGCAACAGCGTTTGTGCGACGATACTGCCGAGCGCCGCCGGCTCCATCCCCGCGGCTTCAAAGCGCAGGCTGCCAGCTCCCTGCGGATTTGCCACGAACCCGGTGAGCGTCAAGTCGCCCGCGGAATTGCGCCGTGCGTACCCCGCGATGGGGACCTGGCAGCTTCCCTGAAGTTCTGTAAGCAGGGTGCGCTCAGCCACGGCACAATCCGCCGTGAACGGATCCGTCCAGCGGCCGAGTTCTTGGACGAGTTCAGCATCGCTCGCGCGGCACTCGACACCTAGAATCCCCTGGCCGACGGCAGGAATAAAAGCGTCCGGATCTAAGTACTCCGTAATCCTATCCTGCCACCCCATCCGCGACAGACCCGCGGCCGCCAAGATGATAGCCGCGAACTCCCCGTCTATCACGCGCCGGAGTCGCGAGTCAATATTGCCGCGCAAGGGCTCCACCCGCAAGTCGGGACGGAGCGTTTGCAGCTGTGCCGCGCGGCGAAGGCTCGAAGTGCCGACGACCGCTCCCTCCGGCAGCTGTGCGAGCGTAGTACCGTCGTGCGAGATCAAGGCGTCGCGCGGGTCCGCCCGAAGCGGAATGCCGGCGAGCACCAGTCCCTGTGCGAGCTCGTATGGTACGTCCTTGAGGCTATGTACGGCCAGATCTGCGTACTCGGCAGTCAACACGTCTTCAATCTCGGAGACGAACAACCCCTTGCCGCCTACCTTCGACAAGGTCACGTCGAGAATTTTGTCCCCTTTCGTCGTGATCGGCACGATTTCAAACGTCCAGTCCGGACGGCGAGCCCGGAGTTCATCAATTACCCAGTTTGTCTGTGTCATGGCCAATTGGCTACGACGTGAAGCGACTCGAATCGTTCTCATGAAACTCCCTCTCTTTACGGAGAAACCTGTTGGTGTCCCGGTAGAATGTGACCGATGGCCCCAAGGTTGATGACGGTCGCGATAAAGCAAATCACTTGAAAAATGACCAAGCCTCGAGTGGCACCTGAGTTTCGGACGCGAAGAAAGAGAAACACGCCGTACATGACCCAAATGACCAATGTGGCAACGGTCTTTGCTGACCAAACAACCCACTCGTGGAGCACGAGTTTGCCCCAGACGTCGCCTACAGCCATGGCCGCAAAGAGCAAGAAGAAGCCAATCGCCGTCGTGACCAGACACAAACTCTCAATTTTAGCGAGCGGCGGAAGCAACAGAAACCATCGATTCCACCGCTTGTACCGCAAGTTACTCTCCTGTAGCAGGTGCATGACCGCAAACGCACACGAGAACGCGAGTGCAGTCTCGCTCACCATCGCCAGAATGATGTGCAACAACAAGAGGTCCTGGTTTGGGAACCAGCGCACGACGTCGGATCCCTGTCGGTAGCCGGCGAACAAAAAGATAAAAAAGCCGACCACATTGGCGAAAAACAACACCAGCCCAATCGGAAAAAACGTGTCCAGCACAAGTGTCGTGACCAGCATGATCCAGGCGATGAACAGCATCAGATCGGACCTTGTATAAGCGGGAAACGCGTGAATCGCCCGGAACCTGATGAACAGCAGGCCCGTCGTACACAAGAAAGCGACGAACAGCAACACCACCGCCGACCGATTAAACGCCCGGCGAGGTTGCAGCACGTCGCTGAAGAATAGCGTTAAACTGACGGCATAGGACACGATGATGGCATCGTATAAAAGGCGTGTCCACCACAAGTTCATCACCGAAGAACAGGGTGTATTACCCGTTTATCTTCTGACAATCGCTTTGCCTCTCCGCGCATGCGCTGAAAGAGTTCCACAAACGTCCCTTCAGAAGCAAAGTGGGCGGTGGCCCCGGTAACCGAGGCGCCCGGCGACTGCAAGGACGACTCATCAATGCCAAACAATTGTGCGAACAGGCTCACGTATTCCGCGTCTCCCGATGCCATCGCGAGCTCTTTTACGTTTTGAATCGGATCCCGCAGAATTTGATTAACGATGCTCATCGTGTGCTTGTTCAACACCTTGCGGTCACGCTCCGTCAAATCGGGCAACTTCCGCAACAGGCTGTCCATGACACCCTGTTGAATCGATAAGCCCTTTTCGCGCAGCGCCGTGATAAGCGGCACGACCTCCTGTTCGGTGAGCCACTTGGAAAACGCGTCTACCGATTCGGCTATCATCGATTCCACCACTGCGGCTTGCCGCTTGCGCTCCTGCAAGTTGGCTTCGATGACGCCGTCGAGATCGTCGACGTCGTAGAGATAAGCACCTGATAAGGCGCCCACAGCTGGATCGATATCGCGAGGCATGGCGATGTCGAGCAACACCATCGATTGGTGTTTGCGCATCTTCATCGCAAGTTCTACATCTAGGGCTTGAATGGTGTATCCGGGCGCCCCAGTTGCGGAAATGACGACGTCGAACTGCGCGAGTGCGCCAGCCACGTCCGCCAGCGAAATCACCGTGGCCGACACAGTTTCCGTCAGCGATTGTGCTCGTTCGAGGGTGCGGTTAGCGACAACCAAGTGCCGAACGCCTAGCGCGTGCAGGTGCACCAGTGCCAATTCCCCCATGTGTCCGGCTCCTACGACCAACGCCTTTCGATTGCTCATGTCGCCGAAAAACTTGCTCGCGAGCTGAACCGCCGCGTAGCTGACGGACACCGGGCTCTGGCCAATCGTCGTCTCCGCCTGCGCGCGCTTACCCACGTGGATGACCTCACGAAAGAGCCGATTAAACATGGCGCCCGTGTTCCCTGCTTCAAACGCGGTTTGAAATGCGGTCCGCATCTGGCCGAGGATTTGCGTCTCACCGACCACGACCGAATCGAGACCGGATGCGACCCGCATCGCGTGCGCCACAGCTTGCTCGCCTTGAATAAAATAGGTAGAAGATTCCACGAGTGATTTATCGAGACCGGCCATGCCGGCAAATCGCGTAAGTAAATAGTCCTGTCCAGCGCGAATGCTGTTGACGAGTGCATACAACTCCGTGCGGTTACAGGTAGACAGAACAACGCTCTCCATCACGGTGCGCGAGTCGCGCAGTTCCTGAAGCAGTCGCTCGAGGGCGTCTTCGCTCAAACTGACGCGTTCGCGCAATTCGACACTCGCCGTTTTGTGGTTCATGCCTAGTACCACGATGTGCATTGTCACGTCCCCCTTTCTTTCCACACGATATTATAGCACCTGTACAAAATGAGATCATTCCTGGTGAACTGCCATGTGTGAAAGCTCTATGTCAATTCCTCGTGCTCCGGCCACTGGGCTATATCAGACTCAAACAGCGCCCATAGCTCATCCAACCCGAGTCTCTTTTCCGCAGAGACTGGGTAGATAGGAACATCAGCGCGCAGTGTCTGGCGAATTTTCTTCACCTGTGACGGTACTTGAGATTTACCTATCTTGTCCAGCTTGGTCGCGACGACGACGAGCGGAACGTCCAACTGCGCCAGGCCCTCATGAACCGCTACGTCGTCCTTTGACGGCTCGTGGCGGATGTCGACCAACTGGACAATGCGGCACAGCGGTTCTCGTTCCAAGAGATATTTGTCGATCATCGATGCAAACTCCGACCGCTCCCGTTTACTGACGGCCGCATACCCGTACCCAGGCAGATCGACAAACCGAAATTGTTCATTGATGGCGAAGAAATTAATCTGTCTTGTCTTCCCTGGCTGCGAAGACACTCGAGCCAGGTTTTTGCGATTGAGCAGTCGGTTGAGCAATGTCGATTTGCCAACGTTACTGCGCCCAATAAACGCAAATTCAGGCAGTCCGCCCTCTGGCCACTGGCTAGGGCGAACTGCGCTGATCTCAAACGTAGAGTTGTGGATGATCACTGGTGTGTTCCCTCTCCAGAATATTTATCCTCCGCGAAGAGGTCCGCAAACCACGCCTCATTGTGCAGAGGGTGGCGCTCGTCGAGTGTCGCTTCGGTCCCCAGTGCGATATCGAGCACGGCGTCCATCTGAGACACTGGCTTGAACTCCACTTGTTCCCGCACCAACTCGGGGATATCTGCCAAGTCCTTCTCATTCCCCTGCGGAATGACGATGGTCCGAATGCCCGCCCGATGGGCGGCCAAAATCTTTTCCTTCAACCCACCAATCGGCAGCACGCGGCCACGGAGTGTCACCTCACCCGTCATCGCCACGTCGTGGTGAACTGGTCGATTCGTCAGGGCAGACGCGATGGCCGTAGCCATGGTGATGCCGGCTGAAGGGCCGTCCTTGGGAATGGCGCCTTCAGGCACGTGAATGTGGATGTCCACCTTCTCGTGAAAGTCGGCCGGGATATGTAGTTGTGTCGCTCTCGAACGAATGTAGGACAGCGCGGTTTGCGCACTTTCCTTCATCACGTCGCCAAGGTGTCCCGTCAGCTTGACCTTGCCATTGCCAGGGACGACAGACACTTCGACGGTCAGCAAATCGCCGCCCATCTCTGTCCAAGCGAGCCCAGCCACGACGCCCACTTCATCTTTCTCCTCAATGCGCCCGTACTCGAACTTGTGGGGACCGAGGAACGTGCGAAGCAGACTCGACGTGACCGTGATGCGCTTACTTTCGCCAGCGGCGATGACCCTCGCACACTTGCGACACACGGTTGCAATGAGCCGATTGAGCTGACGCACACCAGCTTCCCGCGTGTAGTGGCGGATCACCTCGAGCAAAACGTCGTCCGAGACACGGATTTTATCTCCCTTTAGCGCGTGATTCTCTCGCTGCCTAGGCAGCAAGTGAAGCTTCGCGATGTGGAGTTTCTCGTCCTCCGTGTACCCAGCGAGCTGAATGATCTCCATGCGGTCGCGCAGGGGTCCCGGAATTTGATATAAATTGTTCGCAGTCGTGATGAACATCACGTCCGACAAGTCAAACGGAATCTCGACGTAATGGTCGGAGAACGTGCTGTTCTGCTCCGGGTCTAACACCTCGAGCATGGCAGCCGCGGGGTCGCCCCGGAAGTCACTGGCCATTTTGTCGATCTCGTCGAGCAGAAATACCGGGTTTTTCACCTCTGCCTGTTTCATCCCCTGGATGATCCGCCCTGGCATCGCACCGATATACGTCCTACGGTGACCGCGAATTTCCGCGTCGTCGCGAACGCCCCCCAACGACACGCGAACAAACGGCCGCTTGAGCGACGTGGCAATCGACCGCGCCAACGACGTCTTGCCAACGCCCGGAGGCCCTGCCAAACAGATGATCGGCCCTGCCTGCTTGTTGACGAGCTTCTGCACGGCGATGAACTCGAGAATGCGCTCCTTGATCTTCTCCATGCCATAGTGCTCTTCGTCCAGCACCCGCTCGGCGCGACCCAAATCGATAACGGAGTTCGCACGTTCCGTCCACGGAAGCGCCAACAGCCAATCGATGTAGGAACGGGCGACAGTGCCTTCTGCAGAGGCGGCAGGGATGCGCTCGAGGCGGCTGATCTCCTTGTCCACCTTTTCGTACACATCAGGCGGCAGCTTCTTCTCGTCCAACCTGCTGCGCAACTCGTCGATCTCGGAAGCGCGCCCTTCTTTGTCTCCGAGCTCGCGTTGAATGGCCTTCATCTGCTCGCGCAGATAGTATTCCTTTTGCGTCTTCTCCATCTGCTTGCGGACGCGTTGATGAATTTTGCGCTCCAACTCCAGCACTTCGCGCTCGTCGAAGAGAATTTGCAACAGTCTCTCGAGGCGGTGCTGAATTTCAAACGCTTCTAGAATGTCTTGCTTTTCCCGCACTTTCAAAGGCAAGTGCGATGCGACCATATCTGCAAATCGCCCTGGATGGTCAATGTCGACCACTGCCGCATACGTCTCCTGGTCCAACTTTCGCGACAGCTTCACGTATTGCTCGAATTGTTGCGAAACCGACCGCATCATGGCCTGCATCTCTGCGTTGGCCGTCGCGTCATCCGGCTCGTTGTAAAGCGAGACTTCCACTTCGAAAAACTCTTCGTCGTTCACAAAATTTATGATCTGTGCGCGCGACAGTCCCTCGACCAACACGCGGATGGTCCCGTTCGGAAGTTTCATCATCTGCTTGACCCGAGCTAAGGTACCCACACGATATAAGTCATCTACTTCCGGCTCATCCACTTGACCGTCTTCCTGCGAGGCTAGCACAATCAAGTTGTCATCGACCATCGCTTGCTCCAAGGCCTTGACCGACTTCGGACGCCCTACATCAAAATGGAGCACCATCGAGGGATAGACTAGCAAACCGCGCAACGGCAACAGAGGATAAGTTCCTTGTTCTTCGAGTGGCCCATGTCGTTCTTCTGCAGCCAACTCCTCACCTCCATAGCTCTCCCCGTGGATTGGTCTCAATTGTACAGAAAGGAAATCGCGAAGTCTAATCGCTTCAGTTCACCAGCAACTCGCTCAACCTTGCGCCGAGGTCAACCCACCGCTCATCTGGCCCGGAACAACCTCTGTCGGGGTAGTTGGGAAATCCTCTTCGATCCCGCCCACAAGTGCAAACCTGAGCGCGTCCTCGACCCGTTCCACGGGCACGACCGTCGCACCTTCCACGTGGCGGAACGTCTCCTGCCAATTCGCCTTCGGCACGAGTACAACTGTGGCACCCGCTTCCACCGCGGCGCTGACCTTCGCCGGAACGCCGCCTACGGGGCGAACGAGGCCACGGATGGAGAGTTCCCCCGTCATGGCAATCGTATTCAGCACCGGCCGCTTCATCATTGCCGAATAGATGGCCACCGCCATCGCAACACCCGCACTCGGTCCATCGACTGGCATGCCGCCGGGGAAGTTGATGTGGATGTGATAGTCGCTCGGGTCGACCTTAAGCACGCGCTTGAGCGTCGTCATCACGTTGTCGAGCGACCCTCTGGCCATGCTTTTGCGCCGCATGCTCCGTTCGCGGCCGCCGATGGTCTCCTCTTCGACCAGCCCCGTGATCGTCAGTCGTCCTGAACCTGGGTCCGCTTGTTCAGCCGTGACTTCGATTTCTAAGAGCAAACCACTCTGTGGCCCGTAGACAGCCAGTCCATTGACGACGCCCACCTGTGGCTCGGCGGGAATTTTCCGTTCCGGCCGCGGACTGATGTTACTAAACTGAATGACCCACTCGACGTCCTCGAGTCCAATCTCCGTTCGCCCGTCCGCGAGCGCGACACTGCCTGCGACCTGTACGATATTGACGGCGTCGCGCCCGTTCGTCGCGTACTGGGTGATCTCTGTTGCAACGTTCTTTGCGAGCGGCATCTCGAGTTTCTCTGCCGCACCGACCACTACCTCATAGATCTCCGATTGCGAGAGGGACCGGAAAAAGATCTCTACGCAGCGGGACCTTATGGCGGGCGGCAAGTCGTCCGGTGATCGGGTCGTCGCCCCTACGAGACGAAAATCCGCCGGCAGGCCATTCTGAAAGATATCGTGCACGTGCATCGGGATATTCTGGTCTTCACTGCTGTAATAGGCGCTCTCTAAAAACACCTTTCGATCTTCCAGTACCTTTAACAACTTGTTTAGTTGGATGGGGTGCAACTCCCCAATTTCGTCGATGAAGAGCACACCGCCGTGCGCCTTAGTCACCGCACCAGGCTTGGGCTGAGGAATGCCCGCAACCCCCATCGCACCCGCACCTTGATAGATTGGATCGTGCACGGAACCAATCAGCGGGTCGGCAATCCCTCGCTCGTCGAACCTAGCCGTTGTGGCGTCTAGTTCGATAAATTTGGCGTCGGGACGAAACGGCGACTGCGTATTCTTCTTGGCTTCCTCGAGAATCACCCGAGCGGCCGCCGTCTTCCCCACTCCAGGCGGCCCGTAGACGATGACATGTTGTGGATTGGGTCCACATAGCGCCGCTCGCAGCGCTTTGATCCCATCGCGCTGACCAATCATATCGTCTATCGTGACCGGACGCGTTTTCTCCGCAAGTGGCACGGTCAGTGATATCGCCCGCATCCGACGCAACTTGTCCAACTCTTTACGAGACTCCCGCTCAATCGCGTGCTTATTGTGATTTTGCGACTTGAGCAGGTTCCAAAAGTAAAGTCCGATTACAACCGCGAAAAATATCTGAATGGCCGCAAGAATACTGGCAGTCATGCTGTCCCCTCCAATGTTGTGACAAACAATAGGACCAGTATTTCCGTGCGACCAATCTGATAAACCACCGAATTCGAACCGGGTCCACGCAGAATGACATAACCTCACGCGCTACCCTCAAACAGGACAGAAAAAGGGCGACGGCGATGTATGTTCACATCTCCGTCGCCCTTTTCTGAGCCCTAAGAAAAACGCTTAGGCCGTTTCCTCTGACTTTCGCACCGTGAACGGAATCGTACTGCCGTCCTTTTTCAAGACGATCGGGGCTTCTTCACGCAGCGCCGCGTCTTGCGTAATAATACACTTCTGTATATCATCGCGCGACGGCAACTCGTACATCACGTCGAGCATGATGGATTCGATGATGGCGCGCAGTCCACGCGCACCTGTGCCTCTGCGAATCGCCTCTTTAGCGATGGTCGCCAACGCGTCATCGTGGAATTCGAGCACCACATTGTCCATGTCAAGCAGCTTCTGGAACTGTTTGACAAGCGCGTTTTTCGGCTCGACAAGAATTCGCGTGAGCGCTTCTTCGTCGAGGGCATCGAGTGTCGTCAACACGGGCAGACGTCCGATGAACTCCGGAATCAAGCCGAATTTCAGGAGGTCTTCCGGTAACACGTTGTGCATGATGGCGGTATCCTTCTGATCCTGAGCATTTGCACTTCCAAAGCCGATGACTTTGCTGCCCAGACGGCGCTTGATGATGGGTTCGATGCCGTCAAACGCACCACCGCAGACGAACAGGATATTCGTCGTATCGATCTGGATAAATTCCTGATGCGGATGTTTGCGACCGCCCTGTGGCGGAACGCTTGCCACTGTGCCTTCAAGGATCTTGAGCAGAGCCTGCTGTACGCCTTCGCCTGAAACATCGCGAGTGATCGACGGATTTTCCGACTTGCGAGCGATCTTGTCGATCTCGTCGATGTAGATGATACCGCGCTCCGCCTTTTCAATGTCATAATCGGCGGACTGTATGAGTTTCAAAAGGATATTTTCGACGTCTTCACCAACGTAACCAGCCTCGGTGAGCGAAGTCGCATCCGCGATGGCAAACGGTACGTTCAAAATCCTAGCCAATGTTTGTGCCAACAACGTCTTACCGCTGCCGGTTGGTCCAATTAGCAGGATGTTGCTCTTGGCCAGCTCCACGTCTTCGCTCTTCTGCGAACCGGCGTTGATTCGTTTGTAGTGATTGTAAACCGCGACAGAAAGCGAACGCTTTGCCTGCTCCTGCCCAATCACGTACTGGTCTAGAATGGACTTGATTTCAGTCGGTTTGGGTACGTCCTTCAGTTCAAAGTCTTCTTCCTCGCCCAGCTGTTCTTCGACGATTTCGTTGCATAATTCAATACATTCATCACAGATGTATACGCCGGGACCGGCAACCAACTTTCGAACTTGCTCCTGTGTCTTACCACAGAAGGAGCACTTGAGTTGGCCCTTTTCCTCATTAAACTTGAACATGCATTGTTCCCTCCCCAAATCGAGGTTACCACACAGAGCGTTAAATACAAAACGGAACCCTGTTAGCAGTGTGTCCGTCTCTTATTTCCGGTTATGCCTGCGTCGACCCTTTCGTGAGCACCTCATCGACCAACCCATAAGCGCAAGCTGCCTCTGCGGACATGAAGTTGTCGCGGTCGGTGTCCTCGACGATGCGATCCAGCGGCTGACCGGTCCGCTCTGACAAGATACGATTGAGCTTCTCCTTCGTCTTAAGCATCCAATCCGCGTGGATTTGAATGTCCGAGGCTTGCCCTTCCACACCGCCCAGCGGCTGGTGAATCATAATCTCGGCATTCGGGAGCGCGTAGCGCTTGCCCTTTTCTCCAGCGGCGAGGAGGAAGGCACCCATACTCGCAGCCAACCCTACACACATGGTCGAGACCGCAGGTCGGATATGTTGCATGGTATCATATATGGCTAGTCCTGCGGTTACAGAACCACCGGGACTGTTGATATACAGTTGAATGTCCTTGTCCGGGTCATCGGCCGCCAAGAAGAGCAACTGAGCCACGATGGCGTTCGCCACGTTGTCGTCGATTGGCGTTCCCAAAAGCACGATTCGATCTTTGAGCAGGCGCGAGTATATGTCATACGAACGCTCACCGCGACTGGTCTGTTCAATCACATATGGAATTAGACTCATTGCGACTCCTCCCCGCGAAGCATGCCGAGTGTGTGACAAGACAAGGAGACAACGTCCCCTTGTCTTGAGCATACAACGAGCATTCAGTTAGCTACAGTGTTCCACTTCTATAGTGTACCGCAGTTTATACGAGTTTGCTATTTTGAACGAGCAACTCGATGGTCTTGCGCGAAGCCAAGTCGCGTTTGAACGATTCCAGGTTCGGGTCGCGAACGCTCATGAGCTGACGGACGCGGTCGAGGTCCAGACCGGAATTCGCGGCGACCTTTTCGAGCTCCGCAGTCACTTCTTCGTCCGTCACTTGAATGTTTTCGGCTGCCGTGATGGCTTCCAACACGAGTGCAGTGCGAACGCTTTGTTCTGCAGCTTCGCGGAACTGCGCACGAAGTTCGTCCACGCTGGTGCCCGTGAATTCCAGGTATGCGTCAAACGGAATTTGTTGCATTTGCAGTTGTTGCGCAAACGAGTTCAACTGGTGGTCAATTTCGTGGTTGACCATGACTTCTGGCAGGTCGATGGTCGCGTTGGCCGTAACCTGTTTTACCACTTCGTCTTCCACGTAGCGGTCATGGTCTTGTTTCGCACGCTCTTCGAGCCGCTTCTTGAGGTCCGCACGGTATTCGTCCACCGTATCGAATTCGCTGACCTCTTGTACAAACTCGTCATTCAACTCAGGGAGTACTTTGCGTTTCACATCGTGCAGCACGACGTGGAACGTAGCTGCTTTCCCCTGCAGCGACTTCACGTGGTAATCTTCCGGGAACGTAACCTCGATGTCGCGCTCCTCCCCGGTCTTCATCCCGATGAGCTGGTCTTCAAACCCGCCGATGAAGGTACCGGACCCGATCTCCAGTTCAAAGTTCTCGGCTTCGCCACCCTCGAACGCTTCGCCGTCGACCTTGCCCAGGAAGTCGATGCTGACCGTATCGCCGTTTTGCACTTCTCCATCTTCTACGACTTCCACAGACGCATGACCCTTGAGTACCTGTTCAATTTCGTTTTCGATGGACTCATCCGTCACGTCAAAAGCTTTGTCCTCGACGGAAATCCCTTTGTACTCTCCGAGCTGCACTTCCGGCTTCACCGTGACCGTCGCCTTGAAGACGAACGGCTTGCCGCTCTCTACTTGAACCAAATCGACGGACGGACGATCCACTGGTTGAATGCCCGTCTCGGCGATAGCTTGCTCATATGCCTCTGGCAAAACCAGGTCTACCGCATCCTGGTACAGTGCCTCCACGCCAAATCGTTGTTCAAAAATTCGACGAGGCACTTTTCCCTTGCGGAAACCTGGAACATTTACATTTTTAACGACCTTCTTGAAGGCGTCGTCGAGAGCTGTCTTAAACCGATCACTCGTCACCTCGACTTCCAATACGCCAACATTGGCCTCCGTCTTTTCCCACTTCACTGTCATGCAATACTTCCTCCCAACAATCAACGGCCCGCGCTGTACGAACCAAATCTTCAAGAAACGCCACCACATCGGTATGTATGGCCTATGACATGTCCCAAGTAGGACAGTCCCCTGTTCCGAGCCCGTGAAACATGGCCCCGCCAGCGCCTTTTACCCTAATCACCGAATTGAGCATCCCGTTGCGGGATGCTCAGGCAGCACCAGCGTGGCGTCCCAGGAGGGATTCGAACCCCCGACCCACAGCTTAGAAGGCTGTTGCTCTATCCTGCTGAGCTACTGAGACGCATGGAGCGGGTGATGGGAATCGAACCCACGCGACCAGCTTGGAAGGCTGGAGTTCTGCCACTGAACTACACCCGCATCTCGGCGAGGTTACCCCTGACAGTTTAGACGATACCACTCTGGATATCAAGACTGTCGCAGACCATCATTTTTTGCCTACAAATTCGAACTTGGAGATGATTTCCGCCGTCGTCGTCAGGTGTTCGACCAGATACCGCACGAAACCGCCTGGCACGGCGGTCGACGTCAGGCGTACAAAGGAGCCCTTTGTGCCGCCTCGAGGCAGCGCCAAACTCCCGGGATTTACCACCAGTACATCATCGTGTACCCCCGCGTGTAAAACGTGCGTGTGCCCGTACACTGCAATCCTAGCGCCCATCGACTCCGCCCGTGCAACCAGGGGTTGCAACGACTCCGTGACCTGCAGCCGGTGTCCGTGAGCGAGAAAGAGTGGCACGTCGTCCACCGACACAATTCGCTCCAAGGGGTAGTCAACGGAAGGCTTGTCCCAGTTGCCCGCGACGCCGACCACGGGGATTTTCATATACGACGCAAGCCACGCCGCGTCTGCCGTCTCGTCCCCCGCGTGCAAAAACACATCCACATCTCCCGCGATGAGGGCTGCCGCGTGAAGCTCATCCGTTCGCCCGTGTGTATCGCTTACAATACACAGTTTCAATCCAGCCACTCCTGCAAGCGCGGGGCAAGTTGTCGAAGGGCGGCGGCGCGATGCGAATGTTCGGCCTTTTGCGCCTGCGTCATCTCCGCGAAGCGCAGCGTGGAGCCGCTTGGCTGAAACAGCGGGTCGTAGCCGAAGCCCGCGTGTCCGAGGGCGTGATCGAAAATCGTTCCCGCGACGCGCCCTTCGACCGACGCCAGCCTGTTCCCCTTGTGGTAGACCGCCAGCGCGCAAACGAACGACGCACTAGCCTGGGTCTGCCCGCATTCATGCAATCGCGCGATCAATTTCGCGTTATTTGCCGCGTCATCTCCGTGGACGCCGGCGTAGCGCGCCGAATAGATACCGGGCTCACCGCCTAACAACGGGACTTCTAGCCCAGAATCGTCCGACAACACCCAGTCCCCGACGTATTCGGCGTAAAACCGCGCCTTCATATTTGCGTTCTCCACGAACGTCGTGCCCGTCTCCGGCGCGTCGGGCACCCCTTGCGGGAGCATGGCGACGTCCAGTCCAGGCAACTGTAGCAGCCCGCGAAATTCTTCTAGCTTATGGGCGTTATGTGTAGCGATGACCAGTTTCAAAGATAAGCCCCCTACTGTACTGCTGCCTGCTTGACGACGTGACGAAGCGGCAAGGGCAGTTGTACCTGAACCACCGAGTCGGACGCAATCGGCTTACCAAACCAATTTGCGAGTGCCAACCACATTCTCGAGCCGTCGCCCGTGGTGAAATACCGCTGTGTGATCTCGGTTTCGTGAGGGTTCGTCAAACCCTCGACGTTCAGTCGATTCATCAACACGTTGGCCGTCGCGTCCGCCGACGAAATGACTTGTACAAGCGGCCCCAACACCCGGCGGATGACCGGCTGCAGGAGTGGGTAGTGCGTACATCCGAGCACCAGCGTATCGACGCCCGTATCGGCAAACGCCAGAAGCGAGTCGCGGACCACTTGCTCGACCGCCGGACCATCGAATTGCCCTCGTTCCACAAGTGGCACGAAGTCCGGACACGCGTGCTCGACCACATGCATAGCGCCATCAAGCGCTACAATTGCCTTTCGATACGCGTGGCTTTGAATCGTAACACTTGTCCCGATGACGCCAATTCGTCCATTCCTCGTCGTCGCCACAGCCGCTGCCGCGCCCGGTTCAATGACGCCGATGACCGGCACCGAGAACATCGACCGGAGCGTGGGCAACGCCACAGCAGTGGCGGTATTGCAGGCGATCACGATGCACTTGACCGGCTGAGCCAACAAAAACTCCGAGATCTCTATCGCGTAACGCAGGACGTCCTCCGGCGCTTGATCCCCATAGGGACACCTCGCGCGGTCGCCAAAATATATCACCGACTCCTGCGGTAGTTGTGTTTGAATCGCACGCGCTACCGTCAAGCCTCCAACCCCAGAATCAAATACCCCGATGGGCAGTTCACACGCCTTCATGGTAACGCTCCTTGCCGTCTAAAAACCCAACTTTATTGATTAGCCATATTCATATGTAGCAGTTCCAGTGAATCCAGGATGGTCTTTCGCGTGTCCGTATCGACCGATGCCAACACAGAGTTCAAATAGTTCCGGCGCGCGTCTAACACGCCCTCAATCAATGTGACGCCATGTGGCTCGAGCCGCACCCGTACCACACGTCTGTCTTCAGAGCAGCGCTGACGCGTCACGTAGGCTGACTTCTCGAGTCGATCAACCAAGTCGGTCGTCGTACTGTATGCCAAATACAGCTTTCCACTCAATTCCCCAATGGTCAACTCCCCTTCTCGGTCCAACACGATAAGCGCTTCGAATTGAGGAGAGGTCAGCCCATAGTCGGAAAGGAGCATGCGCCCTTTTCGCCGGACAGCTGCGGCGACTGACCGAAGACAATGTTCGATCTCGACCACGTAATCCGAGTACTCCTGCGACACCGCACGCACCCCGCTCATGTACAGATAGCTTAGATACTACCATTCGACAATTTCTGTGGTCAATGCGCACAGCTTGTCCGAACGATGGCATCTCGCATAAAAGTTAGACATCGAAGGGCGGAATCCTTCCACGCAAAACACCCCTACGTGAAAAGTAGGGGTGTTCGTTTCAAATCGTCAGCTCACCGAGACGGACCAGCTCAACCACCGCTTGGGATCGACCCTTTACGTTCAACTTCTTCATCACGTTAGAGATGTGGTTCCGCACTGTTTTTTCGCTGACGAAGAGTTGCGCGGCGATTTCTTTGGTGGTCTTATCCTGAACGAGGAGCTCAAACACCTCCCGTTCCCGGTTTGTCAATAACGATTTCACGCGCGCGTCCTTTCCAGAAGACATCCCCTTATCCCTCCTTGTGCAATTGAATACAAGAGCGGGATACAGTCAGGTTATAGTATGAAATCGTCGTCAAGGGCGTGCCGCAAAACCGTACGATGGGCGTGAAATCACGCCCACTGGGCAGGCCGGGTGTGGCGACTCAGGCCTTCCTGCGAACCACCCGTTCCACCGCTTCGTTCAATTGCTGAAGTCCCTGCTCGAGCACCGACCTCGGACAGGCGATGTTGATGCGCTGAAACCCGACGCCTTCCTCCCCGAACAAGTGACCTTCGTCGAGCGCCAGACCCGCTTCGTGAACGAAGAAGTGATCGAGTGCCGCGCGCTCGAACCCTAACGCCCGACAGTCCACCCAGACGAGATACGTACCTTGCGGCTCGATGACCTTGAGCTCAGGGATGTGCCGTCCGACGAAGTCCTTTAAGTACCGCAAGTTCCCTTCGAGATAATCCATCAACGCGTCGAGCCACGGCCCACCCTCGCGGTACGCTGCGGCCAACGCGTGGGCGCCAAACACGTTGACGGATGCCATCGACGCCTTCGCCAACATCAGTTCATAACGGGACTTGAGGGCCGCATTTGGCACGACGACATACGCCGTATTGAGGCCAGCGAGATTAAAGGTCTTGCTCGGCGCCGCGCAAGTGATGGAAGCGGCCGCAAACTGCTCGGACAAACTGGCAAACGGGGTGTGGTGAAAGCCGCTGTAGACCAAGTCAGCGTGAATTTCGTCCGCGACCACCAGCACTTGGTGGCGCAAGCAGATCTCCCCAATGCGGCGAAGCTCGTCTTCTCGCCACACGCGACCGACCGGATTGTGCGGGCTGCAAAGGAACATCACTCTGGCCTCTTTGGCCTTTTCCTCGAGGTCATCGAAATCGATTTCGTAGTGACCGTTTCGGTAAACCAATGGGTTTTCCACGACATTGCGACCCCAGGCGCGAATCACGCGCTTGAATGGGTAGTACACAGGGGGTTGAATCAGCACCCCGTCACCCTCCTGGGTAAATGCCTGGACGATCACGGTCAGCGCTGGGACGACACCCGTTGCCGAGGCAATCCACTCCCGCTCGACGGTCCAACCGTGTCGCTCCTTCATCCAGTGGATGATGCTGTCAAAATACTCGTCCGTGCGGACAGCGTATCCATACACGCCGTGTTTCGCCCGCTCGACGAGCGCCTCTTGGACACAACTAGGCGAGGCAAAATCCATATCTGCAACCCACATCGGGATGACGTCATCCTTGCCAAATCGTTCCGCTAATGTATCCCACTTCGACGCCCCGGTTTGGCGCCTTAAAATGACGGAATCAAAATCATATGCCACGTGTATGTCCTCCGTTTCTCCCCAACCTGCTCCTGCGAGTGATACATGTCCAACATGTACTGTGTATAATCTATCATACAGTCAAGGATTTGTTGGAAGTTGGAGTGGAATCGAATTCAGTGGTGTCTTGGAGTGGCAAAACGTGACCCGGGTCCAAAAGAGAACGCTAGGAAGATCTGATTCTCCCGCCTGCGCGTCAAGCCCTCCGTGTTGATTGCGACCAAATGGTGGCCCGTTCTCCGCTGCGCGAGCTCCATTCCGAGGACGATTGACGAACGCGCGCGAGCGCTCTCCCCCTACCAACCTATCACCCTATCAACCATGCTGATGTTCTGGAGGTGTTGTAGCCACGAGCCGTGTGAGAATAGGAGACACGAATCCACGACGACTGCTGACAAAGGCAAACGGCTATCTCGGCGCCTACGATTACACCCTGAATCCCTATGTGGGCTGCGTGTACGCATGCAACTATTGTTACGTTCGAGCTCTGCCTGTGGCTCGCTTTCACGAAGGCGATTGGGGGAGCTACGTCGACGTCAAGCACATCGACGACGCGCCGTTTCGACACGAATTGAACCTCGCACGTCGGCGCGGAAGCGTAAATATCTTTATGTCCTCAAGCACAGATCCATATCAGCCCATCGAAGCGCGCGTTCGCAGGACGCGCCAGATCCTCACAGTGATCGCAGCCGATCCAGCGAACATCGATTTTCTGTTCATCCAGACGAGATCTCCGCTCGTGACGGACGACGCCGAACTCATTCGTTCGCTTGGTGACAAGGCGCTCGTCAGCATGACCATCGAAACGGATGTAGAGGACGTGAGACGCCGGTTTGCCCCTTACGCTCCGCCAATTGAAACGCGGCTATGCGCACTCGATTCCTTGCGCGAACGCGGCGTGCGCACCCAAGTGGCCGTGGCGCCGCTGCTGCCGTCGAGCGACCAATTCGCCGATAGGTTGCGACAGGTGACCGAGAATGTGGTCATCGACGACTACTTCTTAGGGGACGGAGCTCAAGGGCGACGGTCAACCGGGCTGCACGTTGCCGATCTCTATCGGCCATCGGAACTGAGCGAGTGGTACAGCAGAGAAAAAATTGGTGAACTGCACCGCCAATTCGTGGAGCAGTTTGGCTGTCGGCATGTCTTCTTGAGCAAAAACGGCTTCTTGCCCCCGAAGCTGCGAACAGGCCCCAGGAATGCGTGAGGATGCTGAAAGATGTGCGGCAAAAGCGGAGGGAGAACGCGAAAACGAGTCCTCACAGCCGCGCCGTGAGGACTCGTCAAAGTCGTCGTTATTAACCTTAGCCAAGCGTGGATTGGAGATGTACCACCAGCGGATCGACCCGGTCGTTCGCCTTCGCTTGCGCTTCGCACTCCGTACTGCAGAAACCGCGCATTTCCTGCTCACAGGACTCGCAGCAGATGTGCTGGCGATGGCAGTCTAGATACCCGCAGTTGATGTACCTGTCCGATGCCTTGCCACAGTGTTCGCACTGGCTGACAATGACGTCTTCGTCCGTATGATTGATCCGCACGGCAATTCGCTCATCAAACACATAACACTTGCCGTCAAACAAGTGCCCGCGCACCTCGGGATCTTTGCTGTACGTGACAATACCCCCGTCCAACTGATACACGTCCTGCAGTCCCTCGCGAACGAGAAAGCCGGAGAGTTTCTCGCAACGGATGCCTCCCGTGCAGTACGTGAGTACGGTCTTCCCGGTAAACTCGTCCCGGTGCTGCTCAAACCACTGCGGGAACTCGCGGAATGCCTTTACGTCCGGCTTAATTGCCTTGCGAAAATGACCAATCTCGTACTCATAGTCGTTTCGTCCATCAATCACCACGACTTCATCCCGCTGGAGCATGTCGTGAAACGCCTTTGGACTGAGTTTTTTCCCCGTTTCAACACGCGGATCGACATCTTCGTGTAAATGAAAATTGACAATTTCAGGCTTGTGACGCACAGACAGCTTTTTGAAGGCGTGTGTGTCAGAGTCGTCAACTTTGAACACCATATCTTTAAATCGAGCGTCCGCGTGCATCGTCTGCATATACGCTTCGGTCGATTTCACCAGCCCAGAAACCGTGCCATTGATCCCCTCAGAAGCGACAATAATTCGGCCAAGAAGACCCAGTGATTCGCAAAGCGCAGCATGGTCGCGCGCGAATTGTTCAGGATCTTCAATCGGCGTATACATGTAGTACAAAAGGATTTGATAGTCCTTCATGTGTGCGAATCACCCCCATAACGTTCTCAATCCTTAATGATACCACAAAACCGGCCTCTCGTCCCGCTGGTCGAGGGCGAAAAAAAACGCCGATCCCGACGGGATCGGCGTCACAAACGACCTGTTACTGTCCAGTTGTCGTCCCACTGCTCGTCGTCGTGCCGGTTCCCTGAGTTCCCGTCACGGACGCAGGAAGCTCATTCGGGCTCGCTACACGCCACTGGCCGTTCACCTGTTTCAGGTACAGGTACCCACCAGACTCGTTGGAGAACTGCACTTGAGCAATACCATCCTTCTCCGCCACGAGTTGGTAACCGGCTTCTGCTGGATCAATTGAACCATACAAGGAATAGAGCATACCATGCCATCCAGCCGTGTTTTGAAACGCCGGCGTCATCAAATTGCGCGCATCATCGAACTGTTTCAATTCGACAAAACCAATAAATCGCTGCGTGACAGCAACGGGCGTGTTCTGGTTTTTCATCACGGGCCGCAAGAGAAAGAAACTGCCTACGATTAGAATGAGCAAGGCGACGACGAGCGTGATAAAGCTCGATGTCTGCCGCTTTCTCCGACGGACTAGCATCGTTTCTGTATTCATCATGATCCCCCACTCGAGGAAAGTCTACCAGAAGCGGTGCACGCCCTTGTCGAACACCTCACTGGCCTATGTTTACACCCAGATGAGACAGCTGTTCCCGTAAAAGAGTCCGCTCATCTGGCGTCAGCATACTCTGAACGTCCTGAATCACATCTTTAACAAGGGTGATATCCTCGGGGCCAAACGCTTGTTTCCCTTGGAAGTGCGCTTGTACCCAGGTTTGATCCTCCGTCGACAGTTTCGACCACAAGATCTGTTTCACCGTCTTCGCTGCTTCGGTCGAGTCCTGCGTCTCGACCGCTTTGGCCATGGCATCCCAATCCGCTTGTGTCAACTCACCAGACAACGACTTGGCGATGCTCATCAGGCGCTGGTCATCCGCATACGACAGAGGAGCTTGATTTGCCCCCTCATTAGAGGTGGTCGAATTTGCCGAGCCCCCGAGCGAGCCCATGTTCGGCAAAGCCATGGTCGCCACCTCAGATCCCGTGCCAGAAGCGGGGTCAGGACTGCTGTGCTGAAGCATCCAATGGCCCACCCGATGTGCTAGCTGGCTAACTTGGCGACTCATCCCATCCTCTTGATGGCTCTGCATGTCGTGTATGTAGGAGCCGACGACAAGCGTCGTAAAACCGCCCATGGCGATGATCATTGCAGCTTCAAACTTTCGATTCCACACGCATGGTCACTTCCTCTCCGTCACAGTATGACCATGCGGATTGGAACCTAAAACCAAAGGCGAGGCCCGAAGGGGCCTCGTCTGAAGTCTGCTTACTTACGCAGCCAAGCGCCGAGCGCGCGATACGTGACTTGACGGTTCATCGCGGCAATGGAGGTCGTGAGCGGAATGCCCTTCGGGCAAACTTGTACGCAATTTTGCGCATTTCCGCACTCCTGAATTCCACCTTCCGCCATCAGAGCCTCGAGGCGGTCTTCTTTGTTCATTGCGCCAGTTGGATGCATGTTAAACAACCGCGCCTGAGAAATGGCGAATGGCCCAATAAACGAATTTTTGTCGTTGACGTTCGGACACGCCTCGACACACGCACCACACGTGAAACAGCGGGACAACTCGTATGCCGTCTGCTGGTCCCTAGCGGACATCCGTGGGCCAGGGCCGAGATCATAAGTGCCATCGATAGGCACCCACGCCTTGACCTTTTTCAGTGCGTCGAACATGCGACTGCGATCCACGACCAAGTCGCGTACGACGGGAAATGTCCGCATCGGACGAACGGTGATCGGCTGTTCGAGCTTGTCGACGAGCGTGGAACAAGCCTGGCGCGGACGACCGTTGATCACCATCGTACATGCGCCGCAGATCTCTTCCAAACAGTTCATTTCCCAAGTGACTGGTGCTACGGCCTTGCCGTTTTTGTCCTTTGGATTCCGCTGGATTTCCATCAAACAGGCGATGACGTTCATCCCCGGTACATAAGGAACGACAAACTCTTCCTTGTACGGCGCGGAAGTCGGATCTTTTTGCCGCTCAATGATCAGATGGACGGTTCGAGTTGCTGTTGCGACTGCTTCGCTGCTGACGCTCACTCTTTCGTCGCCTCCTTACTCACGGCATAGTTACGAAGACGGGGCTTGATCAAAGACACGTCGACGTCCTCGTACGAGAGCTTCGGACCATCTGGAGTAAACTGTGCAATCGTGGTCTTCAAGAAGTTCTCGTCGTCGCGGTCCGGGAACTCTGGCTTGTAGTGTGCCCCACGACTCTCATTGCGGTTGAGGGCACCCAAGGTGATCACGCGAGCCATGTGCAACATGTTGCGCAAGTGTCTCGTGAATTGCGCCATTTGGTTTTCCCAGCGCGAGGTGTCCGCCATGTGAATTCGCTTGAAGCGCTCCTGCAATTCCTGAATCTTCTCGTCCGTCTTTTGCAGGCGGTCGTTCACGCGGACCACAGTGACGTTGTCGTTCATCCATTGACCAAGTTCACGGTGCAATTGATATGGATTCTCGTCGCCTTCCATCTTGAGGATACTCTCGAAGTCGTCCTCATATTTCTTCCGGTACGACTCAAACAGAGACTCTGGAATGCTGTCCACAGATTTTTTGACGCTCTTGGCATAGCGTACGGCGTTCGGTCCGGCGACCATGCCGCCGTAGATACACGACAACAGCGAGTTCGCGCCCAAACGGTTGGCACCATGGTATTGATACTCCGCCTCACCCGCCGCGAACAAACCGGGGATGTTGGTCATCTGGTCGAGATCGACCCAGAGACCGCCCATCGTGTAGTGAACGGCCGGGAAGATGCGCATCGGAACCTTGCGCGGGTCGTCGCCGACGAACTTCTCGTAGATGTCGAGAATGTTACCCAGCTTCACATTTAGAACGTTTGCCGGAATGTGCGAAAGGTCGAGGTACACTTGGTTTTGGCCGTCGACCCCGAGGCCCATTTCCACGCAGACCTTGTGAATGGCACGCGTTGCGACGTCGCGAGGGACCAAGTTCCCATACTCTGGGTACATATCTTCCAGGAAGTACCAGGGCTTTCCGTCCTTGTACGTCCAAATGCGACCGCCTTCACCGCGGGCTGACTCGGACATCAGACGCAGCTTGTCGTCGCCGGGGATGGCCGTCGGGTGAACCTGAATCATCTCACCGTTCGCATACTTCACACCCTGTTGATAGAGCTCCGAGCCTGCAGAACCGGTGTTGATCATGGAATTGGTGCTCTTGCCAAAAATGAGTCCATTACCGCCCGTACACATGACGACGGAGTCTGATTTGAAGTAATGAATTTCCATCGAACGAAGGTCTTGCGCTACCACGCCGCGACAAATTTGCTCGTCGTCGATGACCGCGCCAAGAAAATCCCAGCCTTCGTACTTCTCCACGAGGCCTGCCACTTCGTAGCGGCGGACTTGCTCGTCCAACGCGTAGAGAAGCTGTTGTCCCGTCGATGCGCCGGCGAACGCCGTGCGGTGATGTTTGGTTCCACCAAAGCGGCGGAAGTCGAGTAAACCCTCCGGTGTACGGTTGAACATGACGCCCATGCGATCCATCAAGTGAATGACTGCAGGAGCGGCTTCGCACATGCCAAGCACTTGGCGTTGGTTTGCGAGGAAGTCACCGCCGTAAATCGTGTCGTCAAAGTGCTCCCAAGGCGAGTCGCCCTCACCCTTGGTGTTGACGGCACCGTTGATTCCGCCCTGCGCGCACACAGAGTGGGACCGCTTTACAGGAACCAGCGAGAACAACTTCACTGGAACGCCTGCTTCAGCAATCTTAATCGTCGTCATGAGACCAGCCAGACCGCCGCCTACGACGATAATCGTTTGTTCTGCCACGATGAAGTCCCCTCCTTACGCAGTGTGGGTGAACGCGATGAGCGATACGACGCCCATGCCTGCCAACACGACGAAGATAATCATGGTCACCCAAGCGGTTACGAGTTGTGCGCGAGCGCCAACCGTAATGCCCCAGTGAATACAGAATGACCACAAGCCGTTCGCGAAGTGGAACGTCGCCGCAACGACACCCACAACCATGAACCAAAAGTACGCCGGGTTCGACACGAGGTTGTGCACCATGTCAAACGTGGGCGCGTTTCCTGAAAAGCGCGTCGTCCACAGGTGAAAGATAATGAACACAAACGTAATGACCCCAGTGATCCGTTGGAGCGCGAACAACATGTTGCGGCCAAACGAATACTGACCCGCGTTGTACCCGGATACAAAGGCTACGTACAGCCCCCACACACCATGGTACGTGATGGGTAAAAAGATGAAGACGAACTCGATGACGTGCAAGAACGGTAGCGACTGAATCGCATCAACGGCCTCGTTGTATGCCGCTGGCCCGCCCAACACCGTAGAGTTCGTAAACAGGTGTTCCAGTAAGAACAATCCCACTGGAATCACACCGGACAGTGTATGTAACCGGCGCCATAAGAACGTAAGGTTCTTCTTCTGGGCTTGTGCCACTGCCACAAGGTTGCCTCCCTTCCATTCCTAACCAGTCAACAACATATGTATCGGCAGTCGCAAGCGACTGCCAACCGGATAGGGTGCCCTCAATTCCATATAGATTGTAATGATTGAGTTTGACAGGGTCAAGGAATCAATGCGACTTCTCGACTGGTTTCTCGCAATTTGTCGAATCAGATAGCCATCCTGCGCGAATGTGTCCCTCTAGGTGGGACGCTCTGCCGCAGCCAGGTGGGTCTGAACTTGGCGAAGGATTTCCTCCGCCAGTTTGTCGCCGATGCCCATCCCGCGAAACGCGTCGACGTCCGCGGCCGCAATTGCCTTCACCGAGCCGAAGTGCTTCATCAGCACTTTTCGCCGCTGCGGTCCCACGCCTGGAATCTCGTCCAGCACCGATGCAAACCCGCTCTTCTTGCGCGTTTGCCGATGGAATGTGATGGCGAAGCGGTGAACTTCTTCCTGCACTCTTTCCAACAAATAGAATGCTTGCGAATGGCGGTCGATATGCACTGGCGACTCTTCGTCCATGAAAAACAGTTGGCTCGTCTTGTGGCGGCTGTCCTTCGCGAGGCCGCACACGGGAATCTCCAAACCGAGCTCATTTTCGAGCACGTCGAGCGCCGCGCTCAATTGCCCTCGCCCTCCGTCGATCACGATAAGGTCTGGCAGCGGCCGCTGCTCCTTGAGCATTCTCGAGTAGCGACGCCGGATGACCTCGCGCATCGAGGCATAGTCGTCCGGGCCCTCCACGGTTTTGATTTTAAATTTGCGGTACTCCGACTTAGCGGGCTTGCCGTCGATAAACACCACCATCGCGGCGACCGCATCCGCGCCTTGGATGTTCGAGTTGTCAAACGACTCAATTCGCCGCGGGGCGCCGATGGCGAGGACGTCGCCAAGCTCCAGCACGGCGCCGAGCGTTCGGTCCATGTTGCGCTCCATCAACTGCAGCTTCTCGTCCAGTGCCTGGCGTGCATTCTTCGTCGCCAGGTTGACGAGATCTCGCTTCTGACCGCGCTTGGGTTCAATTACTTTGGCGTCGAGGAACTCGACCAAGGCCTCGCTTGTCGTCCCCTCTGGCAAGAGCACTTCTCGCGGAACGTCGGCGCGGTCATGGTAGAACTGCTCCACGAATGACACAAAGTCGTCCACAGGCTCGCCGAAGTGCGGCATAATGCTCACAGACCGCTCGATGAGCTTGCCGGCGCGAACAAAAAACACTTGGACGCTCAAGAGTCCGCGATCCTCCGAGAAGCCGAAGACGTCGCGATCAATCTGGTCAGGCGTCGTAATTTTCTGTTCTTCCATCACCTGTTCGATGTGGCGAATCAAATCGCGCAACTCGGACGCGCGCTCAAACTTCAACTCTTCGGCAGCGCGCTCCATCTTCTGACGCAAGTCTGCGACGACCTCGTGGTGCCCGCCGGCGAGGAAGTGCGCAATCTCCTTGACCATCGTCTGATACACCTGCGCCTCTACCACAAACTCGCAGGGCGCCAAACACTGATTGATGTGATAGTACAGGCAGACCTGCTTTTTCAGCGTCTTGCACTTACGCAAGGGATAGAGTCTGTCGAGCAAACGCTTCGTCGCCTGTGCGGCAAATGCGCTTGGATACGGGCCAAAATACTTAGCGCCGTCGCGTTTGACGCGCCGGACGATCTGCAGGCGAGGGTGCATCTCGTTGGTGATCTTGATGTACGGATACGTCTTGTCGTCGCGCAACATGATGTTGTACGGAGGCGTGTGCTGCTTGATCAGATTGCATTCGAGAATCAGCGCCTCCGCGACCGTATCCGTCACGATGTATTCGAAATCGCAAATATTTGCGACCAGTGCCTGGGTCTTTCTGTCGTGCGATCCGGTAAAGTACGACCGCACGCGATTCTTTAACACCTTTGCCTTGCCGACGTACAAAATTTCACCGGACTGGCCTTTCATCAGATAAACGCCCGGTTTTGCGGGTAACAACGCCAACTTGTCGGACAGCGTCTGTTCCACGGTCGGCCCCCCTTACGAATCCACTTGTGCGACGACTAATGTCTCGTCGTCATTTCCTTCTGATTCAACCCAAATTAAATCGCGACCATCTACCGTAAATTGTAACACCGAATTCTGTAAGCTCTTCGTCGGGCTGGCGGACTTGTCGTTCGCCAACTGCGCCATGGAAACCTGATAACCGCGGTGATTCTCCGAGGCGTCCGGCGTAGTTTCCACCCACCACGGGGTGCCCGTAGCCCCTTCCACCGCCCAGTGCATCTGACCATCCACAGGCGGCCCGTCATAATGGTTTAACGTCCCGCTCCACGTCAATTGATACCACGTGTCCACGTTGTCGGAACTAGTGTCTGTCTTCCCAACTATCCCTTGAAAGACAATTCCATCGGCGGTTGCAATCGGAGACTCCATCAGGCCAAACGAGGCCGGAATCTGACTCAACTCCGTCCACGCACGCGTGGGATCCTCCCCGCGCAAGGTGTAGATTTGAATAGGCAACCCCAGTGGAGCCGCGCCGGATCCGTCATCGAGGCCGGGTTGAACGATGATCTTGCCATCCCCGACCGCGACTGCGAAACGGTTCTCAATGCCCTTTTCCGGCGCTAGCGTACAAACTAGACTGTATTTTCCATTGGTCGTACACAGCGCATAAATTTGCTCGACGGACGCATCGGACGCTCGGCCGTCATTCCACGTCACCAAACCGACGATCCAGTTCCCCATCACTTCGATATGCCACTCGGAGATCTGCCATGACGACGTCGAGACCTGGCTGTTGACCTGCAGCGGAGGAACGAGTTCCATCGTGTACGTATCGCTCCCGCTGACGCCGAATGGTTTATTTGAGGTGGAGAACGGGTGCCGACCGACGTCGATTCGCGGCCAGCTGTCCGCCGCCAGCACCAAGGTACCCTGATACACAGCCTGCGAATCCACGGCCAAATGCGTGACATCTAGATTGTCTGACGGACTGATCTGATACATTGCCGCGGCCGAGACGGGCAAATCGCCGCCGATATGTGGAGCTGGAGCCGCCGTCTTACCCGACTTCGCGCTGACAGTGGGCCGATCCTGTATCGGATTCGTCCACCTGTCAGAAAGGCCGTATCCCACGCCCGCAACGCCCACGATGACGACCGCGATGGCGCCGATCTTCGTCCCGAGCGGCCCCCGATGGTGGCGCATCGCTTCGTCTCTCGCGATGTGCGCACGCATCATCTGCGCGCTCCGGCGAATGAGCGCGCCCGGCACGCGCCCCGCACAATCGTTTGCCGACTCCCCAGCCTGCTCTCTTTGCAGGGAGTCATCGCCTTCCTCCTCGTCGACCGACTCCTCCCAGGCAATGTGCGGCGGATTGACCGCAACCACCTCCTGCAGCAATGCCAGGATCCAGTCATCCGATACTTCCCTGACCGCACGCCTACCAATGCGGTCACTCGCCTGAACAAACACGTGCACAAACGCGTCCTCTGCCTGTTGCACAGTCTCACAGTGATCTATTAGATACGTCCAGACGAACGATGCATACTGCTCAAGTAGTTTATCGACCCATTGCCGCCGTTCAGTACCGGTTATCCGCGTTCGCAAGTGTCTGCCGCCCCCGCATCTCGTACAAACTCTCCGTTCATGATACCAAAGATACCGACGGACATGCCGCCTTCCAGAAAAAACAAATGCACAGAACCGCCCGTCGCACACAAAAAACGCGACCCCCTGAAGGAAGTCGCGAAAACGGTATAATTTGGTGGGTCATGAAGGAATCGAACCTTCAACCTGCCGATTAAGAGTCGGATGCTCTGCCAATTGAGCTAATGACCCGCATCTAGTGGTGACCCTAAGGGGATTCGAACCCCTATTACCGCCGTGAGAGGGCGGCGTCCTAACCATTAGACGATAGGGCCATTGGCTGCCGAACTAGGACTCGAACCTAGACTAACTGAGTCAGAGTCAGTCGTGCTACCATTACACCATTCGGCAAAGGTGTCGTTCAACGCTATATAAATATACACACAGAAATAGAGTCTGTCAACACATCAAGTCATATTTTTTGAACCCGCGTGTCGCTCTCTACCGTTCATATCCCAAAAGGTCGAGGAAGCACCCGGCACGCGCAAGCGTGCGCATGCCGGCTTGCAACCACACAAGGGGCGGATCGGATATCATTACTGCCTACGTTCTGCAGGTGGCGGTCTGACGGCGCTCGAAGCCGCAACTCGCCGCTTTTCAATCGCTGTTGCAAGCGAACAACGGCAAGGTCACGCCTGCGACACAGCCACCGTCCCCGCTTCGATCAAGTCTGCCGCCGCGCGCAAGCGCGACACACACTCGTCGCCACCTAGCAGAACCATGACGTCAAACAACCCAGGTCCAACCGTCAGTCCAGTCAAAGCCAGTCGCGTTGGGTGAATCAGTTGGCCGCCTTTGACGCCCAATTCGTCGATGAGTGCGCGAAACGCAGTCTCCACTCGCGACGTGGCGAACGGCGAAACCGCACTGAGGCGTTCCGCCACCTTCCGCAAGCGCAGAGGCACCTCTTTGTCCGCGAACTGCTTTTTGACACCCTTCTCATCGTAGGAGGCGACTGGTTCGAAATAATACCGAAGACCCTCGATTAAGTCGGCCTCGTTCCGACTCCGCGTCAACACAAACTCAATCGCCGTCCGAAGCCACGCCAGCCGCTCGCGACTCTTTTCCCGTTCGTCTACCCACCCGCGCGCAAACAACACCGGCAAGACTTGTTCGAGCACCGTATCAGGCGATTGTGCCCGGTAGTATTGCGCATTCAACCACTCGAGCTTTTTGACGTCGTACACGGCCGCGTGCTTCGCCACTTGTTCCAGCGTGAAGCGCTGTACCGCCTCGTCCCGCGTGAGCACTTCGTGGTCTTCACCCGGGGAGAATCCGAGCAACAAGAGGTAGTTGACGAGCGCCTCCGGCAGGATTCCCTGCTCCCGATATTCGGACACACTTGTAGCACCGTGCCGTTTGCTCAACTTACTTCGATCCGGCGCCAAAATCATCGGAACGTGCGCGAACAGTGGAATGTCAAAGCCGAGTGCCGCGAACAGCACCACGTGCCTCGGCGTGTTCGACAAGTGTTCTTCAGCGCGAATGATATGGGTGATCTCCATTTTCGCGTCGTCGACGCAAGAGGCGAAGTGGTATGTCGGCGTACCGTCTGCCTTCCAAATGATGAAATCGTCAATCTCCGCATTCCGGAACACCACGTCGCCGCGAATGACGTCGTGCACCACCGTTTCCCCTTCCGGTTGCACGCGCAACCGATACACATGGGGGATGCCTTGGGCCAGGCGGGACGCGACTTCATCCGCGCTCAGGTGGCGGCATTTCCCCGAATATCTCGGGGCGCGCCCCGCTTGTTGAGCGGCTTCGCGCTCCGCCTGGAGTTCCTCCTGCGTACAAAAACACGGATAAGCGCGGTTTTCCTCCCGCAGTCGGGCTAGCTGTTCCTCGTATATCGCCATTCGTTCAGACTGGCGGTACGGACCAAACTCGCCCCCCACCTCCGGACCTTCATCCCAGTCGATGCCAAGCCAGCGAAAACTGTCGAGAATCTGCTCGTATGACGCCTCTGTCGATCTCGCCCTGTCCGTATCGTCGATACGAAGGACGAAGACACCGTTGTGTTGGCGTGCGTACAGCCAGTTGAAGTAGGCAGTACGCGCCCCGCCAATATGTAATGCGCCAGTTGGACTCGGCGCAAAGCGAACCCTAACTTGCTTGTCCATCGAGAATTGCCTCCTGTGTCGGATACACTGACTTCGCTGGCGTACACTACCCCATGAGGTGAGTACGCATGAACCATGATAAACCACAGACACAAGTACGACAAAGTGAGGTCGTGGAGAGTCCCAATTCCGGATCGTACAACCCTGGCCCCATCAAAAGTGGAGAAAACGACTTCCCGAACGCCGAACTCTGGGAAGTCCAGTCCCGCGACTACGACTTGGCCGTCGAGGAATTTGCCGAAGGGCCGTACGGAGCCGCCCACAACGAAACGCGCCTTGGCAAGGTGTCCGAGTGGAAACCTGGCCAGGCGGTTACGGGCCGCTTCCGCGATGCGAATATGATTCACTCCGACAGGCGCTCGGCAACCGAGGAAGACCACTTTGAAGACCCGCCGGGCACCCTGGAAGGCCAAAACTAAGCACCCAGGGGGCTGGCACAAGAAGATGCCGAGATCGGGCGAACATGTCATTGGTTGCACCGCTTCCCAGTAAACTCCACTTGCCGTCCCACTCGCCACTAGGTAACATAATAGCGAAATCAGTCAATCTGATTGGCTAAAGGCCCCCTAATCTGGTTGGTTTACCATAGGGGGCCATCATTGTATCTACACCTTGCAGCATGTCGCCAAGCTCAGTCGCGCCTATCCGCGGCGTGATGCCAAAACTTCCCCGGCTGCCGCATCCGCACGCGTGCCCTTGTACTCAGGCGCGGCCGAATTCGCACAGCGCTTCGATGCACACTTCATTTTCCTCATCCAAGCCAAACGTCACCCGTACAAACGACTCGAGGCCAGGATACCCTGCGCGAACGAGAATTCCCTTCTGCTTTAACTGCTCAAACGCCTGGATGCCGTTCCCCACTTCGACTAACGTAAAGTTTGCCTCCGAAGGAATCACCCGCAGGCCGTAGTTTTCCAGTGTGGCGTACTGCTCGCGGCTTCGCTGCGCCAGGGCTACCGATCTGCGAACGTGTTCGACATCCTCGAGTGCCGCCTGTGCGCCACGCTGTGCGACGCGGTTGACGTTAAACGGCTCCCGCACGCGATGGACATAGGACCAGACCTGTTCGTTCCCAAGGGCATAACCGACGCGAAGGCCCGCGAGGCCGTATAATTTTGAGAATGTATGGAGGTAACAGACGTTGGGATAGATGAGGGCGTCCTTGGTCACGAAGAAGCGCTCAGGATCGGTGGCGTAGTTGTCGTAGGCGAGATCGACGATGACGAACACGTCCTTCGGCACACGTTCCATCAACCAGGTGAACTCACTGTATTTCAGGACGGTTCCCGTCGGGTTGTTCGGTGTGCACAAATACAACAATTTCGTCTTGTTGGTGATTGCTGCAAGGAGCGCCTGTACATCATACGAAAAGTCGCTCCGCAACGGCACTGAACGGATGTTCGCCTTCATCACCTCGGCGCCGAATCCATACTGCGAGAAAGAAGGAAATGGGACGACCACTTCGTCTCCCTCTTCCAAGAAGGTCTCTGAGATCAGTTTGATAATATCGTCTGATCCGTTGCCCGCAAACACCTCTTCCATCCTCAGAGCATGGTGTCTAGCAATCGCTTCTCGGAGCAAGTCGCTGCCGCCATCTGGATAGAGGTGGAGTTTGGGAAGTTCTCTGGCGATGGCCTCTAGCGCCAAGGGAGACGGGCCTAGAGCATTTTCGTTGGAATTGAGCTTGATTAAGTGGGCTAGTCCGAACTCTTTGCGCAGTTGATCCTCACTGATGCCTGGCTGGTAAGGGTGGATGTTGTGCAAGTTGGAACGAACTCGTTCGTGTGTATTGAAAATCGTGAACACCTCCAGTACGATCATGAGCGGTGTGCTACACCGGAAAGTATGTGTGACATTTTATCACGCTTCACCCCGATGCACTATGGTTTGTGTGCTGGATGAAGACGAAAGGAAGAGTCCCTTGTGACACAACAGCAACCAGCGAAACTCTCCATCGACATCATTAGAGAGGCTAGAAAGCGCATTCAAGGGGTTGTCCAACAGACTCCGCTCGACTACTCTGCTACGTTTTCACAGTTCTCCGACAATGAAATTTACCTAAAACTCGAGAACCTGCAAAAGACAGGTTCGTTTAAGATCCGCGGTGCCTATAACAAGATCACAACGCTGACTGACGTCGAGCGAAGTCATGGAGTCATCGCCGCATCTGCAGGGAATCACGCGCAAGGTGTCGCCTTTGCCGCGAGAGATCTCGGCGTCCCGTGCACCATCGTCATGCCGGAGGGCGCCAGTCTCGCCAAAATCGCCGCCACACAGCGCTACGGCGCGAAGGTAGTCCTCGAGGGGGCGTCTTACGACGATGCGTATGCGCACGCGCTGTCCTTGAGCAACAATGAGGGGTATACATACGTTCACGCGTTCGACGACGAAGCAGTCGTCGCGGGTCAAGGGACGGTTGGCCTCGAAATTCTTGAACAGCTACCGGACGTGAACGCTATCGTCATTCCCATGGGCGGAGGCGGATTGGCTGCAGGCACCGCGCTCGCCGTGAAGACGCTTCGCCCGGATGTGAAAATTTACGGGGTTGAGGCCAGTGCGGTGCCTTCCTTCCGACACTCACTAGATCTGGGCCATCCCGCAACGGTGGAAGCACAGTCGACCATCGCCGACGGAATTGCCGTCAAGCGCCCTGGCGATCTGACCTATCGTCTCGCTGAACAGTTTATCGACGACGTCGTCGTGGTGGAAGAAGAAGAGATCTCGCGGGCGATGGTGTTGTTGCTAGAGCGCTGCAAAATCGTCGCAGAGGGCGCTGCAGCCACGAGCGTCGCTGCGGTCATCAACAAAAAGATCCCAAACCACCTCGGCAAGGTGGTCTGTATTTTGTCCGGAGGGAACGTCGATGTGACCGTTTTGTCGAGGATCATCGAGCACGGGCTGATCGAATCAGGTCGCTATCTGCGCACGGCAGTGAACCTGCTCGACCGCCCCGGTGCCCTGCGCGACTTGCTCGACATCTTGGCAAGTCTTCGAGCGAACGTGTTGTCCGTGCAGCACCACCGAGTCGGTACACACATCCACCTCGGCCAAACTGAAGTGGAACTGGACTTGGAGACGCGCGATAAAGCGCATATCGAACTCATTTACAGCACGTTGAAGCAGCGGGGATATGCACCTGTCCCGCGGGATTGACGCGCGTGCGTGAGTGAACTGCATCCCTCCCACTGAACACGAACGGCCACCCGGACTCAGGAGCGACCCTTGAGTCCGGGTGGCCGTTTATTTTGGTCACATGTCGAGCGAGTCCCCCGGTTTCCCGAGCGGCGGCGCGTCCCCGTCCTCTCTCTTGACGCTGTCCGCGGGCTGCCCTAGTCCACCGGATAGCGCAAACTTGAGCGCCTGCTCCACTGAGAGGCCGCAGGGTTTCACGCGAGACCTCGGTACGATGACGGTGGCACCAGCAAATTGAAACGCATTAGGCAGATACACAGACACTTTTGTTCCGTGCGGATCCATCTCACTGGGCAACGACTCGGACGTGATGAAGCCGAGGACGAGCGCTCGGTCGTCCGGCCACTCGACGAGGACGGGCGTCTGGAATGCGCCACGGCGTCCAAAGGTGTTTTGCACCAGTTCTTTCGCCGTGGAGTAGAGCGATTTGATGACGGGAATCCGCGTAAATAACGCGTCCATCCAGGACAGCAACACGCGGCTGATGTAAATGCGCGACAATAGACCGATCACCGTGATGGCCGCGAGAATCAAGACAAACCCCGTCCCTGGAATGTGAAACCCGGGATACGGGATATACTGTCCGACGAGACCATCCACGTAGTTGACCACGATGACAACCACCCAAATCGCGAAGACAAAGGGGAGCACCGTGGCCAACCCAATGCCAAAGTGCTTCGCAATCCCCCGGATGAAAACCTTCATACATTCATCTCCAATCAAGCGCTCTGCAGCGTGTAAAAGCCCACTGCAAGCACGAGATAGGCACCCACCGCCATCGCACCCTCCAACCAGTTAGATTCGCCGTCGAGCATCAAAACGACGACGAGCAGGACCGCGGCGACCATGCTGACGAGCTCTGGCCAAGAAAAGACCAGTTGAAACGGATTCCCCATCACGAGGCTCGTGAAGAACAGCACGGGTGCGATAAACATCGCCACTTGCAGCGTACTTCCCACCGCTATCTCGAGCGAGAGATCCATCCGATTTTTCCACGCCATCCACACGGCCGACGCGTGCTCCGCCGCATTTCCGATCACGGCGACCACGACGACGCCGATAAACACTTCACTCCAGCCGAGGCCTTGCGCGATGGACTTCACATTGCCCACCAGCCAATCGCTCTCGACACTGACGAGGACAGTCGCGACGAGCAATAAGAGAATAGCCGGCCAGAGGCGGTACTTCACTTCTCCGTGTTCCTCAGCTTCGGCAGAGGCATCTTCTATGTAGGCAAACACTTCACGGTGCGTAAATAGGCTGAAAAATAGCCCGAGGATGTAGATCACGAGGGAGACGGCCGCCACGCCGAACGATAACGTGTACCGGTTTGACTGCGACGTCATCGAAAAGATAGTGGGCACGACAAATGCGATGCCGACGCCGAGCATGAGCATCGACGCATTGCTCCGGGCGACGCGGAGGTTGAAGTACTGAATGGGGTGCCGTATCCCTCCAATAAAGAAACTGAGGCCCAAGACGAACAGGAGGTTTCCGATGATCGATCCGGTGATCGAAGCTTTCACTAACGAGTACAGCCCTTGTTGCAGTGAGAAAATACCGATGATCAATTCCACGGCGTTGCCGAACGTCGCGGACAAGAGACCACCCAGCCGCGGTCCAGCGTGCGCGGCAATCGATTCGGTCGCCTGCCCCATCATGGCGGCGAGCGGAATAATGGCCACCGCGGAAACGAAAAATTCCAGCGTTTGGCTCACGTGGCCAAACCGAACGACCGCACTCAAGACGATCATGACAGCCGCAAAAATACTCATCAAACGATTCAACGAAACGTTCACCCTTTTCGACGGATTATCGTCTTCCTGGTCATTCCGACCAACTTACACGGATATATTTCAAAGATATGATACAATGATGAACATCACTTCTCTTGGTGTAAAGGTGGCGAGTTGATGTATTACTTTCCCAAAGTGAAGATGTTACGCGGCGAATTGAAGCGAAGCGAAGTGCGCAACAGCGTGAAATATCAACTTACCACGAAAGAATTTATCCAACAGCGCGGTCATACGACGTTTCGAATCGCGCTCGAAAATATCATCGGCTTCGTCGAGTGCGACGACGTAGAGTTTTCGCGTCACGTCAATCGACTATCCGTCGCCCGGTCAGACGGGTTTGGTCGTGGCTATAAAATCGTGGCAAGCGTACTGCACTTGGTGTCGCCGTCAGGCGTTGTCGAACAGGCCCAAGTGTCGTTTTACACGCGTTTGTCGCGTCCGTTCGCACAACAGCTTGAGGACTGCTTGCAATCATCTTCGCTGGCGTAAACAGGTTGTACGCCGAGCTCTTTTTGTGAACCAGTAGGGCGCCATCAGGCGCCCGTTTCTGTGCTTCAATAGTTTCTCCAATCCTCAGGATCATCCGCATCGTTGTCATTGTGCCGACGAAGCCTTCGAACGATATACCGTATGATCAATACGATGGCACATATTGCAATTACTCCATAGGCAGCCCACATCGCCCAGTCCAAATGAAACCGATGTTTTAACCAAGCCGCAACTTCATACGCGGCGATGGCGATAGCTGCGAACATCCAATCAGGAAAGCCGTAACTCATCATTGTCCTCCAGTGTCGTCTTGCTCACTACAACCATACCACAACATTTGACCGCACGCCGTGCGCGAGCCAGCACCTAGGGCCAATCTGCGAGAGCCGCGGGCGTTACAACAGACGCATTTGTTCACTGCTTATGAGGTCCGGTCGCGGCCCCTTGGCCATGTGCAGCAGTTCCAGCCAATCGAAGCCGTTCCAGATGGCATCGTTGTTCGAGTTGTTGTTCATGAGAATGTGAAATTCGTCTACCTGCTTCGCGACCGGTTCAATGGCAGGCAATATCGCGGCGAGTTCTTCCATTGAATACCGGTAATCAAACCGCTCTTTAGAGGACTTCAATCCAGGCCTATCCCACATCTCACGGTTGCGCCCATGCATCCGCAACATGCCAAACGACGGATGAGTGAGCGCAGGAACAAACGGGACACTCACGTTGCCGGCATCCGGTTCGTCACAGATGACGTGAATCGCGCCAATTCGTTTTAACCACCCAAGCGTCAGCTCACTGCGCTCGCCGCTTGCAAACCAACTGCGCTCGCGAAACTCGACGGCGGTCGGCACGCCATGAGCTTGGCACATGGCGACGATTCGCTCCACGGTGACGACATTGACCTTCGACACGTGGAACCACGGTGGAAATTGCAATAGCACGCAGCCCAACTGTCCGCGCTCCATCACCGGAGCAAGACCGTCTAGAAATTGGTTGGCAATTTCGCGCCGCTCCCCCTTGTCCAGACCACGGACGTGTAAGGTCATCGCGCCGTGTGCCTTCACGTGGAACAGAAAGTTGGAAGGTACCAGACCGAGCCAGCGTTCCCATGTCCCTTCCCGCAACAGGCCGTAAAACGTACTGTCTATCTCGACAACGGAAAAATATTTGGCGTAATAGCGAAGTTGCTCTTTTTGGGGGATGGTTCGCGGATAAAACGAGTCGTGATCTTGGAATGCACACGTCCCCACCCGAATCATCACGACGCCCCCTTTCCCCTCATCATACACAAAGTCCTGGAGCAAGCATATTTTGACCCCTCTACCATACCCCATTTATAATACAAGTTGTGTGTGTCTCATAGCCACGCGGATGAGCACATCCAGGTATCGTCTTGAACCTTACATATTGGAGATGACCGACATGGCTAGTAGCCAACACGCAATTCATTGCCCGAAGTGCAACAACACCACTTTCCGCGAAGAGCGCATCGTCCAACTCGACTCCAGTGTCGTCATTCGGAAGGACCTGCCTGTGCAGGGCCGCACACTCGCACAGACGTATCGCTACATCTGTGTTCAGTGCAACGAAATTCTGACGCACGACTAAGAAACACGACGGATGTGACACAAGTCCATCAGGTGTGCGTGCGGCGTCGCACGGTTGCCGCATGGCACACCACTTTTTGCCCTGCTTTCCCCAGTCAAAGTGCCCCGAAATTGCATAAAGAGCGCCCGCTCCTGAGACAATACGCATGATCACATGGAGATGGGAGTGGCCCCGGGATGTCTGAGCGTCGTGATCGGAAACGAAGAGCTCCTCGCGCGTTGCGCTTCACCGGAGCGCTGGCTTTGCTCATGGCGGTCGGCGGCGGCTTTACCTTTGCCACAGCACGAGTTCTATTTCCTCACCAACACGTGCACGCCGCTTTGCCTCCAATGCGATTTACACACGCGTCCCAGCCGGATCGAAAAACCATCTTGTTGATTGGTACCGATGCGCGAACAGGTGATCCAAACGGCAACTCCGACGTGCTCTGCGTGGCGAGTCTTGACGACGCGCATCGCCGCGTCGAACTGCTGTCCATCCCACGTGATACACAAGTGGCATTCCCAGATGGGCGCTACAGGAAGATCAACGATGCATTAGCACTTGGCGGCCCGTCGCTGACGGCGCAGGTGGTGGAAAGCCTCATTGGCCTGCCAATCGACCACTATGCGCTCACGCGCTTCGACGGTCTTATCAAGATGATCGACCGGGCTGGAGGCGTGCAGGTCAACGTGCAAAAGCGCATGTATTACACGACCGGAGACACCGTGCATGGGACCATCGACCTGCGACCTGGGTTGCAGCATCTTTCTGGAGAGCAAGCGCTCGGGTTTGTGCGCTATCGACACGACGCACTGGGGGATATCGGGCGAACCGAACGCCAACAGGAATTTCTCGTCGCCCTCAAGGAGCAGTTGCTGCAACCTCAAATCATTCCCAAGCTGCCCGGCATTATCATGGATGCGATGAACAGTTTGGATACCGATATGACGCTTGTCGAACTCGGGAAACTCGGTGCACAGGCACACAAGTACTCGACGTACCCGACCATTCACGAGACGCTGCCCGGTTCATTTCACGATCCATCACACGGGACGGGCGGCCTGAGCTACTGGGTCGTCAATCCACATCAGGCGCATTACATCGCCAAACAGTTTTTCGAAGATGGCATCACTCAGTCCAATCCCATTCAAGATCCGTCCGTCACACAGACCTGGCGGGTTCCTCCCTCCGCGAGTAAGCATGCGAACACGACAAACACCTCCACCTGAATATCACCATGGTGGAGGTGTTTTGATTTGTCATTCTCGCACGCGGCTGGGTCTGACCGTTACACAGACCGTATCCGCCTGTCCTCCCGCGTGACGATGACATCTTCCCGCAGCTGCTTGGCTGAATCTCTCCAGGTCAATCGATTGTTCATGGCGTACGACCAAACCGTGGATACCAGAATGCCGATGGCCTGTCCCACGGGAACCGGCACATCCAGGTGTTTGAGACCATTCATCACAAGCGTCGTCACGATAATACCGATAAGAGAGATTCCGACGAACAGCGGGAGTTTGACATTCCATTTACGCTTCCCTGATGCGCGCCAAGTGATCTGATCATTCCAAATGTAGTTGCTGAGCATAGCGACCAACGAAGCCGTGATAGACGCACTTATATCCGATATGCCAAACGCGTACTTCAAGATAGTCAGTACCACCAAATTGACGACGACGCCGCTGGCCCCAATGATACAGAACAGGAAGAACCGTCTATCCGACGGGCTCTGCGAGACGAGCCGGAACAGGTGGCGAAAGTAATTCCACTGCTCCTGTAGACTCATTTTCGACTCCCCAGCGTCACGCGCCAGAAACTCGTACGGCAACTCGTGTACCGTCCGATAGCGCCCTTTCACAAGCACCTCAATGAGGATTTTCCACCCAATCGGATCAAGGGGTGCACCTACGACGACATTGCGATGAACCCCGAAAAAGCCGCTTGTACAATCGGAGATCTTGCGTAGCCGGCGAAGTGCCACCTGGCCGATGACCCGAGCCGTCCACGACACCAGTTTGCGCAACGGGCCGAGGCCCCCATCCGAACCACCGCTGACAAATCGACTGGGAATCACGACGTCGATCCCCGCCGCGAGTTTGCGGTAGATATCCGGTAAAAGCTCCGGTGGATGCTGCAAATCCGCATCCATCACGATGAAGTGCTCTCCCGTAGCTCTCTCGAAGCCCTCCACCACGGCACTGGCCAGTCCACGCGCCCCGGTTCGATGGTGCACGTGAACCTGTTCATCTATGCTTTCCACACGCGTTAAGACCGAGACAGTCTCATCGGTGCTGTCGTCGACAAACCAAATTTCGTACGCAATCCCCTGATCGCGAAGTGCGGAGTGAATCCGTTCGACGATGGGCTCAATGTTCTCCCGCTCGTTGAACGACGGTATGATGATACTCAGGTCCAATGAGACATCTCCTTTAGTATGATCCCGTCGACTATAACACACAAAAGAGAGGCGACAGCCTCTCTTCACGGACCTCAGGGCCACCAATATCCCTGGTACTGTGCTACAGGGTCGATTGCACCACCCAGTGCATTGGTTGGGTAGTACGGCGCCAGCGCGGGATAGGCTTTTGTAAACCACCCAGGAGCCGAAGAGGGCTCGGATTCCCTCAGCCACCAAGATAACACATTTTCATTCGGGATAGTGACCCAAAGTGGATCCTCCGACTCCTCATACCACAGGTACAGTGAATCAGACCCGACGGATACGCTCGGCATCGCAAGACCTCCCACCCGCACGATAGCTTCACTCACCACATTATGAAGAGGGAGTTCGTCCTGCGTCGCGCAAAATCCATTGTGCGGCCGCCGCGATATCTCGCACGTGCGCATCCGGCTTGACCCGAACCGGTGGTGTGCCATCGCCGACAAAAATCGTCTTACAACCTGCAGCTCGCCCAGCCAGAACGTCGACATCGCGATCCCCCACCATATATGATCGCTTTACGTCCAGGTCGTGGCGCCTCGCCAACAGTTCGATCATGCCGGGTTTTGGTTTGCGACAGCGGCACCCCGCCTTTGGGGCATGGGGACAGTACATGATGTCGTCCAAACGAGCGCCGGCCGCTTCCAGTTCTGCCGACATTTTCTTATGTATCTCACGAAGTGATTCTTCTGTCATGTAACCTAGGCCGATGCCGCCCTGATTGGTCACCACGCCGACAAAGAAATCGGCTTCGTTCAACCGCGCGATGGCCTCCGGGGCGAAGGGAAACAGATAAAAGTCATCTGGTTCGTTGACGTAGCGTCGGTGGTCGTTGATGACGCCGTCGCGATCGAGAAAGACAGCCGGCCTCATGGGCGCGTTTGCGCCTTTAAATATTCGACTACGGCAACCATATCCCGGTTTCCAAGCCCTGTTTCGACAGCGGCGCATAACGTATCCAAAGTCGCATCCACCGCGGGCATGTGCGCACCTATGCTGGAAGCCTGCCGAATGGCGAGTCCCAAGTCCTTCGTCAGATGGCGCAGGGCGAATTGCGCGTCGTACGCCTGTTGCAACAACATGTCTCGCTTACCGGCGATCATTGGCGACCACACTGCACTATT
Organism: Alicyclobacillus fastidiosus; assembly: GCF_026651875.1. GTDB lineage: Bacteria > Bacillota > Bacilli > Alicyclobacillales > Alicyclobacillaceae > Alicyclobacillus > Alicyclobacillus fastidiosus. Next base: position 2,606,999 of record NZ_CP104067.1, on the reverse strand, counting down.
TTGCAGAACATCGAGCATGAGCTTTGTCGCGAGCCCATTCTCGGCTCCGAAGGTGAGACACTCGCCGAGCGCTTCGACGGCCACGCCCAAGTAGGCGTTTACGAGCAACTTCATCGTCGCGCCTTTGCCGCAAGGACCGATGTGAAACGCCGCTTTCGCAACGGCATCAAAGAGCGGTTTGAGCAGCTCGAAGTCGGAAGCGTCGCCACCTGCGACAACGGTCAGCGCACCGTTCTCTGCCGGTTTGACGGAGCCGAGGACAGGCGCATCCACGAACCGAAGGCCGCGCGAATGAAGGTCTTTCGCGATTTCGAGGGTCTCGTCCACACCGATGGTGCTCATGTTGACGACGAGCGTGCCACTCCCCATCTGCTGGGCCGCCCCTTGAGCAAACAGGACATCTCGCACGGCCGCTACATCGGAGACCATCAAGACGACCACATCTCTGTCGCGCACCGCGTCACCAAGCGAGGTAACCAACTGTACGCCGTCGATGGACAGCGTCTTTTGCGTCCGATTATAGGCGATGACATCGATGCCCGCCTGGGCGATGTTGCGGATCATCGGGACGCCCATGTTCCCCAGTCCAATCCAGCCAACTTTCACGAATAGCGCCTCCTACTCTATCGATTCCGTCTCCACGACATTCACGAGCCTCTCCAGAAGTTCCGTCAGGGCGTCCGCGTCCTTTCTACCCATCTTGTCCAACAACTGACTGAGGCGAATGGCTCGGCGCGCCAACCAATCCTTCACGTTGGCACGCCCCTCGTCCGTCAGCGCCACGAAGACGACCCGACGGTCGTCCTTCGACCTCGTTCGCTCGACGTACCCCAGCCGCACTAATTCGTCGCAAACTTGCGTGATCGCGCCTGGGCTTAAACCAGCAATGCGGGCGATGTCGGATGATTTTACGTCATCGTTGTAGGACAAATATCGCATGACGAACAATTGAGTGGTCGTCAGCCCAGTCTCTATTCCGCCACGCGCTTTCATCGCACGAAACAGCCGTTCTAGAATATTGTCCAGTTTCCGCACCTGGTCGATGTTTTCTGGCTCGTTCAAACTGCATCACCTCGGGATTTGCTTTCTATATTGTAACGATTGCGGTTTTTCAAGACTACCCCGAGCCACACGTGTCATCTGGAAAACCTGCGATGCATCTCGACATTGCGCTGCGCGCGCCGTCGAATCAACAGTCCGACGAAGCCGACCACGGCCAGCGGAATCACTCCGATGAGGATGTAGATCCAGTTGCCAGACACGCCCTGAAACACCAACGCGACACCGAGGTAATAGGGAAAAATCGCCACCACGGCCGTCCATAAATAATTCCACAAATTGACTGCCGGCACCATCCCTGCCACGTAGTTGACGACGAACGCAGGGACCGGGAGCAAGCGGGCGACCAATAACCCTAGACTCCCCCAATCTTTTACCCAACGATTCACTTGTTCAAACCGTTCATGAGATGTCGCTCTGGACAACCAGATTTTCGTGAAGTGGCGCGCAATAAAGAATATAATGAGAGCGCTGAGCGTCGAGCCGAGATACGCATAGGCGGTCCCCCAACCCACGCCATACACCCGAAGGAAGATCACCAACAGCCCTTCTGAGGGAATCGGGGTCAAACACCAGATCAACATGAGAACGATAGCGATGATTATGCCGAAAGCGCCCCACGACCTAATCAGTTGGGACACTTTGTGGTGTCTGTCTAGGTATAGTACCGTGCCGACCATCGCGACGCCAATGACGATCATGGACATGGTGCGCCAGTCCGTTAGAAACCGCCTGATTTGAGAGGCCACCCTCTAATCTCCTCGCCCTATACGCACTCTACCGTATTCACACTATCAGACTGCGAAGAAAGCTTCAAACCGTATCCTTCGTCGCTCTGGCGGTGGAATACATAGCGGTGCGAGTCTTCTTCGTTTTCTTTTGGAGAACGGCGGATGCAATGCATCCGCCCGTCCTGTCAATCGATCGGCGTCGTCCGTTTTGGCGCAGTCACCATGCGCAAACCGTCCTCCGGCGTCGGCTTGCGCGAGGTGTTTTCCACGGTCGTCTGCACGCCAAACTTGGAAACATTCTCCTTGTCTCTTTCGCTCACTTGTTCGATGTCAAATTTGCGCAATGGATGACCAGGCTTACGGTGTGTTTGTTCCTGCACACGAATCCCCCCAATCCGTAGGTCTAACGTACCCCGCTGCAGCCATCGGTATGTGTCCTCTCGATCACGGCGAATGGGTCGCCGGGGCATAAAATTTGGTGAATTTGGACATGTACATAGAAAAGGGGGTCGCAGTCGATGTTCCAAACAGATTTTCAGTTGTTATCTCGCGAACAGTTGCGTCACCTCGTGGCCGACCTTGGCAAGTCGGACGCCGAAATCGCGCAGATGTTCGGAGTTTCCAGCAACACAGTCCACAACCGGCGACGACAGATGAACCTGCTGGCAGGTCAAATGACGTCTGAGGAATTGGCGGAAGCGGTACAACTTGCCGAGCAGGTCAAACGTCTTCCCCGAGAAGCCATCGCAGAGGTCCGCTCCATCGTCCAACAGTATCGGGGCCACTCATTCCTGTAGCGCACAGCGTTGCTAACACCCTATTCACGCCAACGCGTGGCCTATGACTGTGTCATCTTTTGAGTCGTCCACTCTGCCGGACAGAGGTAGTCACCGCGGGTCTTTTGGCCTTGGCTCTTTCGCCGGTCGCATGCGCGGCTGAAGCTCTTCGCCGCGCATGCGACCAGCCGCCGACGGCGGCGACGTCCGTTGGTGGCGCCGGAACGCTCAAGATTGTCGACGGATAGACACGTGTGTGCGCAACTCTGCGCCAGGCTCGACGTAGACCAAACCTTCCCCGGTATTGAACGCCTGATTCTTTGCCATCCACGGTTCGACGCAGATGAAATCCCGCCCAGCTACGCTCCACAGGACGACGTATTTGAATTCACTGCCGTAACTGAGTTCAATCGAAGCCTCTGGCACCTCAAACGCGATGCGCGGTTTTGTCGCGTCCAAAAACACAATCGACTCGACCCGCCTCTCCATGTCGACGACGCCGTCGAACTCATATACGTTCATGTCGTTGTAATCGAGGTATTTAGACGCGTCGGTTATGTAATGAAGTTTCTTCTGCGCCGAGCGGAAGTAGGGATGAAATCCCGCATACATTGGCATCGGTTGATCCGAGCGATTTCGATAGCGCTGGTCAATCGTAAACGTCTCATTCTCGAGGACAAAATCAAACAGGAGCTCAAAGTCGAACGGGTACGATTGCCGCGTCACCGGACTGCTCTCGAGTTGGAGCGTGATGGCCCCGCGAGACGCTTCTTCAGAAACGCCGCGAACCGTCCAAGCACTCGTGCGGGCCACACCGTGGTTGGCCATCGTCAGCGACTGCCCGTCGAGTGTATATTTCCCGCCCTCGAGCTGCCCAGCAATCGGGAACAGAATCGGAATCCCGCCGCGCACGTTCGCATGCTTGTCGCGAAACGTCACTTCGTCTAAATAAAGGAGTTCTTTGCCCGCCAAGCCGAGCGACGTGACAATCGCACCGCGTTCCGGCGCAATTTTAAACCAACACCCTGTTTCGCTATCGCGTACCTCGTACATCTCAAATGCGTCCTGATAAGACCGTGCTGTGTACATGTCTTATTCCTCCGTCCCGCCTGCTTCAATCTGTGAAACGATGTCCTCGCAGACTCTGTGTGTCATGAGATCCAATGGATGGTTGCCAGCGTCTTGCCCGTCTCTGCTCGCGCTGACCCGCCCGAGAAACGCATTCACCATCGATTCAAATCCTCGTGCCACGCCAACGCTCGTCCAATCGCCGATGCGCTGCGTGTGTTGTTGACCCCGTGAATAATGGGTCGTCTCGCGAAGATCCGCGACCCGGAACTTGTCCTGCCTCAGCATCACCTCGAGGATCTCTTCCGTGATACCGCCATCCCGATTCATCACGCCGATGGCCGTGCGATGGAGGCTCGTGAGGGTGACCACAACCATCGACAATTGGCCGTTGGATCGCCGATGCCGCACCTGCACCTGCACCTGCACCTCACACGACTCGCATCCGAGGAGAAAGAGCAGGGTGTCAACCACGTGGATAAAGTCGTCAAAGATGACGCTTCTGACCGAGCCCGGAAGGTTCACCCGATTCTTTTGCAGGATGGCCAAGTCTGGTTTCCCTCGGTCGTGGATGGCCCGATAGAGGGGGGGCGAAGCGGCGGTTAAATCCCACCATGAGAACGAGTCCTTGGCGATTTGCGAGTTGAACGATTTGCTCGCTGCGGGCGAATGTACTGTCGATCGGCTTGTCCACATACACGTGAATCCCGCGCTCCAGTAAATAGGTCACCATCTCGACGTGCGCCTCTGTCGCAGTATGTACAAAAACGGCCTCCACACCCGCCTCGGCCATGTCCTGAACCGTCCGAAACCGCTGTTCAGGTGGAATTCGAAATGCGTTCCCAATCTCCTCAAGTCGAGCGGGATTGCGTGTACAGATGGACAGGTCGATATCTGGTCTACAACCGACCACCGGGAGGTACGCCTTGCGCGCGATGTCTCCCAATCCAATCATTCCGACTTTCACAACAACACCTCGTTCTTTGTGGCATGTCGTGTTCAGTGTAATACAAGGAACGTGGGCAGTGGAAATTCCTTCACCCCTCATATAGGGGTAGATAAATTTTGGTAAGTAATACAAACTGGGTCATGTACTGGTTGGTGACACAGTCGATATGCAGATGCAAAGGCCGTGCGTAGGGGAAATGATGGATGAAAGCAGTCGAGGAAAACGGTCACGCTCACGTCCTACAGACTCAGTGACGAACCACGCCAAGGGGAAGATGGTCATCCAAGTTCGTTAACAGATTTGGTGCCGTTCCACAATCGAACGGCACCAAGCCCACACGTCGCACGATGTACCTAGCGTCCCAATTCCCGCACGCCTTGCTCTGTTCCCACGATGACGTGACTTGCCAAGTCTGGAAACAAACCAGTCTCCACGACGCCCGTCAATCGCTTTAGGGTGTCGTGGAGGTTCGACACGTCGGTGACAGACGGGAACTTCACATCTACGATGTAGTGACCGTTGTCCGTCACGAACAAGGACTGTCCTCTTTCCCGAAGGACAGGCGTTCCTCCGAGCGCACGAATGCGTTCCACCGTAGTTTCCACGGCGAACGGTATAACCTCTACAGGGATTTCGAGGTTGTCAAAGGAGTCGACTTGTTTGCTTTCGTCGATGATCACAATCATGCGCTTCGACGCACTGGCTACGAGCTTCTCACGCAGCAGTGCGCCGCCGCCGCCCTTGATCAGCTCCAGTTTCGGCGTGACCGCATCCGCGCCATCGATGGTGAGGTCGAGTACTGGATGACGTACAAAATCGGTCAAAGGAATGTTGAGCTCCCGCGCCATTTCCTCGGTCGCCTTCGAGGTCGGAATCCCTTGGATTTTCAAACCTTCCTGAACCAAGCGGCCAAGTTTCTGGAGGGTGTAGTACACCGTAGAGCCCGTCCCTAAACCAAGCACCATCCCGTCCTTTACGTAATCGAGCGCACGCTCGCCAGCTGCACGTTTGTGCTCACTTGCCATATGTAGTCCCCCTTATGTTTGGATGTTATCATTTACAGTGTTGCAATCCATCCTAATTTGGTACGAACTCTCATTCCACCGTCGCTGCAGTCATGGATTAGGAGGTTGAACATGAACCGCACATCGCTATGGTCGCTTGTATGCGCAATGGGGTTGTCCATTGCAACCGTCTCCGGCTGTGGTACGCACAGCACCGTCAGTCACAATGCCTCGTCTCCCCCGTCGACGGCGTCAAACAACACCACCGGATCACAGACTTCGAACGGCGCCGGATCGCAAAACTCGACGCCCCATCGCAGTACAGGTGATCGTACGGGATCTGAGAACTCCTCTAACAACAATACCACAACCGGCTCGACGACTTCTGTCCCCCCGTCCAACCAATCGCTGTTGACACTTGAGCAAATCCAAGTTGCCGACAATCAAGTGGTCTTCATTTTGACGCATGGGGACATGCAGAATACATATGTAGACCCGCATATCTCGGCGGACAAAAAGCAATTCATCGTCACCCTGCAGAACGTTGAGCAGGGTCATTACCCACTCAACCAGACCCAGTCGATTGAATCGAATTGGGCCACGAGCTACCAGATCACCCGCAACGCTCACAACTTGACCTTTACGTTTGCGTTAAAGCCAGGCGTCAGCCGCTTCACGCCGATGATTGGCGGAGGCGACCAAATCGCGTTTACGTTCCAATAGACGGCCGAGCGCCTATCCTTTAGACGAGGCAGTCACCCGTCAGAGGATAGGCGACAACAGCCTTGCGCAAGACTCTGCTATTTTGCTGAGTCGAGGTCGGGCCCGATACTGCTCCATCGTGAGCTCTTCGCAGTGCTGCAAATCCTGTTCGAAGATGTCCATCAATCGCGACGCCATTTTCGTATTGTAAATCATCGCGTTGACTTCGAAATTCAACTTAAAGCTGCGAATGTCGATGTTGGCCGTCCCCACGGAGGCAATCTTCCCATCCACCACGATGGTTTTGGCGTGCAAGAAGCCTTTTTCGTACAAATAGCACTTTACACCCACCGACAACAACTCCCCTAGGTAAAACCTTGATGCCCAATACACGACGCGGTGATCCGGCTTGGACGGCAGCATAATGCGCACGTCCACCCCAGACAACGCCGCCGTCTTTAACGCCGTCAGCAGGCTCTCGTCGGGCACAAAGTACGGTGATTGGATGTAAATCCGGTCCTTGCCGGCGTGAATCATTTTAATATAGGCGTTGCGAATCTGCTCGGCGTCGCTATTTGGGCCGCTCGACACGATTTGCATGCCGACGTCGCCCTCGTGGTCTCGGATTTGAAAATAGCGGGAACTCACCGGCATTTTTGCCTTCGAAGCAAAGTTCCAATCCAAATAGAACATCGCCTGCATTTCGAGAACACAACTTCCGACGACCCGCAAATGGGTGTCCCGCCACTCGCCGAAACGTTCGTCGAGCCCGAGATATTCATCGCCGATGTTAAACCCACCGATATATCCATAGACCCCATCGATAATGGCCAACTTTCGATGGTTGCGATGGTTCATACGAAAATTCATATACGGAATTTTGGATGGGAAAAACGCGGCGACATGTCCGCCGGCGCGAATGAGCGGCTGGAAAAACGACGGTTTCGTCCACGTGCTGCCCACGGCGTCGTACAGAAGGCGCACGGTGACGCCGGATCTCGCTTTGGCCACCAGGGCTTGCAACAGCCGTTGGCCCAAGCGATCATTCCGAAGGATGTAGTACTCTAGGTGAATGTGATCCTTCGCCGCCTCAATCGCCCGCAAGAGGGATTCAAATTTTTGATGCCCCTCCGTAAATATTTCCACCTCGTTGTCTTGCGTAAAAAACCCGTAACTACTTACTAAATTCATGTAGATTAAGCCTTGATAGTTGCGCGCATCCGGATCTGTGTAGACCATTTGCCCTGCTTCCAGACGCCCTTTCTGATATTCTCGTAACCCCTCAATCGCGAGTCGATTGCGCCGTTGCACTCGGTACATGCGAATGCGACCAAAGTGAGGGCCAAGCAGCAAATACATGAAAAAACCGAGGATTGGGATAAATAAGAGCACCATTAGCCATGCCCACGTAACCGCCGCGCTCTGTCGCTCGAGAAAGATAATTGCGATGGCCGTGAGGACATCGACGGCGAAGATCAGATAGTAGATTAGATGAATGACAACCATTTCACTCACGTCCTCAAGACAACAAGTTCCAGGTTCTCGACCTGACGACGCACAGGGAACCACTTCTTGGCACGGAAAGATCCCGCCCCCTTCCCTGAGATACATTACACGACGATGGCCCGCATTCACAAGCGACATTCCGCGTGCACGAATAGATGCGGCGTGGCGTTAACCATACTACACATCACTCCTACACCAGAAAGGTTGATCCTGTGGACGAACGCATCCTATTCATGTTGAACTCCGCCTACATTTTTCTAGCCGGCCAAACCGATCACGACCATTTTCGCAAGGCTACGAAAGCCGCACTCTCCGAGATCTACCAGGGTGCACAGGTACCAGACGACGCCCTCGCGGCCGTGATGGACGACCTCATCTCTATTGCGAGAAACATGACGTGGGATGAGGAAAACCAGACGCTGATCATGGACCGCACGTTCATCTCGGCCGTCGAAAACGAATTGCAGGACTTCGTGTCAACCGACGCCGTTGACTGACCCACCGGAGGGATGAATCTACTCATCCCTTCTATCCTTCCAAAACCTAGGCCTTTGCCATGTTACCTCTCGCCTTCCGCCGATGACGTCCTCGTCTCCCCCGTGCAAGAATTGGTTCCCCGAGTGCCGTTGTGAGCTTCATTTGCCAAACAGCGCATGTGCTTGGCCAAATAGACATACCTATAGATGTCAAGTCCTTACCGAAGCAAGGAGTCCACTATGGCAAAACAATCGTTCATGCACGGAGCTATCGTTCTGGCGGCCGCCGGTGGTACGACCAAAATGATGGGGATGATGATTCAAGTCGTCATCGCTCGGGAGCTCGGCGCACAAGGTTTTGGCCTGTTCCAAACGATTAATCCAATCTTTTTTATGCTGCTGACGATATCCACGCTTGCCCTGCCAGCGGCTCTCTCGAAGGTGATCGCCGAGAATTTGGCGCTCGGCAACGCAGCCAAAGTTCGGCGAGCCTTGTGGGTGGCGCATATTACCGTCGTTGTTTTGTCGTTGACCGTATGTCTCGGTGCCATTGCATTCGCTCCAGAGATCAGCAACAGATGGCTCGATCCCAGAGGATTCCTCCCTCTTGTCGGGGCGATTCTGCGCATCCCTGTAGTCTGTTTGTCTTCCATCATGAGCGGGTATTACATGGGCACGCAGAATCAGGGCCCCCCGGCCGCCGCCTGGATCATCGAGACAGCCGTGCGCACCATCGTGACCATCCCGCTCATTTTGGCACTAAATCCCCATGGAATAGGGTACGGTGCGCTAGCGGTGATGATCGGTGCCGGCATCGGCGAATCGGCCGGTTATCTGTACATGCTGTGGCGGTATCTCACGCGAGATAAACGACTTCTCATACAAGTCACACCAGTGTCGGGCGTAATCGCACGGGCCAGTGGAACGATTCGCGATCTCGTCGAAGTCGCCCTGCCAACCACCATCACCAACCTGTGCGGCATCGTCGCATACGCGGCAGAGCCCGTGATCATCTATATCGCCTTCGCACACGTGGGCATCGCCCGAACGCAGGCGACCGCCCTCTATGGGTCGTTTGGGATGGCTGCAGAGCTGTTGTTTTTACCAACGGTGCTGTCGTCGTCCATTTCGTCGGTGGTCATTCCAGCCGTGTCCGAGGCGGCTGCCATGCAAAATGAGCGACTCGTCAGTCGACGTCTTAACCAAGTAATTCAGGCCACATTCATGATTGCCTTGCCGTCGACCGTATTCTTCATCCTTTCCGGACACGATCTCGCCCATTCCCTGTACAAGGACCACCTTGCTGGCTCCCTGCTCGCCTACCTTGCACCGACGTGCGTGTTTATCTACATTCTCGATCCGCTTTCCGCCATTCTGCAAGGGCTCAACAAAGCGCTATTGTCGACCGTCGTGACCATGTTCACGAGTTGTATTCGGATGCTTTGCATCTATTACTTCGTCGGTCAGGCAGGTCAGGGGATTTTCGGCGTCGCGACCTCTATCGCCATCAGTGGCATTGTCGCCACGTTCTTAAGTCTGTACTTCCTGCGCGAGCTAGTGTCCATGTCCATCAATTTCTTGGGGCTCGCCAAACTGGTGATCGCGACAGGCCTGGCCGCTGTCCCGATCCACGAGATTCAGAGTGCCTTCGCGGCGGTGAGTCCACTCCTGCAAGTGACGGCGAGTTTGGTCCTCGGCTCGGTCGTCTACCTGTTGGCGATTCTCTACCTGAGGGTGCTCCCCATCCGGACGATCCACAGCATTCCCTGGGTGGGCCCGACGATTGCGAGACTTCTGCTGCATATGCCGTTTGTCTCCTGATTTTCAGGAATGGGATCGTTAAATCGGGTCATGCTAGATATCCGCATATTTTTCGAGCTATGTACCAAAGCGCTGGATAGACAGCACAGTCTGACGGGTAGAGGGTAGAGCGGATATGAATCAGCAGGCGGAGAGAATCCTCTGGAGCATGGCCATTCCAGGATTCGGACAATTTCTCAACCACAAGTACTTGAAGGGCATCACGTTGATTCTACTAGAATTGCTCATCAACAGCGGTTCACACTTGAATCAAATTATCCTACTCAGCTTTCAAGGTCGTATCCCGCAAGCCATTGCTACCACGAATTATCAGTGGTTGATGTTTTATCCGTGCGTATATATGTTCGGTATTTGGGATGCGTACAAGGATGCGGGAGGCACCGCGCCGTTCGCTTACCTTCCGTTTGTCCTGACTGCCTTCTTCGGCACGGTGGGGGTTATCTACTCGCCACTTCTGAGGTGGAACGGCCGTCTTCTCGGCCCTGTATGGCTTCCGATGCTGTCTGCCGGCATTGGTCTATTCCTCGGAGTGCTCCTGCGCGTATGCTTACACGCACTTCACAAAATCTCCAAACCATCTCCATATAAATCATGAACTGGCCCACTATAATTTGACTTGGTCAAACAAACCCACTTTGGACAGCTGGCTCGTGGCTGTCCCTTTTTCTTAGTGGTTCGTCAGGCTGTCTTCACGAGACGTGATTCGGAGGAATCGATAGATGAATTTGGCGCACCTCATCGGAACGTATGGATACTTCGGACTATTTGTGATGCTCGCCCTCGAGTACGTCATTCTCGTCGTCCCTGGCGAAACCACTTTGACGACAGTCGGCATCTTGTCGCGCACGAATGTGTACCACTTTCACTTCCTGACCTTAGTGCTTATCTCCGCACTGGGAACGTCTACTGGTGCGCTGTTTGCGTACACAATCGGGCGATTGTTTGGGCGCCCCGTCATTTACAAGTATGGAAAATACGTGTTCTTGACGGAAAAACGCCTCGAGCAAAGCGAGACCCTGTTTCACCGTCACACCATACTCACGCTCCTCATCTCCAAATACATCGCCGTCGTTCGCGACATCGTCCCGTACATCGCTGGAATCAACCGGGTTCCGCTCGTTCGATTCATCCCCATTACGCTGATATCCTCGTTTCTTTGGACGGCCACGTTTATCGGTGCCGGCGGATTTATCGGCAAGCTTGGAGCAATTGTGCGCAATCACTGGCGCACCGATATTATCCCAGCAGTGCTCGTCGTTGTCGCAGCGGCAATCGCATATCGAATGATTCACAAGAAGATGCGACAGCTCGGTGTCAAGCGCGAGGATACGCCGGACGTGTAAGGCGTATCCTCGCTGCTTGAAAAGCCGCAATTCCCCGGTAAACCGCACGTCAAATAGCCCGACAGAAACCGCTCTCTGTCGGGCATCTTTCTACCATGCATCTTTCATGCCTTGCAGCCACTCGATATCGTACGGTTAGAGTTCACACTCTCACCACATCCGTTACTCTCGGGAGTCGCGTTTGCGATTCGCAAAAATCCAAAAGCCGACCACGACGACAACTAACACGACCGCTGAGATCATGGTAAGTGGACGCAGGTCTTGTTCAATACGTCCCCAATTTTGGCTGAGTTTGAGCCCGACGTACGTGAGGATAAGCACCCACGGTATCGTGCCAATTACGGAATAGGTCAAGAATCGACCAAATTTCATTTTTGCGATGCCTGCGGGAAGTGAGATAAAGGTCCGCAACGCCGGCAACAAACGACACACCAAAACCGTCACTTCTCCCCTGCGGGCGAAAAACCGGTCTGCTTGTTGAAGATGTCGCTGAGACAGGAGCACGAGCCGACCGTATCTGGAGATGAACCTTCTCCCGCCATACCTGCCCACTGCGTAGGCAATCGTCGACCCGGTGACGTTTCCCAAAACGCCGACAAGAACCACCAAAGTGAACTGTAAGTGTCCAGTGGAAACGAGGTAGCCTCCAAACGGCATAACCACCTCGCTGGGTAAGGGTATACACGCGCTCTCCAGGACCATTGCGATAAAAATACCCAAATACCCGGACGATTGTACGAGCATCATTACACTGTGTGACAAAGTCAGATCACCCTATTTGACGTATTCAGTTCAAAACATCACCAGGCGGTTACGCCCGTGGCATGTCACGCGTAGTGCCCCATCCGAAAGATGCGTAGACCAATATTCGTGACAACGCGCAACGGTCTGGAGAACAACAGCGAAACTCGTCCGCAGATGATGCCGATGACCATTCCGGCGATGACGTCCGTTGGCCAGTGCACGCCGACATAGACGCGGGCAACCATGACGATGGCACTGCAGATGGTGAAGGTCCAACTCAGCCAAGTGGGGCCCTTTCCCCACAATGCGCTGGAAATCCCAAAACCGCCCGCGGTGTGGTCGCTGGGAAACGAGGTATCGGCAGAGTGCGGGATGAGTTTATTCGCCCCAAAGCCGGGAACCGCGAACGGCCGCGGTCTGTACCACATGGCGCCGATGACGACGTTGACGAGGAGCGCCAGCACTCCACCTGCGACCGCTACGATCAACGCATGGCGCTTGTTTTCGTCCCTTCTAGGCAAAGCAAACCAAGCGACCACAAACAGCACGGCGTAGATCTCGAGCGCGTACTGGGCAAAAAAAGATAGGACTGCGTCCAACACCGGAATGTGTCCAGCATGTTGGTTCAACGCCCGAAAAACAGTGACATCAAACTTATCCACAACGCCTCTTCCTCCGTCTCGGTTTCGTGCACGCAATGAAGTGCACGGTGTGAATTATAGGGTGAAGTCTTTTGTGGATGGTGGAGGATTTATGGAGAAGGTGTGGTCCACAGCGCCATTTTGAATCGCCGAACATCCGTGCATCCGGTGCTCCACTAAACCGATAGCGGCAGCCTTACGACAAATGTCGTGCCAACCCCTTTGACACTAGCGACGCGAATGGTTCCGTTGTGTGCCTCCACAAACTCCTTCGCGATGGCGAGTCCAAGGCCTGTACCTCCCGTGTCCCGCGACCTATCCTCTTCACCGCGATAAAACCGGTCAAACACAAAGGGCAAGTGATCCGCCTCGATACCCGGACCCGTATCGGAAAGGGCCACCACGAGCGCCTGCGACTCGCGCGAGATCTCTACATGAACCGTCCCGCCCGCTGGCGTGTATCGCAACGCATTGCCTAACAAATTGACGAACACTTGGGTCATTCTGTCGGGATCGACATGAATCGTGGCATTCATATCGTCACTCACACTCAACGTCAGAGCGATATTGTGATCAAAGGCCTCCACTTCAAAGTTGTCGACAATTCGCCGCAGAAACTGAACCATGTCCGTAGGCCGTTTGCGCAGCTGCAGTTTCCCTACTTCCGCAAGGGATAGCTGGTGCAGATCTTGAACGAGCCGAGTCAAGCGAATGACCTCGTCGTGAATGGGTAACAGATCCTGTGGTCGAGCTGTCTTTACGCCCTGTTGAATCAGCTCTAATTGCCCCTGCATGATGGTGAGTGGAATTCGCAACTCGTGGGCGACGTCTGCGACAAGGTGTCTTCGCGCCTCTTCCGTGGCGGCGAGTTTTGCCGTCATCTGATTGAAGGCCAGGGCCACTTGACCGAATTCATCGGTAGAGGTCACCGGAATCTGTGTTTTCAAATCCCCGTGGATGATGCTTCGAATGGCCTTCAAAATGTGCTTCAATGGCCGAGTCATCCGACGTGCCATAAATGCGCCTGACAACAGGGCGAGCGCCGCTGCGATAATCACTCCCCACATGAGGGCGAGCGTCATCGTGTGAAGGACAGCTTCCTCGATGTCGTACAGTCGTTCGAGTCCTTCACCGTATATCAGCATGGTCGCGATTTTCTGGCCATGGTTTAAGACGGGGACTGAGTTGTCCATACGTTTATTCGGACTTCCAGATTTCGTACCGACTTCAAACTCGACGTGATTCTGGTTGTCCACAACGACCAACTGTTGAGGCAGATCACTGCGCGAGCTCGTGTGCGACATGACGTGATTGATGTCCATCCCGACCTTCGACCACGAGTGACCGTCCGTATCGTAAAAATAGCTGACTAAATCCGCCCACTGGACCGCATTTCTCTGCATCGCTTCCGATGCGTACGATTGAAACAAGCCTTCTAGTTCGTTGTGCGCCAACATGAAGAGGGCCCCAGACATAAAGGTAATCAGGGCCGCGATGATGGCAAACAGTTTTCGTGTAATGGTAATCCTCACAAGTCATCACCAAATCGGTAGCCCATGCCATGAACCGTTTGGATAAACCTCGGTTCCGCAGGGTTATCCTCCAATTTTTTTCGAAGGTGACTAATATGGCTGTCCACTGTGCGCTCGTAGTTCATATACGCGTCACCCATTACCGCCTGTAACAACTGTAACCGGCTGTAAACGACGCCCGGCTTTGCCGCAAGTGTGGTGAGAATCTGGAATTCCGCAGGGGTCAAGATGATCTCCTGCTGATCTTTCCAAACCTTAAACTTCGACTCGTCGATTTTTAACGGGCCCCGCACATACGTAGATTGAGCACCCGGTTGGTCCTGAGCACGCCGCAATACCGACCGAATCCGCGCGACCATCTCCCGAAGGCTAAACGGTTTCACGATATAGTCGTCAGCGCCGATTTCAAGCCCCAACACGCGGTCGAGTTCCTCCGTTCTGGCAGTCACCATGATAATCGGAATACTCGACGTGAGGCGCAGTTGACGACACACGTCAATCCCACTGGTACCCGGTATCATCCAATCTAAAAGAATGAGGTCTGGGCGGCACTTGTCCACCATTTGAATGGCCAAATTCCCATCTGTTGCCGTATAGACGTCAAAGCCCTCTCGCTCGAGAAACGGCTTAATCACGTCGATTACCTTCGGTTCATCGTCAACCACAAGTACACTCTGATTCATGGATTACCACCTAATCTTTGCCTGGATTTATTTTGTCCACATCGGGGATAATCAATCGCGCGGATTCACTCCTATACCAACCTAACCCCTATTGTATACCTGCCATTATAGAAGGAAAATGTGATGACCACTTGGAGGGCATTTGGAGAAATTGTGGCGATGGTGGACATTCCTCCAGCGCAATCAGTGGGACAGTCCAAACAAAGGTGCGATGGAATCCCCTCAGACACACCCCAGTCAAATATCGTAAACGACCCGGCGACTCTCCCAAAACCCCTGTGGCTATCATCGAATTCCACGAAGTACCCCGATGGAGCCCTATGCTCCCATCGGTCAGAGGTCGATTATAGCGATGCAATGTGAAACGGCGATAGAAAGAGTATGGAAATTGTGTGGATATCTAGGAGGGAGAGAATCACCATCTAGCCACAACTGCACAGACCGAAAAGAGCCAGTGGGGCGCTGTCCACCTGTACGCAACGGATGATGAGCTACGAATCAATTTCAAGTTGAAATCCGTCATTCATCGCCGCAATGGATTGAATCTGTTCCTCAACACGCCAATGATGAGAAGCAACACGGGGATTCCAATCATGTTGATGGGAAGCACAAAAGGTATCCAAAACATCTTCATGTAGTACTCCGAAACGTCGACTTGAACGTTCTTAATGGCGATTGCGGTGATGAACCCGACGGGCGCGACAACCCACAAAACTTTACGCCAGTTTGTGATACTGAGCCACTGCGCCGTGCCGTAACTCGCGACAAACACGTAGACAGACAGTTTGATGAACATACTCGTAAACCAAACAATTACGAAGATGGAATCCACGTTCTGAATGAACTCCATGATGGAGATAAATCTGGTCATGCTGAAAAACGGATACCACATCCTCGATGCGAGCTCGGGCCCAAACGTGAGGATGACAGCCAGGGTGGCGAGAAACGCTAACACTGCAGCAGTAGCGACACCCCACACTGCCTTCATGCCTTGGTTTGGGGGTTTTTAAGAAACGCAGTCAACACGAGCATCATCACCGACTCGCCAAAAAAGGATATCGGCATCATGGAGCCTTGCACAATCGCACGCCAACCGGAATCGACGTACACAGGATAGAGTTCCCCCCATTGTATATTGCCGAAATCGAGACCAATCAGTACGACGATCATCACTAAAATGACGGGCCCGATAACTTCACTGCACCGTCCAATCCCCTCAAGCCCTCCCTGAATCACCAGATACAGGACAACAAGTAACGTGAGTAGGACGACCACCCATATCGGCGTGTCGCGAAACAACGCTGTGATGATGAAATCGCCAAAGTCTCGCATGATGATGCCGATATCCACATAACACTGTAGCAAAAGCGGTATCACGATGAGCTTGCCGAGCCACGTGCCCAAAATGGTTCGACTGTATTCTACGAACGTCTGATTTGGGTACATCATGCTGAGCCTTGTCGCGATAAACGTGATCAAAACCCCCGTCCCGCCTGCCACGCCCATCGCCATCCAAGCGTCTTGCTTCGCCTCGTGCATGGCGGAGGTCATGGTTAACAGCAACGTATTTCCGACCTCGAAGGCAAACAGCATCCAATAAATCTGCCCGCCAGAAATGTTCATAGAGTTCTTCACAACGCCGTGCACCGCCCGACTCCAGGTTTCATTCTTTGATCTCGCTTCGCGGCAACTGTAACGGTGGACCGGTCAGACCTACGCGCCGAACGTTCAAGTGGGCGCTCACCGTTACCTCTGCACTCGCAAATTGCTTCTCCCAGTCGTTCTTCATCGCCCTCGATTGGCGCGGGTATTTTCGATGAATGGCCTCGCCGAACCCAAAAATGTCCAAGCCATATTGTTTTTGAACCTTGAGAATCACGTCCTTTGCCGCCTGCGCGGTGGAGGTATCAAATGCATCCTGCACCCGCTGCAGATTCGCGGCTTGCGACAGGTCCAATGGCGTATTGTTTTCGCGAACGATGCCAAAACCGGTTAACCGAACCGCGATGTGCACTTTCCCATCCTGTAATGTGGGCGTAATCTTGCTTCGGGTGTTGGACACGTCGAAGTTGACGTATCCCTTTTCCTTAGGAACGCGCGTCGTCAATATCACGTGCTGTAAGATTCCTTTCACCCAAACCGCATTCTGCGCTTCGTCATAATCTAGGAAACCGACGAGCCTCGAATGTGAGTCTATGATCGCTCGCCCCACGAACTCCAATCCCTCCTGGCCCCCCGAGCTCTGACCGTCGTCTTGCGACTGATTCGCTTGTGACGAAGCCAAGGTGGACAACTGAATCACGGGTAACGTCGTACTATGCCCCTTCGATTCGTCCATCAAATAATTTCTCAACGTCGTGTCCCCAATCCCACCGACCGCTTTGTGCTCGCGCAACGCTGCCAACGCGGGAAGGTTCTCTAACGGGTATGGATTTTGCAAGACTTCCAGTGCGCTGTTCCCCTTCACGATGAAGACATCCGTGCGCAACCGGACGTCTGGGTTCCGGGTGTATTCGTCGAGCGCACTGGACAGACCGTTTTTGGCAAGCGTTTCTCCGATACAGATGACGCGGCGGTGGCCCGCATAGATCTTTCGAGATGATTTTCTCTGAATGTTCTTTGTCGCGTCCAAGGAACTCTTACCAGTGCCAGTTAGGACAAAAAAACCTTGCCCTGCCCCACCCCCGCTCTGAACGGTGGTACTGAGTTTCGACGGGATGGCAATTTGGGCGCTTGCGACATATGTCTTATCCTCCGACTGATCCATTCCCCAGCCGAGGATCAGGGCGAGATCATCCAACTCCGCACGGTCCCAGCACCCCGTCGCGAACAGCAAGGACACGAGAACAATCAAGCCGATGCTCCTAGCCCGCTTCATGTCGGCTGATTTCCCTGGCCGATCTTCGGTCTTTTGCCGTGTGGTAAGCGCTGTTTATCCGCTCCCGATATCAACCGAGGTCGGTGAGGCGTGCTCCAGAGTGGGGCTCGAAGGAAGACGTCCTTTAAGTTCGAGGGAACTTGTGGTGCGACGGGAACTAGATACGGAACGCCGAACGAGCGAAGATTGACCAAATGTGCCAGGATGGCGAGCGCGCCGAGCCCCACACCGAACAGCCCGAGTGTCCCCGCCAAGAGCAGGACGGGGAACCGGAGAATCCGGTACGCGATACCGAGATTGTAGCGAGGAATCGCAAACGACGCGATGCCGGTCGCAGACACCACGATGACCATTGGCGCGGAGATGATCCCCGCCTGTACGGCGGCCTGTCCGATCACCAGCGCCCCGACGATACTCACTGCCGAACCGACTGCCTTGGGCAATCGGACGCCTGCCTCGCGCAGTCCCTCGAACATCAACTCCATCATGAATGCTTCAATTACTGTCGGAAACGGTACCCCTTCACGGGCTGCTGCAATGCTAATGAGCAAGTTCGTCGGGATAAGTTGCGGGTGGTACGTGGTAATGGCCACGTAGAGGGACGGAAGAAAGAGCGCCACATTGAATAAAATGAATCGAATCCAACGGATGAATGACGTGTACAGCGTCCGCTCGTAATAATCCTCCGCCGCCTGCAATCCGGTCCAAAACGTCATTGGAACGATGAGGACAAAAGGCGTCGTGTCGACGAAAATCGCAATTCTGCCCTCAAGTAGACTGGCGCAGACTACATCCGGTCGTTCCGTGTTCTGTACCTGCGGGAACGGGGTCAATGCTCGGTCCTGAATGAATTCCTCAACATAGGCGGATTCCAGGACACCGTCAATCTCGATCCGGTTGATTCGCTTTCGAACTTCCTGTAATACCGTCTCCTGCACAACGCCCGTAATATATGCGATGACGACATCTGTCTGCGACAGATCTCCGAGTGACAGGCTCTCCAGTTTGAGTCTCGGGCTTCGGATGCGTCGTCGAAGCAAGGCCGTGTTCACGCGTAACGTCTCCGTGAACCCATCCCTCGGCCCACGAACGGTAATTTCCGCGGCAGGCTCCTCAACGGCACGTTTTTCGAAACCCTTGAGTTCCGCGATTAAAGCATCGCTGTCCCCTTCCACCAGCACGCCGACGTTCGATTTTAAGATGCCGTCGACGACATCTTTCACCCGATGTACGGTTTCTACTTTGGCGATGGCGACGAGCTGTTCCTGAATGATTCTGCTGGCTGCTCCATCTGCCGCATCCGGCATTTCACGACTTAGCATCGGCTTCAACAGCACTTTGTCAAGCGTTGCGGCGTCAACGAGCCCGTCGACGAACACGAGAAGCATTTTGGAGAACCCAGGAACCATGACAGACCGGAACACGACGTCTGAACAACTTTCAAACACGCCTCGCAGCACCTGTTCATTGACGGCTAAATCGGCGACCAAAACATCGTTCGAACTGGGGGCTGTGCTCGTGTTCTCTAGTTCCTTTATCGCCTTCAGGAGTCTTGGCTTCCGGGACTTCACATGTGATCGCTCCCTACGCGATATAGGGATAGACTTCCAGACTTAGGGATAATTATTCCTCTTCCATAAGGCGTGTGCATCGAATTGTTGAGCGTCACCCATCCCCGCCACAGCCCCCCGTCGCCAACTGACAAGGGCTGTCCCTTGAGCAGCTGTGTTCTGCTTTTAGGACAGCCTCGTCGTAAACAGCAATGGTATGTCGCTGATCCCGTTTTAAGCCGGGGTGCGAAAAAATAAACGATTCTTCACAATGAATTCCTGCTCGTGTTCAGGTACGGAGTCTTCCGCAAAAATGGCGGCAACCGGACACACCGCTTCGCATGCTCCACAGTCGATACACAAGTCCGGATCGATATAATATTGGTCGTCTCCCTCATGGATGGCATCGACCGGGCAAGCGTCCGTACAGTCGCCTGACTTTTCACCCAGACACGGGGAGGTAATTACAAATGCCATCAATATCCCTCCGATGACTACGATGTCGCGTTCCATCTACACAAGGCGCTACATCGATTGATAAACGTTTTATGCGGTGTCATTGCCAAGGGGTGACCGACACCAGAAGTGGATTTGGCTCCCCCGCTCCAGCAGCAGTTCGCAGCGCTCTATCCACATCCAGTAACCCGAAATTGTGAGATTGGAGAATCGAGATTGGAAACCTACCTGACGAGATACATTGGATGGCCATCTCGACAGCACCGTAACTATGACCGCGCAACCCTTTGACCGTGAGGGACTTCGCGAGCACCAAATCCGAATCCCACTCCGTGACTTTTGCGTATTTGTACGCAGCTAACACCACGAGTCCTCGACTCTTTACCATCGCGAACGACTGCGTGATGAGCTCCGGCCCCCCGGATGTGACATCGACGACCACATCGGCCATCTTCCCGCCAGTGATCTGTGTAATTCGCTCTATCGGATCTTCGATTGTCGTATTCACGATATCGTCCGCACCAAGTTGCTTACAGAGCGCGAGTCGGTGCACGCTGCTCTGCCTGCCTACTACGATAACCTGTGCCCCTGCGGCTTTGGCCGCCAACACGCAGGCCATACCTTGCTGTCCTGGCCCCAACACGACGACGGTTTTCCCGATGCCGACACGCGCCTCAAGGCACATCCATTCAAAGCCATTGGCGAGAGGCAGCGTAAATACTGCCTCCGCTGCGGGGACATGGGGCGGCATCTTGTGAACCACCGCATTGGGATGGAGGTACATGTACTGACTGAAGCCACCCCACAACCCGGGCTTGATGTCAATCGACGTATTCCCGTACCGCATACCACCCCGGCGGGAGTCGGTGGACTTACAGGAGCGGAAGAGACCCTCGCGGCAATGTTCGCACGTCCCACAGGGGAGGTACTCTTCCATTGCAACCCGATCTCCCTCTTTGACCCCCCACCACTGCGAAGCGTGCTCACCAATCTTCTCCACGTGTCCAACGACGTGATGGCCGAGGATGGTCGGTCGCGTAATGTGATTGTAATTGCCCACATCCGTACCACACATCCCGACCATTTCAACCCTGAGCAAACCATCGTCGGCCGAGATTTCGGGTAGGGCTAGTTCCTGAATCCGCGTCTCGTTGTTTCGGACTGCCACCGCGGCGATACTTTTTGGCGCATGTCTCAAGTTCCGTCCACTCCCATCGATGCATCGAAACCCCAGGTCACCTGACACGTGAACGTCGGCGAACACTAGAAGCGAGCGACCAGCTCGCCAGCCAGTCCCTCCTGCCACGAAACATCTCGAGGTAAGATGTGATCACAGCCGCGGATGTCTCGATGACTTTCCGGATGCACCCCTCTCGGCGCCTCGCCAGCCTCGACGTCGCGCGTGGCTTCGAGGAGAAGTTGTCGCGCCACGATGATGGCCGCGTCAGCAGACCCCAGGTGTTCCTTCGAGCGGTCGACGATAGGTCGCATCGTCTCCTGAAGCGCGAAGTCCTGCGTGTTAACTCCTTGAATTCCAGTAAACGTCTTGGTTCTTTGGTTCTCCCGGTCGATCATGTAGTCATTTGACTTGTTTCTCGCGAGGCGGTAGCCGGGAAGCGTGTTCGCAGGGCCGCGGCCAAACAGCGTCTCATGTTTGATGCAATAGTCCCTTGGCAGCGGGTGATTCGGGTCTGCGGAATACATCCAGTTGTAGACGACGCAGTGCTCGTCGTCGACAGGAACCCAGATGTGACCGTTGATGGTGGGGTGCTCCTCCGATTCGCCCGTACTCCAGTTGGTCATCGATCCGCGCATTTGCTGTGCCGGCATGACAAACTGATAAGCCCGGACGTACACTCCATCGTCACCGAGGTCTCGAATCCCCACGTAGGTAAACCCGTGATCTTCCTTATGCACTTCCAGCTTTGGAGCCGTCGCGCGCGTTCGCAAAGCGTTTTTGTCCTGCAGGTTGTTGTTGTGCGCGAACGAGGAGTGGGAAGTGTCAATTCCGCCTTCGAGCGCCTGGAGGTAGTTGCAGTCCTCATACGTTTTGGATACGTAGCGGTGCGACTCTGGTGCCCGAAGCCACTCGTAGTCAGGACATGGCGGCTGAGCTTGCGGTGGCCCCATGTAAGTCCACACGATACCGCCCGCCTCCCAGCACGGATACGACGTGATCTTAACCTTGTGCTTAAAGTTGCTCTCCGGCGGTTCATTTGGCATGTCGACACACTGGCCCGTGATGTCAAATTTCCATCCGTGGTAGACACATCGCAAACCGCATTCCTCGTTGCGCCCCCAAAATAGATGAGCCTGGCGATGCGGGCAGTAGGCATCCAAAATCCCAACGTCGCCATTGCTGTCTCGGAAAACCACCAAATCTTCGCCGAGTAAACGAACGCGAATCGGTGGACAATCCGGATTTGGCAATTCCTCGGACAAAACGGCGGGGATCCAGTATCGTCGAAATACCTCCCCCATGGGCGTACCCACATCCGTCCTGGTAATTCGTTCATTCAGGTCTGCCTTGAGCACGTGACAGTACATCTCCTTTCACGCATGAATACGTTCTTTCTATGGTTCATTGTAAAAGCAGAAAAAGGATTATAATTTCACCGTTTCCGCTATGTAGAACACGCGTGACAATTTTATTAAGGCCCCCGCGGGGCGTCGGCGCGCCTGTTGGATGATCTCCAGTGCGCGCGACGCTGGGTGCCGATTACGGAATATTGCGGGCATCGGTAGATTGCCCTATCATAGAGTAAACACTTTCCTGTCACATTTGATTGCCTATCGACTCTCGTGCAGTGTTCAAGCGCATCCCTACTTCGACGAGCGCATCGGCGTGACACATGGCGAATGCTCTGCAACTTCGTTTGGCGTACCTGGTATTCGTCCGGTACCAAGGAGGATGGACGGTGGCGAAACAACAAGAGCACTTGTCTTCTGTTCATAATGCAATCCGTATACTTCATGAGTTTTCCGACGATAGCCCCGTCATGGGGATCAGCGAGCTAAGCAACCGGCTCCAGCTAGCGAAAAGTACCGTCTATCGGCTATTGAACACGCTCAGCGAGGCCGGACTGATAGACAAGGACTCCTCGCACAAGTACCGATTAGGTATCGGCATCTTCGTCATCGGTTCCGTGGCGTTCCGCAGTACAGAGATCCGCGCGAAGTCCTTCCCCATCCTCGTCGACCTGATGACGCAGATCAGGCGAATTGTGCGCTTGGCCATCTATGATTCAGGCGCGGCCGTCTATTTGTGCAAGTTGCCGGAGGACAAGGACACGCGCATGTTTAGCAGCAGTGGCAAGCGGGTGCCGTGTCACAGCACAGCCGTGGGCAAACTATTACTCGCCTATCAAGGTGCCAACGAGATCGACCGCGTCCTCAGCCGGCCGATGAAAGCGATCACGAAACTCACCATCACCGATGCCGGCGAACTTCGCAAACAGCTCCAGCGCATTCGCGAGGTCAATTACGCGGTCACCTCAGAGGAGTCGACCAACAACGTCTGCTCCTTGGCAATCCCGGTTTACGACCACCTTCGTCGCGTGGTCGCGGCATTGAGCATCACGGGTTCGAAAGAGCAATTCGTAGAATACAAGATACAGGAGTATCTACACGTCATGCGCGTGTACAGCCGGTTGATCACGGAGCAGCTAGAAGATTTGGAATGAGGGGAGAGAGTGCAATCATCACGAATAGTATCCCGGCTCGGGCAGTGCATCGTTGAGAAACCAGTTGCCGACGGTTCGCAGCTTGAACTCCGCCGGGTTGTGCAACGTATGCGTGCGCACATTTCGCCACGCTCTACGTCGGTGAGTGCGACGTCTCGCAGCCACAGGTGATCCACACGTTCCGCTGCCTTTTCGACGAGGCTTAAAGCGGCCTCGTATTCTATCCACATCTCCCCATATCGGCTAAGCGTGGAAGGCTCCTCGGAGGCGCTCGCGACGCCAGAACGATACCACGCACGCGACTGTGTCGTGGTGTATCGCTTAGCTTCTTCCAACGCCCCCAGTGCGGTGCCGACAAAGACGTTCGTTAAAATACTCTGCGATAGAATCGGCGTGATGGTGGAGAACGCGGTCTTCGCATCGCACGGATTCTCCAATATCTCGCTGTCTTTCAGCGCGACGTCGTGAAACGACACCGTTCCGCTTCCGGTCTGGCGCTGACCGATAGCATCCCGATCGTGGTGAACCGCAACACCGTTCCTCGCTGTGGGTACAATCCCCTTGTGAGCAATGCCCGTCTCGCTGTCCACAAAGGAAATGAGAAGCATGTCAGCGCCTGGGGAACCAGCCGTACCGGGCCCAAACCTCGTTACCAAATGAGAATCGTAACCATGTAGACGATTCCGACCCAAAGAAACGGGATCACGGTATAACCCATAATCTTTCGAACGTCGAGGCGAGCGAGCGCGAGAACGGGTATCAGCCAGAACGGTTGAACCAAGTCGTTCCACGAACAGCCCATTTGTACGGCCATACTGGTCTTTCCGAGATCCGCACCGAGACTTTTGGCCGACGCAATCATGAACGGCCCCTGTATCGCCCAATGCCCCCCAGAGGATGGGGCGAAAAAGTTAATGACGAACGAACTGAGAAACCCCCAGAAAGGCAACGTGTGCGATGAGGAAATGCCGACCATCCACCGGGAGATAACGACGGCCAACCCCGCCGACTTCATCATTCCCATCATGCCCGCGTAGAACGGGAACTGCAGAATAATGCCACCGACGCTCTTTACGCCCTCGGACACGGCGCGCACGTACGCAATCGGGCTTCCGTGAAACAGCAGACCCAGAAAGAGAAAGATGGCATTCAACGTGTTGATGTCGAGGGAGCCGCCACCCAGAAAATGATCGACCAGATAGGTAGCACCCATCAGTGCGATGAGAACGTTGAAAATCCACGTCCGCTCGAGCCTCTCCGCAGGCGTCCTGGCCTTCGTTTCCTCCGATTGTGCGCGCTCCCAGGCAGACGGATTCACATCGATGACCTGTGCGGGCCCTGGGTGCATGAGGGCATTCAAAATGGGCAGTGTGATCAACAAGACCACAGCGTCCAAGACGACCGCAGGGCGAAAAATCGTATGCGATAGGGCAATCAGCCCGCCGATGGAGGCTGCAAACGGATTGCCTGGCGTCGCGACGGTGATGGGAATCGTGGCGGAGATGCCCAAACCGTAGATAGCCCATCCGGAATATGCGCTCGCAATCAAGAGTGGATAGTGCACGCCGCGAACCCGTTTCGCCAATTGCTGTGCCATGAGCGTCCCGGCGATCAACCCGAATCCCCAGCTGATATAAGAGGTGATCCCTGCGACAGCGGTGACACACAGGATCGCTGTGCGAGGGCCGTGAACGATGGAAGCAATCCGGTGGAGTAAGCCTGCAACCGGCCGGGACACAGCCAGGGCATAACCCGTTACAACCACCAAGGCCACCTGCATCGAAAACTCCAAGAACCCCCACAAACTGTCAGACCAGTCATGGATCATGTCAGGAAGTGTCTGATGGGCGACCGTCAGTCCCAAAATGACCATCACGAACGTCAACCCGATCACAAGTACAAACGGGTCAGGCAGATACCGCTCCATCGCCGCCGCAAAGAAGTTCGTGACTCTTTGCAACAAATTGTTTCCGGCCATCGGCGAATCTGTGCTGCTTGGCAACCCAATTTCTTGAGACACAGTCGTCACTCCCTGTGAATGGAAAGAGGCGGATGGACAGAAATGTGCCAATCCGCCTCTCGTTGTCGAGTCGGTCGTATGAAGGTGAATTGAGTCAGGTCGCCTCGTGCAGGCGTGTCGCATCGTCATGTAGATGATACTGTCTGCCCGGATGATGCGGTTGCAATCGACTGCTCCCGCCGAACAGATTTCCCCGAAGCGTGTCGGATGCGTACTCGGTCCACACGAGGCCGCGATGCTGGAGCTCTGGGACGACGAGATCGACAAAATCGACAAACGTTCCCGGCGTCACGGCGTAGCCGATGTTGAATCCGTCTACGTCCGCCTCGTTAACCCACTTTTCCATGGTGTCTGCGATGACGCCTGGCGTCCCCACGACGACGGGACCTCTACCACCGATACCCGCGAACTTGGCGACTTGCTCCACCGTCCACGAACGATTTGGATCCATCTTGGTAAACACCTCTGTCGCCGAATGAATGGCGTCATTTTGCACGTAGCGCAAGTTCTCGTCCGCGGCATACTTGGAAAAATCGACGCCACTCCAACCGCCGTAAAGGGCGAGTGCCCCGTCGTAGCTCACATGGCGGGCATAGTCGAGAGACTTCTGCTCGGCCTCTGCCTGCGTCCGCCCAACAATTGGCGTAAACAGGGAGAATACGCGTATTTCGTTTGGATCTCTGCCAATCTTCGCAGCTTCCTTTCGAAGGCCGTCGACGTACGCTCGGGTCGCCGGAATCGTCGGCGAACTGATGAACACGCACTCGGCGTGACGCGCCGCAAACGCGCGGCCGCGCGCGGAGGCCCCTGCTTGGAACAAGACTGGCGTCCTCTGCAATGAGGGTTCACACAAATGCGCGCCAGGGACAGTGTAATACGTGCCTCGATGTTGAATGTCGTGAACCTTCGACGGATCTGTGTAGGTCCTTCTGTCCTTGTCTCGAACCACCGCTCCGTCTTCCCAACTCGCCTCCCAAAGCTTGTAGCACACTTCGAGAAACTCCTCGGCGATTTCGTATCGTTCGTCATGACTCACTTGCCGACTCAGTCCGATGTTACGTGCGGCGCTGTCTAAATACGAAGTGACAATGTTCCAGCCGACGCGCCCTTTGGTCAAATGGTCCAGTGTGGACATGCGGCGCGCAAAGATATAGGGGTGTTCGTAGCTCACGGAAGCTGTAACGCCGAACCCCAGATGCTTCGTCACCTGTGCCATCACGGGCACGACAAACATCGGATCATTCACAGGGACCTGCACCGCGTCTCGCACTGCAGCATCTCTCGTGCCTTGGTAGACATCGTATATACCGAGCACATCGGCGAGAAAGACGGCGTCAAACCGCCCCCGCTCGAGCGTGCAGGCCAAGTCCGCCCAATAGTCGATATCGGTGTACCGGTGTGCTTCGTCGTCCGGATGCGTCCAGAGTCCAGGCGACTGATGGCCGACGCAATTCATCTCGAACGCATTGAGATAAATTCGGTGGTGCCGCACGACCTCTCCTCCTCGTCGGAAAGCTAACGAATCAGGTCCCAGACCTGTTTCGTATACGATGCTTTGTCCGCATTTACGTACTGGCTAGCGAAGGTCCGAACGGGATCGCCTGCGTAAAAACGCTCGTACAATTCGTGCCGCGACCCGAGTTGACTGCCGACGAGGTCCCACGCGAGCTTAAACAACTTGATTTTGTCGTCCGCTGCGACAGTTGCACCCGCAAAATATTTGTCGATGAGCGACGAGATAGAACCACGGAACGCCTCGGGCTGCGACGGCACTTGCATGAATCCGCCCGCACCAATTTGTTGCAAGATCTCGATTGCCCGCGGATAATAGCGGCTGTTTAGGTTTCTCGCGGTCTCAATGAACGGCATCGCAGGGACCAGGTTGCTAAATTCGTCCGGCTTTGCATTCGCCTCTGACGCGATGACGAGTGCGTGCAAAGTCTCTACCTGCGTCAGCAATTCCCCCAACTTCTCTTGAACGTGCAGAAATCCATCTGCGCCGATGGCCTGTGCGATGGCGAACGCCACGCCGGTCACGAACTTCAACTTCACAGACACCCGCACGGCCGTCTGATGGTAAGCCAGCGCATTAGCTGAAGTATTCATTCGCAACCGCCAGACCGCTTCCGGATTGCCGCTCAACAACACGCGTTCCCAGGGGACGAGGACATCGTCAAACACCAATACCGCGTCCATTTCGTCGTATTGGCTGCTGAGCGGGTAGTTTCTCGTATCGTCCGATGCGAAGGAATCTCGGCAGATAATGTGCAGTCCACTCAAATTCGCTGGCACAATCAGCGCATGCGCGTATTCGGCTTGGTTTTGTTCCACGTGATGAAATGGAAAGACGAGAAAATCGTGCGAATAAGGCGCTGCCGTGGCAATCATCTTTGCCCCCCGAACCACGACACCTTCCTCGTTCTCGTCCACAACGCGCAGCACCGCATCGGGATTTTGTTCGTCGATCCGCTTGGCTCGATTGATTTGCGGATCTAAGAGGGCGGTGGTCAAAAACAGATCGTTGTCGCGGGCGCGTTCATAGTAGCGAGTGACTTTCTCCGCAAAGTGCCTGTCAAACGGTTGAAATGCCTCGCGAACGGCGTACCAACCAGTGATCATCGACCGGGCGTAATCGGAAAGGCGACTCATGACGCCGTTTGTCTGCTCCGCCCAGTGAGTAAACGCTGCCGTGCGTCTGGCCAAATCATCTTTTGTTCGAGGAATCAAAAATGCGTTGTGCACATACGTTCCGGTCTTCGGGCTGAGAAAGCCAATCTGTTGTTGAATGCTGGCATCATCTAAGCCTGCGAATAGGTTCGATATCGTTTCGAGTGTTCCGCTAAACGCAGGGTGCTCGGCTACATTGTCGACCAACTCGCCATTCAACCAGACGGATCTCCCATCGTTTAAACTTTGTCTAAAACGCTGACCTCGGTGGTTTGTCATATCGGTTCCTCCACGTAGTTGGTTCACGATCCTATCCCGCATCGCTGATACGTTCTCTAGAACAAATCACTTCGCCGGAATCCGGTCATTCGCAATCATCTCGCCAAACGGGCTGATGTACGAACGCTCATCTGCCTTGCGGTTCAATTCCACAGGCAGCAGGGGAAACAGCAGTTCAGCAGTCCGGTAAGCCTCCTCCAAATGGGGATAACCAGAGAGAATGAACGTTTCAATGCCGAGGTCCGCGTATTCTTTCATCCTGGCGGCCACCGTTTTCGCGTCGCCTACCAGTGCGGTTCCCGCGCCGCCTCGGACGAGCCCGACGCCTGCCCACAGATTTGGATTGATTTCCAAGCTGGATCTGTCACCTTTGTGAAGCTCGCTCATCCGCTGTTGCCCAACCGAATCCATGCGGGCGAACACCTTTTGGGCTGAAGCGATGGTGTCGTCATCCACGAACTGAATGAGTTCATCTGCCGCTTGCCAAGCCTCTTCTGAAGTCTCACGGACGACGACGTGCATGCGAATGCCAAACTTCAGTTCTCGTCCCTTCGCCTTAGCCAACTTGCGCATAGAAGAGATCTTTTCTTCCACCTGCGCTGGTGGTTCCCCCCACGTGAGATACACGTCGACGTGGTCGGCAGCCACCTGCATCGCAGCCGATGACGATCCACCGAAATACAAAGGCGGATACGGCTTCTGCAAGGTGTTGTATAGGACTTCTCCACCTTCGATGTGCAGGTGTTCACCCTTGAATTCGACTCTCTCGCCTCGGCTCAGAAGATTGCGCCAAATCGACAAAAATTCATCCGTCAACGCATACCGCGCATCGTGTGGTAGAAACAACCCATCGCCAGCGTTCTCGACCGGGTCGCCGCCCGTCACGACATTGATCAATAAGCGGCCTTCCGAAAATCTGTCCAACGTGGCGGTCATCCGAGCTGCCAACGTCGGGGAAACCAGCCCCGGCCGTACGGCGACGAGGAATTTTAGACGTTTCGTCGTAGGGACCAGAGTCGATGCCACAATCCACGCGTCTTCACACGATTTTCCGGTCGGCAGAAGCACACCGCTGTAGCCCAACTCGTCCACAGCCTCAGCAATCTGCCTGCAGTACGCGTAATTGACCGCCCTGGCACCTCGTCCCGTTCCTAAGTAACGTCCATCTCCATGTGTCGGAATAAACCAGAATACCTCCATGCGACGAACTCCCTTTCGAAATACTCGGCTTTACCCATTCGCTGCACGCTGCACGTCAAACGACGTTTTGGACGCAAAAAAGGAGACAGTACAAAGGCACCTGTCGGTTGCCTTGTCATGTCTCCGGTCGTCCGGTCGAATATTTAATCCTACAAAAACCATGTACAATATCAGTAATTTTGTAATTATGCTACTATTCAACTCTCCTGATTGTCAACAAGGAATTTTGCGCCCCTTCACTGGAATTACTGAACGAAAAACTCCCATGGAGGGACGGTGGATAGTCGCTTCTCCGTCACGACATGCTCGTACATTCACCAACGCGTTAGCTAACCTCACATTTTATCTTGATCAATTCAATGGATTTGTTAGATGATGTAGAAAATTCATTCACCAGGTGGTGATCATCCCTAACATCCGATAGGAAATTTAGCGTTTGCATCTCAGATCTCTCATAGTCTCAACGCTAGGTTCTCGGTCCTGATGAGTGAACCACATCTCCACCCACTTCCGCATTATCTGTATATTCGAAATTAAAGGGGTAGTTTGATGAGCATTGAGCCGAAGTTAAAACGAAATCTTAATTTTTGGGATCTCGTCATGGTCTCCATGGGTGGCGTGATCGGATCAGGATGGCTATTCGGGTCTTGGCGAGGAGCTTCGCTCGCAGGTCCGGCCTCCATTTTCTCCTGGCTGATTGGCGGCATCGCAGTCATTTTGATCGGCCTTACCTTTGCGGAACTCAGTGGCATTTTCCCGGAGGCGGGCGCGCTTGTCCGTTATCCTCAGTATTCCCATGGCACTTTTGTCAGCTTTCTACTCGGCTGGGCGATGATCTTAGGATTTGCCTCGACACCTCCGATTGAGGCCGAGTCAGCAGTACAGTTCGCCAACTATTACATCCCAGGACTTTACGCACACGGCAGTCTTACGGGCGTCGGGCTCCTCGTGGCCGCACTGCTGATGTTAGTTTTCTTCTTCTTGAACTTTTTCGGTGTCATCGTTTTTGCAAAGACGAACACCGTATGGACGGCCATTAAAATTATCGTACCAGTTGTCACCATCGCCCTGCTGCTTCTCACTGCGTTTCACCCAGGGAACTTTACCGCCGGCGGGTTTACCCCTTATGGCTCATCGGCGATCTTTGCTGCAGTACCGCTCGGCGGCATCCTTTATGCCTACCTTGGGTTCGAACAAGCCATGGACATGGCAGGTGAGGCGAAGCACCCCCAGCGGGATGTTCCGCGCGCGGTGATCTGGTCCGTATTCATCGCCATCATCGTATACGTCTTGCTGCAGATAACCTGGGTGGTCTCGATGCCGAAATCGGACTTGGCACACGGTTGGGCCGGAATCACGTTTAGTTCACCTTTCGTCAACCTTGCAGGAACGCTTGGGCTCGGCTGGTGGGCCACCGTACTATTTGCCGATGCCATCTGGTCTCCATCGGGTACAGGCAACGTCTATATGGTCTCGACGTCTCGGATCATGTACGCGATGGCAAAGAACCGCTATTTTCCAAAGGTACTTTTGTGGGTTCACCCAAAGACCGGCGTTCCAGTGTGGGCCATGCTGATGACGCTCATCGTCGGTTACGTCTTCTTACTGCCGTTTCCGTCTTGGTCTGCACTCGTTGGCATCGTATCGTCAGCTACAGCGTTGATTTACATCATTGGACCTGTGTGCACGGCGACGTTGCGTCGAACGTCGAGCGATTTGGAGCGTCCATTCCGACTCCCCGGCCTCAAGGTGGTCGGGCCGCTCGCGTTTATCGC
The DNA here is from genome assembly GCF_026651875.1 of Alicyclobacillus fastidiosus. Classification (GTDB taxonomy): domain Bacteria; phylum Bacillota; class Bacilli; order Alicyclobacillales; family Alicyclobacillaceae; genus Alicyclobacillus; species Alicyclobacillus fastidiosus. The sequence continues at coordinate 2,575,456 of NZ_CP104067.1, read as the reverse complement.
AGCCACCTTGATCATCTATTGGTCAGGCTGGGCAACTGACTCCATCTTACTGCTGGCTGTGCTGTTCGGAGCGATCATGTACGCCTACGGCGCATCCAGTTTTCCAGAGAACACAGCGCCATATGGCTGGAAGCACATCAAAGCAGGCATTTGGCTCGTCCTCTATCTCGTCGTACTATTACTGCTGACCTACGTCGGATCGAAAAACTTTGGCGCACCACACCCAATCATCCCGTATCCACTCGACATTCTGGTGGTAGCTGCCGTATCCCTCGTCTTCTATTACTGGTCCATCCACAGCGGGATACAAGCGAAACAGGTTTCCACGTTGAGAGCAAGTGAAGCGCCGACAAATGACATGCCGATTTCCACCTGACAAAATCGTGTAAATCTGGTCCATCCCGCATGTCGTAATAAGAATCCCGGTCACTCAAACACGAGGGTGTCCCTCAAGGCATTTTTCGTGCCTGTGACGGGACACCCTTCTCAAGTATTCCACTCCAGCCGTCTCGAGATTGACTCGAACCATACCGACGTGCGCTTCATCTAAGAACCGTAGAAACGGTGCGATGTAGGAGCCACTCGTAGGATCGACCTGAAAATCGGCCTCGGCGATGGAATTCACTTCATGTCTGGCAATTTGACATGACCTCGCCTTGTTCAGCGGAGCATTCTCATCAGTGTGATTCATACTTACCTCCCTTGCCCCGCACAACACGATTTACTCCAAGTCTTCCTTTAGCAATCGACAATGTTCGACACTTGCATTACAAAAAATTTACACATCCGGATAGTCTATTCATGGCGCAACTGGAGCACTGTAATTACGCGGTCACATTCCGCGGAGGAGGTGTACGTAGTTGCAGCAACCAAATCATCTTGCAGCACATGAAATGATGGAAGTCCATGAATTGCTGAATTTCAAAACCATCTGTACAGCGAAAGCGAAAGCGATGGATGGTTTAGTGACAGACAGGGAGCTTAAAGAGTTAATGCAGTTAGACCTACAGCAGTCCCTGCAGGCGCTAAACAACTTACAGGCACTATTAACACGGGCACAAGCACAGTGATTGAGGAGGTGGGTACGGAGTGACAGACCAAAACAGTGCAGAAAATCCCAACATGGGCCACCCATTGGATATAGAGGATTTTACAGACATGATTGGATTTGCGAATGCATCTGCAGCGCTCGAATTTTTACTTACGGTGAAAAGTGGGATTAGAAACACCGCCATGTCCTTAACCGAGTGTGCGACCCCTGAGGTGCGTACGGAAGTACGCAATCAGTTACGACAGGCTTTGGACATGCACGAGAAACTGTCCCAACTGATGATCAAGAAAGGTTGGCTGCATCCGTATAATCCTGGAGAACAGTTTCAACTTGACGTAAAGTCGGCGCAAATGACCGCCAGACTCGCACAAATGCCGTTGTTTAAGGACCGCATCAAGGTACTGGAAACTTTCGACACGCCACAAAAGCCAAATTAAGGGGTGATATCACGTGAGAGCAGTCACGTATCAAGGTGTCAAAAATGTGGTGGTCAAAGATGTTCCAGATCCCAAGATCGAAAAGCCAGATGACATGATCGTAAAAATCACCAGCTCGGCCATCTGCGGATCGGATTTACACCTCATTCACGGGATGATTCCAGGCCTTCCGACGGATTATGTAATTGGGCACGAACCGATGGGGATCGTAGAAGAGGTAGGTCCAGAAGTCACAAAACTCAAAAAAGGAGACCGTGTCATCATCCCGTTCAATATAGCGTGTGGTGAATGCTTTTATTGTACTCATCAGTTAGAAAGTCAGTGTGAGCGCGCCAACCCGTACGAGGACACCGGCGGCTTTTTTGGCTATTCCCACACCACCGGCGGATATGCTGGCGGCCAAGCCGAATATCTACGCGTGCCCTTTGCCAATTTTTCATCGTTTCGCCTTCCAGATGACTGTGAGGTGGAAGATGAACGACTCGCTTTGATTGCAGATGCCATGTCTACGGCGTTCTGGACTGCAGATAATGCGGGTATTAAAGAGGGCGATACAGTCGTGGTTTTAGGCTGTGGCCCGGTTGGGCTGCTCACCCAGAAGTTCGCTTGGCTGAAAGGTGCGAAGCGTGTCATCGCCGTGGATTATCTCGAATACCGGTTGGAACATGCAAAGCGAACAAACAATGTCGAAACGGTCAATTTTGAGAAACAGGAAGACACCGGGGTGTACTTAAACGAGCTCACCAAAGGCGGCGCGGACGTGGTCATCGATTGCGTAGGTATGGACGGAAAGATGACGCCGATCGAGGTGATTGAAACGGCCTTGAAGCTTCAAGGCGGCACGTTAGGGGCCATTGAAATCGCAACGGAGGCGGTGCGTAGAGGCGGAACCATCCAAATCACCGGCGTCTATGGCGCTCGGTATAACGGCTTCCCTCTAGGACACCTGATGAATCGAAACATTAACATTCGAACGGGCCAGGCTCCGGTCGTTCACTACATGCCGTACATGTACGAGTTAGTGAGCACGGGAAAAGTAGACCCAGGTGACGTGATCACACACGTGCTTCCATTGGACCAAGCCACACACGGGTACGAACTGTTTGACTCGCGATCCGACGGGTGCATTAAAGTCATTCTCAAGCCCTAAGCACGTGAAGTTGTCGACCAACGGCACCACAGGCCATCCCACTGACGATGGAGGAGATAGACATGGCTGAAAAGGCATTCGCACTTCATGAAACGATGGAACTTCATGAGCTGCTCACGTTTAAGAACGTGTGCATGACAAAATCCAGTACGATGCGTGCACTGGTCAGTGACGGGCATCTCAACAGTCTGCTTGAAACATGTGCCGCAACGGACAGGCAGCACATTCAGGAGCTACAAGGCCTATTGTCAGGTGCGAGCATCATGACGGAGCATCAGGGAGTGGTACAACAGTGAACCCGATTATCGAGAATATCACTGGAACTGCTGATATGACAGACCAGGTCGTCGCTACCGATCTACTCATAACAGCCAAAACTGGCGTGTGGAACTACTCAGTTGCCATTACAGAAACAGCCTCGGCTGAGATTCGTACGGTGCTTCGTAAACACCTCGAAGACGCCATCGACACCCACGAGAAGGTGTCGAAATACATGATGGACCAGGGATGGTATCACGCCTACAACCCACAAGAGCAAATATCATTAGACCTTCAAAACGCCCAAACCGCATTGAACATCCAATAATCTGCGTCACTTACGCCCGTCGTACGCAAGAGCATCAGCATCGTTGATCATGGCTTTACTCTAATCAATAAAGTCACCCCGCTGAGTTTACCGACCGCGGAGTGACTTTATCGGTTATTTTCTCCGCTGATACGCGATTCATTTGGGTGGCCTGAGTGCGAGAGTTGCAAAATTTCTCTCAGGTAGTCAGGATGCACTGGAAACCAAGGGATGGATTCTACTTCATCGCATAACGGTAGGCCACACGTGATAGGAGTTCGGTTCCTAGCGCGATGTCTCCCACTTCTGCGAATTCCTTGGGATTGTGACTAATCCCGTCCTTGCAGCGAATCAAGACCATGCCCACGTCGGTGATGGCGGCCATCAGTTGTGCGTCGTGCCCTGCGCCACTGATCATCATTGGACACTTGAGCTGCATGTTGCGTCCCTCTTCAACCATCACGGACACGACTTCAGGGTGGCACGCGACGCGAGCGACGGTCAGGCGCTCGAAAAACTGAATCTCAAACCCTCGCTGTTTTGCAATTTCGTGCCCACGAACACGCAATTTCTCTAGCGCAAAGGCGCGCCGATGCCGATCTACGTCTCGCACATCCACCGACATGAGCACTCGCCCTGGGACAACAATTGGAACCGCCCGGGAACACATAACTTCCCGACGCTGAGATGGTAGGTACGAAGAATCTCATATTCCAAAATAGAAACGACGATGACGATAACCGGAGCGGCAATTTAGAAACGTCTTGAATGAGACTCCCGGCAGGTCCCTTATCACCGTCAATGCGTCGTGAAAAAGCTTTTAAGGTTCGCGCAAAGGTCGCTAAATTCTACAGACAACTTCCTTTGGTGCTTCACCCATGTAACGGAGATGAATTTCGTTTTTCAAACAAAATTGGAAGCTACTCCAAAGCGTTGCCGCACAACGGACTTGGGGAAGTACAAGTGAAGGCGTATCACAAATATTTTGACGCTCTGAAGTCAGGTAAACGGGATGAGTTTGCAGTGATAACATAGAGTTTTTTTGAGAACGCATCGGGTTGAAACGAGCTGAGATGATGTAAATCGAAGAGGAAATTATTGAGAATCATTATGGGCATAACCTAATCAAGATGATAGCTCAGGAAAAGGAAAAAGTCTATTTTTTTCTGTGTTTTTGTATTAGCGTGACACAGGGCCGGCCTCTTGTGGAGCACCAAGGACATAGGAGGAAACTCTGCGAAATGGAGCACAAGAATCACAGAACCAAATTGATCACATCAGGGCTATTGATGGCGCTGATCTTGTCCTCGCTGGATCAAACCGTGGTATCAACCGCGATGCCAACAATCGCCAGAGACCTTGGCGGACTTTCACTGTATGGTTGGGTGTTCTCCATTTACATGCTCACCACTACGACAACCATGCCGATCTACGGAAAATTATGTGACTTGTTCGGGCGAAAAAAGCTTTTCTTGACCGGCTTGTTCATTTTTCTCGCGGGCTCTGTCTTATGCGGGCTGGCAAAGAACATGCTTTTATTGGTCATCTTTAGAGGTGTACAAGGCCTTGGAGCAGGTAGCCAGATGCCGGTAGCGTTTACCATCGTCGCTGATATTTATCCTCGTGAAAAGCGAGGAAAGTTCCAAGGTTTGTTTTGGTCCATCTTCGCCCTATCCAGCATTGTAGGACCAGTCGTCGGCGGATTCATTGTGCAGTATTGGTATTGGGGAAGGATTTTCTAGGCGGTTTTTCACGTCTTCGAACAGATCACAAACACAGTTATCCCTACACTCATTATCCATCTTCAAACATCTTCCTCTATGGAACGAAATTCGATTTCAGTTCTCGTCCTCTTATGCGCACTAAACTCAATTTTTTGTATAGAGTTTGTAGAGAAGCTGTTTAGTCGTCCACTCCTCTTCAAATAATTCTCTAATTTACATAAAATGTAATCAGATAGAAAACACTGGAATGAAGTCGCATTGACGGAGTTTACGGGGGCTTCTGACCTACGTCGTGCTTTATGCAAATTCGGGACGGTGGATTTGAATGGAGGACAATCACGGTGTCACTTGCGGTTTGTGTCTTCATCACATGGTGTGTAATCCTAATCCTTGCGCTTATTCCCAAGAAACTAACGGCACTTGAAATGGTATTCCTGTTCTTTGTATGTACTATTTTTGAACTCAGTGCGTTTACTTTGTTTCATTTAAATCTTCACTGGATGGATGTAAGCAAGAGTGTGGAGAAGGCACTTGCAGATCTGGTGATGCGCTTGATTTGTGTTCCTGTCGTGCTCGTCATTACGTCGAATTTCCTGCTCTATTCATCAAGGCTCTTAAAATGGTGTCTGGTAGCCGTTGTCGTGCTATCGGGTGTCATGTTACAAAAGTCGTTAGTATGGTTGGGGATCTTGACCACTCCTCACTGGAATGTAGGTTATACCGCTTTTATGTTTTGCGGCTATATTACATTCGCGAGACTGATGACGTGGTTTATCATTTACATAAAGAAGACGGAAGGTAAGGTCACGTGATTATCTACGACAACCACTTCAACGCAAATGAGTGGTTTATCATTGTGTCATTATGCATTGGAATAGCTTGCATGGTGCTCTCCCCGAAACGATTTTCGAGACAGACAGTAGCTGTTTTTTCGATGTGCGGCGTATACAGCGGATTCTTCTTCGATCATTCATTGAGCGTTGAACCGGTTAGCTTTTATGATGTAAATGATGTATCCGAGTATCAGTTTATGGACCTTTTGTCATACTTGATGTACGCTCCGTTCAGTTATTTCTTCTTCTACATCTATGACTGGCTTAAACTAAGGCCCTCACGCATCCCAATTTATATATTAGTTTGGTCTCTGGCTTCGATTGGAGTTGAGTGGATTGCTGTGATTCTTGGGGTCTTTCACTATCAGCACGGATATAAGCTCGCTTATTCATTCCCCATTTATTTACTGGTTCAAAGCTGTTGGCTTGCACTGTATCACGTGTTTAAAAGGAAAGGATTTGTGTAAAGATGAAGTGTGGATCATAACGATTCGCGGGTGAAGGTGTAGGCGATTAACCCAATAAGAAATCGTGTCGCTATTGAATGACCCCTTGGGTGCAATAAGTTGCTACTGAATATTCGACGAGGCGAGCTGATGCTTGTACTCGAAAAGCAAAGACTGCTCCCATCATCAGGAACAGTCTAAAATGAGGTCTCCCTTTGCTACCTGGCAACGCGACTTATCTGCTTATAAACGAATCTTTCCCATCGACGTAACCGAGTCGTCCCTTCCATGACTTCAGCGGCATGTTGTGCGTGCCAGTCCGCGACACGTTGGTTATGGCGATGATGAAAGGCGTGCGGTTTTTTTACGTGTCGCTGCGGAACGTGTGCCCGATCATGGTGGCTCAAGTCTTCTGGAAGTCCAAATGTGGCAGCGATCTTACGAACGGTTTTTCGATGCCAGCGTTGAATGTAATTCAGCATACAAATTCACCCCCTTTCCTAAATGACAATGACTACTCTCTTACCTCGAAAATCATCACGTTTCCATGCGGCTTCAATGTCTTGAAGAGCGACTTTTTCAATATCCATGCGAAACTTTCCATTTTGTATCCAAACCCACACCTGATTGGTGCCTTCTTGGAGCAGTTCGGGTGTGATACCTGCGCTTGCTCCCATGATCTCGATCCCTGTTGTTCGCAGTGAATCAGCAGAAAGTGAAATGGTTGATCCTGATTTTTCGCCAATCTGAACAAGGCGTGTTCTCCTTTTTGCAAAGCCCAATTCCTGTGGCACCAGAGAACGAATTAACGTCTCGGTGGCATGTCCCCACAAGAAATCAAGAATGACGTCCCATCCCTTTTCAGCCCGCTGTGATGGCGTCGACTCCTTCTGGAATCGAGACGGTATATTCTTTAGGCACGACAGTTCTTTCAGCCATAGCTCCATAGGGCGCCTTCACTCCGCCAAAGCCAACCAACTTGCCGTCTTTAAGTGCTCCGATACCGTTGAATCCAACGATTGAGGGAAACGTGGATTGGGTCTGGAAAATCTTCGTATCGCGGGATTTCCCCGAATTTATGCAATACGGCCGCCTTCATACTCCTTACCTCCTCGTCACGACTAAACGCTCATAACTAACATGTATAGATTTTTATTTGATATATACTCTATACATGTTAGAGTGCCAAGGAGATCACGTTAAGCGGATACAACGATGTCACTTAACAAATAATCTTCAGATACGTGTGATGAAAATATAGCCTATCGTCATGATAAAATGGTCTTAGACCCGTAGCTCTAATGCCTTGATCTTTCGAGTGGTCAACAATATTCCTCACTGACTCACCTCCATCACTCAAAAAATCCTCGTTTTTCTTAAACCAACCTACCCATATGTGACATTAAAGCACGAATGGTTAAAATGAATACTCATGCACAAGCCAAGGTCGGAAGATTCAGTTTTCGCCCACGGTTTAGGCACTGATAACCATGTCTAACTCCCGCCACTGCTGACGTTGAAGAAATAAACCTTCGATGATGGTGATTGTAGTCAGAGGGTATTACAACCGTCTTTTTGACTAGTTCATCACGTTAGGAATAGAACGGTAATATTTTCAATATTCATTCAACATACAGGAAATAGAGACAAAGATGCGAATACTATTCTATACAGCGGTTAACACACTCATTATATTGAACTTGATAAATGGGGGAACTCGATGAAGCGCTTACAGAAGATAGCTGTATCCTTAGGCGTAGTAGGATTTTTAACCAGCACGGTTGCCGGATGTGGCAGCGGTTCAAGCTCTTCTGGAAACAAGACGACTATTACTTGGATGGTTCGAGGTACGCCTGCTGAAAATCAGTGGGAACAAAAGGTTATCAACTATTTTGAGAAACAACATCCGAATATTCAGGTGCAGCTTATCGTCATTCCCCAATCCGAAATCGATCAAAAACTCCAAACAATGTTTGCTGCTGGGGATCCGCCAGATGTATTTGCGCCGAACTGGGTCAACGCTGGATTTCGGACGTACCAACAGGATTTGTTGAATTTGACACCCTTCCTTAAAAAGGATCCGAAGCTGCTTGCAGGTTTTAACTCGAAAGCAGTGGCCACTTATACCGTAAATGGGCAATTGCTTGCTATTCCGATGAACCAGTTAGGATCTTTTCTATTTTATAACAAGGACATGTTTAAAAAGGCTGGATTGCCGGATCCGCCGACAAATTGGAATGACAAGTCATGGACTTGGGCGAAGATGGTCGAGGACGCCAAGGCGTTGACCAAGGGCAGTGCCGGAAACGAACAGTACGGGGTTCTCGATTCCTTTGATCCGAACGAGGACTCTTGGTTGTGGGGAGGAGATTTCTTTACACAACAGACGTATCAAACGGGTGTTGTGCACCCAGCGTTAAACAATCCTCTAAATAAGAAGGCCATGCAGGCGCATTATGATCTGGTATTTCAAAGCAAGGTCTCTCCCAACGCTTCCGAAACCAACGCACTCAACGCCCTTGGTGATCCGTTCTTGACCGGCAAAGTGGCCATGGAGCTTACCGGTGGTTGGGGGCTATGGACGTATCAACCTGCACCGTTTCATTGGGGTGTAGCAGCCCTGCCGTATACAGGTCCTGGAGAACGCGATTTTCTATACACCGACTGCATGGGGATTGCAAAGAAGAGCAAACATCAACAGGCAGCCTGGGAGTTATTGCAGACGATTGTCAACCCGAATACTGGTTTAAAATGGTACATGGAAATGACGGATGCAACACCGCCTCAAAAGGATTTGCTCAACGAGTGGTATCAACGGACGTCTAAGGAAACGGGGATTCCAGTGCAACAGCTGGAGCAAGTGCAGGATGGTGCCACCGCCCGCGGGGAAGAGTCCCCAAACCATATGGTTGCGTACTACAACGCCATCTTAAATGTGCTCAATCAAGCAGGCAACTCTGTTTATTCAGGCACACTGAGTATCGACAGTGCGATTGCGCAAATTAAATCTGGATTAAAGCCGTTTGAGTAAGCGCATACAAACGAGTTGTGCCTGAGCAAAGTGAACAGAGAAATTTGGTCAGAAAGAGAGGCGTATACGTATGATCACCCAGGTTACAAAAGAGCCAGTCATCACAAAGGTAAAGAAACCCCGGCCCAAACGCGGCCTATCTGAGCGTCAGGAAGAGCGAATGTTTTGGGTTTTTATTTCTCCTTGGGTAATTGGGTTTTTGGCATTTTCCGGCGGCCCCATCATCGCTTCCCTGTTTCTGAGTTTCACAAAATATAACGTGATGTCTGCCCCAGTATTCGTCGGTTTGAAAAACTTCATCGATCTCTTTCAGGATCCGATTTTCTATAAGTCGCTTGGCGTGACGCTGTATTACACGGTGCTGTCCGTACCGTTTGACATCGTTTTGGCCTTGCTGTTGGCCGTACTTTTGAATCAAAAAGTAAAAGGACAGGCGTTCTTCAGAACGATTTTCTATGCGCCTTCCATTGTTTCTGGCGTGGCAATTTCGTTCCTGTGGTCGTGGTTGCTTAATCCGGTGTTTGGCGTTGTAAACTACTTGCTGTCCTTCCTTGGCATACACGGTATCCTGTGGTTTTCCGGTATCCGCACCGTTGTCCCTTCGTTTGTACTCATGACGATGACGTCAATAGGCGGCACTATGATCATCTTCCTCGCAAGCTTGCAAAGCCTTCCAACAGATGTTTATGAGGCCGCGGCATTAGATGGTGCAAGTAAGTTTCAGCAGTTTATCAAGATTACTGTTCCACTCATTTCCCCTGTCATACTCTTCAACGTGATTATCGGTATTATCAATTCTTTTCAGGTATTCACTCAAGCCTATGTGATCACACAAGGTGGTCCGAACTACAATTCATATTTCTATGTCTACTACTTGTTCGATACAGCATTCAACCAATTCCGCATGGGCTATGCATCTGCACAGGCATGGATACTGTTTATTATCGTTGCTTTGCTGACGTTCTTGTCGCTCCATGTTTCAAAGAAATACGTGTATTACGGAGATTCAGCACACGGAGGGAATTAAGATGGCAAGAGAAATGAGTGCAAAATATTCACCTGGTAATTTGAGTACGCCGGGCAAGGTGACCGTTTATACGCTTTTAATCATAGGATCCGCATTTTTCTTGTTTCCGGTTATTTGGATGCTCGCAACATCTCTAAAAACGCAAGGGGCTGTCAGCCTCATGCCTCCGCAATGGATTCCGCATCCGTTTCGTTGGCGCAATTTTATTGATATTTTTACTGTCGAACCAGTTGGAAGATATCTCTTAAATACAGTTTGTTACTCGCTTGTGTGTGTGGTCGGATCGACCATCTCTTGCGCACTTGTTGCGTTTGGCTTCGCAAGGCTGAGGGCCCGAGGAAAGAACATCATTTTTGGCCTCGTCTTGGCGACCATGATGGTGCCGGCGCAGGTCACGATGATTCCGCAGTATTTGGAATTTGTCAAGCTTGGCTGGATCAACACATATCTGCCTTTAACCGTTCCGGCATTTTTTGCGGTAAGTGCCTTTAACATTTTTCTATTGCGTCAGTTTTTTGCGGGAATACCTCGAGAACTTGACGAAGCTGTCAAAGTTGACGGTGGTGGGTACTTCACCACTTTCTTCCGCGTGATTTTACCGTTGTCAACCCCTGCTTTGGCTACGGTAGGGATTTTAGAATTTATGGCGCGGTGGAATGACTTAATGGGACCGCTAATTTATTTGAACACGACAAATAAGTTCCCGATCGCGCTCGGATTAGCAAACTTCTCGGCAGCATTCGGTGCTACACCGTGGAACCTGTTGATGGCCGCATCCGTTGTCGCGGTGATTCCACTTCTGATTCTGTTCTTCTTGGCGCAGAAGTATTTTATTAAAGGCATTGTCATTAATGCATCGAAGTAAGTGTTGATAGGAGGGGCTGTCTCAAAGTGATTGTATATGAGCTTAGGGCCAGCCCCTTGGTGCAGTTTATGCGCCGTGCTACGGAGCAGTTATTGGTATATTGGAGGGAACGGTTAACGATCCGGGATGTACCACACTCGGGAAACAGCTGTTCACTGACGGCGTCCCGGAAGTCGATTGCGCTAAACCTCCCCTAAGTGCTGAAGGTCTAGTGTCGTGTCTTCAAAATTCCCTGCAGAATTACTTCTAGTCCCCAGCGAAAGCGCTCTTTCGCTTCCGTATCTCCAGAGAACAGTTCCTCTTTAAGACTTGCGATGAGGGGATAATGTACCGGATTGACCATCTGGAACGATTGCTTTATGACTGACATGTGGTCATTTCCATCTTGCTTCCAAGATACGTGTTCAAATGCTGTAGAAGAGACGTAAAACAGAAACAAATCTGCACCCCACGCCGCAGCCTTCGACGAAACTCCTCCCTCATACAACGCGGAGAGAATAAATTCGATCAAGCGAAGTGAGTTCGTTCCCATCGGAATCGTGGTGAGTGACAACTCTGCGAGTCCTGGTTGTTCGAATAACAACATGAGATACGCATCAAGCGCATCAAACAGCCTCTCTTTCCAAGAGCCCTCTGCTGAAGTAGGCAACACTAACTGACCAAGACCGTAATCCAATACAAAGGCACACAGCTCTTGAAAATTCTTAACGTAGACATACAGGGAAGAGGGGCCCGTGTCTAGCTCCTTTGCTACCCTACGCATACTTATCCCCTGTATGCCTTGTTTCTTAAGCAGCTCGTAGGCCGTCTGCACGATAATTTCGCGGCTTAGAGGATCCTTGGCTGGTCGAGTTCTCCGACTTTTAATACCTCGAGTTGGATTCATCATATGTCCTTTATACCACGCGTAGAAAGTTACAGAAAATGTTCTGCTTCGAACATAGTTCGTCTCAGTCTGGTTGGCGATAACTGTTCATCAAATTGGTCAGTTTAACCGCCGCGTCGTCAGAGAAACACAATTTCAGGTTATCATATGACTCCCGCGCCTTCTTGGACGAATACTCGTACATCCTTTCCTCGTACGCCTCAATTGCTTTAGTTAAATCATCGAACTCGATGATGGACCGCCCCAGCTCCAAAGCATCCAACATAGCCAGGTTTACACCTTCTCCTGCAACGCCTGTTGAATTCGGCTAAATCCGGGTGATTCTCGGCCACATTCAAAACATTGAGCTCTACCATGGTAAGACCTGTGTATTCGACGTCGGTATCCGAGAGTAGGGTACGAACACGAGAGAATGCTCCGTCGGCTCCGACAAGAAAATGCACGGTATCGGTAACCCCGTTCTCGAAATGAAGCTCAGTCATACCATTCTCGAGAGAAATCGCCCGGTCCAGTTTATATCCATATTTGATGCAGTCGGAGTCAAGGGCCGCTCAACAGCAGATCGCAGAGCGTACCTCGGTCAATTTCAGGCCGCTCCCCTTTTTCAACCGGTTCAGTAACTTCATCGATATAGATTTTTCCGGTTTTATCTAGGATACGAAAATCCTCACCTTCGTAGCGCACAAGCTCCTGAAACTTATCATATAGCCCCGCCTCCTTAATAGCTCGTTGCCCGGATTCTTCGTGAATATCTAGAGATCCTCCTCTTTCGCTGCTTTTGTCATGTGGCTCTCGCTCGTACACAACAGGTTGAATTCCGTGACGCTGCAGAATCAGGGCCAACGTCAGTCCACCTGGCCCTGCTCCGATAATCGCAATACGGCGTTGTTTCGTAGATGTGTTCTTCATCCCGTTCAACTCCTTAGGTGATTGTCAAAACACCGACTTCTGTATAACCAAATGCGTAGCCCAATTGCTGAACAGATTAATGTTCCGGTAACGCGATTAATCCGGTGAGAAAGGTATGTGATCGTAACCGTAATCCGGAAAGACGACATGTTCTAGTGGCGGGAATAGTCATGGACTTTAGCAACAACTCATTTACAGCAAAACGAACACTGTTCGTAAAGAACGGTGTTCGTCTCTCGGAAAAGCGTATCGACCAAGATAATTAAAACGTACGACTGATAAGCCTTGCGTCAATGGAGCAAGCCCTCTTGACGACTAGGAACATTGCATCGCGTCGTGCGCAATTCTTGCGTAATGTAATGTCGTACTCTACCATTACTTAGACCATCTAAGCAAGGCCCCTACAATTTGTCTGATTTTTCCATGTTTCATTATCTTAACAATCCATTAGCAGGATTATTAAACGGACACGGAGAACTAATTGATTGAAGGCCGTGAGTGACTTTTGACTTGCACCGATTGGGTAAAACGGGAATCCTTCGGAGGTGTACTCGGTGGATAACGTCTTGGGGGCACTTGGTGTCATTAAGGGTAATCCGGATCAAACACGCCTAATCACACCTTACGTTGATGGTGTGAAAGCAATGTCCGCATTCCTCGGGTCTGCTACCCGTAAAATGCGAACAATCATTTATTCGGATACCTTAGCGATTTATTACGACGATGTCATCGCTGCAAAATCACGTGGGATCGACGTGAAGATTATCTTTGATCACAGTCAATCTCAAGGTGCGTATGAAAACCCACATATTCAGCAACTTTTAAAAGAAGGTTGGATAGATGGTACTGACTTTGTCATCGGGACAAGTCCTGAGTCTGGACAGATTGTCCACCTTAAATCAACGTGGATTGATGATCGCTATGTTGAAGATGGCAGTTTGAATTACTCCCCCTCCGCGTTCAAACAGATAAACAGTGTATCAATTTCGGACTGGCCAGAGTACGCCTCCTACCTTGACGGAATTTTTGGTCAGCTGTGGCAATGGATTTTGCAAAATGAACCTCAGTATCAGGTCTGACGCTCAGCATAGATTCATTGTTCACAAGGCTGGGTGCACGCAGGAAACCCACGATGACAAAGAGGCGAAGTATCGAAACCTCGAGTATTGTTAGCATATAAGGACGGCGGCGAGACTTTGAGTGATGTTGCTTCCTTCCCATCCCGACACAAAGACACAGCTCGCCGCAGCTTCCTTAAAATGACCTCCTTCTATACTCCTGAAATGCTCGGATTCTACCAACATAACGCCCAAATAAATGGACGTTAAAGGAGTAAGGAGAGAAAGGGCCTGAACGTACATATTCCAACATTGCCATTTACAATTACAAACAAATAGAAGCTGTTGCCATGAGCGATTTACCTCGCAACGAACGCTACACTGTATCAAGGAATGGGAAATCAACGGTAACTGCAGTCCCATACCCTAAGCCGGCTGACGAAGTGCTTATTGCCATTGGAACGAACGGTTGAATTATTGACGATATAAGTCCAATTCCCACTTTTACTGCAGTCGAACTTTCCACATTTCTTGCACAAGAGTCTAACTGACTACTGGACATGCCTGCTGGAGTTCGTATGACTTTATATGAATAATTTAACCCGTTACCTAACCGAACTTTGGAGTATATCCTTAAAATGTTCGGCTGCTTTAGAAAGGCGCCGGTTTTTCAGCCATATAAGCGCCGTATCCGATTTTAACAAAGGTGTAATTTCGGCGTATTTTAACGTTCCCGTGGGTCTCAACTGTATTGCTAATTTCGGAACAATAGCTATCCCTATACCTGAGTCTACTAACGTTAGCAATGTTGCAACATCTGGACTTTCACAAATAATTTTAGGGTTGAAATCAAAAGCCTGGCACGTCTCAACAAACATTTCAAATATGCCTTTCCCCCCTTGGCCGTGCAAAACCATGAGAGGATACTTTTCCAGTTCCTTTATACAAATTGTAGGTGTTGCAAAAACATGCCAACCATTCGGCTGTACAGCCACTAAGGGTTCAGCATTTAAACGAATTATGTTTAAATTGTCGGACTCTAAGGGCAGTCTCGTTATCCCCAAATCAATGGTTTTAGCTTGCAGCAATTCTTCCACCCTGTGAGAATCCCCTTCCCACAATCGAAAAGTTACGGCAGGATATTGCTGTTGAAAAATCTTAATTGCTTTCGGTAAATAAGACACACATGACATCACTGTACCTATCGAAAGTTTTCCACGAATGCCGATACCTTGCTCCTTTACTTCGGAGAGCATTCCGTCTACAGAGTTTAATATTTCGTTCGCCCTGTAATAGAAAGTCGCTCCAGCCTGCGTGAGCTCAATGCTCTTGTTGTTGCGCTCGATTAATGTTACACCGAGTTCCTCTTCGATTGCTTTCAGTTGCAGGCTTAACGCCGGTTGTGCCATGTGCAGCTTATTTGCAGCGCGTGTGATTTGACCTTCCTCCACGATTGTTACAAAGTAGAGAAACTTTTTTAAGTCCAAATCGTTCGCCCTCTATCATTAATAAAATTTATGAACAACATTGATTATATATATTTTACGTATGGTTGAGCAAGTGATAGCGTAATTGGCGTACCAACAACATGATGGCTTGGATTCAATTGGGTCAAGCGAACTTGTCCGAGTCGTCCAGTTGAACTTATTCACAAAGGAGATGTCGTGCATGGCTTACAGAGATTTACGTTCCTTTCTGGAAAAGCTCGATGCGGAAGGGCAGCTTTTGCGTGTTACACAACAAGTCAATCCCGAGCCAGATCTAGGCTCGGCTGCCCGTGCTGTCAACAACCTTGGTGACCAGGCTCCTGCACTGCTTTTCAACAATATTCTCGGCTACAATAATGGACGCGTTGCACTCAACGTGCATGGTTCATGGGTAAATCATGCACTGATGATGGGACTGCCGAAGGATACCCCAGTCAAAGAGCAGTTTTTGGAATTCGCACGTCGTTGGAGTAATTTTCCTATTCCGGTCGAAAGGGTTGACACAGCGCCGTTTCACGCCAACGAGATAACGGAAAACATAAACCTTTTTGATATACTCCCTCTGTTCCGTTTGAATCGTGAGGACTCTGCTTGTTTCATTGACAAGGCTTGTGTCATCAGTAGAGACCCTGACGACCCTGATAATTTTGGAAAACAAAATGTAGGAATATATAGAATCCAGGTAAAAGGTAAAGATCGACTCGGCATTCAACCCATTCCTACACACGACATTGGTATTCATCTGAGAAAAGCCGAGGAGCGCGGGGAAAACTTACCGGTAACCATAGCCATTGGAAATGAGCCTGTGATTACTACCATTGCAGGTTCACCTCTTACTTATGAGCAGTCAGAATACGAAATGGCAGGTGCGATTCAAGGTGAACCATACAGAATTGTCCGTTCCAAGCATTCCAACTTGGATATTCCCTGGGGTGCAGAGGTTGTACTCGAAGGCGAGCTAATTGGAGGTTATCGGGAATTTGAAGGTCCGTTTGGAGAGTTTACGGGTAGCTATTCAGATGCTCGACATCAACCAATCATTCAAATCAAGGCAATTTACTTCCGAGATAATCCCATATTTGAACATTTGTATTTAGGAATGTCACCGACTGAAATGGATTTTATAACCAGCATAAACACATGCGTCCCCCTTTATCACCAATTGAAAGAGGCATTCCCTGAAGTTCAGGCCGTCAATGCCAACTTTGTGCAAGGATTAGCGGCCATTATCTCTACAAAAACCCGATTTGGGGGTTTTGCCAAAGCCGTTGGCATGCGCGCTATGACGACACCTCACGGATTGGGTTATTGCAAGCTGGTAATTGTTGTCGACGACTTTGTCGATCCGTTTAACTTACCCCAAGTTATGTGGGCATTGTCCACCCGAGTTGCCCCAGATAAAGATTTGGTGGTCATTCCAAATGCATCTGTGTTGTCGCTAGACCCGAGTTCTGACCCCCCGGGTATCACACACAAACTAATTATCGATGCCACTACACCAAAGGCACCAGAGACTCGAGGAGAAACATTTGCTCCAACAGTAGAGCCACCTCGGGACACGGCGAAATGGGAGACAATCTTAAAACAATTGATGAACAAGTAAAGGAGCGGATTAGCATGAATACTTGCCCTCGTTGTGATTCAAACGAGACAAAGATTCTCTGTGAATCACCTGTAAAAGGATGTTGGATCATGTACGTCTGTCCAGTTTGTACATTTACATGGAGATCGACGGAGCCAGAATCGATCACGAATCCAGAATTATATAACCCACGATTTAAGGTGAATCCGTCGGATATGAGCAAGTACCAAATCCATCCCGCAATTGCTCTAAGAAGAAGTTAGAGCTCCTGAGAAGGTGACAGACGTGAAAATTATCGTAGCAATGACAGGCGCAACGGGAAGCATCCTAGGAATTAGGTTGTTGGAGGCGCTTAAGGATTGTGGCATCGAGACGCATCTCGTGATGTCCGAGTGGGCCGAGAAAACAATGCGAATCGAGACGTCCTACCACCCGGACGATGTAAAAAAACTTGCGTCCCATGTGTACGCGCCAGACAATCAAGCATCTCTCATTTCAAGTGGCTCGTTTCGTGTCGATGGGATGGTGATTGCTCCCTGTAGCATGAAGACGCTCGCGGCAATCCGTGTCGGTTTTGCCGATAGTTTGATTCCGAGGGCAGCTGATGTCATCTTAAAGGAACGAAAAAAATTGGTGCTTCTCCCCCGGGAGTTACCAATAAGTAGCATACACATTGAAAACATGCTCGGGCTTTCCAATGCTGGCGCTGTCATTTTACCACCGATGCTTACGTTCTATAACAAACCGTCAACACTAGATGATGTCATTAACCATGTAGTGGCTCGTACGATGGATCAATTCGGAATTGAACATAACTTAGCCAAAAGATGGCTTTCTCATCAATAGCAATGTCATCCGGATGAGGGATATCCCTTCACCCGGATGACTTTATATTATAGAGGGACGGAGGGACGACACGTGGAGGACTCTAACCAGATTGAAAAACGAAAAAATGATCATATTCAAATTAACTTGGAATATGACGTTTCGAGTAAAGGTATTACTTCAGGCTTAGACAGATACCGTTTCGATCACAATGCATTGCCCAATATGAATCTAGAAGATGTCGATACCAAGGTGAAATTTTTGGGGCATGTACTTCGGTTGCCACTCTTGATTTCTTCTATGACAGGTGGGAACGATTCAAGGAGAACAGATCAATCGACATCTTGCAATCGCGGCACAAAACTTTGATATCGCTTTAGCGCTTGGCTCGGGTAGAGTTGCCCTTAGTAATCCAGCAACCGTAAAGACATTTTATGTACGCAAAGAAGCACCAGACGTATTATTATTTGCCAATTTGGGTGCAGTCCAATTAAATTATGGATGTACGGCAAAACAATGTGCGGAACTGGTGGAATTAATGGAAGCAGATGGGCTGATCCTACATCTCAATCCCCTTCAAGAAGCAGTACAACCTGAAGGAAATACACATTTTGAAAAATTAATCGATCGGGTCTCTGAAGTCTGCGCCACACTTTCGGTGCCAGTTATGGTCAAAGAGGTTGGTTGGGGACTATCCGCCGAGGTAGTAAAGTCTCTTTATCAAGCTGGTGTTGCTGCAGTAGATGTTGCTGGTGCTGGAGGGACATCATGGAGTGAGGTTGAACGTCACCGTAGTAAACCCGAACAGTCTGCGATAGCCTCTGCGTTTTCCAACTGGGGAATTCCAACCGTGGATGCACTCATACACGCACATAATAGTGTTCCAAATATCCCAATTGTAGCAAGTGGAGGTATACGCAATGGGATTGACGCTGCAAAGTGTTTAGTCCTTGGAGCTACAATCGCTGGCATGGCCTCACATTTTCTGAAGGCCGCAATTGAATCAGCGCAAGAGGTCGAAAAGGTTATACGTGTATTTGAACAGCAATTGCGTATCACTATGTTTTGCACAGGAAGTAACAATATTGAATGTCTGCGAAAAGAACGCCTGATTTCGATATATTAATACACCCGTGAGGTGAAGTTTGTATGATAAAAGGCTTTACATTTGTCGAATTACCGGTCAAAAACCTTGAAAGTGCCATTCCGTTCTACCGAGAAACGTTGGGGCTTCAAGTTTCCTATATGGATAATGTGAGAAAATGGTGTTTATTTACAATCCCTGGTTCGGACACGGGATGTGCATTGTACCAGTGTACGGACAGTTCTATATGTGCAGAGCCCAATCATTCAGTTCACATAGTTGTACAGGTTGAAAACCTTGAAACAACAATAGCGGCGCTATCGGCTCAGGGAATCGAAACCGAACCTATACGTGTACACGAAGGTGAACATTTTCTAATTTCCGGATTTTTAGACCCGGAAGGTCACGTGTGGCGTATTTGGACGCCATTAGCTTGTACCTCGTGATAGGTTTCTTTCCCCAAGTTGTACCTAGCTTAGCTAGGCGCACTATTGAACTAACCCAGCTAAACCGATCTATCTCTCCGTGTTCGGAAATAATCGTTGCCGCGATTTTTCCGCCAATACCAGGGATAGATTGGATAATCTTATATTCTTCAATTTCCATGGCGAGAGCATCTATCTTCTTCAGTGCAATCCCGCATTGGAACAACCAAAGAAAAAGGCATTATATTACCTGTCGCTAATTTATTATCAACGACAGGCAATCTAGGTGTTTTTTGTCCTCACTTAGGGGTTCAATTCACGAATACCAAAGGCCACTTCTACATTGTTATACACTTATATTTGTAAATCTAGCCATGCAATTTCGTCTGTATTGAGAGATATATCTGCGCCCTGTTGGCACGATATCATCTCATCTTGATTCTGGGGCCCAATGATTGCGCAGGTTGGGAATGACTGATTCAAAACGTAAGCAAGTGCAATTTGAATGGTCGTGACTTGCTTTTTCTGAGCAAGCACTGTTGCTCTTCGATAACGTTCCCAATTGTCATCATTATAGAAAACGCGTACCAAATCGCTGTTGCTTCGATCTTCCGGTGAATACCTTCCCGTAAAGAAACCGCGTGCTTGGGACGACCATGAGAGCACTGGTAGTCCAGTACGTTCATGCCAGTCAATGGTTTCCCGGTCCGCCGACACGCAACCTGCCCAGTACGGTTCTATAGCTTTTGCTAAACTAAGGTTTGGGCTACTGAAGGAAAATCCCCTAAGTCCATGTGTACTAGCATATTTATCAGCATCTTCCAAACGTTTCCACGTCCAATTTGAAGCACCAAATGCGTGAATCCTCCCTGCATCCACGTGTTCATTGAGGGCTTCCAAAATTCTGCCTACTTCAACTGATGGGTCATCTCGATGGAGCGCGTAAAGATCTACATATTCTGTCTGAAGACGTTCCAAGCTAATCATCAGTTCTTCATAAATTGCTTCTCTATTTACTCGAGGGCCTTGAGCATTGTGGTGGGCCCCCTTGGTCAAAATGTTCATTTTTTCTCGGTTGTTACGAGATTGTAACCAGAGACCTATAGCCTTCTCACTGTTGCCGCCGACGTAAATATAAGCCGTATCTATCGTATTTCCACCAATTTCTAGATAAGAATCGAGAATCTCACTTACGGTATCCATCTTGTCTGGATGAAAATAGTCAGAGCCCATAATCAATTGTGAGACCGGTTTTTTTGCCCCTTGAATCTGAATTGATTTCATGATCAGTTCTCCTTTCAGCAAGGTACAATTGAAATTCGAGTGCGTTCCTGTGCTGACCTTAAGCAAGCGTCAAGTACTCGCATATTGTGTATCGCATCTACCGAATCAAACCGTAGTGGCTCGTCAAATAAAATACTCCGACCGAAGTTATCCGCTTGCAATGCATATTGATTAAATGTAGCAAACGCCTCTTCTCGACGTTCACCATTTGCAAATACAAAAAGTTTGGATCACCAACAAAAGCATTCGGTACTACAATTCGTCCATCCGTTCCCAAAATCTCCAATGTGTTTCGAAAATCAGCCCACATCCCGCAGTCAAATGTCAAACCCACAGCCCCTGGAAACTCAATCAGACCTGATGCCATCATATCGACGTTATCGTGCTCAGGAGAATGAAACGCTTGAACGGTGGCAGCTTCTGGTTCCCTACCTAAGATTAAGCGAGCGGCACTGATAGGATAACACCCTACATCATACAGTCCTCCTCCACCCATAAATCGTTTGTAACGTACATTATTAGTGTCTTGGGCATTATTGAATGTGAATGTCCCGTGTATACCACGTATATCTCCAATTTCTCCAGAGTCAATGATTGTTTTCATTCGCTCATATCGTGGGTGATGCCTATACATGAATGCCTCAGCTAGTTTCACCTGTGCTCGCTCACAGGCGTCAACCATCTCCTTTGCTTCATGAGCATTAAGTGCAATGGGCTTTTCGCACAATACGTGTTTTCCAGCCTCGGCAGTCATTATTGCCCAATCTTTATGCAAATGATTGGGTAGCGGAATATAAACGGCGTCCACGTCGTTGGACGCCAAAAGGGCATCATAACTATCGTAAACAATCGGTATACCCAGCTTGGCCGCCGTCTCTTTCGCCTTGGATGAATCGCGACTAGCGATGGCGACAACCTCACCTGTTTCAGACTCTTGAATGCCGGGGATCACAGCTTGAGTCGCAATTCTTGCGCAACCTAGGACGCCCCAACGAAGCTTTCTATCACTCATGCTAATCAGTCCAGTCTTCATAAATGTGTGTCTGTAAATTGGTAATTAAACTTCTGACCAAATATCTAACTGCTATTTCGCTGAGTAGTACATTAATACATTATTGCGAAAATAAAAACATTATGAGATGATCATTTTACAGCAGACAGCTTCCTGGCAGTACAAATATACTTGCGAAATTACCGATTATATTGTAAATGGTTCCTTGAAAGAAGTGTACACCAAAAGTAAAAAAAGTAGCTACATGGATGACATCTATTTGAGAGCGATTACATAAAGTGTAGAGGATCCTCGGTTTCCAATTAAAAAAGTATATTCACACATATTAAACACTGATCATAGCGTGTGATATAAGGAGGCGAAAGTCTATGTCGATTGTATCTCTTAAGTCGGAAGTGGGATCAAAGAGAGCGGATACTTGGAATCAAATCAAGAAACACAGATCAATTTACCTTTTTATTTCACCATTTTTTATTCTGTTCTTTGTCTTTGGCTTATTTCCCATCATCTTTTCTCTGTACTTGTCATTTCACGCATGGGACGGTCTATCTCCAATGAGATTCATCGGCTTTAAAAATTTTCAACTTCTACTAACAGATACTGAGTTTTGGGATTCAGTAAAAAATACATTCATTATCTGGTTGGAATCGACCATTCCAATGCTGTTCTTTGCATTGGTTATCGCCTTCTTTTTAAACAGTGCATTTGTTCGACTGAAGGGATTTTGGAGATTTACATTTTTTCTCCCGAATATTACATCCATCGTCGCAGAAGCAGTATTGTTTAGTGTATTTTTCAATACAAAATTCGGAATATTCAACTTTATATTAGGAAAGTTTGGTATGCACGCTATCGATTGGCTCGATGTAAACGGATGGTTGCAATTGGCTATTGCTATACTGGTTATTTGGCGTTGGACAGGGTATAACGCGATAATTTATTTAGCTGGGCTGCAAGCCATTCCGACGGACCTCTACGAAGCAGCACGTATTGACGGTGCATCCACTGTACAGATATTCTTCCGGATTACAATTCCACTACTTCGCCCTATCATTTTCTTCACTGTGATCATGTCTACCATCGGTGGAATGCAAATTTTCACCGAACCACAGATTCTTACGAATGGAACAGGTGGGCCAGGTCTTGGCGGTAATACCATGGTTCTATATCTTTATAACCAAGCTTTTACGAATCATTTGTTCGGATACGGCTCCGCCATTGGCTGGGCACTATTTATTATTATTCTCGCATTCTCTCTACTAAACTCACTCGTAATAAATAAAATAGCCAAGCAGTAATAATTGTTATTAACTATTTTTGGTTAGTAAATGTTTTTTACAAGTTATTATTCCAAACACAGTTTTAAGGAGTGGTAGAGAATGCTACGGGTTAATGATAGTAAGAGAGCCTCGATAGCGAAACTGTTTCTCTACGTGTGCTTAGCTATATGGCTCATATTTTCCATTTTCCCATTTTATTGGTTGATTGTATCAGCGACACGCGACACCTCCTCCATCTTCGCGTATCCACCACATCTAACATTTGGTAATCAATTTCTGAGCAACGCTCATCAGCTGTTTTTAGCAATCCCATTTCTTAAATCGATGTGGAATAGCCTATACGTCGCTGTGTTATCTACTGGATTGAGTCTCTTCTTCTGTTCATTGGCAGGGTTCTCATTTGCCAAGTTTAACTTCCCAGGAAAGAAAGTACTGTTCCTAATCATGTTAGGTACAATGATGATTCCCGCACAGCTGAATATGGTCCCCTTATTCGTTGTTATGAAATCACTTCATTGGGTAAATACACTAACCGCACTGATCGTCCCAAGCGCAGCAAGTGCATTCGGTATTTTTTGGATAAGGCAGTCATGCGAATCGTCTCTTCCCGATGATTTGTTGCACGCCGGACGCATAGACGGTTGTGGAAATTTCCGACTCTATTATCATGTAGCACTACCAACACTGCGGCCCGCTTTGGCAGCTTTGGGTATCTTCAACTTTATGGCTGCCTGGAACGATTACATGTGGCCACTGGTCATCCTCAACGACCCAAACAGATACACGCTGCAAGTAATGTTGTCTACACTAAATGGAATTTATTTTAAAAATTATGGCATGGTCATGGTGGGGACATTATTTGCAACCATTCCTCTGATTATCTTGTTCTTTATATTTAGTCGAAAACTGATGGGTGCAGTAACTATCGGTGCAATTAAGAGTTGATTTGAATTCCATGAAAAAGCAATTATTAGAGATTGGAGGGGTTTAAATGCGTAGGTTGCACTTGTCATTAAAACAGCTACGTCTTGCTTTTATTGCCTCCATGTTGGGACTAAGCTTTGCCGTCACCGGGTGCGGTCAATCCTCGAGCACTTCCAGTGGCAAAAAAACTGTGATCACACTGTGGTACTGGTCTGATTCATTAAGTCCGCAGGAGTTGAACGCAGTCAGTAAACAATTCCCCAATGTAGAACTTAAGGCTGAAGAAATAGGCGGAAACTTTGAAGAGAAGCTTATCTCTGCTATGTATGCAGACGATGCTCCAGACATCACTGCGATTAACTCTGATAATTTCGTTGCGACTATGGTACAAGATCACGACCAATTTGTTAATCTATTACAATACCCAGAAGTCCGTGCTGCTGAGAAACTTTACTTACCATGGAAATGGAATCTCGCTTCAACACCCGATCATAAGTATCAAGTCGGAATTCCTATTGATACAGGACCGACTGTCCTATACTACAATACCAAATTATTTAAGGAAGCAGGCTTGCCCACGAGTCCTGCTCAGGTATCGGCAAAATTAAAGACGTGGTCCGACTACCTTGCTGCTGCCAAACAAATGAAAGAAAAAATCAATGTTCCGATGTTTGATAATGTTTATACAGTCTACGAGGCAGCATTGGACCAAGGAAATCAATATTACTTTAACTCGATGATGAAGCCTATTTATGCCACCAACCCGGTCGTCAAAAACGCATGGAACCTTGCTGTAGAAATTCACCAAGATGGGCTTGTTGAAAATGTTTCGCAATGGACTACAGCATGGAGTGCCGCCGCAGCACATGATGGCTTTGCCTCGTTTATTGGTGCAAGTTGGATGGTACCTCAACTAGAACAATCGGATACTCGACAAGGCGTATGGAAAATTGCGGCAGCTCCTGGCGGTCCATCAGATCAGGGTGGCTCGTTCTTAGGGGTTACCAAGGATTCCAAACATCCTGAGTTAGCAGCACAAATCGCCCTGTGGCTAATGAATCCTAAGAATCAGACCGAAACCTATCCGTCTCTCGGATTATATCCGTCGACACCAAGCTCCTATAAATCACCTATTATGAATCAGCCGTCTGCATATTTTGGTGGAGAGGACATCAACACATACCTATCAGCGTCTGCAAAGGACATCAAGGTGGGTTTCGACAGCCCCTATGACAGCACGGTGGATACAATTTTTTCACAAGCTCTATCTTTGGTTGCGTTGAGTAATGAGAATCCTAAATCGGCTTGGAACAATGCGGTCCACCAAGCAAACCAGCAGTTGGCCCGAGAACTCGCTTAAGGCTAGAAAAGACGGACGTAGGAATAAGAGGGGAATGAACTATGACATCAAGTGCCTTCTTCCAACACCTTAATGGGCTCTTCACATGGGTATATCGACTAGCATACGTAACAATCTTGTGGTGGATGTTCGTCATCGTTGGCGTTGGTGTGGTGGGAATATTCCCCGCCAGCGCTGCAATGTTTTGCGTCATGAGAAAGTGGATTCTACTCGATCCTGACATCGCCTTGTTTAAAGAGTTCTGTTCGGCATACAAGAGGGATTTCCTAACGTCTAACATTGCGGGGTACTCCATGACCGTCATAGGTGCAGTCCTTGCGTTAAATATGCATTTTCTTGTCATGCATCACAACGCCGTAACATCTATAGCTATTGGCTGGCTCACTATCGTGTCTGGTATTTACGTAATCATGTTCTCGCTCATGTTTCCAATACTTGCCCATTTTAATCTTGGCCCCTTAGCAGGTATCAGATATTCCTTTGTATTGTGTATAACCAGTCCGCTTCGCTCTCTATCACTGTTAGGAGCCATTATGATATTGATTATTGCTACTGTGACTATAGGTGGTCTTGTATCGATTTTCTTTGTGTCTATCATTGCCTTTGTTGTAATTCTCATTACGTACTATAAAAATCCAAACTTCGGTAAAATTTATGAACTCCGCTCGTAGAGAGGTGTGACACATGGTTTCCTATATTTCAGGGATAGAACTCGCTCGAGGTTTTTACTTTGACATTGTTCAAAACTTAATCGATTCGCCACATGCGGCTGCATTGTTGGGGGAAGGTTCGGAAGTACTGGGTTATGACCAACCCCGTTCCATGGATCATGCTTTCGGGCCACGTATGCAGATTTTTGTTCATTCTACAGAAATAGACACGATATCAAACGCTGTTGAACGTGGTTTACCTAAGGAATATAAAGGCTATCCGGTACAGTTCTATTCATGGCAAGATGAAAGAGTTAAACATCATGTTGAAATCACTACTCTCGATAATTGGCTAATGTCCCAACTTCGGTTCAGCCATGTATCGGAACTCACACCTGCCAAATGGCTTGCTATGCCACAACAGCATTTATTGCAATTTATATCAGGCGCTGTCTTTCGGGATGATATTGGTGAACTGCAAGAAATGAGAAATCAACTTTCTTGGTACCCTATTGACGTTTGGTTATGGATGATGGCGTCCCAGTGGCATTTAATTGGAAATATTCAACATTTTATCGGGCGCACCGCGGAGGCGTCGGATGTAAGAGGATCTTCTCTGATCTCTTTTCGCCTTGTTCACCTAATTATGGAACTGAGTTTTCTCCAGGAACGACGATACTGGCCTTATCTCAAGTGGTTCGGCACGGCATTTTCCAAACTCAACATTGCTCCGATTCTGGCACCGAAACTCGATGCAATTTTGCAATCCGGCGATCAAGAAACGAGGGAAAATGAAATTAACAGTGCCCTCCTGTTGATGGCTGAAAGACATAATTCTCTGGAGTTGACACGTGTTGTTACTCCAATGGTAGATAACTTCCAGGTAGGGATCAACAATGCGGTACGCCCATATCGCGTACTGAATGCTGGTGATTTTGCGAATGCATGTATACATTCAATCAAAGACGAGAAGATTCGACGGCTACAAACAGTCGGATCGATTGATCAGCTCACACATGCAGATGATGTACTGATTAATTTCACATCTTGGCCGCATCATTTTAACCAGTTGTATCAACATCACCTGGAAAATTCCTTATCAGAATAAGTAATGATACTCCATCGTCGGATCACGCGTCACGCGAAACGAGCAATCTCTCGTGGCTAAATCTGCGTCCATTTTATCATTGAAGAATACACCGTTTACGGAAAATAAATTTTTGAAATCAACTTTTTTAAAAATCTTGAATCCTTGGAAAAAGGACAACAGGATAGGTCATAAGTCCTAAGGTGTTTCTATATACGTTGAGCATGAACAAAGAGGAGTCCAAGTATCAACAAAAAAGCAGGACAAGACTTAATTGGTTTCAGTCTTGTCCTGCTTTTTTAAGCTATCAATTATCGTCTTAGGTTAGAGTTCAACGGCTTTTTAAGGATGTAAGCGCATTAGCATACCGACACCAGTGATTTGTTTTCAATCACTGAATAGTCATGCATAGATCAGTGCGCTTAAGTACTCAGTTCTCGCCATCTAAAGTCCTTTAGCAATGTCAATTTTAAGTCTACTCTGTAGAGCGATCATGTGAGATTCTTGACCAGTTCAGATCAGATGGACCTAATAAGATGGTATGGAGAACTAAGGTCGTACTTGTTCACAGATGAAGCGTCTCGTCGGTTCATGTGTTCCCGACACTCATTGTCTGATGCACCTCAACGTTCAGCAAATCGTAGTGAGTTTCATACACAACTCGTCCATCAATCATGGTGTTTCTAACCACGGGTTGGCCTTCAATTCGTTCCACCAGAATAAGATCGGCTCGTTTCCCAACTTGAATAGAGCCATATTGCGAATCTATACCTACAGCCCGTGCAGGGTGAATAGAAACCAGTTTTACCGCCTCTGACAGACTCATACCCTCCTGCATCAGCTGAAAAACAGCGGTCAGCATAGAAGATGGGTGATAATCGGAACAGACTATATTTGCAGCACCACTTTGAATGGCCTCACGAGCGTTCAGGTTCTGACTATGAGATCCGCCCCTCACAACATTGGGTGCGCCGACCGAAACGTACAGTTGTCTTGACTTTGCATAATGTGCGGTGTGAAGGTTAATCGGAAACTCGCTGATGGTGACACCTAAGTCTTGCATCATATCGACTTTTTCCAACGAGTCATCGTCGTGTGAAGCGATTCGAATATTAGCATCAATTGCGTGCTTGGTAAGTGGTGCAAGTTCGCCCCATGTCCTCTGTGCTCGTAAGCGCTCCATTTCTTGTACCTTCGACTGAGCCAGTATGCCTTCCGCTCCATATGTTTTTAGCAAATAGTTAGCATAGTTACCTGTGTTCTTAAACTGCCCTTGACCTGGTGAATGATCCATATAGGACAATAGATGGACCATGCCTTCGCGAATCAATGCTTCGGCTAGTGGACGCCCAGCTTCATTTGACAACTCATAACGCAAATGTACCCTATGGCGCATCATTGTGCGTGTTTCGCGAAGGTCACAGAGCCTCCGAATAACCTTCTCAATCAAACGGTTTCCACGGATTCCCTTACCACCACTCATGGACAGGGAATGATAAGCCATCGTGATCCCATTACTCACCATCCGTCGCTCGAGTTCACGAAATGCAACATCCAGTGGGAACTCGGCACCAGGACGTGGTTGGACTTCTTTTTCGATGGCATCCGTGTGCAAATCAATCATTCCAGGGAGAACGTACAGCCCAGTTGCATCGATGTATGTCGCGTCAGATCCAGCTTCATTCTCAGGTCTGCCATCGAAATGGATACTCCTGAGTATCCCGTCAACAATCTCAAGATCAGCCGACACCGTCTGATTTTCTAATACGACTGTTCCTCCGGTAATCCACGTTGTTGTCATATGTGTGCCACTCCTTGCTGGGTTAAACTGATCGATCTCGGGTGTTCACTGCCCCCGACATGTAGTACCTGGCTTCCATTTACGAACGCACGTTCCACAATTGGTGTTCTCTGGCGAAGGCGAACTAAGCTAAAGTCCGCGATTTTACCGGGAGTGATCGATCCAGATGTCAATTCTAGCCCTAGTACTCGTGCTGGATTGAGTGAGGCCAAGTTCACTGCCTCATTGAGACGCATGCCATGTTTGAAATGTAATGTAAACACGGCATGCAGAATGGACGACGGCATGTAATCAGAGCACAGAATCTGCGCAGAATGAGCCAGTATGGCGTCCGTAGCTTTCAGATTGTTCGACGTGGATCCTCCGCGAACAACGTTTGGCGCCCCTACCATAACGCCCATTCCGCACTCAGTTGCCGCACGAGCGGCCTCCATAGTCACTGGAAACTCACTCAATGTAACTCCTCGTTCATTCATCACTTGTACTTTGCGTACTGTATCGTCGTCATGGGAAGCGATTGAAATACCAGCATCCTTCGCCTTGCGGGTCAAGCGATTCATGTATTCCACCGCGGCCACTTCTCGCGTGGCCTGTTTTACCTGGACGAACTTTGCAATTTCTTCATAGTCCCGTTGGTAGGTTGCACTCATGAAGTTGGCGTAGTCCTCCAATTGCCGAAACTGTCCTTGCCCTGGCGTATGATCCATAAGCGATAACAGATGAACGTATCCTTCATCAATCAGCGGTGCTAACACATCGCAGGCTCTTTCGTCTGTGATCTCGTAACGACCATGTACCATGTGTCGGATACGCCCTGTACTACCTAACGACCGAAGTTCACGAACAATGGCTTCGACGCGATCTAGAGAACGAATACCAAACTCATTGCTCGCAAACGACAGTGAGTGATAAATAGATGTAACACCATGGCTGACTAGGCGATGTTCGAGTGCAAGGAACGCGATTTCCACAGGAATGAATGCCTTCGGTCTCGGTTCAATTTCCTTCTCGATGGCGTCGTTGTGCAGATCGATAAAGCCTGGCAACAGCCAGCATCCCTGACCATCAACGGACGGTAGCATCTCCTCTGCTCGTCCCGGTGTGGTTCCCACGTGTTCAATGATCCCGCCACGAATCACGACGTACCCACCTCGAACAACTTCGCTCGGAGTCACCACATTCACGTTTCTAACCGCCCACCGCTCCACGCCACCAATCATCAAACTGTCACACCACCCAGCACACCCTGATTCATCTTGTAATGCGTGTCGACTGTCTGCTCCATAAAATCAAGGTCATGAAAAATACCAACCATACTCGTACCGGACTGTTTTAATTCGTTCAGAATTTCTTTCACCAACTCCTTTGATGCGTTGTCTAGGGACGCAGTCGGTTCGTCAAGCAGAAGTAGACGCGGTTGTTTTACCATTTCTTTCGCTAGGTTCAATCGCAGTTTCTCTCCGCCACTGAAATTTTGTGGATAAGCGTCCCATAAATTCTTAGAAATTTGAAAATGTGACAAGATAGAAGCTGCCCTTTGATGTGATGTCTCTTCGTCGATTCCAGTTTCGACAAGCGAATTAGCGACAACGTCCTGTGCAGTCACCCTTGGCAACACGTTCAAAAACTGTGAAACGTATCCTATCTCTCTCCGCCGTATAGTCGAGATTTGTCGTTCCGTTGTGGAAGCTAAGTTAATCCGGCCAAACAGCTCGGATGCAAACCATATTTCCCCTGAAGTCGGGAGGTAGGTGCGATACAGGCACTTGAGCATAGTCGATTTTCCTGAGCCACTCTTGCCCGTGATCCCAACAAACTCACCAGGATGAACAGAGAAGCTCACACTTTCACATCCAAGGATTCGTTTGCCGTTGAATTCGTGAAGGGTAAATGACTTTTGTAAATCCGTTACTTCCAAGACTTTGCTCATAATTCATCACCGCCTATAGCATGGAGTTGACAAGCAATTGGGTATATGGGTGTTGCGGATCTTCAAGAATTTGGTCTGTGAGTCCCTGCTCGACCACGCGGCCGTCTTTCATTACGAGCGTTCGCTCGGTTAACATTCGAATCACGCCGAAGTCATGGGATACAACCACCATCGTGATCCCGAGTGTGCGCTTCAGTTGGCGAATCAGGTCGAGAATCTGTGCCTGTACGGACACATCGAGTCCCGTCGTAATTTCATCTAGCAACAAAAGCGGTGGATCGTTCGCCAGTGCTTTGGCAATCTGCACGCGTTGTTGCATGCCTCCGCTGAAGTTCCTTGGTAAATCATCCATGCGCGTAAGAGGGATCTCTGTTCGTTTCAGCAAGTACCCGGCCCGCTGACGGATGTCTCCAACATTGTGCCAATCTGCCGCGATGAGCTTTTCAGCAATGTTGCCGCCGCTACTGAAATCGAGCCGCAAACCCATGATTGGATTTTGATAGACAATCCCAATCAAGTGGTTGCAAATCCACCGTTTTTTTTGCAGACTCAAATCAAACAGATTGACTTGTCCATCTCCCATTTTGCTCAAATATACGTTTCCGGCAGTTGCGGATTCATCAAAGTGCAAGCACTTCATCAGTGTGCTTTTTCCCGATCCGCTTTCGCCGATAATGCCAACAATTTCTCCCGGATAGACAGTAAGGTCGACGTCCGCACAAGCAACAATCGAACCACACTGTGGACAGCGATTACCGCCCATCTCCGGACCAGTAAGCTTGATACAATGCGGGCAACCCGGGCCGTGAATTTTCGTAAGCCCTTGAACCTCCAACATGGGCTGTTCCACTATGGAGACCTCTCCTCGCTTCATCGATTCATTCATGCCAGTGCCTCCCGATAATGACGTCCGAGCCTGCTTGCTGCTCCTGCCGTTTCATGCAATAGCTCGTATCCGAACAAACATACTGCTTAATCCCATTCGTACGATTATAAACTTCGGTGAGATAAGAGTCCGTGCTTCCACACTCTGCACAGCTAGCGCCGTGAAAGTCCTCGACATGAAACGGATAATCCTGAAACTGCAACGGTTGGACATCCGTGTATGGGGGTATAGCGTAAATTCGTTTTTCACGACCGGCGCCGAACAAGAAGAGCGTGTCTGCTTGATGCAGCTTCGGTACGTCAAACCGTGGAATTGGGGACGGGTCCATAATATAGCGATGGTTTACCATCACCGGATACCGATGGGACAGCGTTATTTCACCCCAGCGCACAATGTCTTCGTAAAGAAATACCCAAAGTTTGCTGTAATCCGCCTCCGCATGCATCCGTCTCGTCTCCCGTTCGCTCGGTTCCACAAAGCGTAGCGACTCCGGATACGGCACTTGAAACACGAGAATTTGATCCGACGTCATACGTTCCTCCGGGATCCGATGGCGCGTTTGTACAATCGAAGCGTCGAGTGTGTCAGAGGTTGTAGAACAGCCGGTGGTCACCTCAATCAGGTCGCGCAAATTACACGCGTTGACGCTGTCATCCGCTCCTTGGTCAATCACCTTGACGACGTCCGATTGGCCTACAACCGAAAACGTGATCTGTAGTCCACCAGTTCCCCATCCTCTCGCTATGGGCAATTCCCTAGATCCGAACGGTACCTGGTAGCCTGGTATTGCAACAGCCTTCAGTAACTTGCGTCTGATTTCTCGTTTCGTACCTTCATCCAGAAAAGCGAAGTTATAGTTACTGTTCACTCCGTTCCCCTCCTCTCTTGAATTGATTGCACACGGTTCATTTCAGCTTGAAAATCGACATAATGAGGTAACTTCCAATGTGACACGAATCCTGACGATTCAATTCCATCAATGTGATAGAGAACAAATTCCTCATCTTCCGCTGGAGCCACGGCGCCCTCTGAGACCATCGCGCGATCCAAGGTGGCCATGGACATCGCCTTCACATCGTTGTGTCCGAAGCAGAATCCATATCCCAAAGAAAACTGAGCACGAGTCTCCTCCGTCCGTTCTTCCATTCGCGCGATGATCTCAGCTTCTGTCACGAGAATCCAGCCAACCGTGATGGTCTCCTTTTCATAAATCGGATGAGGCACTTCTACCGGCACATAGCCGACGCGAAGTTCACCCAACGTTGGGTGAATAAACCCATATCCACGTGCACTGGAGTAAGCCAAAGCGAGAAGTGCCCCTTGCTCACCCCGGCTTAACGATTGCATACGCACGGCACGGGAAGCTGGGAAGCGAATCGGTTGGCGAGTGATGTCGCCGACGTCCGAAGGTCCGGGGGCAGCAGCAGGGTCCGTCACTACCCGTTCGGATTTGTTCAAACCGCGATTCTCCAACAGTCCCTCCGCTCGTAGTAAATCCACAACTCTCGGGAATTCCGGCAAAGTATCTGGTACGTTGTCTCTGCCCACGTACAAGTCCAAAAAGTCCTTCACGTCGTCCTCGCTTTCCTCGCTCAAGGAAAACTCGATTAGACGCTTTGTATAGTCGCGCGTTGGGCCGAGAAACTGTCCGCCAGGGATGTCTTTAAACGTCGCTGAAACCCGCCGAATCATGCGAATCTGGGTCGTATCGACCGGCAGCGAGTACAAGTTTCTAGGGAGCGTCGAACGAAACGCTCGCAATAAGAATGATGCTTCCAGTGTGTCTCCCTCAGCCTGTTTTAGGGCAATCGCAGCGAGATCCGGGGCATATAATGAGCCCTCGCTCATCACACGGTCGACAGCTAACCGCATCTGATCTCGAATTTGTTTGACCTCAATGGGTGAACTCCCATTTTTTACTCGATAGTACTTGGTGAGTTGCTCCGCTTCATCAATCGCACGTTGTCCACCTCGTACAGCAACATAAGCCACCTCACATCACCTCCCATGCAAACTGCGTGCTGCGTGGAATACAACAGACGTTCCCCATCTCGTCAACAAAAATCCAATCGATTCCAAGTGGATATTCCTGGTTGGCTCTCTGCCACAGTGACAGTAGCTGCTCGTCGATGCCGTCAAGAAAGAGCTGACACTGGTCCTTGATTCCTGGTCCCGAGAGAGTAAGTTTGGTTGTTCCTGATTGATATAGTTTCGAGTCGGACAATTGGTTCACAGAACATACCACCGTTGCACTCTCATCCGGATAGGCAAGGACACCTCGCTTCAAACCGCAGACATCCACGCTATCAGTCCCGTGCATAAACACAAAATCGCACTGGTTTAGTGGGGCCAAGCTTGCCATCGTATACACTTGCAGCGTCGAGGAACTAGACCCCTTATCATGAACAATCTGGAACGTCACTTCTTGATCGAGCAGGGTCAAGGCTACGCTCACCACATAGGGGGTGAGGTCGATTTCAAGGACGCCATTTGACGGAGCTAGTTTCGCTATCTTCCCTGGTCTCGACATGCAGTCCAACAGGGTGCGAAACAACTCCTGAGTAGCGCTCTCCTGCTCCGATATCGTAGGTAATGAATGTGTCGTCATTAGTCGTTATCCACCTCTTCCAATAAATCGAAGTTCACCAAACTACGTTGAATCTTCGCAAAATCGCGCCGCCAAGACTCATCTTGCTGACCTTCTTGCTCAAGGAGCCACGCATCCAATTCCTTCTGTAGCGCCTCCCACTTGGAGTTGTTCGCATGAAAGATGGCATCTAATACCGCTAGCGCATGTACGCGTTCTAAATCCTTCTCTGTGATGACACCATAGCCGAGTTGCCCGTCCACCATCACAGCGCACTCTGACACCAAAACTTCACCAGCGTTGAAAACTTCCTGCTCAACGCTCTCCTTCGCTCGCATCATCACTAAACCCATCTGCGGTGGTTTAATCACTTGAATGTCTGCCATCCGCTTAACTTGCACCATCCAAGGTTGAAGTTCACGAAGTGAAATTTCACTCAGGATTTTTGTTCGTTGCCTCGTATCCACTCGGTTCTCCTCCATTTCCAAATTGAACAACCATCTCATTCATATCCCCGCGTGTACGCCCTATGGCGATTTCTACGGGCATTTTCGTTATCGGGTGAATCGCCAAACTCTCAACATAAATGATTGGAACGTCTTCGGGCAGGTATCTAGCATCCATAGGTACGCAAGATTTCGCTTTGATGATCGAACGTAGACGAATCGGCCGGAATCCATATTGTTGTTGTAAAATGCGATAGAGAGAATTAAAGTCATCTAAATGTGTGTCCAGAGATGGAACAAATTTTTCGGGAAGCACTGTCGTCGACATAGAATACGGAGTCCCATCGATGGAACGAAGAATATCCATTCGGTAAACCTTCTCTTGGCGATCGAGTGCCAGTTGCTGCCGTTCATGTTCCGTAGGTAACCCCTTGCTCCAATCAAGTAGTTCGCTCTTCGGAGATTTCCCGAGACTATCCACATTCTCCGTAAAGCGGGTTTGCTGTGAGAGATAATACGGAATCACAGGTGTGGATTTCACGTAGGAGCCAAGACCTTTCACGGTGGTGACCAACCCAATGCTTACAAGCTTGGCTACCGCCTGACGAACCGTGTGTCGATTGACGTCAAACAGCCTCGATAATTCCCACTCAGAAGGAATTTTCTCACCCACTGGATACTCCTGACTTTCAATCTTCTCCATCAGGTAATCCGCCACTTGGAGGTAATACGGCATCCCACTTTTCCGTTCAATCACTTACGGAACCTCCTATTTAGATATCTAGACAACATCTCACCTAGAAAAGGGAGACGGTTTACTACTCCTCCCTTTTCTAGACGAATATTAGTGAGGCGTAATGAAGACAATCAATGTGACGACTCGCTTGTTTAGGCTACCTTGGGTGCGCCTCACCGTTTCCGTCGACTATATCCGTCCTCCACCATACTCATTGTCCAGCCTAAATCAGTGAGTTGACGTCGTCTTCGATCGCCGTTACCTGAGCCGCAGCAATGCTTTGGCATTCACTAACTTTCTGCTTATGTAAGTAAGGTAACTTGTCGACATGTTGGGTATGCGAAGGAAAGATAAACGTTTCGTAAAACTCTATGAAATCTTCTACGAAGGAATAAATATATAACGTTCAAATGAAGAGACTTGCTAATGTTTGTGCATGGGCACCGTTTTCGCCCATTTCATAGACGGTTAATCGGCTCATCAACTGTGGTGAAGCAATATTTGCTCTTTCCCATCTTCGATTCATCTCAAAAATCAGTTTTGACTTCGTGAGATCGGGATTTCTTCCGAGTGTAATGTGAGGTAAATAAGCTTCTCCAATGTAACGGTACCCATATTTCCGAGTGTTCTGTGTCTCTAGTGGCGTGAACCATCGCTCTTTATCTGGATTGACGACTCCTGGCAACATGTCGTCTTTGACTATGTCGAATAGGTGATTGTGCAAGTGGATTAGCCATGGTTCTTTTTGGATACGTACGAAATACCACCCCACAGGCTGATAGAAGATTTCTTGGACAGATGCAACCAGTGTTTCTATCATTGAGCCGACTAGGTAATCCTGAAGGTCGTACAAAACATCAATATATTTAAGGCTGTCCTTAAAATCTCCCTGAATCAGCGTAATATGAGGTAAATTGTACGTGTGCCCCAACTTGGGCTCCAAAGCAATTGTACTGTTCATTTCAACTTGAAAAGAGATTAGGGTATCAATCAGACTCTCGTTCGGAATCACCGCGAAACCGATTTTCATCAAAACTCCCCATTCATTGAAAAATTGGATGAGGCACACGATTGTCCAACACTGCCTTTAGTACTGTTGAAACTCAATTCCACACCAACGATCGGAAACCCAGTCTGTTGTTATAGATTCTGAATCACATTACCTTAGATTCGGCTGTGTCGGGTCTTAAATGTCACCTCCACTACTCACTTTCCAATCGTCTCCATAGCGAGCTTCTGATAAGACATCTGGCATACTAAGTTCCCTTCGACGTAGACCTCCTGAATCGCTGGAATTTGTCGATACTCACGGATTTTTAACAAATCGGCTGTTTTGCCAATCTCGATAGAGCCGAGCGAATCGTCGAGACGCAAGGCTTTTGCCGGATTCAACGAGACAAGATTTACGGCATCGACCATAGATATGCCGCTTCGGTAGAGAAAAAAGACTGCCTGTAGCATCGATGGAGGATAGTAGTCCGAACATAAAATATCGACTGCGCCGTACGAAATCGCTTCGAAGGCCGACACGTTGTTACTGTGCGACTTGCCAAGCACGACGTTCGGTGCGCCCATTACAACGGCCAATCCTCTCTGTTTGGCCTCGATGGCGACGCCGAGTTCGACCGGAAACTCGCTGATCGCCACGTTCCAATTGCGCATCAGGTCCAGTTTTCCAATAGAGTCATCGTCATGCGAGGCGAGCGGAATTCCGTGGTCCTTTGCCACAGCGGCAAGGCGTGCCAATTCTTCGATATTTAGGGCCTGCTGAATGAATTGAAATCCCAGTAGTAGCAAGGGTTTCGGGTGTGTTTTGTCGAATACAAGTGTATGGATTTTGAGCGGAACGTGCGAAAAACCGTGCACTTGGAGGACGGACAATGTACGCGAATCATCAAGATCAACAGATACTCCCCGGCGACTTCTTTCTACCGTTCGGTGGTCGACTCAGAGAAGATAATCGTTGGGTTGAGCTCTCCTATCTCATCCCGTGGCGACGCGTGGAACAAGAATACAGCAAACACTTTAGCAAGGACCTTCGAGGCGGGCGCGCAATGTCCGTTAGAATGGCGCTTGGTGCGCTCATCATTCAGGAACGTGAAGGCTTTTCAGACCGCCACTTGGTTCAACACATCACGGAAAACCCGTACCTGCAGTACTTCCTCGGTCTTGAGGCATATCAGGAAGAACCGCCTTTTGATCCTTCTCTGCTGACATACTTTCGTAAGCGGCTTGGCCCTGATGCTATTAACCAAGTGAATGAGTGGATTGTGCAGGCAGCACGTGAGGAAGAAGAGGATGGAGACGACAACGGTCCCAAAGACAATCCTCCAACCTCCTCCGGGGAAGATGCAAACGGTCGTCCACAAGCAGAATCTCAAGAACCACGTGCGCATCAAGGGAAGCTTATTCTGGATGCAACCTGCGCGCCTGCAGATATTGCGTATCCGACAGACCTGACACTGTTGAACACAGCGCGTGAGAAGTTGGAGGACATCATCGACACACTCCATGCGTCACATGTCGGCTACATGAAGAAACCTAGAGACCGGCGGCGCCAAGCGCGTCGTGACTACTTGCGAACGGCAAAGAACCGAAAGCCAAGCCGGTCAGAGATTCGTAAGGCTATTGGGCGACAGTTGCGCTATGTGGCAAGGGACTTGAGATTCATTGAACAACTGGCAGAACATACACCGCTTACTACCCTCTCGCGGAAACAATACCGCGATCTCTTGGTTATTGGCGAGTTGCATCGCCAACAACGAGAGATGTATCGCACGCGAAGCCACCGGGTTGACGACAGAATCGTCAGCATCGCACAGCCAGACGTTCGACCCATTGTACGTGGAAAAGCAAAAGCGAATGTGGAGTTCGGTTCAAAGGTCGCCATCAGTGTTGTGGACGGATACGCCATGATGGAGAAGACAAGCTGGGATAGCTTCAATGAGGGAACGACCCTGATTGAATCCGTAGAGCGGTATGTTGAGCGCTTCGGTTGCTATCCGGAAGCCGTTCTGGCGGACAAAATCTATCGAACGCGAGAGAACCTCAGGTACTGCAAGGAACACGGAATCCGGTTGAGCGGGCCGAAACTTGGTCGTCCGCCAAAGCATGTGGAGCCAGGAGAAAAGCAACAAGAGCGCGAGGACGTGGGTGAGCGTAACGCGGTGGAAGGGAAATTTGGCGAAGCCAAGCGAAACTATGGGCTTGGCTTGATTCGAGCACGGCTTCGTCAGACGAGCGAGACTGTGATCGCCCTGCAACTGTTGGTCATGAACCTCGAAAAGAGGCTGCGGCTTCTTTTCTGGCTCTTGTTTGGAGAACTCTTTGAGGTTGATTTTTGCATCATGGGGCCTGTGTATTAAATCGTTCAGCAGGCCCTATTTACCTTTGGTTGCCCCATACGGTTCGCCAACACCTGATCCGCCTGCTCTTCAGACAAAGCATGCTTTGACATAATCAACTTTTTCTGATGCTCAAGGCTGCGAAACTGTCCTTGCCCTGGTGAATGATCCATAAACGATACTTGTTCGATACTCTCTGATTTCAGCAACTCTTCGACATAAGGAACGGCTGTCAAATTCGTGATTTCGAACCGCAGGTGAAGACGATGGCGGATGAGCGAATGTTGTCGAGACAGTTTACGGATATCGAAAATCAGCCGTTTCACCGTGTCGTTCTGTCGAGCCCAGTCGCTAGACTGGTCCGCGAGCATACTTAATGCGTGGTAGATGGTCGTGATTCCCTGTGCCGCCAGTTTTCGCTCAAGTTCGTGAAATGAAACCTCAATGGGAAAGAGACTACCCGGCCGTGGCTGCATTTCCGTTTCGATGGCATCACTGTGCGTGTCAATCATACCAGGTAACACCCATTCGACAGCCTCGTCTTCTACTACACGCGCTTTCAAAGAACGTGACAACTCGTCGATGTCGACGATTTTTCCATCTCGAACTATAACTGCACCGTGCTCAATAATGCCTGTAGGAGTCACAATATTTCCTGTGATGATATGTTCATGCTCCATCAGAATGCTTCGCCTCCATTTACGAAGTGCATCGTCGTCATGACACCATAGTGATCACTTGGAAATACGCCCGTTTTCCCGTTAGGCTGGTTCAATACAATTGAAGAATCTTCGAACCGGACGGTCGATGACTCAGTAGACTTCTGGACATGCAGAATATAATCAATGCACACCGCGTCGGGCCAATCCGCGCCAATGCCGCGTATGGTGATACGCTCCGACTCGCCCCCGCCCAGCACGTAACTATCCCGGATTGTCCATTCGTTTCGACCGGCAAGTAACTCTTGTAACTCATGTAACGGTGTATTGAAATCACCGCAAATTAAATTTGCGTGAACATCGATTCCGGCGTCAGTGGAGCATGCATCAAGAACGGCACTTAACTGCGCACGCTTTACTAGCATCCGCTCCGGTAAATGCGTGAAATGTACATTCGCAATGTTCACGACTACACCGTGCCAGTCAAGGATGCCAAGGAGCGCCACCCGCTCTTCGCTTGGAGAATCGGTCGGCAACACAAGACGATGTGTCGATTGAATAGGTACCCGCGAAAGCATTGCAAGTCCACTGTCGCTCTCGACCACCCGAGCTTTCACCATGCGCGTTTTTCGCCTCGCCTGGGCGAACTGACAGTGCATACCGAGAGCGTTCGCCAACGATTTCGCTGTATCAACCGTCCCGTCGACCGTGCGAAATGACTCCTGAAGGGTAATCACATCCGGGTCAAGGGACGAAATTTGTTTCGCGAGAGCCTGCATCCGCAGATCATAGTTCCCGTCGCATTTCCAGGTATTGATGGTTAAGATACGGAGCGGTGACCTTTCACTCATACCGAGTACTTCTCCAAAAAAAGTTCGAGATTCAGAAAGTCATTGAATCGCTCTTCCAACACATCTCTGGGCCAATCCCACCAGGCGATAGTAAGCAATCTGTCGGCCACTTCTTTCGGAAAGCGCGGACGAAGCGGTTTCGCAGGTACGCCCACGACGATAGTGTAGGGATCCACGTCTTTCGTCACCACCGCGCCTGCGCCAATGACCGCACCCGTCCCCACCTTGACACCCGGCATCACCGTTGCGTTATGCCCAATCCAAACATCGTGTCTGATAATGACGCGATGTTCCTTTCTCCACTCAAAAAATTCCTCATCGTCGCGAGTGTCGAATTCGTAGGCTTGTCGTCGATACGTAAAATGGTGTTGCGTAACACGCCACATCGGATGATTCCCTGGGTTAAGCCGTACATGCGAGGCGACGGAACAGAATTTTCCAACATCCGTATATACGATTTGCGCATCGCCAGCCGTGTAGCTGTAGTCGCCCACCGTCGATAGATAAATGTTGCTTCCGGCCCCAATGTCTGCCCAACTCCCGATTTCGCTTTCCACTACTCGAGCCGTCCTGTGTATGCGTGGCTGCGGTCCTAATTTTGTGTTGTCTTCCACACTGTGGTTCGCTACTTC
Source organism: Alicyclobacillus fastidiosus (assembly GCF_026651875.1). Lineage (GTDB taxonomy): Bacteria > Bacillota > Bacilli > Alicyclobacillales > Alicyclobacillaceae > Alicyclobacillus > Alicyclobacillus fastidiosus. Next base: position 2,534,602 of record NZ_CP104067.1, on the reverse strand, counting down.
ATACATTGGTCTCTCTCTTCCTTTCTAATGGAAAATGAATGCAAGGCGACAAAGGTCACGCGTTCGCCCACCTGCCGTGTCTCCAAGAGAAGCTCGATCTAGTGCGCTGATGGCCCGTCCGAGTCACAACACGTCCTCCTTGGGGAACGATTCTTCAGACAAAAGGAGATATCTGAACACTGAAAGTGGCGATCGCCAGTAACACTGTCGTATATCTCGTTCAGGAATACGTCGTCCCTTCCGCAAAACTTGCATGACGCACCCGGGAAAGACTCGACCCGAAATGGGTAATCGTCAAACTGCATAGGCGTTACATCCGTAAAGGGTGGAATCGCATAAATCTTCTTTTCACGACCAGCACCGAACAAGTACAACGTCCCGCTCTGATGGAGCCGCGGCGTGTCCCAGCGCGGGATGGGACTCGGATTGAATAAGTAGCGATGGTGAACCAAACATGGATAATCCGCACCGATGGTGACCTCCCCCCATCGGACGATATCCTCGTATAGCGTCAACCAAATCCCGCTGTAATCCATCTCCGAATGTTTGCGCTTTGTTCCCATTTCTTTCGCGTCGACTCTGCGCAGTGGTTCCGGCTGGGGTACTTGGAACACGAGAATTTGGTCTTCGCGAAGTTCTTCTTCCGGAATCCTGTGACGTGTCTGAATCAGCGTTGCTTTGGTTGTGTCAGTTGTCGTTGCGATTCCGCTCGTCTCTTCAATCAGCTTGCGAATGCTTACAGCGTTGACACTCTCATCATTTCCTTGGTCAATGACCTTCACAGTGTCTTCCCGGCCAATCAGAGATAGTGTTAATTGTAAGCCGCCTGTTCCCCATCCCCGACCAATAGGCATCTCTCGTGAGGCAAACGGAACTTGATAGCCTGGAATGGAAATGGCCTTCAGCGTAGCTCGGCGAATTTCACGCTTTGACGCCTCATCTAGAAAAGCGAAATGATATTTATCCGATTGGAACCTCGGTTTGTTCAATCCCGTCTACGTCTCCTTCCTCGTCCTCCAGCGTCTTTTCGAACCTGTCTTTGACGCTGTGAATCCTATCCAACGACGCCTGGAATGTTGTGTAATGCGGCAACTTCAAGTGCGAAACGAACCCGTTTGATTCGGGACTATTGATGTGAAGCAGGATAAACTCCTCATCATGCGTAGGACCGGTACCTGGAGTTTCGAGCGAACGCTCGAGAATGGACATCGAAATCGCCTTGACTTCGTTTTGACCGAAACACAGTCCATATCCGAGCGAAAACTGCACTTCTCCCTTTTGGTCACTCATTTTAAAAGAATTGATGGACTCCACCTCTGTTACTAAAACTTCCCCGATATATATTGAATCCTCGTCATCCACTGCGTACGGATAGGGGATGGAGACAGCCAGGTAGCCGACTCGCAATTCGCCGATTGTCGGGTGAACTGTACCAAATCCACGCATGCTGCTATACGCGAATGCAGTCATGGCGCCAGTTTCCCCGCGGGCCAGCAGTTGCAGCCTTGCCTGCCTTGTCGTCGGAAACTGTACTTTTTGTCGTGTTACGTCAAACGGTTCCCGTTCCACCTCCGGTGACTGAATCGGTGCAATCAGCCCTTGTTCACGGAGAAGGTCCGCAACCTTGCGGAATGTTGGTGTTTCCCCCTGCTGAGTAATTTCCGAACGAACTTGGTCAAGGGTGAATTTCAGTTGTTCGTCGTTCTCATCCATGAGGTCGAACCGAAGCAAACGATGCGTGTAGTCGTAGGTCGGCCCGAGCATCTGACCGCCCGGAATGTCTTTAAAGGAAGATGAAATTCGCCGAATCACTCGCATGTCTGAGGTGTAAACGGTGCTAGAGTAGTAGTTGCGCGGCAATGTAGAGCGATACGCACAGAGGAGAAAAACGGCTTCGGCCGGATCTCCCTGTCCTTGTTTGATGGCGAGTGCCGCATAAGACGGCGCATAAAAGCCGGACTCGCTGATGACCTTGTCGACGAGGCCTTGCAATTGCGATTTGATCTCAGCCACTTGCATCGGAGATTTCGCATCGGCAAGGCGATAGAGATCGACCAATTGGTGCGACTTTTCAATGGCCTCCTGACCACCTGTGACCGTTGTATAACCCACGGGTTACACCACCTTCTCTACGGATTCAATTTCGACGATAGTCGTTCGTGGCAACCCGATGATTTGCCCTGCCTCTGAAACAAGGAACATATCGATACCAAGCGGATACTCCGCGTTCACCATTTCGCGTGCAAACATCCATTCTGAGTCCATACCAATTACAGCGATGTGTCGCGTACCGTCAATTCCTGGACCTCGCAGTCTCATACAGAGACTCGCCGCTTCATCCACCTTCTCCAGTGTCTCAGCCAAAACATCAACTGTCAGGAACGCGGTTGCACTCTTCTGCGGATCCAAAAGCGTTCCTCGTTTGAGAGCGCCCATCAGTTCTCGTACATTCACTGCGGATATCTGCCCGCATTCGAAAAACACATAATCTGCTTCGCTTGTTTTTGCTGAGAGACTGAACGTTTCCCACCTAAGGAACTCCCGCAATATGCTCGCCGACGATTCATTTGCCACCACGGAGAAGCAGACTTCTTGATCTAAGAGAGCGAGCGCACACGCCGCTAGCCCTGCGTTCCTCTCTCCCAACTCGGAAAGGCGTCCACATACTGTTTCAATGGAGCAAATTCTTCCCGGACGAGCTATGGCATCAACCAGTTGACGATAGACGTGTTGAGTATCGTGTACGGCATCATAGTCCATTACCTTATCCCTTTTTTGCATAGTGCTCCTCCAGTCTCAAACTGAACTTTTGACTTCTCGACCCGCGCGTACTCTTCATACTGACGACGGTTTACACGCTTTTCCTCTTCAAGAAGCACGGGCTCCCACAAAAAGCTCTCTGGGATACTTGCATTGACAGCCGCATCCACGACGGCCAAGTAGTAAGCACGGTCGGGCTCGTCACCCATTAGGACACCGATACCGCGATGCCCATTCACCGTAACGGTGCACTGCGTCACCATGACTTCGCCGAGGTAAAACGGTTGGCTGGCCACAGGATCGAACGTCTTCATCATCACGAGACTGTTTTCCGGTTTACGATTCACATGAACCTCATGCGCGGCCTCGATCTGCGCCGCGAGCCGCTCCAACAGAGTTCTGTCCCCTTCCACCAAAATTCGGGTCATTTGTTTTCGTTTCATACCTACCACCTGCCAATGAAATTAACTCGAGTGTTTATCGAACGTTTCTCTTACGAGAGACCGTGAAACTTTGAGAACATTTCGACCAATGGACGATAGAGAAGATCACGATAGTGGTAGAATGGTGGAAATCGAATACCTGCGTGTTGTTTTGCAAATCACTACCAATGCCGCCAGCTCCCACGTTGCTAATCGCCTCACTTTTTTCTGGAACTGAACTAATCCGAGCTATCCACGGACAAAGTAACTTGTTAACATGTCGGGAGTATTGATGTTTTGTTTTGAATCAGGTCATGTAAATTAAGTTTGTGTAAACCGTTTACAAAGGAACAGGTTCGCATGTCGATAAAGGAAAGTCGCATGTAGTGTCATTTTGAAGAAAGATTTTGGAGCAACTTGATACATACCTTAATTGAGGGAAATATTAAAGAATTAAGGGGGGACACCATCTTTATTGGGTACCAAATTAGGGAACCGAAGGAGAGAGCAAATGAAAAGAGTAGCCATAGATATGGACGAAGTAATTGCAGATATCGTTGACAAACACTTGCAACTATATAATCGAGATTTCAACGATAACATTACTCTTATCGATCTGCACGGTAAAAAATTAAGAGAGCTACGCCCTCACTTGAACAATGAAATTAACAATTACTTAGTAGAACCAACATTCTTCCGTGATTTGAAAGTTATAGAGGGCAGTCAAGACGTTATTAGAGAACTAAGTGAACACTTCGAAGTTTTTATAACTACCGCCGCTATGGAGGTACCAACCTCATTTACAGCGAAGTACGAGTGGTTAAAACAACATTTCCCGTTTCTTTCAGATATGAACTTTGTTTTTTGTGGTGACAAAAGCATCATTCGTGCGGATTATCTTATTGATGACAATGTGAGACATTTCAAGCGTTTTTGTGGGCAAGGACTCTTATTTACTGCTCCTCACAATATCCACGAAACAGGATACACTAGGGTAAATAACTGGAAGGAAGTACGGGATTATTTTATGAAGTAAATGTGACCGAGTAAAGTCGAAAACTCCACTTTTGTTTTTTGTGCGACCTCCGGGCACGTTAAACGTAAAAGGAGCAAGGATGGTTCCTTGCTCCCGTACCTCCGCGCCCGCTAATACTCTGTAGAATGTAATAGGCGGAGTATTGCAACCCGTGTGACGTGTTTCGTTAAGATGTCAATTCGGTCGAACTATATTCAATTAATTGTTAGCGTACATCTTCTGATTCAATATCCCTGTTCAGCATGAAAGTTCATCATCCCATAGGTCCTGAATTGGAATATGAAACGACGAGACATACCTTGTCTAGAGTTGCAAGTTGGTTTGCTGACGGTTAACCGACTCTCCCCTGATGCCAACGATTTTGTCTTCAATCGTTTCTAATGATTGTCCGCCTTTCGTCTCGACACCAAAGACAATAGAGACAATTGCACCAAGAACCGCCACTCCTGCGAGTAGATACATAAGGTTCGAAACACCTACCGCTTGTTTCACCAAAGGTAAGAAGAAAGTTCCGATGGCAGCTCCCACTTTCCCTGACATGGCTGCGAGGCCATGACCACCTGCCCGCAAAGCTGTTGGATAAAGTTCAGCCGGAGATGTATACGTGGTTGCGCTCGGTCCCCAGTTATTACTGAGACTATACAGCCCAAAAACTGCGAGTAACGCCCCAACAGGCAACCCTTTTGTTCCATGTGCAGACATGATTCCAACCAGAAGCAAACCAAGCCCCATTCCTAACATCCCAATGATTTGCTGCCATTTGCGGCCCACCCGTTCAATAGTTGCGATGGCTAAGAGCATGCCAGCAAAGCCAATCATGTTGATAGCAAGGTTACCTAACAGTGCGGGGATACCCGAATGGAATCCAAGACCCTCCAATAATATCGGTTGGAAAATACCAACGCCGTAAGCAAGAATGTCAAACAACAACCAGGACATTGTCACGAGGATAGTGATGCGAACGAATTGAGGTGAAAACAGCTTCCAATATGGATACTTTCGATTCAAATTCTGTGCCGGTAAGGTAGCTACGTCACCCAATCCGATTTGTTGCAGTGAACTTCTTGCACTTTGCTCGCGATTTTTTACCAGAAGCCAACGAGGTGACTCAGGCATGGCACTTCTCATAATGATGGCAATCAAGGCTGGCACTGCACCGGAGGCCAAAATAAATCGCCATGCAGAGGGACCGTGATCTACTGATAGGATAAAAATGGACACAAGGTTAGCAACAATTGATCCCACACTAAGCATTCCGACTGTCGCTGCCAAAAACGCACCGCGCCGGCGACGAGGGATAATTTCGGAAACATAACTCGCCGCAATCGGATAATCTGCGCCAATGCCGATACCGAGCAAGAACCTGAAGATAATAACCCACATCATGTTCGGAGCGAATCCCGACGCAAGGGCAAATAGGACAAAGAAGATCAAATCAATGACAAACATTTTTTTGCGGCCGATCACGTCCGTCAGACGCCCCAGAAAGGCTGCACCAAGCGCAGTGCCAATTAAGGCAGATGTACTCAACCAACTTGTTTCCAAGCTCGATGGATGCAGGCTTGGAACGAGGTTGATTAAAGCCGCACTAATTACATTGAGATCATAGCCGTCTACAAAAATCCCTACCGCCGCTAGTGAAAACAAGCGGACATGGTGCCGACGAACTTGACTATCGTCGAGTTGGGTCAGCACATTCTGTGCTATTGTTGCCATCAGCCGATTCCTCCTATATTCCTTTAGAATGACATGCACAAAAGTTAGCACTCTGTTGACCAGCGGGAGTGTCAAGTGATGTCATTCGTCAGTACGCAGTTTAGCTTGTCAACATGTAGGGGATATTTTCTGAATGTAAAGAGTCTATTTGATTCCTACTCTATTTAAGCAAAAGGGAAAGTTTCTCATGTGGTCAATGTCACAAGATTACCGTATTCCCAAAATTATCAACAACATGATTGGACCGTGCAGACCCGGAAAACTCTATCCGTTGTTCGATAAGCTTCCGCGTGAAGGATATATCGTTCTCATTAAAGGTTAAGCTGATTCTCGCCACCGTCAGTACAAAATTACCGAAAAGGACGCCAAAGGTTCCATCAGCTTATGATGGACACGACCACCAATCTCGGCGAATATCGGAAGTTGTTCCCCTTCAAGTTCGTCTTTATTGATTTGTTAAAAAACGGACGAACATTTAGGCCGAACACTATATCAACTACAGTCAAACGCACATTTTACCTTGACAGCGCGATTGAAGATTTAAAACAAAATCTCAAGTTTTCTAACACACATAATTAATTATGGTAATAAGGGGAGATATTTTTGTAAAATAGGAAAAACAGAGTGTGGGCTGTTTTGTAGAACGAATTCATCGTCGAGAAACCGGTGCGGTGAACTTGGGTAAAAGCAGACGGGAGGGCGTGTATGCAGTATCCTTTTGCCGGCAAGGTTGCCCTTGTTACGGGTGGGGCGAGCGGGATTGGAAAAGCCATTGCGAAACGCTTTGTTGAGAATGGCGCCTCGGTCGTCATAGCTGATTTATCTGTCGATGCGATGGCCGATACGGAGTGGAAGCGGGCCGGGGCGTCCTCGCAATTTGTCCGTGTCGACGTTCGCCGGGAGGCAGATTTGCTTGACGCTGTCAGGTTTGCTAAGACCACGTTTGGCGGTCTTGATATCCTGGTCAACAGCGCGGGTATTTTTCCCCGAGCGACCATCCAGAACACGACGGCAGAATTGTGGGATAAAATTATGGAAGTCAATCTAAAAGGCGTGTACCATGCGTGTCGAGCTGCCATTCCTGAGATCATTGAACGGGGCGGCGGCGCCATCATCAACATCGGGTCACTGAATGCGTTTGGCGGCACACCAGACTTATTTGCCTACTCCACTTCAAAGGGTGGCATTGTCACCTTAACTGTAAATCTCGCGCGTTCATTGGCGAAGCACAAGATACGGGTTAACTGCGTCCATCCTGGTTGGGTTCTGACTGAGGGTGAAAAGGAGGTGCAGAAACAGGTCGGCAGGCCCAATAATTGGTACGAGACTGAAGGTGAAAAGCTTCCGCTTGGTCGGATTCAGACACCGGAGGACATTGCGCCTTGCGTTTTGTTCTTGGCTTCTGACGACGCGAGCCAAATTACCGGCCAATCGTTAGCGGTAGATGGCGGGCTCGGTTTTCATTATTGATTTAGGAACGGTAGGAACAATATCGATGGCGTACCTTAAATCAATGTCTCTTTAAAAAATTCACTATTTGGAGAGAACGGTCTTGGTAGGCTGAGGCAAGACCGTTCTCGTTCCTCTGAGAATCCATGACTTGGTCCCGAACCACGCGCACCCAAAGGGTGTAACCCTTGTACACCTTGATTGAACTAATCTGCCCTTGTTCAAGATGGAAAGTGATAAAAATCCCCCTTGCGCCTTGCAAGAGGGATTAGATTTCACTTTATTGTCAGCTTCAGCATAGTATTAGCGGTCTTTTGAAATTCGTATGGAACTTGAATTTCTACTGCAGCCCATCCTTGACTGATAACCCATTCAAGAAGTGTATCCATGTGCTCATATCTTTTACATTCCATATCAACCGTTGGGAAAATTCGAATTTCCTCCCGTGTCACCCTAAACAGTTCTTTCATGGTTTGAATATGAAAGTTATAGTCAAGTCTATCTGCGTAAGTGAACAGGAAGTGTGCCGACAACGTTACGTCGAACTGTTTGTTTTGAAATGGCAACTGAGGTAGTATTGAAGGAACATAACGACTTGCCCCAAACTTCTTCATATCTGAAACACATTCCGTAAGTGCTCTAGTTCTAACTCGCTTTAACCCATCAATGTTTTTGAAAAAGTCCCAATTATAATTGTTCGCTGCGTGTTCCATTGACTGCATTGTATGTTCAATGTCCTGAAATCCCTTTAGCTCCAGATCGTCTACTTGATGATAATAGGCGATATCCGTTGCAGTTGCACTGATATTGTACTGATTGGCGTTTGCAGTGAATGAACATGCACCTGCTGGGCAGTCTAAAACATCACGTCCAATCAACTCTTCTTTCGTCAAATTGAACATGAGTAAATATTCATCCCATGTTCTACCAATAAACACAATCCGACTCACTAACGTTGCATAAAACTTCTCTGAGCCTGTCAAGAGAGGGTGAATTGCCGTTCAAAGTTACGGACTGAATACTCGGATTTTTTGTTTCCGTGGCTTATGGTCTAAAAGGTCAATACCCCTATGTCAGGTAGTCCGAATATCCATAATCAGGAATGTTAGATTAGGTCGTAGATAACGGTCTCAAGATGCTCCGTTTCACGCTCTATGTACTGCTGCACCGTTTGCTCAAAGATGTCTTCCACCTTGCATCGTCGTCGTCCCTTGGATGTTCGACCTGGTTTCTTGTACAACGCCTTCACAAACTCAGAAAAGGCTCGGTCCCAATAGAGACGTAGACATTTGTAAACCTCAAGTAGCTTGCCGCTGTGGGACACCTTCGCTTGCAAGAGAATCAACAGGCAGTACGTAATCAGTGCAATGAGCAGTTGGTTATACACGCCATTTTCACTATGACCGTATAGGCGCTTGAGTACCAGGTGCTGCTTGACCCATTTAAAGAACAACTCTATTTGCCAACGCTTTCGGTACACGTCACAGATTTGCTCTGCATCCATCGTCATGTCATTCGTCAGTATCACGACGCGCTTGCCTTCATTGTCCGTGGTTTCAAGCAACCGCAGGGTGTGCTCCATCACGTAATTTGGATAACTCCCCAAGCGTACCAATGCTTCTCTCGTAACCGGTGAATCGGACGGTACCTGTCGCTCTTCAATGACTTCGTGAATGACCGCATTATCTTTGAGCCGAGTGACAAACTTCGTTCCGTTTGCACAGTACGTATCGAACTTACGGTAATCCACATAGCCACGGTCAAAGACGTTCAACGCATTCGGTTCTACGACCACTAACGCATCCATCTGTGTCTTGTCCGCAGGTTTGGCGGGCGTGAGGATCGCCTTATCTGGCGCAACTTGATCGTCTAGAAATACCAGACGCAGGTGCAGTTTCACACCAGCTTTAGTACTGCGAAACTCTGCCCAAGGATACTGTGAAACACACATTGAAATGGTCGATGAGTCCACCAGATTAATCCGTCGCATTTTCTCGTTCGCTCGTTTTGCACCGACCTGGCGAGTGATTTGCTCGACACATTCACGGAACACGAAATCCAGAAAGTATGACGGCGTTTCTCGCAACTTCCTGGACAACTGGGAAGCACTAATAGAGTCTAGCGCCAGTTCTTTCTGGAGGGATTCATTGGCTTCCAACTCCAAACTGATGTCCTTCAGTGACGGGATTTGATTGACCTGGGCGAAGACGACGAGCCGGATGAATGAGATGACACCGAGCTTCTTAACGTACCGCTCCATCTTGAGACGGTTTAATTCCTGCAATATGGTACTGACATTCAGCGGGGTAACATACTCCCGGAACGCCGATTTCGTGGTATCCTTGTCCATGGTGGGTCTCCTTAGAGAGAGTTGGACAGGACTACCTGTACTTCTCATTCTAAGGAGATTTTTTCATGTTGGTGTTGTCTAAATCATGAAACTTCCAAACATTTCATCTATACATTCTGACAACTCGAAGCACTTGACAAACCATAAATTCCTTTATGCAACGCTAGTGAATCCGACTAAGATCTAATCCTTCCATTTTCTCAACCTGACTCATCAAGACTCAGCTCCTCTATACTCAGCTAAAAACAATCAAATATTAGCACAATTCCCATCAGCCTTAACACAAAATCAGCGGATCGTTCCATTACCTTCTTGTGCTTTTCCAACCCTTAACCCAATACTCTGAGTTCTTCTGTGAAACGCGGGTAGGTTTTTCGCAGAATTAGTGAGATTTTCGTCAGTGAACAACTTCCGGTACTTAGTCTGGAATGTGTCCCCGCTCTTACACATTCAAATGGTCACCACAATGAAAAAATAATACAAAATTACGCATATATATACAATGTTGATTGACACCGCTTCTTAACATTCGCCCCCTTTGAATAATCCTTCCGAGATTCATAACCCAATAATCTTATGCGCTTATTGGGTTACACTGATCGTAAAGGCATTTCAAGATGTAAGCCGGAGGATAATATATGTTGACCTTTTTAGTGCAAATGGGGCTGGATTTTTGGTACATGGAAATGGGGTGACTGGAGGCATTCGCGGAAGTACCAGTCTACAATGCTTTATGCGGTCGGCGTGTCTCTGTTATATGAGTTTCTCACGGTTAATTATCCGATATGGGTCTTTAGTGATTTCTGGTTACCAAGCCACACATTAAACTCACTGATTGTCACACTTATCGGGATACCACTCTCAGTCCTTATATTCCTCAGTCGCTTTCCTGAACATTCGATTCGAAAACAGATCATCCATGTTTTATGGTGGGTGCTGTTATACGCTGCGATCGAGCTGTTTTGGGTCATCATTGGACTTTTCCATTACTATCACGGGTGGACATTCTGGTGGTCAGTTTTGTTCGACTGTATCATGTTCCCTATGGTACGGCTTCATTACAAAAGACCGTTATTGGCTTTTGCTATATCGATTCCCATTGTCATTACATTTATGGTCGTCTTCCACGTCCCTATTTTGAAATGACTGTAGTACGAGGAAATGGAACGGACTTATTCAGCTAGACTGCCCATATGCAACACACATTGTATACGGCGCAATCGCATATTCATCCAGTCTTCCACGACTCACGAAGCCAACCGCCTATAGGGTCTAGTACATAAGAACAGAAATCTCGTAGCACTTCCTGTTCTAACCCGAGAGTTTGAATACATTGCTCAAGTTTGTGAGATAGGCTGGCGTCCTTGGAACGTAAGTCCGCAAGCTGATACTTAGGTTTCACAGCCCACCATTGACGCAATACGAATATTGACTCAATGCAAGTTTGAATCACATACATAGCAAGTAATTGCCGTTCGATCTGACCTTCCTTATCACAGTAATCATCCCATAAGCTAGTCAGATGAAATCGAATTTTGCGAATGTCTTCATTAGTCGCTTGGACAGGTCCAGCATTATAAGTTGCCTGTGCCAGTTTTTTGTAGGGCTACCCACTTGTCAGAATTACCCCATACATAACGCCCTTGCGCCAACATAACCATAGGTGTTCCGATGTTGTTTACGTACTTACGTTCGCTGGCAACATTTTCGTACCATGACCACGGGGCAACCATAAGTTCAAAATCCTTACCTTGGAACACGATGTTTTCGCGTTTAAATGTCGGAAAGCTACCCACATAACACAGGTCGATGTCGCTACTTAACGTAGCCTGTCCAGTGGCATGTGAGCCACATAAAATTACCGTTTCAAGGTGCCCATTGCGTTGAGGAACATCGTACTCCAGAAAACCCCTAATCAGATTCTTAATTCGTGGGTCAAGGTCCCCTACCATACTCACACATCCTCGTCTGAGTCTTAGATTTCAAGAACCTGCTTAAAGACAAAGCAACAATATCCTGTAACATTCTAAATCATTGTGGTATAAGTCATATCTCACTCTCCTGCCCACTTGTTTGGTACCCACTTTACAGGTTTGGTGCATTTTTATATCACCTAGTACGAAAGAAAATTGCCTTGAATAAAAGATCAAGGCGATTATTGAAAGTTTGTCTTACTTGGCGCGGGCTAATCAAGATCCGTTATAGGCGGCGTGTATCCCAAGTGCCGTGCCATTGAAACAATTTGACCTTTATGATGAAACTCATGTGTCTCAGTATGCGTCAAGAGAAATAATGGAGTTGCAGTGAATGGTTGATCCATCCATTCCACCTCATTCTCGATATTTTCAGACCAACGTTCGTTAAATTCATCCAAAAACCTCTCCACGATGTCGTCTACTTCCTTAAATCTGTCACGAATCTTGTTAACGTCCGAATGTTCAATTTCATAGTCCGGCGTGTCTCTAAAGTCCGCCCGCCTTTCATTAAATGCAAATGATCCGAGCCAATACCGATAGCAATCAACCACGTGGATATGAGTTCGCACGATGGTTCCGTGTCCAAAGTTAGGGACAATTTCGTATAATTTTTGAAGTGGTATCTCTTCCAAGAATGCTAATAGAATTTCTCTTGTAGAGCGAATATATCCGTACTGTCGCACTAAAATTTCTGACATTTGTATCAATCCTTTCGAAATAAGTTATTAGATATGATTGTGGTCCGGTCTTGGGTGTCCCCCAAAGTATATCACCATGAGTCGTACAGTATTTGACCCATTCTGTTATTCAACTAAACTGCCCTGATCTACAACAACACCAGAATAGTTGAACTGAACATTCACACAATCGCTGATAGACTGTTTCTTCAGTTTTTGCCTTCGTTAGGTCAGTAACGATTGGTATTAGGCAGATAATTCTCTAATGTTTTCAATTCGCCAGCCCGGTTTCCATTCCTTGTTCTATAATTAGTCGTATCGTGAATGCATTGACCTAGAGGCCGAAAACCATGAATACCATGCACAACTCCCGTGACTGTGGATGGTTGTAGCGAGGAGGAGGAATGTACGTGACGAAGAGAATTCTAATCTCCATACCTGACCAAGACTTTGATACGACCGAAGTGAGCATTCCATGGCTAAAATTCATCGAGAGTGGTTTCGAGGTTATTTTTAGCACCGAAACAGGTAAAGTCGGCACAACGGATCCATTGCTCTTGAAAGGTGTATTGTTTGGTAAACTCGGGGCAAAGCCTGAAGCAATTGAGGCGTATGGCAAACTTGAGCAAAATTATCACTTCAATAATCCAATTCCATATTACGATATACAACCAATGGACTACGATTTACTAATGCTTCCCGGTGGCCACGCAAAAGGCATGAAGCAGTATCTTGAAAGCAGAACGCTTCAAGATAAAGTTCTGACATTTATGAATCAGAAACGGCTCGTGGCTGCTATTTGCCACGGTACAATTGTTCTTTCTCGGACAAGAGATCCTAAAACTGAAAAGAGTATTCTCTATGGTCGCAAAGTCACCGCTTTAACGAAAACACTCGAGCGAACGGCTTATTACCTCACATCATGGAAACTGGGTCAATATTACAGGACCTATCCTGAGTATGTTGAGGATGAGGTGAAAAATTCGCTTTGCTCCAGTGGAGATTTTCAACATGGCAAGGCCCCTTGGATTCCATTTTGTTTGACAGATGGAAATTTAATTACCGCTCGATGGCCATTGGATGCGCATCTATTTGCACAAACTTTGGTGGAAAGACTGCAGGCGAATAGTTAGATTTGCAGTTTAAATACATTCCAGTTGAAATACAATTCAGACGAAGACCCGACACTGAATTCTATTTCTCATTTAGAAAGACATCATATGTAGAATAGGCCCGGGCCGACCCACCTCCTTCAGGAGGTAGTTGGACGCCCGAGCCCTTCCCCGAACCGGACTTGCGCCTTTCAACGCATCCGGCTCTCCATTTGAAGTAGTCTTAGGTTGCACATGGTTCGGTCTGACCCGTGACAATTCTGTTTCGCCGCCGCTGTTGTCGCCTATGGCAGGGCAGACATAAGGCTACGAAGTAGTCTGGTATGGATTCCTTATTACCCCACACATCTCCTGCAATTCCGGGCCAATAATCAACGTATACGTTGCGTGCCGTCAGTTTACAAGCACACACCGCGCATCGCTCATTCTGCCGATTCATCACAGATTGCCGGTAATACACCCAATTTTCCGGTAGTCCGTACAATCTCGCTATGTATCTGGCTCGCTGGACTTTCATCGTTGCTCGAAGTTTACGGTTCCCATCAAGCCATTCTCGGTCTTCAGAAACATATGGATTCCTTTGAGAGCATTTATCCGGATACTCTATCTTGTAGAACCCAAACTTATCGAGCATGTGTACATTTCCATCGCTGTCCTTGAACCCAAAGTGTTTCGCTGTGGATTTTCTGTGGTATGGAAGGTTGGCGGCTTCGTTGTAGCGGTGTTGGTTCCGTCTAGCCACAACGCCCGGCGGCTCTCTTGTTCTTTGTTTGAGTCGTTGGAACACTAACCACCACAGATAAGAGTCGAGGGTCAGAAAGGTATCTTTTGAATTCCCTCGTCGGAAGTACTCCGCGAAGCCTCGGATTTTTCGGTTCAACGTGGCGACAACTGCCGGACCTGGGGCCATCCAGAATGCCCGCGAATCTTTGGCCATCATTCGCTTGAATCGCTGAATTGACTTACGGCTCGGTTTAACGAGTACTCGCTCTTGCCCCTGCCGTTTCCATCGTCGGATGTTGAATCCGAGGAAATCAAGACCGGCATCTGCATGAGTTATCAGTGTCTTTTCTGCAGACAGCTGAAGCCGAAGTTTTTCATTTAAGAACTGAGCAACTTCTTCTTTCAGTATCTCGGCGTGTTCTTTGCTCCTGCAGAGAATCACTGCATCGTCTGCGTATCTCACGATGTAGCAGGGAATTTGCGCTTTTCGTCGTTCGCGAGGCGACAGGTATTCGTATTTGTTTGCAATGAATTCGTCCAGTTCATTCAGATACACATTCCCAAGCAACGGGCTCACAATGCCGCCCTGCGGTGTGCCGAGCTCTGTCTCTTCAAATTCTCCCTCGTAGACGAGGCCTGCTTTGAGCATGTTGCGGATGACCCGTATCAGACGGCGGTCGTGAACGTTCCGTCGTAAGATACTTAGCAGGATTTCATGGTCTACGTTGTCGAAGAATCCTTTAATGTCGAGTTCAATCACCCAGCAGTAGCGGTGCCGACCGATGAGAAAGCGAATGCGTTCAATGGCATGGTGGGTGCAACGGTATGGTCGGAACCCATAACTGTGTGGATGCTGTTTGCCTTCGTAAATCGGCTCTAGAATGCTGCGGACAACATCTTGGGCCACGCGATCGACAATGGTTGGAATGCCAAGCGGCCTCTTTTCATGCGGCTTGTGGCTCTTCGGGATGTACACCCTCCGGACTGGACTCGATGCGTACAGTCGGAGTGCTTGTTTCACATCTTCCCGAAGCTTTTGCCAAGCCTCTTGTGTGGCATAATCCCATTTTGTCTTGTGGTCTACGCCGGCTGTTTGTGCACCCGAGTTTCTCAGTACTCTCGCAATGGAGAGATCAATCCAGACATTCCATCTCAGTAAGTGATGCAGTCTTGAGAATGGTCGTTGTGCCAAAGACCTGCGTGCAAGGCGCGCTTGTGTTTCGAATCTCTTTCTCTCCTGTGCGGAGGATTGAGTGATGGTAGAAATCGCAATCACTCCCTTATGGGGGAGCCCTACTTTACTCACGCGCACCTACTTCAAACTGGAACCCTTCGCCATGTAATGGTCATTATCCATCTCGGACTACTACGATTCCTCCGTCCCGTTGCATTCACTTCAACGTAGCTGTCCATCCTGTTTGGGACGAATGTAACGGTTCCCACGTTCGCTATGCGTTGTCTCGCTGCCTTAGGTCGCCACTATACGCGGGGAAGATTCAGGGAGTTGCACCTCTATACTGACCCTGACCACCGGAGAGTCCGGGTCGGGACACCAAGTTCAAGGGTGCCACGCTCATTCCAACCACTCGTATCATCCGACGATTTCGAGTGTTGCAGTTGACCACGCTTCAGACATGGCTTCGCTTTCGCTGACCATAGCAGTTCTTCGAGGCTAGCCCCGCATCTTGGGAGGTCGATTCTCCCTCACGGGTACATTGTTAGATGGGCTTCACACCCTGGGCTTGCTCAAACCCAACGCATGCCATCCTAGCCTTGGCGGGATGAGGTACCCGCCAACCGCACTGTTGCGGCTTCAATACATAGCGCCTCATGGCGCACTGAACTCTTCTGCCCAGTAGTACAGTAACACATGGTCCTCAGTCGCTGTATGTTCATGCGGTTTAAAGCAACAGAGCTTACGGGATTAATGCCCCCGTTTGTGCAATAGCCTCTCGGCATTGGATTTTCGCTGAACCATCAACGGTTCTGTTGTTGAAGGGTTCTTCGTTTGCCCCCATGTTCGTCAGCCCCACTTGACAATTCAAAATTGGAAATTCAACACCACCATGAAAAGAAAATCCGCTGTGCGCCAAATAATACTTGACTTTTTAGAATCACCCCAACAATCGCCGAGAAGGGCTTAACAGCTCTATCTCATCGAAATGGGGGTTGCGTTATGTTACCCTTGGTGCGGTCTCATCAGCAGTATCAGTCGTTCGTTGAGCAACAACTTCGTATTCACTACGGCAATGGCACGCTCCTCTTTGTCGCAAAGGACTGGTCGCTTGTTAAGAAGTTCTGGATTACCGACCTCTCTTGCACGTTTCGCTTACTCGAAGGAGCTTTTCCGTGTCGTGGTCCAAGGTCCATTGACCCTGCCGACTTACTTCGTTCCTATCTACTCATGTTGCAGGTCGGAGAACCATCCATTACAGAGTGGGTCAATCAGTTGCATCGTTGCCCACTGTATGCCATCCTGAGTGGCTTTGAGTACGGGAAAACGCCTGGTGTCGGTACCTTCTACCATTTCTTTAAGCGGCTGTGGTCTCATACCTCCGCGAATCTTTCGCCCAAGCTCAGACTCAATCGAAAGAAAGTCAAAGGTGGCAAAAAGGGAGAAAAGGCACCAACCAAAGCGTATAGCAAAATCGCAAATCTCATGGCTCAGCTACAAAAGCGCTCAGCCACCAAGCCACAGCCATTTGACAGATTGCTTGTGCTCTTTCAACAGCAGTTCCTTACCGTATCTGCCACTCTAGGCTTACTGGGCGACACGAACGCACTGTCAATCGCAGGTGACGGAATGCCGCTTCAAACAGCTACCCAAGTTCGTAACAAGCGACTTTGTAACTGTCGTGAACTCGGTATCGTGCCATGCAGATGCTATCGTATCTATTCTCAACCCGACTGTGACATGGGCTGGGACAGTTATCGAAACAGGTACTTCTTCGGTTATCACCTTTACACGTTTGTTGCTGCGGATAGTCCTTACGACCTGCCACTTTACCCCAGACTTCAACGAGCCTCGCGCCATGATGCGACCTCTTGGGTGGTCAGTGCTCGTGAGTTCGTCGAACGCTTTCGTGAATACACCTGGGACAAAGCCATTTTAGATGCCGCGCACGACGCACTGCCAATCTACCAGTACCTTCTATCACGGAAAGTAAAGCCATTTATCGATTTAAACCTGCGCAGTACGGGGAGCAAGGGGTTCGCAAGGATGACATCACATTTTCCCCTACTGGGGTTCCGTTTTGTAAAAAGGGGCTGGAGATGAAAGATCGTGGCTACGACTACACGCGCGGTCGCCGAAAATACTATTGTCCGCTCGTTGTCAAAGGCGTGGTAACTTGTGATACGCCCTGTTCCGATTCGCCTTACGGAAGATGCGTACACACATATACCAAACACAATCCTCGCTTGTTTCCACCCGTTGCCCGCAACAGCAACGAGTGGAACGATGTCTACAAACGCAGAACCACCTGCGAGCGTAGCAACAAGCGAGCGAAAGAGGATTTTCTCCTCGAAGCTGCCAAGCATCGCAGTACCATGATGTGGACCGTCCGCATCTATGGCATTGCCATGTGCCAACACATGGACGCTTGGTTCCAAGAAAGTACGCTCGACCTGAGTTCGCTACTCTTGTCAGCCTAAGAATACCCCAATCATACCATCTCCAGCGATGACTTTTTGAAAATCGGACCGTCATCGCTCTGTTTGCTATACCTTTTTCAAGGAACACCGCCGCTTCAACCGTTACTCGCAAATTTTCCAGTGGATTCTTGGAAGATATTCCGCTTTCTCTTGCTTTTCTGCTTTCCAATGCCGAGAGGCTATTGCAAGTAGACTTCGTAGCAGATTCCAACAAAATAGCAGGTGCCCAATTTACTTGACACCTGCATTGTAGCGAATCGGTTCTATTTTCTGAGTTGCCATTCTCTCGTACTACCCTACGTAACTCTGTCACGTAAAACGGCCCATTATGAGTTTTGTAGGCGTTTATAGCCCAAACTCCTCTAACTCCGGTATGTCATTTGGGCGCGGTCCAAGTTCCCAATGAAAGAGTCGATTCTCCTGAGTGATGGGCAAATCGTTAATGGATGCATGACGATGTACCATCAATCCGGATTCATTGAATTCCCAATTTTCATTTCCATAAGAGCGAAACCAATTACCCGAATCATCGTGCCACTCGTACGCAAATCGTACGGCGATTCTGTTGTTGTGGAACGCCCATAGACTCTTAATCAAGCGATAGTCCAGTTCCCTATTCCATTTCCTCTTCAGGAACTCAACAATTTCCGATCTGCCGGATACAAATTCAGACCGATTCCGCCACTGACTGTCTATGCTATAAGCCAATGCTACGCGTTCAGGGTCGCGGGTATTCCACGCGTCCTCAGCCATGCGGACCTTTTGCCGGGCTGTTGATTCGTCAAACGGGGGAAACGGCCTGCGAGATTCTCGCTGCATGAACATTACTCTCCTCTCAGTATAAAACGATTCTCCATTAGGCAAAGGATGGTTTAATCTTGCTGTTTCATCTCTTCGCCACCAACTAACCTGTTATTGTTTATATTTACGGTTAGTATCATAAGCGGTTTTATCTAACCTGTCAAAGGTGTACAATGTGGTTAGTTTTATCGGGAGGAAGAAATATGACCGAACGTGAGGAATTTCCCCTTATTTCAGGACATCCATCCATTGATCTCGTAAATACAGAGGTTGTACGACGTGGTGTTCGTCACGATTTGCTTGTTACAGAATCCGATTTAAACCATTGGCTTGTTTCCATGAAAGGAATAGGAAGCCTTGCTGCTATACAAACTACTGGGTATTCTCCGGAAACGTTGCAAGCCGTGAGAAAATTGCGTTGTTTTTTACGAAATGGATTTGAAAAATTGGCGGACAGAAACGCACTGGTGGAGAAATGGAAAGTACATTTAGAGGACTTAATACAAAGAGCGCCTTTGTCGTATAAAATTTTGTCCGAAGGTCTCGTACCCATTCCGGTGGGTGATTCAACAGATGCCATTCTATCCCTTGTTGCATTTGATGCACTTAAATTATTGGCTTCCGAAGAATTACTGACCATTCGCCGCTGTGCGAATCCGGACTGTGTACTGTTGTTTATGGATTCAAGTGGTCGTCGTAAATGGTGCTCGATGAAAATCTGTGGAAACCGAGCAAAAGTGGCCCGTCATGAAGAGAAACGTGCAAAACGACCGACTGTAGGGGAGTGACCTATGTCCGCTGGTTTGCGTACAGGAATCGCATCCTTCAAGGGGGGTTATTCAGTTAACCTGACCAAATGAGCAATAAGAGTAAAATTCTCCGATCGTATATCCATGCAATAGCTGATGCAACGGGCTTATTCAGTTCTAGTCCCATTAGTTCAAAATCTTCACACCCTATTTTAGCTCATAATGTAACTCAGCCATTTGCTTGTATTGTTTCACATCGATAAGTCGCAATTGATTTTCTTGATCACCTGGAAGGAACAGTGGAATCCCACGGCCGATAATGGATGGAGCAATCTGAATGATAAATTCATCTACAAGTTTTTCTTGAAGAAGCGGGTACAAGACTTCTCCTCCACCAACAATCCAAATCCGCTTCCCAGTGTGCTCTTTCAGTGACTTCGTGAACCTTATAATATCTTCGTTGATAAATTCTACATAGTCCGTAGTTCCAGTTGTTGAACGAGAAAATACATAACACTCTTTGCCTTTATACGGGAATTCATCGGGCATGTGAATCAAAATTTCGTCGTAGGTTTTTTTGCCCATTAAAATGATATCTACAGTAGCGTAGAAATCTGAGTAACCAATATCCTCTTCGCCTTCTGTTCCTAACAGCCAATCCAAAGAATGATTCTCTCGTGCAATGTATCCATCTACACTTATAGCTCCATAGAAGACTAATTTCGTTTTATCACCCACAATTTATACCTCTGTATCTGATTCATTCGAATATAATCGCTATTGCACACTTATGCCCCATAGTTGATCAATGACGGTATTTCCAACCATGCATTTTTATGCAAATCATTCGCGCACCGCTTCGATATAACTCGTTAGCGACATTACATCGGGCGAGTAAATATTCTAACAAAAATGACTACAAGGGCTTGTTTCATGTTCGTTCTCCGAAACGGAATAAATTATTATGGATACCACCGTTTCTGAAGTTGTCACCATTTCTAACGAAATATAGACCCGAGGACCACCTCAACTGTAGCAACGGCAAATGAAACAAACGCATCTACAGTCTGAATTCCCGTTTTCAATACGGTTTCTTTGAGGAGAACTACATTGTGATACTTCTGTATTAATTCTTCTTTTTTGGCGATTGCCTCTTCCTTCGACTTATAGGTATGGCTCTCGATACATTCCCTCTTCACATATACCTTCAGCGTCCACATAAAGCACAAACCTTTCCGAAGGAATTTTTATACATAGTTTATTGTGCTTTAATAACACGTTTTTATTGGAATCATCTGTCGCTAAGCTGCCCAGTGCAATAGCACCTGGTCCTCAGTCGCTGTATGTTCATGCGGTTTGCAGCAACAGTGCTTATGGGACTTATGCCCCCGTTTGTCCAATAGCCTCTCGGTATTGGATTGTCGCTGAACCCTCAACGGTTCTGTGCCTGGAGGATCTTCGTTTGCCCCCATGTTCGTCAGTTCCACTTGACAATTCAAAATTGGAAATTCAACACCACCATGAAAAGAAAATACGCTGTGCGCCAAATAATACTTGACTTTTTAGAATCACCCCAACAATCGCCGAGAAGGGCTTAACCGCTCTATCTCATCGGAATTGGGGTTGCTTTATGTTACCCATGGTGCGGTCTCATCAGCAGTATCAGTCGTTCGTTGAGCAACAACTTCGTATTCACTACGGGAATGGGTCGCTTCTCTTTGTCGCAAAGGACTGGTCGCTTGTTAAGAAGTTCTGGATTACCGACCTCTCTTGCACGTTTCGCTTACTCGAAGGAGCTTTTTCGTGTCGTGGTCCAAGGTCCATTGACCCTGCCGACTTACTTCGTTCCTATCTACTCATGTTGCAGGTCGAGAACCATCGATTACAGAGTGGGTCAATCAGTTGCATCGTTGCCCACTGTATGCCATCCTGAGTGGCTTTGAGTACGGGAAAACGCCTGGTGTCGGTACCTTCTACCATTTCTTTAAGCGGCTGTGGTCTCATACCTCCGCGAATCTTTCGCCCAAGCTCAGACTCAATCGAAAGAAAGTCAAAGGTGGCAAAAAGGGAGAAAAGGCACCAACCAAAGCGTATAGCAAAATCGCAAATCTCATGGCTCAGCTACAAAAGCGCTCAGCCACCAAGCCACAGCCATTTGACAGATTGCTTGTGCTCTTTCAACAGCAGTTCCTTACCGTATCTGCCACTCTAGGCTTACTGGGCGACACGAACGCACTGTCAATCGCAGGTGATGGAATGCCGCTTCAAACAGCTACCCAAGTTCGTAGCCGACGACTTTGCAACTGTCGTGAACTCGGTATCAAGCCATGCAGATGCTATCGTATCTATTCCCAACCCGACTGTGATATGGGCTGGGACAGTTATCGAAACAGGTACTTCTTCGGTTATCACCTTTACACGTTTGTTGCTGCGGATAGTCCTTACGACCTGCCACTTTACCCCAGACTTCAACGAGCTTCGCGCCATGATGCGACCTCTTGGGTAGTCAGTGCGCGTGAGTTCGTCGAACGCTTTCGTGAATATACCTGGGACAAAGCCATTTTAGATGCCGCGCACGACGCACTGTCAATCTACCAGTACCTTCTATCACGGAAAGTAAAGCCATTTATCGATTTAAACCTGCGCAGTACGGGGAGCAAGGGGTTCGCAAGGATGACATCACATTTTCCCCTACTGGGGTTCCGTTTTGTAAAAAGGGGCTGGAGATGAAAGATCGTGGCTACGACTACACACGCGGTCGCCGAAAGTACTATTGTCCACTCGTCGTCAAAGGTGTGGTGACTTGTGATACGCCCTGTTCTGATTCACCTTACGGAAGATGCGTACACACATATACCAAACACAATCCTCGCTTGTTCCCACCCGTCGTCCGCAACAGCAACGAGTGGAACGATGTCTACAAACGCAGAACCACCTGCGAGCGTAGCAACAAGCGAGCAAAGGAAGATTTTCTCCTCGAAGCTGCCAAGCATCGCAGCACCATGATGTGGACCGTCCGCATCTATGGCATTGCCATGTGCCAACACATGGACGCTTGGTACCAAGAGAGTAATCTAGACCTATCGTCGATACTCTTGTCAGCCTGAAAATACCCCAATCATACCATCTCCAGCGATGACTTTTTGAAAATCGGATCGTCATCGCTCTGTTTGTTATACCCTTTTTCAAGGAACACGGTGGTTTAAACCATTGCTCGCAGATTTTCCAGTGGATTCTTGGAAGGCATTCCGATATATCTTACTGTTCTGCGCTCCAATGCCGAGAGGCTATTCCAATATGATGCCTTCTAACATTTGTACTATAGATCTTAATATGATGCCTTCTAACATTTGTACTATAGATCTTAATTTGAAAGCCACCGAGCAATGACGCCCATGGAAAAATGGAACTGGCAGAACATGCCGTTCCGACGGGATAGCGATGGAGAATATTCAAATGATTTACACCGCCAGCCGTGGTATTCCTCGTTTTGTAAACCAATTCTGCACAC